>NZ_PDBX01000001.1:1391654-2783309 GCF_002564105.1 Collimonas sp. PA-H2
CTCCCAACGCAGCTTTCACCGGCATGAAACGGTCCTCGATCAAGCCGTCGATCAACTGCTCGCGGCTGGTGAAGTAGTAATTCACCATCGCCGGCGTCACCTTGGCTTCGCGCGCGATGGAAGCCAGCGTGGTGTCGGCGATGCCTTGCCGTGCGAACAAGGCCAGCGCCGTGTCAAGCAAGAGGCTGCGCTGTTCCGGCCCGCGCGCACTGCCCATCGGCCGCCCCGGACGCTTGACCGCGGCAGCCGGCTTCGCGTCCTTGTCCGCAGCAACCTTCGTACGCACGGAGGATTGCTTCTTTACTATCTTTGATTCGGCCATTTGACTACCCAGGAAATTTCACATATATTAAACGATCATTTAATTAATTCCAAGCTGATCGCCACCTTATGAGCGCCGATATTACCGTAAGCATTGAAGACACTGCCAACGCCAGTGATCAAGCACAAGACCATCCGCCGGTGCGCCTGATCTTTTCGGCGCTGCTGCTGGTGATGCTGCTGGCCGCGCTCGACCAGACCATCGTGTCGACCGCATTGCCGACGATTGTCAGCGACCTGGGCGGCCTTGAAAGCCTGTCATGGGTAGTCACCGCCTACCTGCTGGCGTCGACCATCGTGGTCCCGCTCTACGGCAAATTCGGCGACCTGTTCGGCCGCAAGATCGTGCTGCAGACGGCGATCGTGCTGTTCCTGCTGGGATCGGTACTGTGCGGCGTGGCGCAGAACATGACGCAACTGGTGCTGCTGCGCGCGCTGCAAGGACTTGGCGGCGGCGGCCTGATGGTGGTGACGATGGCCGCCATCGGCGACATCATTCCACCCGCAGACCGTGGCCGCTACCAAGGTATGTTCGGCGGCGTGTTCGGGCTGGCGACCGTGGTCGGCCCGCTGATCGGCGGCTTTCTGGTAGAGCATCTTTCCTGGCGCTGGATCTTCTACATCAACCTGCCGCTCGGCATCGTCGCGCTGCTGGTGATCGGCACCGCGTTCAAGCCGCACATCGTGCGCGTGAAGCACGAAATCGATTATATGGGCGCCGCCTTCCTAGCCTCGGCGCTGACCTGCATCATCATGTTCACCAGCCAGGGCGGCACCATCCTGCCATGGTCGTCGCCGCAACTCTGGTTCACGCTGGCGCTCGGCATCCTGTCGATCGCCGGCTTCATCTATGAAGAAAGGATGGCTGCCGAACCCATCATCCCGCTCGAACTCTTCCGCGAACGCACCTTCGTGCTGAGCAGCCTGATCGGTTTCATCGTCGGCATGGCCCTGTTCGGATCGGTGACTTTCCTGCCTCTCTACCTCCAGGTGGTCAAGAACTCGACGCCATCGGAAGCCGGCATGCAGCTGCTGCCGTTGATGGGCGGCCTGCTCGTCACATCGATCATCGGCGGACAGATCATCAGCAAGATCGGCAGATACCGCTACTTCCCGATTGCCGGCACATTGATTGCCTGCATCGGCATGTTCCTGCTTGCTTCCCTGGATAACACGACGCCGCTGCGCACGATGTATATGTACATGGGCTTGCTCGGTGCCGGGCTCGGCATGGTGATGCAGGTGCTGGTGCTCGCGGTGCAAAACACCGTGGCCTACAAACACATGGGCGTGGCGACCTCCGGCGCCATGATGTTCCGTTCGATCGGCGGCTCCATCGGCGTCGCCGCCTTCGGCGCGCTGTTCACACAGGGATTGCACGCACGGCTTGCCGAGCTGATTCCGGCCGGCACCGACCTGCCGCAAACCTTCGGCCCGAGCACGGTGCATCATTTGCCGGCAGCACTGCGCGATGATTATCTGCAAGCGTTTGGCGGCGCACTGAGCACGGTCTATATTGTTGCGGGATGCATTATTGCGCTGGCGTTTGTGTTGGCTTGGTTGTTTGAGGATGTGCCGTTGCGGAAAAAATAGGAATCACAAGAGAACTACGTCTTGATTACTTTCAAGGCTCAATCCGAGGTCGTCATCAACTGTCCAAATCCGGGTAAAATCGATCTGCCGTAGATCTCATTCAATGGCAGAACTTCACATCCGTCCACTTCTCAACATACTGATTGCGATCACCGATGTCATTTATTCCGGATGGCTACGCTCCGCCTCAAGCTTACAAATCAGATTCATTTTGCCTTGAGATCTTGTCTCCACAATTTGCCGCGCAGGATTTCGCCAGCGTGACAGCCAGTGCGAATGCCATTCGCCATGTATTTGGCCCAGCGAATGGATGGCCTGATCCGCATATGAGCTATGCTGAAAATCTCGCAGATCTTGAGCGGCACGAACGTGAATTCTTTGCGCGCGAGGCTTGCGCCTATGCGATCCTCAGCCACGACAAGGAAGCTTATCTGGGCTGCCTTTACATCAAGCCAATCAAGTCGAGAATTGAGAACGATCTTCGCAAGTCCGCCTACGGCGCACAAGCTTTCTTCTGGCTGGATACCCGGGAAAACACCAGCAATTTCGCGGAACAGGTTCTGGCGGAACTGCAGACGTGGATGAAGGAAGCGTGGCCGTTCAAGGCAATAGCTTTTCCTGGACGAACGACAGGATGGTCTGAGTGGGAGCAAATGGCCACAGGCAGTCATCACCTGTAACCTTAGTCACTCCGCAGCACTCACGGCATAGGTCAAACCGGCAGCCCGAGCAGGACACGCACCGCAATCACGATAACTGCCAGGGAAATGCCATCGGCACGATCGGAAATGCGTGTAGCAGAAGACTGGACATCTGCCTTCAATACTCTCCTTCGCTCAACTATTCCAAACCACGAACGTCTTCCACAGGTTCCAGCTCGGAATCCCAGATGAACAGCGTTAGTCTGCCAATACTGGCGGGAATTCATTATTGCGTTAATGATTACTTAGTGGCAACATGCGTCACCCATACGTTTAGCTGTGCGCCTGCCTTTGTGACAGTACTTCGACAACGTGTGCCGAAAAAAGCCTTAACGTCTGAAATAAAATTATAAAAGGACAAACAATGAAGAGGGTAGGATTAGCCGTTAGTTTGCTGGTGTTGTTAAACGGATGTACTTCAATGGGACAACTGGACAGCACCACGCTTGCGCCTACGGACAACGAATCGATTTTTATTATGGGGGTGGCTCCAGACAACTATCGCGTTTCGATCTTTCCTGGATCGATAAAAGATGGCGTATTTCATCAAAATATTTTCTTGCCCGCTGCTGTCTATGCCGCAGCCAAGGATGGCTATGTCGTCGGCAAAGCGTCAGCAGGCGATGTGGTGGCTGTAACCAATGTCCGCGTTGTTAAAGATAGCAGCTCCGTATTTCTGGGCACCAACTTCCATCCCTGTGACGATACAAAAACGATGGTTTTTGAAGTGCCAAAGGGTAAGGTTATTTATTTGGGTGATGTTGAATACACGTTCGGCGGCAAAAGCGTGAAAGTGCACTACGGCCAAGACATGGAAGCTGCACGGGTACATCTGGATAAAAATTTCCCCGCATTGCAAGGAAAACTGGAATACCTTCCTTTTGACCTGCTACCCACTCGAACTCCATGTGCCGCAGCGCCAATATACTTTCCAGTATATGTTCCTAGAAGCAAATAGCTTGCTGTCGAATCAGTCGCTGCTATCGACCGCCCGCGGACCATACAATTAAAGCACGGGCGCCGGCTCTATCGGCTCCACGACAACACCAGATAATTCCGCTCAGTACGGCACCAGCACCATACAAATTTCCGCCAAGTAGTCGCATGCCATAATTTTCAATTCCGGGAGTCGCAATGAAATCTCAGACTTTTCTTGCAGCGATAGCTTTGCTGCTCGTCACTGCATCGCTTGCAGCACAGGAGACTCCGTCTTTTCTTTCTGACCACCATTCCTCCCCTGAGGATAGACAAGCTATCGAACAGCTGCTGGCTTCATACACCAAGTCGGTGAACACCGGCGACGAGAAGGCATTTGCGGCACTTCTTCTTGATGAACAAATACCCTTCATGGCGACAAATTCCCTGGATAGCCGCAGTACTGACAACAAGCGTCTTGACACGCACCAATACGAAGATTTTCGTCAGGCAGTTTTCTCAAGCGACAAGAAATACGAACAACATTTCTATAATGTCCGCATAGAGCAAGACGGCAGGCTCGCGCAGGCGTCTCTGGATTTCGTGACAAAAGAATCAAAATCGCAAAAAGGTGGTTACGGCTGGAAAGTCATCCAGCTCCTGAAGGTGAAAGGCACCTGGAAAATAGCAAGTGAGTTTTACACTGCATATCCCCTTCCCAGTAACTCATCATGAAATCGACGATTGATTTAATTGTATTGGCTCCGACTCAGCCGAAGTAATCGACCTAGCGATCACACTTCGGATAAAGTAGCCATCATATTCCCGATCCCTTTGAACATCTTACTTCCATTACTCCTATCATTCGTTGCAATGAAGGAGGTACATGGACGATTGACGCGCATCGAAGCCGAAATCGGGGGGATTTTGAGAACTACTTGCGGTATGCGGCTTGAACCAGTTCTAAAGCCATCCAGCGCTCGAGAAGGTCTTCGCCAGTCGAATCGGTGCGATCATCTGCGGCGATCAATTTGCCATTCGCGCCAAAAATCAAAATAAAAGGCGCCTTGTAGATTCTCGTTTGGTAGTCCCTGATCGCCTCCGAGTATGCGTTAGTCCCTTTGCTGATAGGTATCTTGCGCACGGCGACATCCGGACGAACGCGCTGAAAATCAGCTAGATTCCGATCCAGTTGCATGCATGCTTCGCAGGTATCGTCATGAAAATACACGACGGTGGTCACCCCGGGCTCTGTCAGATCTTTTGGGGTAATAGGCAATTTGGCTGGGTCGACCGCAACAAATCGATTGCCAGCCTGTGACTCCACATAGGTTGTTACCGGCACCATTAATTTTTCCAGGTCCGTCTTCCAGGTGGAAGCGAAATAAATCGCGCAGGCAAGGATGATAAATACGCCAATATGCTTTTTCTTTCTGCTTCGAAACCAGAATAGAACTACTGCGTATCCGGCGCCAAGCAAGACCAGAGCCCCGATCAAGAGATACTTCGGTTGGTTGGGAGCGACCTGGGCTGCCTGATACTCATGGGAAGTAGCTTTGGTATCCTCCTCCTGCGCGGCTAGAATCATGGCATCGATAGCATCCTCAATTCCCTCGGCAAATTCTTCCTTTTTCCAGCGCGGCTCTATGAGTTCTCTGACGATTTGTGCGAGCTTTGCATCGGGGAGCGCGCCAGCAATGCCGGGGCCTGTCAAAATAACGGGGCCGTAGCCCTGAGCCGCCAGAAACAATACCCCGTTTCCCTGCCCGTTATTTCCAATGTCCCATTTCTCGGCCACTTTCACCGCATAGGGATACGGGCCGTCAGCGCCGACCGACGGTACCGACAAGAACACAATTTGGGTTCCGTTACGCTTCTCCAATGCCTGGAGTCTTTTGCTTATCTCCAGTCTCTTCGACATGTCGAGAACATCAAGATAGTCGTTGACCAGCTGGTAACGATCGGGAATAGGAAAGGCTTCCTCAGCTTGCTGAGCATTTTCGGCGGCATGCGCATAAGCGGCGGCACAGCATATCAGCGCCACAAAGATCCAGAATCTGCGCAGCATCATTCCAGCTCTACTTTCGGTACAGGAGGCAGCGCCGAAGTGTTTCCCGCGCTGAGATTTGCTCTAACCTTGTAGCCGGCCCAGTTCCCGATCAAATTGCTTGGAAAGCGGCGCAATATGAGATTGTATTCAGCGACGGCTGCGATGTAGCGTTGACGCGCATAGGAAATACGATTTTCCGTCCCCTCAAGCTGCACCATCAAGTCTCTGAACAGTTCACTAGCCTTCAAGTCCGGATAACTTTCTGCAAGTACTAATAGTCGAGACAGCGGTGCAGACAATTGATCTTGTGCTTGCTGGAATTGCGTAACGGCGTGCGGGTCTCGGCTGTGTTCTGGAGAGGTCGGAAGAGCGACAAGCCGGCTACGTGCAGCTGCGATCTCAGCGAACAGTTTCGACTCATGAGTGGCATAAGATTTGGCCACTGAAACCAAATTCGGAATCAGATCGGTACGGCGAGCGTATTGATTCAACATGTGGCTCCATTCGGCATCAACCAATTCATCGTTGCGTTGCATACCGTTGTATTGATCAACCGAATACCACGCCGTTGCGGTGAGCAATATGAAGAGGACTATCGAAATGGCCGCAAGCCATCTGCAAGCATGGGATTTCGGCTGAATACCGAGGTTTGCGGCATTACTCACGCCGTTTTGCGTGGAAGATACATCGTCCATTAAAGCTCATTTATTTCAATTGATTAAGCCGTATAGCTACAGGCCGGAAAATGGCAAAACCCAAAAGAGATTGCCGCATGGAAAAAATGGCATATTACATTATCAATTGGAAAATTCACAACAAAATGGAGATGTTTTTACAAATCGGAAAGACGTTGGCGTAAACCAGGGCATCTACGTATATTGATTAAAGTTATCGCAGAATGCGATCATGCCTATCAACCCAGAAAAAGAGGCGTTCACGAAGCGCCTGGAATTTGCATTGCGACGCAGCCTCGAATCAGTTCTGGGCACGACAGAACTAGCGCTGAGATTCAATCTTCGGCACGAAGGAAATGCAATCTCGTCGCAGACGGCTCACAAATGGCTAACGGGACGGGCGATTTCCACCAGCGACAAGCTGGCGACAATCGCGAAATAGTTAAATGTGGATCAGCATTGGTTGCACTATGGACCAACGCCAACGAAGTTAATGCCTGAGGCAAAAGACGTGGCTGCGAAGGGTGTGAAGAAACTACCGCCGGAATTGCTCAGTCTCACGGCGAAAACTCAGGAATTGTCGCCGCATCGTAGATATTTGCTTGAAAAACTGGTCGAGCAGTTGCAACATGATGTGGGATAAACTTGCATTCAACCGTGCCGTAACTCGTGAACCAGACAGGAAGGATCTGCCAATGAAACACGTCATTACTCTAGGATGCTTAACGGGTGCCGTAGTCATGTACATTCTTGGTTTAGAATCGGGGGCGGCAATTCTCTTTGCTGCAGGTATTCTGTTCGAGGTGGCGTTTTGGAAGAGAGTATTAAATTTACGCAAAAAATAAAATTCCATTCATCCCAAAATATCGCAATAGCACAGAGTGGAAACAATGCGTTGCGTGGGTAATTGGCACATTAGTTTTGCCTTTCGCTGCGTACCAGTTTATCAATGAAGCGACGCCGGATAGACACGAAGAATGAAACTATCATCAACCATCATAATGGTATCGATTGTAGGGTTGTTGGCATTTACAAATCCTACGCTAGACAGCTATGAGCAGCACATTCATCAAATAATCACTCAGGAAGCCAATAAACGGGATGACTTGACTCAGGCACTGGGGACGTTATTTAGCGGGGTGGCAAGCAGTTTCATAGCTAGCAGTACCGTGAGAAATAATTACATTCTGTTTAGTACTTACGACTCGAACCTGGGGAGTCGACATCTAAAATTTGTAGGTATCCTGGGTAATTTTTTTCAGATATCGTCAACAAATCGCTGATTGTCGCCACGAAAAATTCCCATATGAAATTGACGTACGCCTGAATGATTTTCATGTCATATCGAATATAGGTAGTGTTCTCATATGCTGATCAGAAAAGCCAACAGCACTGACGCGAAGTCAGCTTTCGATATACGAATCGCAGCAATAAATCGCCAATGCATCGATCACTATAATGAACGAGATCTGGAAATCTGGACCACAGGGTCAATGTCGAAGAATTTTGTGACGATAACGAGCTGAAATTTATTGGCTTGGTTCTTTTCTTCCGGTTATTCCAAAATCGGCGTCGAAATCGAAGTCCCGCAGATATCGGGGCGAAACTCCTACCTTGCGATTTCTGATAACAAGCTTGTTGTCGCTTATTTGTGTCTTTTCAATCACTGAACCGGTGAGCGCATTCGTGTCAGTTTGCGTCTCTTTACCGACGCCACCAGGTTCATGGTAAAACCTTTTCATACCGACCAACTTCCACACACCTTTGTAGAGTTTGAATTGATTGGTCGTTGCTCCGCTTCCTCCATCAGGTTCTATGAAATTGGTTTGTATATAGATGCTGGAATTCCGTATTTCCATGCTTTCGACATAACAGCACCCTCCTCCCAAGAAATAGGATTCTGCCGTTTTTTCTGCGACTACGTAGCCGCCCGATGGAATCTGCAGAAGTACATATAGTTGCTGAGTCAATCCAACCGCTTCACCATTATTTCTGCGAACAATGAGTGCGAAGTCATCTAGTCCATCACCATTTAGATCCCCTGTCGCTTCATAAACTGTTTCAGCTTTGTCTGTATTCGCCGAGATTGAGTCTTTGAATGCGGTCAAATTGGGAAAAGTCGAAGCATGTGCGATCGTCAAGAACGTGAGTGCTGATAGCAGGGTTGGCATTAATAAAAATCTCATGCTGCGAGTCCGGATATTTGGCTTTGACATATCTTCAGGCAAGTCGATTAATTGAACGCGCGAAGGATAGGCACGCTGATACGATCTCCCAGAAGAAGTGGACTCTTCATTTGGCCAGGTCATCGACAAGATCAAAGAAATTTTTTGTGTCCGCCTGCTCCGCACAATCTATTCTGCTTTGAGGATATTTTTTTCTGGATTTGTCGAGAGCTTCAATATCGAAGTCTCGCGGATCGCCAACGCTCACTCCTTCAATTATCTCTTGTGTATCCGGGACGGCATGCTCTACGCTGTAACCAATCCCAGCGCTGGCGAAAACAATTGCATCCAGACGAATATCTCCTCCTTGGGCTCGAATTCTCTGTGCTTTAAATCTTTCAAGCGAATTCTTTTTTTGACGGGGATAAGACAATTCAATTTTTCCTGGCGATCCGAATCTGTACTGAAGCCATGGGCTGTCCAATTCAATGGGGTTTCCGAATTTATCTTTATCGCTGTCAAAAACCTCTCCGCACAAAGAAATTATTTTTCCACCATTTGTAGCGCAAGAAAAATAAACCTCTTCATTTTTTTTGCACAGAGAGTTGGCCCCGGTTGCGACATCAGTCACGGTCAGTAGAAGAAGTCCGATAGTCACAAAAATATTTGTATGCACGAGATTTTCCGTTTTTATTGATCTAAAGTTGTCTGACGAACTTTTCCGTTGGGTTCTACTGGCAAAAACTGGTTCTGAGAGCGTTAAGTTGCCGTTCGTTGTTCTTGCTACTGGCCATCAATCTCACCGTCTCCTGTGATTTCGTAGTTCGAACGGTGCCAGCTTTTCCATCAGGGGTATGCGTCAATAATAGAAACCTAAACTTGACAGAAATAGTTGACGTATGTTGCCACTTAGAAATTACTAAAGCAACATTACATTTATGAAAGGCATCGCCATCCGCTGGGCCAATACCGTTGATCGCACCGAAAGTCTTCATAACCTCTGCAGGCCAACGGGCGCGATGCGAATCGACAACATCGCCGCGACACACAATATTACTTTGCGCCTAGCACAAGCAATCAGATTTCAGATAAATCGACCATCACATTCCCCATCCCCTCAAACATCTTTCAAGTTTGCGAACCACGTCAAATCCCGCGTAAAATCCAGATGTCGCGGGTGTAGTTCAATGGTAGAACGAAAGCTTCCCAAGCTTTAGACGAGGGTTCGATCCCCTCTACCCGCTCCAGACCAGCGTTGGCACCCGCTATTTCAGGGTGCCATTTGTATTTTTGAGGCAGGTATTTGTCTGGCGTTACAATGGCCCGGTCCGCAAGGGCAATCCAGCGCTTGCTTCGCTCCACTTAAAGTCTAATTAGCATGTCAGAAAACAAATCCGGCAAACCTCTCTTTTACGATCCGACCGAACACCGGATCCGCAGCTTTGTCACGCGCGCCGGGCGCTTGTCGACGGCGCAGGCGCGCGCCATCGAGGAACTGGGGCCGCAATTCTGTGTCTCATATAACAAGGCTGAAGTCGATCTGGCGCAGGTTTTCGGGCGCACTGCGCCGACTATCCTGGAGATCGGTTTCGGCATGGGCGAGACCTCGGCCAAGATTGCTGCCGGCATGCCGGAAAAGAATTTCGTCGGCGTCGAGGTGCATACCCCGGGCGTCGGCAGCTTGCTGAAACTGATCGGCGAACAGCAGTTGAGCAATCTGCGCCTGATCCAGCACGATGCGGTGGAAGTGCTGACCAACATGATTGCGCCTGGCTCGCTGGCCGGTGCGCATGTGTTCTTCCCGGATCCCTGGCATAAGGCGCGGCATAACAAGCGCCGCCTGATCCAGGGGCCGCTGGTGAGCTTGCTGGCGTCGCGCATTGCGCCGGGCGGCTACCTGCATTGCGCCACCGACTGGCAGGAGTATGCTGAACAGATGCTGGAAGTATTGAGCGCCGAGCCACTGCTAAAGAATACCGCGGACACTTATGCGGAACGGCCGGAATATCGGCCTGTGACCAAGTTCGAGAATCGCGGCCTGCGTCTTGGGCATGGCGTCTGGGACCTGGTGTTCACACGCGTTTGAGCTGAATTGTTAGAGGAAGCCGCAGTATGCTGATGATCCGATTTTTCCCCCGTATCGACAACCGGCTCGCCAGGCTTGCTGCCTCGGCGTCACTGCTTGCCTTGTCTCATATCTCTCTGGCGCAGGCGGGAGAGCAAGCAACGCCGCTGCCGCCTGGAGCCATCACGGTTGAAGACACCCGCTATCAGCCCGCCTCTCCCGGCGCGGCGACGCAATTGCCGACAGCATCCGGCCGGCCGTCAGCCGAAGGCATGGTCGAGGCCGCTAAACGCGATGCCGGCAAGATAGACCGCGAACTGCGCAAGGATGCGCCACCCAAGGAGAAGGCAGCCGCGGCCGCAACGCCGACCATGCAACAGAAACTGGAAATGGGCCTTGCGCCCGCGGCGGCTCCGGAACCTCGCTCGCCGAAAGAAACCACCATGGAAGACATCACGCTGCCGAACGGCCAGCGGGTCACCAAGGTGACCGGGCCGAACGGCACCTATTGCGTCACCCAGATTTCGGTCGGCAACACCAAGGGCGAAGACATCATGCAAAAGGGCGCCGTTTCGCGCACCACCTCCTGCGGCTCGGGGTTTTGAAGCAATCCGGCCATTGCCGATACTCAATTTTGGCAAAATGCCTATGTAGCAGCCCGCCATTCGGTACAATCTGCGTATGTTGTCCGAATTCGACCTGATCTCCCGCTACTTTACTCGCACCGCGCGCAGCAATATCGAGCATATTGCGCTTGGCGTCGGCGACGACTGCGCCTTGCTGACGCCTACGGCTGGCATGCAGCTGGCCATTTCCACCGACATGCTGGTGGAAGGACGGCATTTTTTCCCCGATGCAGATGCTTTCGCGCTGGGCCATAAATGCCTGGCGGTGAACCTCTCCGACCTGGCGGCGATGGGCGCGCGGCCGCTGGCGTTTACGCTGGCGCTGGCGCTGCCCGCTGCGCGCGAGGAATGGCTGGCGCCGTTTTCCAGCGGCCTGCTGGCACTGGCCGATGCCCATCATTGCGAATTGATCGGCGGCGACACCACCAAGGGGCCACTGAATATCTGCATTACCGTCTTCGGTGAAACCTTGCCGGGCCAGGCTTTGCGCCGCGATGCCGCGCAAGCGGGCGATGACATCTGGGTCTCCGGCACGCTGGGCGATGCGCGGCTGGCGCTGGCGGTTTACCGCCAGGAACTGGCCGGCCAGCTGAATCCCGACCTGCAACTCGGCAGCGAGAATTTCCTGCTGGCTGCCGGCCGCATGCATCAGCCCAGCCCGCGCGTTGCGCTGGGACTGGCCTTGCGCGGGATCGCCCATGCCGCCATCGACATTTCCGATGGCCTGGTCGGCGATCTTGGCCATATCCTGAAGCGTTCCGGCGTCGGCGCCACCTTGGCGGTCGACAGCTTGCCGGCCGGTCCCGTACTGAGCCAGCAAGCGCAAGCCATCCGCCGCCATTTCACGCTGGCCGGCGGCGACGATTATGAACTGTGCTTTACCGCCGCCGCCAGCCAGCGCGATGCCATACTGGCCGCGGCCCAGGCCAGCGCCACTGCGGTGACGCGCATCGGCTGCATCGATGCAGCCCCGGGGCTGCGCCTGCAAGACGCCAGCCTGGCGCCACTCAACCTGCAACTCAGCTCTTTCGATCACTTTCAAACCACATGACAACAGCGGACAGCAACCCTTCACAGCAACCGATCCGGCCAGGCCCTCGTTTCATGTTGTCGCATCCCGCCCACTTCATCGCTCAAGGTTTCGGCAGTGGACTGTCGCCCATCATGCCGGGCACCTTCGGCACCTTGTTTGCCTGGCTCTCGTATGTGGTGATGACCACGCGCTGGCCGGAAATTTTTACGCCGCTCAACTGGCTGGTGATCATTGTTGCCGGCTTCGTGGTCGGCGTCTGGACTTGCCAGACCACCGGCCGCCATTTGCATGCGCCGGATCACGGCAGCATGGTGTGGGACGAGATCATCGCGTTCTGGCTGGTGCTGGTGCTGGTGACGCCGGCCAGCCTGTCGGCGCAGTTCGGCGCCTTCGTCGTGTTCCGTTTTTTCGACATGGTCAAGCCGCCGCCGATCGCTTATTTCGACCGCCATTTCAAGGGCGGTTTCGGCGTCATGTGGGATGACATCGTGGCAGCCTTCTACACCCTGCTGTTACTGGCGGTGTGGCGCCTGATTTAGCGCCTGATTTAAGTTGGCGGCATGGCGCGGACGGATTGCATCTGCCTGCAACAAGTGGCAGTATGTGAGCACCGACCAGGCAGAATACAGGAGTTGCTACATGAACACCGCACTCGAAGACAACACTGAACAAATCATTGATCTGGCAGCACAAGTCGGCCGTGCCCTGCAAGCCAAGGGCTGGTTCCTGTCCACCGCGGAATCCTGTACCGGCGGCGGCGTGTCGCAGGCGATTACGGAAATCGCCGGTTCTTCGGAATGGTTTGATTGCGGCTTCGTGACCTACTCGAACGCCTCCAAGACGGAACTGCTGGATATCCCGGAAGCCGAGATCGCCCAGCATGGCACGGTGAGCGAGGAAATCGCCGCCGCCATGGCTGAAGGCGCGCTGGCTAACAGCAATGCCGATGTCACTGTCTCCACCACCGGTATCGCCGGCCCCGGCGGTGCGGTTCCGGGCAAGCCGGTCGGCACGGTCTGCTTCGGCTGGTCAGTGGGTCATCACACTCACACTGAACGGCTGGTGTTTGCGGGCGATCGCCGCGCAGTGCGTGAACAGACTGTGATCCATGCACTGCAGGGCTTGCTGCGCTTCTTGAAATAATCCCGCAGAAGTAATCCCGCTGATGCGCTTCAGGCGCAAGCCTCAGACGCGATGCAGATTGATAGCGTCGCGGGTTTCTAGCGCCACGCGCTTGGCTGCCTGCGCGAAATCCTCGCCCGCCGCCAGGTCCGGCTTGGCGTACAGGATGGCGCGCGATGAATTGATCATCATGCCCATGCCGTTCGATGTCTTGCCGGCATGTACGGTCGCCTGGATATCTCCGCCCTGGGCGCCGACGCCCGGCACCAGCAGCGGCATGTCGCCGATGATGCTGCGCACCTGCGCCAGCTCCTGCGGGAAGGTCGCTCCCACCACCAGGCCGCACTGCCCGTTGGTGTTCCACTTCTCCGCCACCAGGCGGGCAACGTGCTGGTACAGCGGCACGCCGTCCACCGTCAGGAACTGCAGGTCGGAACCGCCGGCGTTGGAAGTGCGGCACAGCACGATGGCGCCGCGGTCTTTCCATTCCAGGTAGGGCGCGACCGAATCGAAGCCCATGTACGGGCTGACAGTCACCGCATCGGCGCCGTAGCGCTCGAAAGCTTCACGTGCATATTGCTCTGCAGTAGCGCCGATGTCGCCGCGCTTGGCGTCCATCACGATCGGGATATCGGGGTGGTTTTCACGCAGGTAGGCGCAGATCGCTTCCAGCTGATCTTCGGCGCGCATGGCCGAGAAATAGGCGATTTGCGGCTTGAAAGCGCAGGCGGTGGCGGCGGTAGCGTCTATAATTTCCTTACAGAAAGTGTAGATCGCGTCCGGCTGATGCTGCAAATGTGCGGGGAATTTGGCAATATCGGGGTCCAGGCCTACGCACAGCAAGGAATTGTTGGTGCGCCAGGCGGCGGATAGTTTTTCTATAAAAGTCACGATCAGGCCTCAATAATGCTAACCCCACATTGTAAATCCAAAAACCCCGGGATTAACTGGCAAACAAGCCGATATGCTTGCAATTTGCTGCCTTTCTCCGTTATTTAACACTTGAGCAGCCTGCGATAGTTTGCTAACGTGCATTACATTGTTTCTTTTATCAGGGATATTCCATGAAAACTTTCTTCAAATGGCTGGCAATTGCCGTCTTCGCCTCTCTTCTAAGCGCTTGCGGCTATAACGATTTCCAAACCAAGGATGAAGCCGTGAAAGCCGCCTGGGGCGAAGTCGTCAACCAGTATCAGGGCCGCGCCGACCTGGTGCCGAAGATCGCCCAGATCGTGAAAGCCTATGCCACCCATGAAGAAGCTACTTTTGAAGCCGTGACCAAAGCCCGCTCTGCGGCGACCAGCTTCCAGATCACGCCGGAAGTGCTGAACGATCCGGCCGCGTTCGAGAAATTCCAGCAAGTACAGGGCCAGTTGTCGTCGGCCTTGTCGCGCTTGATGGCGGTGTCGGAAAATTATCCGCAACTGAAAGCTGACGGCCTGTACCGCGACGCGCAATCCCAACTGGAAGGCATCGAAAACCGTATCAAGGTAGCGCGCAACCGCTACATCGTCGCCGTGCAAGACTACAACGTGCTGGCGCGCAGCTTCCCGACCAACCTGACGGCCATGGCGATGAGTTACAAGGTCAAGCCATCTTTCACGGTGGATAACGAAAAAGCGATTTCGACTTCGCCCGATGTCGATTTCGGCGGCAAAAAATAATGTCGCGTAGCGTAATCCGCGCGCCTGCCGCATGGCTGGCGCTGCTTGGCTTGCTGGCGCTTCTGGCCTCCTTATCGGCCGCCGCGCAGACCATGGCGACGCAGGTAGCGGTGCCGCCCTTGCAGTCGCATGTCACCGATCTGGTCGGCATGCTGCAGCCGGACCAGCGCGCCGCGCTCGACAATACCTTGAGCGAATACGAAACCCGCACCGGCAGCCAGATTGCCATCCTTCTGCTCAGCAAGACCGAGCCGGAAGGCATAGAAGACTATGCGGTGCGCGTCGCCGACGCCTGGAAGCTCGGCCGTAAAGGCATCGACGATGGCGTCATCCTGCTGGTGGCCAAGGATAATCCCAAGGCCTTGCGGCGCATGATGATACTCACCGGGCGCGGCGTCCAGGGCACTTTGACCGACGCCCAGTCCAAGCGCGTGCTGCAGGAAATCATCGCGCCGTATTTTTCCAAGGGCGATTTCTACGGCGGCCTGACGGCAGGCATCTCGGCCATCATGCCGCTGCTGGACCAGGAAAATTTTGCGCCGCCCAGCCGTAAACCGGCACAAGCGCAAGAACCCTCATCCGACCTGCTGGGCGCCCTGGCGCCGCTGCTGTTCTTCGGCTTCATCATCCTGATCACCATCATTTCCCGCTCGCGCGGCGGCAGCGCTGGTTCCGGCCGCGCGCTCAACAGCAATGTCTGGGGTAATGCCGCCGGCGTCATCATCGGCAGCATCCTGAGCCAGGGTGGGCGCGGCGGCGGTGGCGGCTTTGGCGGCGGCGGGGGTTTCGGTGGCGGTGGCGGCGGCTTTTCCGGCGGCGGTGGCGGCTTTGACGGCGGCGGCGCCTCGGGGGATTGGTAATGGGAACTCTACAACGACTCTGGCGTCACCTGACGACCACGCAAGGCAGCGCGCGGCGCACCTTTCCCGCGGCAACGCTGAAAGCCATCCAGAACAAGATCGCCGAAGGCGAAGTCACGCACCGGGCGGAAGTGAAAATGATAGTGGAAGGCTCGCTCAGCCTGCCGGCCGTGCTCAATGGCATGACCTCCCGCAATCGCGCGCATGAGCTGTTCGCGCACTATCGCATCTGGAACACCGAAGAAAACGTCGGCGTCCTGCTGTACGTGAATCTGGCCGATCACAAGGTCGAGATCATCGTCGACCGCGCGGTAGGCCGCGCCATCAAGAGTGAGGAATGGCAAGCCGTGTGCAAGACCATGACCAAGGAGTTCGCCAGCGGCGCCTTCCATGACAGCACCCTGGCGGCGCTGGAACAAATGAACGGCTACCTGACCCAGCATTTCCCGGACCAGGGCCGGAAAAAGAACGAGCTGTCAGACAAACCGATAGTCCTGTAATTACCTCAATCAAATCGACTCTGACCCCAATTAAGTAATTGGGGTCAGAGTCGATTTATCTTCGGCGCATTTCAACCATTTTCATATACCCACTGCAGCAAGCCGTCTTGCGCTGCCTGTCCTCTGGGAGCGTTGGGGTGGTTGATCAGGCACACCACCGCATAGTATTTCCCCGATGTCGCCAGGACGTAGCCGGCGATTGCGCGGACGTCGTTCAGGGTGCCGGTCTTGACGTGGGCCTGGCCGGCGACGCTCTGGTCTTTCAGGCGCTTGCGCATGGTGCCGTCGTAACCTACCAGCGGCATCGACGAGACGAATTCCGGCATGGTCGGCGACTGGAATGCCGAGGTCATCATGCGGCCCATGGTCTTGGCTGAGATCCGTTCGTTGCGCGACAGCCCGGAACCGTTTTCGATCACCAGGCCGCTGGCGTCTATGCCTTTGCCGGCTAGCCAGCTCTGGATGGCGCGGGCGCCGCGCTCGGGGGTGGCCGGGACTTTCAGGATATCCGAGGCGATAGTCAGCAGCACTTGCCGCGCCATGACGTTATTGCTGTACTTGTTGATGTCGCGTATCACTTCCGGCAAGGTGACCGAGTTCCACTCAGTGACCAGACGGGCATCGGGCGGTGTGACGCCGTTCTTGACGCTGCCGCTGAAAGTGCCGCCGAGATCGCTCCACATCTGCCGGAACACCACGCCGAAGTATTGCGTGGAGTTCATCTTGTAGGGATTCACATACCAGGTTTTTTCGCCGCAGGAGGCCGGCAGCACGCCGTTGAAGCTGGCGCCATCGGCGTCGACCGCCGCTTGCAGCTTGCCTTGCCAGTCATCGCAGCTGCCCTGTCCCAGGCGTGGCGGCTTGACCTGGTAGCCGCTCATGGGCGGATCGAGCAAGACATTGACCTGGCGCTTGTCGGCGTCGGGCACGAACTGGAAGGTCAGCGTCTTGTAGTTCAGCAGCAAGGCATCCGGGCCGACGTTGTACGGCTTCATCGGATCGCCGTCGAACTCGGAAGGGTCGTAGGCATTGTCATCGAATGTGCTGCGGTCCAGCACGATATTGCCGCGGATATCGCGGATACCCTTGGCGCGGATCTGGCGCAGGAACAGCCAGAAGTTTTCCAGCACCAGCTTGGGGTCGCCATTGCCTTTGAAAATCAGATCGCCCTGCAATACATTGCCGACCTGGCTGCCGTCAGCGTACGCCTGGGTCTTCCAGCGATAGGCCGGCCCCAGCAGCTCCAGCGCGGCGTCGGTAGTGACCAGTTTCATGGTCGAGGCCGGATTGAACGGCGTGGCGGCATTCGACGAAGCCAGCACCTTGCCGCTGCCGTCGACTTCCTGCACGTACACGCCAACGCTCTGGGCCGGGATGCCGGCCAGCTGCAAGGCTTTGCTAAACGATGCGGGAACGGATGATTCTTGCGCCTGAACGCTAACCAGCAGGAAAGAAGATGAAAGCAGGAGACTTAGCGCGAAGATTTTTTTCAAGTGAGCACCGGCGAAAAAAGAAAAGTTGCGAAGGATTATCCCACGCGTTCACGCGATGCAAAGCTTGTTGTTGTGACAAATTTGAAAATAAGAGGAATACCGCGAGACGCCAGGGTCTCGCCAGCTGCGGCAGCAATACCCTTGGCTTTTACAACAGTGCAGGTATCGCTTCCAGGATAATCAGCGCCAGCAAGGCGCCGCAAACGGCGCCGATGGCGCGCAAGCTGCCACGTGCAAGTTTCGACGCAACCGGCACTTCTCCGCACAAGATGATCCCGGCAATTGCCATCGGCACGAAGAACAGCAGGTTATCCATAATCAGTCTGATCATGATCGTCTCCTTGGTTTACTTGTGATTTCAGTATAGGTTTTGCATGCCTGAAAGCAAGGAGGAATAAAAAAATGACAACGATCAACATATTCAAAAAAGACAATGAAAATAAGTACAACAAACCCTCTGCTGTCCTGCACAATTTTCTTGACCACCATCAACTGCGCGGCTACTATCCACCAGTCTAAATTTTATGGAGCCCCTTTAATGGGCACTTGTTCGAGTGACAGTTGTTGCCAGACCCGTTCTGGCATCGCCTCGGCAAGATAACGCAGGATTCCCCTGCCGTCATCTCGCCAGCGGCGGATGATGGTATCCCCAGTGCACGGAGCATCTTTCCGGCACGCAGTATTCCACCACCTGATCTAGTGGACTGTCACAGCCGAATCGAGAGTGAAGGACACGTATCCGGCGCGCAGGGCAAGGCGCACAGCGGAGCAATAGCGGGACTATTGCGAGCATGTGCAACGCCGCCATGCGCGTCGGATACGTGGCAGGCACTCTTGATTTGGCTGTTACAGTCCACTAATTATGCAAAGTTACGCAGCCGAGTTATAGCGGCTGCATGCTTGGCTAATCCCGTGTTCCGCGTCCGCGCGCCGGGTAATCGAATGTAGCGTCCGTCTCCGGGCTCTTGATATTGTCATCAAGATGTCACCGATCGAATTTACAGTCTGTGCCGCGCTGAGCGTTTTTTGCCTTTTGCAAAGAACTTGTCATCCATATGGATAACAAGTCGTTAATACAAGGTTAATGCGACAAAATTAAAGGCGATAAAGCTAAAAACGCCCAGCCAGCCTCCTCTGATCGACGACAGCCGACCGCACTGCATGAAAAAAGAAGAATTCCATGAATCTGAATATTCTCAAAGATACATTCGTTAGCTTTGTCCGCACGCATGGCATGGATCGCCATTTCCGCCGGCTGGCCCCGGACATGTTCCGCAGCACCCCGGTCAACAAGGAAGTGCCGCCTACGCTGGCGGATGCGCTGTCGACCGCAGCCAGCATCGACGTCAGCGAACTGTTCCAGAGACTGCACAGCCGCGCCGATGGCCTGACCGACGCCGAAGCCGATGACATCCGCATCAGTGCCGGTCCGAATGAAGTCGAGCATGAAAAGCCGATCTCGAAATGGTCCCACTTGTGGCAATGCTACAAAAATCCCTTCAATCTGCTGCTGACGGTGCTGGCCGGCGTTTCGTATCTGACTGAGGACATGAAGGCCACCATCGTCATCGGTTCGATGGTAGTGCTATCGACCCTGATGCGCTTCATCCAGGAGTCGCGCTCCAACACCGCAGCCGACAAGCTCAAGGCGATGGTCAGCAATACTGCTACGGTGCTGCGCCATGACCTGGCCGAAGACATTGCGGAAGAAGCCTTGCGCTACTTCGATGTCACCTTGCACCCCAAGGGCGCGCGCCGCATCGAACTGCCGATCAAGAAGCTTGTGCCGGGCGATATCGTCCAGCTGTCCGCCGGCGACATGATCCCGGCCGACCTGCGCTTGCTGACTGCCAAGGATTTGTTTATCAGCCAAGCGGCCATGACCGGCGAATCGCTGCCGGTGGAGAAATTCGTGGTCCATCGCGGCCTCGACACCAGCAATCCGCTGGAACTGGACAACCTGTGCTTCATGGGCACCAACGTGGTCAGTGGATCCGCCACTGCCATTGTCGTCACTACAGGCAACCGTACTTATTTCGGCGCCCTGGCTGAGCGCGTCACCGCCTCCGACCGTACGCCGACCGCGTTCCAGTCGGGCGTCAACAAGGTCAGCTGGCTGCTGATCCGTTTCATGATGGTGATGACGCCGGTGGTGTTCCTGCTGAACGGCTACACCAAGGGCGACTGGGTCGAAGCCTTCCTGTTCGCCATGTCGATCGCGGTCGGCCTGACGCCGGAAATGCTGCCAATGATCGTTACCTCGACCCTGGCCAAGGGCGCGGTTGCGCTGTCGCGCAAGAAGGTGATCGTCAAGCGCCTGGATGCGATCCAGAACTTCGGCGCCATGGACGTACTGTGCACCGACAAGACCGGCACCCTGACCCAGGACAAGATTTTCCTGGAGCGCCATACCGACATCCTCGGCGAACAGGACGACCTGGTGCTGGAATATGCCTATCTCAACAGCCACTACCAGACCGGCCTCAAGAACCTGCTGGACGTCGCCGTGCTGGAACATGCCGAGCTACAGCGTGAAATGGCGCTGGCTTCGGCCTACCGCAAGGTCGATGAAATTCCGTTCGATTTCCAGCGCCGCCGCATGTCGGTGGTGGTCAGCGAACGCGACGACCACCATGAATTGATCTGCAAGGGCGCGGTCGAAGAAATCGTCTCCGTCTGTACCCACGCACGCCATAACGGCCAGGTGGTGCCGTTCACCAAGGAACTGCTGCAGGAAATCTACGACACCACTTCCAGCCTGAACGCCGAAGGCTTGCGCGTGGTGGCAGTCGCCGCCAAAGACCTGCCGCCGACCAAGGAAGTGTACGGCGTTGCCGATGAATCCGACCTGGTGCTGATTGGCTATATCGCCTTCCTCGACCCGCCGAAGGAGTCAACCAAGCCGGCGCTGGACGCCCTCAAGGAACACGGCATCACGGTCAAGATCCTGACCGGCGACAACGAACTGGTCACCGCCAAGATCTGCCGCCAGGTCGGCCTCGCGGTGGATGGCATGCTGCTCGGTTCCCACGTCGAGAAAATGAGCGATGCCGAACTCGCGGTCGCGGTCGACACCACCACTGTATTCGCCAAGCTCAGCCCGACCCACAAGGAACGTATCGTGCGCATCCTGCATGACAAGGGCCATGTGGTCGGCTTCATGGGCGACGGCATCAACGATGCGCCGGCCCTGCGCGCCGCCGACATCGGCATCTCGGTCGACACCGCAGTCGATATCGCCAAGGAAGCAGCCGACATCATCCTGCTGGAAAAGAGCCTGATGGTGCTGGAAGAAGGCGTGCTGGAAGGCCGCAAGACCTTCGCCAACATGCTGAAGTACATCAAGATGACGGCCAGCTCCAACTTCGGCAATGTGTTCTCGGTGCTGGTCGCCAGCGCCTTCCTGCCGTTCCTGCCGATGCTGCCTTTGCACCTGCTGGTGCAGAACCTGCTGTACGACATTTCGCAGATTACTATCCCGTTCGATAACGTCGACAAGGAATTCCTGGAAAAGCCGCAGCGCTGGAATGCCGCCGAGATCGGCCGCTTCATGGTGTTCTTCGGCCCGATCAGCTCGATTTTCGACATCACCACCTTTGCCCTGATGTGGTACATCTTCGGCGCCAATACGCCGGAGCACCAGACCCTGTTCCAGTCTGGCTGGTTCATCGAAGGCTTGCTGTCGCAGACGCTGATCGTGCACATGATCCGTACCCGCAAGATTCCATTCTTCCAGAGCCGCGCTTCCTGGGCGCTGATGAGCATGACCATCATCATCATGCTGGTCGGAATCCTGCTGCCGATGTCGCCACTGGCCCACTACTTCAAGCTGCAGGCGCTGCCGCTGACCTACTTCCCGTGGCTGGCGCTTATCCTGGTGGCTTATGCCGTGCTGACGCAGGCAATGAAGGGCTGGTACGCAAGGCGCTACGGCTGGCAATAAAAAGCCGCCGTAGTCCTGCGGATGGAGACGACAATATTCATCTCCATCC
This sequence comes from Collimonas sp. PA-H2, assembly GCF_002564105.1. Classification (NCBI taxonomy): domain Bacteria; kingdom Pseudomonadati; phylum Pseudomonadota; class Betaproteobacteria; order Burkholderiales; family Oxalobacteraceae; genus Collimonas; species Collimonas sp. PA-H2. The sequence goes on from NZ_PDBX01000001.1 coordinate 1,413,429, forward strand.
GGACAAAACAAAAAGCCAATCGCAGAAACGATTGGCTTTTTGTTTTCGGCTGCAGCAAACGTCGCCGCCTGCTGTCCCCTGAGCTATCCCACCAGCCCTGCCGCGATATTGATCGACAAGCCGAGAATGGCCGAATTGAACAGGAAAGTCAGCACCGATTGCAACAATACGATCTTGCGCATGGAGCGCGTCATGACGCTGACGTCCGAGGTTTGCACTGCGACCGCCATGGTGAACGAGAAATACAGGAAATCCCAGTAGTTCGGATTCTTTTCCTCATCCGGGAAACGCAGCGGCGGCGTCTCCGCATCGGCCGCGTAGAACAGCCGCGCATAGTGCAAGGTAAAGATGGTCCCGACCAGGAACCACGAACCGAGCACTGTCATACCTGTAAACAAATAGCGGATCTCTTTCGGTCCCGGCAGGAAATCCTTGGCCTGGGTCAGGCCGAACACCACTGCGGCAATGCTGGAGACAGCAGCGATGCAAATCAGGATCAGGATCATGGTGTCATTCTCATCCTCGATCTCCGCTCTTTTCCTGACCAGCTCGCAACTGGCGCGGGTCATCATCCACCACAGCATCAGCAGATAACTCCAGACTCCGGCGTTCCAGCCGATCAGGGCGCGGGTAATCGCCGAATTCTGCGGCACCACGGCCCAGACGATCAAACCCACCACGATGCCGATGATCAAACGCGGGTGGGTACGAAAAACCAGATTATTGAACCACATGACGCTGCTTCCTTTGCTCGGCTTGTAAATAAGCGCACTTTACCAGAGCCGACTGAAGGCAGGTATTCCTGGCCGCAGCTGGCCCAAGATCAGCCCGGGCTGAGCGCCTCTGTTGCGGCGCTCAGCCGCAAGCTGCAGCGCCATATAGCCAGGCCGAGTGCGCTGAGCAAGGCGCCGCTGGCCGATACCGCCAGCCAGCCGCCATGTTCATAGAGAAAAGTGGAGAGCATGGAACCGGCGGCGCCGCCGATGAAATAACAGGTCATATAGCCCGAAGTCAAACGGTTGCGGGCAGCGCCATGCAGGTGATTGATCACGCTCAGGTTGGTGACATGCACCGCCTGCGCCACCAGATCGAGCAGCAGCACGCCAAGCAGGAGAGCCGCCAGCGAATATTCTGAAAACGCCAGCGGCAGCCAGGACAGCAGCAACAGCGCCAGTCCGATGCTGGTGGCCAGCCCTGCCTTGCCGCGGTCCGCCAGCCGCCCCACTTGCGAGGCTGCCAGCGCACCGGCGGCGCCTACCAGTCCGAACAAGCCGATGGCGCCGTCGCCGTAGTGATATGGCGCAGCCGACAACAGGAAAGAAATGGAGGTCCACAAGATGCTGAATACGGCAAACACAATCGCTCCCAGCAAGGCGCGCATGCGCAATACTGGCTCGTCAACGAACAGGCGCAGCACCGACGTCAGCAGGCGCGGATAGGACAGGCCCAGCGTCTGGTGATAGCGCGGTAACGCGCGCGCCAGCACCAGTGCAGTGAGAAACATCATGGCGGCGCCGAACCAGTACACCGTTTTCCAGCCGCCGATGGCCGACAGATATCCTGCCACGGTGCGCGCCAGCAGGATGCCCAGCAATAAACCGGTCATCACGTGGCCGACCACTTTGCCGCGTTCTGCAGGCGCCGCCAAGGTTGCGGAAAACGGCAGCAGGATTTGCGCCACCACCGAAAACATCCCGGTCAGCGCAGTCCCCAGCAATGCCAGCGCGAGATTCGATGCCAGCGCGGTCAGCGCCAACCCTGCGGCAGACAGCAGAGTCATTACCACGATCAGCTTCTTGCGCTCGAACATGTCGCCCAAAGGCACCAGCAACAGCAAGCCCAAGGCATAGCTGAGCTGGGCCACTGTCACGATCGACCCGGCGGCGCCGTTGCTGATGCCGAACTGGCCGGCTATCGTATGCAGCAGCGGCTGCGCGTAATAATTGCTGGCCACCGCGACGCCGGTCGCCATCGCCATCAATGCCACCAGGCCAGGACTGAGCCTGGAAGACGTCCCTGTTTCCATCGCCAACTACCTTTCCGCTTGATTCAAAAAAAACATGCGCAATTGCCGCCTGGGTTGATGCACCCCAGGCGGCAACGCCGGCTTTAGTAAGGCTTGTTCGGCAGGAACTTGCCATCAAGGGTGATCACTGCACGCGAACCGCCGTCCGGATCTTCCACCCGCTTCAGGTCCAGCTTGAAGTTGATGGCGCTGATGATGCCGTCGCCCAGTTCTTCGTGCACCAGCATCTTCAAGGTGGTGCCATAGATTTGCAGCATTTCGTAGAAGCGGTAGATGGTCGGATCGGTAGGGATGCCGCCCGGGATGCTGCCGCGCAGAGGAATCATTTGCAGCTCTGCCGCCGCTTCCGGCTCGAAGCCGAGGTGCCGGCAAACCACTTCGGCTGCAGCCTTCGGCAGGGCATGCTGTCCTAGCAGCGCTGCCGTGACATAGGCCACGCTCAGGCCGGTGCCTTCGGCCAGCTGTTTCCAGGACAGGTCCTTCAGCGCCTTGGTGGCGATGACGCGGGAAGTGAGGGCGACGCGGTTGTCTTGATATACGTTTGCTTGTTGCATGATGTTTCCTTTTCAGTGAGAGAACGGGTTAAGAACTGACTATGGTTAAACCTTAAGCGGCCAGGGCGCTACGCTTGGCTTGCGTAGCAACGGTCTGGGGAAATTCGGCGAGCGAGACGAACTGATTGCTGGCGCCATCCAGCGCCACTATCGAGCCTGTTTCAATGTCGTACACCCAGCCATGCAGGTTCAAGGTGCCTTGTTCCAGCGCCAGCGCAACGGAAGGATGGGTCTTGATGTTCACCAGTTGGGCGATGACGTTTTCACGCACCATCGAGCTTAGCCGGGCTGCAGGCGAGGCATGGGTACGGGCCGCATTCACTACCTTGGCCGAGTCGGCATGGCGTAGCCAGCCGGCCACTGCGGGCAGATGATCCAGGCATTTGCAGCTGGAGATGGCCGTCATGGCGCCGCAATCCGAATGCCCGCAGACTACGATATCGCTCACGCCCAGCACGGCGACCGCGTATTCGACCGTGGCGGTGACGCCGCCCGGCGCCGAACTGTAGGAAGGCACGATATTGCCGGCATTACGGATCACGAAGATGTCGCCTGGATCCTGCTGGGTCAGCAGCTCCGGCACGACGCGGCTGTCGGAACAGGTGATGAACAATGCGCTCGGACTTTGGGTAGTGGCCAGTTCCTTGAACAGACCGGACAAGCCCGGGAACGTGTGTTTCTGGAATTTCAAGACCCCATCGACGATGGACTTCATGGCGCTTCTCCTTGTAGGTGTTGAAGTAACGAAGCCATGATGAAGGTATTCAGCTATTAGGTCTAAGACCGATATACAATCATTGCCATAATAAATACCTATAGTTATCAAACATGCTATTACGCCACATTCGCTACCTGCTCGCCGTCGTCGAACAGGGCAACTTCACCAGGGCGGCGGAAGCTTTATACGTTTCCCAGCCTACCTTGTCGCAGCAGATCCGCCAGCTGGAAGAAATGCTGGGGGTGCAGTTGCTGGACCGCAGCGGCAGAGTGGTGCGCGCCACCGACGCCGGCGAAGCCTATATCGCCTACGCGCGCCGGGCGCTACGCGAACTGGAGGCTGGCCAGCGGGCGATCCACGATGTGCGCGACCTGGCGCGCGGCACGCTGCGGCTGGCCATGACGCCCAGCCTGACATCCTATCTGGCGGGTCCGCTGATCGCCCGCTTCAACGCCAGCTATCCGGGTATCGCGCTGCAGGTGATTGAAAAAACGCTGGATGCGATCGAAACCGCGCTGGCCGCGGACCAGGTCGACCTGGGACTCGCCTTCAGCCAGGTGCGCTCGCTGGAAATCAGCAGCCGGCCGCTGTTCGTGGAAAAGCTGTGCGTGGTGGTCGGCCTGACGCATCCGCTGGCGCAGCGCCCTGCCGCCACGGCGCTGGCCGCCAGCGAGCTGGGACAGCAATCGCTGGCGTTGCTCAGCAGCGATTTCGCCACCCGTACCTTTGTCGACGCCTATCTGCAGCAACAGGGCATCTCGCCCAAGATCGCGATCGAAGCCAATACCATCAGCGCGATCGTGGAAATCGTCCGCCGCGGCGGCGTCGCCACCATCCTGCCGGATGCGATTGCGCGCGAACATCCGGGGCTGCAGGAAATCCAGCTGAACCCTGCCCTGCCGCACCGCACCGTCTCGCTGTTGTGGCGCAAGGACAGCTATCAAAGCGCCGCCGCCAAGGCTTTCGCCGAACTCGCAGGTAGCTTGGCTGCCGCCGGATAAAACCAGCAACAGCCTGAGCGGTAAGCAATCAAAAACACATGGCAATAAAAAAACGCCCTTGCGGGCGTTTTCTGGATCATGTTGCGATCAGGTTTCGGTAATGTGCAACTTGCTGGCCACCATATGCGCCACGCTTTCGCCCGGCTTGCGGCGGAACTTGCGGCTGGCCCAGAGCAGCAAGTCGTCAACATAGGTGAACACCACCGGAATCACCAGCAGGCTCAGGAATGTCGAGGTCACCAGGCCGCCGATGACGGCAATCGCCATCGGTCCGCGGAAGCTGGAATCCGAGCCCAGCCCGAGAGCAATCGGCAGCATGCCGGCGCCCATGGCGATGGTGGTCATGACGATAGGCTGGGCCCGTTTGTGGCAGGCATCCATCAGCGCTTCGAAACGGCTCATGCCATGATCGCGGCGCGCCACGATGGCGTACTCCACCAGCAGGATCGAGTTCTTGACGGCGATCCCCATCAGCATCAGCAGACCGATCAGCGACGGCATCGAGAACGAGTTATGCGTGATCAGCAAGGCCGCGAAGGCGCCGCCGATGGACAAGGGCAAGGCCGCCAGGATCGTCACCGGCTGCAGGAAGCCCTTGAACAGCAGCACCAGTACCATGTACACGCACAGCACGCCGGTCAGCATCGCCAGCGCGAAGCCGGAGAACAGTTCCTTCATGATTTCGGCATCGCCCAGCGCGCCGCGCTTGACGTTAGGCGGCAGGTTCTTGACGTTCGGCAGCTCATTGATCTTCGCCATCACCTCACCGATTTCGTGGCCGTTCAACTCGACGTGGATGATCACGCGGCGGTTGCGGTCGATACGGTCGATGCGCGCCGGGCCGCTGTCGAAGCGGATATCCGCCACCGAGCTCAAAGGCACGTTGCCGTTCTTGCCCTGCACCGACAAACGCTCCAGCACGCTCAAATCGTGCCGTGCATCTTCCGGCAAACGCACGCGGATCGGAATCTGCCGCTCCGGCAGGTTCAGCTTGGCGACCAACTGGTCGTAATCGCCGGAGGTAGCGATACGCAAGGTTTCGCCGATCGCCGATGACGTCACGCCGAGGTCGGCAGCTTTGGCAAAATTCGGCGTGACGATGATTTCCGGACGCACCAGGCTGATGCTGGAAGTGATGTTGCCAAGGTCGGGAATGGTACGGATTTCGCGCTCAATGGCCCGCGTCACCGAGCTCAGCGCCTGCGGATCGTCGCCCGACAGCAGCAGCTGTATCTCTTCGCCGTTGCCGCCGCCGCCCACGGTAAAGCGCAGGCCCGGCAGCTGCGTCAGCAGCTTGCGCAATTCGCTGTCCACCTCGGTCTGCTTTTCCTTGCGCTCAGGCGGATCCTTGAGCAATACCGTCAAGGTGGAGCGGCGCGCCTCGTCGCCGCCGATCGCACTGTATACCTGGGCGACATTCTTGTTGGTCATCAGCAGACGGCGTGCCTGTTCCGTACTGGCGCGGGTTTCCGCCAGGATGCTGCCGGGCGGCAGTTCCAGCGAAACCTGGGTCTGGCCGCGGTCGCTAGGCGGAATGAAACCGGTCGGCAGGAAGGGGATCATGGCCAGCGACAGGATAAAGAACACCGCGGCCATGGCCATGGTCTTGACGCGGTGGTGCATGCACCAGGAAGCGACTGCCAAGTATTTCGCCATCAGGCGGCTTTCTTTCTTCTCATGCACCAGAGGCTTGAGCAGGTATGCCGCCATCATCGGCGTCAGCAAGCGCGCCACCACCAGCGAGGTGGTGACGGCAATCGCAGCGGTCCAGCCGAATTGCTTGAAGTATTTGCCGACGATGCCGCTCATGAACGCAGTCGGCAGGAATACCGCGACCAGGGTAAAGGTAGTCGCCACCACCGCCAGGCCGATCTCGTCGGCGGCTTCCATCGCAGCCTGGTACGGCGTCTTGCCCATGCGCAGATGGCGTACGATGTTTTCGATTTCGACAATCGCATCGTCCACCAGGATACCGATCACCAGCGCCAGCGACAGCAAGGTCACGCCGTTAAGGGAGAAACCGAGGAACTTCATCACCATGAAAGTCGGGATAATCGACAGCGGCAGCGCGGCGGCGGCCACCAGCGTCGCGCGCCAGTCGCGCAAGAAGAACCAGACTACCAGCACCGCCAGCAGCGCGCCTTCGTACAACAGGGACATCGAGCCGGCATAGTTTTCCTTGACCGCATCGACGTTGTTGAACGCTTCCTCGATCTTGACGTGGGTCGCTTTCTTGTTCAGCTCGGCCACCGCCTTGTTGACCGCGTCGGAGACCGTGATTTCGCTAGCGCCCTTGCTACGTGTGATTTCAAAGCCGACTACCGGCTTGCCGTCCAGCAGCGTCAGCGCAGTGCGCTCGCCGATGCCGTCGGTCACCTTGGCGACCTGGTCCAGGCGGATCACATGGCCGTCCGGCAAAGCCATCTGCAAGGCAGCGATTTCCGCCACGTTGCCGACCGTGCCGATGGTGCGCACCGATTGCCGCGCGCCGCTGATGTCAGCCTTGCCGCCCGGCGCTTCCTGCTGCACGCGCTGCAGCTGGCGCGAGATCTGCGCCGCTGATACGTTCAGGGCTGCCATCCGTTCCGGATCCAGCTCCACCAGTACTTCGCGGTTGACGCCGCCGACGCGGGCGATCTTGCCAACGCCTGCAACCGACAGCAAGGCCTTGGAAACATCGTTGTCGACAAACCAGGACAAGGCTTCTTCATCCAGTTGGTCGGATTTGACGGTATAGGTGATGATAGGCTGGCCGGAAGTGCTGGCCTTGCCGTAGACCGGGTCGCGGACGTCGGTGGGCAAATCGCTGCGCACACGGTTGACCGCATCGCGCACATCATCCATCGCTTCCGAAATATCCTTTTCCAGGCGGAACTCGACAGTGGTATTCACCACGCCATCATTGATGGTGGTGTAAATGTGGCGTATATCGGTGACGGTAGCGACCGAATTTTCAATCTTGCGCGCCACCTCGGTTTCCAGCTGCGAGGGAGAAGCGCCCGGCAGGCTGGTGGAAATCGAAATGAAGGGAAAATCGATATCGGGAGAATCCTGCACCAGCATGTCCTTGAAGCTCATCAGGCCCATGATGGTGAGCAGGATGAACAGCAAGATGGCGGGAACCGGATGCTTGATCGAGAGAGCGGAAAAATTCATGGCCGGTCCTCGCTTATTTCATTGCCAGCGGTGCAGCCGGCTTCGATTCCGGTGCTACACGCACGGTATCGCCGTCGGCCAGGAAACCTGCGCCCTTTTCCACCAGCGTCATCGCCGTCGTGATGCCGCTTGGGCCCTCCGCGACTTCGATGCGATCGCCAACCCGCCGTCCCAGCGTCACCTTGGTCTGGATCACTTTGTCATCCTTGCCGAGCTGATAGACGTAGCTATAGCCGTCGCGCATCACCACCGCGCTCTGCGGCAGGGTCAGCGCCTCGGCGTGGCCCAGCGCAAACTGGCCGGTGCCGAACATGCCGGCATGGGCGCTGCCCGGCGCCGGCAGATCGACATACACCAGGCCGTTGCGCGTGAGCGGATCGACGGTCGGCGCCACCATACGCACCTTGCCGTCTACCACCACGCCGTTGGTGACGCGCAGCTTGACCTCCTGACCGACCTTGATCTGCAACAGATCGGTGGCATTCACCTCGGCCCGCCATTCCAGGCGGTTCTGGCGGATCAGTTTGAACAGTTCCTGCCCTTGCGACGCCACCGAACCGACCGTCGCCGTACGTGAAGAAATCACGCCATCGTCGGGCGCCAGGACCTGGGTCTGGCGCAGCCGGATCTGCTGCATTTCCAGGCTAGCCTGGGCCGACTGCAAGCGCGCCTTGGCGCTGCGCTCGGCGACTTCATACTGCGTGGTTTGCTGACCGCTCAAGGCGCCGCTGTTGACCAGCGTGCGCGCCCGTTCGGCATTGGCGTCGGCTTCCGACAGCGCCGCGCGCGCTTCTTCTACCGCGGCCTTTTGCTGGGCCACCTGGGCCTCCACGCTGTCATTGCTGAAGCGCGCCAGCACCTGGCCGCGCTTGACGATATCGCCGACGTTGACTCGCACCTCGGCCAGCTGCAAGCCGCCCAGTTCGCTGCCGACCACGGCCTCCTGCCAGGCGGCGACGCTGCCGTTGGCTGACAATGTCAGCGGCCAGTTGGCGCTTTGCGCCTTGGTGGTGGTGACGGTCAAGGACGCTTTCGGCTTGCTGGCTTCCTTGTCGGCAGGCTTGCTACTCTTGCCTGTAGTAGCCCAGACCGCGGCGGAACCGATGACGACGACCAGCGCCGCGATTGCTACCAGTTTCAAAGATGGCTTTTTCATGAGAAGACTCTCTTCTTTACTTGTCTATATTAAGAACGATCGGAGTTTGGCGCTGCAATTGGCGATACAGCCGGCAAGGCCGCCTGTTCCGCCTGATTGCGCCAACCGCCGCCCAAAGCCTTGTACAGGGCAATCCAGGCCGCCACATGATCGCGCTGCACGCTGATCTGGGTCTGCTGCGCGGCCAGGAAGGTGCGGCGTGCATCCTCCAGCTCAAACAAGCTGCCGCTGCCGGCCTTGAATTTGTCGTCGTTAGCGTGGAAGTAGCTTTCGTACTCGCGCGCCGCCAGCGCCGCATCGTCTTCACGCCGCGCCGCCGCATCCAGGCGCACCAAGGCTTCTTCGATTTCGCGCGCCGCGCTCCGCACCTGCGCCTGGTAGCCGGCATAGGCCTCGTCATAACGGCCGCGCGCCAGGTCGACCTGCGACTTGCGCAGCCCGGCATCGAACAACGGCAACTTGAGCGAGGGACCGAACGACCAAGTGTCGGAGCGAGAACTGCCGCCGTCGAAGCGCAAGCCGCCTATGCCGATGCTGCCCAGCAGCGAAATGCTGGGATAGCGATTGGCCTGGGCGACATTGATCTCGGCGCTGGCGGCCGCCAGTTCCCGCTCGGCGACAGCGATGTCTGGCCGTTGCGACAAGGCTTGCGCCGGCACGCTCTCGACCACGAAACTGCGCGGCTGCGGTAAACGCTGGTTCAGCGCGAGCTTGGCGCGCAAGAAAGGTTCAGGAATATCCGTCAGCGCCACTAGCGCTTTGACGTCGAGGTCGCACTCGGTGCGCTGCACTACCAGTTTTTGCCTTGCGTCCGCGGTCGAGCCGTTGATCAATGCGCCGTCGGCCGGCGCGGTAAAGCCGGCCTTGACCTTGAGCGAGGTCAACTGGGCGGTTTGTTCGCGCGACTTCAAGTCTTGCTCCAGCATCGCCGCGGTGGCCACGCAAGCGCGGTAGTTCACCAACGCGCTGCCGACTTCCGCCGCCAGCGATACCTTGGCGCCGTACCAGTCGGCATTGCGGGCAAACACCCGCGCATTGGCTGCTTCGGCAGTCTTGCGCTTGCCGCCGAACAGGTCGAGCTCCCAGCTGGCGTCGAAGGTAGCGCTGCTGCTGGTGGCGACGGTGGCGACATTGCCCACGTTGGAGGTCAGGCCCGATAGGGATTTGCTGCGCGTGCTGCTGGCGTCGGCAGCCACCGAAGGATAGAGCGCGCTGCCGGCAGTACCGGCCGTGGCGCGCGCCTGCGTAATCCGCGCCAGCGCCTGCGCCACGCTGGGGTTGCTGGCCTCGGCCGTGGCGACCAGTTCAGCCACCAGCGGGTCGTCGAATTGCGACCACCAGCGCGTCAGGTCAGTCGCTGCGCCCTCGGCTCCCGACGGCTTCGGCAAAGCGCTTTGAAATTGCGGCAGTACTGCTTGCGATGATGTGGTTGGCGAGGGTACCTGATAGGTAGGCCCGACCACGCAACCGGCGATCACGGACAGCAGGGGTACGCTGCCGAGCATCTTTAGTAAACGCATCCTTTTTCCCTTACTTAGTTTTTTTGCGGGGCTCCCAAATGCGGGATTTTTTAATCGTTTTATGCTGTTTTTGTACTGCCTGACAAGGTGTAACGAGATCTTTGATTATTCTGTGCAGCTCTCCAATGTACAGGGTGTGCCGACACTGTAAAGAGGAAAATTGCTACTGAGTACGCGATTGCGACAATCTGCAGAATTGATGGGATAAATCGACCAAAACGCAGGATGGAATGCAATCGGGGCGGGTTTTATGAAATATGCATTAAAATTACATAAATGACAATTTATCTCAGTGACTTAAAAGGATCGGCGAAATTTCTGAGCGGCAATAATAGCCTGCTTCCCGCTTGTTTTGTTGATTCTTCTATATGAGATCAAGAGGGCCTTGCCATCATGCTGCAAGCGCGTCAGGCGACCAGTGCCAGCGAAGACAGAATATACAAGGCGGCATGCAATTTGTATTTTTCTGCAACATCAGTGGTCACCAATGCAAGTTGAAATGTAGACTTGGCCAGATGACGATTTTCAAGATGCCACAATGGCCCCGACAGCCGCACCGCACCTTCGCGCAGCTCCTGCGCACGGGCGCTTGCGCCGGCATGCTGTGGCTGCCGATTGTCCTGGCGAGTCCGGCTGCCGTTGCCGCGCAAACGGTGGCGGCTGCCGCCGTCGACGACGACGCTGCAGCAGCCGCGACCCAGCATGAAATGACTACGCCGTCGCCATCGAGCGAATGTGCCGCGCCGGCCGATGACAAGACTACCGCCGATGAGGACGCGCCGAAGAAGCCAGTCCAGCGCGGCACGGCTTCCTGGTACGGCGCCAAGCTGCATGGCCGCAAATCGGCCAGCGGCGAGCGTTTCAATATGCATGCCATGACGGCAGCACATCCGAGCCTGCCCTTGCATAGCTGGGTACTGGTGCGCAATGTTGGCAACGGCAAGATGGCGATACTGAAAGTCAACGACCGCGGCCCTTTCCACAGTAAACGCATACTGGACGTCTCTTACAGCGCGGCCAAGCAACTGGGCTTCGCCAGCAAAGGCACGGCCCGCGTCGAAGTGCGCCCCTTGTCCCGTAGCGAAATGTCCCAGGTGAAAGCGCAGATTGCGCAGGGAATCACGCCGGCCGCTGGAAACGACGATTGCAGCTCAAGCGATCAATGATGCTGGAGCTTATTGGCAGCCGCTATGAAAACAGCTTTTGCCATTGCTCCTGTTGCTGCATATCCGCACGGGTGTTGACCTCGAGCAGGACACCGCCAGGCGTACGGCAAAAGAAACGCGATCCGCGCGAGTTGTTGAAGACCTCCGTCTCCATATGGACGCCGTTTTCCAGAAATTCTTTATAGAGGGCATGGACATCATCCAGGCTGTCGAGCTCTACGCCGAAGTGGAAATTTTTTGGCCAGGCAGGCGCTTCCTCCGAGACATAGTCCAGGACAATGTCAAAATCGTGCCGCTTGAGCAGGCAGCTGTCGCCGAAAGCAACGATTTCGCAGCCCAGGTATTTTTCGAAAAATGCAGCCGTCTCGGCCACATTGGTGGTGGGGAAACTCAAATGGTTCAGCTTTGCTTGTGTATGAATCTGCATGATAGCTCTCGCAAAAAGGTTGGAATACGCGATGGAGGGAGTTGTCGCCGATCGGCCACCAATGCGGCTGCGCCGGTCATGTAACTCTCCACGGCATCCATTTTGCGAGTAATTGCTCGATTTTAAAACTCGCATTGCCCCCGGCGCCTGCCTGCAGCACGCGACCATAGAAACCACGGGGGATTTGCGCGCCAGGCGCAGCAACGGCCTGGGCGATTGCTCACATTTCCTGAGCCGTCCGAGGGCTATCCCGGCCGGCGCTCCACGATCCCCAGGTATCCGAACAAGGCGCGGCTGACACGGAACTCCAGAGCAGCGCGATCCACTTCGCCGCGATATCCCGCCGCATCCACCATGGCGCGCACGATGGCGATGATGTCGTCGGCGGCTATCTCGATGCTCGGCTGCGGCGGAATATCCTCATGCGCAAGAATCTCTCGGATCAATTCGCTCATGGCGACAATGAATGGCGCCAGCTCCTTGGCAATTGCGGGACGATTTTCCTCGACGTCGAGCAGCCGCGCGAGCGTCGGTCGACGTAGCTGTTGGTGGACCGAGGCGGCAATCAGGCGCATCAATGCTTGCTGGCCGCTCGGTTCGCTCAGCGCCACTTCAGCCTCGGCGAAGAACACGGCACGCTCACGCTGGCACAAGGCAACGATGAGCGCATCCTTGCCGGGGAAGTATTGATACAGGGAGCCGATGCTGACGCCCGCGCGCTGCGCAACGATATTGGTATTGAGTCCCTCGATTCCCTTGGTTTCCAGAATACGGGCCGCTGCCTCCAGGATCGCAGCAACGGTTTGTCCGGCGCGCGATTGCTGGGGAACCTTGCGCGGCTTTAATGATTCGCGTTTTTTTGTCGTCACGATGCCACCTGGCAGAAAGCGAGTAATGGCTCAAATTTTACCGGCTATCGCACGATGCATTGAATCCGGCTAACAAAATCCCGCGCAGCGACTGAAATTCGCGACGCATTTTTTAGTGCCTATACAGGACGCGAATCCCTGCGTTGCGGATCCGAAGATTCGAGGATTATCGCGCACTCCCCTTCAGCGCTCGACCAGTCGAATCGGCGCTTATCAATCAAGCCTGACTTTGCTCACCACAGCCAACTGCCGCGGCGCATTCCTGCGCCACCCGATATCTCCTTTGCGCGCCTGAAGCAATGCCGGCGCTGATGACGCGCTAAACAAATCAAAGACGCGCTAAACAAGTAAACGTCTGCCTGTCACAGGCATCAGTCCCGCCGACAAAAAATGTCAGTATCTGACAAACGCGTGGCAATAAATTTTTTACTGCCATTAAATGTCAAGAAAATGCCAGCAATATTGCTGGTACAACATTTGCTCCTACGCAAATGTCCGCACTGCGAACGCGCTGAATCCGCCACGGATCAATTCTCGCGAACCTCGGCTCGCGGAATGAGGCGTTTGACCTGTGTCATGGCGCACTCATCGGCAAGTGAAATTTATCTGATCTGTATACATCCCGGGCACGGGCGAATCCGCAAGCAAGCTTCGCATGACTACCTGCCCGCTGCTCCAACGCCTCATCTGCAAGCAAGACCTGAAAACGTTTTGACGGTTGATCAAACTGGTCATTTTTTGATTAGAACGCACTAACAAAAAAGCAAAGGTATACATCATGAACAAACTGCCATATCGGCATCGGTTAAAACCGGAATCCGTACGCGGCCTTTCCACGCAGGGACTAGTCCTCGCTTTGAGCCTGTTGCTTGCAGCCTGCGGCGGCGGCAGCGGCGATCCTGCTGCCCAGGATGCTGCGGCCAAGAGCGCCAAGGCCCTGGCCGCCGCCAGCGCCGCGGCCGAAATCGTGCTGACGCCGGTGAGCGCCAGCGCCAGTTCGGTGGAGCGCGGCGACCTGTCCGCCGCCGCGGCCATCGACCACAATGAGAACACGCGCTGGGGCAGCGGATTCTCCGACGATGAATACCTGACGCTGGATTTCGGCACATCCCAGGTCATCAATCGCGTGCATATCGACTGGGAAAACGCCCACGCTCTCCAGTACCTGCTGCAAGTCTCCGACGACAATGCAAACTGGAGCACGATCAAGACCGTGGACAATAGCCAGGGCGGCGCCGAGGACTGGAGCGGGCTCTCAGGCCAGGGCCGCTATCTGCGCATGAAGGGCATCAAGCGGTCGACGCAGTACGGCTATTCCATCTTCGAGATCCAGGCCTTCTCAGGCACCCCGGTTGCGCCGCCCGTATCTAATCCGGTGCCCGTGCCGGTCGACACCAGCAAGCCGGGTGTGGCCATCAAGCCGGTAGCGGCGACCTCGTCGGCTCTGGAGAATCCGGGCTTGTCGGCCGCCATGGCGATCGACGGCAAAATGACTACCCGCTGGTCCAGCGCGTCCGAGGACGGCGCCTGGATTCAGTTCGACTTTGGCGCCAAGACACAGGTCGGCTACATGAAGCTGCTTTGGGAAAACTCCTACGGCAAGCAGTACACGCTGCGTGTATCGGATGACGGCCAGACCTGGTCGCAACTACGCTACGTGAGCAACGGCCAGGGCGGCACCGAGGAATTCTTCAATCTCGGCGCCAATGCCCGTTACATCCGATTGCAAGGAATAGCCCGGGCCACGCAGTATGGCTACTCGCTGTTCGAGGTCGAGTTCAAAACACCGGGCAGCGACAACACACTACCCAGCGCCACCACCTCAGCGCTGAAATTTCCCGCCAGCGGCAACGGCATGATGCCATTGCCCAGCTCCGCCGAGCCGCTGGAAACGCTGCAATTCACGCTGCCCGACGGCACGCTGGTGACGCGCTTCGGCGCGCGCGGCCTGGCCCGCCACGGCCGCGAGCGCCGCGAGGAATGGAACGAGATCGGTTATGGTCCCAACGAAACGGTCGACCCGGTCACCGGCTTGCCGGTGGATAAAGGACCGGGCAATTATCTGACTTTCGTGCCACAATATTTCAAGAATCGCACCTGGGGTTTCGAGGTCATCGACAATAGCCGCGTTGCAGGCGTGACCAAGCCGACGCTGAAAGTCAACGAGTACTTCCAGCAAGCCCAGCTGCCCGGCGGCGTGGCCTGGTTCCGCGCCTTCGACCGGCCTGGCGTCACCGGCTACGGCTGGATGAATCCCGGCGAGCTGGTCGACCACAGCCTCACCATCTGCCCGCCCGTACCCTACCCGCCGAACGGCAAGCTGGCCAACGCCAACCTGTACAACAACGGCTGCAGCCTGACTGTCAGCGGCTACCCGGGGCACGGCGACCTTGGCGCCGACGGCTTCCCCAATGGCAAAAACGTTCCCGGCCGGCCGCTGGTGGTGGGCGATGTGATCGAAGTCTCGCCGTCGTTCTTCTCCACCAAGGACGCCATGCTGGCCAAAGGCGACGACGGCGGCATCCGCTACTACTCGGCCGAATGGATCTACGTGGTGGGCACCGGCCTCAGGCCATGGTACGGCGTGCAGCCGCGCCTGAACTCGGTGCCGCTGCCGGCTGATACCTTGTCGGGCGGTGTCGGCTCGGTGTCCTACAACTATTCAAACAATGGACTGTTCATGTTCCAGCAGCCGCAAAACAATGTCGGCATGCAGAACATGCAGCGCTTCGTCGAAGGC
The DNA here is from genome assembly GCF_002564105.1 of Collimonas sp. PA-H2. Classification (NCBI taxonomy): domain Bacteria; kingdom Pseudomonadati; phylum Pseudomonadota; class Betaproteobacteria; order Burkholderiales; family Oxalobacteraceae; genus Collimonas; species Collimonas sp. PA-H2. The sequence continues at coordinate 1,428,762 of NZ_PDBX01000001.1, forward strand.
CGGCGGCTGGTGCATACCAACTTCACCACCGGTGATCATAACGAGCCGGGCAATGACCGCTATGCACCTGCCGTCGGCTTGCAGGGGCAGCGCTTTAACCAGTCCGCCTGTATCGCCTGCCACGTCAACAACGGCCGCAGCGTCGCGCCGGGTGCATTGAACCAGCGCCTTGACAGCATGTCGGTGCGGGTGGCGATGATCGATGCCAGCGGACAGCAGCTGCCGCATCCACAGTATGGCACCGCCGTACAGATGAACGGCGCGTCGGTGAGCGGAACCTCGCAGAACTGGGGCAACAGCGTCAACGTCGGCGGATTCGAGAGCCGTTCAGTGAAGCTGGCGGACGGCACGGCAGTTGAGTTGCGCAAGCCGACGCTTGCCTTCGAGGGGCCGGTGCCGGACGCCTTCTCGCTGCGCGCCGCGCAGCCGATGATTGGCACCGGCTTGCTGGAAGCCGTGCCGGAAGCGGACATCCTTGCGCGCGCACGCGCGACGCCGGATGAAGATGGCGTCAAGGGCCTGCCTAACTTCGTCTTCGATCCTGAGACCCGCGCCGTGCGCTTGGGCCGCTTCGGCTGGAAGGCATCCAAGGCGACACTGCGCCAGCAAGCTGCTTCCGCCTTGCTGCTGGACATGGCGGTGACCTCGCCGGTCTACCCCAACCGTGCCTGCAACACCGACCCTGCCGGTTGCGCCTCCGCCGGCGTGCAAAAAGGCATCTCGGAGTCCGATCTGCAAGCGATCTCGCACTATCTTTCACTGGTGGGCGTGCCGGCCCAGCGCAGTCTTGCCAGCGGCTTCCCCAAGGGCGTAGCGCCATTGGATGAACACCGCGTCGACCCGGCCCAGGTAAGCAGCGGCGCCAAGGTCTTCCAGGGCATACGATGCACCGCCTGCCACGCAGTGGAGATGAAGACCGGATCTGGCCATCTGTTTGCCGAGTTGCGTAACCAGACCATCCACCCGTACACCGACTTGCTGCTGCACGACATGGGCGCCGACCTTGCCGACAAGTTTGTCGAGGGCCAGGCCAAGGGCAGCATGTGGCGCACGGCGCCTTTGTGGGGTATCGGCTACACCGACAAGGTGATGGGCAACAGCGCCAAAGTCGGTTATCTGCATGATGGCCGCGCCCGCAATCTCACCGAGGCCATCCTCTGGCATGGCGGCGAGGCGGACCGCACCCGCCAGCGCTTCCAGGCCCTGTCCGCGACCGACCGCGAAGCCCTGCTGGCGTTCCTCAGGTCTCTGTAGTCTGCTTAAGGACTGTGTTGCATGATGTGCCGGCCGCCGGGCAGATAAGCTGCCCGGCGGCCGTTTGCATTACAGGTATTTCCGGCTCTGCCTTTCGACGGCCTTCGCACCAGCGCCAATAGCTGTGCACACTCTTTTCAGAAATAAAAGAGCCTCCGTCGATCCCAATCATTGCCATTAAGCATTAAACGAATATCGATAATTGCAAATTACGCAATTCAAGATCAATGCAAACCGGAATGCGGGCTTGAAAAATCAACAGAGCGTCCCTATACTTAGCACTCGTTAGGAGAGAGTGCTAACAATCTCCCCGAACTAACTAGTCACTGTGCGGCGCATATATATAGCAAAGCAGAACAGTGGTGCTTTGCTGCGATGTTGCTGCAAATACAAATAACCTGTTGAATCTTAAGGAGTCACATATGAATCTTCGTCCTTTGCACGATCGCGTTATCGTCAAGCGTCTCGACCAGGAAACCAAGACCGCATCCGGTATCGTGTTGCCTGAAGCGGCTGCTGAAAAGCCGGATCAAGGTGAAGTGCTGGCCGTCGGTAACGGCAAGATTCTGGAAAACGGCAATGTCCGTGCGCTGGCAGTCAAGGTTGGCGATCGCGTTCTGTTCGGCAAATACTCCGGCCAGGCTGTCAAGATCGACGGCAATGAGTTGCTGGTAATGCGCGAAGAAGACCTGTTTGCCGTAGTTGAAGGCAAGTAATTTCGGTTAAACCGGGATTATCTGATTGATCGGCGCCCAGCGCGCCTCATCAGGTCCGTGCACTACACAATCGAATTCAACCCTATTCAGGAGAATCAAACATGGCAGCAAAGCAAGTAATTTTCGGCGATGAAGCACGCGCCAAGATCGTCAACGGCGTCAACATCCTGGCTAACGCAGTCAAGGTCACTTTGGGTCCTAAGGGCCGTAACGTGGTTTTGGAGCGCAGCTTCGGCGCCCCTACAGTAACCAAGGACGGTGTTTCGGTCGCTAAAGAAATCGAGCTGAAAGACAAGCTGGAAAACATGGGCGCGCAGCTCGTGAAAGAAGTTGCTTCCAAGACTTCCGACAACGCTGGTGACGGTACCACTACCGCTACCGTGCTGGCACAAGCTATCGTTCGCGAAGGCTTCAAGTACGTTGCCGCCGGTTTCAACCCTACAGACCTGAAGCGCGGTATCGACAAAGCTGTTGTCGCCATCGTTGCTGAAATCAAGACTCTGTCGAAGCCAACTACAACCAGCAAGGAAATCGCCCAAGTTGGTTCGATCTCCGCTAACTCCGACACCGACATCGGTGAAATCATTGCCAAGGCAATGGACAAAGTCGGCAAAGAAGGCGTGATCACAGTTGAAGATGGCAAGTCGCTGGAAAACGAACTGGACATCGTCGAAGGTATGCAATTCGACCGCGGCTACCTGTCGCCATACTTCATCAACAACCAGGAAAAGCAAGTTGTTGCTCTGGAAAATCCGTTCATCCTGTTGTTCGACAAAAAAGTATCGAACATCCGTGACCTGCTGCCGATCCTGGAACAAGTCGCCAAGTCCGGCCGTCCACTGCTGATCATCGCAGAAGATGTCGAAGGCGAAGCACTGGCTACTCTGGTGGTCAACAACATCCGCGGCATCCTGAAGACTGCAGCTGTCAAGGCTCCAGGTTTCGGCGACCGTCGTAAAGCCATGCTGGAAGACATCGCTATCCTGACCGGCGGCCAAGTGATCGCCGAAGAAGTCGGCCTGACCCTGGAAAAAGCTACTCTGGCTGAACTGGGCCAAGCCAAGCGCATCGAAATCAGCAAGGAAAACACCACCATCATCGACGGTGCAGGCGAAGCCATCACTATCGAAGCTCGCGTCAAGCAAATCCGCGCGCAAATCGAAGAAGCATCTTCGGATTACGACCGTGAAAAACTGCAAGAACGCGTTGCCAAGCTGGCCGGCGGCGTTGCTCTGATCAAAGTCGGTGCTGCTACCGAAGTTGAAATGAAAGAAAAGAAAGCACGCGTTGAAGATGCTCTGCACGCTACCCGTGCAGCAGTTGAAGAAGGCGTTGTGCCAGGCGGCGGCGTTGCATTCCTGCGCGCACGTGCCAATATCAAGGACCTGAAGGGCGACAATCCTGACCAGGAAGCCGGCATCAAGATCGTGCTGCGCGCGATCGAAGAGCCACTGCGCCAGATCGTATTCAACGCTGGCGACGAGCCATCGGTTGTGGTCAACGCGGTCTTGGCAGGCAAGGGCAACTACGGTTACAACGCTGCCGACGGCACTTATGGCGACATGATTGCACTGGGCATCCTGGACCCAACCAAGGTTACCCGTTCGGCATTGCAAAACGCCGCTTCGGTTGCCTCCCTGATCCTGACTACTGAAGCGATGATCGCTGAACAGCCAGAAGACAAGTCGGCTGGCGGCATGCCTGGCGGCATGGGTGGCATGGGCGGCATGGGTGGTATGGACGGTATGATGTAATTTTGACGGGCCGGAATATTCCGGTCCCGATAAAGCATTTGCTGTTTTTCTTTGAAAAAGCCTGCGATGGTTATCCGTCGTGGGCTTTTTTTATTGTGCGGCCAATAGCAGTCAATTGGGGACAGAGTTTGCGAGCCGCCGCAGCGCGGCGAGTTACACTTCCCGTGCAGCTCTGTCCCCTATTGACGGCAACCGAAGAGAGAATGGTTGTTGCGCGCGCACTGCGCTCCGTAGCCCGTTCAATCGGGGTCAGAGTAATTTACGACGATACAGCCGTTGTAAAACAACTCTGACCCCGATTGAACTACTGCTGGTGGTCGTGGTGGGTGTATAGACATGACAGTAATATGACCATGTCTAAATGTTCCTTCCCTTGCCTGACAAACGCTTATAAAATAAGCACCTACTAAAAAACATAATGGCGGCGAGATTGTTGATATTGCGACAATCAGCTGCCTTTTTTCATTCTGAAATGATAGAAATCAAAGCAGTCACCCAGCGCTTCAACGGCGCGCGCGGCCCGGTCGATGCGGTCCGTAACGTCAATCTGACGATACGCAAGGGCGAGATCTTCGGCATCATCGGCCGCAGCGGCGCCGGCAAAAGCACCCTGGTGCGTTGCCTCAACCTGCTGAACCGCCCTACTTCCGGCAACATCATCGTCGACGGCAAGGACATGACCGCGCTGAACGCCGAGCAGCTGCGCGGCGCGCGGCGCGAAATCGGCATGATCTTCCAGCATTTCAACCTGCTGTCGTCACGCACCGTCTACGACAATATCGCGCTACCGCTGGAACTGGCCGGTTTGTCGAAAAGCGCCATTGCCGCCAAAGTTACGCCGCTGCTGGAGCTGGTGGGCTTGACCGCGCTCAAGGACAGTTATCCGGCGCAGATCAGCGGCGGCCAGAAACAGCGCGTCGGCATCGCCCGCGCGCTAGCCAATGAACCGAAAGTCCTGCTGTCGGATGAAGCCACCTCTGCGCTCGATCCGGAAACCACCCGCTCCATCCTGGAACTGCTGCGCAAGATCAACCGCGAACTGGGCCTGACGATTGTGCTGATCACGCACCAGATGGAAGTGATCAAGATGATTTGCGACCGCATGGCGGTGATGGAAGCCGGCGAAGTGATCGAACACGGCGAAGTTCTGGAACTGTTCCGCGCGCCCAAACATGAAGTAACGCGCGCCCTGATCGGCGACGTGATCGCCCAGGAACTGCCGCAAGGCGTCTTGCAGCGCCTGCGCGCGCGGCTGGCGCAAAGCGATGCCGGCAGCGGCACCGATCATCTGTTCCGCTTCGCCTTCACCGGCTCGGGCGTCGATCAGCCGCTGCTGTCGGAAGCGGTACGCAAGTTCGACCTCGATTTCAACATCCTGCATGGCCAGATCGACGAAATACAAGGACAGGCGTTCGGCTCGCTGGCGATCCTGGCCAACGGCACCACTGAAAATATCCAGGCCGCCATGGCTTACCTGACGGCCCAGGGCGTCACTGTGGAGGAGTTGAACCATGTCATCTGAAATGCTTGATCTGTTTTTATCGTCGTTCGGCGAGACCCTGATGATGGTCGGCATCTCCGGCATCCTCGGCGCCCTGCTTGGCGTGCCGCTGGGAATCGCCCTGCACTTGACTGGCCGCGAAGGCGTTCTGCCGCAGCCGATTTTCAACCGCATCGCCGGATTGATCGTCAATGCGGTGCGCTCGACGCCCTTCATCATCCTGCTGGTGGCGGTGATTCCCTTTACCCGCTTTTTCGTCGGCACCTCCATCGGCACCGCGGCCGCCATCATGCCATTGACGATTGCCTCGGCGCCGTTCATTGCACGGCTGGTGGAAACCGCGCTGCGCGAAGTCGACCGCGGCCTGATCGAAGCGGCGCAGGCCATGGGCGCCACCACCTGGCAAATCGTCTACAAGGTGCTGGTGCCGGAAGCCTTCGCCGGCATCGTCGCCGGCCTGACGATTACCTTCGTCAGCCTGGTCGGCTACTCGGCCATGGCCGGCGCCATAGGCGGCGGCGGCCTGGGCGACCTGGGGATACGCTATGGCTACCAGCGCTTCCTGCCGGAAGTGATGCTGCTGGTGGTGGTGATCCTGATCGTTTTCGTACAACTGGTGCAAACGCTGGGCGACATTCTAGTGCGCCGCCTCAGCCACCGCTAACGCTTCAGAATCCGCTGCCGCTGCCTCTTTAAGGCTGCGGATTCATCATGATTTTTGAAAGGAAGAAAATGAACCGTCGTCAACTAGTGCAATTCTTTGCCGGCCTGGGCGTGATCGCCAGCCTGAGCGCTCCCGTCATCGCCTCCGCCCAGGAAAAGCCGATCAAGATCGGCGCTACCGGCGGCCCGCACGCGCAGATTCTCGAAGTCGTCAAGAAAGTGGCGGCCAAGGATGGCCTGGCTATCCAGATCGTTGAATTCAGCGATTACGTGCAGCCCAACGCGGCGCTGGCGGCCGGCGACCTGGATGCCAATAGCTACCAGCACCTGCCCTACCTGGAAGCGCAGATCAAGGACCGCGGCTACAAGCTGGTGAACGTCGGCTACACCATCACTTTCCCGATGGGCGTGTACTCGAAGAAAGTTAAATCGCTCAAGGACCTGAAGAACGGCGCCCGCATCGGCATCCCTAACGATCCGACCAACGGCGGCCGCGCCTTGTTGCTGCTGCAAGCGCAAGGCTTGCTGAAGCTAAAGGCCGATGCCGGCCTGAAGGCGACGCCGCTGGATATCGCCGACAATCCGAAGAAGCTGAAGATCGTCGAAATCGACGCAGCCCAGCTGCCACGCTCGCTGGATGACCTGGATGCAGCGGCAATCAACGGCAATTATGCGGAATCGGCCGGACTGGATCCGACCCGGGACGGCATCGCCATCGAAGCGGCAAAAGGTCCTTACGCCAACGTGATCGCCGTACGCCTTGCTGACAAGGACAAGCCTTGGGTAGCCAAGCTGGTGAAGGCCTATCACAGCCCTGAAGTAAAACAATACGTCATGACACAGTTCAAGAGCTCGGTAATCCCTGCCTGGTAATAAGCCTGGAACGACAAAAGCCCGCGCTGCGGTTGCAGCGCGGGCTTTTTTTCGTCTGCCGCTATCGCCTCGGAATTGCCTGCGATGTCATGACAGGCCGCTTACTGCCAGCGGTAGCCGAAACCGACATTGATGCCGCTATCCCTGCCGGTGGAGGTGAAGCCCACACCCCAGGTGCTGTTGCCGGTTTTGCTGACCGCCTTGAATTGCAAGGCCAGCGCGCCATATCCCTGGAAGGCGCCGACACCGATGCCAACTCCCTTTTCACCCCCATACAGCGTCGGCATCACCGCACCGGTTGCCGCCATGCTCATCGCGATACCTGAGTAGGCGATACGTTTGACGTCACCGATCTGGTTCTGCAAATTGGTGAGCTGCGAGACATTCACGCCATCGGTCAGGTTGATACCCGGCGCGACATTGGTCAGGCGGCGTTCATTGCCGGCAGATCCCACGGAAACCGTGTTCGCTTGGTTCGCAACCGAATAAGCGCCCAGAGCGACCGAGTTATTGGCCAGCGCCTGCGTTTCCGCTCCCAGCGCCACCGCGTCATTCCCAGAGGCCAACGCATTATTCCCGATCGCCACTGTCGGATCGCCGATTGCCCGGGCGTTGTAGCCGACGGCTACCGAACCGGCCTGCGATGCCAAGGCACGGAAGCCTACCGCGGTGGTGTTGGTATCGGTCGCCTGGGCGTTGGAACCGATTGCCGTTGCGCCGTCTTTGGTCGCTTGCGCGCACAGGCCGGAACCAGTGGCGTCGACACCGCGGACGCTGGTGCAGGTCGCCGCCGTCACGTTGTTGATAGCCGTACCGCTGGTGCCGCGCGTCTGCACCATGCCGTTGCCGTTGGAACCGCCAATGGTGGTGCCGCCCAGTGTGCCGCCGTTGCCAATCGCATTCTTTTCGGCATCGACCAGCGAAATCAGCGTGGTCGACAGCGAATTGGCGCCGTTGGTGATGTTGCTCAAGCCGGTTGAGAGCGACGATACCTGGCTCAAACCGGTCGACAAGGATGAAATGCCGGTCGACAGAGACGCGATTCCGGTCGAGCTTGAAGTCGACAGGGAAGTGACGCTGCTTTTGGTCGAACTCAGGCCGGTCGACAGCGAATTGACGTTCGAGGTGTTGCTCGACAAACTGGTCGACAGCGAATTGATGCTGCTGGTGTTGGCCGACAAACCAGTCGAGGTCGAGGTCGACAGCGAGTTCACGTTGCTGTTGGCCGAGCTCAGGCCGGTCGACAATGAACCAAGGCCGGTGGCGGTAGCCGTCGACAGCGAGTTCAACTGGCTGACGTTGACGGCATCCGTGTTCTGCGTGCCGGCCGCGACATTGATGATCTGCCGTTCTTTACCGACCGAGCCCACCGACACCACATTGGGGCGGGTGCCGTTGGTAGAATTGGCGCCGATCGCGATCGAGTTGGAGCCGGCGCTGACGGATGCATCATCCGAACCATCCAGCTTGCCATCGGCCTTGAAGTAGTAGCTGACGCCCGACTTCTGCAAGCTGGAGACCGAAGTCGACAGCGAGCTGACATTACTGGTGACGGTGCTCAGGCCTCCCGAGGTCGAGGTCGACAGCGAAGTCACGCTACTGCTGGCGGTGCTCAGGCCGGTCGAGGTAGAAGTCGACAGTGAGGTTACGCTGCTGTTGGCCGTGCTCAGGCCGGTCGAGGTTGATGTCGACAGCGAGGATACACTACTGTTGGTCGTGCTCAGGCCAGTTGAGGTCGAGGTCGACAGCGAAGTCACGCTGCTGTTGGCTGTACTCAGGCCAGTCGAGGTTGATGTCGACAGCGAGGATACACTACTGTTGGCAGTGCTCAGGCCAGTCGAGGTCGATGTAGACAACGAATCTACGCTGCTATTGGTGGTGCTCAAGCCAGTCGAGGTAGAAGTCGACAACGAAGTCACGCTGCTGTTGGCGGTGCTTAAGCCAGTCGAGGTTGAAGTCGACAGCGAGGTGACGCTGCTGTTGGCGGTGCTCAGGCCGGTCGAAGTCGAGGTCGACAGCGAGGTGACGCTGCTGTTGGCGGTGCTCAGGCCAGTTGAAGTCGAAGTCGACAGCGAAGCCACGCTGCTGTTAGTCGTGCTCAGACCGGTGGAAGTCGAAGTCGACAACGAAGTCACGCTGCTGTTGGTGGTGCTCAGGCCGGTCGAGGTCGAAGTCGACAGCGAGGTCACGCTGCTGTTGGTCGTGCTCAACCCGGTAGACGTTGATGTCGACAGTGAGGTGACACTGCTGTTGGTCGTGCTGAGGCCGGTAGAAGTCGAAGTAGACAACGAGTCTACACTGCTGTTGACGGTGCTCAAGCCTGTGGAGGTTGAGGTCGACAACGAGGTGACGCTGCTGTTGGTGGTGCTCAGGCCGGTAGAAGTCGAGGTCGACAGCGAGGTCACGCTGCTGTTGGTCGTGCTCAGACCGGTGGAGGTCGAGGTCGACAGCGAGGTCACGCTGCTGTTGGTCGTGCTCAGGCCGGTAGAAGTCGAGGTCGACAGTGAATCCACACTACTGTTGGTAGTGCTCAAGCCAGTCGAGGTTGAGGTCGACAGCGAGGTGACACTGCTGTTGGTGGTGCTCAGGCCGGTAGAAGTCGAGGTCGACAGCGAGGTCACGCTGCTGTTGGTCGTACTCAGACCGGTGGAGGTCGAAGTCGACAACGAAGACACGCTACTGTTGGCCGTACTCAGGCCAGTCGAGGTTGAAGTAGACAAGGAGTCTACGCTGCTGTTGGCTGTGCTCAAACCTGTGGAAGTTGAGGTCGACAGCGAGGTCACGCTGCTGTTGATCGTACTCAGACCGGTGGAGGTCGAAGTCGACAACGAAGACACGCTACTGTTGGTCGTACTCAGGCCAGTCGAGGTTGAAGTAGACAAGGAGTCTACGCTGCTGTTGGCTGTGCTCAAACCTGTGGAAGTTGAGGTCGACAGCGAGCTCACGCTGCTATTGGTGGTGCTTAGACCGGTCGAAGTCGAAGTAGACAATGAGTCTACACTGCTATTGACCGTACTTAAACCTGTGGAAGTTGAGGTCGACAGCGAAGTCACGCTGCTGTTGGTGGTGCTCAGGCCGGTCGAGGTCGAAGTCGACAGCGAGGCCACGCTGCTGTTGGTCGTGCTCAGACCGGTCGAAGTCGAAGTAGACAGGGAGTCTACGCTGCTGTTGGCTGTGCTCAAACCTGTGGAAGTTGAGGTCGACAGCGAGCTCACGCTGCTATTGGTGGTGCTCAGGCCGGTAGAAGTCGAGGTCGACAGCGATGACACGCTGCTATTGGTGGTGCTCAGCCCGGTAGACGTTGATGTCGACAGTGAGGTGACGCTGCTGTTGGTCGTGCTGAGACCGGTAGAAGTCGAAGTAGACAACGAGTCTACACTGCTGTTGGCGGCGCTCAAACCTGTGGAGGTTGAGGTCGACAGCGAAGTCACGCTGCTGTTGGTCGTGCTCAGGCCGGTCGACGTCGAGGTCGACAGCGAGGTGACACTGCTATTTGTGGTGCTCAGGCCCGTCGACGTCGAGGTCGAGAGCGAGCTCACGCTGCTGTTGGTCGTGCTCAGGCCGGTAGACGTTGATGTCGACAGCGAAGTTACGTTGCTGTTGGCCGTGCTTAAACCCGTGGAGGTCGAGGTCGACAGCGAAGTCACGCTGCTATTAACCGTGCTCAGACCGGTAGAGGTCGAAGTCGACAGCGAGTCTACGCTGCTGTTGGTAGTGCTCAGACCAGTCGAGGTTGAGGTCGACAGCGAGGCCACACTGCTGTTGGCCGTGCTCAGGCCGGTCGAGGTAGAAGTCGACAGTGAAGTTACGCTGCTGTTGGCCGTGCTCAGGCCGGTCGAGGTTGATGTCGACAGCGAGGATACACTACTGTTGGTCGTGCTCAGGCCGGTTGAGGTCGAGGTCGACAGCGAAGTCACGCTGCTGTTGGCTGTACTCAGACCAGTCGAGGTTGATGTCGACAGCGAGGATACACTGCTGTTGGCAGTGCTCAGGCCAGTCGAGGTCGAGGTCGACAACGAATCTACGCTGCTATTGGTGGTGCTCAAGCCAGTCGAGGTCGAAGTCGACAACGAAGTCACGCTGCTGTTGGCGGTGCTTAAGCCAGTCGAGGTAGAAGTCGACAGCGAGGTGACGCTGCTGTTGGTGGTACTCAGGCCGGTTGAGGTCGATGTCGACAGCGAGCTCACGCTGCTGTTGGTCGTGCTCAGGCCGGTCGAGGTCGAGGTCGACAGCGAAGTGATGCTGCTGTTGGTGGTGCTCAGGCCAGTCGAGGTCGAGGTCGACAGCGAACTAACACTGCTGTTGGTGGTGCTCAGGCCGGTCGACAGCGAAGACACATTGCTGTTGACTGTGCTCAGGCCGGTCGAAGTTGAAGTCGACAAAGAGGTCAGCTGGCTGACGTTGACAGCATCGGTCAGCGCCGTACCCGCTGCCACGTTGATGATTTGCCGCTCTTTACCCACATCACCCACGGACACTACATTCTGGCGGCCGTCGTCAAACGAATTCGCACCAATCGCTACCGAATTCTTGCCGGCAGTAATCCGGGCGTCATCGAGGCCGTTCTGCAAGCCATCGGCCTTGAAATAATTGTAAACACCGGAAACCTTCAGGCTTGACGAACTGGTCGACAAAGAAGCGACGCCGGCGCTGACCGTACTCAGGCCGGTAGAGGCTGAGGTCGACAGCGAACCCACGTTGCTGTTGGTGCTGCTCAGCCCTGTCGACAAGGAAACGAGATTGCTGCCAGTGGTGCTCAGGCCGGTCGAAGCCGAGGTCGATAGCGAGGAAACACTGCTGTTGGTGGTGCTCAGGCCGGTCGAGGTTGAGGTCGACAGCGAAGTCACGTTGCTATTGATGGTGCTCAGGCCGGTCGAAGCCGAGGTCGATAACGAGGAAACACTGCTGTTGGTGGTGCTCAGGCCGGTCGAGGTTGAGGTCGACAGCGAAGTCACGTTGCTATTGGCGGTGCTCAGGCCGGTCGAAGCCGAGGTCGACAATGAAGAAACGCTGCTGTTGGTGGTGCTGAGGCCGGTCGACAGCGAGCTGACATTGCTGTTTGCAGTACTAAGGCCGGTTGACGTGGAGGTCGATAACGAACCCACGTTGCTATTGGCAGTACTCAAGCCTGTAGAAGTCGAGGTAGAGAGCGAAGTCACGCTGCTGTTGGCCGTGCTCAAGCCAGTTGAAGTCGAGGTCGACAGCGAGCTCACGCTGCTGTTGGTGGTGCTCAGACCGGTCGAAGCCGAGGTCGACAGCGAAGTCACGCTGCTGTTGGTCGTGCTCAAGCCAGTTGAAGTCGAGGTCGACAGCGAGGTCACGCTGCTGTTGGTGCTGCTCAGGCCGGTCGAAGCCGAAGTCGATAACGATGACACATTGCTGTTGGTGGTGCTCAAGCCGCTCGACAGCGATGTGACGTTGCTGTTGACCGTGCTGAGGCCGGTAGAGGTAGAGGTCGACAGCGAGGTGACGCTGCTGTTAGCTGTGCTGAGGCCGGTCGAAGCCGAAGTCGACAACGATGTCACGCCGCTGTTAGTCGTGCTCAAGCCGGTAGAGGTTGAGGTCGACAGCGAAGTCACGCTGCTGTTGGTGGTGCTCAAACCGGTCGAGACCGAAGTCGACAGCGAAGTTACGCTGCTGGCGCTGGTGCTGAGGCCGGTCGACAGCGATGCTACAGTGCTGTTGGTAGTGCTCAAGCCGGTTGAAGTCGAGGTCGACAGCGACGTCACGCTGCTGTTGGCCGTGCTGAGGCCGGTCGAAGTCGAGGTCGACAGCGACGTCACGCTGCTGTTGGCCGTGCTGAGGCCGGTCGAAGTCGAGGTCGACAGCGACGTCACGCTGCTGTTGGCCGTGCTCAAGCCGGTCGATGTCGAAGTCGACAGCGAAGTCACGCTGCTGTTCGTCGTGCTCAGGCCAGTCGATGTGGAAGTCGACAACGATGTCACATTGCTGTTAGCCGTGCTCAGACCGGTCGAAGTGGAGGTGGACAACGATGTGACATTGCTTTTGGCCGTGCTCAGGCCGCTCGACAACGATGTCAGGTTGCTGCTGGCGGTGCTCAGGCCGGTCGAGCTTGAGGTCGACAGCGAGCTTACGCTGCTGTTGACGGTGCTCAGGCCGGTCGAAGAGGAAGTCGAGAGTGATGTAACGTTACCGTTGGTCGTACTTAATCCACTCGACAACGATGTCAGGCTGCTGTTGGTGGTGCTCAGGCCGGTCGATGTGGAAGTCGACAACGAAGTCACGCTGCTGTTAGTCGTGCTCAGGCCGGTTGAGGTCGAAGTCGACAGCGAAGTCACGCTGCTGTTGGCGGTGCTCAGGCCGGTTGAGGTCGAAGTCGACAACGAAGTCACGCTGCTGTTGGTCGTGCTCAAGCCGGTCGAGGTCGAAGTCGACAGCGAAGTCACGCTGCTGTTGGCAGTGCTCAAACCGGTTGAAGTCGAAGTCGACAGCGAAGTAATGCTGCTGTTAGTACTGCTCATGCCGGTGCTCAACTGCGCCACGGTGACCGCATCCTGCGGCGCCGAGCCGTCTGCCACATTGGTGATGCGGCGCAGCGCAGCGGCAGAACCAACCGACACTTCAGATGCCGGGGCCGCTGTACCTGTCAGGAAACCGGTACCGGTAGGCGCTGCCGCGCCGGTAGTCGAACCGGCGCCCAGCGCCACGCTGTTTGCATACGACGCCGTAGCGCCGCGTCCCAGCGCCACGCCGGCAGTTGCGCCATTCGCAACCGACGACTGCCCGCCGATCGCCAGGCCGTCAGCGGCCATCGCCTGCGCACCGCTGGTGGCGTTGCCGCCGATCGCCACCGCGCCGGCTGCTCCCGCCTGCGTGGCAGTGGCCTTGGTCGGCGTTGTTGCGCTGCCGCCCGAACCGATGGAAACGGCATTCAGCGCAGCCGCCTGGCTCAATAAACCAACCGCCACACTGCTCTGGCCGGACGCATTTGCTTGTACACCGACAGCCGTCGCCAGATTGCCGGCCTGACTCATGAAACCCAAGGCTGCTCCATAGTCGCCGCTGACTTTGCTGCCGGCTCCGAACAGGGTCACGGCAAGAAAATTATTCCCGTTAGCTCCGCAACCAGCGACAAGTGAATAATAGCCGTTGCCATCAGTTTGGGTCGCGTTGTAGGTCGTCCCATCCGGGCCAGTAAAAGACGAAGCCGATGTGGTAGTGCAGATGACCCCCCCCGAATTCGCGATGGTAGCGGCATAACCCGAGAGTGGCAAAACCAGCGTCAAGGCAAATACCGATTTCTTTAGCGGAAACCTCGATGTCAGGAATGCCTCCCAGGCAGATCCCCCTGCCGTCAGCGGCGCAGCCACGGAACGGCTCGATCCGGAGCGCTTGCCTTTGGCGGCAACCAGCTCCGAGACCGCGACCCAGGTGCCCAGGACTTGGCTATATACGGTGCGGTAAATATTATTCATAGTTGGCTCGATACAAAATAACTACGGTTTGCGAGAAGAATCAGATCGAACGGCTTATTTCCACTTGAAGCCGTAACCAACACTGAAGCCCGTCGCATTACCGGTAGTACTTGCTCCCGCTCCCCAGGCACTCTTGCCGGTCTTGCTGATTTCCTTGAACTGCAAGGCCAGCGCGCCATATCCTTGATAAGTGCCAAGACCAACACCCACACCTTTGTCACCCGCTTCCAGGTTCGGCATCACCGCGCCCGACATGGCCATGCTCATCGCCACCCCCGAGTAAGCGATGCGCTGGACATTGCCCAACTGATTTTGCACATTGTTGAGCTGCGAAACATTCACGCCGTCGGTCGGATTGATACCTGGCGCGACGTTGGTGAGACGACGTTCATTACCTGCAGAACCAAGCGAGACAGTATTCGCCTGGTCTGCTACCGAGCCGGCGCCCAAGGCCACCGAATTAGCCGCCGCAGCCTGAGAATTCGCTCCCATGGCGACCGAATTATTGCCGGAGGCCAGCGCATTCTGGCCAATCGCCACGGTCGGATCGCCTGTGGCCCTTGCGTTGTTGCCGATCGCTACCGAACCGGCTTGTGAAGCCAGGGCCCGGAAGCCCACTGCAGTGGTGTTGGTATCGGTCGCTTGCGCGTTGGAGCCGATTGCCGTTGCGCCGTCCTTGGTCGCTTGCGCGCACAGGCCGGAACCGGTGGCGTCGACACCATTGACGCTGGTGCAAGTGGCCGCCACCACATTGTTGATGGCTGTACCGCTGGTGCCGCGCGTCTGTACCGTACCATCGCCGTTGGAACCGCCGATGGTAGTGCCGCCCAGCGTGGCGCCGTTGGCAGTCGCGTTCTTCGAGGCATCCACCAGCGAAGTCAGCGTGGTCGACAGCGAATTGGCGCCGTTGGTGATATTGCTCAAGCCGGTTGAGAGCGACGATACCTGGCTCAGGCCGGTCGACAAGGATGAGATTCCGGTCGACAAGGAAGCGATTCCAGTCGAGGTGGAAGTCGACAAGGAAGTCACGCTGCTGCTGGTCGTCGACAAGCCGGTCGATAAGGAATTGACGTTCGAAGTGTTGTTCGACAGGCCAGTGGACAAGGAATTGATGCTGCTGGTATTGGTCGACAAGCCGGTCGAGGTCGAGGTCGACAGCGAGTTCACGCTGCTGTTGGTCGAGCTCAGGCCGGTCGACAGCGAACCCAGGCCGGTCGAGGTCGAGGTTGACAGCGAATTCAACTGGCTGACGTTGACCGCATCGGTGTTTTCCACGCCGGCGGCAACGTTGATGATCTGGCGTTCATGGCCGACGGAGCCCACCGACACCACATTGGGGCGATTGCCGTTGGTCGAGTTCGCACCGATCGCCACCGAATTCGAGCCGGCGCTGACGGAAGCATCATCGGAGCCATCCAGTTTGCCGTCAGCCTTGAAGTAGTAGCTGACGCCGGATTTCTGCAAGCTGGAGACCGAAGTCGACAGTGAGCTGACATTGCTGGTGACGGTGCTCAGGCCGGTCGAGGTCGAAGCCGACAGCGAGCTGACGTTGCTGTTGGTGGTGCTCAGGCCGGTCGAGGCTGATGTCGACAGCGAGGTGACGCTGCTGTTGGTGGTGCTCAACCCTGTCGAGGTCGAGGTCGACAGCGAAGTCACGCTGCTGTTGGTGGTGCTCAACCCTGTCGAGGTCGAGGTCGACAGCGAGGCGACGCTACTGTTGGTGGTGCTCAGACCGGTGGAGGTCGAAGTCGACAACGAAGTCACGCTGCTGTTGGTGGTGCTCAGGCCGGTCGAGGTCGAAGTCGACAACGAGTCTACGCTGCTGTTGACAGTGCTCAGGCCGGTCGAGGTTGAGGTCGACAGCGAGGTGACACTGCTGTTGGTGGTGCTCAGGCCGGTCGAAGTCGAGGTCGACAGCGAGGTGACACTGCTGTTGGTGGTGCTCAGGCCAGTAGAAGTCGAGGTCGACAGCGAGGTGACGCTGCTATTGGTCGTGCTCAGGCCGGTAGAAGTCGAGGTCGACAGCGAGGTGACGCTGCTATTGGTCGTGCTCAGACCGGTGGAGGTCGAAGTCGACAACGAAGACACGCTGCTGTTGGTCGTGCTCAGGCCGGTCGAGGTCGAGGTCGACAACGAGGTGACGCTGCTGTTGGTCGTGCTCAGACCGGTGGAGGTCGAAGTCGACAACGAAGACACGCTGCTGTTGGTCGTGCTCAGGCCGGTCGAGGTCGAGGTCGACAACGAGGTCACGCTGCTGTTGGTCGTGCTCAGGCCGGTCGAGGTCGAAGTCGACAACGAAGTCACGCTGCTGTTGGTGGTGCTCAGACCGGTTGAAGTCGAAGTCGACAACGAGGTGACACTGCTGTTGGTTGTGCTCAAGCCAGTTGAGGTTGAGGTCGACAGCGAAGTCACGCTGCTGTTAGTCGTGCTCAGGCCGGTTGAAGTCGAAGTCGACAGCGAAGCCACGCTGCTGTTAGTCGTGCTCAGACCGGTCGAGGTCGAAGTCGACAACGAAGTCACGCTGCTGTTGGTCGTGCTCAGGCCGGTTGAAGTCGAGGTCGACAGCGAAGTCACGCTGCTGTTGGTGGTGCTCAGACCGGTTGAAGTCGAAGTAGATAGCGAGTCTACACTGCTATTGGTCGTGCTCAGACCGGTTGAAGTTGAAGTCGACAGCGAAGTGACGCTACTGTTGGTGGTGCTCAGGCCGGTCGAGGTCGAAGTCGACAGCGATGACACGCTGCTATTGGTCGTACTCAGGCCGGTAGACGTTGAGGTCGACAGCGAAGTCACGCTGCTGTTGGTGGTGCTCAAGCCAGTTGAGGTTGAGGTCGACAGCGAAGTCACGCTGCTGTTGGTCGTACTCAGGCCGGTTGAAGTCGAGGTCGACAGCGAGGTCACGTTGCTGTTGGTCGTGCTCAGACCGGTCGAGGTCGAAGTCGACAGCGAAGTGATGCTGCTGTTGGTAGTGCTCAGGCCAGTCGAGGTCGAAGTCGATAACGAAGTCACGCTGCTATTGGTCGTGCTCAGACCGGTTGAAGTCGAGGTCGACAGCGAAGTGATGCTGCTATTGGTCGTGCTCAGGCCAGTTGAAGTCGAGGTCGACAGTGAAGTGATGCTGCTGTTGGTGGTGCTCAGGCCGGTCGAAGTCGAGGTCGACAGCGAGGTCACGCTGCTGTTAGCTGTGCTCAAGCCAGTAGACGTCGAAGTCGACAGCGAGCTCACGCTGCTGTTGGTCGTGCTCAGGCCGGTTGAAGTCGAGGTCGACAGCGAAGTCACGCTGCTATTGGTGGTGCTCAGGCCGGTAGACGTTGATGTCGACAGCGAAGTGATGCTGCTGTTGGTGGTACTCAGGCCGGTGGAAGTCGAGGTCGACAGCGAAGTCACGCTGCTGTTGGTCGTGCTCAGGCCGGTCGAAGTCGAGGTCGACAGCGAATCCACACTACTGTTGGTCGTGCTCAAGCCAGTCGAGGTTGAAGTCGACAGCGAAGTGACGCTGCTGTTGGCGGTACTCAGGCCGGTCGAGGTGGAAGTCGACAGCGATGACACGCTGCTATTGGTCGTACTCAGGCCGGTAGACGTTGATGTCGACAGCGAAGTCACGCTGCTGTTGGTGGTGCTCAGGCCGGTCGAGGTCGAAGTCGACAACGAAGTCACGCTGCTGTTGGTGGTGCTCAGACCTGTTGAAGTCGAAGTCGACAACGAGGTGACACTGCTGTTGGTTGTACTCAAGCCAGTTGAGGTTGAGGTCGACAGCGAAGTCACGCTGCTGTTGGTCGTACTCAGGCCGGTTGAAGTCGAAGTCGACAGCGAAGCCACGTTGCTGTTGGTCGTGCTCAGACCGGTCGAGGCCGAAGTCGACAGCGAAGTGATGCTGCTGTTGGTAGTGCTCAGGCCAGTCGAGGTCGAAGTCGACAACGAAGTCACGCTGCTGTTGGTGGTACTCAGACCGGTTGAAGTCGAGGTCGACAGCGAAGTGATGCTGCTATTGGTCGTGCTCAGGCCAGTTGAAGTCGAGGTCGACAGCGAAGTGATGCTGCTGTTGGTGGTGCTCAGGCCGGTCGAAGTCGAGGTCGACAACGAGGTCACACTGCTGTTAGTGGTGCTCAAGCCAGTAGACGTCGAAGTCGACAGCGAGCTCACGCTGCTGTTGGTCGTGCTCAGGCCGGTCGAGGTCGAGGTCGACAGCGAAGTGATGCTGCTGTTGGTGCTGCTCAGGCCAGTCGAGGTCGAGGTCGACAGCGAAGTCACGCTACTGTTGGTCGTACTCAGGCCGGTCGACAGCGAAGACACATTGCTGTTGACTGTGCTCAGGCCGGTCGAAGTTGAAGTCGACAAAGAGGTCAGCTGGCTGACGTTGACAGCATCGGTCAGCGCCGTGCCCGCTGCCACGTTGATGACTTGCCGCTCTTTACCGACATCGCCCACGGACACTACACTCTGGCGGCCGTCGTCAAACGAATTCGCACCGATCGCTACCGAATTCTTGCCGGCAGTAATCCGGGCGTCATCGAGGCCGTTTTGCAAGCCATCGGCTTTGAAATAATTGTAGACACCGGAAGCCTTCAGGCTTGACGAGCTGGTCGACAAAGAAGCGACGCCGGCGCTGACCGTGCTCAGGCCGGTCGAGGTCGAGGTCGACAGTGATGTCACGCTGCTATTGGTGGTGCTCAAGCCGGTCGACAAGGACGTCACATTGCTATTGGCCGTGCTCAAGCCGGTGGATGTCGATGTCGACAGCGAGGCGACGCTGCTGTTGGCAGTGCTCAAGCCGGTCGAGGTCGAGGCCGACAGTGATGTCACGCTGCTATTGGTGGTGCTCAGGCCGGTCGAGGTCGAAGTCGATAGCGAAGTGAGGCTGCTGTTGGTCGTGCTCAGGCCGGTCGATGTCGAAGTCGACAGCGAAGTCACGCTGCTGTTGGTGGTGCTCAGGCCCGTCGAGGTCGAGGTCGACAGCGATGTCACGCTGCTGTTGGTGGTGCTCAGGCTCGTCGACAGCGAACTCACGCTGCTGTTGGTGGTGCTCAGGCCGGTTGAAGTCGAGGTCGACAGCGAGGTCACGCTGCTGTTGGCAGTGCTCAGACCGGTCGAAGCCGAGGTCGACAGCGAACTCACGCTGCTGTTGGCAGTGCTCAGGCCGGTTGAAGTCGAGGTCGACAGCGAGCTCACGCTGCTGTTGGTGGTGCTCAGGCCGGTCGAGGCCGAAGTTGACAGCGAACTCACGCTGCTGTTGGTGGTGCTCAAGCCAGTCGACGTCGAGGTCGACAGCGAGCTCACGCTGCTGTTGGCGGTGCTTAAGCCAGTCGAGGTAGAAGTCGACAACGAGGACACATTGCTGTTGGTGCTGCTCAGGCCGCTCGACAACGAGGTCACATTGCTATTGGCGGTACTGATGCCGGTCGAAGTCGAAGTCGACAGTGAAGTCACGTTGCTGTTGGTCGTGCTCAAGCCGGTCGAAGTCGAGGTCGATAGCGATGTCACGCTGCTGTTAGTCGTGCTCAAGCCGGTCGAGGTCGAAGTCGACAGCGATGTCACGCTGCTGTTGGCAGTGCTCAAACCGGTCGAGACCGAAGTCGACAGCGAAGTTACGCTGCTGGCGCTAGTGCTGAGGCCGGTCGATAGCGATGCCACAGTGCTGTTGGTAGTGCTCAAGCCGGTCGAAGTCGAGGTCGACAGCGAAGTCACGCTGCTGTTGGCCGTGCTGAGACCAGTCGACGTCGAAGTCGACAGCGATGTCACGCTACTGTTGGTGGTGCTCAAGCCGGTCGAGGTCGAAGTCGACAGCGATGTCACGCTGCTGTTAGTGGTGCTCAAGCCGGTCGAGGAAGAAGTCGACAGCGAAGTGACGCTGCTGTTAGCCGTGCTCAGGCCAGTCGATGTCGATGTCGACAACGACGTCACGCTGCTGTTGGTCGTGCTCAAGCCGGTCGAGGTCGAAGTCGATAGCGATGTCACGCTGCTGTTAGTAGTGCTCAAGCCGCTCGACAACGATGTCACATTGCTGTTGGCGGTGCTCAAGCCGGTTGACGTCGAGGTCGACAGCGAAGTCACGCTGCTGTTGGTCGTGCTCAAGCCGGTCGAGGTCGAAGTCGATAGCGATGTCACGCTGCTGTTAGTAGTGCTCAAGCCGCTCGACAACGATGTCACATTGCTGTTGGCTGTGCTCAGGCCAGTCGATGTGGAAGTCGACAACGAAGTCACGCTGCTGTTAGTCGTGCTCAGGCCGGTTGAAGTCGAAGTCGACAGCGAAGTAATGCTGCTGTTGGCTGTGCTCAGGCCGGTTGAGGTCGAAGTCGACAACGAAGTCACGCTGCTGTTGGTCGTGCTCAAGCCGGTCGAGGTCGAAGTCGACAGCGAAGTCACGCTGCTGTTGGTCGTGCTCAAGCCGGTTGAAGTCGAAGTCGACAGCGAAGTAATGCTGCTGTTAGTACTGCTCATGCCGGTGCTCAGCTGCGCTACGGTTACCGCATCCTGCTGCGCCGAGCCGTCTGCCACATTGGTGATGCGGCGCAGCGCAGCGGCAGAACCAACCGACACTTCAGATGCCGGGGCCGCTGTACCTGTCAGGAAACCGGTACCGGTAGGCGCTGCCGCGCCGGTAGTCGAACCGGCGCCCAGCGCCACGCTGTTTGCATACGACGCCGTAGCGCCGCGTCCCAGCGCCACGCCGGCAGTTGCGCCATTCGCAACCGACGACTGCCCGCCGATCGCCAGGCCGTCAGCGGCCATCGCCTGCGCACCGCTGGTGGCGTTGCCGCCGATCGCCACCGCGCCGGCTGCTCCCGCTTGCGTGGCAGTGGCCTTGGTCGGCGTTGTTGCGCTGCCGCCCGAACCGATGGAAACGGCATTCAGCGCAGCCGCCTGGCTCAATAAACCAATAGCTACACTGCTCTGGCCAGCTGCATTTGCCTGCACCCCCACCGCTGTCGCCAGATTCCCTGCCTGGCTCATGAAGCCTAATGCAGTGCCGTAATTTCCTGTCACCTGGGTACCGGTGCCAAACAACGTTACACCAGTGAAACCGCCGCCGCTAGCGCCACAACCGGCCACCGTCGAGAAATAGCCGGAACCGTCGGTCTGGTACATAGATGCAGCCCCGGTGCGGTAAATACCGTGCCATCCGGCCCGGTATAGGTAGGACCGCAACCGGATCCCCCGGTATTCGCGATGGTGGACGCATATCCGGACAACGGCAGCGCCAATACCAAGGCTACTACCGCAGGTTTCAGCGGCAAACCGCCCTCCAGGAAAGCCGCCCATATAGCGCCCCGCGCCGCGGCAGGTGCGCCGACGCTGCGGCTCGATCCCGATCGCTTACCCTTGGCGGCAACCAGTTCCGAGACGGCAACCCAGGTACCCAGGATTTGGCTATATACGGTGCGGTAAATTTTATTCATGGTTGGCTCTATACAAAAGTGAGTACAACTTGCTTTAAGGGATCGAATCGATCGCGCAGAAACAGATAATTTGGAAAAACTAGATGGAAAACAGGTAGCTGACGGCCGACAGCAAGCGCTCTGCAGTGCTCACGGAAAACACAATGGCCAAGGGGAACAACAAAGCCAGGCCAGCAAGGCCCTCGCCGTTTTGTCGTACAAAGTCAGGAGTCATGTTTGGAGCCAGCAACGGCTGGACTTTGACCACTTGATGCAATTTGTTCATATTTTCCCCTCGGAAATTTAGCGTTGTCCTAACCGCAAAGAACTCTTTAATCACATCAAGGGCGACGGGGAGAACTGACCTGATTTGCTTTTTTTGATCTGTCGTATCCCTGCTGCCGCTTCAAACATCAAGAGCTCAGATCTCAGATAAATCTTGAGACAGCCGCAATTTATCACCGCGCCCTGTTCTATTTTTCGCAACTTAACAATCTTTGACAGTGAGTAACAGTTGTTCACACTTTATTTGCCGCACAACAACTATTTGTATCTCGCGCACCACTGAAATTGATGAACGGCAAGTAAAATCCCGATTTAAAATTTTCTGAAAACAATTGTTAAGCAACCGAGCAGAAGCAATTGTTAAAGTCCAGGCGATAAAAAACCCGCAATGACTGAGTCATTGCGGGTTTTTATATAGAACGTCTTACTGCTTACCTCATGCGGTCCCTAGCAAGCTATCCGCCGGCAGGATCACCATAATTTGAAATCGACGCCAGCCGATACGCCCCAGGCGCTGCCGGTGGTGCTGACGCCAACGCCCCAGGTGTTATTGCCAGTACTGCTCTTCGCCCGGAACTGCAAGGCCAGCGCGCCATAGCCCTGATAGGAGCCGATGCCGACCCCTACCCGGCCTTCACCGCGTTCCAACGCGCTTGTCACCGCGCCCGACATCGCCATGCTCATGGCCACACCGGAGTAGGCAATGCGCTTGACATCGCCGATCTGGTTTTGCACGTTATTCAGCTGAGACATATTGACGGCGTCGGTCGGATTGACGCCCGCAGCGACATTGGTGATACGGCGCTCATTGCCGGAGGAACCGACCGATACCGTATTCGCCTGGTCCGCCACCGAATAAGCGCCCAGCGCAACCGAGTTGTTCGCCGTGGCTTGCGCGCCGGCTCCCGTCGCCACCGCGTCGTTACCTGACGCCAAGGCATTATTACCGATTGCAACGGTAGGATCGCCTGTTGCCCGGGCGTTATAACCAATCGCCACCGACCCTGCCTGCGAAGCCAGGGCACGGAACCCCACCGCCGTGGCGTTGGTGTCGGTAGCCTGGGCGTTCGAGCCGATCGCCGTTGTCCCATCCTTGGTCGCTTGCGCGCACAAACCGGAACCGGTGGCATCCACGCCGTTGACGCTGCTGCACGTCGACGCCACCACATTGCTGATTGCAACGCCGCTGGTGCCGCGCGTTTGCACCGTGCCGTTGCTGTTAGCGCCGCCGATCGTAGTGCCACCCAGCGTACCGCCATTCGCAGTTGCATTCTTCGACGCGTCCACCAGTGATGTCAGCGTTGTCGACAAAGAGGTAGTGCCGTTGGCGATGTTGCTCAAGCCGCTAGAGATCGACGTAACCTGGCTCAAGCCGGTCGACAGCGACGAGATGCCGGTCGAGAGAGAAGAGATCCCGCTCGAAGTCGACGACGACAAGGAACTGACATTGCCGTTGGTGGTCGACAGCCCGGTCGACAGCGAGTTGACGTTCGACGTGCTGCCCGACAATCCCGTCGACAAGGAATTGATGCTGCTGGTGTTGGTGGACAAACCAGTCGAGGTCGACGACGACAGCGAATTCACATTGCTGTTGGTTGAGCTGAGAGCGGTTGACAGCGATCCCAGGCCAGTGGATGTAGCCGTCGACAGCGAATTCAGCTGGCTGACGTTGACTGCATCGGTGTTCTGCGTACCGGCTGCCACGTTGATGATCTGCCGCTCATTGGCAAGCGAACCTACCGAGACCACGTTAAGGCGCGTACCGTTATTCGAATTGGCGCCGATCGCCACCGAATTGGAACCCGGGCTCACAAACGCATTATCCAGATCATTCTGCTTGCCGTCTGCCTTGAAATAATTGACAACCCCGGAGCTTTTGAGAGCGGAAGCACTCGTCGATAACGACCCCACATTGCTGTTGGTCGTACTCAAGCCGGTCGACAGGTAGCCGATGCTGCTGCTGGTCGAACTCAAGCCGGTCGACGTAGAAGTCGACAACGATGACACATTGCTGTTAGTCGTGCTGAGGCCGCTGGACAACGAAGTAACGTTGCTGTTGGTCGTGCTCAGACCAGTCGAGGTCGAGGTCGACAGCGACGAAACACTGCTGTTAGTGGTGCTAAGGCCGCTGGACAACGAAGTGACATTGCTGTTCGTCGAACTTAGGCCGGTCGAAGTCGAGGTCGACAACGAGGACACATTGCTGTTAGTCGTGCTGAGGCCGCTGGACAGAGAAGTGACGTTACTGTTCGTCGCGCTCAGACCCGTCGAGGTCGATGTCGACAGCGACGACACGCTGCTGTTGGTGGTGCTCAGGCCGCTGGACAACGAAGTGACATTGCTGTTCGTCGTACTCAGGCCTGTCGAAGTCGAAGTCGACAACGAGGACACATTGCTGTTAGTCGTGCTCAGGCCACTGGACAGCGAAGTGACATTACTGTTCGTCGAACTTAAGCCTGTCGAAGTAGACGTGGACAATGAAGACACGTTGCTGTCGGTGGTACTGAGGCCACTGGACAACGAAGTAACGTTGCTGTTGGTCGTGCTCAAGCCGGTCGAAGTCGAGGTCGACAATGATGATACGTTGCTGTCGGTGGTGCTGAGGCCACTGGACAACGAAGTAACGTTGCTGTTCGTCGTGCTCAGACCTGTCGAAGTCGAGGTCGACAGTGACGACACGCTGCTATTGGTGGTGCTCAGGCCGCTGGACAGCGAAGTAACGTTGCTGTTCGTCGTACTCAGGCCGGACGAAGTCGACGTGGACAATGAAGACACGTTGCTGTCGGTGGTGCTGAGACCGCTGGACAGCGAGGACACATTGCTATTCGTCGTGCTGAGGCCGCTGGACAGTGAAGTAACGTTGCTGTTCGTCGAACTTAGGCCAGTCGAAGTCGAGGTCGACAACGATGATACGTTGCTGTCGGTGGTGCTGAGACCACTGGACAACGAAGTAACGTTGCTGTTCGTCGCGCTCAGACCTGTCGAAGTCGAGGTCGACAGTGACGACACGCTGCTGTTGGTTGTGCTGAGACCGCTGGACAGTGAAGTAACGTTGCTGTTTGTCGTGCTCAGACCCGTCGAGGTCGACGTGGACAATGAAGACACGTTGCTGTCGGTGGTGCTGAGACCGCTGGACAACGAAGTGACGTTGCTGTTTGTCGCGCTCAGACCTGTCGAGGTCGATGTCGACAGCGACGACACGCTGCTGTTGGTTGTGCTGAGACCGCTGGACAGTGAAGTAACGTTGCTGTTTGTCGTGCTCAGACCCGTCGAGGTCGACGTGGACAATGAAGACACGTTGCTGTCGGTGGTGCTGAGGCCACTGGACAACGAAGTGACGTTGCTGTTTGTCGCGCTCAGACCTGTCGAGGTCGATGTCGACAGCGACGACACGCTGCTGTTGGTTGTGCTGAGACCGCTGGACAGTGAAGTAACGTTGCTGTTTGTCGTGCTCAGACCCGTCGAGGTCGATGTCGACAGCGACGACACGCTGCTGTTGGTGGTGCTCAGGCCGCTGGACAACGAAGTGACATTGCTGTTCGTCGTACTCAGGCCTGTCGAAGTCGAAGTCGACAACGAGGACACATTGCTGTTAGTCGTGCTCAGACCCGTCGAGGTCGATGTCGACAGCGACGACACGCTGCTGTTGGTGGTGCTCAGGCCGCTGGACAACGAAGTGACATTGCTGTTCGTCGTACTCAGGCCTGTCGAAGTCGAAGTCGACAACGAGGACACATTGCTGTTAGTCGTGCTCAGGCCACTGGACAGCGAAGTGACATTACTGTTCGTCGAACTTAAGCCTGTCGAAGTAGACGTGGACAATGAAGACACGTTGCTGTCGGTGGTGCTGAGGCCACTGGACAGTGAAGTAACGTTGCTGTTGGTCGTACTCAGACCTGTCGAAGTCGAGGTCGACAATGATGATACGTTGCTGTCGGTGGTGCTGAGGCCACTGGACAACGAAGTAACGTTGCTGTTCGTCGTGCTCAGACCTGTCGAAGTCGAGGTCGACAGTGACGACACGCTGCTATTGGTGGTGCTCAGGCCGCTGGACAGCGAAGTAACGTTGCTGTTCGTCGTACTCAGGCCGGACGAAGTCGACGTGGACAATGAAGACACGTTGCTGTCGGTGGTGCTGAGACCGCTGGACAGCGAGGACACATTGCTATTCGTCGTGCTGAGGCCGCTGGACAGTGAAGTAACGTTGCTGTTCGTCGAACTTAGGCCAGTCGAAGTCGAGGTCGACAACGATGATACGTTGCTGTCGGTGGTGCTGAGACCACTGGACAACGAAGTAACGTTGCTGTTCGTCGTGCTCAGACCTGTCGAAGTCGAGGTCGACAGTGACGACACGCTGCTATTGGTGGTGCTCAGGCCGCTGGACAGCGAAGTAACGTTGCTGTTCGTCGTACTCAGGCCGGACGAAGTCGACGTGGACAATGAAGACACGTTGCTGTCGGTGGTGCTGAGACCGCTGGACAGCGAGGACACATTGCTATTCGTCGTGCTGAGGCCGCTGGACAGTGAAGTAACGTTGCTGTTCGTCGAACTTAGGCCAGTCGAAGTCGAGGTCGACAACGATGATACGTTGCTGTCGGTGGTGCTGAGACCACTGGACAACGAAGTAACGTTGCTGTTCGTCGCGCTCAGACCTGTCGAAGTCGAAGTCGACAGCGACGACACGTTGCTGTTAGTCGTGCTGAGGCCGCTGGACAGCGAAGTAACGTTGCTGTTCGTCGTACTCAGGCCTGTCGAAGTCGAAGTCGACAGCGACGATACGCTACTGTCGGTGGTGCTGAGGCCACTGGACAACGAAGTAACGTTGCTGTTTGTCGTGCTCAGACCCGTCGAGGTCGATGTCGACAGCGACGACACGCTGCTGTTGGTGGTGCTCAGGCCGCTGGACAACGAAGTGACATTGCTGTTCGTCGTACTCAGGCCTGTCGAAGTCGAAGTCGACAACGAGGACACATTGCTGTTAGTCGTGCTCAGGCCACTGGACAGCGAAGTGACATTACTGTTCGTCGAACTTAAGCCTGTCGAAGTAGACGTGGACAATGAAGACACGTTGCTGTCGGTGGTGCTGAGGCCACTGGACAGTGAAGTAACGTTGCTGTTGGTCGTACTCAGACCTGTCGAAGTCGAGGTCGACAGTGACGACACGCTGCTATTGGTGGTGCTCAGGCCACTGGACAACGAAGTGACGTTACTGTTCGTCGTGCTCAGACCCGTCGAAGTCGAGGTCGACAGTGACGATACGCTGCTATTCGTTGTGCTCAGGCCAGTCGATGTAGAAGTCGACAACGAGGACACATTACTGTTAATCGTACTCAGGCCGCTGGACAACGAAGTGACGTTGCTGTTTGTCGTGTTCAAGCCGGTCGAGGTTGACGTCGACAGTGACGATACGCTGCTGTTAGTGGTGCTCAGACCGCTGGAAAGCGAAGTAACGTTGCTGTTCGTCGTACTCAGGCCTGTCGAAGTCGAAGTCGACAAGGACGAAACACTGCTGTTGGTGGTGCTGAGACCGCTGGACAGCGAAGTGACGTTGCTGTTCGTCGTGCTGAGACCGCTGGACAGCGAAGTGACGTTGCTGTTCGTCGTGCTCAGGCCACTGGACAACGAAGTGACGTTACTGTTCGTCGTGCTCAGACCCGTCGAAGCCGAGGTCGATAGTGACGATACGCTGCTGTTGGTGGTGCTGAGACCACTGGACAACGAAGTAACGTTGCTGTTCGTCGTGCTCAGGCTTGTCGAAGTCGACGTCGACAGCGACGATACGCTGCTGTTGGTGGTACTCAGGCCGCTGGACAACGAAGTAACGTTGCTGTTCGTCGTGCTCAGACCGCTGGACAGCGAAGTAACGTTGCTGTTCGTCGTACTCAGACCCGTCGAAGTCGAGGTCGACAGCGACGATACGCTGCTATTCGTCGTACTCAGACCCGTCGAAGTCGAGGTCGACAGCGACGATACGCTGCTATTCGTCGTGCTCAGACCTGTCGAAGTCGATGTTGACAGTGACGACACGCTGCTATTGGTGGTGCTCAGACCACTGGACAATGAAGTAACGTTACTGTTCGTCGTACTCAGACCCGTCGAAGTCGAGGTCGACAACGAGGACACATTGCTGTTAGTCGTGCTCAGGCCTGTCGAAGTCGAAGTCGACAAGGACGAAACACTGCTGTTGGTGGTGCTCAGACCGCTGGACAGCGAAGTAACGTTGCTGTTCGTCGTGCTCAGGCCACTGGACAGCGAAGTGACGTTGCTATTCGTCGTGCTCAAGCCGGTCGATGCAGAAGTCGACAACGAGGACACATTACTGTTGGTGGTGCTCAGGCCACTGGACAACGAAGTGACGTTGCTGTTTGTCGTGCTCAAGCCGGTCGAGGTCGACGTCGACAGCGACGATACGCTGCTGTTGGTGGTGCTCAGACCACTGGACAACGAAGTGACGTTACTGTTCGTCGTACTCAGGCCTGTCGAAGTCGAAGTCGACAAGGACGAAACACTGCTGTTGGTGGTGCTGAGACCACTGGACAACGAAGTGACGTTGCTGTTCGTCGTGCTCAGACCACTGGACAACGAAGTGACGTTACTGTTCGTCGTGCTCAGACCCGTCGAAGCCGAGGTCGATAGTGACGATACGCTGCTGTTGGTGGTACTCAGGCCGCTGGACAACGAAGTGACGTTGCTGTTCGTCGTGCTCAGACCCGTCGAAGCCGAGGTCGATAGTGACGATACGCTGCTGTTGGTGGTGCTGAGACCACTGGACAACGAAGTGACGTTGCTATTCGTCGTACTCAGACCTGTTGAAGTCGAAGTCGACAGCGAGGATACGCTGCTGTTGGTAGTGCTCAGGCCACTGGACAGCGAAGTGACGTTGCTGTTCGTCGTACTCAGACCCGTCGAAGTCGAGGTCGACAGCGACGATACGCTGCTATTCGTCGTGCTCAAGCCGGTCGAAGTTGACGTCGATAGTGAAGATACGCTGCTGTTGGTGGTACTCAGGCCGCTGGACAACGAAGTAACGTTGCTGTTCGTCGTGCTCAGACCGCTGGACAGCGAAGTAACGTTGCTGTTCGTCGTGCTCAGGCCACTGGACAGCGAAGTGACGTTGCTATTCGTCGTGCTCAAGCCGGTCGATGCAGAAGTCGACAACGAGGACACATTACTGTTGGTGGTGCTCAGGCCACTGGACAACGAAGTGACGTTGCTGTTCGTCGTACTCAGACCCGTCGAAGCCGAGGTCGACAACGACGATACGCTGCTGTTGGTGGTGCTGAGACCGCTGGACAGCGAAGTAACGCTGCTGTTAGTCGTGCTGAGGCCACTGGACAACGAAGTGACGTTGCTGTTTGTCGTGCTCAAGCCGGTCGAGGTCGAAGTCGACAGCGACGATACGCTGCTGTTGGTGGTGCTCAGACCGCTGGAAAGCGAAGTAACGTTGCTGTTCGTCGTACTCAGGCCTGTCGAAGTCGAAGTCGACAAGGACGAAACACTGCTGTTGGTGGTGCTGAGACCACTGGACAGCGAAGTAACGTTGCTGTTGGTCGTGCTCATGCCGGTCGAAGTCGACGTCGACAGCGACGATACGCTGCTGTTGGTGGTGCTGAGACCGCTGGACAACGAAGTGACGTTGCTGTTGGTCGTGCTCAAGCCGGTCGAGGTCGACGTCGACAGCGACGATACGCTGCTGTTGGTGGTGCTCAGACCACTGGACAATGAAGTAACGTTACTGTTCGTCGTACTCAGGCCTGTCGAAGTCGAAGTCGACAAGGACGAAACACTGCTGTTGGTGGTGCTGAGACCGCTGGACAGCGAAGTGACGTTGCTGTTCGTCGTGCTGAGGCCACTGGACAACGAAGTGACGTTGCTGTTTGTCGTGCTCAAGCCGGTCGAGGTTGACGTCGACAGCGACGATACGCTGCTGTTAGTGGTGCTCAGACCGCTGGAAAGCGAAGTAACGTTGCTGTTCGTCGTACTCAGGCCTGTCGAAGTCGAAGTCGACAAGGACGAAACACTGCTGTTGGTGGTGCTGAGACCGCTGGACAGCGAAGTGACGTTGCTGTTCGTCGTGCTCAGACCCGTCGAGGTCGAGGTCGACAGTGACGATACGCTGCTGTTAGTCGTGCTGAGGCCACTGGACAACGAAGTGACGTTGCTGTTTGTCGTGCTCAAGCCGGTCGAGGTCGACGTCGACAGCGACGATACGCTGCTGTTGGTGGTGCTCAGACCACTGGACAATGAAGTAACGTTACTGTTCGTCGTACTCAGGCCTGTCGAAGTCGAAGTCGACAAGGACGAAACACTGCTGTTGGTGGTGCTGAGACCGCTGGACAGCGAAGTGACGTTGCTGTTCGTCGTGCTCAGGCCACTGGACAACGAAGTGACGTTACTGTTCGTCGTGCTCAGACCCGTCGAGGTCGAGGTCGACAGTGACGATACGCTGCTGTTAGTCGTGCTGAGGCCACTGGACAACGAAGTGACGTTGCTGTTTGTCGTGCTCAAGCCGGTCGAGGTTGACGTCGACAGTGACGATACGCTGCTGTTAGTGGTGCTCAGACCGCTGGAAAGCGAAGTAACGTTGCTGTTCGTCGTACTCAGGCCTGTCGAAGTCGAAGTCGACAAGGACGAAACACTGCTGTTGGTGGTGCTGAGACCGCTGGACAGCGAAGTGACGTTGCTGTTCGTCGTGCTCAGACCCGTCGAGGTCGAGGTCGACAGTGACGATACGCTGCTGTTAGTCGTGCTGAGGCCACTGGACAACGAAGTGACGTTGCTGTTTGTCGTGCTCAAGCCGGTCGAGGTTGACGTCGACAGTGACGATACGCTGCTGTTAGTGGTGCTCAGACCGCTGGAAAGCGAAGTAACGTTGCTGTTCGTCGTACTCAGGCCTGTCGAAGTCGAAGTCGACAAGGACGAAACACTGCTGTTGGTGGTGCTCAGACCACTGGACAACGAAGTGACGTTGCTAGTGGTCGTACTCAGACCACTCGATAAAGAATTAATGCTGCTAGTGTGACTAGACAAGCCGGTCGAGGTCGATGTTGACAGTGACGAAACACTGCTGTTGGTGGTGCTGAGACCGCTGGACAGCGAAGTGACGTTGCTGTTTGTCGTACTCAGACCCGTCGAGGTCGAGGTTGACAACGACGATACGCTGCTATTCGTCGTGCTCAGACCTGTCGAGGTCGAGGTTGACAACGACGATACGCTGCTATTCGTCGTGCTCAGACCTGTCGAAGTCGATGTTGACAATGACGACACGCTGCTATTGGTGGTGCTCAGACCACTGGACAATGAAGTAACGTTACTGTTCGTCGTACTCAGGCCTGTCGAAGTCGAAGTCGACAAGGACGAAACACTGCTGTTGGTGGTGCTCAGACCGCTGGAAAGCGAAGTAACGTTGCTGTTGGTCGTGCTCAAGCCGGTCGAAGTCGACGTCGATAGTGAAGATACGCTGCTGTTGGTGGTACTCAGGCCGCTGGACAACGAAGTGACGTTGCTGTTTGTCGTGCTCAAGCCGGTCGAGGTCGAGGTCGACAGTGACGATACGCTGCTGTTGGTGGTGCTGAGACCGCTGGACAACGAAGTGACGTTGCTGTTTGTCGTGCTCAAGCCGGTCGAGGTTGACGTCGACAGCGACGATACGCTGCTGTTAGTCGTGCTCAGACCACTGGACAGCGAAGTAACGTTGCTGTTCGTCGTGCTCAGACCTGTCGAAGTCGAGATTGACAGTGACGACACGCTGCTATTGGTGGTGCTCAGACCACTGGACAATGAAGTAACGTTACTGTTCGTCGTACTCAGACCCGTCGAAGTCGAGGTCGACAACGAGGACACATTGCTGTTAGTCGTACTCAGGCCTGTCGAAGTCGAAGTCGACAAGGACGAAACACTGCTGTTGGTGGTGCTCAGACCGCTGGACAGCGAAGTGACGTTGCTACTCGTCGTACTCAGACCTGTTGAAGTCGAAGTCGACAGCGAGGATACGCTGCTGTTAGTAGTGCTCAGGCCACTGGACAACGAAGTAACGTTGCCGTTCGTCGTACTCAGGCCTGTCGAAGTCGAAGTCGACAAGGACGAAACACTGCTGTTGGTGGTGCTGAGACCACTGGACAGCGAAGTGACGTTGCTGTTCGTCGTGCTCAGACCTGTTGAAGTCGAAGTCGACAGCGACGACACGCTGCTGTTGGTGGTGCTGAGTCCGCTGGACAGCGAAGTGACGTTGCTGTTTGTCGTACTCAGACCCGTCGAGGTCGAGGTTGACAACGACGATACGCTGCTATTCGTCGTGCTCAGACCTGTCGAAGTCGATGTTGACAGTGACGACACGCTGCTATTGGTGGTGCTCAGACCG
This sequence comes from Collimonas sp. PA-H2, assembly GCF_002564105.1. Taxonomy (NCBI): domain Bacteria; kingdom Pseudomonadati; phylum Pseudomonadota; class Betaproteobacteria; order Burkholderiales; family Oxalobacteraceae; genus Collimonas; species Collimonas sp. PA-H2. The sequence continues at coordinate 1,460,977 of NZ_PDBX01000001.1, forward strand.
CTGGACAGCGAAGTAACGTTGCTGTTGGTCGTGCTCAGACCTGTCGAAGTTGATGTCGACAGTGACGACACGCTGCTGTTGGTGGTGCTCAGACCACTGGACAGCGAAGTGACGTTGCTGTTCGTCGTGCTCAGACTCGTCGAAGTCGAGGTCGACAGCGACGATACGTTGCTATTAGTCGTACTCAGACCACTCGATAAAGAATTAATGCTGCTAGTGTGACTGGACAAGCCGGTCGAGGTCGATGTCGATAGCGACGATACGCTGCTGTTGGTGGTGCTGAGACCGCTGGACAGCGAAGTGACGTTGCTGTTTGTCGTGCTCAAGCCGGTCGAAGTCGATGTCGACAACGACGATACGCTGCTATTCGTCGTGCTCAGACCTGTCGAAGTCGATGTTGACAGTGACGACACGCTGCTATTGGTGGTGCTCAGACCACTGGACAATGAAGTAACGTTACTGTTCGTCGTACTCAGACCCGTCGAAGTCGAGGTCGACAACGAGGACACATTGCTGTTAGTCGTGCTCAGGCCGCTAGACAACGAAGTGACGTTGCTGTTTGTCGTACTCAAGCCTGTCGAAGTCGAGGTCGACAACGACGACAGGCTGCTATTCGTTGTGCTCAAACCTGTCGAAGTTGACGTCGACAGTGACGATACGCTGCTGTTGGTGGTGCTGAGACCACTCGACAAAGAATTAATGCTGCTAGTGTGACTGGACAAGCCGGTCGAGGTCGATGTTGACAGCGACGATACGCTGCTGTTGGTGGTGCTGAGACCGCTGGACAGAGAAGTAACGTTGCTGTTCGTCGTACTCAGACCTGTCGAAGTTGACGTCGACAGTGACGACACGCTGCTGTTGGTGGTGCTTAGGCCACTGGACAGCGAAGTGACGTTGCTAGTGGTCGTACTCAGACCACTCGATAAAGAATTAATGCTGCTAGTGTGACTGGACAAGCCGGTCGAGGTCGAAGTCGACAGTGACGATACGCTGCTGTTGGTGGTGCTCAGTCCAGTCGACAAAGAATTGATGCTGCTGGTATGGCTCGACAGGCCGGTCGAAGTCGAAGTCGACAGCGATGCGATACCAGTAGAAACCGAACCCGCGACCGTAGATAATTGAGAAACGTTGACTGCATCGGTTTGAGCCGTACCGGCGGCCACGCCGGTGATAGTACGATTGCCAACGTTGACTTCACCGCTTGACGTTTGAGCTGCGGCTAGGCCAAAAGCGGTGTAACCAGATTGCGCACCAACCGTGGTTGCTGAATTATTGCCCAACGCAACGCTATTGGCGTTACTCGCATTCGCCCCGGTGCCGATCGCGATGCCATTGACAACGGACGTCGTCGCGCCATTGCCGAAAGCCATGGAATTGGTCGCTGCGGCCGACGTGACGGCTGTTTGCCCGATCGCAATCGACTGGGCGCCATTGGCGGTCGCGCCCGCCAAGCTGCCGCCATTGCCACCACCAATGGCGACTGATGAGGCTCCGGTGGATACGGCATCATTCCCCAGAGCATAAGAGCCTGTGCCGCTGGCCTTGGCGCCCGAACCGATCGCGGTCGAGCTGCCGCCCGTGGCGTTGGCCATCGCATTGTTGCCTATAGCAACGTTGTAGCCTGAGCCACCGCTGCCGGCATTGGCTCCACTGCCCAAGGCCACGTCGGAGACATTGGAAGCGTTCGCGCCGACTCCTATCGCAGTCGCACTGTTGCCGCCGGCATTCGCGCCATCGCCAAATGCGGCAGAGCTGGTGCCGCTAGCGCTGGCGGCATTGCCAATCGCGGTCGCATTGGTATTACTGGCGTTTGCGTTGAAACCTATCGCCGTCGCGTTGGTGCCGTTGGCTGTCGCTCGGCCTGTACCAGTCGTGGTACCCGCACCAATTGCAATGCCGGTAGTGCTAGCCGTACCAACTGTCGAACTACTACCGACATAACTTGCCTGCGCCGCCGGCGCATAACCCGCCACTACGCCAGCAACAGCAATGGCCACCGCTGCCGCCACAGTCGACTTGCTGCGCTTGCCGCGTGCTGCCGTGTTTTCAGAAACGGCAACCCAGGTGCCAAGCGTTTCACTGTACACGGTGCGATAAATTTTATTCATGACGGGCTCTATGCAAAAGGTGGTACGGCTTGCAGCATGGGATCAGACCGTTCGCGCAAGCGAGATCACATGGAAAAATGCGAAAAAATCAGGGAATTAACGGAAGACAGATAGTTGTTGCCGGCGCAGCGTCATTTGCCAATGGTCTCTATGGGACCGTACTGGTATCCGACCGGCACCCAATGTTCGTTCTGCCAGACCAGGGCAACCTTCTCCCAGGCACGCGCCTTGGCATAGCCGGACACAAAGGTGACGCTTGCAAATTCGCCGGGCGGCAAACTGGGATGATCAAGCTGATGTTCCAGCGCCTGCCAGAATCGCGAGTCTGGCGCCGGACCAAACTGATCGTGCATGCTGCCGATGTAAGTGACCCAGGTGTTCTGATCCGATTGCGCTTTCATTAGCGCGCTGCTCTGCTCCCACATCTGCACCGTCTGATTGGCATCGGCCAGGCTCAGCCAATGGCGGGCGACGCCAATTGCCGAATCGGCTGCCGCGGCCTGCTGCGCCATCGCGCCGGCAGAGGACAGCATGCCAACAGTGAACAGCAAACACAGCTTGCCGAAATTAACGACGCGGCTAAGTCTGATAGCGATCGGCTCAACTTTGGCGAGCCGAGCCTTGAGGCGCATCATTTGATTTGTTTTTTTCATTTTCCACCCTGAAAATTTGATGCCTCTACGACCACAAAGAACTCAGCCTCATCGCACCGGGGAGCCGAGATTCAAGCAGCCACGCCACTTACCTCGTATCTCGATCGAAAAATTTAGAGCTCGGAAAACCGGTAAAACTGACGGAGAGTGCTACTGCTTTTGCGCTTTACTTAAAGTAACAATATTGGACTTTAAGTAATATTCATTGACGCTTTAGATTGTTTTTTTGCCAGCCAATTTATTGCATAAAAACACTAAAACCACATCAGAACCGCGTCGTATTCATCGAAGCAGTTTGCTGAAAGTAAAGATATTGCTACTAGTCTGCATGCGCTATATCTTGCTGCTTTTAGCACTTCCTCATCGTTTCAATTTAGACATCAATAAATGTCCATATTCATAAATTAGAGAAAGTGCCAAATGTTAATTTCAATTAATATTTATGTCACCTAAATAAGTTCCCTAAAGTCGCCAATAAACAACGAATTTATTCATATATGACAGTTGGAACTATTTTTAAAAGCTGCCATTTTTCTTCTATTTCTAGTTAAATAACCGCAAAATTTACCTATAAGTACTTATAAATATTGGGGTTTCTAAGATATATGAATTTTAAATATCTAAAATTTACAGTTACCCGCAAACAACTAATTTTAGAGAGAATAATTAGATGCTCTCGGATATAAAAATTCTCACAGGCAACAATTTCGACACTTTATTTCCTCACGGAAATGATAAATGTGTTTTTCAATATTAACTATTTGAAATGAAAGAAAATGTCCATACGAGGACGTCGTTTAGGGGGTGCAGGCTGGAAAATTAATTGCGGAAAAATGCCATTTTGCCTAGCATCAATGGCAACTTCGCGTAAAAAATGCAAAAGCAGGCGCGGCCAGCAAAGATCAGGAAGTGATTAAGCGTACAGACCTGTATGTCCGTACAATGGGATACATGCTTGAAAAAAGATCTTGGGCAGGTGCGAGCAAGGCGCGGGCACGCAGATGGAAATGTAAAATTGATCGCCAACCCGGCAATAGCCTAAAGCAGCAGCCGGTCCGGGCAACAAAAAGCCCGCAATCACATCGTCATTGCAGGCTCAGGAATAAGCAGTTTTATCGGCTATTGTTATTGTCCCGCTCATCCTGTTCAGCTTTTTCAGCGTCCGCTTCGGCCTGGCGCCTTGCCATTTCTTCCGCATGCAGAGCCAGCAGTGCTGCATGTGTTTGCGGCGTCTCCAGGCTGATCCGGCCAAGCGCGCCAGTACGGTAGTCCTGCAGCAGAGTGTGCGCCGCCTTCTCCAGGTCAAGGTCGCCGCCTTTGAGACGGAAGCCGCGGCGCAGCGCCACGCCTTCGATGACGCTGACGCCATCGATGCCATCGGTCTTGATGCCGTAACGGGCCGTCAGCAATGGCGCGTAGCGCAGCAACAGTTCGTCGGCCAGGAAGGTTGCGACCTCTTCTTCGATCAGCGCATTGCTGCCGATGGCATGGCTGGCGGCCAGCATCAGGCCATCGCTAGGGTGAGCGATCTTCGGCCACAGCATGCCGGGAGTGTCGATCAGCACCATGTTGTTGCCCAAATACAGACGCTGCTGCACCTTGGTCACTGCCGGTTCGTCGCCGACGGCCGCCACGCGGCGCTTCAGCAAGGCATTCATCAAGGTCGACTTGCCGACGTTGGGAATCCCCATGATCATCATGCGCAAAGGCTTCAGCGGCGTGCCGCGATGCGGCGCCAACGTCAGGCACAAGCCCGGGATCTTGGCGACATCGGACGGCTTCTTGCAGCTCAGGGCCACCGCGTGCACATTTTTTTGCGCGTTGTAAAAGTTGAGCCATGCCTGGGTAGCGGCCGGATCGGCCAGGTCGCTCTTGTTGAGGATTTTCAGGCAGGGACGCTGGCGATGCACGCGCAGCTGCTCAATCATGGGATTGCAGCTAGCTTGCGGCAAACGGCCGTCGAGCACTTCGATCACGAGATCGACCTTCTCCATAGCTTCCGCCGCCTTCTTGCGGGCGGCGTTCATATGACCTGGGAACCATTGTATGGACATGCGTTGTCTTGTCTGACTAAAATAAACCGCTATTGTACGGACTTATTCCGGTTCTACCGCAATCCCGGCCGCAAGCGTTGCATGGCGAAGCGTGCCAGATCGCCCTCAGGGAGGGGCTGGCACTTTATTGTATTGCACCAAGACAAGTAAATTATTCCAGTTCTGCCAGCACTTTCATATGCGCGACCACGCTGCGCCCCAGCGCCGAGAGGTCGTAGCCACCTTCCAGGCAACTGACAATCCGGCCTTGCGCGTGTTCTGCCGCGACTTGCATGATCTGCCTGGTAAGCCAGGTGTAGTCGGCCTCGACCAAACCCATCTGCGCCATGTCGTCTTCCCTGTGCGCGTCAAAGCCGGCGGAGACAAAAATCATTTGCGGCCGGTGCGCCTGCAAGGCAGGCAGCCATTGTTCGGTCGCCAGCTGCCGCACCGCTTTGCCGTCGCTGTAGGCCGGCAGCGGAATATTGACTGCCTTGCCGCCGCTCGCCTCGGCGCCGCTGAAGGGATAGAACGGATGCTGGAAGAAACTCACCATCAGTACCCGCGGATCGTGCGCAAAGATCTCCTCGGTGCCATTGCCGTGATGGACGTCGAAATCGACGATCGCTACCCGCTCCAGTCCGTGCACCTCCAGCGCGTGGCGCGCGGCCAGCGCAACGTTATTGAAAAGGCAAAATCCCATCGGTGTAGTGGAGGTAGCGTGATGGCCGGGCGGGCGCACCGAGCAAAATGCGTTGTCGACCTCCCCGGCGATGACGGCATCAGTCGCCGCCAACGCGGCGCCGGCCGCGCGCAATGCCGCTTGCCAGCTATGCGCATTGACTGCCGTGTCGGGATCCAGCGGATAAGTGCCGGCCGTGCCGGCCAAGGCCAGGCTGCGCTCGCGCACCAGGGCGATCATGGCGGCGCTATGCACCCGCGCCAGCTCGCTCTCCAGCGCCAGCGGCGCGCTGCGGTAATCCAGCAATTGATCGATACGGCTGGCAATCAGCTGGTCTTCGATCGCCTGCAATCTCGCCGGCGATTCCGGATGACCGGCGCCCATGTCGTGCAGCTTGCAATCGGGATGAGTATAGAAAGCAGTAGTCAATTGAGCTCGCCAAAAGTCTTGCTGGAAATGCTGATAGTGTACACGCGGAACAATTCCCGGCTGAATTCACATGGAACTGGCCAAACGATGTTGTATATGCCGGACCGCTCCAAATAATATTTTCTCAAAGAAACTAGGTTAACTTGGGGGAAGTTTGTATGATTCTCTCTCGGCAATCCCGCCCTCACATACGATGCCATGTTCGCAAAAATCCACGCAGTTGCCCTGCAAGTCAGCCAGATAGTCGTCGGCAAGGACCACCAGATCCGCCAAGCCTTGGTGTGCCTACTGGCGGGCGGCCATTTATTGATCGAAGACGTACCCGGGGTCGGCAAGACCACCCTGGCGCACGCACTGGCGATTTCACTCGGCTTGCGTTTCAATCGCCTGCAGTTCACCAGCGACCTGCTGCCGGCAGACGTGGTCGGAATTTCCGTTTTCGACCGTGAAAAAAGCGGCTTTGTATTTCATCCCGGGCCGGTGTTCACCCAGGTGCTGCTGGCCGATGAGATCAACCGCGCCACGCCCAAGACGCAGTCGGCGCTGCTGGAGGCGATGGAAGAGCGCCAGGTCACCGCGGAAGGCGTGACGCGCGACCTGCCGGAACCGTTCTTCGTCATCGCCACCCAGAACCCGGCGCACCAGGTCGGCACCTTCGCCCTGCCCGAATCCCAGCTGGACCGTTTCCTGATGTGCCTTTCGCTGGGCTACCCTGACGCCAGCGCGGAACGCGCGCTGCTGATGGGTGAAGACCGCCGCACCTTGCTGAAATCGCTGGCGCCGGTGATGCAGGCGGCAGAACTGATCGAAGCCCGACAAGCGTTGAAGCTGATCCATACTTCCAGCGCGCTGGTCGATTATGTCCAGGCGCTGGCGCACGCCTCGCGCCAGAACGGCTTGTTTGCCGACGGCATGAGCCCGCGCGCAGCCATCGCGCTGTTGCAGGCGGCACGCGCCTGGGCCGCCCTTGAGGGCCGCAACCACGTGATCCCGGAAGACGTGCAGGCGGTCCTGGTGCCGGTCGCCGCCCATCGCCTGCGTCCGCTCAAAGCCCACACCGGCAGCGCACTGGGCGCGCGCGACCTGGTGTTGCAACTGATGAAGTCGGTCGCGGTTTAGGCGTTTCTTCTCCCATGCTGACGTCTCTGCGCAAGCAAATCCGCCACTGGCTGGATCACTCCTTATTCCAGCTGCGCGATGCCGAACCGGGCGAAGTGCTGCTCACCCAGCGCCGCGTGTTCATCGTCCCGAGCCGGCCCGGGCTGGCGTTCGCTTTCATGCTGGTGCTGCTGTTTTTGTGTTCTATCAATTACAACCTGAGTCTTGGCTTCGGCCTGACCTTCCTGCTGGCTGCATGCGCGGTCATCGACATGCATCTGACCTTCCGCAACCTAGCCTATCTGCATCTGAGCGCCGGCAAGACAGCGGCGGTATTTGCCGGCGAAGATGCGCTGTTTGAACTGCACCTGATCAATCGCCGCAAGCATGCCCGCTACGCGATCTGGCTCGGCTTCATCGGCCGCGGCTTGCCAGCCATCGAGCGGGCCGTGGACGTGGCGGCGCATGGCGCCAGCCATCTGACGCTGGCGGTGACGACCAGCCGGCGCGGCTGGCAGCCGGCGCCCAGGATACGTTTGCAAACGCGCTTCCCGCTTGGCCTGCTGCGCGCCTGGAGCTACTGGCAGCCAGACAGCAAGGCGCTGGTCTACCCGCAGCCGGAAGAGTCGATCTCTACGCCGCCGCTGCCGCTTGCGCCTATCGAAAAAAGCGACGGCAACGGCGCCGCCGGTCACCAGGATTTTGCGGGAATCCGCAGCTACCAGAGCGGCGACTCGCCCAAACACCTGGCGTGGCGCCAGATCGCCAGACTGGATACCGACATAGACGCCAAGCTCATCACCAAGCAATTCGAAGGCGGCGCCGTCAGCGACCTGTCAATCGACTACGAAGCGCTGCCATATGGCATGCCGGTGGAAAGCAAGCTTTCGCGCATGACGCGCTGGATACTGGAAGCGGAAGCGCGCCAGCTGCCCTATGCTTTCCGTCTCGGCGACAGCGTCTACGCGGCTGCGCTGGGCCCGGCGCATCAGCGCACCTGCCTGCGGGCGCTGGCCTTGTATGAGGGGCAGATATGACCTTCGCGCCTAAAACCGCCACGCTGCAGCAACTCCGGACCGAGCTTGAGAACAAGCCGCTGTTCCGCATTTCCAGCACCTACGTCAAGACACTGCCGCGCGACAAGAGCGACACCCTGTTGTTATTGGGGGCCTGCGCCATGGTGCTGCTGCCGCACTTCCTGCATCTGTCCTGGTGGATTTCGCTGATCTGCGGCGGCCTCATGCTGTGGCGTGCCTGGATCACCTTACGCGGCCAACGGCTGCCACCGCTCTGGCTGCTGATGCCGCTGGCGGCGCTGACCATGGGCGCGGTCTATCTCGATTACCGCACTTGGTTCGGGCGCGACGCCGGGGTCGCCATGCTGGCGCTGCTGCTGACCTTCAAGCTGCTGGAAATGCGCGCCCGGCGCGATTTGTTCGTAGTGCTGCTGCTGAGTTTCTTTTTATTGCTCACTACCTTTTTCTATTCGCAGTCGATATTGTCCTTGCTGTGGATGATAGCCACATTGGTACTGCTGCTGACCGCCCAGCTATCGTTTCAATACACCGGCAGCGTGCCGCCGCTGAGGCAAAGGCTGCGCCTGGGCGGCCTGATACTCGCCATGGCGCTGCCGCTGACCCTGATCCTGTTCCTGCTGTTTCCGCGGATCCAGGGACCGTTGTGGGGCTTGCCTGGCGACGCCCATGGCGGCCGCACAGGCTTGTCCGACAGCATGGCGCCGGGAAATATCTCCCAGTTGGCCATGTCCGACGACATCGCCTTCCGCGTTAAATTCGCGGATATCGCGCCCGCGCCTGCCAAACGCTACTGGCGCGGCGCCGTATTGAACGATTTCGATGGCCGCACCTGGACTCAGGGGCAGATCGGCCGCGCCAACATCGAAACGACCGAACATTTACAGCAGGTCGCCATGGCCGCGCCACTCAATCCAGACGCCGAAGTGCGCCAGCAGATCACGATGGAACCAAACGGCCAGCGCTGGCTGTTTGCGCTGGAAACACCCCAGCTGGCGCCAACCCTGGAAGGCATCCCGGTCAGGCTGACGGCAGATCATCAGCTCCGCGCCGCACGCGCCATCGGCGAGCGCGTGCGCTACGACGTCGTCTCGAATCTCAGACCGCTTCCGACGCAGCAGGCCACCGTCAGCAGCCTGCAGCAAGCGCGCATGCTGCCGCCCGGTTTCAATCCCCGCACCCGGGAATTCGCAGCCAGCCTGCGCCAGCAATGGGCAGACGACGCGGCGCTGGTGAATGCCGTACTTGCCTTCTTCCGCCGCGAGAATTTCAGCTATACCCTGGAGCCGCCGCTGCTGGGCAAGGATAGTGTCGACGATTTCCTGTTTTCCAGCCGCGCCGGCTTTTGCGAGCACTATGCCAGCTCCTTCGTAGTGCTGATGCGCGCCGCCGGTATCCCGGCACGCGTGGTGACCGGTTACCAGGGCGGCGAAATCAATCCGGTCGACGGTATGATGACGGTGCGCCAGTCCGACGCCCACGCCTGGGCCGAAGTCTGGCTGCCGCCGCGTGGCTGGGTCCGGGTCGACCCGACTGCCGCGGTGGCGCCAAGCCGGATCGAAACCCAGCTCGGCAATCTGATGCCGCGCTCTTTTTTCGGCGATCTGCTGGGCGCCGCTCCCGGCCGTGAAAACTGGTGGTCGACGCTGAACAGCAGCGTCGCGCTGCTGCGCGCCAATTGGGAAGCGCTCGGCAACGGCTGGAATCAATGGGTGCTAAATTACACGCCGGCACGGCAGATGGGCCTCATGCAATGGCTCGGCTTCGATCAGCTGGACTGGCGCACTCTCAGCATCCTGATGCTGACCATCGGTACGGTGGCGGTCGCCAGCGTCACGCTGCCGTTGCTGCTGGCCCGAAACAAGAAGAAGCCGCTTGATGCGGTATACTCCTCGCTGTGCGCGCAGATGGCGCGGCGCGGCCTGGATCGGAAAGCGCATGAAGGCCCGAGCACGTACGGCCAGCGCCTGTGCGCCAGTAATTCACCGCTGGCGCCGCCTGTCAAGATTGCAGTACAGCGCTTTATCGCTTTGTACGAAACCCTGCAGTATGGCGCCGAGTCCGGCAACGGGCCGCACAACAAGCCGCCGGCGCATTTAATGGCACAACTCAAATTACTGCTCTCCCAATGTCGATGAAATCAACTGTCCGTCTCCATACCGTCGCCCGGCTGTGCGCTCTCGCCCTGGCGATCAGCATCAGCCCAAACCTGCTGGCGCAGCAAAGCAGCGGCGGCAAAGCCACCGTGGCCAAAGTCAGCGTGCGCAAAGCCATGAATAACGCCGACGACGGCGAGTTCGCCAATTTCGCCGACTGGAAAGAGGTTTCCGCATTCATCGACCAGATGGTCGAGAAGCACGGCTTCGACCGCGCCGAACTAGTGACCATGTTCAACAAGGTGCGCTACATCGACAGCGCCATCCAGCTGATGAAGCCGGCGCCCGCCAGCAAGCCGAAAAACTGGGCAGCCTACCGTGCACGCTTTGTCGAGCCGGTGCGCATCCAGGCCGGCGTCGATTTCTGGAATACCTATGCTGATGCCCTGAGCCGGGCCGAAGCGCAATATGGCGTGCCGGCTGAAATCATCGTCGGCATCATCGGCGTTGAAACCGTATATGGCCGCAATGTCGGCAGCTTCCGGGTAATGGATGCCATCACCACGCTGGCGTTCGACTATCCCAACACGCCGACGCGCGAAGCACGCATGAGCTTCTTCCGCGGCGAGCTGGAAAACACCCTGCTGTACGCCAAGGAATCAGGCATCGATCCGTTCACCTTGCTGGGTTCGTATGCCGGCGCCATCGGCTGGCCGCAGTTCATGCCGAGCAGCATACGCCAGTACGGCGTGGATTTTGACGGCAAGGGCAAGATCGACCTGCGCAATTCGCCGGTCGATGCGATTGGCAGCGTCGCCCATTACCTGGCCGAGCACGGCTGGAAAAGCGGCATGCCGATTGTCTTCCCGGTGACCTTGTCGACCGACACCAGCGCTGAAAACCGCTGGCAGGCATTTATCGGACAAGGCCTGGAAGCCAAGTACTCGCTGGACGAGCTGACGGCGGCCGGCGTGGTGCCGGGCGTGGTGCTGCCAAGCGACATGCGGTTCGGCCTGATCGACCTGCAGAACGGCCAGAATCCGGCCGAATACTGGATCGGCACCGAAAATTTCTACGCCATTACACAGTACAACCGCAGCTTCTTCTACGCCATGTCAGTGGTTGATCTGGGGCGCGCAGTCAGGGTTGCGCGCACTCCTCAATAGCAGAAGCGACAGCAAGCCGTCAGGGATTGCTGACCGTCAGTTCGACTTCGACCGTCTGGCCGTTAGCGCTCAGCCAGATCTGCGCATCCTGGATGGTGCACTGTAGCTGCATATTGCGCTGGGCGAAGCCGGTCAGGGCTTCGCTGCTGGCGGCGGCGATATTGATGACGGTCAGGTTGCGCGCACGCGCCACCTTGCTGGCGATCTGATTCCACCAGATATGGCTGGTGCTGCTATAGCTGTACACCACCACTTGCGCGGCACGCCCGCAAGCCTTGAGGATGCGCTTTTCGTCCGGCTGTCCGACTTCGATCCAGAGATCGATGGCGCCGGTCAGATCCTTGGCCCATAAATCCGGTTCTTCCGCATCTGACAGGCCTTTGCCAAATACCAGGGCAGCCGATGCATGGCGGGCGAACGCCAGCAGACGCACCATCATGCGCTCGTCGGTTTCTGACGGGTGGCGGGCCAAGGTCAGGGCGTGTTCCTGGTAGTAATGCCTATCCATATCGGCAATTTGCAGATCGGCTTTAAAAATAGTTGCTTTAAGGGCCATAACGCCTATTGTTATATAAAGATGAATCAAACCCGGTGTGTCGCACTCACGGGATCGGAAGAATAACCCGATTTGGCGGCACGGAAAATATAAATGACCGCCGACACGGCGGCAGTGGCAGGGCTTGATGCCGCGGCATCCATCCCTATATGGTATAAATTGTTTACAGATGTTATTACATACTTAATGAAAACCGCTTCCCCTACAGCAACAACGACATTCTCCAGCGAAGTAATCGCCCACACCAAGACGTGGCTGGAGCGTGCTGTGATCGGGCTCAATCTCTGCCCGTTTGCCAAGGCCGTGCATATCAAGGATCAGATCCGCTATGTGGTCAGCAGCGCGCAAACGCCGGAAGAGCTGGTGGCCGACCTGATCAGGGAGCTGGAATTCCTGCAGGAGGCCGATCCGGCAAAGATCGACACCACGTTGCTGATTCACCCCGACGTACTGCGCAACTTCCTGGACTATAACGATTTTCTCGATGTTGCCGATGCCGCGGTCGAAGAGCTAGACCTGAGCGGCGAGATCCAGGTAGCCAGCTTTCATCCGGAATATCAGTTTGCCGGCAGCGACGTCGATGACATCAGCAACTATACCAATCGCTCGCCCTACCCGACTTTGCATCTATTACGTGAAATCAGCGTGGGGCGCGCGGTCGATGCCTTCCCGGAGGCCTCGGAAATATTCGACAAGAACATGCAAACCCTGCAGCAACTGGGACTCGATGGCTGGCAGAAAATATTAGGGGAGGGACAAAAACGCGCCTGAATTGATGCCATGTAGGCTGATTACTGTTGCAAAAATGGTATTTTCTGCAATTTTTTACGGAAAGTTACCAAATAGTAATAGACATCGTAACAAGAAAATTTTAAATTGAGCTTGTGCAACTTATTTGTATATTTGGTCACTAAACAGACGTACCTTGTTTGTCACCAACCGAACGTACAAGATGCTGTGCAATGTACTTAGCTGTATCTGTAGTTCCATGAAGAAATAAATAGGGAGTTTCTTTATGATAAAAATGTGCTCAAAATCAGTATAAAATACGGCGGCTTATAAGTTTGCCAATAAAACTGGGAGGTGCACTTGGTAATAGTTTTGTACTTATTGCACAACCACTTCCCAAATATCAACTAGGATAACGGAATCAATTGATTATGACTATGAACACTACCCCCGACGCACCAATCAGCAACAAGCTTGATGAGCAAGTGACTTATGATCCAAATCACTTGCTGGATTCGCTCATCGACAAGTTGCACTTGAAGAACGATGCGGCTCTTTCGCGCTCACTCGAAGTAGCGCCACCGGTCATCAGCAAAATCCGCCATCGCCGCTTGCCGGTTGGCGCTTCACTGTTGATTCGCATGCACGAAGTCAGCGACCTGACGATCCGTGAATTGCGCGCCTTGATGGGTGACCGCCGAGAAAAATTCCGTATCAGCGATAAGCAGTTCAAGCCAAAGAGCAAGATCGAAGCCGAAAAGCTGAAGTAATCAGCATGCCGACTCCGTCCCTGCCTAGAGCGCGCTGCTTGCAGTCGCTTTAGGCGGGGAAAACGCCTGTAGACAAATAGCGGTCGCCGCGATCGCAGACGACGAACACAATCGTCGCGTTTTCTACTTGCTGCGAAATCCGTAACGCCACCTCGCAAGCCCCTCCTGTCGAAATTCCGCAGAAAATCCCCTCTTCACTCGCCAGCCTGCGCGCCATATGCTCGGATGCCGCCTGACTGACCGACTCCGTCTGGTCGACCCGCGAATGGTCGAATATTTTCGGCAGATAGGCTTCCGGCCATTTTCTGATGCCTGGAATTTGCGAACCTTCTTCCGGCTGCGCGCCGATGATGCGGATAGCCGGATTCTGTTCTTTCAAATAGGTAGAGACGCCCATGATGGTGCCGGTGGTGCCCATCGCGCTGACAAAATGGGTAATCCGTCCTTCGGTGTCGCGCCAGATTTCAGGACCGGTGGTTTCGTAGTGCGCCAACGGATTGTCCGGATTGGCAAACTGGTCCAGGATCAGTCCTTCGCCATCCTTCTGCATTTTTTCAGCCAGGTCGCGCGCATATTCCATGCCGCCGGTCTTAGGCGTCAGGATGATCTTGGCGCCGTATGCCGCCATGCTTTGGCGCCGCTCTTCGCTCAGGTTTTCCGGCATCAGCAATATCATCTTGTAGCCGCGCATGGCGGCCACCATCGCCAGCGCGATGCCGGTATTGCCGCTGGTAGCTTCGATCAGGGTGTCGCCAGGCTTGATCTGGCCGCGTGCTTCGGCATTTTTGATCATCGACAATGCCGGCCGGTCTTTCACGGAACCGGCGGGATTATTGCCTTCCAACTTGCCCAGGATCACGTTATTGCGCTGCTCGGCATCGCTGCCGGGAATGCGTTTGAGTTGGACCAGGGGGGTGTTGCCGATGGTGTCTTCGATAGTCAGATAAGGCATAGTGTGCGATCAGGCGTGGTGTGCAAAGAACCCATTTTAATATGAGACTTTGCTACGCGTATGAAAGCCTGATAAACACTATCCGGGAACAGCATGACAAGCAGGCTGCGATCAAGGCGAGGCTGGTCCGCCCAGCCCGGCCTTTGATCCTCCTGCAGATCAGTCTACTTGGGCTTGGCTGCAGGCTTTGAAGAGGCTTTCGCAGGAGGCGCCGCAGCTGCCTCGCCCTTGGCCTTGCCGTTCACTTGCAAGCCGGCTTCCGACAGCTTGACGGCTTTCTTCTCGCCTATCCCCTGCACACGGCTTTCAAAGTCGCCCCAATCCTTGAAGTTGCCGCCCTTGGTGCGCTCGTCGGCAATGCGTTTGGCGGTGCTTGCGCCTATGCCCTTGATGCTGCTCAGGGCAGCCTGGTCGCCTTTATTGACATCGACCTGGGCAAAGCTGGCAGACGCCGTCAGCATGCAAACTATCAGCAATATTCTCTTCAGCATTTCGTCTATCTCCCGTAGTTGTGGTGGTGACTGAAAAATCAATCAGACGCGAAAACGTCCAATTAATTATAGTCACGCACAAACGAGAAATTGACGTTTACACCATAAATGAGAAATTGCTTATTACCTAACGGGGCCTTAACCTAACAGCTCTTCACGGCTGACCGTGGCGGTGCCAAGCTTGCCGACCACGATGCCGCCGGCGCGATTTGCCAGCGCCACGGCGTCGGCGATCGGCAGTCCTGCCCCCAGCATCAGCGCCAGCGTCGCAATCACGGTGTCGCCGGCGCCGGAGACGTCGTACACCTCGCGCGCCATGGCTGGGAAATGGCGAATTTCCTGGGCCGTGTACAAACTCATGCCTTCTTCCGAACGGGTCAGCAGCAAGGCTTCGAGCTGCAGCGACTCACGCAGGTTTTGCGCCTTCACGGTCAACTCTTCTTCGTTCTTCCAGTTGCCGACGATATGCTTCATCTCCGACTTGTTCGGCGTCAGCACGGTCGCGCCGACATAGCGCGAAAAATCGTCGCCCTTGGGATCGACCAGGATGCACTTGCCAGCCTGCTTGGCGGCGGCGATCATTTCAGCGACGTTGACCAGGCTGCCTTTGGCGTAGTCGGACAGCACCACCACCGGATATTGCGGCAGCAAGGTATTGAAGCGGGTCAGCTTGTCGCGCAAGACGGCGTCGGTCGGCGCTTCTTCGAAATCGATGCGCAGCAGCTGCTGCTGGCGGCCGATCACGCGCAGCTTGATAATGGTGGAGATGGTCGGGTCGCGGGTCAGGAAACTGTCGACGCCCATTTCCTGCAGCATGCTGTTGACGGTGTCGCCGGCTTCGTCCTGCCCTACCACGCCCAGCAGGCCGGAGCTGCCGCCCAGCGTGACGATATTGCGGGCCACGTTGGCGGCGCCGCCCAAGCGCTCTTCGCGCTTTTCAACGCGGACGATAGGCACCGGCGCCTCGGGCGAGATGCGGCTGACTTCGCCGAACCAGTAACGGTCCAGCATGACATCGCCGACCACCAGGATCTGCACATGTTCGAGAGATGCCGGCAGCTTATAGCTTTGCTTAGTCATGGTCTTATCCGCGCGCCAATACCGAACGGCCAATGCCGTAATATTCGAAACCTTGCTCGCCCATGACTTCAGGCTCGTACAGATTGCGGCCGTCGAACACGATCGGGGTCTTCAGCAGCGTTTTTACCTGGTCGAAGTCCGGGCTGCGGAATGTCTTCCACTCCGTCACGATGACCAGCGCGTCGGCGTCCTGCAAGGCATCGGTCTGGTTGTCGCAGAAGCGGATGCGCTCGAAGGCGCCCGGCGTCGCCGCCAGATCCAGCGCCAGTACGCGCTTGGCCTCGGTCATCGCCACCGGATCGTGCACCGCCACCGTGGCGCCGCGCGCGATCAGTTCGCCCAGCAGCACGCGCGACGAGGCTTCCCGCATGTCGTCGGTATTCGGCTTGAACGCCAGGCCCCACAGCGCGAAGTGCTTGCCGCTCAGGTCGGCGCCGAAGCGCTCGCTGATCTTTTGCCCCAGCACGTGCTTCTGGTTGTTGTTGACCTGCTCCACCGCGCGCAGGATATGCAATTCCTGGCCATAGGTACGGGCGGTACGCTCCAGCGCCTGTACGTCCTTGGGGAAACAGGAGCCGCCGTAGCCACAGCCGGCGTACAGGAAGCTGTAGCCGATGCGCGGGTCGGAGCCGATGCCGTGGCGCACGGCTTCGATATCGGCGCCCACCTTGTCAGCGAGGTTGGCCAGTTCGTTCATGAACGAGATGCGGGTCGCCAGCATCGCGTTGGCGGCGTATTTGGTGAATTCTGCGGAGCGCACATCCATCCAGAAAGTGCGTTCGTGGTTGCGGTTGAACGGCAGGTACAGCTGCTTCATCTGCGCTTGCGCCTGCTGGCCGGCGGCGCTCTCGTCGCAGCCGATGACGATGCGGTCAGGCCGCATGAAGTCTTCCACCGCGGCGCCTTCTTTCAGGAATTCCGGATTCGAGACCACTGAAAACTGGATCCCATCGCCAGCTGGCTTGCGCGCGTCCAGTTCTTCCTGGATCGCCGCGCTGACGCGGTCGGCAGTGCCCACCGGCACCGTCGATTTGTCGACGATCACCTTGAAGCCGGTCATGTGCTTGCCGATGTTGCGAGCCGCAGCCAGCACATACTGCAAGTCGGCCGAACCGTCTTCATCCGGCGGCGTGCCGACGGCGATGAACTGCACCTGGCCATGCGCCACGCTGGCAGCGACGTCGGTGGAGAAATGCAGGCGGCCGGCAGCGCGGTTGCGGCTGACGATTTCAGCCAGGCCAGGCTCATGGATAGGAATGCCGCCGCCATTCAGCATGGCGATCTTGGCCTGATCGAGGTCGAGGCAGAATACATCGTTGCCCAGCTCGGCCAGGCAAGCGCCTGTGACCAAGCCGACATAACCGGTACCGATAATAGTAATTTTCATGTTATTCCGTGAATGCGCTGCCCGCCGCAACCAGCGCGGGCCAGCGGGATTAATTCATTACGTTCAATTCTTCCGTACGACGCGGCGGGTAGGTTTCCCAGCGGCTGCAACCCGGGCATTGCCAGTAGAACTGGCGCGCCTTGAAGCCGCAGTGGCTGCATTGGTAACGCGCCAGCTTCTGGGTATAGCCGTGCACCAGATTCTTGACTACCGACAGCTCGGTATGCATTTCCGGCGTTATTTTCATCAAGCGCGCTTCCAGCAGCTTATCCAGTCCCAGCAAGGTCGGTGTACGCCGCAGTTCATCGCTCACCAGCTGATTGGTAGCGTCCACCCCATCCAGTTCCAGCACGGCTTTGAACACCACTTCCAGCAAATCGATGGAGGAAGCTTCCGCCAGGTAGGAACGCAGCAGGCTGACGCCTTCGTGCGGCCGGCCGACAGCGCGATAGCCATCCATCAGGCGCTGCGCTACCAGCGCCACGTGCAGCACGCTTTGCTGCTCAACCCGGCGCCAGACATGCAAGGCGCCCTCGACGTCGCCTTGCGCCAGGTGCACATCGCCCAGCAGCATGGTGGCGCGCACGCTGTTGCGGTCGTTGCTGAGGGCCTGGTCCAGCAAGGATTTGGCTTGCTCGGGATGGCCGTCGACCAGTTCGTCCTGCGCCAGCTCGCAATAAAACTGCGCGATTTCCTTTTGCCGGCCACCTGCCCCGGACTGCTGCAAGGTCTGGGCCGCCTCGATGGCGCGCAGCCATTCCTTTTCGCGCTGGTAGATTTCCAGCAGCGCGCGGCCGGCTTGCGCGCCGTATTGGCTGCCGGCCAGCAAATGGAAGCTTTCTTCAGCGCGGTCCAGCAGGCCGGCTTTCAGGTAATCCTGCCCCAGCTCATACTGGGCATGCAGACGATGTTCCTGCGCCAGGTCGGGACGCGCCAGCAGGTTCTGGTGGACCCGGATCGCACGTTCGGTTTCGCCGCGGCGGCGGAACAGATTGCCGAGCGCGAAATGCAGCTCGGCGGTTTCCGGATCGAGCTTGACGATTTCGATGAAGGCGTCGATGGCCTTGTCAGGCTGCTCGTTGAGCAGGAAATTCAAACCCTTGAAATAACCGCGGGGCAAACTGCGTGACTCGGATATCAGCTGATTGATATCGACCCGTGCGGCAATCCAGCCTAGTCCAAAAAAGACCGGGATGCCGAGTAACCACCAAATTTCAAATTCCATACGGGTGTGCTTTATGCGTGACCTGGATTCTGTGTGAACCCAGGTGTGAAGATGCCGGCAAATCGCGTGCGCCGCTACGACGGCAGCGGCACACGCGATTTGATACTAAGGCTCCGTTAAGACATAAGTTGAACATTTGTGCTGGCCGTAGCTGGCGCGCTGCTGTGTTGCCCACCGCTTGCAATGCTCGCACTGCGGCGCGTCGGGCGCCTTGCATCGCATCCAGCTACGGCCGCACAAATGCCCAACTTATGTCTTAACGGAACCTAGCGGCATTATATATTCTTGATGCTGTCCGGTTGCGGTGCTTGTGACTCTGCCAGCCGTTGTGCTTCTTGTTCTTTCTGCATGGAGGTCAGGGCTTTCTTGGTTTTTGTGGCATTGCGGCGGTGCCGGAATACCGCTGGCGCCATCGCCAGTACGCCCAGGATCGCGCCGAACACAAAGAAACCCAGCAGGAACAGCACCAGCGGCCCTTGCATGGTGGTGCCGGGGAAGAACTGGAGATTGACGCTATCTTTATTCTGCAGCGCGAATCCGAAAAATACGACGAAGAGCAGGATCGAAAGAATTCTGGAAATGATTTTCATGATGCCTTTCCGTGTGATTGGGTAATGGTGGCTGATGAGTTAGTCCGATTTGCAGCTGACCGGCTTTACCATTGTCATTTTTGCAAATTCTCACCTAATACACAAACAATATAACTTTAAATGATGCGAAATTATAGGGCCTGTCCCATCCGATTTGGGAGATGCGTTCAAGCCAAAATGCGTGGTGGCAAGGCGCGTGGCGTAGCAGGGGCGGGCCGCCCCTGCAAGCCATGCAACGCGGCCAGCGCGCATTTTGGCTTGAACCTTCCGGGAACGGCTGCAGGCGTCGCATGCCGCGCGTTCGCACTCCCAAATCGGATGGGACAGGCCCTATGTGAAAAAAAACGGCATCCGAAGATGCCGTTTCGATTTTGCTCGTACAAGTAGCTTGTACAAAACTTATAACTCAGTCTTCCCGGATCGGTTGCCCGACCATCGCATCGACTCGTTCGCGCAGCTCCTTGCCAGGCTTGAAATGCGGCACCCGTTTTTCGGGCACCATCACCTTGTCGCCGGACTTGGGATTGCGCCCGATCCGCGGTGGCCGCCGATTCAGCGCAAAACTGCCGAATCCACGAATCTCGATGCGCTGGCCGGTTGCCAAGGCATCCGCCATTGCATCGAGTATGGTTTTCACCGCGTAATCCGCATCCTTGGCTACCAGTTGCGGATAACGTTCGGCCAAGCGGGCAATCAGCTCCGACTTTGTCATTAGCTTGACTCGCTTACTTTAGTTATTGCTTAGTTCTTGCTGTTGTCGAGCTTGGCCTTCAACAGAGCGCCCAGGCTAGTCGTGCCGGAAGCTGCATTGGAGTCCGAAGCCGAGGACAGCTTTTGCATTGCTTCTTGCGTTTCAACATTGTCTTTCGCCTTGATCGACAGCTGGATGCTGCGAGCCTTGCGGTCGATGTTGATGACCATGGTTTCGACTGTATCGCCGACCTTCAGGTGCGTACCGGCATCTTCCACGCGGTCGCGGGAGATTTCGGAAGCGCGCAGGTAGCCTTCGACTTCGTCCGACAACTGGATCACTGCGCCCTTAGGCTCGACCGACTTGACGGTACCGGAAACCAGTGCGCCCTTGTCGTTCATTGCAGCGAAGTTGTTGAATGGATCGCCTTCCAGTTGCTTGACGCCCAGGGAAACGCGCTCACGCTCAACGTCGATTGCCAGAACGATGGCTTCCAGCTCGTCACCCTTCTTGAAGCGACGAACGGCTTCTTCGCCGGTTTCAGTCCAGGACAGATCGGACAGATGCACCAGACCGTCGATGTTGCCGGCCAGGCCGATGAACACGCCGAAGTCGGTGATCGATTTGATCGCGCCCTTAACTTTGTCGCCCTTTTTGTGGGTAACAGCGAAATCGTCCCAAGGATTAGCCTTGCATTGCTTCATGCCCAGGCTGATACGGCGACGGTCTTCGTCGATTTCCAGAACCATGACTTCAACTTCGTCGCCCAGTTGGACAACTTTGTTTGGCGCCACGTTCTTGTTGGTCCAATCCATTTCGGAAACGTGGACCAAACCTTCGATACCTTGTTCGACTTCAACGAATGCGCCGTAGTCGGTGAGGTTGGTGACTTTACCGAACAGACGGGTGCTTTGCGGGTAACGACGCGACAGACCGGTCCAAGGATCGTCGCCCAGTTGCTTGACGCCCAGGGAAACGCGATTCTTTTCTTGATCGTACTTCAGAACCTTGGCAGTGATCTCTTGACCGACTGTCAGCACTTCCGAAGGATGACGCACACGACGCCATGCCAGATCGGTGATATGCAACAGGCCGTCGATGCCGCCCAGGTCCACGAATGCGCCATAGTCGGTGATGTTCTTGACGACGCCGGTAACGATGGTGCCTTCTTTCAGGGTTTCCATCAGCTTCTGGCGCTCTTCGCCCATCGAAGCTTCGATAACCGCGCGACGCGACAACACAACGTTGTTACGCTTGCGATCGAGCTTGATGACCTTGAACTCCATGGTCTTGCCTTCGAACGGCGTAGTGTCCTTGACCGGACGGGTGTCGACCAGCGAACCCGGCAGGAAGGCACGGATGCCGTTGGTCAGAACGGTCAGGCCGCCCTTGACCTTGCCATTGACAGTACCGGTAACGATCTCGCCGGACTCCATCGCTTTTTCCAGCGAGAGCCACGATGCCAGACGCTTGGCCTTGTCGCGCGACAGGATGGTGTCGCCGAAACCGTTTTCCAGCGATTCGATAGCGACGGAGATGAAATCGCCGACAGCTACTTCGAGTTCGCCGTTGTCATTTTTAAATTCTTCAATTGGAATGAAGGCTTCTGACTTGAGGCCAGCGTTGACGATAACGAAGTTATGGTCAAGGCGCACGACTTCAGCAGAAATCACTTCACCAGAACGCATGTCTTGACGTGACAGCGATTCTTCAAACAGCGCGGCAAATTCATCGGCGCCGGCAGATGCGGGGGACAGAACAGTGATGGACATAGTTTTGACTAGTTGACAGTATTGCCGCCTTATCTAAACAAAGTACTTAGGAAACCGCTTACAGCGGCGGTTACAACAGTACTTACTAAGATGCGGTCAATATTGGGTTAGGTTTTTCAACGTCCGGCCAGACTTTGCGTCAGACCGGACACCAAGGTACTGCAAAAAAACAACAAATTTTGTTACTGCTTGCTGCTAGAAACGCCGGGTTACAGCTTATTCACAACTTATTTCCCGTTCAGATCGGCTTGACAGCGGCATGCCAGCTGAGTATCTGTTCGACCGCCTGATCGGCAGTCATCGCAGAAGTATCCAGCAGATACGCCCCTGGCGCGGCCTTTAACGGTGCCGAGCTGCGGTTGCTATCGCGCGCATCACGCTCCGTCAAATCCTTTGAGAGGTCTTCCATATTAGCAGAAAAACCCTTGTCAATCAATTGCTTATAGCGCCGTTGGGCCCTCGCTTCAACACTCGCGGTCAAAAACACCTTGAGGGCGGCATGGGGGAATATCACGGTGCCCATGTCGCGGCCGTCGGCCACCAGCCCCGGATGTTGCCGAAAACTCAATTGCAGACCGTACAGGGCCTGGCGCACCGTTGGTATTGCAGCAATTTTCGAGGCCATATTTCCCACTGCTTCGGCCCGGATATCGTTGGTGACATCCTCGTTCGCCAGGAAAATGTGGGCGCCGTTGAAATGACAATGCAGATGCTCGGCCGCCTTGGCCAGCGCATGCTCGTCATCCAGCGGAGTATTGCGCCGCAGGACCGACAAGGCCGTCAAGCGATACAGCGCGCCGGAATCGAGATAGTGGAAACCCAGATGCTGCGCAACCTTTTGCGCGACAGTGCCTTTGCCGGATGCCGTGGGGCCATCGATGGTGATGACGGGGATAGGGGAATTAGGCATAGGAATACTCAGTTGTTATTGTTGAATTGATACAGTTAGTTATTTTTTGACCAGTTCGAAAACATCTCACTCAGCCAGCGGCGCAAAAATCGCCTGCAGATCGTCCTGGGTCAGGGCGACGTTCTGGGTTTCATCCCCTTGCGGCGACAACATGGCTTGCGCCAGGTCGGCCTTCTTTTGCTGCAGCAGCTGGATGCTCTCTTCCACCGTGCCCTTGGCAATCAGCTTGTAGACGAATACCGGCTTATCCTGGCCGATCCGCCAGGCGCGGTCGGTCGCCTGGCTTTCGGCGGCCGGATTCCACCACGGATCGTAATGGATCACAGTGTCGGCCGCGGTCAGGTTGAGGCCGACGCCACCGGCCTTCAGACTGATCAGGAACACCGGCACTTCGCCCTCCTGGAACTGGCGCACCGGCTCGACCCGGTCCTGGGTGGCGCCGGTCAGCAGCGCATAGCCGATATCGCGCTGGCGCAATTCGGCGGCGATCAGCGCCAGCATGCTGGTAAATTGCGAAAAGACCAGAATCCGCCGGTCTTCCTGGCGCAGCTCCTCCACCATCTCCAACAGCTCCAGCAGCTTGGCGGACGGCATTTCAGCCTGCGCTGCCTCAACCTCGGGCTGGTCGGTCTTGAGCAGGCGCGGATCGCAGCAAGCCTGGCGCAACTTCAGCAGCGCTTCCAGGATCACGATATGGCTGCGCGCAACGCCCTTCTTGGCGATTTCCTCGCGCACCTTCTTATCCATCACCAGGCGCACGTTTTCGTAGAGATCGCGTTGCGCCCCACTCAAGGTCACGCTGCGCAGCATCTCGGTTTTCGGCGGCAGCTCCTTGGCCACCTTGTCCTTGGTCCGGCGCAGCAGGAAGGGCTTGATGCGCCGGCTCAGCAAGGCCCGCCGGGTAGCATCGCCCTGCTTTTCGATAGGATGCCGGAAGTCGCGGTTAAAAGTCTTTTCATCGCCCAGCAAACCCGGCAGCAGGAAATGAAACTGCGCCCACAGCTCGCCCAGATGGTTTTCCACCGGCGTGCCGCTGAGGCACAGCCGATGCCGCGCATTCAGCAAAGCAGCGCTTTGCGCCACCTTGGAACGCGGGTTCTTGATGTAATGGGCTTCGTCCAGGATCAGCAGATGGAAAGCGTGCTCGCGCCAGCGCTCTTCATCGCGCGGCAGCAAGGCATAGGTGGTCAGCACCAGGTCGAAGCCGGCGATCTGCTCGAACTGTTCTAGGCGCTGCTTGCCCTGCAATACCAGCACCCGCAGATCCGGGGCAAAGCGCGCCGCTTCCTGCAGCCAGTTATCCATCAGGCTGGTTGGCGCAATCACCAGCGCCGGCGCGGTCAGGCGCCCGCTTTGCTTTTCGATCAGGATATGCGCCAGGGTCTGGACGGTTTTGCCCAGCCCCATGTCGTCGGCCAGGATGCCGGCCAGGTCATATTCGCGCAGGAACTGCATCCACGCCAGCCCTTGCAGCTGGTAGTCGCGCAAGGTGGCTTGCAGGCCGGGCGGCGCCGACACCTGCTTGATGCCGCCGAAAGTCAGCAGCTTCTGCCCCATGCCGCGCAGCCGTTCGCCGCCCACCCAGCGCAGCTGGTTGCCGGCATCCAGCTCGGCCAAGCGGGCGGCGTCGAGCACCGACAAGCGTACCGGGCCTTCGGATTTTTCAGTGAAATACAATTCGCCCAGGGTATTCAGGATGGGCTTGATGCGGCCCCAGGGCATGGCGACATGCACGCCGTCGCTCAGGCGCACCAGCAGCTCGTCCTGGTCATCACGCAAGGCCATGGCGCGCGGATCGAAATCCTGCGGCGCGTGACGTATCAAATCCACCAACAGCGGCAGCAGCGATACGCGCTGGCGGTTGACCACGATACCCATCTGCAGGTCGAAGGAAGCGCCGGCGCTGCCTGCCGTATCGTCTGCTTGGTCTGCCTCGGCGATCTCGGCATACCAGTCTTCCACTTCGGCCACATCGAAACGATATTCGGCACGCTTCTCGATCTGCCAGCCCTGCGCGATCAACTGCGGCAATCCCTCTTTCGCAAAGCGCAGCCAGGCTGACTGGTCCGGCAGCATGAACATGCCGGGCATCATGGCTAGCGGATGTTGGGTCCCTTCCAGCGCTCGCATGCCAAACGCTAGCAAGGTTTGCTGCAACGCGTTTTCAGCGGCCTGGTCGCGCATGATCTGTTCGATCCCCGCCGGCGTGTTGCGGCTCAGCGCCGCGGCAAACCGGGCCGAGACGATCGCGCCGTCATAACGGAAATGCAGCTCGGCGAAATCCTGCATCGATGGATTGCTGACACTGGGAAGATTGCCCAGCACCAGCAAGGGCTGCGGCGCAATGTCGCGGCGCACGGTTTGTATCACCTGCGGCGGGAAGGGAATCACATCGTTCAAACCCTGCGTCAGCAATTGCTGGGCAACCGCCAGGCTATCGTCAGGGTCGAGCATCGGCGCCTGGATCACCAGATCGTTGAGCGCCTTGCTGGAAATGCGGATATCGCGCTGCGACAGCAGCAGCTCGCCGCAGGAGAGATTGTCGATATACCAGGGCGGTTCGGTAGGCAGCATGTAGTCAAGGCTCTTGCGCACAGACGCCGGCCCGCTCCCAGCTTCCGCTTCAAATTGCCAGCCCAGCTGCCACAGATCGCGCGCAGCGTCGCGGCCGTCGTCCGGCGCTTCATGCCAGGTCAGGCTGGCGCGGCGCGGCGCCGCCAGTTGCAATGGGTAGGCGGTGCCCTTAGCCAGGTCAGGCAGGGAATTGGCCCACAGCAGACGCTGTTGCTGCAGCAGCGCGCGCAATAGCTGGGCGCCGAGTTTCCCGCTCAGCTCACAGGCCGCATGCTGGGCATGATTGCCGTCGTTCTGAGCGACGAACAGACCGATCAGATCGCGATCTTCGGGCCGCAGGAACAACGCCGGATCAGCCAGCAGGCGAGGCACGTCGGTGACCGGCTGCGCAGCCTGGAACTGGCCATTCGGCCGCGGCTGCGCCTTGCACAGGTGCAGCACCGCCTTCTTGCCGTTGTAGGCCGAGGTCAGCACGAAAACCACCTGATGTGTCGCAACCTTTTGACGCAGGCCGGCCTGTTGCTGCTGCGGGGCGATGGCGGCGGCGCCAGCAACTTCGCCCTGGACCCGGCTCAGCCAGGCTTCCATCGGCCGTGCCAGAGCAGGCGGGAGGCTAGCTTTGGCGACCGCCGGCTTGGGTGCGGCGACGGCGGGCGGCGACGGCAGCGCTGACGGCACAGGGGCAAGCGCCAGCTGATCGGCGGAAGGACGCTGCAGATATTCGATCAAGGCTGCTGCCACATGCTTGCAGTTGGAGCCGACCGGACAGGAACAGACGCTATCGATGTCCGGCGCATCGCGGAACATCGACAGCGTGATTTCCTGCTGATAGACGTTGCTGCCGCTGCCCTGGACCGTAGCGTTGAGGACGTCGCCGTCCTGTTCCAGCGCAAGCACGCGGCGCTGGCGCACGTATTCCTGGCCGCGATCGTAGGTTACCTGGCGAAACAGGTCGCGCACATCGGCAAGTGTCAGATTCATGCTCATGCGCGACCCGTCATTTACAATAATTTCTGCTCGGCGATTTGCGCGAACACGGTGAAATAATCCGGGAAGGTCTTGGCGACGCATTGCGGATCGTTGATACGCACCGTAGTACCGCGCCGCGCGGCGCCGTCCAGCGAGGCCAGCGAAAAACACATGGCCATGCGATGGTCGTCATAGGTATCGATAGTCGCCGGCTGCAGCTGCGCCGGCGGCGTCACGCGCAAATAGTCGCTGCCCTCTTCGATGGTGGCGCCCAGTTTGCGCAGCTCGGTCGCCATGGCGCTCAGGCGGTCGGTTTCCTTGACGCGCCAGCTGGCGATATTGCGCAAGGTGCTGGTGCCTTCGGCGTACAGCGCCGCGATCGCAATCGTCATGGCGGCATCGGGAATATGGTTGAAATCGGCGTCGATGGCCTTCAGCGCGCCGTTGGATGAGACTTCGATCCAGTTATCGCCCAGCGTGATGCTGGCGCCCATCTGTTCCAGCGCTTCGACAAAACGGACGTCGCCCTGGATACTGTCCTTGCCGACGCCTTCAACCCGTAGCGGGCCGCCTGCAATCGCACCAGCCGCCAGGAAATAGGAAGCAGTCGAGGCATCGCCTTCGACGTGGATCGCTTGCGGGCTTTGATACTGCGCGCCGGCAGCCACCGTGAACGCCTGCCAGCCGTCGCGCGCGACGGTGACGCCGAAACGCTGCATCAGGTTCAGGGTGATTTCAATGTAGGGCTTGGAAATCAGTTCGCCGATCACTTCTATCGTTACCGCCTCATGCTTCGCCATCAGCGGCGCCGCCATCAGCAGCGCGGTCAGGAACTGGCTGGAAACATTGCCGCGCACCTGGATCCGCTGGCTATGCAGCTGGCCGCGCTGGATATGCAAGGGCGGGAAGCCGGCCACGCCGGTATACGCAATCCGTGTGCCGACTGCATTCAGCGCATCGACCAGGTCGCCGATAGGACGCTCGTGCATGCGCGCCACGCCGTGCACCGTGTAGTCGCCGCCCATGGCTGCCAGCGCCGCCGTCAAAGGACGGATCGCGGTGCCGGCGTTGCCCATGAACAGATCGGCCTGGTGCACCGGAAAGGCGCCGCCACAGCCGTGCACAGTATAAGTCTGGGTGCCTTCCGCTTGTTCCCAGGCGACACCCAGCTTTTTGAGCGCAGTCAGCATCACCAGCGTATCGTCCGAGGCCAGCAAGTCGTGGATTTGCGTGGCTCCGTTGGCCAGCGCGGCCAGCAGCAAGGTGCGATTGGAAATACTTTTCGAACCCGGCAGCCGCACCGTGCCGTGCACTTGCGCTACCGGATGCAAATCCAGGTATTCGGGATAACTCTGTTTACGTTGCATAGTCATTAATCGCCACCTTCCTTGTTCTGTTGTTCTGCAGCCTCGATGGCGCTGATCCAGTTGTGCCTTGCCTGCTGCGCGTTGCTGTAGATCGCTTCCAGCGCCGGGCCGTCGCCGGCTGCCAGCAAGCCGCGCAAACGGCTCAGCTGAATCATGTAAGCATCCAGCTCGCCCAGCAAGGCGCTTTGGTTGGCCAATGAAATATCACGCCACATTTCCGGCGACGAGCCGGCGATGCGGGTGAAATCGCGAAAACCGCTGGCCGCGTATTGAAACAGCGAAGCCGCATGCGGCTTGTTGGCAATGTCGTCCACCAGCGCATACGCCAGCACATGCGGCAAATGGCTGACCGCTGCAAACACAGCATCGTGCTGCTGCGCCGACAGTTGGTGGATCAGGGCGCCGCACTGCTGCCAGGCAGTGGCCACCCTGGCCACATCCGCGGCCGAATTTTCCGGCAGCGGCGCCAGCACCACTTTCTTGCCGACATACAGCTCCGCCAGCGCGGCCTCCGGGCCATTCTGTTCGCGGCCGGCAATCGGATGACCGGGAACGAACTGGCCGATCTTGCTGCCCAGCGCAGCACGCGCCGCCAGCGCCACGTCAGACTTGGTGCTGCCGGCGTCGGTGACGACGGTGCCGGCTTGCAGATGCGGCGCGATGCCAGCCAGGATGGCGCCGGTCTGCGCCACCGGCGCGGCGATCAGGATCAGGTCCGCATCGGCGACAGCATCAGCCACGCCGTTGGCGATCTGATCGATGATTCCCAATTCCTTCGCGCGCTGCAAAGTCGTGAGATGGCGGCCGACGCCGACGATCTGCTCCGCCGCACCGGCTTTTTTCAAAGCCAGGGCAAAGGATCCGCCGATCAGTCCGACACCGAAAATTGCGATTTTCTTGAACACTAGCGTTGCTTCAATAAAGATTAATCAGGACCCTGCCGCTCAGGCCAGCAGTTTCTTCAATGCGTCGATGAATGCCGCGTTCTCTTGCGGCAGGCCGATGGTGACGCGCAGCCATTGCGGCAAACCGTAGTTGGCGACCGGGCGCACGATGATGCCCTGCTTCAGCAACGCCAGGTTGACGCGCGCGCCGGCGCCTTCGTCGGCGCCGACCTTGACCATCACGAAGTTGCCGAACGACGGCACATATTCCAGGCCCAGCTCATCGAAGGTTTGCGTCAGTTGGCGGTAGCCGTCGCGGTTCAGCTGCGCGCTGCGCTGCAGAAACTCGGTATCGTTCAAGGCGGCCACGGCCGCAGCCTGGGCCAGCGAGTTGACATTGAACGGCTGGCGGATGCGGTTCAGCAAATCGGTGATCACCGGTTGCGCGATGCCGAAGCCGATGCGCAGGCCGGCCAGGCCATAGGCCTTGGACATGGTGCGCGACACCAGCAGGTTCGGATACTTGCGCACCCAGGAGATCGACTCGTATTGCAATTCCGGCGGCAGGTACTCGTTATAGGCCTCGTCCAGCACCACCACGATCTGCGGCGGCACGCGCGCCAGGAATGCTTCCAGCTCAGCGGCCGGAATGAAGCTGCCGGTAGGGTTATTCGGATTGGCGATAAAGATCAGCTTGGTGTCGGCGGTGATCGCATTAGCCATCGCCTCCAGGTCATGGCCATAATCCTTGGCCTTGACCACGATGGCGCGGGCGCCGACCGCCTGCGTCGCCAGCGCATACACGACGAAAGAATATTCGGCATACATGGCGGCTTGCCCGGCTTGGACGAAAGCATGGGTCGCCAGCTCCAGGATGTCGTTGCTGCCATTGCCCAGCGTAATCCACTCTACCGGCACGTCGTACTTGGCTGTGATCGCGGCTTTCAGGTCGAAGCCGTTGGCATCCGGATAGCGGCCGATGTCGGCCACTGCCTTTTGCATGGCCAGGCGCGCCGACTCCGGCATGCCCAGCGGGTTTTCATTGGAGGCCAGCTTGATGATCTTGGCTTCGTCCAGGCCGAATTCGCGCGCTACTTCGGCAATCGGCTTGCCGCCCTGATACGGGGCGATAGCACGTACATACTCTGGACCAAATTGAATTGACATTGTCTGCTTTCAGGACGAAATATTGAACGAGATAATTAGGTAAATGAGTTAAGTAAATGAGCTAAATAAGTGCCTGCCCAGGCGCCGCTCAAAAGCTGCGCGGATACGATCCGAGCAGCTTGTAGAACGCCGCGTTCTGCTGCAGTTCGTCAAGTGCCTTGGCTACCTTCTCGTCTGCCGCATGGCCTTCGACGTCGACATAGAAATAGTATTCCCATGCGCCCATGCGCGCCGGCCGAGACTCAAAACGGGTCATCGAAACGCCATGCTTGGCGAGCGGCGCCAGCAGTTTGTAGACGGCGCCGGCCTTGTTCGCCACCGACAGCACCAGCGAAGTCTGGTCCTTGCCGCTGGCGCCGTTCTGCAGACGGCCAACCACGGCGAAGCGGGTGCGGTTGTGCGGGTCGTCCTGGATATTCGCGCTAACAATCTGCAAATCGTATTTTTGCGCAGCCATCTCGCCGGCGATCGCCGCCACGGCTTCATTTTCGCTGGCCATGCGCGCCGCTTCGGCATTCGACGCCACCGCCTGCCGTTCGATATTCGGGTAGTGCTGGTTGAGCCAGGCATTGCATTGCGCCAGCGCCTGCGAATGGGCGCAAATGCGGGCGATGCCGGCCATCGTGCCTTCCTTGGTCATCAGGCTGTGATGCACCGGAATCGACACTTCGCCGCTGATGTTGAGCGTGGTTTGCAGCAGCAGGTCGAGGGTGCGGTTGATCACGCCTTCCGACGAGTTCTCGATAGGCGCCACGCCGAAGTCGGCGGTGCCAGCTTCCGTCGCGCGGAATACTTCGTCAATCGAGACGCACGGCAGGCCTTCCACCGCGTGACCGAACTGCTGGTACACCGCCTGTTCGCTGAAGGTGCCGGCCGGTCCCAGGTAAGCTACCGTCACGCGCTTTTCCAGCGCGCGGCAAGCCGACATCACTTCGCGAAAAATGGTCTGTACATCGCCGCCTTGCAGCGGTCCGGGATTGCGTTCGGCGACCTTGAGCAAGACCTGCGCCTCGCGTTCTGGACGGAACACGGGGGCATTGGTTTCAGCCTTGACGTGGCCGACCTCTTGCGCGATTTTCGCGCGTCGGTTCAGCAAGGCCAGGATTTCGGCGTCAATCGCGTCGATCTGCTGACGCAAGGGTAGGAGTTTGTCTTCGCTCATGTTTGTTTCTATCTCTGGTTCTACTACCGGGTCCGGCACACATCGGCAACCGCTTGCCGCAAAAGCGCGCGCAACATGGCACGCTAGCCGCGCCGCTTTTCAAATTCCTTCAGATACGCCACCAGCGCGTGCACCCCTTCCAAAGGCATGGCGTTATAGATCGAAGCACGCATGCCGCCTACCGATTTATGGCCCTTCAGCTGCAGCAAACCCTGCTCCTGGGCGCCGCTCAGGAATGATTCGTTGAGCGTTTCATCGGCCAAGAAGAAAGGCACGTTCATGCGCGAGCGGCAGCTGCTGGCGATCTTGGTCCGGTAGAAGTCGGTGGAATCCAGGTAGTCGTACAGCAGTGCCGCCTTGGCGATATTGCGCTGCTCCATCGCAGCGACGCCGCCCTGCTTCTTGAGCCACTGGAACACCAGCCCGGCGATGTAGATCGCATAGGTTGGCGGCGTGTTGTACATCGAATCGTTGTCGGCGACGATTTTCCAGTTAAAGGCGGAGGGACAGGCCGGCAAGGCATGGCCGAGCAAGTCTTCACGCACCACCACCAGCGTCAGTCCGGCGGGGCCGATGTTCTTTTGTGCGCCGCCATAGATCACGCCGTATTTGGAAACGTCCACCACACGCGACAAGATGTGCGACGACATGTCGGCCACCAGCGGTGCGTCGTTTGTTTCAGCGGCGACATCAGGCGTGAACTGGTATTCGACGCCGTCGATGGTTTCATTGGTGCAGATATGCACGTAAGCCGGATCCTTGGACAGCTGCCAGCTGTCGCGCTCGGGAATCTGCGCGAAATGGCTGTCTTCGGAAGAAGCGGCGACATTAACGTTGCCGTAGCGCCGCGCTTCTTTCAGCGACTTGGTCGACCACGAACCGGTGTTGATGTAATCGCTGGTCGCCGGCTGGGCGCGACCGCCGCGCCCCAGCAGGTTGAGCGGAACAATCGCATTCTCGGCAATCGCGCCACCCTGCATGAACAGAAGCGTGTAGTTGTCCGGCACCGCGAACAGTTCGCGGAAATCGTGCTGCGCGGCGGCCAGGATAGACATGAATTCCTTGCCGCGATGACTCATCTCCATCACCGACATGCCGCTGCCCTGCCAGTCCAGCATTTCAGCAGCAGCTTGCTGCAGCACCTCTTTTGGCAACACGGCAGGACCAGCAGAAAAATTATAGATAGGCATGATGAATGTCGTCAGATAAAGAACCGGGATTGCAGAAACTACGTAGAACTGATTTGAAAACTGTGGTCCAGCGATGGCGTTACTGTGTTGTTGCTTTATGGTGAATCAAACCTGCGCGGCCCAGGCTGGCTGAGCCGCGCATTGCCTGCTTTACTCCGATGCTGCGTCGGGAGCATCGCCTGCTTCAGCGCTGCCGCCCGCCTCAGCGCCTGCATTCGCTTCCACTTCCGCATCGACCTCGGCGTCCGATTCGACCACGCGCTGCAAACCGCTCAGCTTGGTGCCGTCTTCCACCGCGATCAGCGTGACGCCCTGGGTAGCGCGGCCCATTTCGCGGATTTCCGCGACACGGGTGCGTATCAGGACGCCGCCAGTAGTGATCAGGATGATTTCATCGCTAGGTTCCACCAGCGTTGCCGCCACCACCTTGCCGTTGCGTTCGCTGGTCTGGATCGCGATCATGCCCTTGGTGCCGCGGCCGTGGCGCGTGTACTCGGTGATCGGAGTACGTTTGCCGAAGCCGTTTTCAGTCGCGGTCAACACCGATTGCTGTTCGTTTTCGGCGACCAGCAGTGCAATGACTTGTTGTCCTTCTTCCAGGTTCATGCCGCGCACGCCGCGCGCGGTGCGGCCCATCGGACGCACATCGTTTTCGTCAAAGCGCACTGCCTTGCCGGAATCGGAGAACAGCATGACGTCATGCTGGCCATCGGTCAGCGCGGCGCCGATCAGGAAGTCGCCTTCATCCAGGTCGACCGCGATGATGCCGGCCTTGCGCGGATTGCTGAAGTCGGACAATGGCGTTTTCTTGACAGTGCCGAGACTGGTCGACATAAAGACATAACGGTCTTCAGGGAAGCTGCGGTTGGCGCCCGACAATGGCAGCACCACCGTGATCTTCTCGCCATCCTGCAGCGGGAACATGTTGACGATAGGCTTGCCGCGTGAGTTGCGCGAACCTTGCGGTACTTCCCAGATCTTCAGCCAGTACAGACGGCCGCGATTGCTGAAACACAGGATGTAGTCGTGGGTATTGCCGACGAACAGCTGGTCGATCCAATCGTCTTCCTTGGTCGCCATCGCTTGCTTGCCGCGGCCACCGCGCTTCTGCGCGCGGTATTCGGAAACAGGCTGCGCCTTCATGTAGCCGGTATGCGACAAGGTCACCACCATGTCTTGCGGCGTGATCAGGTCTTCCGTGCCGAGATCGGTAGGATTGTGCTCGATCTGCGAACGGCGCTCATCCTTATTGCCGATGCCGTATTCGTTCTTGGCTGCGGTCATCTCGTCGGTGATGATGACGGTGACGCGTTCCGGCTTGGCCAGGATATCCAGCAAGTCGGCGATCTGCGCCATCACGTCTTTGTACTCGTTGACGATCTTGTCTTGCTCCAGGCCGGTCAGGCGCTGCAGACGCATCTGCAGGATTTCCTGCGCCTGGTCGTCCGACAGGCGATACATGCCGTCAGTCTGGATGCCGTAATGCTTAGGCAGGTTTTCGGGACGGAAGGACTCGATACCGCCGATGTTTTCATCGCCGGTGCGAGCCAGCATTTCGCGCACCATGGAAGAATCCCAGGCACGCGCCATCAGTTCGGATTTCGCTACCGGTGGCGTTGGCGCCGCCTTGATCAGGGCGATGAAATCGTCGATGTTCGCCAGCGCTACCGCCAGGCCTTCCAGCACGTGGCCGCGCTCGCGCGCCTTGCGCAGTTCGAACACGGTACGGCGCGTCACCACTTCGCGGCGGTGCGACAGGAAGCATTCCAGCATCTGCTTCAGGTTCAGCAGCTTAGGCTGGCCATCCACCAGGGCGACCATGTTCATGCCGAAGGTGTCTTGCAGCTGCGTTTGCTTGTACAGGTTGTTGAGCACAACCTCGGCCACTTCGCCGCGCTTGAGCTCGATCACCACGCGCATGCCGGACTTGTCCGACTCGTCGCGCAGGTCGGAAATGCCTTCCAGCTTCTTGTCGCGCACCAGCTCGGCGATGCGTTCCAGCAAGGCCTTCTTGTTTACCTGGTACGGCAGTTCGTCGATGATGATCGCGGTGCGGCCTTCACGTCCGAATTCTTCGAAGTGCGTCTTGGCCCGCATCACCACACGGCCGCGGCCGGTGCGGTAACCGTCGCGCACGCCGGAGACGCCATAGATGATGCCGGCGGTCGGGAAATCCGGCGCCGGGATGATTTCGATCAGCTCGTCGATGGTGCAATCGGCGTTGCGCAGCACATGCAGCGCGCCGTCGATCACTTCGGTCAGGTTGTGCGGCGGAATGTTGGTCGCCATACCCACCGCGATCCCGGAGGAACCGTTGATCAGCAGGTTAGGAATGCGGGTCGGCAACACCGACGGTTCTTTTTCCTTGCCGTCGTAGTTCGGCACGAAGTCGACGGTTTCCTTGTCGAGGTCGGCCAGCAGCTCGCCGGCGATCTTGTCCAGGCGGCACTCGGTGTAACGCATCGCCGCGGCGCCGTCGCCGTCGATCGAACCGAAGTTGCCCTGGCCGTCGACCAGCATGTAGCGCAGCGAGAACGGCTGCGCCATCCGCACCAGCGTGTCGTAGATCGAAGCGTCGCCATGCGGGTGATACTTACCCATGGTTTCACCGACCACGCGCGCGCATTTGACGAACGGGCGATTCCAGACGTTGTTCATTTCATGCATGGCGAACAAGACCCGGCGGTGCACCGGCTTGAGGCCGTCGCGCACATCCGGCAGCGCACGGCCGACGATCACGCTCATGGCGTAATCGAGGTAGCTCTTGCGCATTTCTTCTTCGAGGGAAATCGGGATAGTTTCTTTAGCGAATTGATCCATTTAGCGAGTCGGCCAATCTTTACTTGGGTTGATCAATATAGAACCGGCGTTCCCCGGCGATCTGCCAGTGGCTGGCGAAATGCGGCTTGAAACGCAGGTATAACCGGGTGATTTTAGCACGTGGAAGTGGCAGTTCTGGCTTTTCAGGCAAGGCGCGGCAGGTCAAAAACCTGCTGCCGCAAAAAAATATGTTTAAATGCCGCCTTGCCCGGCTTTTGGGGATCGCCATATGCACCCCGCGCCATTTCTATCAGGAAATAATTTATGCGTCATACGATTGCGCTGAGCCTATTGTTAGGCTCGGCTTGCGGCTTTGCGGCCAGTTCTACCCTTGCCCAGACTACCGATATCCAGGCCGCGCCTGGCAAAAGTGCCTATCTGCAAGACGGCCGCGGGCCGGTGGTGCGCAGCCAGGATGGCCTGTGCTGGCGTTCGAGTTATTGGGACGCCAACGATGCCGTCGCCGGCTGCGACGGCGAACTGGTGTCGCCGGTGATGAAAACCATCGCGCCGGCGCTGGCCGCAACTCCCGCAATTTCCAATGAGCAACCTGCGGCATCGGCTGTGGTCGCTCAATGTGAGTTCACTTTGGCCAGCGATAGCATTTTCAGCTTTGGAAAAGCAATCCTGAGCAAGGCTGCCAAGCAAGAAATTGATAAAAACACCATTACAAAACTGGTAAATTGCGGCGACGCCAAAGTCATTCTGGTGACCGGCTACACCGATCACCTTGGAACAGACGCATATAACAGGAAGTTATCGATGCAACGCGCCGCCAGCGTCGCCAGTTACCTAAAAAGCAAAGGCGTAAGCAACAGGATAGAGACAAACGGCGCCGGCGCGGCCGCACCGATAGTGACATGCAGCAACAAACTCAGCCTCAAGAAACGCATCGCCTGCCTCAGCCCGAACCGCAGAGTGGTAGTAAAAATACAATAATTTCAAAATAAAATAGATACTTTGCTTGCGTCGATGTAATATGTCGGCCGTGGTGATGTTTTCATAATGTTATGTTGTATGAAAACAACGAAGCAGGCAAAACGTGTGCTGGATCATTTGGCATCCTTCGCTAGCGCTTGCTGCCTGTGGCAGAATGATGGTCAAGTTCATTGCGTATGGTCAATCCCACACGTAACGGCCTGAACCACGTGGTACTATCCAATTTTTGATGTCGTATATTAGTTGCGCAGTTAATCTGCGGATATCTCAACCGAGAGGAGAAACATGAATAAATTAGCAAAACTCGTCTTCGCTGCGTCCGCAGTCGTCGCACTCTCTGCCTCTGCGCAGGAAATCAAAGATATCCAGGCGGCTACTCCTAACAGCGCCTACGTGCAAGATGCACGCGGTGTAATCGCACGTGACCCGTACGGTCTGTGCTGGCACACCGGCTACTGGACACCAGCTGACTCGGTTCCAGGTTGCGATGGCGAAATCGCTCAAGCTGCACCAGCTCCAGTTGCACCAGCACCAGCTCCAGTTGTTCCAGCACCAGCTCCAGTATCGCAAAAGGTTACTTTCGCTGCTGACGCATTCTTCGACTTCGACAAAGCTGTCCTGAAGCCAGAAGGCAAAGCCAAGCTGGACGACCTGACATCGAAACTGGGCGCAATCAACCTGGAAGTTATCATCGCTGTTGGTCACACTGACTCGGTCGGTTCCGTTGCTTACAACCAGAAGCTGTCGGTTCGCCGCGCTGAAGCTGTCAAGGCATACCTGGTACACAAGGGTATCGAATCCAACCGTGTTTACACCGAAGGTAAAGGCAAGTCGCAACCAGTCGCTGACAACAAGACTGCTGCCGGCCGCGCTAAAAACCGTCGCGTTGAAATCGAAGTTGTTGGTACAAGCAAGTAATTGCTACCAGCAAACAATCGATTCAGACTCGATCAAAACCCCGCCTCGGCGGGGTTTTTTTTCGTATAAAACATGTCGTAGAGTGGGCATCTGCGCCCACCCTGCGACATGTTTTAATCGGACAACAAACCGCAACACCCGACTTTCCAGCTATGATTCAACCTATGAACGCAGACCCATCAGAACTCAAAAAATTCAGCGACCTGGCTCACCGTTGGTGGGATCCGGAGTCGGAATTCCGCCCGCTGCATGAAATCAACCCGTTGCGCCTGGAATGGATCAATTCGCGCGCCTCGCTGGCTGGCAAGAAGGTACTGGATATTGGCTGCGGCGGCGGCATCCTGGCGGAATCGATGGCGCGCAAAGGCGCAACCGTCACCGGCATCGACCTGTCGGACAAGGCATTGAAGGTAGCTGACCTGCATAGCCTGGAATCGGGCATCCAGGTCCGTTACGAAAAGATCGCCGCGGAAGACATGGCTAGCCGCGAAGCCGGACAGTTCGATGTGGTGACCTGCATGGAGATGCTGGAACACGTTCCAGATCCGGCCTCCATCGTGCGCGCCTGCGCGACGCTGGTGAAACCGGGCGGCCAGGTGTTTTTCTCGACCCTCAACCGCAATCCGAAGGCCTACCTGCAAGCGGTGCTGGCGGCCGAATACCTGTTGCGCATGCTGCCTAAAGGCACGCACGACTATGCCAAGTTCATCACGCCAGCCGAACTGGCGCAGTTTGCCCGCAACGCCGGCCTGAGCGTCGATGTCATGCGCGGCATGAGCTATAACCCGCTGACGCTGATCTATTCGCTCAACCAGGACGCCAGCGTCAACTATCTGATGGCGTGCACCAGGCACGCCTGAACCGGTCATTCTGCAATCCAGCCCTGACCGGCGTGGCTATATAGCGCATGCGCTGTATGCCATCTGCCATTTTCATGCACTCTAGGAACCGATCATGTCCCTGCCAATCCCGCGCGCCATCCTGTTTGACCTTGACGGCACGCTTGCCGACACTGCACCGGATCTGGCAGGGGCGCTCAACCGCCTGCGCAATGACCGCGGCTTGAGCAGCACGCCTTACGAGCAATTGCGTCCGCATACTTCAGCCGGTGCGCGCGGCATGATAGGCGCCGCCTTCGGTTTGAAGCCGGGCGACCCGGATTATGAGGAATTGCGCGTTGGCTTCCTGGCTCACTACGCGGCCGCGCTAGCGGTCGACAGCACCCTGTTCGACGGCATTCCTGCGCTCTTGAAAGAACTGCGCCAGCGTCAACTGGGCTGGGGCGTGGTGACCAACAAGGCGGCCGTATTCACCGATCCGCTGGTGGCGCAGATCGGCCTGGCAGATGCCGATTGCGTCATTTCCGGCGACACCACCGCGCATTCGAAACCGCATCCTGAACCATTGCTGGAAGCCGCGCGGCGTCTCAATCTGCAGCCGCAGGAGTGCTGGTATGTGGGCGACGACCTGCGCGATATCCAGGCCGGCCGCGCCGCCGGCATGGCCACCGTCGCCGCCGCATGGGGTTATTGCGGCGAGAGCGAACCGGGCAGCTGGCAAGCCGACGCCCTGATCGATACGCCGCTGCAATTGCTGGCGTTGCTGCCACAGCAGTAACTTTTTTACGAAAACCCGGTCATACGCCTGCGTAGATTGATGGCCGGCGCTGGATCGACTGCCTGGCGGCTTGCCATAAGCAGTTTCAAAGACTTTAATAAAATAGCGAGCAAGACTGTCTGACGGTATATTGTTGACATGATTGCCCATAAGGAATAAAAAATGGCAAACCTCCCTCGCCCTTCCTGGCTTCCACGCGCCATCCGCTGGACCGGCATTACCGTC
The DNA here is from genome assembly GCF_002564105.1 of Collimonas sp. PA-H2. Classification (NCBI taxonomy): domain Bacteria; kingdom Pseudomonadati; phylum Pseudomonadota; class Betaproteobacteria; order Burkholderiales; family Oxalobacteraceae; genus Collimonas; species Collimonas sp. PA-H2. Next base: position 1,499,261 of record NZ_PDBX01000001.1, read on the forward strand.
GCCGTCCTGCTAGTACTGGCGCTGATCAGCTGGCTGGCGGTGCCGCCGGTCGCTAAGCACCTGGTTGAACAGCAGGTCGAAGCCCAGATCGGACGCAAGGCCAGCGTCGGCAAGATCGCTTTCAATCCGTTCACGCTCACGCTCACAGCCACCGATTTCACACTGTACGAACCCGACAAGACCACACCTGCCTTTTCCGCCGGCACGCTGCTGGTGAACGCCTCCTCGGCTTCGCTGTTCCGCCTGGCGCCGGTGCTGAATGAAGCCCAGCTGATCAATCCCAAGCTGCATATCGTGCGCACCAGCGCCGACGGCATCGGCCGCTACAATTTTTCGGATGTGATCGACCGCATCCTGGCGATGCCCAAGAGCGACAAGCCGGCCTTGTTTTCAGTCTCGAATATCCAGCTGCAAAACGGCTCGATCAAGTTCGACGACAAAGTGACCGACAAGCTGGTCGATATCGAGGCGCTGAATATCGGCCTGCCCTACATTTCCAATTTCGCCAGCAAAGTGGACACCTTCGTCCAGCCGCACGTATCGGCCAAGATCAACGGCACGCCGTTCGACCTCAAGGGCCGCACCAAACCGTTTTCCGGCAGCCAGGAAACCTCGCTGGCGATCGATATCGAGCAACTGGATGTCGCCAGCTATGTCGCCTTTTCCCCGGTCGCGCTGCCGCTGGCGATCCAGAGCGCCAAACTATCCACCAAGCTCGACCTGACCTTCGTCCGCAACAAGGACAAACCCGAAGTGCTGCTCTCCGGCGGCTTGCAGCTGGCAGATCTGGCGCTGGCCGATAAGAACGCGGCGCCGCTGCTGAAAGCGCAAGCCATCAGCGCGCAGATCGGCAAACTGAATGTCCTCAGCGGCGCCGCCGCACTCGACCTCATCGACATCCAGAAGCCGGAAGTCTGGGTCAACCTGAACGCCAACGGCAGCCTCAACTGGGCGGCCCTGAGCACGCCTGCCGCCAAGCAGGAAATCGTCAAGGATGCGCCAAAGAAGACCGCCGCTGCGCAGCCGCCGATGAGCCTGGCCAAACTCAGCATCCACGACGGCATAGTGAACTGGAAGGACGCCGCCAATGCTTCGCCGGCGCTGGACCTGCAAGTCAAGAACGTCGCCCTGGAGGCGTCCCGGCTGTCGATGGCGGCCGACGCCAAGCCAGCCACAGTGACGCTCTCCACCGGCACCGATACCGACCAGCACATCCAGTTCATCGGCCAGATCACGCCGGCCAAGGCGATAGTCGCCGGCAAGGCCAGCATCAAGGCCTTGTCGCTGGCGGCCTACCAGCCCTATGTCAACCGCTCGCTGGCGGCGGTCTTGTCCGGCCAGCTGTCGCTGGACACCCTGCTTGCCATCGAAGGCGGCCGCATCCAGCTGCATCAGCTGGGCATAGCTGTGGACGACCTCAAGGTTGCGGCTAAAAGCAGCGCCGGCGGCAGCATCGCGGCCAAGAAAATCAGCCTGGAAAACGCTAGCCTGGATACCCAGGCGCATACATTCAACGCCGCCGCCTTACGCCTGGCCGGCATCGAGGGCGACGTCCGCCGCGACGCCCAAGGCAAACTCAACCTGCAGCAATTCATCGCGCCCGCCGGCGCTGCCAACAAGAGCAACAAGAGCGCGCCGAGTGCGCCAGCCAAACCCAGCGGACCGGACTGGGTCGCCAACCTGAACCAGTTTGCCGTCACCGACAGCAGCGTCACCTATCTCGACAATGCAGTGAAGCCGGCGGTCAAGCTGCGTGCCGACGGCCTCAACCTGAGCGCGGAGAATGTCTCCAGCAAGCTCGACAAGCCGATCAAGGTCGCCCTGCGCACCCAGCTCAACAAGAGCGGCAAACTGGCCGTCGACGGCAGCCTCGCCGCCCAGATGAAATCGGTTGCGCTCGACATCGATGCACAAAACCTGCCGGTGCCGGCGCTGCAGCCTTACTTCACCGACTACCTGAACGTAACGCTGAGCTCGGGCCTGGCGAGCAGCAAAGGCAAGCTGTCGCTGGTGCTGCCTAGCGGCCGCCAGGAAATGGTGACCGGCTATAACGGCAACCTGCGCCTGGCCAATTTCCGCGTGCTGGACAAGGAAAATTCGGCGGATTTCCTGAAGTGGAAAATGCTGGAAGTCAGCGGCATCAATGCGAATATCGGCGGCCCGCGCCAGAACGTCACGCTGGCGAAAATCGCCCTGAGCGATTTCTATGCGCGCATCATCCTGTCCGAATCTGCCAAGCTGAATCTGCAAGACATCGTGGTCTCGAAAAACGCTCCGGCCGACGCGCCGAAGCCGTCCCTGACTTCGGCCGAGGCGGGCGAAGGCATGGGCCAGGGGACGCAAAAGGTCACCAAGCCGACCGCCGAAGGCACCACCACCGTCGCCCCCATCACCGTCGCGCCGCCTAAAGAGAATGCGCCGGTGATCAAGATCGGCCAGGTAGTCATCAAGGGCGGCAACATCAACTACACCGACAACTTCGTCAAGCCGAACTACACCGCCAACATGACCGGCATGAACGGCACCGTCGGCGCGATTGCATCCGACAAGCCGGCGCCGGCGCCGATTGACCTCAACGGCAAGATCGACAACGATGCCCCAGTCGCCATTTCCGGCTCGCTCAATCCCCTGTTCAAGCCGATGTTCCTCGACATCAAGGCCAGCGCCAACGGCGTCGAACTGCCGCGCCTGACGCCGTATGCAGCGAAGTACGCCGGCTACGCCATCGAAAAAGGCAAGCTGTCGATGGACGTTACCTACCACATCGAAAACGACAAGCTGGTGGCGGAGAACAATGTACGCATCGACCAGCTCACCTTCGGCGACAAGATCGACAGCCCGACCGCCACCAAGCTGCCGGTGCTGCTGGCAGTGGCCTTGCTGAAAGACCGCAACGGCCAGATCAACATCAACCTGCCGATTTCCGGCACCCTGTCGGACCCGCAGTTTTCGATAGGCGGCATCATCGTCCGCATCTTCATCAACCTGATCGTCAAGGCAGTGACTTCACCGTTTGCGCTGATCAGCTCCGCCTTCGGCGGCAGCGGCGGCGATGAACTCGGCTACGCAGAATTTGCGCCTGGCTCGGCCACCCTCAGCGCCGCCACCCAGGGCAAGCTGGACACCATCGCCAAGGCGCTGATTGACCGTCCGGCCCTGAAACTTGACCTGATCGGCCGCGTCGATCCGAAAACCGACACCGACGGCGTGCGCCAGCAAGTCCTCAACCGCCAGCTGAAACAGCTGAAACAGAAGGACTCGGTCGACCAGAGTGAAGATACGCAATCGGACGACGTCACCTTGACCGACGCCGACAAGGACAAGTACATGGGCAAGGTGTATAGCGCCGGCAAGTTCGACAAGCCGCGCAACGCCATCGGCTTCGCCAAATCGCTGCCGACCGCGGAAATGGAAAAATTGATCGTCGCCAACACGCCGATCACCCAGGATGCGCTCAGCGCCCTGGCCACCCGCCGCGCCGAAGCGGTGCGCAAATACCTGGAAACCAAGGGCAAGATCCCGCTGGAACGGATTTTCCTGATCGCGCCGAAGCTGACCGCCGACGGCATCAAGGACAAGGGTGCGCCGAACCGTGTAGATTTCGCCCTGAAATAGGGTTGCGGCGGGTAACTTTCAATCCTGGCAAGCCGCTGACAGGAAAGCCCCAAGTGCGCTACAATAGGAGTCTGCTTGGGGGCGACCTGGTTTCGACGTGGGTTACAAAGCAGCGCAGGGCATACCGAGGACCGACTACCTCGTAAATACAATCGGAATAGATCTAACTGCAAACGATAACTCGTACGCACTAGCCGCTTAATAACCGGTTAGCTCTACACCATCTCGTCCCTGGGGTGGGCTGGTAAAACAGCAGTAGAGTCATTTACAGGGAATCGCTGTTAGCCGGGTTACTTGGCTGACAGTTAAATTTAGGTGACTCGCCTGAACGAAGCGTGTGCGTCCGCGTCGGCTGGGTTAAATCAAATGACAGCACTAAGTATGTAGAACTGTCTGTAGAGGACTTGCGGACGCGGGTTCGATTCCCGCCGCCTCCACCACCAATACAAAAGGTCACCCAACGGGTGGCCTTTTTTATGGTTCTTCACGGATTACCGGGATAGGCGGCTTTAATCTTCAGGAAGAAGAAGGCGCTATCCCGGTATCCGTATGCCATGCGCTTCATCACTTTGATGCGATTGTTAATTCCTTCGAGCTGCCCTGTGTGCATCGGCCAGCGTACCCTGGCTATGATTCCACGCCAGTAGATTTTGAGCTTTTTGGCAAATTTCTGTAGTGGCTCGATGCTACTGTCATGGGCCATCTTTAGCCAGGCGCGCCAGGCGTTGCGCCAATGCCAAGCGCTAGTGGCCTGCCATAGTTCCTTCAGACTGGCCTTCATAATGTAGACCGTCATCAATGCTTTGTTTGCAGCTAGCAGTTCGTCCAATTTCGGCTGCTGCTCGGACGGCACGTTGCTGCGATTGCGCAACAACAGCCATCGGGCGCGCTTGACGACACGCCTCATAGGGAGATCGCCTTTAAGGCGATTGGCCTCGTCCACGCGCACCCTGTCGATCACCTCCCGACCGTATTTGGCAATCACATGAAACAGGTCGTAGACCACTCTGGCTTGCGGGCAATGCAGCTGGACTTCGAGGTCGAAAGCCGTATTCATGTCCATGGCCACTGCCTTTATATCGGCGCAACGCGCCGGCCCTAGCCATTCACAGAACACGCGAATTGCCTCTCTGCTACGACCCTCGCCAACCCAGAGAACGCGGCGCGTGTCGGCATCGAGGACAACCGTGGCATAGCGATGTCCTTTGAACAGCGCGAATTCATCCATCACTAGCCTGGTTGGCTGGGCGTCAGGCAGCTCAGCCAATTTACCCTCCAGGCGTTGTCGGTCGATCTTGCGCACCGTTTCCCAGTGCAGCCCGGACAGCTTGCAGACGTGAGCCGCAGGTAGCTTCTCGCACCATAGACCAACGAATTGGGCCAGACGCTGAGTAATGCGTGCGTGCCGATCCAGCCACTTCACACGCTCGGTGCGTGTGCCACAGGAATCGCAGCGCAGCCGCCGAAGATTCACCTGCAGCCACACAGAATCGCCGAGCATCGGCATGTCACGTATGGTGCGCCAGTAGGTCTCGTGAACTTGGGAACAAGATTGCTCACAGCCGGAGCAAATCATTGGCGCGCCGTCAGTGGGCACAAGGCTGATCCAAGTGCCGTCGTCGCGTCGGTCAAAATTCCAGACGCGAAAGCCTTCCCAGAATGGGAGGTCAAGATTATTATCCGTCATTGAAAGCGGTGGGGTTGGGTAGAAACTGTTGGTCGCACAACAAGTTTAAACTTACTTCACCGCTTTCCCATTTCTAGATTACTTCCCGATAATCCGTGAAGAACCTTTTTTATTGGTGTTCGACGTGACAGGTATCGAGCCCGTGGCCGGAACGGACGCGGGGCGAAGACAGGGTTTCGGCAAGCATGCTTGCCGCTGTCTGAGCGGTTTTCGCCTGCAGGCGAAAACCAGGGAGATTCCCGCCGCCCCCAATACAAAAGGTCGCCCGAAGGGTGTAATGCCGTTCAGTCAAGACTGAACGGCATTTTTATTTGCGGAACTCGTAGGGTGGGCACTCCGTGCCCACGCGGACGAGCCGGGGCACGAATGTCAGGGACACGAATATCCATGATACTGCGTGGGCACGGAGTGCCCACCCTACGCCATGTCGTTCTGCCCTAACTGAATAGCATTAGCCCGAATGGTGGCCTTTTGCATTGGTGTTCAACGGCTTCAACGGTGGCCGGCAGATACCTTGATAAAATCGATAAACGCTCGCAAAGGAGCCGGCACCAGGCGGCGTCCTGGATAATAAAGAAACGGCCCCGAAAAGCGCGGCCACCATGGTTCGAGCACGGCTTCAAGTGCGCCGCTATCAAGATGGGGACGCAGCCAGTCCTCGAAGAGATAAAAAATGCCGCTGCCTGCGATTGCCGCTTCAACGGCGAGATCCGCGCCTCCCCCCGCCTGTACGATAAGCGGCCCTGTCGGATCAATTCGTAATACTTCTCCGTTCCGCTCAAACTCCCACGGCGGCATTGATCCACTGGAAAAGCGGCCGCGCAGACACGCATGGTCGAGCAGTTCGCGTGGATGTTTCGGCCGGCCATGCTGATCAAGGTAGGCGCTGGAAGCGACGGTGGCAAAGCGCTGGACGCGCGGCCCGATCGGCACCGCGATCATGTCCTGTTCCAGCCTCTCGTCGTAGCGGATGCCGGCGTCGCACCCGGCCGCTATGACATCGACAAAACTGTCCTCGGTGAGGACCTCCAGTTGAATGTCGGGATAGGCGGCGAGAAATGGCGGTACGATGCTGCCCAACACCAGCCGCGCCGCACTGACTGGCACGTTGAGGCGCAAGGTGCCGGCTGGCCTGTCGCGGAAACCGTTCACTACATCGAGTGCGGACTCCATTTCGCTCAGGGCCGGACTGAGCCGCGCTAGCAGGCCCTCACCCGCTTCGGTCGGAACCACGCTGCGCGTTGTGCGATTGAACAGCCGCACACCAAGCTGCGCCTCCAGGCGGCGTACCGCCTCGCTGAGCGCGGATGCGCTGCTGCCGCTTGCGCGCGCGCCATCGCGAAAGCCTTTGGCGCGCGCCACCACCACAAAGGCGTTGAGATCTCCCAGATCAACCTTCATTTGTTCGCAGCTCCACTGTTCGCCAATCCGCACAACCCGTATTGATTGTACCCAATTATCGTGGGAGCGGAAAAAGCCTACCATGGATCGTCTTTCATTTACAGGAGCACAATGATGTCTGATATCCAACCATCCACTAGCTTTGTACTTGGCGGCCGCACCGTAAAGCGACTTGGCTATGGCGCCATGCAGCTTGCCGGACCTGGCGTATTCGGTCCTCCCAAGGATAGTGACGCGGCACTGGCCGTGCTGCGCGAAGCCGTCGCGCGCGGGGTGAATCACATCGACACCAGCGATTTCTACGGCCCTCACGTCACTAACCAGTTGATCCGCGAGGCGCTGCATCCTTATCGAGACGATCTGGTCATCGTCAGCAAGATCGGCGCCAGGCGCGGCGACGACGGTTCGTGGATTCCAGCCATGTCGCGCGCAGAACTGACCCAGGCGGTCCACGACAATCTGCGCAATCTTGGTCTGGATGTGCTCGATGTGGTTAACCTGCGCAGCATGTTCGGTATCCACGGACCTGCCGAAGGCTCAATCGAAGAGCCGCTCACGGTGCTGGCCGAGCTCCAGCGCCAGGGTCTGGTGCGCCACATCGGACTGAGTAATGTGACTCCTGAGCAGATCGCGGAAGGACGCCGTATCTGCGAGATCGTCTGCGTGCAAAACCATTACAACGTGGCTCATCGGAAAGACGATGCCCTGATCGACAACCTTGCACGCGACGGTATTGCATACGTACCTTACTTTCCGCTCGGCGGCTTTACCCCGCTGCAATCTTCTACCTTGTCGGATGTGGCTGCGCGTCTCGGCGTCACATCCATGCAGGTCGCGCTCGCCTGGCTGCTTCGTCGTGCGCCCAACATCCTTCTGATCCCCGGCACCTCATCTGTCGCGCACTTGCAGGAAAATCTGGCGGCAGGCACCTTGGCGCTGCCCGACGATGTGATAAAAGAATTAGACCAGGTAGCGAGCATCAGCGCTGCTTGACGCCGTACAAATGCCCATCGGGCAAAGTTGTCCGCATTTGATGACAGATTTCGACCCCGCGTCCGGCATGGACGCGGGGCGAAGACAAGGTTTCGGCGACAACCCAAAGCATTTGTCAAAGTCCGCTCCGGGTCAAAGTGGGCGGCACGCAACAGCTATCATTCATGCTCGATTATTCCGTATACAAACTTTCCACTCAGACATAGAATCCGATGCTGCTGAGCATCGCAGCAATGTCTCTGCCATTGTCATCATGGATAGACATGAACTACATTCAATTCATTCTGGGAGTCTTCTTGTGAAGCGTTACGCCGGTGTTGTTGCATGCATTTTTGTCTATTTCATTGCCATCGTAGGGGGCTTGATACCCGCCAAGGAAAGCCGCGCGGATGCGATGGACGATATCCAGAGCCGGCGCGCGATTCGCGTCGCAGTGCCAAAAGATACGCCGCCGTTCGGCGCGGAAGGCCAGTACAAGTCGCTGGAAGGATTCGATATCTCGATCGCCAAGATGATTTCGCTGGAGCTGGGAGTCAAGCTCGACATGGTGCCGCTGGTCAGCGCGGACCGCATTCCTTCGCTATTGAACCACCATGTCGACATAGTGATTTCCAGTCTCGGTAAAAACCCGGAACGCCTGAAACAGATCGACTTTTCACAGGCATACGCGCCGTTTTACCTGGGTGTGTTCGGCGCTCCCAACCTCGACGTAAAAAATGCCGCTGCTCTGTCCGGCAAGACTATCGCCGTGCTCAAGGATTCGATCGAAGATACCGAGTTGAGCAAGATTGCACCGCCTTCCGCCATCATCAAGCGTTTCAGCACCAGCAAGGAAGCAGAGAAATCCTATCTGCAAGGAGAATCCAAGCTGCTGGCCGCCGGCAACGTGCTGATTTCCGCCTTTACCAAGGAACAGGCGGAAGCAACCCAGCTGAAGATCGTGTTGAAGGATTCGCCATGCTTCATCGGCGTTAACAAAAACGAAACCGCCCTGCTGAACAAGATCAACGCCATGCTGAGCAACATCAAGAAAAACGGCATGCTCAACGTCAATGCCCAGCGCTGGTTCAAGGCGCCCTTGCCTGACAGCGTATTGCGTAGCGGGCTCGAATAAGCGAAGCGGCTGTCTGCGGCGAATGAAAAGGGGTTCCGTCAGCGGAACCCCTTTTTCCATTTCTGAGATTCTGATCTTATTGATTCTGCCGGCGCCGCCGAGGCGCGATCGGCCGCCAAAGATGTGGTAAGTTCGGGACATGACACTTGATATGCAGGAGAACCGACATGCCAACCGCAAGCTTGAGTGGCGAAATCATCACCGGCTGGGACAGCTTCCATAGCGAATCGGCCAAAGCGTTCGGTTTCCCCGAATTCTATGGCCGCAACATGAATGCCTGGATCGATTGCCTGAGCTATCTGCGCGACGAGGACGGCATGAGCAAATTCCGCCTCACGGAAAACGAGGTGCTGAACATCGAAGTGCTGCACAGCGATAAACTGCGCCAGCGCGCCGCCGAAATTATCGAAGAGCTGGAATTCTGTATTGCTGCGATCAACGAGCGCTATGACGATTATGGCGAAAAGCCGGCGCTGAAACTGATCCTGCGCTAGCGCCAGAGTGGGGACTTAATCGATCAGGTGGTCGCCATCGTAGAACGGATATGGACCGTCAAATTCTCCGATATAGGCGGTGTGACTGATCAAGCCATGATCGGCATCCCACAGGTGCAGTTGAAACGCCGGCGGCTCCATCACGAAGCGGGATTCCGCCTGCGGGCTCAGATCCAGCGCTACCTGATGCGCAACGCCGGGACCGGTCGAGGCGATGCTGCCGCCAAAACGCACCTGGATGGCGCGGTGCAAATGGCCGCACAGGAGCCGCTCTACCTGCGGATGACGCTGCACCACGGCAGCCAATGCCTGCGGATCTGCCAATCCTATTTTATCCATGTGGCCGATGCCGGTATGAAACGGCGGATGGTGCATGACGATGACGGTCGGCTTGTGCGGCTGCGCCGCCAGCACCTGATCCAGCCATATCAAGCTATCGGCGGCCAGTGCGCCGCTGCTGGATTGCGGAATGACCGTATCCAGCGCCACGATGCGCAGCGCATGATCGTCGATCACGTATTCGATTCTGTCGTGGCTTTGCTGCAGATATAAGTGCTCAGGAAAGGCCGCCCTCAAGCTGCTGCGTTCATCGTGATTACCGGGAATCAGATAGTACGGCAGCTCCAGCGCTTGCAGCAGCTGGCGCAGGAATGCGTATTCTTCCGGCAAACCGAAATCCACCAGATCGCCGGTCATCACCACGGCGTCGGGCCGCTGCCTGAGCCCATTCACCTGCGCGATGCAGCGCCGCAGGCTTTCCGCTGTATCGACGATGCGATAGGATTTCTTGCCATGCGCCTTGATATGCAAATCGGAAATCTGGCAAAGAATCATGCTGTCGCCTCATCCTGGAAATGCAACAAGGCGTGCTCAGGAACGCGCAATGCGATGCGTTCACCCACTTGCCAGGATGCGCCGCGGCCGGTGTCGACCACCACCGCTTGCTCGGCGCCGACATCGACCAGCAGGCGGGTGCGGTCTCCCAGGAAGAAGGTTGACAGAATTTCTCCCTGCATGTTGGCAGCATCCATGTCAGCGGCAACAACCTCGACATCTTCCGGCCGGAACATCAGCGTCGCCCGCAGCCCGGCGGACGACGTATCGCATGACAGCTGGCCACCGCCAAAGCGCAGCTGACCGTCGCTGACGACGCCGCTCACGCGGTTCATGGTGCCGATGAAATCGGCGACAAAATGGCTGGCGGGACGATAGTAGATATCCTGCGGACTGCCAATTTGCGCGATCTTGCCGCGTTCCATGACCACCACGCGATCGCCCAATGCCATCGCCTCGCTCTGGTCGTGAGTCACATAGATGGCGGTGATGCCGAGCTTGCGCAGCAGCTGGTTGAGATCAGCGCGCAGCGTTTCACGCAGCTTGGCGTCGAGTGCAGTCAAGGGCTCGTCCAGCAGCAATACCCGGGGTTCGACCGCCAACGCGCGAGCCAGGGCGACCCGCTGTTTCTGGCCGCCCGAGAGCTGGTCGATGCGGCGCTGGCCTAGCCCTTGCAACTGCACCATCTGGAGCAGGGCTTCGATTTTTTCCAGGCGCTGAGCGGCCGGCATCTTACGGATTTTCAAGCCGTAGGCGATGTTTTCGCCGACCGTCATGTTGGGGAACAAAGCGTAATTCTGAAACACCATGCCGACGCCGCGCTTTTCTATCGGCAAGGCGGTAACGTCTTCGCCACCGAACAGAACCTGGCCGCCGGCATCGGGAAATTCCAGGCCGGCGATCAGACGCAGAGTGGTGGTTTTGCCGCAGCCGGACGGCCCTAGCAACACCACGGTTTCACCGGGATGGATTTCCAGCTCTATCGGCTGCAGCGCCTGCGCGCCGTTGGCGAAGGTCTTGGCGCACTGTATCAATTTGATGGAAACGGCATTCTTCATAAACGGACTCTTGAGCGTGTGGTGTGCGTCACCCATTGCGTGGCGACCAGCAGCGGAATGATCATCACGAAGAAAATCAACGTATAGGCGGAGCCGACTTCCAGCCGCATCGAGGCATAGCTGTCGGCCAGCCCGACCGGCAGCGTCATGGTCAGCGGCGTATGCAGCATCCAGGTGATATTGAACTCGCCTATCGACAAGGTCACCACCATCAGCGCACCGGCCAGGATGCCGGAAAATACATTAGGAATCACGATGCCGAAAAAACGCTGCGTCAAGCCGGCTCCGAGGCTGGCCGCGGCTTCTTCCAGCACCGGCAACTGCGCCGACTGCATCACCGCCAGCACCGGGCGCACCATGAACGGCAGCGTGAACAGTACATGGCCGACCAGGATGAACAGCAGGCTGCCGCGGAATTCACGATACTGGCCGTAGGCCATGATCAGCGCCAGCGCTGTAGCCAAGCCTGGCACAGCGACTGGCATCATCAGCAATTCTTCGATGGCGCGCGCCAGACGGCTGTTGCCGCCGTTATGGCGCGCCAGCATGTACGCCAGCGGCACACCAACCACCGTGGTGACGACCAGGCAGGCCAATGCGATTACTATCGAGCGCCAGATGGTTAGCTGGTAGGCATCCCAGACCTGCACTATCCAGCGCACGGTAAAACCGCTGGACCAGCCGATGAAAAAATTATCGGTGATCCCTGCCAGCATCGACAGGATGATGGGGACGATCAGGAAAGCGCATACCAGCAGGGTGAAGCCGAGCTGGAGATAGAAGCGGAATGATTTCTGCACCTTATCTCCTTTCTAAGTCGCGGCGCCGGCGGCATTGCCTGACCAGGAACGCGCCAACGCCAGCACCAGCCAGGTCATCACTCCCAGCACAATCGACAGCGCCGCTGCCATCGCAAAATTGGCATAGCTGGTAAATTCGTTATAGATCGCCATCGGCAGCACATCGATATTGGTGGCCAGCGTAAAAGCCGTGCCGAAAGCGCCGACGCTAGTGGCGAAGCAGATCGCACCGGATGAGATCAGTGCCGGCGCCAGCGCCGGCAGCACGACGTTGGCGAATACCTGCAAGGGATTCGCGCCCAGCGAACGGGCCGCCTCTTCCAGCGCAGGATCAAGCTTCTCCGCGGCAGCCATGATCGTCAGGATGACGCGCGGAATCGAAAAATACAGATAACCGAGGAACAGGCCGCCGAGCGAATAGGCGAATACCCAGGCATCGCCGAACAGCCAGCTGCTGACGGCGCCGATCAAGCCCTGGCGCCCGGCCAGCATGATCACCATGAAGCCGACCACCACGCCGGGAAAAGCCAGCGGAAAGGTCAGCATGGCGAGCAGCAGTGCTTTGCCGGCGAATCGGTTGCGCTGCAAGAACAGGCCGACCAGCGAAGAGATCAGCAAGGTGGCCAGGGTCACCGCCGCCGACAGCAGCAGCGTCGAAATCAGACTCATCAAATAATGATGATTGGTCAGCACCGCAAAATATGCCGCGATGCCGGTCGGACCGCTGGCCCCAACCGCTACCAGACGCAACATTGGCAGCAGCCAGAAAGCCAGGAACAAGGCCATGCCCGGCAAGGCAAACAGCAGGTACAGCCGGCGCTGCGGACGCCGCTTCGACAGCTTGATGGTCACCGCACTTCTGCCTGATAACGTTCGCTGAATGCGCGCTGGGCCTCGGCCATCTTGCCGTAATCGACCGACCTGGCACGTGCATATTCGGTCGCCGGCAGGAAGTGCGACTGGGCTTCCTTGGAAATCGCGGAAGCGCGCACCGGCCGCAGATAGGCATTGGCCCAGATCGCCTGGCCCTCATTGGATAGGAGGAAATCCAGCACCTTCTTGGCGTTGGCCGGATTCGGGCCATTTTTAACCAGGCTGACAACGTAAGGCACGGTCAGGGTTCCTTCGCTGGGGATGACGAAAGCGACGTTGGCTTTGTCCTTGTATCTGGCGCGGTAGGCATCGAAGTCGTAGCCGAACAAAATCGGAATCTCACCCGACAGCAGGCGCGCATACGAAGTCTGCTTAGGGACGATAGGCTGGTTCTTTTGGAGCGCCTTGAAATAGTTGATGCCCGGTGTGAAGTTGTCCAGCGTGCCGCCCAAGGCCTGATTGATCGCCACTGCGCCGACGTAGCCGACGAAGGCGCTGGCCGGATCGAGGTAGCCGATCAAGCCTTTGTATTCCGGCTTCTGCAAATCCTGCCAGGAGCGTGGCACCGGCTTGCCCTTGAGTGCATCGACGTTCACCATCAGTCCCATGGTGCCGGAATGGATGGTGAACCAGTAGCCGTCCGCATCCTTGAGCTCGTTCGGGATCTCATTCCAGCCGGCAGGCTTGTACGGGGCGGTCACTTCTTTCTTTTTCGCTTCAATGCCGAAGGTCACGCCGACATAGGTGAAGTCAGCCACCGGACTGGCCTTTTCAGCAATGATCTGCGACAGCGACTGACCGCTGTTCTTGTTATCGGGCGGCACCGTGATGCCGGTCTTGTCCTTGACGGCCTTGATCTGCGACGCCCAGTCCGCCCACTCGGGCGGACAGTTGTAGCAAATCGCATTCTGGGCGCCGGCATGGACCGATGCGGCCAGGCCGATGGCGGCGACCATGGTGTGGAAAACACGTGCTAAGCGCATGCTGCTTCCTTTCTGTGTTGGCGGGATTAGTTGGGAGTTGCGAACGGTTTGACCGAGGCGCCGATGCGGACGATATGCGGCAATATGTGCGACGCGGCAGGCGGATGGCCATCTTGCTGTTCTTCGATCGCCATCACCAGCGTGCGCAATGCCAGTCCGCCGATCTGTTCGGATGGCTGTTCGACACTGCTCAGCATCGGATCCATCAGCTCGCCCAGCGGGATGCCGTCGAAACCCATCACCGAGACATCATCCGGCACACGCAAGCCGAGTGCGCGCAGGTCGCGCATTACGCTCAGGGCCAGCAAGTCATTGGAACAAAACAAGGCGCTCGGCCGTTGCCAGGGATCGCGGAATGTCTGCAGGTATTCGTGCGCAAGCGAAGTGTAGGTGTGGCGCGCAACTTCGATCGGCGCCAGCGGCGCCAGGCCGTGCTGCTGCATCGCCTGCAGGTAGCCGTGATAGCGCTGCAAGGCGCGGTCGGACGCGTGGAACTGGCCGGCCAGCATCTGGATGCGGCGGTGGCCAAGCTTGATCAGATGGCTGACCGCGTCATAGGCGGCGGCGTGGTTATCGACTGACACCGATGGCCGCGCGCCCCGTTGCGGCTGGTTATACACCAGCACATATGGGATCTGTTCCCGCTCAAGCACATCCAGCGTGATACTGGCTTCGGCATCGGCGACAGTCAGGATGACGCCATCGACGCGGTGCGCCAGCAGCAGTTCCACCGCCGCCGCTTCATCCTGCTGACGGTATTCGGTGGCGGTGAACATGACCGAATAATCGCGCTGGCGCGCCGCCGTCTCGATACCCTGCAGACATTGCGCAAACACTGTATTGGACAAGGTCGGCACCACCACGCCGACCGTGTGCGAGCGGCCAGCGCGCAGATTGCGCCCGGTGAAATTCGGCCGGAAGCCGAGCGCCTCGATGGCTTGATTGACCTTGCTGGCGGTATCGACGCTGACCGAATCGGGCTGATTTAACAGGCGCGATACGGTGGCGATGGAAACACCGGCTTCTAGAGCAACTTGCTTGATGGATGGACGCACGATGCAACCCGTGATGTAAACGTTTACATCATGCCGATGCATTGTTACGCGCTCATGACCGCATCACTGTCTGCCGGGTTAAATCGATTGGTGTGGTATTGCCCGCTTGTGTTGAGGGTGCCGACTTTTTACGAAAGATACGGCAGCCTGGTTTTTGTCAGCGTTCGGGACGAAGATAGTAAATATCCCACTCTTCTTCTGCGAGGAACTCAAAACCGTGTCGCTGATAGAAACGATTAGCGTCGCTTCCTCTCAAGGCGCCTACCCGCAGTGGCAAAGCCAACGCATCCGCTTCCTTGAAAACCTGGGCTAGCACGGCTGCGCCGATTCCTTGTCCTTGGCGGTCTGGCAGAATATAGAGGTGGTCCAGCAACAGTTGATTTTCGACGGGCTTGACAACGACAAAGCCGAGGCGCTGCTCTTCGAAGACGATATGCCTTGTGTGCACCGCCGAAAAGGCAGAACGGAAACGTTCTCTGGCGCGCAGCGGATCAAAGCGGCCAACCCGTTCCAGGCTCTCGCGCATGGCGGTAATGCGCAAGGCCACCAGCTCTTCAAAATCCGCTTCAACGGCCTGGACCAGGGTGGCGCTTGCTTTAATCACTGCAGACATTGGCACTTTCAGAATTTTCCCGCGGTAGATTCGTCCATTTTATCCCAATCCATCGTGCTGGCCGCTGGCGCGGCAAGAGCTGCTGGAGTAGCCTGTACATATCGCCATGTACTTGCAGTGGCTATTCACAGGTTACCCTATGGAAAAGACCGCATTTGTATTCGCCGGCGGCGGCAGTCTTGGCGCTATTGAAGCGGGCATGCTACGTGAGCTCATCGCTTCCGGAGTGCGGCCGGATTTCCTGGTCGGCGCCTCTGCCGGCGCCATCAATAGCGTGTTCTTTGCCTATCAGCCACACTCTGCCGGCTCGCTCCGCCTCGAATTCCTTTGGCGCGGCATCCGTCGCGAGCAGATCTTGCCGTGGTCATTTCTTTCCTTGCTGGGGGCTTTTCGCGGGCGCGGGACGCACCTGGTCAGTTCGGGGAAATTGCGCGAGTTGCTGTACGAACACTATGGCAACCGCAAGCTGGAAGATGCGGATCTCCCTGTGCATGTGGTCGCCACCGAGATGAAAACCGGTAATGAAGTCGTGATTTCATCGGGTTCTGCAGTGGACGCGGTACTTGCCAGCACGGCGATCCCCGGGGTATTTCCACCGGTCGCACTGGACGGCAACATGCTGATCGATGGCGGCGTCGCCAACAATACCCCCATTTCCACCGCGATCCGCTTGGGCGCCACGCGTGTCATCGTGCTGAGCACTGGATTTACCTGCGCCGAACGGCGTCCGCCGAAAGGAGCGCTTGAGCATGCCATGAGTGCGCTCAACCTGCTGGTGGCGCGGCAACTGGTATCGGATCTGGAGCGTTGGGCATCGCATGCGGCGATCGCCGTGGTTACTCCCTTATGTCCATTGGACGTTTCACCGTACGACTATAGCCAGTGCGGCTTGCTGATAGACCGGGCGGCAGCCGAAACCCGTCTCTGGCTGGAGGCAGGAGGACTGGATAATCACGAAATTCCAGGGGGACTCAGGCCGCATTCCCATGATGCTGAATAGATTTAGCGTTTGAGTTGCTATTTACGGTGTTGAAGCGGGCTTTGCAGCGTTGAATCCCACTGGTTTTCAGGGGGGGGTTGGCTTTGGCGTGTTCATTTTTGCGGTCTTTTACAAATCGATCGCGCAAAGCAAAAACCCTCTGCAAGGTAAGTTGCAGAGGGTTTTTTAATAAAAGCCTGACGATGACCTACTTTCACACTGGTTGCAGCACTATCATCGGCGCAAATTCGTTTCACGGTCCTGTTCGGGATGGGAAGGGGTGGTACCAAATCGCTATGGTCATCAGGCATAACTTGTAACCGCTGCTTGTTCTCCAGTAGGAGCAACAAACAACGCAATCTAGAAGAAGTAGTTTTTTATACCGAGCTCACTAGGGTGAGTGAGCCCGGTTGGGTATGAATGTCCAAACGGTGTTGCTATCTTTGATGGATAGTCACCTAGGCAAACAAAAAAGCTCATCATATAACCTGCTAAGGTTATAGGGACAAGCCTCACGGGCAATTAGTATCAGTTAGCTTAACGTATTACTACGCTTCCACACCTGACCTATCAACGTCCTGGTCTCGAACGACCCTTTAGGGGAATCTAGTTCCCGGGAAATATCATCTTAAGGCAAGTTTCCCGCTTAGATGCTTTCAGCGGTTATCTCTTCCGAACTTAGCTACCCGGCAATGCCACTGGCGTGACAACCGGTACACCAGAGGTTCGTCCACTCCGGTCCTCTCGTACTAGGAGCAGCCCCCTTCAAATTTCCAACGCCCACGGCAGATAGGGACCAAACTGTCTCACGACGTTTTAAACCCAGCTCACGTACCACTTTAAATGGCGAACAGCCATACCCTTGGGACCGGCTACAGCCCCAGGATGTGATGAGCCGACATCGAGGTGCCAAACTCCCCCGTCGATATGAACTCTTGGGAGGAATCAGCCTGTTATCCCCAGAGTACCTTTTATCCGTTGAGCGATGGCCCTTCCATACAGAACCACCGGATCACTATGTCCTACTTTCGTACCTGCTCGACTTGTCAGTCTCGCAGTTAAGCACGCTTATGCCATTGCACTATTAGCACGATGTCCGACCGTACCTAGCGTACCTTCGAACTCCTCCGTTACACTTTGGGAGGAGACCGCCCCAGTCAAACTGCCTACCATGCACTGTCCCCGATCCGGATAACGGACCAAGGTTAGAACCTCAAACAAACCAGGGTGGTATTTCAAGGTTGGCTCCACGAGAACTAGCGTCCCCGCTTCAAAGCCTCCCACCTATCCTACACAGATTGGTTCAAAGTCCAATGCAAAGCTACAGTAAAGGTTCATGGGGTCTTTCCGTCTAGCCGCGGGTAGATTGCATCATCACAAACATTTCAACTTCGCTGAGTCTCGGGAGGAGACAGTGTGGCCATCGTTACGCCATTCGTGCAGGTCGGAACTTACCCGACAAGGAATTTCGCTACCTTAGGACCGTTATAGTTACGGCCGCCGTTTACTGGGACTTCAATCAAGAGCTTGCACCCCATCATTTAATCTTCCAGCACCGGGCAGGCGTCACACCCTATACGTCCACTTTCGTGTTTGCAGAGTGCTGTGTTTTTATTAAACAGTCGCAGCCACCTTTTTATTGCAGCCCTTTCGTCCTTCTGGCGCAGGCCAGTCAAACTACCGGGGCGTACCTTATCCCGAAGTTACGGTACAAATTTGCCGAGTTCCTTCTCCCGAGTTCTCTCAAGCGCCTTAGAATACTCATCTCGCCCACCTGTGTCGGTTTGCGGTACGGTCTCGTTAGACTGAAGCTTAGAGGCTTTTCTTGGAACCACTTCCGATTGCTTCACCAATAAATTGGCTCGTCCCATACCCTTGAATTACGCTGCCGGATTTGCCTAACAGCCTTCTGTGATATAGGAACCGGGACTTCCAACACCCGGACAACCTTCCGCGATCCGTCCCCCCATCGCATCTAACGACGGTGCAGGAATATTAACCTGCTTCCCATCAGCTACGCATCTCTGCCTCGCCTTAGGGGCCGACTCACCCTGCTCCGATGAACGTTGAACAGGAAACCTTGGGCTTACGGCGTGGGGGCTTTTCACCCCCATTATCGCTACTCATGTCAGCATTCGCACTTCTGATACCTCCAGCATCCTTTACAAGACACCTTCGCAGGCTTACAGAACGCTCTCCTACCATATCCTTACGGATATCCGCAGCTTCGGTGACTGGCTTAGCCCCGTTACATCTTCCGCGCAGGACGACTCGATCAGTGAGCTATTACGCTTTCTTTAAAGGATGGCTGCTTCTAAGCCAACCTCCTGACTGTTTTAGCCTTCCCACTTCGTTTGCCACTTAGCCAATCTTTGGGACCTTAGCTGGCGGTCTGGGTTGTTTCCCTCTTGACGTCGGACGTTAGCACCCGGCGTCTGTCTCCCAAGCTCGCACTCATCGGTATTCGGAGTTTGCAATGGTTTGGTAAGTCTCGATGACCCCCTAGCCATAACAGTGCTCTACCCCCGATGGTGATACTTGAGGCACTACCTAAATAGTTTTCGGAGAGAACCAGCTATTTCCAAGTTTGTTTAGCCTTTCACCCCTACCCACAGCTCATCCCCTAATTTTTCAACATTAGTGGGTTCGGACCTCCAGTGCGTGTTACCGCACCTTCATCCTGGCCATGAGTAGATCACTTGGTTTCGGGTCTACACCCAGCGACTGAACGCCCTATTCGGACTCGATTTCTCTACGCCTTCCCTATACGGTTAAGCTTGCCACTGAATGTAAGTCGCTGACCCATTATACAAAAGGTACGCAGTCACGGAACAAGTCCGCTCCTACTGTTTGTATGCACACGGTTTCAGGATCTATTTCACTCCCCTTCCGGGGTTCTTTTCGCCTTTCCCTCACGGTACTGGTTCACTATCGGTCGATATCGAGTATTTAGCCTTGGAGGATGGTCCCCCCATGTTCAGACAGGATTACACGTGTCCCGCCCTACTTGTTGCAAGCTTAGTTCCACAATGATCATTTCGTATAAGGGGCTATCACCCTCTATGGCCGACGTTTCCAAGTCGTTCTACTATGTCCACTGCTAAAACTTGCGGCTGTTCCCATTTCGCTCGCCACTACTTTGGGAATCTCGGTTGATTTCTTTTCCTGCAGCTACTTAGATGTTTCAGTTCGCCGCGTTCGCTTTGCAACCCTATGTATTCAGGTTGCAATGACCACTAGGGCCGGGTTTCCCCATTCGGAAATCTGCGGATCAAAGCTTGTTTGCTAGCTCCCCGCAGCTTATCGCAAGCTACTACGTCCTTCATCGCCTGATATCGCCAAGGCATCCACCATGTGCACTTATTCACTTGTCCCTATAACTTTAGCCTCTAGCTGCGTTCACAGCTAAAAAGCGGTTATAGAGGTATTTCTATGAGTTTAGCGTTTGCCGTATCCAAAGTGTTATCGCATTCTCCATGCAGCTTGCGCCCATGGAGTCTTTTGAGAACTCTTTACATACTTTTTGATTTGATACAATCATACCCATCCACAACAATGTCTTGTCATGGACGAATCTTTACTACTTCTTCTAGATTGTTAAAGAACGGTAAAACCAGTGATCTTAAAAAGACCAAACCTAAATCCCAGCGCGCTACTGCGCCGACTTAGGTTTGATATTTCTTGCTTCTTCTCACCAAGGAAACTTGGTGGAGGTTGACGGGATCGAACCGACGACCCCCTGCTTGCAAAGCAGGTGCTCTCCCAGCTGAGCTAAACCCCCGAAACTTTATGGTGGGTCTGGTTGGGCTCGAACCAACGACCCCCGCGTTATCAACACGGTGCTCTAACCAACTGAGCTACAGACCCGCTTGGATCAGTACGAGCCTACCATCAACTCCAGCGCTTTCACGCCGCAGCCTTTGACCGATACCTGTTCTTCTTTATTAACAGACGATAAGTGTGGACGCTTAACTTTCATGCAAACTCTAGAAAGGAGGTGATCCAGCCGCACCTTCCGATACGGCTACCTTGTTACGACTTCACCCCAGTCACGAATCCTACCGTGGTAAGCGCCCTCCTTACGGTTAGGCTACCTACTTCTGGTAAAACCCGCTCCCATGGTGTGACGGGCGGTGTGTACAAGACCCGGGAACGTATTCACCGCGACATGCTGATCCGCGATTACTAGCGATTCCAACTTCATGTAGTCGAGTTGCAGACTACAATCCGGACTACGATACACTTTCTGGGATTAGCTCCCCCTCGCGGGTTGGCGGCCCTCTGTATGTACCATTGTATGACGTGTGAAGCCCTACCCATAAGGGCCATGAGGACTTGACGTCATCCCCACCTTCCTCCGGTTTGTCACCGGCAGTCTCATTAGAGTGCCCTTTCGTAGCAACTAATGACAAGGGTTGCGCTCGTTGCGGGACTTAACCCAACATCTCACGACACGAGCTGACGACAGCCATGCAGCACCTGTGTTACAGTTTTCTTTCGAACACTCCCAAATCTCTTCGGGATTCTGTACATGTCAAGGGTAGGTAAGGTTTTTCGCGTTGCATCGAATTAATCCACATCATCCACCGCTTGTGCGGGTCCCCGTCAATTCCTTTGAGTTTTAATCTTGCGACCGTACTCCCCAGGCGGTCTACTTCACGCGTTAGCTGCGTTACCAAGTCAATTAAGACCCGACAACTAGTAGACATCGTTTAGGGCGTGGACTACCAGGGTATCTAATCCTGTTTGCTCCCCACGCTTTCGTGCATGAGCGTCAGTGTTATCCCAGGGGGCTGCCTTCGCCATCGGTATTCCTCCACATCTCTACGCATTTCACTGCTACACGTGGAATTCTACCCCCCTCTGACACACTCTAGCTATGCAGTCACAAATGCCATTCCCAGGTTAAGCCCGGGGATTTCACACCTGTCTTACATAACCGCCTGCGCACGCTTTACGCCCAGTAATTCCGATTAACGCTTGCACCCTACGTATTACCGCGGCTGCTGGCACGTAGTTAGCCGGTGCTTATTCTTCAGGTACCGTCATTAGGACATCGTATTAGGACATCCCGTTTCTTCCCTGACAAAAGAGCTTTACAACCCGAAGGCCTTCTTCACTCACGCGGCATTGCTGGATCAGGGTTGCCCCCATTGTCCAAAATTCCCCACTGCTGCCTCCCGTAGGAGTCTGGGCCGTGTCTCAGTCCCAGTGTGGCTGGTCGTCCTCTCAGACCAGCTACTGATCGAAGCCTTGGTGAGCCTTTACCTCACCAACTAGCTAATCAGATATCGGCCGCTCTATGAGCATGAGGCCCTTACGGGTCCCCCACTTTCATCCGTAGATCGTATGCGGTATTAGCTAATCTTTCGACTAGTTATCCCCCACTCAAAGGTACGTTCCGATATATTACTCACCCGTTCGCCACTCGTCAGCGGAGCAAGCTCCCTGTTACCGTTCGACTTGCATGTGTAAGGCATGCCGCCAGCGTTCAATCTGAGCCAGGATCAAACTCTTCAGTTCAATCTCTGTTTTGTGGCATTGCTGCCTAGCATCTCTGCTATCGCTCACTCAAAATACTGACAGGCCACTTCTTTGCAGAAGCGCCTATTTTCTTCTTTTGTGAACATTTAATGTTTTAAGTTATACGCTCCTGATTTACATCAGCAGCGCTGCACTTCCATCAAACGCCCACACTTATCGACTGTTAATTGTTAAAGAACCTTCTACTTCGCGTCACCGTCTTACCGGTTCGCGTCGCTGTCAAATCGTTTTGTTTGTCAGCAGCAGAGAGATGAGATTATGTAGCGTTTCAAGTTTTTCGTCAACTACTTTTTTACTTCTCACCGAAAAACTTTTTACTTCCAACACAACCTGCAACCCGCTTTTTTCCCCTCAAACTTCGCGCTCAAATCAGCCTCAATTCCTTGCTGCTGCTTCGCTTCTTTCGCGTCGTTCTCAACGGGAGGCGAACTATAGCAACCCCCTCAATTCCCCGCAAGTACTTTTAACCAAATTCTTTAAAATATTTCGATTTATTTGATTTAGCCGTATTACGGGGCATTCCTCGCTACTAAATACGCCCTTATTAGTAGCAGCTTATGCATCCACCGAATTCAATACCGCCCAACGGGCGGCGCTGACGCCCTTCTCCAGGCTGATCCGGCTGACAATCTGCTCCAGCTGCAAATGATTGCTGGCAGAAGTAATCAGGTCGGCCCGTACTTCCAGCTGCGTGCCGGACGCCAGGTCCTCGCTATGCAGCGACTGCACTACCAGGTGCGGCATGCCATTCAGCATATGCAGCATCAAGGTGCGTACCTGCACCTCATCTTCCGGCCGGCATACTATAGAGAGACGATACACTTGCTCGGTTTCCGTCGCGCTATGCAGATCCTGGCGGTTGATCATATGGGAGACGCCACGCAGCAGCACGTTCGCGCCCAGGATGGCGGCGGCGCCGATGGCAGCTTCCAGCGCGTGTCCAAGTCCGCACAGCACGCCGACCGCGGCCGAACACCATAAAGTAGCAGCAGTATTCAGACCCCTTACATTGATCCCTTCGCGCATGATGACGCCGGCGCCAAGGAAGCCGATACCGGATACGACATAAGAGGCAATCCGTGTTGCTCCCTGCGGATCCGACTCGAACGCGGAAACCATCACGAACAGCGCGGCGCCAATCGATACCAGTGCATTCGTGCGCAAACCCGCCATGCGCTGGCGCATCTGACGCTCGGCGCCGATCAGGGAACCCAGGGTCAGGGCAAGCAATACGCGCAGGGTAAATATTTTCCAATCCATCTTCGCTACCTTTCTGCATGCATCGCCATGCGCACGGCATGGCGGCATTTCGTTGGCGCCCGGCGCCGCTTCAGGAATTGAAGAACAGCCGGCCAGGCAAGTCAAAAACGGATGGGGGATAAATGGATGATGCGGAAACGCATCTCCGGGATGCTACAGCGCGTCAATTCACTGGGTGTAGCGATGAATGCTTGCTAGCAGGTGAAATGCAAGGGGCTGAGCGCCCATCCGAGGGTACTGGTACAACTGTCCAAAATCGGGTCTCCTGCAAACATAGTCCACAGGATTCTATTTAGACAGCATGGGCAAGTCAAGCGACGGGCGCGGCATCTGCTGCCAGCTTGCGCAAGACATGGCCGGCGGCAACCAGGCCGAAAGTAGCCGTCACTACCACCGCCGAGCCGTAGCCGGCGCAATTCAGACCGGTAACGCCCGGCGCTGTATCGGCATCGACCGCGCAAGCCTGCTCGACCAGCGGCGCGCTGATGGGCTCGGTGGAAAATACGGCGTCGATGCCGAAGCGAACCTTGTCGCCGCGCGGGAAGCGATATTCCGAGCGCAAGCGCTTGCGCACCTTGGCCAGCAGCGGTTCCTGCTCGGTTTTCGCCAGGTCGCGCACTTCGATGCAGGTGGCGTCGACCTGGCCGCCGGCGCTGCCGATGGTGATCAGGCGTATCCCTTTGTCGCGGCAATAGGCAATCACCGCCGCCTTGGCGCGCACATTGTCGATGGCGTCGATCACGTAGTCATAGCGCCCTTCGCCTATCATTTCCGGCAGATTGTCGGCGCTGATGAAATCTTCCACCTCGGTGACATGGCAGTAAGGATTGATCTGGGCGATACGCGCCGCCAGCGCGCTCACCTTGGCCTGGCCGAGCGTATCTGTCAGAGCATGAATCTGGCGATTGATATTGGATTCAGCCAGATTATCGAGGTCGATCATGGTCAGATTGCCGATGGCGCTGCGCGCCAGGGCCTCGATCGCCCAGGAGCCAACCCCGCCGACACCGATCACGCACACGTGCGCCTGCAGGAAGCGGGCCAGAGCGGCGGCGCCATACAAACGGCCGATGCCGCCGAAACGGCGGTCGAAATCAATCTCGTCAAGATCGACAGCGGTGGGAACAGAGACGCCGGAAGCGCTGGCTACAGATGAGGACATGATGGGCAACTGAAAGTGAAACGACGGGCATTCGACAAGATAAGCCAGGACAAACTTGATACAGATCAAACTGGATATCGCTATTGCTGCTATTTTACCGGCTCTGCATGACGGATCACTTTTGAAGTGCTTTAATATAAGTAGATAAGTAGATCGTCAGCCGTCGAGAAATTATCAAATAAGCATTCATCCCTGGATGAGCGCTCCCATCCAATTACGAGATATCCACCATGCCCAACGCACTGATAGCCACCGCGCCAGATTTCAGCCAGCCGATTGCGGTGCTCAAGCATTGCCATGACCGCATACGCAAGCAGCTGGAAACGCTGCAAAACCTGCTCGATCACCTGCCGCAGCACGGCAATGACGCCCAAGCCCAGCAAGCCGCGCATAGCGTCATGCGCTATTTCAACCAGGCCGCTCCGCATCATCACGCAGATGAAGAAGTCGACCTGCTGCCGATGCTGACCACGACCGCCAGCGGCGAGGACGCCGCCCTGCTGCAAAAGCTGATGCCGGAAATCATGGCCGAGCACCAGCAGATGGATGACCTGTGGCAGGTGCTCAACCTGCAACTGGCGCCGATCGCCGATGGCGCAACGGCCACCCCGGCATGCCAGCTGTCGCCACAAGACGTCCAGCAATTTTCCGCCATCTATTCCGCCCACATGGAAAAAGAAGAAACCTGGATCGCACCGATGGCGAAGCGGCTTTTCAGCACACAGCAGATGCAGCAGTTAGGGGCAGCCATGCAGCAACGCCGAGGTATTCCAGCATGAACAACAAAAACCCGCAAAATCAACAGATAGACAAATCGATTGCGGACCTGCGCATCGACTATAGCCAGGCCAACCTGTCGGAAGCCGACACCGCGGCCGACCCGATTACCCAGTTCAGAAAATGGTTTGAAGAAGCCATGCGCGCGGAAGTACCGGAAGCCAATGCGATGAGCCTGGCGACCGTCGGCAGCAATGGCCGGCCCTCGTCGCGCATCGTGCTGATCAAGCATTTCGATGAACAGGGCTTCACATGGTTTACCAATTTTGAAAGCCGCAAGGGCCACGACCTGGAGGAACATCCCTACGGCGCCTTGCTGTTCCACTGGGTCGCCCTGGAACGCCAGGTGCGCATCGAAGGCCGCGTCGAAAAAGTCAGCGACAGCGAAAGCGACGCCTACTTCAACAGCCGGCCCTTGCGCAGCCGGCTAGGCGCGATCGCCTCGGCGCAAAGCGAGACCATCGCCAGCCGCGAACTGCTGGAAGCAGAGTACGCCAAGGCCGAACAAAAATTCGGCGACCATCCGCCGCGCCCAAAACATTGGGGCGGCTACAGACTTTTTCCGGATACGGTAGAATTTTGGCAAGGACGCCGGTCACGTTTGCACGACCGGATTTTGTATACCTTGGACGCAGATGACAAGTGGCTGCGACAACGCCTGCAGCCTTAGTCACTAGGTCACCGGTCGACGCTGACCGCTTGGTACAAGTATTTAATTACCGGAGGAGAAATCGTGTTCTGGGAAAAAAAGCTTGAAAACTGGGTTAATGATATTCGTCACCGAGCTGCAATACCGCTACGGCTGGAATTATGGAATGGTCAGCGTTTCGACTTCGGCAACTATGCGGCACCAGAGGTCACCGTGCGCGTGCCGCATGTGTCGGCGCTGAGTTACCTGCTGACGCCATCGCTCGCCAATCTCGGCGAGGCTTACGTCGAAGGAAAAATCGAAGTCGAAGGAAAAATCAAGGAGATCATCGCTGTCGGCAATGCGCTGGCGGCCAATTCGCTCAAGGCGGACGGCAAGTTCGCCCGCATCACCCGCACCTTCCGTCACAACAAGGAGAAGGACGCCGAGGCGATCCGCTATCACTACGACGTCTCCAATGATTTCTACAAGCTGTGGCTGGACCAGAACATGGTGTATTCCTGCGCCTATTTCGAGCATGGCGATGAAGACCTGGATACCGCCCAGCTCAAGAAAATCGATCACATCCTGACCAAGATCCAGCTCCAACCGGGCCAGACCCTGCTCGATATCGGCTGCGGCTGGGGTGCGCTGGTGCTGCGGGCAGCGCAGAAATTCGGCGCCAGGTGCGTCGGCGTCACCCTCTCGGAAAACCAGTACGCGCTGGCACAGGAACGGGTGGCCAAGGCCGGCCTGCAGGACCAGATAGAAATCCGCTTGCAAGACTACCGCGATGTCACCGGCAGTTTCGACCGCATCACCAGCGTCGGCATGTTCGAGCATGTCGGCCTGGTTCATCTGCCGATGTATTTCTCGCGCATTCGCGAATTGCTGGCCGATGACGGCATCGCCATGAATCACGGTATCACCACCACCGACATCGACAACGGCGAGACGCCTTATGGCGGCGGTGAATTCATCGAAAAATATGTTTTCCCGCATGGCGAACTGCCGCATATCGGCACGGTGCTGAAAACCATGCAGCAAGGCGGACTGGAAGTATTCGATGTGGAAAACCTGCGGCGCCACTATGCCAAAACCTGCGGCATCTGGGCCGACAACCTGGAAGCGCATGCCGATGAGGTCAGGAAAGCGACCGACGACCGACGCTTCCGTATCTGGCGCATTTACCTGGCGGGGAGTTCCTACGGCTTCGAACGCGACTGGATGTCGCTGTACCAGGTGGTCTGCCGCAAAGCCGGACGCAGCGCCGGCACGCTACCCTGGTCGCGCGATTACATTTACCAAGGTAAGTGAGCCAAGTGAACCATCCGCTGCGCTCACCGGCGCAGCGGATGGTATTCAACGAATCACTTTATCGATGAACACCTTACGCAGCTTCGCCACTTTCGGCGCCACCACAAAAGCGCAATAACCTTGCAAGGGATGTTGGCGGAAGTAATTCTGATGGTAATCCTCAGCCTTGTAATAGGTTTCCGCGGCGCTCAGTTCAGTGACGATGGGCGCATCCCACACATTCGCCATTTCCGCGACAACCTGTTCCGCCGCCTTCTTCTGCTGCGGCGACTGGTAATAGATCGCCGAGCGGTATTGGGTGCCGACGTCATTGCCCTGGCGGTTCAAGGTAGTCGGATCGTGGATCGTGAAGAAAATTTCCAGCAACTCGCGATAACTGATCTGCTCGGTATCGAATGTCACTGCCACCACTTCGGCATGGCCGGTGGTGCCCTCGCACACCTGCTCATAGCTGGGATTTGCAACATGGCCGCCGGTGTAGCCGGACTCGACCTGCTCCACCCCTTTTATTTCCTGATAAACCGCCTCCAGGCACCAGAAGCACCCACCCCCTAATACCGCAACTTCCTTAGTCATGGCCGCTACTCCCCTGGTACAAAATCGACACTTTCACTTTAACGCAATCTGCACCGTCTTGTCGACGGAGAAATACATTATCGGCCAAGCGCTGCAACAGACGAAAAAAAGCCCCGCAAGACCATGCCCTGCGGGGCTCTTTAAGATAAAACTTAACCAGCGATTTAGAACTTGTAGCCGACGGTCAGCACGGAAACCAAAGGATTCAGAGTGATTTTAGTCGTGGCGTGTGTCGTGGTTCCATCGCTATGGTGAGTAGACAGATCAGCCTTGGTGTCCAGCGGGACATAGGACAGCGAGAAGTTGGCGGACCAGTTCTTGTCGAAATTATAGGCCATACCAATGTTCGCGACCGGCACAAACGAGCTGCTCAGATCCGCGCTGGTGGACGCGCCGGCGTCGCCGCCTGCCAGCAATCCGGTCAAGCTGTTAGTCAGCTTGATGTTCGAGTACCAGACGTAAGCAGCGCCGGCGCCGACGTAAGGACGGAACTGGCTGTTAGCATCGCCGAAGTAATACTTGGCCAATACTGCCGGGCTCCATTGTGTGGCGGTACCGAGCTGACCCAGACCGTTGAGCGTACCTTCGCCAGCGAGCTTGAACTTCGGTGGGATGCCCAGATCCGCGGTTACAGCGATATTGTCAGTGAAAAAGTGCGTGAACTGCAGAATCACGGTATCAGCGTTGGAAACGTGCGCGCCGCTGCCTGGAAGGGTGGTGCTGCCGAGCTTCAGCGGCTCGCTGGACTGGTTCAGGCCGATGTGCGCCCAACCGAAGTTCACCACATTGTCGCCCGTTTGCTGCGCCATGACAGGCGCTGCGCATGCTGCCAGCAAGGACAGGGCCGCCAGCTTCGGCAATACGTTGAATTGTTTTTTCATATGTCTTCTCCAAGTTTCACTTCATTTTTAGTAGCGGACTTTGCCTGCATCAGATGCAGTACAAATCCATTTGTGGCACTTTGCAATTCTGGCTGGACCAGACAGCGCTCTGTTCTTCAACTTCAACCATCGGAGCAGAAGGGATACACGATGCAAACATCCCGGCTCGGCTCCATTCCCGAAAAGAACGCGCGTGCTATTCTTTTTTTTACACTATGCCAGCTTTAGAATGATTTGACTATAGTTGTAGCTTTTTTACCGCAATTATTTTTTGAAACCCGTTTTAAAACCCGCCAGGACGGCAGAGGAGTCATGCGCAGCGCGGCGCAAACGGTCATTAATCCCCTGCCAGGCCTGATCCGATGGAGGTGCTTCGACCACGATCAGGTCAGCGGCCGCGTGATCCATGTTGCGCAACGCAGCATACAGATCGTGGGCATAGGGCTGCGGCGCCGCAGCCATGGCGCATTGCGCCGCCAGCGGCGGACCGCCGGCAGTCACGGCGGCCGGCGAATAAGAGATCAGCGCCAGGCTTTGTCCGGCCAGGTGCAGTTGCAGCAGCGTTGCCGCCAGTTGCGGCGGCGCCACCAGCAGCACCGGAGTGCGCGGCGCATAGTGCGATTCCAGCGTGCCGGAAGCGCGCGGCGCGGCCGCATCCGCGGCTTGCACCGCAACCCCAAGCACCGCGCCGATTTGCGCAGCGCTGATATGGCCGGGCCGCAGCAGCACCGGCCCGTGCGACGCCATACGCGACAAATCGATGATGGTCGATTCGATCCCGACTTCGCTCTGACCGCCATCCAGGATGCAAGCGATGGGACTGTCGCCGTCGGTATCGAATTCGTCGCGCACGTGCTGCGCGGTAGTCGGACTGACATGGCCGAACTTGTTAGCCGAGGGGCCGGCAATGCCGCCCTTGCCGCCTTTGAATTCGCGCAGCAAAGCCTGCGCCACCGGATGCGACGGACAGCGCAAACCGACCGAACTCTGACCGCCCGAAACCTGCGCCGGAATATGTGCCGCACGCTCCAGTATCAGCGTCAGCGGTCCCGGCCAGAACGCCGCGATCAGCGCATGCGCCTGTGGCGGAATGGCATCGGCCCAATAACTGATGTCGGCTTCCGGAGCCACGTGGACAATTACCGGGTGATTGGAGGGACGCCCTTTAGCGGTATAAATGCTGGCAACCGCCGCCGCATTCTCGGCATCCGCTCCCAGTCCGTACACCGTTTCGGTCGGAAACGCCACCAGCTGGCCCGCTTCCAGCTTGCGCGCCGCCAGCTTAATGGCTTGCATGTCGATAGTCGCGTCCGCCATGGCATTCTTCATTCAGGTGGCGATGCCGAGAATGGCGCAGGCAGCGGCCAGCTGCTGCTGTGCTTCCGCCAGGGTCGGGGCGATGAAAGTGATATGCCCCATTTTGCGGGCGCGGCGCGCCTGTGCCTTGCCGTACAAATGCAGATGCGCCGCCGGCAGCGCCAGGATCTGGTCCCAGGCCGGTTCGCGCGCCTGCTCGCTGGCGCCGTCAAACCAGATATCACCGAGGATGTTGAGCATCACCGCCGGCGAATGCTGGCGGGTATCGCCCAGCGGCATGCGCGCCATCGCCCGCACCTGCTGCGCAAACTGGCTGGTGACGCAGGCATCCATGGTGTAGTGGCCGCTGTTATGCGGACGCGGCGCCATCTCGTTGACCACCAGCGAACCATCCTGCAAAACGAAAAATTCAATGCATAGCACGCCGACATAAGCCAGCTGCTCGATGATGACCAGCGCCGCATGCTGCGCGCGCTTGGCGGTTTCGTCGCACACATTCGGGCCGGGTACCGTGGTGGTGAACAGGATGCCGTCGCGATGCACGTTTTCGGCAATCGGATAGACCACGGCCTTGCTGTCAGCGCCGCGCGCCACCAGCACCGAAACTTCATACGCCAGCGGCAGCATCTTTTCCAGCACGCAGGCCACCCCGTTCATGCCGGCGAACGCCGCGCGCAGCTCGTCCAGGCTACGCACCCGTGCCTGGCCCTTGCCGTCATAGCCGAGGCGGACGGTTTTCAAAATACCGGGCAGCAGATCGGCCGGCACCTGATCGATATCGGTTGCCACAGCGATCAGCTGATGCGGCGCCGGCAGCACAGTGGACTCCTTCGCGCAAGCAGTGAAGAAACGCTTTTCCACCATGCGGTCCTGGGCCACCGAAACGCTGGCCGCGGCCGGCGCCACAAAACTGTTATGCGCCAGCAGCGCCAGGCTGTCGGCGGCGACATTCTCAAACTCGGTGGTCACCGCGGCGCACAGGCTGGCCATCTCGCCCAAGGCGAGCGCATCGCTGTAGTCAGCCAGGAAGTGGCGATCGGCGACGTGCCCGGTCGGACAATCCTGCTCCGGTTCCAGCACCGCTACCTTGTAGCCCATGGCTTGCGCTTCATGGGTGAACATGCGGCCCAGCTGGCCGCCGCCCATCACGCCCAGCCAGGTTGGCGGCGTGGTAGTCGGAACAATCGGATCGATGACGTCGTGCAGTTTGTGTTCCATACTGCTCATACCGGTGGCAATTTCATATCAAGGGCAATCTGTGTCTGCTTGGCGCGGAACGCCAGCAGCTTGTCGGCCAGCGCCTGGTCGGTGGTGGCCAGCATGGCGACGGCGGATAGTGCGGCATTGGCGGCGCCGGCTTCGCCGATGGCATAGGTGGCGACCGGAATGCCTTTCGGCATCTGCACGATCGACAGCAAGGAATCCTCGCCGCGCAGATACTTGGACGGTACTGGCACGCCGAGTACCGGCACAATGGTCTTGGCGGCGATCATGCCTGGCAGGTGGGCAGCGCCGCCGGCGCCGGCGATGATGGCGCGCAAGCCGCGCTCGCGCGCGCTTTCCGCGTAGGCAAACATCTGGTCCGGCATGCGGTGCGCCGAAATCACCTGCGCTTCGTGGGCGACGCCAAACTCGGTGAGAATGGCGACTGCGTGCTGCATCACGTCCCAGTCCGAGGACGAGCCCATGACGACGCCGATTACCGGCTTGCTAGCAGTATCCTTGGTCATCATCAATCCTTCAGCGTTTCGCCGGTCAGGCTGAACAGCGCTTCGCGGTATTTGGCGCCGGTTTTTTCGATGACGTCATCCGGCAGCGTCGGCGCCGGCGCGGTCTTGTTCCAGCTGGTGACGGTTTCCAGGTAATCGCGCACGAACTGCTTGTCGAACGATGGCGGCGAAATGCCGACCTGGTAGCTGGCAGCCGGCCAGAAGCGCGAGGAATCGGCGGTCAACACTTCATCCATCAGGTGCAAGACGCCATCTTTGTCGAGGCCGAATTCAAACTTGGTGTCGGCGATGATGATGCCGCGCGTCGCCGCGTAGTCGGCCGCGGTCTTGTACAGCGCGATGCTGACGCTGCGGATTTTCTCGGCCAGTTCCTTGCCGATGCGGCTTTCCATGTCGGCAAAGCTGATGTTTTCGTCATGCTCGCCCATTTCGGCCTTGGCCGCCGGGGTGAAGATAGGCTCGGCCAGCTTGGCGGCCTGCTGCAAACCCGCCGGCAGGCTGATGCCGCAGATGGCGCCGGTGGCCTGGTAATCCTTCCAGCCGGAACCGATGATATAACCACGCACCACCGCCTCGACCATGATCGGCTGCAGGCGTTTCGCCACGACCGCGCGGCCGCGCACCTGCTCCACCTCATCCGGCGCCACGACCGATTCCGGCGCTATCCCGGTCAGGTGGTTAGGCACGATCGCCGCCAGCTTGTCGAACCAGAAGTCGGACATGCGGTTCAAGACCTTGCCTTTGCCCGGGATCGGCTGGTTCATGATGACGTCGAAAGCCGACAAGCGGTCCGAGGTGACGATCAGGATCTTGTCTTCACCGACGGCATAGTTTTCGCGCACCTTGCCGCGGCCCAGCAATGGCAATGAGGTAATGGTGGATTGATAGAGGCTTGTCATGGTTATTCCAAAAGTCAGAAAACCAGGCAGAGAACGATGCAAGCATCATCCTGCGCCTGGTAAGTTATCGCGCCAAGCCTTGCCTGGCGCCGGTACCACACTATTTATTACTGAACGATCTGCGCCAGCTCGCCCTTCTTGTATTTCTCAGCGATCTTTTCCAGCGACACCGGCTTGATCTTGGCAGCCTGGCCTTCGCAGCCGAACGCCAGGAAACGGGCCTTGACCACAGCCTTGGCTGCTTCACGCGCCGGCTTGAGGTAATCGCGCGGATCGAACTTGCTTGGATTTTCGATCAGGTAGCGGCGGATCGCGCCGGTCATCGCCAGACGGATATCGGTATCGATATTGATCTTGCGCACGCCGTGACGAATCCCTTCCTGGATTTCTTCCACCGGCACGCCGTAGGTTTCCTTCATGTCGCCGCCGAATTCGCGGATTTCCGCCAGCAGTTCCTGCGGCACCGACGAGGAACCGTGCATCACCAGGTGTGTGTTAGGAATGCGGGTGTGGATTTCCTTGATGCGTTCGATCGCCAGGATGTCGCCAGTAGGCTTGCGCGAGAACTTGTAGGCGCCGTGCGATGTACCGATCGCAATCGCCAGCGCGTCGCACTGGGTCAGCTTGACGAAATCGGCCGCTTGCGCGACATCAGTCAGCAGCTGTTCGCGGGTCATCTTGCCGTCCGCGCCGTGGCCGTCTTCCTTGTCGCCCATCATGGTTTCCAGCGAACCGAGCACGCCCAGTTCCGCTTCCACGGTGACGCCGATGGCGTGCGAGAACTCGACCACCTTGCGCGAAACTTCGACGTTGTATTCATAGCTGGCGACCGACTTGCCGTCTTCCATCAGCGAACCATCCATCATCACCGAAGTAAAACCGGACTTGATCGCAGCCATGCAGACTGCCGGCGACTGGCCGTGGTCCTGGTGCATGACGACCGGGATGTGCGGGAAAGCTTCTACCGCGGCTTCGATCAGGTGGCGCAGGAATGCTTCGCCGGCATATTTGCGGGCGCCCGCAGAGGCTTGCATGATGACCGGCGCGCCGACTTCATCGGCAGCCTGCATGATGGCAGTGACCTGCTCCAGGTTGTTGACGTTGAAAGCAGGCAGGCCGTAGCTGTTTTCAGCAGCATGGTCCAGCAATTGACGCATGGATACGAGAGGCATGTTGTACTCCGATAATAGAAACTTGTAGTGCTACCTGTTACCACGTCATTCCCGCGTACGCGGGAATCCATTCTGGCGACTACGCTAAGGCCGTAACATGGATCCCCGCGTACGCGGGGATGACGCCGTACTGAAAAATTTGCTTAAGCATTAATACTCGCCGATCTTCATGATCTTCAGCGCATTGGTGCCGCCGATCTGGCCCATAGGTTCGCCCCATGTCACCACCACCAGATCGCCCAGCTGCACCACGCCCTTGGCCAGCAACAGATTCTGCGCAGCCTTCAGCACCGCTTCGCGGTCGTTCGACTTGGCCAGCTCGAAAGTCTGCACATTGCGGTACAAGGCAGCCTTGCGCTGGGTAGCAATGCTTGGGGTGATGGCGAAAATAGGGATATCGATGTTGTGACGGCTCATCCACAGCGCGGTCGAACCCGATTCAGTCAGGGCGGCAATCGCCTTGACGCGCAAATGATGGGCGGTAAACAGGGCGCCGTAGGCAATCGACTGGTCGACCCGGGTGAAACGGACATTGAGGAAATCGGCATCCAGCTTGCAGTCTTCCGACTTTTCGGCTTCCAGGCATATCGCCGACATCGCTTCCACCGTCTCTACCGGATATTTGCCGGAAGCGGTTTCAGCGGAAGTCATCACGGCGTCAGTGCCGTCCAGCACAGCGTTGGCGACGTCGGACACTTCGGCGCGGGTCGGCACGGCGTTGACGATCATCGATTCCATCATCTGCGTGGCGGTGATCGCCAGCTTGTTGGAGACGCGCGCCATGCGGATCATGCGCTTTTGCAGCGCCGGCACGGCGGCGTTGCCGACTTCCACCGCCAGGTCGCCGCGGGCCACCATGATGCCGTCGGAAGCATCGAGGATTTCCTGCAGTACCGGGATCGCTTCCGCGCGTTCGATCTTGGCGATCATCATCGGCTTGTGGTCGTAGGCTTCGCCGGCGACGTTGGCCAGCTGGCGCGCCATTTCCATGTCGGTGGCGTTCTTCGGGAAAGACACCGCAACATAATCCGCCCTGAAACTCATGGCGGTCTTGATGTCGTCCATGTCCTTGGCGGTCAGCGCCGGCGCCGACAAGCCGCCGCCCTGGCGGTTGATGCCCTTGTTGTTGGACAGCTCGCCGCCGATCTTGACGATGGTGTGGATTTCATTGCCGAGGATTTTCTCGACCGTCAGCACGATCAGGCCATCGTTCAGCAACAGCACGTCGGCCGGCTTGAGATCGCGCGGCAAGGCCTTGTAGTCGAGGCCGACGCGTTCCTGGCTGCCCATGCCGCAATCGGCGTCGAGAATGAATTTCTCGCCGTTCTTCAACTCGATCTTGCCCTGCTCGAACTTGCCGACGCGGATCTTCGGTCCTTGCAGGTCGGCCATGATGGCGACCTGCTTGCCGCAGGCAGCGGCGACTTCGCGCACCAGCTTGGCGCGGTCGATATGGTCTTGTGCCTTGCCATGCGAAAAATTCAGGCGCACCACATCGACGCCGGCGACGAACATGCGCGCCAGTGTGTCAGCATCGCTAGATGCAGGTCCGATGGTGGCGACGATCTTGGTAGCTCTTTGCATGGAAAACCTTTCAATACAGCATGGATGAATGTGTAGCTATTCCATCTCCGTCATTCCCGCGAACGCGGGAATCCATTTTCATCACCTTAGTTAGCAACTTGGATTCCCCAGCTTGCTGCCCGCGTTCGCGGGGATGACGGGGTGACCGAATATCCCTCTAATTAACCAGCGCGTTGCAGCAGAATTTCAACCGCCGGCAAGGTCTTGCCTTCCAAAAATTCCAGGAAAGCGCCGCCGCCGGTGGAGATGTAGCCAATCTTGTCAGTGATCTGGTACTTGGCGATCGCCGCCAGCGTATCGCCGCCGCCGGCAATCGAGAACGCCTTGGAGCCGGCAATCGCCAGCGCCAAAGTTTGCGTGCCCGCGCCGAACTGGTCGAACTCGAACACGCCGACCGGGCCGTTCCAGACCACGGTGCCGGCCTGGGCGATCTGCGCCGCCAGCGTCGCCGCTGTCTGCGGACCGATATCCAGGATCAGGTCGTCGTCTTCAACATCGCTGACTTTCTTGATTGTTGCCGCGGCAGTCGGCGAGAATTCCTTGGCGCACACCACGTCCACCGGAATCGGCACCGAGGCGCCGCGCTTGGCCATCATCTCGATGATGGCCTTGGCTTCGTCCACCAGATCAGGTTCCGCCAGCGATTTGCCGATCTTCAGGCCGCTTGCCAGCAAAAAGGTGTTGGCGATGCCGCCGCCGACGATCAGGTTGTCGACCTTGTCGGCCAGCGCCTTCAATATAGTCAGCTTGCTCGATACCTTGGAGCCGGCGACGATCGCCACCAGCGGCCGCGCCGGCTGGTTCAGGGCCTTGCCCAGGGCATCCAGTTCAGCCGCCAGCAAAGGGCCGGCGCAGGCCACAGCTGCAAATTTTGCGACGCCGTGGGTAGTAGCCTCGGCCCGGTGCGCGGTGCCGAATGCGTCGTTGACATAGATATCGCACAGCTTGGCGATCTTTTGCGCCAGCTCGTCGCTATTCTTTTTCTCGCCCTTGTTGACGCGGCAGTTTTCCAGCAAGACCACCTGCCCCGGCGCCACTTCCACGCCGTCGACCCCGCTGTCTACCCAATTTTGGCGCAGCTCAACCGGCTGGCCCAGCAGCTCCGCCAGGCGCTTGGCGATAGGCGCCAGCGAATCTTCCGGCTTGAACTCGCCTTCGGTCGGACGGCCCAGGTGCGATGTCACCATCACCGCGGCGCCGGCATCCAGCGCCTGGCGAATCGCCGGCACCGAAGCGCGCACGCGCGTGTCTTCAGTAATATTGCCCGCGGCGTCTTGCGGCACATTGAGGTCGGCGCGGATAAAAACACGTTTGCCTTGCAGCTGGTGTTGCGCGATCAAATCGCTTAGTCGATTGAATTTCATGTCGATCAGACAATATCAGTGAGGAAAAGCCGCTATTTTACTCCAGCAGCCACTGTCAAAACACCGTTTTCGGCGGCTGCCGCTGCGCAAACGACATATGGCTGAAACCAATATTCTACAGAGTAGGGCGCATTGAATCCGTTAAAATGTCACTTTACGCTCTAAGAACAGATGAAATAGTTCTGTTGCATCGCTGCCGGCTGGTATTAGCGGCCAGCATGGCATTGTTATGTATTAAATAATAAATGAGCCGGTAAAACGCAACGCTCATTAATTCTGATTTCATTTATTCGATGACTGGAGATTTGAACATGTCCATGGATGACCGCGACGGCAAGATCTGGAAAGACGGCAAATTAATCGACTGGCGCGACGCCAACATCCATATTCTGACCCATTCGCTGCATTACGGCATGGCGGTGTTCGAGGGCGTGCGTGCCTATAAGACCGATCAGGGTCCGGCGATTTTCCGCCTCAAGGAACATACCCAGCGCCTGCTGAACTCGGCCAAGATTTTCCAGATGCAAGTGCCTTACGACCTGCAAACCCTGATCGACGCCCAGATCGCCGTGGTCCGTGAAAACCAGCTGGAATCCTGCTATATGCGGCCGCTGATCTGGATCGGCTCGGAAAAGCTCGGCATCGCCGCCAAGGGCAACACCATCCACGTCGCCATCGCAGCCTGGCCGTGGGGCGCCTATCTGGGCGAAGACGGCCTGGCGAAAGGCATCCGGGTCAAGACCTCCTCTTTCAGCCGCCACCACGTCAATGTCTCGCTGGTGCGCGCCAAGGCCAGCGGCTACTACATCAATTCCATCCTGGCCAATCAGGAAGCGCTGACCGACGGTTACGACGAAGCCTTGCTGCTGGATACCGACGGCTACGTTTCCGAAGGTTCCGGCGAAAACGTGTTTATCGTCAGGAACGGCAAGATCTACACGCCCGACCTGGCTTCCTGCCTGGACGGCATCACCCGCGACGCCGTGCTGACCATGGCGCGCGACAGCGGCATCGAAGTCATCGAAAAGCGCATTACCCGCGATGAAATGTATTGTGCCGACGAAGCCTTCTTCACCGGCACCGCGGCGGAGATCACGCCGATCCGCGAACTCGACAACCGCGCCATCGGCGAAGGCAAGCGCGGCCCCATCACCGAAAAGATCCAGTCCATGTTTTTTGAAGTGGTGGCGGGCAAGTCGGACAAATATCAACACTGGCTTACCGTGGTTGGAAAGTAAGCCGGCATCAAGCAGTCAGAGCACACGTCACTAGGAGCAGTAAATGAACACAGCAACAAGCCCGCAAGCAGTAGTTGAACTAGACGGCAAGGATTTGCCGGCACACTGCCCCAACCCGCTGATGCCGACCTGGTCCTCGCATCCGCGCGTGTTCCTCAACCTGGATAGCAGCGGCAGCGCCAAATGCCCCTACTGCGGCACGCAATACCGCCTGAAACCGGGCGCAGTCGTCAAAGGACACTGATCGAAAAGGGAGCGTGGCTCCCTTTTTTGATACTGCCAAAGTGTTGTGCCAGTGGTTCAATCCGGGTGAGTTGGGAGGCAATATGCCGCATGTCAAATTTATGCACGGTTCAGCAGAAGAAACCGAAACCGCTTTTTACGACGCCATGAGCCGCGCCGACATCGAGGCCATGATGGCGCTCTGGGCCGATGACGACGAGATCGTCTGCGTCCATCCGAATGCACCGCGGCTGCATGGCCATGCGGCGATCCGGGCCGCCTTCGAAGCCCTGTTTGAACGCGGTGGCGTGCATATCCGCGCGCGGCAACTGCATGTGACTCATAATATGTCGACCAGCATTCATAACCTGGTGGAAGAGCTGCATCAGGCCAGCGACTCAGACCGCGACATGCACATCCTCGCCACCAATGTCTACATGAAAACCCCACGCGGCTGGCGCATCGTGCTGCATCACGCTTCGGTCGCGCCCGGGGCGGCGCCTGAAGAAACGGTATCGAGCGCCACCTTGCATTAAAAAGTGGCGCTCAGCACGGTAAAGACTTATTGTGGGACAGAGCCGCCCGGGTAGGGTTTATAAGTCGCCGCCATGCGACGAATTACACTTCTCGTGCAGCTCTGCCCCCAACTGATCAGGCTATAGCTTTCGTATGAGCACTTCGATTTTCCCCGCGTCTTATCCGGCGCCGCTATGGCTGCCAGGCGGCCATCTGCAGACCATTTACCCCGCCACCTGCATCAGCAAGCCGCTAGTCGCTTACCGCCGTGAGCGCTGGGATACGCCGGACGGCGATTTCATCGACATCGATTTCGTCGACGGCCAGCCCGGACAACCGCTGGTGGTGCTGTTCCACGGCCTGGAAGGTTCATCCGACAGCCATTACAGCCGCGCCCTGATGGCGCAACTGGCCAAGCTGGGCTGGTCCGGCGCGGTGCCGCACTTCCGCGGCTGCTCGGGTGAAATCAACCAGGCGCCACGCTTTTATCACTCGGGCGACGCCGAGGAAGTCGACTGGATCCTGCGCCGGCTGGCGGCCAGCCGCGCGGAAAAGCAGTTCACCAAGTTCTACGCCACCGGCGTTTCGCTGGGCGGCAACGCGCTGCTGCGCTGGCTGGGCGAATCGCAGAATGAAGCCAAGATCGTCGACGCCGCCTGCGCCATCTCGGCGCCGCTCGACCTGGCCGGCGGCGGCGAAGCTTTGTCGCACGGTTTCAACATGGTGTATACGCGCTCTTTCCTGCGCACCATGAAAAGCAAGTCGCTCGACAAGCTACAGCAATTCCCGCGCCTGTTCGACCGCGAAAAAATGCTGCGCTCGCGCGACCTCTACGAATTCGACAACATCGTCACCGCACCGCTGCACGGCTTCCGCAATACCGAAGACTACTGGCACCGCGCCAGCGCCAAGCTGGTGATGAACGATATTACGATCCCGACGCTGGTGCTCAACGCCAAGAACGACCCCTTCCTGCCGCCGCGCCACCTGCCGCCCAAAGCCGCCGCCAGCGTCACCCTGGAATATCCGGAACAAGGCGGCCACGTCGGCTTCGCCGTCGGCAACCCACCCGGCCGCCTGGACTGGCTGCCGCAGCGCATGCTGCGCTTTTTGCAGGAAAGCTGAGATGGACCAGATCGTCCTCCAAGCCATGCAGAAATGGCCCAATGTCCCGGCCTGCTATGGCTGGCTGGCGCTCGACGCCCGCGGCGCCTGGCGCATGCGCGATGAACAGACGCAAAAACAGAACCTGCCCGGCGACAAGATCATGCACACCGCGCTGGTCGGCTTCATCAACCGCAACTACAAGGCGGATGAGCAAGGCTGCTGGTATTTCCAGAACGGCCCGCAACGGGTCTACGTAGATCTGGCGCTGACGCCCTACATCGCCCATACCGATCCGCTGCAAGGTTTTGTTTTGCAAACCGGCGCAGCAATGTCGGCCGTGGATTCCGTCATGCTGACCGAAGAAGGCCGGCTGCTGCTGGCCGCACCCGGCCAGGTCGCAGCAGTCGACGACCGCGATCTTGCGCAATGTCTGACTCAGCTACGCATGGACGGAGAAATCGTCAGCGACGAAGCCCTGCTGGAATGGCTGGCAACACAAACGGACAAGCGCGTCCTGACCTGGCAACAGGCAGAAACAACAATCCCCGTCACAAGAATCGCAGCCAAAAATATCGCCTCAGCTTTTGGTTTTGTACCAAAACCAAGACAAACCTAGTCAATCGGGGTCAG
Organism: Collimonas sp. PA-H2; assembly: GCF_002564105.1. Lineage (NCBI taxonomy): Bacteria > Pseudomonadati > Pseudomonadota > Betaproteobacteria > Burkholderiales > Oxalobacteraceae > Collimonas > Collimonas sp. PA-H2. Next base: position 1,539,684 of record NZ_PDBX01000001.1, read on the forward strand.
AGTTTTTTTACGACAGCCTCATCGTCGTAAATTACTCTGACCCCGATTGACGGCCCACGAAACACACCCCTCAGCGCAGCGCTAGCGCTCTTTGGAAGCCTTCAACTCATCCTTCCACCGCTCCTGCAACTCCCGCTCCCGCGCATCAATCATCGACTGGTCATAAAACTCCGCATCAGGCGAATTCCGCGCAATCTTTAACTGATCCAAAGCCGCCGGCACACTCCCCGTCAACACATAAGACTCCGCCAAAGCCATATGCTGCAAAGCCCGCTTGCCCTGCGCCGAATACGCCTTGGCCAGCAAATCCTGCACATCCGCATCCTGCCGGTACAGCTGCGCCTGCTCGCGCAGATACTTGGTCGCCTCATCCAGGCGCTTGGAAGCAATCAAAACCCGCGCATACTGATGAGCAAGCCCGCGCGATAAGGGATATTGCAGCTGCGCCTGCTGCACCAGCTTCAAGGCATCCGCCTCGCGCTTGGTCGCCAGCATGATCTCAATCCCCAGGTCGGTCAGCACCAGGCTCTGCTTGGCCGGCGCCGTCGCAGCGACGGCTTCCTGCAGCAACTGTTCCGCCTGGCCATAATCTTCCCGCTTGAACGCCAGGAAAGCCATGCCATACTTAGCCGCGACAATCTGCTGCTTGGTGTTTTGCTTGAGCTGCGAATCGAAGACATATTGAGCGTCGCGCCGCCCCTGCTCGGTATCGTCCTGCAACACCCGCACACGCGCCCGTATCAGCTGGAAATCCAGGCTATCGGCATGCTGCCGGTAACGCTGCTCGCGGATCCGCGCTTCGATATCAGCGATACGCTCGCTGGTCAGCGGATGCGTCAGCAGATACGGCGGAACGGCATCCGAATAATTGCGGGAAGCCGTTTGCATGCGGCCAAAAAACGCCACCATGCCGCTGGTGTCAAAACCGCCCGCGTCCAGTATCGACAAGCCGATACGATCCGCCTCGCGCTCGGCATCGCGGCTGAAGTTCAACTGGCGCTGCAGCGCCAGCCCGGTGCCGCCCATCATCACCGCCGCTCCGGCATCACCGCTGCCGCGCATCGCCAGCGCCCCCAGCAGCATCGCCGCCAGTGCAATCATCGAGTCCTGCTTCTGGCTGCCCAACATGCGCGCGATATGGCGCTGCGCCACATGGCCGATTTCATGCGCCAGCACCGAAGCCAGCTCCGATTCGCTTTGCGCAGCCAGCAGCAAGCCCGAATGCACGCCGATAAAGCCACCCGGCAAGGCAAACGCGTTCAAGACCGGATCGCGCACCGCAAAGAAAAAGAAATCGAAACCCGCCTCGCCGCGCACTTCAGGCCGCGCCGCGACCAGGGTCCAGCCGAAGGTGTTCAGGTACTCCAGCAAAGGCGCATCGTTCATGTAGTCCGGATCGCGCCGGATATCGTGCATGACCTCCTCGCCCAGCTTGCGCTCCATCAGCGGGGACAGCGATTCCCGCGAGCTATCGCCCAGAGTCGGCAGATTTTGCACCGCCGTTGCAGGCATGGGCGGCAAGGCGCAACAGACGCTGAGCAGCGCCGCCAATAGTGTCCGCTGTGGAAATTGCATGGGTCGCGTCATCGAGTGCTGGCTAGTGTCAAAATCACGATGCTATGATACTAACAGAGGATAATTGTTCCACATTCAGCAAATGGCGCCGGCCGGCTAAAATCCGGGTCACGCCAGACCGCATCATCTAAAGAAAATACCGCCATGACCAACAAAACCCCGGCAGCAGCCAAGCTGACCCACTTCGATTCAACCGGCCAGGCGCACATGGTCGATGTCGGTAGTAAAAGCGACACGCACCGCATCGCCGTCGCCAGCGGCTGCATCCGCATGAAAGCCGAAACATTGGCATTGATACAGTCCGGCACGGCAAAGAAAGGCGATGTGCTGGGGATTGCGCGCATCGCCGCCATCATGGCCACCAAACGCACCAGCGACCTGATCCCTCTTTGCCATCCTTTGGCATTGACACGGGTGACGGTTGATTTCAGTATCGATGAAGGCGCTTCCAGCATTAGCTGTCATGCGCAGGCGGAAACGGTGGGCAAGACTGGCGTGGAAATGGAAGCGCTTACTGCTGTGCAGATCGGCTTGCTGACTATCTATGACATGTGCAAGGCAGTGGACCGGGGGATGGTGATTACCGATGTGCGGGTGATGGAAAAGCACGGCGGCAAGTCGGGGGACTGGATGGCAGAGTCATAGGCCCATCTGCATGGCTTGTTGCGCTTGCGGCGGATTAAAACCGGAAAATAGCCCAAGCCTTGCGCATCCCAATTAAAAATATCCACCCAGCCAGATTCGTGGCCGTGATATTGGATCAGCATAGATGTCTTGCTGCAGATTTTGCTCTTCATACAACTTCAGATTGCCGATCTCCGGCCACAGGCCGTTGCCAAGAAAATAGAGCAAGGTCAGCAAGCCCGCTATAGTGAATACCCGGGTTACCGGTGACAGACGCAGTGTCGCCTCGGCCTGTGGCGATCTCAGGGAGGCAAGCCAGCCCCATGTAATGCCGATATACAGCGCAATCCACAATTGGCTGGTCGGCATCACGATCAAACCCGATACCAAACCGTCCACCAGGATCGCCACGGCGGCGGTCAGCAACGCCGCCAGCGTCAGGCGATTTTCCCGGTCCGCCGGCAGCAGGTATCGGCGTACTCCCTGTAGCTTCCGAAGCCCAAGCGCAAGCGCCGCGACAAGGCAAAGAAAGGCTGGAATGCCCCATTCACAAGCAATCTGCGCTACCCAGTTGTGAGGATGCGCACCAGCTTGCACAGTGCGCCCGAAATGAGCGAAGTGCAAAGGCCCGGCCCCCAGCCATGGATGCCCAAGCATGATTTCCCAGGCCCTTATCCATAAAGGCCAACGGCCGGAATCGGGATTTTCCATAGTCCTGCCGGCGACGGCGAACAGAAATCCGAACGGCTGCAAACCTAATGTAAGAGGAATCAATACGTAAAACAAAAGATAGACCGCCATCCCTGCAAGGGCCGACCACAACATCACCCGGGACCATGGCAGCGCATCTTTGCGTAGAAAAATCCAGGTCACGCCGACGCCGGCCAACATGCCAATGAAGGTGCCGCGTCCGGCTGAAACATACAGTAATGTCCACCATACCGATGTGACTACCCAGGCAAATATTTTTTTCCTGCTGTCATCGCTACGGCATATAAACAGACCGAGCAGCGGGAGGGTGATTGTTTGAACGTGATTGAGGAAGCGGTAATTGTCAAAGCCAGACACGAATATGATATTGGCCGGCTGGCCGCCGGCATTGACTATGGCAATGTAGTTGATGATTTCTATAAAAATATAGAACGCGCTTCCCAAGCCGCACACCAGCAATATCCTATCCAGCAGGATGCTGCCCTTATCGCGTATTTCCATGGCGATCAAGGACGACATGACGACAAGCAGCAACAGGTTCGACCATTCCAGCAAAGCATGTCGCGGCGAATAGGCAATCGCGCTGGATGCCAGGCCGAGTGCAAAGAACAAGGCCAGGAAACTCAGCATGCGATAGTCGTGCAAGGGCCGGAATTTTGCGCCAGGTTTCAGCAGCAGAAGAGCCACGCAGGAAAAGCTGGTCAGCACCAGGCAAAAGATTTCCAGAATCCGTTGATTGTCGTGAAATCCCGCGCCCGGGACCAAAGCAAAGGACAAAAGCGGACTGATTGCTGCGATGACCGCGACGACGACGGCAAGGGATAATCCGGATGCAACCGTCAATGTCGCATCAGTCGCCGGCATATCTGACGTACGTTGGGCATTCAACACATTGCTTCCTTAGAATACTGCACTAACACGCTTATTTTTGTGACGCCGCCTCAGTCGCCCATTTTGAAAATACCGTCAGATTTTCATTGTTTGCGAGGCGGGCGGTGTGCTGGAGTACGCCAAGCATTTCAGGCGTCCGCTCCGGGAATATTTTCTTCATCCGCAAGAACGTTGTCTGCGCCTCGGCATCGCGTCCGGACATCGCCAGATAGATACTTTGACGCACAATCACGTTATTGTCGATCATGGTGTTCAACAGGCGTTGGTTAAGCGCCATGTTTTCCGGCAAATTCTCACCATTCAGGATGCGGCCGGTACTATCGATATAGTCTACATAAGGCTTGAGGAAGAATTTGCTCGGCATTTGCGCAATTTCTTTCAGTTCCGCAGCGCGCAAAGCACGCGAGTAGTAATTGACGGTTCTTCTGCCATACATATCGGTCACGTAGATGGCTTCAAAAAAGGAGTAAAACAGAACCCCGATGGCCACAAAACTGGTTCCTTTGACAATTACGTTGATCAGCGTTGGCGGGAATTTTAGGCGTACGGCGCTCGACTCGAACATCCCGGCGAGAACGCCGAGCGGCAGCAGGAAATAAGCGTACCAGAGCGGATATTCGACCATGCTGTGCAGACCGAGAATGATGATCACGCCGAACACAAACTGCTTTTCAGGCGAAGATGGAAACTTCAGGAACCTCAGCAGCCACAACCCTACAATGGACAAGACCGCGACGGTACAGAAAATGCCGGTTTCAGCAAGCAATTGCACGACAATATTATGAACGTGGTTGGCAGGCATGGTCGGCAGCACATCTGCTTTCAGGAACTCATAGGAAGCCAGACGTCCCCATCCGATACCGAACCAGGGCGACTCCTTGAAAAGCGACCAGCCTATATGCAATAAGTCCAGGCGCCCGCTCCAGCCGGTATTTAGTCGCTCGGACGCCGTGGTAAATTCGGATCCCAGATAGTGAAAGATAACGTGCAATGCGTAACTCAACAGCAGATAGATCAATGGCATGCCGCAAACCCAGATGGTGCGGCGAGGCGGGTTGCCGTTAACGCTGGCGCTCATGGGGAAAAACCAGAACAGCGCACTCAGGGAAAGCACGTAAATAAAACCACTGCGTTGACCAGTCAAGATCATCCCGGCAAACAAGAGAAATGCAAAAGGCAGATAGAGACTCAGTCGAACCTTGCCGCGAGATCGCAGGTAGTGTGCCGCAGCCCAGCCGATTGCCAGGTAAGTGGCAACGTGATTGGTTTGACCGATATTACCGTATGGATTGTGACCCGTAACTCTCGGCATCATAAACGGCATGCGGGAAAAATCTTGCCATGGCAGTTGTACAAATTGCACCGCAACAGTATAAGCAGCTCCAACGATAAAAAATACCGCGAGATATAACATACCCCGCTCAACCAAGTCTCGTTGTCGCAACCAATACCCCAGTTGAACCGCAGCACATAAACTGACGAAATAGCAGATCGGCAGGAGGACTTGCTGCACGTATTCGGGTGGGCGAACAACTGACTGAATTACTGTAAACACAAGCAAGAACAGACCGGCCAATGAAATTTCCGGGATAATTGATTGACGTATGCCTTTGCCATGAAAGCAGGCAATAAGTAGAGCTACCCACAACACTAAAAAAGATTGCCATTCGGCAAACAATGATGAAATTGGCGCTTCATGATATGGCTGAACAAATGGCAGCAGACAAAGTAATCCGAGTAAAGCCAATATCCAATTAGTTGTGTCGATCTGCTTCAATTTCTCTGCTCCATTTACTCTTACATCAGCTTGCACGCACTCTAGCCCAAGGTCTCGCTCACATTGTCAGCGGCAAGCAGATATACAGGCGCCGACAACAAAGCTTAGGGTGATTGCCTATATAAAATATTGGAAATAGGAACTTAGTAAAAAAAAGCCCCTCTCGAAGAGGGGCTTCATCACGGAAGGCACAGCACTCAGCAACGCCAATCGTACATAAACTGGTCGCTAATATTAGGAACCGTTCAGTTTAGTTGTAACATAATTCGAAGCAGCTGTGTTTGTGAAGCTGCCAGGAACAGCAGCCCATTTGAGGACTGTATCACCCGCACTAGGAGCCGCAGTAAATGTAATTGTCGCAGTTGTTGGGACACCAGTACCCAAAGGAGCGCTGGTACCATTCAATGTAGCAGTAATAACACCTGTAGCCCCCCCAGCAACAGCAAAGGTCGCTTCCTTGGTACCAATAACTTTGACTCCTGCACTGGTCAAATCCGTCCCTGCAGGAAATACGCCATTTGCCTGGTAAAACTCAGCAGCGGCCAGCTCGAGGGGAGCAACGGCGCTAGCCACATTCGCCAATTTAGCGCGCAATGTGTAGTCTTGATACTGAGGAATCGCCACAGCGGCCAAGATGCCGATAATCGCTACAACGATCATCAATTCGATCAGGGTAAAACCGCGCTGTGCACGTTTAATCATTTTCATCGATTTCATTTGTTTCTCCGGTTAATAAAAAGGGGGGCTTCACTACTTCACTACACGGGATATACAGCAATGTCTGTGCCAGTGGAAAATCTCGGACTTTCAAAGACTTGTGCTTGGAAAAGTGAGGAAATTTGGCAGATTTGCGATGTGAAGCTGACAAAGTTTGTCACAAAGAAACTATGATTATTCGTCATTCATGGCCCTATCCTAGATCTGACGTATATGCGACTACCTAAATATGAAATGCGGCAAAACATGCCCCTCCAGTTTCATCAATTACCAAGGTAAATAAAACTGGCGTTAAGCTTAAATGCAGAGACCAAGCCATATCGCAGAGCAATTTCGTTATTAGATAAGCAATTGCTATCGTCTTCATTAGCAAGCCGGCATAACTGATTTGATTGCTACCAGCCGCGTCGTCCTCGCGGAAGCGAGGGCACATCTTAAGATCAGCTTGGATTCCCGCTTGCGCGGGAATGAAGGGGCGGGAGTAAAGCGGTGAGGAATGTGCTGCGTATCGATTCCACAGCGCTTAGACGGCTTTCCAGGAAAATTTCATCAGGGTCCCGGCAATATCAATTACATCTTCATCCTTGAGCGGCCGTGCACCGGCACTCAATGGCGTGTCGTTGACACGGGTATAAGTCTGCCCTTCAACGTGGGTCAGTTCATAACCATGCGGCCGCCGCGTCACAATCGCGACCTGGATACCAGGACGGCCAATCGTCGTCAATACTTTGGTCAGCAACATCTCCTTGCCGGCGCTAGGCCCGTCCAGCACGGTAATGGTGGCATCCGGCCGCGGCACTGGAAACATCTTGGGCCGGTTGTCCTTGATTTCCTCATCCGTATCCACCTGGTACAGCAATTTGTACCTTGCCATCTGGATCACATCATTGTGCTGCAAAAAGTGCTTGGTAACCGGATGGCCATTGACCTGGGTGCCGTTGGTGCTGTTGAGGTCTTCCAGAAACGAGTCGTTGTAGATAGTGATGATGACCGCATGCTCGCCGCTGATGGCGAGGTTGTCGATGACCAGGTCATTGTGGGCGCGGCGGCCGATGGTGGTGCGCTCTTTGGTGAGCGTCATCTCTTGTATTACGGTGCCGCCTTTGGTCAGGATGATCTTCGCCATTCCTATCTCTCTTGGGAAACGCTATCTGTAAGTTGATTAAAACAATATCCTGGCGGCTATTGGTGCTGGCGCTGCTCTCACAATTCACACATCGGGCCGTACATGTCTTCACATACCCCAGTTTAATGTTGTTTTGGGGCAATCGTACTCAAAATCCGGGATTTATGTTGCGGCCCTGGCCGTTGCGCCGCCCACGGCCTGTGCTGGCAATTTAACAATGGCACCTATTCATTCTGCGCCACCCTGATCAAGATCACCGACACATTGTCCTGCCCGCCGGACTGGTTGGCAGCATTGATAAGCATGGTGCATGCCATCTTGAGGTCGCCCTGGGCGTCGCTGATGATATTGCTGATATCGCCGTCGCCGATGCGGTCCGACAGGCCGTCTGAACAGAGCAGGTAAAGATCCCCGGCCTGTATTTCATGCTGGTGGACTTCCACCACCAGCTGGTAGTCGATGCCGACAGCGCGCGTGACGATATTGCGGTTGAGGGCAAATTGCGCATCTTCGGCGCGGATCAGGCCGGCGTCGATCTGTTCTTGCAGCAGGGAATGGTCGCGCGTGAGCTGTTCCAGCAAGCCGTCGCGGATGCGGTAGGCGCGCGAGTCGCCGACGTGGGCGATGCTGACCTGGCCTTCAGGTTCGAACCAGGCTACCACCAGGGTGGTGCCCATGCCGCGGTATTCCGGCTCGCGGCGGGCGGCGTTGATGATGGTACTGTTGGCCTGACGCACGGCTTGCATCAGCCATAGACGGGTCGGCAGCTCCTCTTCCGGCTTTTGCAGGCGGCGGTACTCCTGCAGCTGGCTTTCGATTTCTTCCTGGATGGCGACGGTGGCGATGCTGCTGGCGACTTCACCGGCGTTGTAACCGCCCATGCCGTCGGCCAGGATCGCCAGCTGCAAGCCGGCGTCGACGACGACGGTGTCCTCGTTTTGTACTCGCACCATACCAATATCCGTTTTGGCGGCAAACTCAAGCGGCATATGTCGAGACATGTTCGGTGAAAAAAGATGATACAGATTAGGCGATTGCCAGATTACAAGCATTTTCCTTGGTTCTGCCGGGGACGGCAAGACATATTGCAGTATCTCCAGGCGCCGGCTTCAAGATGCCATAGCCGCGCCGCACAGGAAATTGTGCGGCCCAATAAAAAAGGGAGCCGAAGCTCCCTTTCCTGCCTGGCCGGCTGACACCACGCCGGCCAACCGTTTTGCTGGTTATGCGACGATTACAGCATCGCCTTCAGCAGACGCGCCATTTCCGAAGGATTCTTGGTCGTGGTGATGCCACAGGCTTCCATGATGTCCAGCTTGGCTTGTGCTGTGTCAGCGCCGCCCGAGATCAGCGCGCCGGCATGGCCCATGCGCTTGCCCGGAGGAGCGGTGACGCCAGCGATGAAGCTGACCACTGGCTTCTTCATGTTGTCCTTGATCCAGTAAGCGGCATTCGCTTCGTCTGGACCGCCGATTTCGCCGATCATGATGACTGCATCGGTTTCAGGATCGTCGTTGAACATCTTCATGATGTCGATGTGCTTCAAGCCGTTGATCGGATCGCCGCCGATGCCGACTGCCGACGACTGGCCCAGGCCCAGTGCGGTCAATTGACCGACTGCTTCATAAGTCAGGGTGCCGGAGCGCGAAACCACGCCGATACGGCCCTTCTTATGGATATGGCCCGGCATGATGCCGATCTTGATTTCGTCCGGTGTGATCAGGCCTGGGCAGTTAGGGCCCAGCAGCAAAGTCTTGCTGCCGGCTTTTGCCATGCGGTCTTTCAAGGCCAGCATATCGCGCACTGGAATGCCTTCGGTGATGCAGATCGCCAGGTCTAGTTCGGCTTCAACTGCTTCCCAGATCGCTGCTGCCGCGCCTGCTGGCGGCACGTAGATCACCGAAACGTTGGCGCCGGTGGCGGCCTTGGCTTCGGAAACGTTAGCGAAAATCGGGATGCCTTCGAAATCTTCACCTGCTTTTTTCGGGTTCACGCCGGCGACAAATGCGTTCTTGCCGTTTGCGTAATCGCGGCAGCCGCGGGTGTGAAATTGACCGGTCTTGCCGGTGATGCCTTGGGTGACGACTTTAGTGTCTTTGTTGATCAGGATCGACATAGTTGTTCCTTGTTATTTATTACTTACCGTTAGCAGCAGCAACAACCTTCTGCGCCGCTTCTTCCATGCTGTCCGCCGAGATGATCGGCAGGCCGGAGTCGGCCAGCATTTTCTTGCCGATTTCTTCGTTGGTGCCCTTCATGCGGACCACCAGCGGCACTTTCAGCGAAACGGCTTTGGATGCGGTGATGACGCCTTCGGCGATCACGTCGCAGCGCATGATGCCGCCGAAGATGTTGACCAGGATGGCTTTCAGGCCTGGGTTCTTCAACATGATCTTGAAGGCTTCAGTCACTTTTTCAGCAGTAGCACCGCCGCCGACGTCGAGGAAGTTGGCTGGCTCGCCGCCGAACAGCTTGATGGTGTCCATGGTGGCCATGGCCAGGCCGGCGCCGTTCACCAGGCAGCCGATATTGCCGTCGAGCGAGATGTAAGCCAGGTCGAACTTGGAAGCTTCGATTTCAGCTGGATCTTCTTCATCCAGATCGCGGTAAGCGACGATTTCCGGGTGACGGAACAGGGCATTGGCGTCGAAGTTGAACTTGGCGTCCAGGGCGATGACCTTGCCGGAACCGGTGACGATCAGCGGGTTGATTTCCGCCAGCGAGCAATCGGTATCCCAGTAAGCCTTGTACAGACCTTGCAACTGAACGCGCGCATCGGCGATCGAACCGGCAGGAACGCCGATCAGGGTGCTGATGCTGTCAGCTTCAGCATCGGTCAGGCCGGTAGCCGGATCGATGACAACCTGGTGGATCTTTTCCGGATGGCTGGCTGCGACTTCTTCGATGTCCATGCCGCCTTCGCTGGATGCCATCAGCACCACGCGCTGGCTGACGCGGTCGGTGACCATGCTCACATACAGTTCTTGCTTGATGTCAGCGCCTTCTTCGATCAGCAGGCGACGCACTTTCTGGCCTTCAGGGCCAGTCTGATGCGTGATCAGCTGCATGCCGAGAATCTGGTTGGCGTATTCGCGCACTTGTTCCAGCGACTTGGCAACCTTGACGCCGCCGCCCTTGCCGCGACCGCCGGCATGGATCTGAGCTTTGACTACCCAAACCGAACCGCCGAGTGTTTCGGCTGCCTTGACCGCGTCATCGACGCTCAGGCACGGGATGCCACGCGGTGTTGTCACTCCGAACTGGCGGAGAATTTCTTTACCCTGATACTCATGGATTTTCATGCGAGCTTCCCTTCTGACACTTAATTAAATGAAATTGCTTGGTTGGATAAATGAGTTTGTTGGTCTACTTCGGCTGGTGGGCTGATTGCCCACTTCGGATAATATTGGGCGACGACTGCGCCTTCACTACGTAAAGCATGACAGCGGTCGAGCTGGGGCGGCTTGCCCTGTCCGGCGGCAGCATCGGCGCCGCGGTCTATCTCGCCGCCGAAAGCCTGCAAGGCGGCGGTCGGCAAGATTTGCGCCAGCTCGGTTAAATGGGTGCAACCCAGGGCGCCGCCGATGCGCTCCTTGAGCATATAACGGAAGCCCTTGACCAGGCTCAGGCCGACCAGGGTTTTATACGCGGGGTTGATGGTATTGCAATAGCCCTGATACGGCACCGCTTCCGAATTTGCTTCAACCTCGACGATGGTGAACTGGCGATCCAGCGTCAGCCGCAGCCACAGGCTGTGCAGCGGCGCGCCTGCGGGCAAGTTGCCGGCAGGTAAAGTAAGGTCGAAAGGCTTGGTATCGGTCAGGTGCGCATCCAGTTCCCACAAGCCGTCGTCGCGCACAAATGCTTCGATGTGAATCGCGCGGGTGTGCTTCAACGCTCGGCGGGAAATGGATGGTGTCAGAGACATAATGGTGGACTTATTTGCGTGTCGTTACCACAGTTTCTATGGTAACTGCCGCTCCTGCGGTTTGCAAAAAACCCCAAAAGTGTAGCACAGCTTCGCTGGCTTAGCGATGTTGACGGACAGTTGCAAAATAGCCATCAACGGCGTTCGCCATGGAATCAGCTGGAGAAACAAGAAGGCGCAAGATAGAAAGCAGTATGAGCATGCTGCCGGTTTTGTCGCATTTCAATCACATATATAAATGCAGCGCTTCGCTCTCAGCAATCTTCAGCGTCCTCATCCCCGCCTTTTACCGCTGCCTGTATGGCCCGATGAGAAAACCCGCGCTGCAGCAGGAAGCGCATCTGCTTGGCCCGTTCGGCAGCGTCCGCCGGCGGCTGATTGAATTTCTTGCGCCAGACCTCGCGCGCGCGCGCGACTTCGCCGCTGGCCAAGTCTGCCTTGATGTCCACCAGTGACTCGGCGTCAATCCCGTGGCTTTGCAATTCGGAGAGGATGCGGCTGTTGCCGTAGCGATGGGCGCGGCGGTGGATCAGTGATTCGGAGAAGCGCGATTGCGACAGCAGCTTGGCGGCTTCCAACGTGTCGAGCAAGGCTTCGATGTCGTCGCCTTCCTGTGCATAGCGCGCCAGTTTGCGCGCCAGTTCCAGGCGGCTGTGTTCGCGTGCCGATAGATAGCGCAGCGCCCTGCCCTTCAGGCTGATTTGCAGTTTGGCCATCTCCGCTTTCCGAGTAATGCGTATTAAGTATCAAGTAGCGCTGGTTATGTACTTTATGTACTGTATGTGCAGCTCGCTACAAACAACAACGCCTTTCAAAAACCCGTTGCGCGGAATTTTATGAAAGGCGTTTTCTTTGACTACCCAGCCGGCTTAATTGCTTAAGCGAGGCCGGCCAGGATGTTAGACCGGCTCTTCAGCCTTGGCCGCGGCCGCAGCAGCGGCTTTATTGGCCTTGGCAGCGGCTTTGTCAGCCTTGTCGCCGCCTTCCGCCTTGATCTCGCCCAACAGCGGCACACCCAGCGAAGCGCGCACCTTGTTTTCGATCTCGCGCGCCAGTTCCGGACGTTCTTTCAGGTAGGTGCGTGCATTGTCCTTGCCCTGGCCGATGCGTTCGCCGTTGTAGCTGTACCAGGCGCCCGACTTTTCAACGATCTTGGCATCGGAACCGAGATCGAGGATTTCACCTTCGCGCGACGTGCCTTCGCCATACAGGATGTCGAAGTGCGCTTCCTTGAATGGCGGCGCGATCTTGTTCTTGACGACCTTGACCTTGGTTTCGTTGCCGATGACTTCGTCGCCGGACTTGATCGAGCCGGTACGGCGGATATCCAGGCGCACTGAAGCGTAGAACTTGAGGGCATTGCCGCCGGTGGTGGTTTCCGGATTGCCGAACATGACGCCGATCTTCATGCGGATCTGGTTGATGAAGATCACCAGGGTATTAGTGCGGTTGATGCTGCCGGTCAGCTTGCGCAACGCTTGCGACATCAAACGTGCTTGCAGGCCTGGCAGGGAATCGCCCATGTCGCCTTCGATTTCAGCACGTGGCGTCAGCGCCGCCACCGAGTCGATCACGATCAGGTCGACGCCGCCGGAACGCACCAGCGCATCGGTGATTTCCAGCGCTTGTTCGCCGGTATCCGGTTGCGAGATCAGCAGTTCCGACAGGTTGATGCCCAGTTTCTGGGCATAGCCGACGTCCAGCGCATGCTCTGCATCGATGAAGGCGCAGGTGCCACCCAGCTTTTGCATTTCGGCGATGGTTTGCAGGGTCAGCGTGGTCTTGCCCGACGATTCCGGACCGTAGATTTCCACTACGCGGCCGCGCGGCAGGCCGCCGACACCGAGCGCGATATCGAGGCCGAGCGAGCCGGTCGAGACTACTTGCACTTCTTCGACCACCGCGCCGTCGTCCATCCGCATGACCGAACCTTTGCCGAACTGCTTTTCGATCTGCGCCAAGGCCGCGGCAAGGGCCTTGCTTTTATCCGGGTTGGCGGCGGATTTTTTATCGTCCATGGTTGCTCTTTCGACAAAAAGGATGAGGTTACTGTGACAAATTCGGGACTTCAGGTAAGCACTGTATAAAAAAACAGTGATTTATGCAAGCACTGTTATTCATTTTCAAAAAACCTGTGGCCATATTGTATGTCCGCAAGCCCCTGACTTGCATCCGGATTATCGCAAACTGCCAAACCAAGGCTATGTTTAGGCCTGAACTTATGCCCGATCCTGGTGAAAATACAGCGGACGAAGCGGGCGCAAATTATGCTTAATACGCATATCGTCATCCGGAAAAGTAAAAAGGACAACGGCCGGACGACAGCAATGCAATAATTGTGACGCTTATTTTTGCTTATTTCTTATTCCTGCAGCCAGTCCGCTGCCGGTTCAGACATATGCGCCATATTCAAAGCTAGGGGCAAGCGGCTTGCCCACTAATAAAAGGGAGAAGGTATGCGTACTACTTATTGGTTGAAACCATTGGCGGCATCGGTACTGCTGCTGGGCTTGCTGGGCAGCGTACAGGCAGCATCCGCACCCGCGGTCGAAGCGAAGAACGGCATGGTGGTGACTTCCCAGCACCTGGCTTCGCAGGTCGGGGCCGACATCCTCAAGATGGGCGGCAACGCCGTCGATGCGGCGGTAGCGGTCGGTTATGCGCAGGCGGTGGTGAATCCCTGCTGCGGCAATATCGGCGGCGGCGGCTTCATGACCATCCACCTGGCCGATGGCCGCGATACCTTCATCAATTTCCGCGAAACCGCACCGGCCGCGGCCAGCGCCAATATGTACCTGGACGCTAACGGCAAGGCGATCACCAACGCCAGCCTGTTTGGCTACCTGGCGGCAGGTGTTCCCGGCACCGTGCTGGGACTCGACAGCGCGCAACGCAAATACGGCAAGCTGACTCGTGCACAAGTCATGCAGCCGGCGATCAAGCTGGCGCGTGACGGTTACATCCTGAACCGCGGCGACACCGACATCCTCGACACCACCATCGCCCAGTTCAAGAAGGACCCGGAAGCGGCCCGCCTGTTCCTGCGCCGCGACGGCACGCCATTGCAGCCGGGCGACCGCCTGGTGCAGAAGGACCTGGCCAAGACCCTGGAAGCCATCTCGCGCAACGGTCCCGACGCCTTCTACAAAGGCGCGATCCCGGAAGCAGTGGAACGCGCCTCCAAGGCGGGCGGCGGCATCATTACCGCGGCCGACTTTGCCAGTTACAAGATCAGCGAAAGCGCACCGCTGTCGTGCAACTATCGCGGCTATGTGTTCGTCTCCGCCCCGCCGCCTAGCTCCGGCGGCGCCACCATGTGCCAGATCCTCAATATTCTCGAGGGCTACGACATGAAGGGACTCGGCTTCCACTCGGCAGCCTCGGTGCACTACATGACCGAAGCCATGCGCCATTCCTATATGGACCGCAACACTTTCCTGGGCGACCCGGCCTTCGTCAAGAATCCGCTGGACCGCTTGCTGAGCAAGGAATACGCCGCCGCTATCCGCGCAAAGATCAGCGCCGACAAGGCTACGCCATCGGTAGAAGTGCAGCCAGGCATGGCGCCGCACGAGAAGCCTGAAACCACCCACTACTCGATCGTCGACAAGGACGGCAATGCGGTGTCGACCACCTACACCATCAACGGCCGCTTCGGCGCCGTGGTGATTGCGCCGGGCACCGGCTTCTTCCTCAACGATGAAATGGATGACTTCACCGTCAAGGCCGGCGTGCAGAACCTGTTCGGCCTGGTGCAAGGCGCGACCAACTCGATCGCTCCCGGCAAGCGTCCGCTGTCGTCGATGGCGCCGACCCTGGTGACCAAGGATGGCAAGACTTACATGGTGCTGGGTTCGCCGGGCGGTTCGCGCATCATCACCATCACACTGGAAACAGCGCTGAATGTAATCGACTACGGCATGGCGCCGCAGGAAGCGGTCGATGCGCCGCGCATCCATCACCAATGGCTGCCGGACGAGGTGTACTACGAAACCCGCGGCCTGTCGCCGGATACCCTGAAGATCCTCGACGGCATGGGCTACAAGATGAAAGAGCAAACCCCTTGGGGCGCCGCTGAGCTGATCATGATCGGCTTGCCGGGTGCTGCCGGCGTTGCCGGCGCCAGCTCGGGCAATGACGCCGGCGTCTCGGGCATTGTCCGTCCGGGCCTTTATTACGGCGCCAACGATACACGCCGCCCTGCAGGCGCTGCCATCGGTTACTAAATAAGTAAATAAGCCGTTTCCGCTTTGTTACGCAAAAGATGGGCATCCGTACCTAATGCCGTTCAGTTAAGACTGAACGGCATTTTTATTTGCGGAACTCGTAGGGTGGGCACTCCGTGCCCACGCGGACGGGCCGGGGCACGAATGTCAGGGACACGAATATCCATGATACTGCGTGGGCACGGAGTGCCTACCCTACGCATGTCGTTCTGCCCTAACTGAACAGCATTAGGCTTCGGTGCCTATCTTTTTTTTCGCTCGTAAAAACCAAAAATGCCGTTTCCATGAGTAAAACGCATGGTTCTAATAGTATTTATCGTTTTATCCAGGGCCGAATCAAATTTACACTGCGCCTATCCTCCTCCGATAAAGAGTGCGCATGTCCACCACCAACCTGCAATTCATGCTGGCCTCCGTGCTGGGCGCCGAGCATGCCGACCAATTATCCGGCCTGCTGCAAATTCCAGCCAGCACCCTGCGCCCGCGTTCCGACACCGTATCGCGCATCGAGATCGCCCAGGCGCTCAACATGTTGCTGTTCGAGAAACTACTGAAAGCCGTCCCGCAAGGGAACGACTATGTGCAGGATTCTGTTCGCGCCGGCAACAAGATCCGTTTCGATCACGGCGCCCTGCGCACCGTGTTGGGCATCAGCACCGGCACCTTGCCGGCCGGCGAAGCGGCGTTCACGCGCATCCTGCGGCCGCTGGGCTACCGCGTGAACGGCATCTACCCCTTGCAGCGGATCAGCATGACCGGCCGCGCCTACGCGCATGAGGACGACGCCGAAGAAATCGCCCAGTTCTTCCTGAGCGAACTGCATCCGCACAATTTCTCGGTTGAATTCCAGCACACCGTCAACCGGGTCCTGGCGACCTCGCAAGACCCTATCGATCCGCACTCGGCGCAGTTGCTGCAGCAGCTTGGCGCAGACCAAGCCTTGCCGCTGGCCGATGCACTGCAGCTGTTGCCGGTGCTAGTCGCCTGCTTCGACCGCCAGCACGACCTGCCCAGCATCGCCGACTACCAGACCCTGCTGGCGGAATCGGCCGAGATGGCCTGGATTTCGACCGAGGGCAACGCCTTCAACCACGCCACCGACCGCGTCCCGAACGTGGAACAGGTCGCCGAGGCGCAACGCGCGCTGGGCCGCGCCATCAAGGAAAAGATCGAGGTTTCCCGGAACGGGCGGGTACGCCAGACCGCCTTCCGCGCCAGTACCGTGACCCGCGCCATGCGCGATGAAAACGGCGTGCTGGTCGAGATGAAGGTGCCGGGATCGTTCTACGAATTCATTTCACGCGACCGCTACCTGGACGCCGACAGTCAGGCCGAGAAGCTCGACCTGACTTTCGACAGTGCCAATGCCCAGGGCATTTTCAAGATGACCGCTTCCGCCACCCCAGCGGCCAATGCGCCTGAGATGAATCAAAGATGAAGCAAAAATGACAAACGCTAGCCTCACCCTGCAAAAAATCAGCGATCTGCTCGGCTCGCAAGGCTGCCTGAGCACACCGGAGCAACGCCAGCCCTATGAACACGGCGCCCGCTACGGCAGCGGCAAGAGCTTGTGCATTGTGCGCCCTGCCAACGTTGAAGAGGCGGCCGAACTGCTGCGCCTGTGCGCCCGGGACAAGATCCGCATCGTCGCCCAAGGCGCCAATACCGGGCTGGTGGGCGCATCTTCGCCCGATCAGAGCGGCCACGATGTGGTGCTCAACATGGAACGCATCAAGGGCGTCATCGATATCGATCCGGTCGACCGCGTGGTGCAGGCCTATGCCGGCACGCGCTTGTCGGAGCTCAACCAGGCGCTGGAAAAGCACGACCTGTATTTCCCCATCGACCTCGGCGCCGATCCCTCGCTGGGCGGCATGCTGGCAGCCAATACCGGCGGCGCCCGCCTGATCCGCTACGGCGACGTGCGGCACAACGTGCTGGGGCTTGAAGCGCTGCTGATCGATCCGCCCGGCGAGCGTCTGGACCTGACCAACCGGCTGCGCAAAAACAATACCGGCCCCGACTGGAAACAATGCTTCATCGGCACCAGCGGCGCTTACGGCCTCATCACCCAGGTGGTGCTGCAAGTGCATCCGCGGCCGCAGCAAAGCGCCACCGCGCTGGTCGTGCCGGCCTCGATGGAGGCGGCGGCGCTGCTGCTGCGCGACGCCGAACGTAATTTCGCCGATTTCCTCAGTGCCTTTGAAGGCATCTCGCAAAACGCCCTGCAATCGGTGCTGCAGCATGTGCCGGGCATCACGGCGCCGTTCGAGCCCTTGCCGCCTTACGCCTTCCTGATTGAACTTAGCTCGGCACGCCCGCGCAGCGCCGATTTCGACCTGGAAAAGCTGTTCGGCGCCTGGCTGGAAAGCTGTTTCGGCGATCTCATCCTGGATGCCGTGATCGACAAACCCGAGGTGCTGTGGCGCATCCGCCATGCCATCAGCGACAGCGTGCGCCAGGAAGGCAAAGTAGTGGCTTTCGACATTTCCGTGCCGCGTTCCCGGCTCGGCCAGTTCCGCCAGGAAGCAGTGGCGCTGCTGGAGCACAGCTACGCCGGCATCAAGGTCTTCGATTTCGGCCACTGGGGCGATGGCGGCCTGCACTTCAACCTGGCGATTCCCGAGCAGCTGATCG
The DNA here is from genome assembly GCF_002564105.1 of Collimonas sp. PA-H2. Lineage (NCBI taxonomy): Bacteria > Pseudomonadati > Pseudomonadota > Betaproteobacteria > Burkholderiales > Oxalobacteraceae > Collimonas > Collimonas sp. PA-H2. The sequence goes on from NZ_PDBX01000001.1 coordinate 1,557,896, forward strand.
CCGATTTCCCGCCCTTGCGCATCAACGCCCTGCGCCAGGAAATCTACGACCTCGCGGTGCTTGAATATAAGGGCAGCTTCAGCGCCGAGCACGGGGTCGGGCCGTTCAACCAGCAATTCTACGAGCGTTATACGACGCCCGAACAACTGGCCTTGGCGGCAAGAATGCAAAACGTCTTCGATCCCGAACGGCTGCTGGGGGTCACCAGCTATGCTTCTACGCGGTAATGCCGCCGTCGATGCCGATTAGCGTATATGCAAGCTAAAGGTAAAGCTGAAAAGCTGCGCGTTTGGTATAGTGCCTGCTCAATAGCAAGCACGGCAGCACATACCTACACGGCACCACGAAAAATGCGCAGATTCATCCCCTCGACCTCCTGTCTGATCGCTTTTGACACGGCCGCACGCCACCTCTCCTTCACCAAGGCGGCCAACGAACTGCACATGACCCAGGGCGCAGTCAGCCGGCAGGCGGCGATCCTGGAGGATTATCTCGGGGTAAAACTGTTCGAGCGCATCAACCGCCGCCTGATCCTGACCGCCGCCGGCGCCGAATACGCCGGCCAGGTAGCTGTCATCCTGAAAGAAATCGAGATGGCGACCTTCCAGGTGATGGCGCACAAGAATTCGGGCGGCGTGCTCAATCTGGCAACATTACCGACTTTCGGCATCAAGTGGCTGATTCCGCGCCTTGCCAAATTCACCGCCGCGCATCCGGACGTGATCCTGAACCTGAGCACCGAAGTGCTGCCTTTCGATTTCAACAACCGTGCGGTCGACGCCGCCATCCACTTCGGCGAGCCGAACTGGCCCGGCGCGGTGATGGTGCGGCTGATGGGCGAGGAAGTGGTGCCGGTGTGCAGCCTGGCGCTGAGCAAGCAGATCAAGCGCATCGAAGACCTCGGCGGCATGACCTTGTTGCAACACACTACCCGCCCGCAAGCCTGGCAGGACTGGTTCAACCATGTCGGCGTGACATGTCCCGACGCCCTTTCCGGCCCCCGTTTTGAGCAGCTGGCGATGGTGATCCAGGCCGCCGCCGCCGGCCTCGGTGTGGCGCTGATGCCGAAATTTCTGGTGGAAACCGAAATCGCCCTCGGCCAGCTGCACGTGCCCTTCCCCTTTGCAGTGAAAAGCCCGCAAGCCTATTACCTGACCTATCCTGAGAAAAACGCCAGCAAGGCGGCCGTGATCAAGTTTCAGGAGTGGATCCTGAGCGAACTGGCGGACGCCTGAGTCCGGCGTTTAGCCCGCTGCATGATCAAAGGTAATGATGTCCTGATATTTTTTGATTTTAAGATTCCTCGATTTATTCCTTATACTCAGCTATATCACTGATATGAAACTCGCCCATTCTTGAGGCAAGCTGATAGAACTCAGAACAAGGACATCATGACGCAAATCTCATCCATCTTCGCCGAACTCGGTTTCGACTTTTCCGCCCATGCCGGCAACGACCTGCATTCGCGCTCGCCGCGCGACGGCGCGGCGATTGGCGCGCTGCGCGCCCATACCGCGGCGGAAACCGAAGCCGCCATCAAGAACGCCCATCAAGCTTATGAAAAATGGCGCGTGGTGCCGGCGCCGGTGCGCGGCGAACTGGTGCGCATCCTGGGTGAAGTGCTGCGTGAAAACCGCGAGCCGCTGGGCAAGCTGGTGACGCTGGAATCCGGCAAGATCCTGTCCGAAGGCATAGGCGAAGTGCAGGAAATGATCGACATCTGCGATTTCGCGGTCGGCCTGTCGCGCCAGCTGTACGGCCTGACCATCGCTTCCGAGCGTCCTGGCCACCGCATGATGGAAACCTGGCATCCGCTGGGTGTGTGCGGCGTCATCACCGCCTTCAACTTCCCGGTCGCGGTGTGGGCCTGGAATGCCGCGCTGGCGCTGGTGTGCGGCAACGCCGTGATCTGGAAACCATCCGAAAAGACCCCGGTAGTCGCGCTGGCCGTGCACGCCTTGTATGAAAAAGCCGTGGCGCGTTTCTCGCAACAACGTCCAAACCTGCTGCCGGACCATCTGTGCCAGGTGGTGCTGGGCCGCGCCGAGATCGGCGCTACCCTGTCAGCCTCGCCGCTGGTGCCGCTGATCAGCGCCACCGGCAGCGTGCGCATGGGCCGCAAGGTTGCCACCACCGTGGCAGAACGTCTCGGTCGCAGCCTGCTGGAACTGGGTGGCAACAACGGCATGATCGTCACCCCGAGCGCCGACCTCAGCCTGGCTTTACGCGCCATCACCTTCTCCGCCGTCGGCACCGCCGGCCAGCGCTGCACCAGCTTGCGCCGCCTGTTCGTCCATAGCAGCATTTATGCAGACGTGGTGAGCCGCATCGAACGCATCTACGCTAGCGTCAAGGTCGGCGATCCGCTGGCAGCGGACACTCTGGTCGGTCCGCTGATCGACCAGCAATCGTTCGAAGGCATGCAGGCCGCGCTGGAGCAGGCCAAGGCCGAAGGCGGCGTAGTCACCGGCGGAGAGCGGGTGCAGATCGGCGACAACGGCAACGCATTCTATGTGCGGCCGGCGCTGGTGCGCATGCCGCAGCAAAGCGCCATCGTGCATCACGAAACCTTTGCGCCTATCCTGTATGTGCTGTCCTACGATAATTTCGAGGATGCCGTGCGCCTCAACAACGCCGTGCCGCAAGGCTTGTCGTCCGCCATCTTCACCAATGACGTGCGCGAAGCGGAAGCGTTCATGTCCGCCAGCGGCAGCGATTGCGGCCTGGCCAACGTCAACATCGGCACCAGCGGCGCTGAAATCGGCGGCGCTTTCGGCGGCGAAAAAGAAACCGGCGGCGGCCGCGAATCGGGTTCCGATTCCTGGAAGACCTACATGCGCCGGGCGACCAATACCATCAACTACAGCCGCACTTTGCCTTTGGCGCAGGGCGTCAAGTTTGATATCGACTAAGCCGGAGCGGAATGGGGTAACGTTAGGACTGTCTCGATAAACCTTACCCTGTCTCTAAGCGACCCCGACTGCGCGTCCCGGTCTAGGCGACCCCGACATTCCCGCGAACGCGGGAATCCATTTTTACATCAGTAACATGGATCCTCGCGTTCGCGAGGATGACGGAGCAGTAGGGTGTGCTAGTTGCACACACACTATCCTTATATCTTCAGCAAAGTCGGCGCGCGCTGCTGCAGGATATCCTCCATCCGCACCTGGATCGCTTGTTTCATTTCGGGATGCGTCAGGATGTAAAAACGTTCCGCCGCAATCGCATCAAATACGTCATCGGCAACCTGGGTGACCGGGATGCCGTTCTCTACTGCGTGCAGCACCGCCATGGCTACCTTGGCGGCCACGGGGTCGGCGGCTGCCGGGGCTTGCTTGGCGCCGTCGCGATTGCGTTCCGAATGGCCGATGCCGGTCTTGACCCATCCCGGACATAGCACCGACACCTTGATCAGCGACTTGCGCAAGGCGAGATCGTGATGCAAGCCCTCGGACATCGTCACTACCGCATGCTTGCTGGCGTTGTAGCTGGCCAGGCTGGGCTGCGAGGTGAGACCGGCCATCGAAGCCGTATTGACGATATGCCCTTCCTCTCCGTGCTTGAGCATGGTCGGAACAAACGCGCGCAAGGCATGCGTCACGCCATAGAAATTGACGCCCATGACCCAGTCCCAATCCTTCTGGCTGGTTTCCCAGGCCGGCTTGGCGACCGCGACGCCGGCGTTATTCACCAGCAGGTGCACCTTGCCGAATGTGGCGAAGGCCTGCTCCGCCAGCGCGTTGACCTGCTCTTCACTGGCGACGTCGGTCGGCACGCCGATGACCTCTATCCCTTGCGCCCTGAACTCCGCCACCGTGGCTTCCAGCTTGGCGGCGTTGATGTCGGCCAGCACCAGTTTCATGCCTTCGGCTGCAGCGCGTACTGCGATGCCCTTGCCTATGCCTTCGGCGCCGCCGGTGATGACCGCGACTTTGCCCTGTAAATTTTTCATGCGTGTTTTCCTGTCAATCCAAGTATTAATGCAAGTATTAATTCAGCAGATAGCCGCCATCGACATTCATGCAAACCCCGGTGGTGTAACTGGCCGCCGGCGACACCAGGTACAGCACCGCGCCCGCCATCTCGTCCGGCTGGGCGACGCGGTTCATGGGAATGTGCTGCAGCGCCTGTTTCAGGATAGCTGGATTGTCGATCAGGGCCGCCGCAAACTTGGTTTCGGTAAAGCCAGGCAGCAAGGCGTTGACGCGCACGCCGCTGGCCGCGCATTCCTTGGCGAAGGCCTTGGTCATCGAGATCACCGCCGCCTTGGTGATCGAGTAAATTCCCTGGAACACGCCAGGCGTGACGCCGTTGACCGAGGCGACATTGACGATGGCGCCGCCACCGCCCTGCGCCATCAGCTTGGCGCCGTAAGAAGACATGAAGAAATAGCCGCGGATGTTGACGTCGACCGTTTTCTGGAAGGCCGCCAGGTCGGTCTCGACGATCGGTCCGAAATGCGGATTGGCGGCAGCGTTGTTGATCAGGATATCCAATCGGCCGTGCTTGCCGGTGATGGCCTGGAACAGTGCTTCGATCTGCGCCATTTCACCGATGTGGCAAGCGATGGTTTCTGCCGTGCCGCCGGCTGCCACGATCTCCGCCACTACCTTGTCGCAGGCCTCCGCCTTGCGGCTGGAAACGATGACGTGCGCGCCATGCTGCGCCAGCGTGCGCGCGATCGATGCGCCGATGCCGCGGCTGGCGCCGGTCACCAGGGCGATTTTTCCTTTCAGGTCAAACATGGATGTGCTGGTCATGCCTTGCTCCTTTAACTGGTTGTCTATCGATAACTCACTAAGCCTGGATCGCGCGCGCTTTCAAGGTGTGCGTAACTATTCATGTAGCTCAAGCTGACCCGCCCCGGGCTGTGCAAGAGCTTGGTGACGCCGGTGTTGACCAGCGCCCAGTTCAACTCGAAAATCTGGCGGTCCGGGATCGCCAGCAACTGCTGGCAGATCACGCTGACCGGGCCGCCCGAGGTAAACACCCAGGCGGACTGGCCCTTGCCGGCAGCTTCCAGCAAGCGCGCCAGGGCGGCGCTGCAGCGCGCCTTGAACACCGTCCACGGCTCATCATAGTCGCCGTCGTGCTCGCCGCCGACCCAGCGCGCTACCGCCTTGGCAAACACTTTCTGGAAAGCGCGCGTGGGATTTTCCTGCTGCGCCAGGTAGGCCGCCAGCACGGCAGGATCGGCAAACTCAGGCATCAGCCGCAACAGTACTTGCTGGTGATCGAATTCGTCGAAGCCCGGGTCCAGCAAAGCCTGCGGCGCACGCTCTGCTCGCGGCGACCACGCGGCCAGGCAGGCATCGCTGCTCTGCCGATGGCGGCGGTGACTGCCGGTGACCAGCAAGGAAATATCCTGGCCGGTCTGTGCCAGCCACTGCCCCAGCAAGGTCGCCTGCCGTGCACCCAGCTCAGAGAGCTGGTCGTAATCGGCGGCGCCGAAGCTGGCTTGGCCATGCCGCACCAGATAGATGGCGCCCATCTCAGGCTTGCTCCGGTGCAGCTGGCATCAGTGTGATCTGGCTCATATGGTCGATTGCGCGATCAGATTGCGGCAGCGCTGGTCAAGATAATTGACGACGTGGCCGAACATGGCGAACTGCGGATTCGTGGTTTGCCCGTGATGGAAGCGGTAATAGATTTGCTGGATGATCACCGCCAGCCGGAACAAGCCGTAGATCTCATAGAAATCGAAATGGTCGGTGCGGTAGCCGGTCTGCTCGCCATAGTAGGCAATCACTTCCTTGCGCGTCAGCATGCCCGGCAGGTGCGTCGGCTGGCGCCGCATCATCATGAATTGCGGCTCGTCGTCGGCCTGTACCCAGTAGGCCAGCGTATTACCGAGGTCCATCAGCGGATCGCCCAGGGTCGCCATTTCCCAGTCCAGCACGCCGATCACCTTCAAAGGATCTTCGGCATCCAGCACCACGTTGTCGAAACGAAAATCGTTGTGGATCAGGCAGGTGGCGACGTCGGCTGCCGGCATCTTGTCGGCCAGCCAGCGCATCACTTCTTCGCAGTCGACCACGTCGTCGGTGCGCGCCTTGCGGAAGCGCTCGCTCCAGCCGGCAATCTGCCGCTGCACATAACCCTCGCCCTTGGCCAGATGGGCCAGGCCGGCCGCCTGGTAATCGACCTTATGCAGGGCGATCATCTTGTCGATCACGTTCAGGCAAAGCTGGCGCGTGTCGCTCTCGCTCAGTTCCATGCCGGGCGGCAGCTTGTTGCGCAAGATGATGCCGCGCAGCCGTTCCATCACATAGAAATCGCTGTCCATCACCTCGCGGTCCTGGCAAGTTGCAAACACGCTAGGCACGTAAGGATAGACCGGCTTCAGCTCGGCCATGATATTGGCTTCGCGCAGCATGTCGTGGGCCGACTTGGCCTTGGCGCCGAACGGCGGCCGGCGCAGGATCAGTTCGCGCTCGCCGTAGCTCAGCAGGTAGGTCAGGTTGGAGGCGCCGCCAGGAAACTGGGTCACCACCGGCAAGCCTTGCAGGCTGCTGTCGACGCCTTGCAGAAAGGCGGCGATCTTGGCGACGTCCAGTTCTTCGCCGCTGCGCACCGCGCCGGCTTGATCGATCAGGCTCATGCCGCAGCTCCCTGCGCCGCGGCGCGAACGCCTTGCGCTTTCAGTTCCAGCTTGGCGATCAGGGCCCGATGTACTTCGTCCGGGCCGTCCGCCAGCCGCAGTATGCGGGCATAGGCATACAGGCCGGTCAGCGGCAAGTCGTCGCAGACGCCGGCGCCGCCGTGCATCTGGATCGCCTGGTCGATCACCAGCTGCGCCACGTTCGGCACCACTACCTTGATCTGCGAAATCTCGCTCATGGCTGCCTTGGCGCCGACGTTGTCCATCATCCATGCGGCTTTCAAGGTCAGCAGGCGCGCCTGTTCGATACCCATGCGGGCATTGGCGATGATGTCGGCATTGCCGCCCAGATCGGCCAGCGGTTTGCCGAAAGCAGTGCGCGTCAAGGCGCGTTGGCACATCATTTCCAAGGCCACTTCAGCCGCACCGAGAGCCCGCATGCAGTGATGAATGCGACCTGGTCCGAGACGACCCTGGGCAATTTCAAACCCGCGTCCTGGCCCGGCGATGATATTCGACAGCGGTACCTTTACATTGGTGAAACTGACTTCGCCGTGGCCGTAGGGCTCGTCGAGCGCGCCGAATACCGGCAGCATGCGTTCGATCTTGACCCCGGGCGTATCCAGCGGCACGATCACCATCGAATGGCGCGCGTGTTTGGGGCCGTCCGGGTAAGTCAGTCCCATGAAAATCACGAACTTGCAGTCGGGATGGCCGATGCCTGTGCTCCACCATTTGCGGCCGTTGAGCAGCACTTCGTCGCCTTCGACGATGGCAGTGGCGCGCATATTAGTGGCGTCGCTGGAAGCGACTTCGGGTTCGGTCATGCAGAAGGCCGAGCGGATTTCACCGGCCAGCAGCGGCTTGAGCCATTGTGCTTGCTGCGCCGGCGAACCGTACTTGACCAGCACTTCCATATTGCCGGTATCCGGCGCGTTGCAGTTGAAGACTTCCGGCGCGATGTGCGAGCGGCCCATGATTTCCGCCAATGGCGCGTAATCGGTATTGCTGAGGCCGGCGCCGAATTCCGCGTCCGGCAGGAACAGATTCCACAAGCCGGCTGCTTTCGCCTTGGCTTTCAGCGCCAGCATCACCGGCGGCACATTCCATGGCCGCGCGCCGCGCTTGAGCTGGCTGAAATATTCCGCTTCCGCCGGCAGCACGTGCTCGTTCATGAAGGCATTGAGCCGCTCGATGTATTGGCGGGCCTGGGGTGAATAAGCAAAATCCATGACGTTCCTCGACGGTTGGCGATGCAATCAGTGTGCCGCAAGGTCTATAATTCATCAAATGAATGATTTACATAGATAATAATTAATCTCATGCATATTAGCCGCATCGACCTCAATCTGTTCGTGGTGCTCGACACCATCTACGCGGAAGGCAATATCACCCGCGCAGCCAAGGCCCTGAGCCTGACCCAGCCGGCGGTCAGCCACGCCCTGGCGCGCCTGCGCGAACTGCTGGGCGATCCCTTGTTCATCCGGCAAGGCAGCAATATGCTGCCGACGCCGATGACACGTTCCCTGATCGGTCCGGTGCGGCAAGCCTTGCAGACGCTGGAAGTCAGCGTCAAGCACGGCAACCAGTTCGATCCGGCCAGCAGCCGCCGCAGTTTCAACCTCGGCCTGACCGGCGTGCTGGAAGCGCGGCTGCTGCCGCCGCTGATGCAGCTGCTGCAGGCACAAGCGCCGACAGTAGCGATCAATTCGGTACGGGTGGAACGGCGCCAGCTGGCATCGGAACTGGCGGCCGGCACGCTCGACATCGCGGTCGACGTCTTGCTGCAGCGGCCGGCGGAGATCCACAGTACGCCTTTATCGCGCGATGCGCTGGTGGTGATCGCGCGCCAGGATCATCCGGCGCTGCAGAAGGGCCTGGACCTGGAGACCTATCTGGCGCAAAGCCACATTTTAGTATCTTCGCGACGCACCGGCCCCGGCATAGAAGATGTCGAACTGGCGCGCATGGGCCGCCAGCGCCAGATCGGCTTGCGCTGCCAGCACTACCACGCGGCCTGCCATGTAGTCAGCGCATCGGACCTGCTGACCACCATGCCCGAGCACTATGCCCAGATCGCCAACCTCAACCTGCCGAACCAGATCTATCCGCTGCCGCTGCCAACACCGACCCTGGATGTGTATCTGTATTGGCATGAGAATGCGGAACTTGATCCGGCCAACCGCTGGCTGCGCGGGGTGCTGGGGCAGCTGTTTCCTGAACAGAATCGCCTGGCGACAGCTAAATCTCCAGGCAAGAAAAAATAGCAGCGAATGCAGCTGCCTACTTTTTCGCCGGATGGGCCGCCTGCCACTTCCTGACGCAGAACTCGATGTATTCGCCTACACGGTTCTGCTCCGCCTCCGGTATCGCCAGGAACGCTTCCAGGCTGATGCTGAAAGGCCACTGGCCGGACTGTGAGGTCACCATCTTCGGGTTGCCGCTCCCAGTGGCCAGCCAGAAAATATCGACGCCAAGGAATTTCGCGGCAAGCGCCGAATTCTCCGCTGTCAGCGCCTTGGTTTTACCGGCAATCACCTGTCCGACCGCCTGCACACTGACGCCGATGGCGTCCGCGAGTTCTTGCCTGTCTTTTCGGGCTATCTGCAAAGCCTCCGCGAGTCGCGCACCGTAATTATTCACCATCGGTAAAGAATACTTTCATTCAATTAAAGCATGGTTGCAATGTGCACTAAAGAATGCTTTAATACATATGTAAAAACTGACAATGGTTTTAGCGACATGGACCCACTTTCCACGTACTTTCCGCTCAAAAACAAGGTCGCCCTGGTCACCGGCGCGGCGCGCGGCATAGCTTTACACATTGCCTGTGCCTTGTCTGCGGCTGGTGCACATTTAGCGATCCTGGATGAGCGGGAGCAGGAAGGAGGGGTTATTGCGGGGCTGTTGGCCAGCAAACAGAGCGAGGTCCGGTTCTGGCAACTGGATGTCAGTGACAACGACGCCGTGCAACAAGTGATTACGGCAGTTGAAGCGCACTTCGGCCGCATCGATATTCTGGTCAACAGCACCGGCGTCGATGCCAATCAGCCGTATGCATACGGGCTGTCGCAGAAACATTGGGAAAAGGCCATGATGGCCAACGTCAACGGCAGCATCCTGTGCAGCAAGCACGTGGCGCCCGCCATGGAGCGCGCCGGCGGCGGTTCCATCGTCAACGTCCTGGCGCCCTGCGCCATGAACGGCAAACAGCATGCAGCCGCCGATCAAGCCGCGAAAGCGACGCTGCGCATGAACAACATGAACGCCATGCGCTACGCCACGCAAAACATCCGCGTCAACTCCATCCACCCAGGCGTAATCCGCCCCCCCGCCCTGGCCGCAGCCATGCGCAAACGTGACGACCTCACCCAAGCCCTGGCCGACCGCGCCGAACTACAAATGCAAACCAGCCGCGGCTCCGCCACCGACGTAGCAGCCGCCATCCTCTACCTGACATCAGACGCCAGCCGTTTTGTCACGGGCAGCGAACTGGTGATTGACGCGGGGCCTTGCCATAGCTGATGGCAAGGCTGTTGGGGTTGCTTTTGAAGTTGCCGTTGCCGCTGACGTTGCCGTTGCTTTTGACGTTGGGGTTGCTCTTGAATTCCGCATTGAGACGTTGCCAAATCCGGCGCGTGTCAGCCGGGAATTGTGGGGGACATGTTTGAGCCGAAGGCGAGTTTTGTCCCCCACCCGGCTGATACGCGCCGGATTTGGGGACCTCCTGCGGAGGTGACGGCTTCGGCAGAAGCGGTGCTCCAGCCCTTCTTTTTGGTTACTTTTCTTGCGCCCGGCGAGGGGGCGAAGCAAGAAAAAGTAACTAGCTGCCGGGCTACCCCCGGCAAGCATCCACGGAGTACAAAACGTTTTAGCAACCCTCAGACCGTTCTTAGCATGCCACCGCACTCACTCCGTAGAACGTCAAATGGGGTCAGAGTAATTTTCGCAAAAACCGCGAAAAAAACTCCGACCCCATTTGACTGCGGCGGCGGTGAATTTGACTGCGGCAGCGGCGAATTTAGCTGCTGCTGCGTTGGTTTAGAAGTAGCTCAGGCCCAGGGCGGCTTTGACTTCGTCGGCTGTTTTCGCCGCCACCTCACGCGCCTTGGCCGTGCCTTCTTTCAAGATCTGCATGACATGCCCCTTGTCCTTCGCCAGTTCCTCCCGGCGCGCCCGGATCGGCGCCAACAGATCCTGCAGACAAGCCTCCAGCCGCGCCTTGACCAGGCTATCGCCCAGCCCGCCACGCACATAATGCGCCTTCATCTCCGCCAGACCAGCCTTATCCAGATCAAACGCATCCAGATACAAGAAAGCGACATTGCCCTCCAGATGCCCAGGATCCTGCACCCGCAAATGCAAAGGATCGGTATACACCTGCTTGACCGCCGCCCGGATCTCATCCGCGCTGGCGCCAAGGTTGATGGTATTGCCCAGCGACTTGCTCATCTTCGCCTTGCCGTCGATCCCCGGCAAACGCCCGATTTCCGGCACCAGCGCCTTCGCCTCCACCAGCACATCGCGGCCAGCGGTACGATTGAAACGCCGCACGATCTCATTGGTCTGCTCGATCATCGGAATCTGGTCCTCGCCCACCGGCACCAACGCCGCCTTGAAGGCCGTGATATCAGCCGCCTGGCTGGCCGGATAAGTCAGGAAACCAGCCGGAATATCGCGCTCGAAACCGCGCAAACGGATTTCTTCCTTGACCGTAGGGTTGCGCTCCAGGCGCGCCACAGTCACCAGGTTAAGGTAGTAAAAAGTCAATTCCGCCAGCTCAGGAATCTGCGACTGGATCAGGATGGTTGACTTGGCCGGATCGATACCGACCGCCAGGTAATCCAGCGCCACCTCAACCACATTACGATGCACCTTGTTGGTATCGTCCATATTGTCGGTCAGCGCCTGAGCGTCGGCCAGCATGATGAACTGCTTGTAGCTGTGCTGATATTCGATACGGTTACGCAAGCTGCCGACGAAATGGCCGAGATGCAAAGGACCCGTGGGACGATCGCCGGTCAGGATCACGGCAGATTCGGTGGACTTGGGAGACTCGTTCGTTGGCAAACTCATTAACTTTCCTTTTTAGCGATATCCTGAAAACCCTCTATTGTGCCATTAGCGACGCCGGAGAATAAGAAAAGCCGCCGGCGATCTCTCGCCGGCGGCTTTTTGTTTCCAACCGATGCAATCGGCGGTACAGCGCGGCGCTAAGCCAACCCTGCCCGCCAAAACCGCTATCAGCTGGTTTTCTCTTCCTGCTCTATCCCTGCCAGGATCCAGCCGCCCTGGCCGGCGGTCGGCTTGGACAGGTTCCAGATCTCGGCAAACGGCGCGGCAGCAGCATTGGCGTCTTCCTTGATCATGCCGGTGAAGCGCACGCTTGCCAGGTAGTCGCTATCGACGGTGTCGATGCCCAGCAATTCCGCCTCCAGCGAAACCACGTCGGTATGGTTTTCCGAAGCGCCGCGCTCCTGCAATTGCATGCGCAGTTCGGCAAACATTTCAGGCGTGGTGAATTCGCGGATATCGTTGCTGTCGGCCTTGTCCCAGGCCGCTTGCAGGCGCAGGAAGTAAGTTTTCGCATGACGCAGGAAACCGGCTGTATCGAAATCCGCAGGCACGCCCCAAGCAGCGGCGTTCGCTGCACCAGCGCCAACGGCTGCTACCGGCGCAGCGTCAATTGCAGCACGCTGCATAGGCTGCTCGATACGCGAAGCGATTTCCGGCGTGAAGCTGGACGGCGCTGCGCTGGCGAAAGCAGGCTGCATGCCGGCGTTAGCCGAGTTGCCGCCGGCCATTTTGCGGCGCACCAGCTTGTAGATGAACATGGCGGCAAACGCGAACAAGGCGATCATGATCATGTTGCTGATCATGCCGGCCATGGCGCCGCCGAGGCCCATGCTGGACAGCAAGGCGCCCAGGCCGAGGCCGAGCAAGGCGCCGCCGAGCATGCCTTTCCACATGCTCGGCTTGGCTGCTGCTGCCGCACCTGCTGCAGCGGGAGCCGCAGCAGCAGCCGCAGGCTTGGCCGCCTGGCTTGGCGCCGGCGCGGCCTGGCGGTTCATGCTTTGCGATTTTTTGCCGAAGGAGCCGCCACCACCCATGCGCTTGGCTTCCACGGTTGAGATACCGGCTGAGAACGTCATGGCAACGGCGATCAGCGCGACGAATAATTTCTTCATACTTTCTCCTGAGATTTGACGCCATGTAGAACATGGCTATAGGTACTACGGGTAGTGCTGGCAATGTTGATTCGGGGTCCTCGCATGCACGGCCGATCAGACAGGCCAAGGAAATACACAAGGCAATCCGGCAAGTTGAGCGGCAAACTATGACGACGAGGGGGCCGAATAAGAATCCGGCAGATGGCTAGGCGCCCACCGCTGGAACAGAGATCCAGGCGGCGTGAAGGCGCTTATGCTCTAGGAGGAGGTCCGGCCGGCGGCAGGAACGGCGGCTGCCGCGCTTTGTCGTTGCTCAGCGCGGGACTGGATGCGATTGCCGTGGCGGCAAATACAAAAGGGAAAGCAGGTACGGTGTCGTCGCCGAGATCGACGTGCATCTCGATATCGTCGGCAAGGCTGTCTTGATCATCCTGCGCGTCATGGCCGTCGGCCAGGTTGCATTGAGCTGCCGCGGCATCCAGCTGAAACGTGTACGCCAGCGTCGCCGTCGCATCTGCCTTGGATTCGGCGATGCCTGCAAAGACTTGCATGGGCAGCAGAAACACCAGCAGAAGGATCAGGAAACGTTGCATCAAGGCAGTAAACCACGTCAAGACGAAAATAAAGAGCCATGATTATACCAAACGGCAGCAAATTCACAGTCTGTCTTGCTGACAAGAATGAAACGCCATAGACTACAAGCAGCAGCGTCCACTCACCCCACAGGGAACCCCAAGATCATGCGCATTTTGCTTGCCGAAGACGACAGTGTACTGGCCGATGGATTGACGCGTTCGCTGCGGCAGTCGGGCTATGCCACGGATTGCGTCATGAACGGGATGGAAGCGGATTCGGCTTTGTCGACCCAGGATTTCGACCTGCTGATCCTCGACCTCGGCTTGCCGAAAATGAGCGGGCTGGAAGTGCTGCGCCGCCTGCGCGCCAGAAATTCGCACCTGCCGGTGCTGATCTTGACCGCCGCCGATTCGCTCGAACAGCGTGTCAAAGGTCTGGATCTGGGCGCCGACGACTACATGGCCAAGCCGTTCGAGCTGTCGGAACTGGAGGCGCGCGTGCGCGCCCTGACCCGGCGCGGCGCCGGTGGCGGCCCCACCGTCATCAAACATGGGCCGCTGAGCTACGACCAGGTCGGAAGGATCGCCTATATCAATGAACAGATGCTGGACCTGTCGGCGCGTGAACTGGGCTTGCTGGAAGTATTGCTGCAGCGCACCGGCCGCCTCGTCTCCAAAGAGCAGCTGGTCGACCACTTGTGCGAATGGGGCGAAGAAGTCAGCAACAACGCCATCGAAGTATATGTACACCGCTTGCGCAAGAAAATCGAAATCGGCGGCGTGCGGATCGCCACGGTGCGCGGTCTCGGCTATTGCCTGGAAAAAATCAGCGAGCCGCATCCCAATCCAATCACCGCGCTCTCCCCGCTCGATTCTTCCAGCCGCCGCTGAAGCTGAGCCATGGCCTTGTCTCCGGATGCGCTGCCGACCACACATCAGCCCACTGCGCCGCTAGCACAACAGGCTGAAGAGCGTGTCCAGCGCTCGCTGTTCGGCGAAATCCTCGACTGGATGCTGGTGCCGCTGCTGCTGCTGTGGCCGATCAGCATTGCGATTACCTATGTGGTGGCGAAAACCATCGCCAACCAGCCTTTCGACCAGGCCCTGGACGACAGTGTCATGGTGTTGTCGCAACAGGTAATCGAAATCAACGGCAAGGTGGCGACGCGACTCAACGGACCGGCGCGCGATTTCCTGCGCGCCGACGATATCGACAATGTCTACTACCTGATCACCGATGCGCGCGGCAATATCGTCGAAGGCGACCGCGACCTGATCATCCCGCCGGCCATCGCCCAGGAAGACACCGCTCATCCCGGCACGGTGCAGCACCGCGACGCTATCCTGCACGGCAATGACGTGCGGATTGCCTACGCCTACGTCGACCTGCGCAGCGTCGCCGAGGTCAACGCCACCGCGCCGCCGCGCACGGCGCTGGTGCAGGTTGCGGAAACGCTGGAAAAGCGGGCGCGCCTGGCGAACGCCATCATCAAGGGCGTGATCCTGCCGCAGTTCCTGATCCTGCCGATCGTGCTGGCGCTGATCTGGTTTGCGCTGTCGCGCGGACTGTCGCCCTTGTCTGAGTTGCAGCAGCGCATCCGGGCCCGGCGGCCGGACGATCTAAGCCCTATCGATTCGGGCCAGGTGCCGGAAGAAATTTCGCCGCTGGTGCGTTCCCTCAACGACATGCTGGAGCGGCTCTCGCTTTCGATACAAACCCAGAAACGCTTTATCGCCGACGCCGCGCACCAGATGAAGACACCGCTGGCCGGCATGCGCATGCAATCGGAACTGGCTTTGCGCCAGACCCGCCAGGAGGATATCCATCGCTCGCTGGAGCAGCTGGCCAAGAGTTCCGAGTCTGCCACCCGGCTGGTGAACCAGCTGCTGTCTCTGGCCAGGGCGGAAAACCAGTCGCAGGAAAATGCCCCGTTCGTGCAGCGCGACCTGTCCGAGTTTGCGCGCGGCGTGGTGCAGGACTGGGTACAGGCGTCTTTCACGCAACGTATCGACCTCGGCTTCGAACAGGCTGAGCAGCCGCTGCCGGTCATGTGCAATCCCCTCATGCTGCGCGAGCTGCTCGGCAACCTGATCGACAATGCGCTGCACTACACGCCGGTGGAGGGCCGCGTCACGGTGCGTGTGCGCGCCGACGGCGAGCCCGGACAGGCGCAGTTCGCCATCCTGGAAGTAGAAGACACCGGGCCCGGCATTCCGCCGGCCGAGCGCGATCATATCTTCCAGCGCTTCTACCGCATCCTCGACAGCAGCCGCGGCGGCAGCGGGCTGGGGCTGGCGATCGTGCGCGAGATCGCCCTGCAGCACGATGCGCAAATCACGATCTCCTACAATCCGCACAGCAGCGATCTGGAACTGCCGGGCAGCCTGTTCCGCGTCAGCCTGCATTTGCTGAAAACAGCCAAGACAGATTTCCATTGACCGTCAATCCGAGACCAGAACTATCCATGCTTACTCCCCACCCTCCCAGCCATTGGCGCAGCACCAGGCGACTGACCCTGGCGTTGCTGCTGGTCTGGTTCGTCCTGACCTTTGCCATCATCTTCTTTGCCCGGGAACTGGCGAGCATCACCTGGTTCGGCTGGCCGCTGTCGTTCTACATGGCGGCGCAGGGCCTGGCCCTGGGTTATCTGCTGATCGTCACGTTATACACCTGGCGGATGCACAAGATCGATCGCCGCTATCAGGCTGAAGGCACGGACAGCGACGCGCAATGAACGACAAATCTTTCTTCTGGCGGCTGGTGCGCTACTACGGCTGGTACACCGCCGGTTTCATCGCCTTGCTGGTGGTGCTGGCGATCCTGGAACAGGAAGGCTTGCCGCGCACCTGGATCGGCTATATGTTCATGTTTGCCACCGTGGTGCTGTATGCCGGCATCGGCATCATGAGCCGCACCTCCGACGTCTCCGAATATTATGTAGCGGGACAGCGCGTGCCGGGGCTGTTTAACGGCATGGCCACTGCCGCTGACTGGATCTCCGCCGCTACCTTTATCAGCTTGGCCGGCGGCCTCTACTTGCAAGGCTTCGAAGGCCTCGCCTACATCATCGGCTGGACCGGCGGCTACTGCCTGGTAGCGCTGTTGATCGCCCCTTATCTGCGCAAGTTCGGACAATACACCATTCCGGATTTCCTGGCGGCGCGCTACCGCGGCCGCACCAGCAGCGATCCGGTGCGCATCCTGGCCGTCATCGCCACCGTGCTGATTTCCTTCATTTATGTGGTGGCGCAGATCTACGGCGTCGGCCTGATCACCTCGCGCTTTACCGGCGTCGATTTCTCGGTCGGCATTTTCCTCGGACTGGCCAGCATCCTGGTCTGTTCTTTCCTGGGCGGCATGCGGGCGATCACCTGGACCCAGGTGGCGCAGTACATCATCATCCTGTTCGCCTATCTGATCCCGGTGGTCTTGCTGTCGACGCAGCACACGCACAGCCCGTTGGCGCAGGTTTCCTACGGTACGGTGCTGACCCAGATCACCGATATCGAAAAGAAGTTCGACGCCGATCCCAAGGAAATCCAGGTGCGCGAGATCTTCAAGGCCAAGGCCAACGACTACGATGTACGCCTGCACAATCTGCCGACCTCCTGGGAGCAAGGCCGCGTAGAGGCGCAGCAGTACCTGGAAAAACTCAAGCGCAGCAACGGCTCGCTGATCGAGATCCGCGCCGCCAGCCGCGCCCTCAGCAACTATCCGAAAACCCCCGAGGAAGCCGAACGCACCTGGCAGCAGGAGAAAGCCGGCTACCTGGCGCGCGCCGAACCGCCGATTCCGCAAGCCACGCCATTTGCCGCGGCCAGCCCTGAAGCCTCGGACATCAAGCGCAACAATTTCCTGGCCCTGGTGTTTTGCCTGATGCTGGGCACCGCCGCGCTGCCGCATATCCTGATGCGCTACTACACCACGCCGTCGGTGCATGAAACCCGAAAATCGGTATTCTGGACCTTGTTTTTCATCCTGCTAATCTATCTGACGGTGCCGGCGCTGGCGGTGCTGGTAAAGTACTATATCTACACGTCGCTGGTCGGTTCCGACTATGCGCACCTGCCGGAATGGATCTCGTACTGGGCCAATATCGACAAGCTCCATCCGCTGGTCAGCATCACCGACGTCAACCACGACGGCATCGTGCAGCTGTCGGAAATCGTGCTGGACGGCGACATCATCGTGCTGGCGACGCCGGAGATCGCCAAACTGCCCTACTACATCTCCGGCCTGGTCGCCGCCGGCGGCCTGGCGGCAGCGCTGTCGACCGCGGACGGCTTGCTGCTGACGATTTCCAACGCCCTCTCGCACGACGTCTACTACAAGATGATCGACCCACACGCCTCCAACGCCAAGCGCGTCACGGTGTCCAAATTGCTGCTGCTGGTGGTGGCGCTGCTGGCGGCCTACACGGCGTCGCTGAAACCCGGCGACATCCTGTCGATGGTAGGCGCAGCGTTTTCGCTGGCAGCTTCCGCCCTGTTCCCGGTACTGGCGCTAGGCGTATTCTGGAAGCGCGGCAACCAGGAAGGCGCCATGGCCGCCATCGTGGTCGGCTTCGTCACCTGCGTGTACTACATGCTGCACACCTATCCGTCGCTAGGCGGCTCCGCCAGCGGCCAGTGGTTCCACATCGCGCCGATGGCAGCGGGCATCTTCGGCGTGCCGGCTGGCTTGCTGGCATTGATCGTGGTCAGCCTGCTGACGCCGCCGCCCGATCCGCGCGCAGTCTCGCTGGTGCAGCAGATTCGCGCGCCCTAGGACCACATCGTTTCCTACCTGACGATGGCGATCTGGTTGCGTGCGCCTGATTTATATGTGAATAACGTCAGCGCGCCCTCCTTGATATCGCCTTTGGCATCAAAAGCGATCGGGCCGGTTATGCCGTGATAATTAATGCTGGCCAAGGCAGGGAGGTATTTCGCGGGAACAACGGAGTCCGCCTTTTGCATGGCTGCGGCCATAACCTGGACAGAGTCATAGACGTACGGTGCGTAGAGCTGCACTTCTACATTAAATTTCTTTTTGAATGCGGCCTTAAAGGTTTCCAGGTTTTTCTTGCCTGCTTCCACAATGCCACCAGCCTCGGCGCAGATAATGCGGTTGTCGCCCAGTGCATCGCCGGCCAAGCGCGGTAGCGCGCTTGAGCAAATGCCGTCTCCTCCCATGAAGACGGCATTGACGCCCAGTTGTTTCATCTGGCGCAGCATGGGCCCGGCAACGGCATCCATTCCACCGAAGAACACCAGATCCGGCTTGCGGGCCTTGATCGAGGTCAGGATGGCGCTGAAGTCGGTTGCCTTGTCGTTGGTGAACTGCGTCGCCACTATGCTGGCGCCGCCCTTTTTGACGCTTTTGATGAACTCTTCCGCCACACCCTGACCGTAGGCGGTACGGTCATCGATCACGGCGATATTCTTGGCTTGTAATGCTTCGACGGCATAACGACCTAAAGCGCCGCCTAGCTGGCTATCGTTGGCGACCAGGCGGAACGTGGTATCGAAACCTTGCTGTGTATATTTCGGGTTGGTTGCAGACGGCGAAATTTGCGGGATACCCGCTTCGTAGTAGATCTTTGAAGCAGGGATGGTCGTACCCGAGTTAAGGTGACCGATCACGCCGTTGACTTTGGCGTCAACCAGCTTTTGCGCCGCCGCGGTGCCATGCTTGGGATCGCCTTCATCGTCTTCCGCCGCCAATGCGAATGTGATTTTCTTGCCGTCGATGCGGATCCCTTTGGCGTTCAGTTCATCAATCGCCATGCGGGCGCCAAGCTCATTATCCTTGCCTACATGCGCCAATGCCCCGGTGAGCGGGCCAACGTGTCCGATCCTGACGATCTGTTCCTGATCAGACGCACTGCTTGTTGCGGAAATGGCGAGAACAGCCGCCAGAAAAACTATTTTCTTTTGCATAGCATGCCCCCAATCAGGCAGAAAGATATTGCTTGTAGCAAACAATGAATTGTCCGATCGCATCGACCAATTTATCCAGGTCGCTATCGCTTAGCGGCAACGACATGACGATGAAGCCGCGTGAGCCGATATAAATTCCGCTTCTCAACAAATAAAAGAACAGCAATTTCTTGAAACGCGGATCTGCGCCGGCAATATCCGCTGGCGAGGAAATGGCTTGTCTGGTGAAATGGACGTTCATCGTGGTGCCGATGCCAGTAAACTGCATGGCGACAGCATGCGCGATGCAGATGCGATTGAGCCGTTCACGCAAGGCATTGCCGCGCTGAGTGAAGGCAATCGCGACCTCCGGAGTATACAGCTTGCCAATGCCGGCGATGCCGGCGGCCATAGTCACCACGTTGTTGTTGAACGTTCCCGCATGCGACACGCTCTTGCTTCTGCTCGGATCGAACTGATCCATGATGGCGCGCCTGCCGCCGAATGCGCCGAACGACATGCCGCCGCCGATATATTTTCCCAGCGTGGTGATATCGGGCGCAATACCCATGATTTCCTGCCGGCCGCCAGGAGCACAGCGCGACGTCATCACTTCGTCGAAAATCAGCACAGCACCGGAAGCATCAGCAGCAGCGCGCAAGCCTTGCAGAAATTCCTGCGTTCCTGGTATGCAACCGCCGGCGCCTAGCATCGGTTCGACCAGAATCGCGGCTATCTCGCTACCATGCTGTTTCATCAATACCTGTGCCGCGGCAAGATCGTTATACGGCGCGATAAGATAATCGTGCGGCACGTTGACCGCTGAGCTACTACCGCCGAAGTTGAGCACACCGCCGTGATAGGCGCCGTCAAACACAACGATCTTGCTACGGCCGGTGAAAATCTTGGCAGCGGCGATCGCCATCAGATTGGCTTCTGTACCCGAATTCGTGAAGCGCACCAGATCTATCGACGCAAAGCGCTCGCAGATCAGCCGAGCGAGCGCCGCTTCGTAGGTATTGTGTCCGCTCAGGTTGATGCCGCCATCAAGCGCTTCGATAATCGCCTGAACAATCACTGGATGCGAATGGCCGTAGATTCCTGCGCTGTATTCAGCGATGAAATCGATGTACTCGTGTCCGTCGACATCTGTGAGTCTGGCATTGCGTCCGCTCGCCATCACCAGCGGGAAAGGAAGGGAATACAGTATCGAGCGGGTATTTCCTCCTGGCATAACCTGTTCAGCCTTGGCAATGCGCGCGCTGCTTTCGGGATTCGCGCTAACGAATTCGGCTTGCGCAGCGTTCAGCATGTCATCCAGCGCCAGGCCGGCGCTTGCTTTTTTTAATGTCATGAGTTCCTTACTCCTTAAAAAATGCGCGTATCGCTCATACCGAGAATTCCGGGCGCACTGTGCTGTCTGAGCGCGGCAACCCCATCAGCTGCCGAGCCTCCGCCGGAGTCGCGACGTCGTAATCCATTTCTCTTAGCAAGCGCACGGCGCGTTCGACGAGCTCGACGTTCGTGGCAAGCTGTCCGTGACGGTAATACAGGTTATCTTCCAACCCTACCCTGATCATGGCGCCGCCCAGCAGCAAGGCGTTGATGCCGGCGGGCAGCTGGGCAGGGCCAATTCCGCTGACGCAGAACATGCTTTCCTGCGGCAGCATATCAACCATGTATTGCAGTGTCTTGGGCGTATAAGGCATGGCGTTCTGAAAACCGCGATGCGCGTTAAGCACCATATTGATGATATAAGGCGGCTGGTCGAAACCTTGCTCGATGAGATGCGCTACGTCCTGAATGATATGAGCGGGATTGAAGACCTCCCATTCTGGCTTGATACCGCGTTCTTTCATGGTAGCCGCCAGCTGGCGGCAGCGCGAAGGCGGGGTATTCAAGAGCACTTCCGCAGCGTTGAAAGTTGCGTTCATGGTGCATGCGTCCAGTGTGCACATCTCGGCGCCGGCATCCATGCCTTTGATCCGTTCCGACCAGGCGGTATCGAAAAGCCCGTCTTCAAGCGGCTTGATCATGTCGCCATGGATGCCGCCGCCGGTCGAATTGTTAATGACGATGTTGCATTTTGAGCGAATGCGCGCATTGATATCGCGGTAGATCCCCGCGTTGCAGGTGGCTTCGTCGTTTGGTAATCGGGCGTGGATAGCTGCCACGCTTGCACCAGCGTTATAGCAGTCGTAGACGTCGCGGGCAATCTCTTCTGGCTGGGTCGGCAGTCGCGGATTTTGCGATTTGAATGCCATGCCGCCGGTAGGCGCCACAAGAACGATTATTTTCTGATTTGCCATGCTCAAGGTCTCCTGGTATGAATTGGAAAAAATTACATGTTGTGACATGCGATTGGAAATAGAAGCAATCAATCGCGATCGGAGTTGGCCGACTCTGCTGCTACTCGCTCACGAATGGCGTCATGCGAAAAATATAGTCTTCCGGCAGTGGCATCGGTCGCATTGTTTCGAGCGAGATCAGCACCACAGTCTGTGTCGCCGCAATCCGCTTTTTGCCGAGATGGCTCGCGGATAGCTTGACGCGCAGTGAACTTTCTCCGAGTCTGGCGACGTTCAGCTGCATTGTCAGTACGTCGCCAAGTCTGCTCGGCGCAAGAAAATCACACTCCAGGCGCACCGTAGGAATCCCTTTCCGATGGATGGCTATCATCTCGGAGTAGGAAATATTGAGTCCGTCATTGAACCAGTCTTCGATCAGCTCGTGGAACAGCACAAAGTACTGCGGATAGAACACGATCCCAGCCGGATCGCAGTGGTGAAAGCGAATCTCCTTGAGGCAGGTATAAGCAGTAGCAGCAGTCATGCAGATGGTCTCCAAGTCTTGAATGCAAATGTACGCCGGCCAATTGATAGCAGCGGTCGTCGTCACAGCTTGCATCAAGTGTATGAATCGCTGTTGCAGGCTGCAATGAGTGATGTCTTAAAAATTCCGCCACGCGGAATTTTCTGCTATCTTCGGCCCCAGCAACGTTTCTTATTGAAGGAGGAGCATGCCGATGAAAATGTCCGGGAACCCTGGTGCAACGAAGCAACGGGCGCCGTCCCAAAGCCGCGCCACAGGCACCAAAAACGTACGCAGCGTGGAACGGGCGGCAAAACTTCTGAGCGCACTGGCGATCGGTCAGGATCACGGGCGGCGTCTGGTGGATATTGCCGAGGAGCTTGGCTTGCCGGCGCCGTCTGTTCATCGTCTCCTGAAGGAAATGATTGAGCAAGGCTTGGCAGAAAAACCCGCGCACGGCCACCGCTATTTCCTGGGACAGGAGGTGTTTTTCTTAGGCTTGGCGCGGCGTAACCGCTTTCCGCTGAAAGCGGCGGCGTCACCCTATCTGGATGAGCTGGCCAGCGCACTTGGCGAAACGGTTTTTCTCACCCAGCGCAACCGGCGCGACTCGATATGCATCGATCGCCAGATCGGAACGCATCCGGTGAAGATCCTCTACGTGGAAATCGGGAATAGAAGGCCCTTGGGCGCCAGCGTAGGAGGCATCGCGCTGATGCGCACCATGGCGGAGGACGAAATCGAAGCCATCCTCTTGCGCAATCAAGGGCGATATGAGCGTTTCGGATGCAGCTCCAAGGAGGTGCTTGATCGTATCTTGCGCTGCCAAAGCTGCGGATATGCCGATCTGAACATTGAATTGGAGAACACAGGCTATCGCGGCATCGCGGTCCCTATTGTTACCGCTCAACAGGAGACAATCGGCGCTATAGGACTAGGCGCGCTCGCCAGCCGCATGGACAACAAAACCGTTGCACACCACCTCATCGAGATGCAAAAACGAGCCAGCATGATCGTAAGGGATATGACAGATGCGCTCTCTTTACCGTAACGGCCAGACCCGCGTCATACCGCGAAACCAAACCCCGGCGCTTCGTGCGCCGGCATGACCGTGACGGCTACATCCATGGTTTGCTGGCCGCCGCCGATCAATACTCCACGCAAGGGCGAGACATCGAGAAAGTCGCGTCCCCAACCCAAAGTAATATGGCTGGTGTCCGGGAAAATACCATTGGTAGGATCAGCATCGATCCAGCTGCTGGCCTGACCGTCGACGCCAGGACAATACACCGACACCCAGGCATGCGAAGCATCCGCCCCGATCAAGCGCGGCTGTCCCGGCGGCGGCTCAGTCAACAGATAACCGCTGACATAACGCGCCGCCAGCCCCAGCGAACGCAGACAAGACAACATGAAATGCGCAAAATCCTGGCACACCCCGCGTCGGGTAGCAAACACCTCAGTCACCGGCGTAGAAACCGTAGTAGCCAGAGGATCGAAAGTAAATTCGCGAAAAATCCGCGTCATCAAAGCCTGGATACCATCCAGCAAAGACTGCCCCGGCGTAAACGACTCCATCGCATAAGCCAGGAACTCGCGCTTGATACGCACATGCGCCGATTCAAACAGATAACGCGTCGCCTCCAGGTCGTCTGGTAATAAAAACTGCCCAGCCTGATACGACAGCTTGCTGCGCGCCAGCTCCCACGGCGGCGTCGGCGGCGACAACTGCCGCTGGGTCAAAGTCACCCAGGAATCGGCGATGGCGCGCAGATCGGTATGATCGCTCTCCAGCGAAAACGACTGCATCGGATTGCCGAAACTATCCAGCAGCAAGCGCAGGTTTTGCGGCTCGGGAATAATCGCTATGCCGTGCGAAGTGCAGGTCTGCCACGGCAGCGAACGCGGCGTCAGGCGCAGCATCTGATGCGACAGCCGCACCGGCTGCGAGTAGGCATAATGCGTATCGTGACGGATGTGGTAAACGTATTCACTCATCAAGACACCCCCTGGCTGACCGGGGCATTCAGCGGCGTGAAGAAATGCCGCGCCAACTCATCGGACAAGGCAAAGGCGCCGGTGATTGCATCGCGCATCAGCTGCACCAGGCGCGCATGCGCATCCGCCACGAACAGCGAATCGTGACTGAGATCCTGCAATTCGAACTCGCGCAACAGGGCCGACAGGTGCGCCGGCGTGTCCATGCTGAGCGTTCCCAGCTGCTCCGCAATATCGCTCAGATAACGCTCCAGCATCTGGAACTGGAACGCGATGCCGTGCGGATTGCTGGCATCGAACACCAGCAGATGCAGAACAGGCAGCCACTCCGGCGCGCGCCGGTAGCGTACACGGTAGGTGACTACGCTGTTGGCCGACTCCAGCAGCCACGGCAAGATCTTGTTCTGCGCCTCCGCCGGCAACCGCAGGAACTGGCCGAACAAGGTCGCCAGATGCGTCATGCGTTCTATGTGGCGTCCCAGCATCAGGAAATGCCAGCCTTCGTCGCGCGTGGTGTCGTCCAGCGCATGGCCGGCCAAGCCGACGCAAGCCTGGATCACATTGTTCAGCATGTGCAGCGCCAAGGCTGGCGTCATGCCGCTGTCTGCCACCAGGCCCGGCATGCGGTTGATGGCATGCCAGTTGTCGAGCGAAAGATGCTCGCGCACCTGGTAGCCGCAATGATGCAGATGACGCAGATTGGCGGCGATGCTGGTGGCCGCAGTCGGATCGGCAATCGCCGCGATCAGGGCTTGCTGCATGGCGCTGATGCTTGGTCGTCCGCTCGCCGACAACGCCGGCAAGGCGATTCCAAGGCCGCGGCAAATCTCGCACAGTTGATAGAAATTCTCGCGCGCATCGCCTTGCAGATCTATGCTGCGCTGCAGGGTGGCGCGCAGCAGATGCGCCAGGTTGTCGCAACGCTCGGCATAGCGGCCCATCCAGAACAGGTTTTCCCCGGCATGCGAAGAAATGTCGACCGTACTGCGGATGGTGTCCAGCGAGATGTGCAGAGCGCGCTGCCGGCCATCCTGGTTTTCAGCCGGCGCAGCTGACCCATCGGCTGCTTCCGCCCGCATCTGCCCCAGCACCCAGACATCCTTGCTGGCGCCGCCCTGCTGCATCGAAACGATATCCTTGCGCTGGCGCGGCGCCACCCGCGTCAGGCCACCCGGCATCACATGATAGCTGCCGTCGGCGGCCGCCACCACGAACACGCGCAAGCTGACAGCACGGCTCATCAGGCGATATTCACCGCTGCGCGACAATACCGGCGCCTGCGACAAACGCACCCATTCCTGCGCTACATAAGCATGCGGCTGAGCCAGCAAGCTGTCGATCACGCGCTGGCGCGACTGTGCATTCAGGCTATGGCCGTAGATCGGCTGCATGCGCATCGAGGGGAAGGCCGGCATGATCACCAGTTGCTCAAGATTGGCCAGGGTGTATTCGAGCGCCGGCTTTTCGCCGCACCACCAGGACGCCACCGCAGGCAGCGCCAGCGGCTGGCCCAACAGGCGCTGGCAGATGGCCGGCAAGAAGCCGTGCAAGGCGCCCGACTCCAGCACGCCGCTGCCGAGCGAATTGGCGATCAGCACATTGCCCAGGCGCGCCGCCTGCACCAGGCCGGGAATGCCGAGCGCGGAATCGGCGCGCAGTTCGAGCGGATCGCAATAGTCGTCGTCCAACCGGCGCAGGATTGCATGCACCCGGCGCAGGCCGCTCAGGGTTTTCAGGTAGACCATGTCGCCGCGCACCATCAGGTCCGCCCCTTCGACCAGCGGGAAGCCCAGCGTATGCGCCAGGAAGGCGTGCTCCGAATAGGTTTCGTTATACGGGCCTGGCGTCAGCAGCACTACCAGCGGCGGTTCGCCGCCGGCCGGCGCCAGTTCGCTCAGGCTGTTGTGCAGGGTATGGAAAAATTTCAGCAGCGACTGCACATGCATGTCGCGCACCGTGTCTGGCATCGCGCGCGACATGATCTGGCGGTTTTGCAGAGCATAGCCGGCGCCCGAGGGGCCCTGGGTACGGTCGGAGATGACCCACCAGTGGCCATCCGGCGAACGCGCCAGGTCGATCGCATACAGATGCAGGTGGATGCCGCCCGGCGGTTCGATGCCGCGGCAGGGCCAGAGATAGCCGTGCTGGCCGAACACCAGCGCCGGCGGCAGCAAACCTTCCGACAACAGCGCTTGCGGTCCGTAGAGATCAGCCAGCACCGCGTTCAGCAGCTTGGCGCGCTGGGTGACGGCAGCAGACAGCGTCTGCCATTCTTCGGCGGAAATGATCTGCGGCAACAGATCCAGTTCCCAAGGCCGGTTGGCGCCTTGCGGATCGGCGTACACATTGTAGGTCACGCCGTCGGCGGCGATGGCCTCGCGCACCTCGCGCGCGCGGCGCCGCAGCACCTCCGGCGAAAGGTCTTCCAGCTGGTCGATCAGGGTCCGCCAATGCGGCCGCAGGCGGCCGCCTGCCTCAAGCATTTCGTCGTAACGATCAGCCTCAGCAGGATAACTTTCGAGTAAACGCCGGTACATGGTTGATCGCTTGCGTCACTTGTTTTGGTTATAGACAACCTGCTGCAGCGCAGGAAAACCCGGCGGGCAACTTTGCACAAGTTGCCCTACAGCTTTTCCGGCCGCCGACTGGCGAGGTTGGTCAGAAGTGACGTAAGTCTAACGTAAATGGGAACTCGACGGACGCTATCGCTTGCTTCACCTGCATCGTTCCCGGCGTATGGTTAAGACGGAAATAACGTCCCAGGCGGCGGCTTTCCGCCTCGAACGCATTGACCGGGAAGGTATCGTAGCTGCGTCCGCCCGGATGCACCACGTGATACTGGCAACCACCCAGGCTGCGGCCGTTCCAGGTATCGACCAGGTCGAAAGTCAGCGGCGAATCGATGCCGATGGTCGGATGCAGCGCCGACGGCGGCTGCCAGGCGCGATAGCGGATGCCGCTGACGAACTCGCCGACGCGGCCGGTCGGCTGCAGCGGCACGGCGACGCCGTTGCAGGTCAGGACGTAGCGATCCGGCGCCATGCCGCTCACCTTGACCTGCACCCGCTCCAGCGAGGAATCGACGTAGCGGGCGTTGCCACCGGAACGGTTTTCCTCGCCCAGCACGTGCCATGGCTCCAACGCCGTGCGCAACTCCAGCGCAATGCCATTGACCGCATAGTCGCCGATTTTCGGAAAGCGGAACTCGAAGTGCGGTGCGAACCATTCCGCCTTGAAGGCATAGCCGGCCTGCTGCAGATCGTCCATGACGTCGCCGAAATCCTGCCAGATGAAATGCGGCAGCAGGAAACGGTCGTGCAGCTCGGTGCCCCAGCGCACCAGGCGCGGCGGCTGGTACGGCGTCTTCCAGAAACGCGCCACCAGCGCCCGCAGCAGCAGTTGCTGGGTCAGGCTCATGCGCGCATGCGGCGGCATTTCGAAGGCACGCAATTCCAGCAGGCCGAGCCGGCCGGTGCTGCTGTCCGGCGAATACAGTTTGTCGATGCAGAATTCGGCGCGGTGCGTGTTGCCGGTGACGTCGATCAGCAGATTGCGCAGCAGACGGTCCACCAGCCATGGCGCGCAGTTATCCTTGGCCAGCTGCTTTTCCATTTCCGTGAATGCCAGTTCCAGCTCCACCACCGAATCGTTGCGCGCTTCATCGACCCGCGGCGCCTGCGAGGTGGGGCCGATGAACATGCCGGAAAACAGATAGGAAAGGGCCGGATGATTGTTCCAGTAACTGATCAGGCTGCGCAGCAGATCGGGACGGCGCAGGAACGGCGAATCGCCGGTGGTGGCGCCGCCCAGCACCAGGTGGTTGCCGCCGCCGGTGCCGGAATGGTGGCCATCGAGCATGAATTTCTCGGTGGTCAGGCGGGTTTCGCGCGCGACATCGTAGAGATAGCTGGTGTTGGCCACCAGCTCGCTCCAACTGTGCATGGGCTGGACATTGACTTCGATCACACCCGGATCCGGCGTCACGCTGAATTTTTTCAAACGCGGATCGTTAGGCGGCTCGTAGCCTTCCAGCAGCATCGGCTGCTGCAGGGTTTCGGCGGTAGCTTCAATCGCTGCCACCAGTTCCAGGTAATCTTCCAGGCGCGCCAGCGGCGGCATGAACAGATACAGCACGCCATTGCGCACTTCGGCGCACAAGGCCGTGCGCGTGATCTTGTCAGCCGATTCCAAAGGCGCCGGTATGCTGGTGAGCTTGGCTGCAAGATTCGGATCGCTGCTGAACGCCGTGCTGTATTTCGGCGCATCGCTTGCCGCCGCCGCGCTCTTGGCGCTACTTGCCGGAGCCAGCTTATCGCGCTGCTGGTGCGCTACCGGCAGGGGTTGGAACTGCTGGGTCGGATCGGGCTGATGCACATAGGGATAATCGCCGGCCTTGACCCATGGCTGCGAATCCAGCGGCAGGCGATAGCCGAGCGGCGAATCGCCAGGCAGCAGATAGCAATGGTCGCCGCGCAGGTACCAGTTGCCGCTTTTCCAGCTGCGCTCGTCGGCGCTGCGCGCCAGCGGCAGGACATAGCCGGCAACCTTGCGCAGCCCTTGCGAAAACACGCGCGCCAGCCGCGCCCGTTCCTGCTTGTCGTCCAGCCGCGAGTCGGAAGGGTCGACATTGATCGCCAGGCGGCGTTCGCGCCACAGGTAGTAGTAGATGTCTTCATAGGCGGCGAAGACATTTTGCCGCTCCAGCGTCAGGCGCGCGGCGACGCCATGCAGGAAGCGCTCGGCGACGCCGTCTTCGCTGGCCTGCTTTTTGGTTTCATCGGCAATCAGCTCAGGCGTGTTCCAGATCGGCTCGCCGTCGCGGCGCCAGTAGCAGTTCAAGGACCAGCGCGGCAGCTGTTCGCCTGGATACCATTTGCCCTGGCCGAAATGCGGCAGCCCCTGCGCTGCATATTGCTGGCGCAGGCGGTGATACAGTTGCGCCGCCAGCGGCTTCTTACCCGGTCCCATGGCGGCGGTATTCCATTCGTCACCCTCGGGATCGTCCAGCGCCACGAAGGTCGGTTCACCGCCCATGGTCAGGCGTACATCCAATGCATCGAGATCATCGTCGATGGCGTGGCCGAGTTCTTCGATCTGCTCCCATTGCTGCTCGCTGTAAGGCTTGGTGACGCGCGGCGATTCCCAGATGCGGGTGACGCTCATCGCGTGGCCGAATTCCACTTCGCTGGGTTCCACCATGCCGCTCACCGGCGCCGCCGATGACGGTTCCGGCGTGCAGGACAACGGGATGTGGCCTTCGCCTGCCAGCAAGCCGGAAGTCGGGTCGAGGCCGATCCAACCGGCGCCGGGCAGATACACTTCGCACCAGGCGTGCAGGTCGGTGAAATCGACCTCGGTTCCAGAGGGACCGTCCAGCGCTTTCTGGTCCGCCGTCAGCTGGATCAGGTAGCCGGACACGAAGCGCGCCGCCAGCCCCAGGTGGCGCAGGATCTGCACCAGCAGCCAGGACGAATCGCGGCAGGAGCCGGAGCCCAGGTCCAGCGTCTGTTCCGGCGTCTGCACGCCCGGCTCCATGCGGATGGTGTAGCCGATCAGCTGGGCCAGGCTCTGGTTCAGGTTGACCAGAAAGTCTTCGGTGCGGATCTTTTCACGCGGCACCGTATCCAGGAATTTTTGCAGCTGCGGCGTGACCGGCAGTTTCTTGCGGTACGGCTCCAGCTCGTTGAGCAATTCCGCGGCATACGAAAACGGCACTTTCTCGGCATACGGTTCGAGAAAGAAATCGAAGGGATTGAGCACCGACATTTCCGCCACCAGGTCGACCTCGATCTGGAATTCGGTAGTCTTTTCCGGAAACACCAGCCGCGCCAGGTAGTTGGCCTGCGGGTCCTGCTGCCAGTTGATGAAATGCGGCTGCGGCAAGATCCGCAGGGAGTAACTCAGGATCCGGGTACGGCAATGCGGCGCCGGCCGCAGGCGAATGATCTGCGGGCCGAGGCTGATGGCCTTGTCGTAGCGGTAAGTAGTGAGATGGTTGAGTGCAACGTGAATCGACATGGCTATCCTTTGCGACAATCAACAATCAATAAATCGGTCAGCGAAAAATTTTGCTGCCGGATATTCAACGAACTGACAAAAAACCTTACTGCTCTATGGCTCATGGCTATGAATGAATTCGCGCAAGCGCGGATAGATTTCATTGTCCCAGCGGCGGCCGTTGAAGACGCCATAATGCCCTACCCCGGTCTGCACATGATGCAACTTCATGTACGGCCGTATGCCGCTGCACATGTCCTGCGCCGCCACGGTCTGCCCCACCGCACAGATGTCATCCTTCTCTCCTTCGATCGTGAACAGCGCGGTGCGGCGGATCGCTGCCGGTTCTATGGTACGCCCTAATGCCTGCATTTCACCAAGCGGCAATGCATGATCCTGGAACACGCTTTGCACGGTTTCCAGATAGAACTCCGCCGCCAGGTCCGACATGGCGAAATACTCCGCATAGAAGGTCTTGATGGTATTGGCTTTTTCATCCTCCCCTTCGACCAGGTAGTTGTACAGGTTCTGGAAGGCCTTCAGGTGGCGCTCCAGGTTCATGTTCATGAAGGCCGTCAGCTGCAAAAAGCCAGGATAGACCTGGCGCTGGCTGCCGGCGTAACGGCCGGGAACGGTGCTCACCAGGTTTTTCTCGAACCAGGCGATAGGCTTGCTTTTCGCCAACTCATTGACCGCGGTCGGATTGATGCGGGTATCGATCGGACCGGCCATCAGGGTCATGCTGGCCGGCTGCGCCGGATGATGCTCGGCCGCCATCAGCGAGACCGCCGCCAGCGCCGCCACGGTCGGCTGGCAAACCGCCACCAGGTGCGTACCGGGGCCGATTTTCTCGATAAAGCGGATCAGGTGGGCGACATATTCGTCGAAACCGAAGCGGCCATCGCTGAGGGCGACATCGCGCGCATTGTGCCAGTCGGTGATGTAGACGTCGTGATCGCGCAACAGGGTTATGACAGTGCCGCGCAGCAAGGTGGCGAAGTGGCCCGACATCGGCGCCACCAGCAGTATCCGCGGTTGCTGAACCTTGGTTTCCTTACGGAAACGCAACAAGGTGCAGAACGGCGTCTGGTCGGCCACCTCTTCTTGCACCGAAACTGTGCGGCCGCCGTCTTCCGCGCTGTTTATCCCGAATGCTGGGCGCTGATGCGTCAACTGGGTGCATGCAAACACTTCGCAGGCCGCCGCCAGCTTGCGCAGCGTCAGGGTCTCCGGCCAGCCCGGCCATCTGGCGCCGAACATTGGTGCAGTAGCGCCAGCCAAGATGCGCATGGGGTCGCTGAGGTCCGCATAGCCCTGATATGCCTGGTAAATTTTCGTCATGGGACTACCCTATTATTGGAATGCCGGCATTCCCTTCAGGTGCAATAACCATGCCCAAACGTCTGGCACGGTGCTTGCTCGGTAATTAACAAACGGTTTGCCAATCCAATCCCTTTCGACCTCTACGGAAGAATATTGCCATGCCTAAGACCACCTTGAGCATCACCAGCAAGAACTATTCGTCATGGTCCTTGCGCGGCTGGCTGCTGACCCGATTTTCCGGCCTGGAATTCCAGGAAAACATCATCTCGCCGGACGATCCCGACGCCCGCGCGGAAATCCTGCTGCTGTCGTCGTCGATCCTGGTGCCTTGCCTGTACCACGGCAATATCGTGGTGTGGGATACGCTGGCGATCGGCGAATACCTGCACGAAATCCGCCCCAAGGCCGGCCTGCTGCCGGCGGATCGCGCCGCCCGCGCCCACTGCCGTTCGATCTGCGGCGAAATGCACTCCGGCTTCAGTTCGCTGCGCTCGGCGCTGCCGATGAACATCAAGGCGCGCTTTCCCGACTTCAAAGTGTGGTCGCGCGCCGAGGCCGACATCAAGCGCATCACCACCATCTGGAAACAGTGCCTGGCTACCTACGGCGGCCCCTTCCTGTTCGGCGAACGTTCGATGGCCGACGCCATGTACGCGCCGGTGGCGACCCGCTTCGTCACCTACGACGTCAAGCTGGATTCGGTCTGCAACGCCTATTGCAAGCGCATCATCGCCATGCCGGAGATGCAGGAATGGATCAAGGCGGCCAAGCTGGAGCCGGAAGATATCAATGAACTGGATGTGGAATTCTGAGCTGGCCTTGATGAATCATGAAAGGAGTGTTCGATGGATACCGAAACGGGCTCGACAAATCTGTTTTCACATGTCCGCGAAGGCGACACCGAATTCCAGTCCGGCGGCTTGCGCGACTTTTTCCTGTACCGCGATCTCGGCATCGCCGCCGCCACCGGCGGCAAGGTGGTAGCGCACCTGGTGAAGGCCAACATGGCGCCGGAAGTCGGCACCGGCTGGCATCGCCACGAAGCGGATTTCCATATCGTCTACATGCTCAAGGGCTGGGCCCGTTTCATGTATGAAGACCAGGAAACCCTGGTCAAGGCCGGCGATTGCGTGCACCAGCGCCCCGGTATCGTGCATTTTTTATTCGACTACTCGGAAGACATGGAGTATCTTGAAATTGTTAGCCCGGCAGCATTCACGTCGATCGACATGCCCGGCCCCTGCGCCGTTCCGGCGCCCAAGCCATGGGCATGAGAGCCGCATGAGAGCAATCTGACAGACCAGGCTGAGCAGCATTTTGCACTAGCTCTCACCCAGAACAAGACGGAGGCCGCCACCAGACATATGCAAAATTTGCTAAGAGTTGACGCCGCATTGCCGCAAATAAAGCCTGTTCAAGAGACGAGACCGCATGTTAATCTTTGAATAAGTTAATGCTTAATCGTCAACCAATAGCGTGCTACAGGCACGCTTCTTGATAGCTACTTGATAGTTCCCGATCAAACCACAGCAAAGCAAGATCATGGCAAATTTTTTCGATGAAATGTACTCCGATGGCAGCTCGTTGGTGCGTCCGCACTACAGCGAATTTTCCAATTGGCTCAACGCCCAGACCGCAGAAACCATCGCGCGCAAACGCGCCGAAGCCGATCTGATCTTCCGCCGCGTCGGCATCACCTTCGCCGTCTACGGCAACGATGCCGGCACCGAACGCCTGATCCCCTTCGACATCATTCCGCGCATCATCCATGCCCAGGAATGGGCGCAGCTCGAAGCCGGCCTGATCCAGCGCGTCAAGGCGCTCAATATGTTCATCCATGATATCTATCATGACCAAAACATCGTCAAGGCGGGCGTGATCCCGGCTGAGCAGATCTTCCGCAATGCCCAGTACCGCCCCGAAATGCAAGGCATCTCGGTGGCTTCGGACATCTACGCGCACATCGCCGGGGTCGACATCGTGCGTGCCGGCGAGGGCGAGTTCTACGTGCTGGAAGATAATCTGCGGGTGCCGTCGGGCGTGTCCTACATGCTGGAAAACCGCAAGATGATGATGCGGCTGTTCCCTGAACTGTTCTTGCGCCACAAGATCGCTCCGGTTGATCATTATCCCGACATGCTGCTGGATAACCTGCGTTCAGTGGCGCCGGTCGGCGTCACCGATCCGACCGTGGTGGTGATGACGCCGGGCATGTACAACTCGGCCTATTTCGAACACGCTTTCCTGGCCCAGCAGATGGGCGTGGAACTGGTCGAAGGACAGGATCTGTTCGTCAACGACAACCACGTCTACATGCGCACCACGCGCGGCCCCAAGCGGGTCGACGTGATCTATCGCCGCATCGATGACGACTACCTCGATCCGCTCGCCTTCCGTCCCGATTCCTCGCTCGGCGTGCCCGGCCTGCTGTCGGTGTACCGGGCCGGTAATGTGACGCTGGCGAACGCCATCGGCACCGGCGTCGCCGACGACAAGTCGGTATATCCCTTCGTGCCGGACATGGTCAAGTTCTACCTGTCGGAAACGCCTATCCTCAACAATGTGCCGACCTTCCAGTGCCGCAAGAAGGAAGACCTGCAATACACCCTCGACAATCTCAAGGACCTGGTGGTCAAGGAAGTGCATGGCGCCGGCGGCTACGGCATGCTGGTGGGGCCGGCCTCTACCAAGCAGGAAATCGAAGACTTCCGCCAGCGTGTGATCGCCAAGCCGGATGGTTATATCTCCCAGCCGACGCTGGCGCTGTCGGCCTGCCCGACCTATGTCGAATCCGGCATCGCGCCACGCCATCTCGACCTGCGGCCGTTTGTCCTGTCCGGCAAGAACGTCTCCCTGGTGCGCGGCGGCCTGACCCGCGTCGCCCTCAAGGAAGGCTCGCTGGTGGTCAACTCGTCCCAAGGCGGCGGCACCAAAGACACCTGGATTCTGGAGAAATAACATGCTGAGCCGTACCGCTGACCATTTGTTCTGGATGTCCCGCTATACCGAGCGGGCCGAAAATACCGCGCGCATGCTGGATGTGCATGTGCAGACCGGGCTGCTGCCGCAGTCGGTCGAAGATGTCGAAAAGGGCTGGCGCGCCGTGCTCGGCATTTCCGAGCTGACCCATGCCTACGACAAGAAATACGACGTGCTGACGCAAAAGGACGTGATCGATTTCATGGTGCGCGATCCCAGCAACTCGTCCTCGATCGCCTCCTGCCTGAAGCAGGCGCGCGAGAATGCGCGGGCGGTGCGCGGCGCCCTGACCACGGAAGCCTGGGAAATCCAGAATGCGACCTGGATCAAGATGCAGGGTTATCTGCAAACCAACGCGCTGGAACAGAATCCGGCCGAATTTTTCGAATGGGTCAAGCATCGCTCGCATCTGTCGCGCGGCGTCACTATCGGCACCATGCTGAAGGACGAGGCTTTCCACTTCATCCGCCTCGGCACCTTTCTGGAGCGCGCCGACAATACCGCGCGCATCATCGACGTCAAATTCCATGGCGCCAAGGAAAGCAGCTACATGAAGGGCCAGAACGGCCAGCAGCAGAGCCAGAAAATTCGCCAGCAGCAAAGCCAGGACCAGGACGCCATCGCCGCCGATCCGCAAATCGATTTCTATTACTGGGCGGCGATCCTGCGTTCGGTGTCCGGTTTCGAGATTTACCGCAAGGTATATCGCGACGTCATCACGCCGGCGCGCGTGGCCGACCTGCTGATCCTGCGGCCGGACATGCCGCGCTCGCTGCTGTCCTGCATGGAGCAGGTGGTCGGCAATCTCAAGCATGTGCACAACGATATTTCATCCGATACTGAACGCTTCGCCGGCAAGCTGCACGCCGACCTCAAGTTCAGCAACCTGGATGAAATCCTCGACGCCGGCCTGCATGATTACCTGACCCGCTTCTTCGAGCGCATTTTCGAACTTGGCAATCGCATCAGCCGCGATTTCCTGGTGCCCCTTAATACTTGATAGCGGCTAATGTTACTCACTATCCGCCATGAGACCGTCTATCACTACACCGCAGCCCTGACTTACACGATTCAGCAGCTGCGGCTGTGGCCGCGCGCGGAAGCGCAGCAACGCACCCTGGCATGGCATATCAGCAGTTCCGGCAGCCGCCATCCGTTCACCGACGCCTTCGGTAACCTGAGCCATATGCTGACCGTCACCAAGCCGCATCACGAAGTGCGCATCATCGCCGAAGGCACGGTGGCCGTGACGCCTTTGCAACAGGGGCGGCTGCCGCAGGCGGGGGAATTTTCGCCGCTCGTATTTACAGTGCCGACGGCGCTGACTCAGCCTACCGCCGCCGTCATGGATTTCGCTTACCGCCACTTGCAGGCAGGCGCCGACAGCAGGCAACTGCTCGATCTGGCGCAGGCAATCTGCAGCGCGGTGGCTTACCAGAGCGGCTCAACCGCCGTGACCAGCAGCGCCGATGACGCCCTGGCGTTGGGCCAGGGCGTGTGCCAGGACCATGCGCACCTGTTCCTGGCGTGCTGTCACACGCTGGGGATTTCCGCGCGCTATGTTTCCGGCTATATCGATCCCGGCAACACCAGCCATGCCGAAAGCCATGCCTGGGTCGATGTCTGGGTGCAGGAAGGCGCCTTTGCAGGCTGGATCAGCATCGACGTCACCCATGCCTGCTTTGCCAGCGACAATTATTGTCGATTAGCAATAGGGCGCGACTACGAATCGGCGGCGCCGGTGCGTGGCGTGCGCCGCGGCGGCGGCGAAGAAACCATGAGCGTGCAGGTGAATGTTTCCGCATTGCCATCAGAACAATGAAACGACTCGCAAAAATGCATCAACTTGTAGCATAATAAACAACAGAATCAGCGGCGCGCCCAGGAAACGGCCGCCGCTTCCTGTAGAATCTCCACTTTGTATTTTTCTTTGACATCATGACTTACTGCGTCGCACTGCGCCTGGACTCCGGTCTGGTTTTCCTCTCCGACTCCCGCACCAATGCCGGAGTGGACCACGTCGCCACCGCGCGCAAGATGAGCGTATTCGAGAACCCGGGCGAGCGCCTGATGGTGTTCATGACTGCCGGCAACCTCTCCATTTCGCAATCGATCAAGCAAGTCATCGGCGAATACGTGAACGCCGCCGGCAAGACCATCTGGACCGTGGCGACCATGTACGAAGCAGCGCAGATCGTCGGCGAAGCGGTACGCGTGGTGTACGACCGCGAAGCGCTGAAGCTGGAAAAATTCGGCATCGATTTCAATGTCGGCATCATCTTCGGCGGCCAGATCAAGGGCGAGGGCTGCCGCTTGTTCCAGGTTTATGCAGCCGGCAATTTCATCGAATCGCTGAATGAAAACACCTATTTCCAGATCGGCGAAGCGAAGTACGGCAAACCTATCCTGGACCGCGTGATCACGCCGGCGTCCACCCTCGACCAGGCGGCCAAGTGCGCGCTGATCTCGATGGATTCCACCATGCGCTCCAACATCTCGGTCGGCCTGCCGCTGGACCTGCTGCTGTATGGCAGCGACACGCTGGCGGTGACCCGCTTCGTCACCATCGACGAAAAGAACCAGTACTTCCAGATGATCCATGAAAACTGGGGCAAGCAGCTGACCGCGGTGTTCAACGGCCTCGCCGATCCGGTCTGGAACGCCAATCCCGACATCGTGCCCAACGTAGTGCTGGCCAAAGGCTCGCTGAATGAACCGTTGGTGCTGGCGCCGCCGGCCGCCAACCTCAATCCTGCGCAACCAGTGCCGCTGCAAACCCTGGCGCAGGGACCTGAAGGCAACGAGCAGCCCTGAAGCTTGCCGCAACAGTGCAACACATCCATGACTTCAAACAATAGTCTGCTTCGTCTCGTCGCCAGCGCCGATCTGGAGCGCTGCTACCAGATCGAATCGACCTCCTACGAGGGCGACGAAGCCGCCACGAAAGAAAAGATCGCTACCCGCATCGCTACCTGGCCGCAGGGTTTCATCGTTTATGAAATTGATGGGGTGGTGGCCGGCTTCATCAACGGCGGCGCGGCGTTCCAGGTCGAGATGTCGGATGAGGCATTCAAGGAACTGATCGGCCACGACCCGGACGGGCCGCATGTGGTGATCATGTCGGTGGTGGTGCATCCGGATTTCCAGGGGCGCGGCATCTCCAGACTATTGATGCACGAATTCATCGCCCGCATGCGCGCCCTGCGCAAATCCAGCATCCATCTGATGTGCAAAGAGCGCCACGTGGCGCTCTACGAAAGCATGGGCTTCAAGTACCTCAAGGCTTCAGAGTCCGACCATGGCGGCATGGCCTGGCATGAAATGGCGATGCAGCTGCAATAAGGGTCCGTTAGCATCGCCTTCATCTCTCGCTCAGAAGCAGTGTTCCGGCGCCGGAAACGACTTGTCCTTGACCGCCCGCACATAGGCCAGCACGGCAGCATCGATGCTGGTCTGGCCTTCCATGAAGTCTTTTACGAAACGCGCCTTATGGCCCGGGAAAACCCCCATCAGGTCGTGCATCACCAGCACCTGGCCTGAACAGTCCGGGCCGGCGCCGATACCGATGGTCGGGATCGTCAGCAGTTCGCTGACTTCCTTGCCCAGCGCCGCCGGAATCGCTTCCAGCACCAGCAGGCTGGCGCCGGCTTCCTGCAGAGCCAGGGCGTCTGCCTTCAATTGCTCGGCGGCGGCGCTGGTCTTGCCTTGCACCTTATAGCCACCCATCTGATGCACCGATTGCGGCGTCAGTCCCAAATGACCACATACCGGAATTGCCCGCTCGGTCAGGAAACGCACCGTCGGCGCCAGCCAGGCGCCGCCTTCTATCTTGATCATCTGCGCGCCCGCCTGGATCACCGGCACGGCGTTGGCAAATGCGCTTTCCGGCGTAGCGTAGGCGCCGAACGGCAGGTCCGCCAGCACCAGTGCCGTGCGATTGCCGCGCGCCACGCTGGCGGTGTGATACGCGATATCCTGCACCGTCACCGGCAAGGTCGAGCTGTGACCCTGGCACACCATGCCGAGCGAATCGCCGATCAGCAGGGTCTCGACGCCGCAGCGGTCCATCAAGGCCGCAAAGCTGGCGTCGTAGCAGGTCAGCATGGTGATCTTTTCACCTTTGTCGCGCAGCGCCTGCAAGGCCGGGATGGTCACCACTTTGCTGCGCGCCGCTGTTGCGCCGCTATCTTGTACGCTGTCTTGTGAATAAGCTGCCATTGTCATTCCCCACGATTGAAAAATTCACGCCTGCCGCGCATGCTGTCGACACGCGCCAAGAGTAAGCTGAAATCGGCATCGCTGCCGGCCAGGTCCAGATGTTCGTTGTTGACGATCAGCAAGGGCGCATCGTCATAGTGATGAAAGAAGCGGCTGTAGCTTTCGCACAGGCGCGTCAGGTATTCCTGGGTGATCGCGGTTTCCATCTCGATGCCGCGCTTCCTGATGCGTTCTACCAGGGTTTCCGGCTCGGCCTGCAGGTAGATCACCAGGTCCGGTGTCGCCGCCTGCGGCCGCAGATGATCGTACATCTGCTGGTACAGCTTGAGCTCTTCGTCGGCCAGGGTCAGGCTAGCGAAAATGGCATCCTTGGCCAGCAGGAAATCGGCGACCAGGTGGTTGCGGTTATCGAACAAATCGTTTTGCGAGGCCTCGCGCAACTGGTTGATGCGCTGGAACAGGAAAAACATCTGGGTCGACAGCGCATAACGGGAGGCATCCCGATAAAATTTTTCCAGGAAGGGATTGGCCTGCGGCTGTTCCAGCAAGACCCGGGCTCCCAGATGGGTCGCGATCTTGTTCGCCAGCGTGGTCTTGCCGGCGCCGATAGGGCCTTCTACTACGATGTATTTATAACTGTCTAGATTCATGTTCAACCGTAAGTGCCGCCGCGTGGGCCAGGACAACAGTGTGCCAGAAGCTGTCGCATCCAGCACTTTGCCCTAACAAACACGGAGTCTATAGTTTGCGAATACGCTGGTCCGCCACCAGCGGGGCGAACTGATGCGCCGCGCCGTGCCTGGGGATGACGATGAAGGGATCGAGCTGCAACAGCGGGATCAGGACAAAGGCGCGTTGCGTCATGCGCGGATGCGGCACCGTCAGCACATCGTCCTGGATGCTGGACTGGCCGTACAGCAGCAGATCCAGGTCCAGCGTGCGTGGCGCATTCGGATAAGGGCGCTCACGGCCGAAATCCTGTTCGATCTGCTGCAAGCCTCGCAGCAGTTCATGGGCGCCGAGGCGGGTTTCGATGCAGGCGACCGCGTTGACGTAATCGTCGCCGCCGGCATCCAGCGGCGCCGTGCCAAACAGGCTGGACTGGCCGGCCAGGCTGGTGTGCGGCAGCTTGCCGAGCTGCAGGATGGCGCGTTGCACCTGGCCGGCGGCGTCGCCCAGGTTGGCGCCGATGCCGATGTAAGCGGTGACTGCAGCGCCAGCCGCATTAGACGTGGCTGTCGACGTCATAGGATCAAGCGCCTTGCCCATCGTCGCCGCGGCCGCTCGGGTTGACCGGCTTGGCGCCGCTGCGGGAACCGCGCCGGCGCGGACGCTTCTTGGCGGGAGCGGCTTCAGCCGCCACTTTTGGCTTTTGCGCCATCAATGCTTCGCGCTCGTCGCCGTCGCCTTCCATGAAGGCGGTCCACCATTCGCCGATTTCGCTGTCGATTTCGCCAGAGGCGCAACGCAGCAGCAGGAAGTCGTAGCCGGCGCGCAGGCGCAGGTGTTCCAGCATCTTGTATGGAGCCTTGCCGGTGCGCCGCTCAAAGCGCGGCTGCATGGCCCAGATATCGCGCATGTCGGAGGCGATCTTGCGCTGCAAGGCTAGCTTGTCGGTCTGCGCTTCCAGTACGTCGTCGGCGGCCAGATGCAGCGCCGGAATCGGGAATTCGCCGGCCGCCTTGTAGGCGCTCCACTTTTCCAGCACCTGATGCCACAGCAGCGAGGCGAACAGGAAACCTGGGGAAACCGGCTTGCCTTGCTGCACGCGGATGTCGGTATTGGCCAGCGCCAGGGTGACGAACTTCTCGCCCAGCGGCTGCTCCAGCACCACATCCAGCAGCGGCAGCAAGCCGTGATGCAGGCCTTCCTTGCGCAATTGCTGCAGGCAGGCCAGCGCGTGGCCGCTCATCAGCAGTTTCAGCATTTCATCGAACACGCGCGCCGCCGGCACGTTGTCGATCAGCGCCGCCATCACCGGGATCGGCGCGCGGGTAGCAGGATCGATGGTGAATTTCAGCTTGGCGGCAAAGCGCACGATGCGCAGCATGCGGACCGGATCTTCGCGGTAGCGCGCTTCCGGTTCGCCGATGATGCGCAAGGTCTTGGCGCGGATGTCGGCGATGCCGCCGTGGTAGTCCAGCACGCTTTCGGTGGCAGGATCGTAGTACATCGCATTGATGGTGAAATCGCGCCGCACCGCGTCTTCATGCTGCTCGCCGAAGGTATTGTCGCGCAGCACGCGGCCATGTTCGTCTTTCGGCGAACCGTCGGAGGAAGCGCCGCGGAAAGTGGTGACTTCGATCAGTTCCTGGCCGAACATCACATGCACGATCTGGAAGCGCTTGCCGATGATGAAGGCGCGCCGGAACAGGCGCTTGACCTGTTCCGGCGTGGCGTTGGTGGCGACGTCGAAATCCTTAGGCTTGACCCCCAGCAGCAGGTCGCGCACGGCGCCGCCGACGATGAAGGCCTTGTAGCCGTTATCCTGCAGCGTCTTGGTGACCCGGACCGCGTTGGGCGAAACCAGTTGCGGATTGATGCCGTGCTCTTTCGGGCCAAGTATCAACGGTTGGGTGGGATCTTTTTTCTTTTTCCCGAGGATGGAGCGAATCAGCTTCTTGATCATTGCGCGTCGAATAAATTCAGGATGGGCCAGCCGTGCTCACTTGCGTGGGCTTTCAACAGGGCGTTCGGGTTGGTGGCGACCGGATCGGTCACCAGCTTCATCAAGGGCAGGTCGTTGTGCGAATCGCTATAAAAATAACTGCGCGGGAAACTGGCCAGCGTCATGTCCATGGTCGCCAGCCAGGCGTGGGTGTGGATCACTTTGCCCGGGCCGTAGGTCGGCGTGTCTGCCAGGCGGCCGGTAATCTCGCCGTCATCCGTGGTTTCCGGGTCCGAGGCGATCAGGAAATCGACGCCCAGCGCCTTGGCGATCGGCTCGGTGACGAAACTGTTGGTGGCGGTGACGATCGCCACCAGGTCGCCGGCATCCAGGTGCTTTTGCAACAGCGCGCGGGCCGCCGGGGTGATGGTCGGCAGGATCACTTCCTGCATGAACTGCTGGTGCCAGGCATCCAGCTGCTTGCGCGGGAACTTGGACAAGGTGCCGAAGGCGAACTCCAGGTACTTGACCGGGTCCAGCGTGCCGGCCTGGTACTGGGCGAACCACTCGGCGTTGCTCTTTTCAAAAGCGTCAGGATCGACTGCACCGATGCGCGCCAGGAACTGCCCCCATTCATAGTCGGAGTCGACGGGCAGCAGCGTATGGTCAAGGTCGAATAAGGCCAGGTTCATAGTGTGTGTTTATCTTCGGATTCGAGTTGCAACAAGCTACGCAGCAAAGGCAGCGTAATGGGACGTTGCGTCTCCAGCGAGAAGCGGTCCAGTTCGTTCAGCATGGCTGTCAGGGACCGCATATCGCGCCGGAAATGCGTAATGAGGTAGGGTAACACGCCGCTCGACAAGTGCAGGCCGCGGACTTGTGCCGCATGGGTCAGGGCGGCGATTTTTTCTTCGTCGCTGAGGCCGTGCAGCTGGTAGATCAGGCCCCAGCCCAGGCGGGTGCGGAAATCTTCGCGCACGCTCAGCTCGGACGGCGGCAGCTGGCCGCTGGTGACCAGCCAGCCGCCATGCTCGCGGATCTGGTTGAACAAGGCGAAGGCTTCGATCTGGTCGCCGGCCGACAGCTTGTCGCAATCGTCGATCAGATAGCCG
Source organism: Collimonas sp. PA-H2 (assembly GCF_002564105.1). Classification (NCBI taxonomy): domain Bacteria; kingdom Pseudomonadati; phylum Pseudomonadota; class Betaproteobacteria; order Burkholderiales; family Oxalobacteraceae; genus Collimonas; species Collimonas sp. PA-H2. Next base: position 1,600,189 of record NZ_PDBX01000001.1, read on the forward strand.
GGCACATCCGGAGAAAAATTGAAAACGTCGCCGTTATACTGGCTGCCGCGGATCAGGCGCGCGCCGGTGCTGCTGGCGAGGGCGCGCAGCACATGGCTTTTGCCGGCGCCGGCGCCGCCCCACAGGTAGACAAAGCGGTCGCCCGGCGCGGTGAGGTATGCCGCGCTAGGCGCGACCAGACGCTGCAAGAACTGTAAAGCTTCTTGATTTTGCCCGACCACGAAAGTAGCCAGGGTCTGCGGTTCTTCCGCAGTTATATCCAGCGTGAGCTGCCTCATGACACGAATTTCTTCATTCTTGCTAAGGGGGTCTCGAACAACCTGAGATTTCCGAGCCGCCTTTAATCTATTAATTAATGTTGATAAAAACTGCTGTTGAGGTAATGTGCCTTCACGTGCTTGACCACCACCGACATCACCGCTGAACACGGCAGCGCCAGCAGGATGCCGACGAAGCCGAACAGCTGGCCGAAGGCCATCAGGGCAAAAATCACCACCAGCGGGTGCAAGCCTATGCGCTCGCCTACCAGGCGCGGCGTCAAAATGAAACTCTCCAGCACCTGGCCGATGCCGTATACGATGGCGACGGCAATCAAGCCATGCAGGCCGTCGAATTGCAGCATCGCCGCAATCAGCGCCAGCACCAGTCCCAGACCGAAGCCGACGTAAGGAATAAATACCAGCAAGCCGGTAATAATGCCAACCGGCAATGCTACGTCAAAGCCGGCAATCGCCAGCCCGGTCGAATAATAAATCGCCAGAACCAACATTACCAGCAATTGCCCGCGCAAATATTGCGCCAGCAGGCTGTCGACCTCCTGCGTCATGCTGGCGGTCTTGCCTTGCCAGCGGCGCGGCACCAGCTTGCCGACCCGGTCGACGATGGAATGCCAGTCTTGCAGCAGATAAAACAACACTACCGGCACCAGCAGGATGGTGGCCAGCCAGCCCAGCACCGCGGTGCCGCCGACCTTCACCGAGGCCAGCACCGAAGTCCAGATTTCATCGCCGCTGGTGGACAGCTGCTTGGTCAGCATCTCCTTGATGCCGGTGCCGTCCAGCCGCACATTGATGCCGAAATCCTGCAGATGCGGGCCGATCAGGCCGTCCAGCTTGGTCAGGAAGGTCGGAATCTGGTTTTGCAATAAAGGCAACTCCTTGCGTAGTACCGGGATCACGATCAGGATCACGGCCAGGATCGCGAACACCAGCAGCAAAATCACCACCAGCACCGCCAGCGCGCGCGGAAAGGGAAACTTGCCGATGCGCCGGCGCGACAGCCAGTCGACCCCCGGATTCAGGGCGTAAGCGAGGATCGCGGAGGCGATGAAAGGGGTCAGGATCGGCCCCAAAGCCACCATCAGCGCCACCAGCAGTAGCGCAATTCCCAGCCACAACGCAGTTTGTTTTTGTTCGTCAGTAAAAGAAAATGGCATGGAATCGAGAGTTTGGTGGATCGGTTTGATAAAATACCGCTTTTACCGCGCATTTCATCGCATATACAGTGATGTATATATAACAGATGCGAGATGCGCGGCCGAATTCCTCTATTTTACCGCCTCTGCCGCCAATCACATCATGACTTCCACTTCAAACGTTTCCAACGTGCCACTCTCTTACCGTGACGCCGGTGTCGATATCGACGCTGGCGACGCCCTGGTCGAAGCCATCAAGCCTTTCGCCAAGCGCACCATGCGTGAAGGGGTGATGGGCGGCATCGGCGGTTTCGGCGCCCTGTTCGAGATCAGCAAGAAATTCAAGGAGCCGGTGCTGGTGTCCGGTACCGACGGCGTCGGCACCAAGCTGAAGCTGGCTTTCCACCTGAAACGCCATGACACGGTCGGCATCGACCTGGTGGCGATGAGCGTCAACGACATCCTGGTGCAAGGCGCCGAGCCATTGTTCTTCCTCGACTACTTCGCTTGCGGCAAGCTGGATGTTCCTAGCGCCACCGATGTCATCAAGGGTATCGCCAAGGGTTGCGAACTGGCGGGCTGCGCCCTGATCGGCGGCGAAACCGCGGAAATGCCGAGCATGTATCCGGACGGCGAATACGACCTGGCGGGCTTCGCCGTCGGCGCCGTGGAAAAATCCAAGCTGATCGACGGCACCAAGATAGCTCCGGGCGACGTCGTGCTGGGCCTGGCGTCGTCGGGCGCGCATTCCAACGGCTATTCGCTGGTGCGCAAGATCATCGAAGTCGCCAAGCCGGATCTGGACGGCGACTTCCACGGCCGCAAGCTGGCCGACGTGCTGATGGAGCCTACCCGCATCTACGTCAAGCCGCTGCTGGCGCTGATGGAGTCCATGGAAGTCAAAGGCATGGTGCACATCACCGGCGGCGGCCTGGTGGAAAACATCCCGCGCGTACTGCAAGACAATTTGACCGCTGTCCTGCGCAGCGATGCCTGGACCATGCCGCCGCTGTTCATCTGGCTACAGCAGCACGGCCAGGTGGCCGACGCTGAAATGCACCGGGTGTTCAACTGCGGTATCGGCATGACAGTGATTGTGTCCAAGGAAAACGCCGCTGCGGCAGTAGCGCAACTGACGGCGGCCGGCGAGACCGTCAACATCATCGGTGAAATCCGCGCCCGCGCCGAAGGCGAAGCGCAAACCATCGTGATCTAAGACCCGCATCTGCGAAAAAAAAGAAGACGGCCTGGGCCGTAATGCCGTTCAGTTAGGGCAGAACGACATGGCGTAGGGTGGGCACTCCGTGCCCACGCAGTGCCGTGGAGATTTACGTCCCTGGGCATTCGCACCCGGGCTACGCGCCCCCGTCCTATCCGCGTGGGCACGGAGTGCCCACCCTACCGATGCTTTGTCGCGAACTCAGTAAGCCCGCAGCGTTTATCGCGCCGAATGCGAACAGCAGCGCCATCAGTTCGACCACACAAGCAGGGGCACAGCAACCGGCCGGATACAAAATCGCTACGCAATTAATCATTCCTTACTGAAAATCGCTGCCGTAGGGTGGGCACTCCGTGCCCACGCAGTATCATGGATATTCGTGTCCCTGACATTCGTGCCCCGGCTAGCGCCCCGGCCCATCCGCGTGGGCACGGAGTGCCGTCCCTACGAGTTCCTCAAATAAAAATGCCGTTCAGTCTTAACTGAACGGCATTACGGCCTGGGCCGTCTTTTTTATTTCCGGCACAGCCGGAACGCCTTAATCTTCGTAGCGTTTCAAACTGGCTGCCATGCCCTTGTCCAGGTCGGACATGCAGCTGACAGTCACTTCCAGATCCCGCAGCAAGCCGTCACGCACGCCATACACCCAGCTATGGATGGTCAGGGGCTGGCCGCGATCCCAGGCGTCCTGGACGATCGTGGTGCGGCAGATATTGGCGACCTGCTCCATCGAGTTGAGCTCGCACAGACGGTCGTGGCGCAGGCTTTCCGGCAAGGCTTCGCCCAGGTAGCGCTCATGCTTCTGATGCACGTCTTCGACATGGCGCAGCCAGTTGTCGGCCAGCCCGACGCGGCGCTTGGTGAGCGCCGCATGGACGCCGGAACAGCCGTAATGGCCAACCACGAAGACATGCTTGACCTTCAGCACGTCGACCGCGAACTGCAGCACCGACAGGCAGTTCAAATCGCTGTGCGCGACCACGTTGGCGATGTTGCGGTGGACGAACAGCTCACCCGGCAACAAGCCCAGCAATTCATTTGCCGGCACCCTGCTGTCGGAACATCCGATCCAGAAATACTCCGGCGCCTGCTGCGACGCCAGCTTCTTGAAAAACTCCGGATCGCGGGCGGTGATTGCCGCCGCCCACTCACGGTTTCTCTGGAACAGATCTTCTCGGGTCAGGGATTGCTTGTTGTTTGCTGTCATCGTTTTCTATTCAATAAAGTTCCGTCTGCGTGGTATTTTGACAATACCGGCACGACATCCTGGGCCTTATTTTATAGAAAACTGGCTTGCTCCATCCGCTTTTATCCAATACCCATTATGCGGATGGAGACGCCCTAGTGTCATGTCATGCCTATCTGTCGGTATATCGCGCCGGCCTTGGCCCGTAGCGCTAGGCGTACCGAGGAGGCATAGCGGGGGCGATACGGGTCAAGGACAAGCGAGATGCCGACAGATAGGCATGACACGACACTAAGCCGGCTGGCCCAGCAACAGGGGTTTCAGGCGGCTGTCGGCCGGCTTGTCGCCGAGCCAGATTTTCAGCAAAGAGTTATAGAAAACCTGGTCGGGCAAGGTTTCCGACACCGGCTTGCCGTTGAAGTGGATTTGCGTGCCGACGCCGGGGATCCAGTCGGTGGTCAATACGTCGCCCTTTTTCAGCTCAGGGATAGAGGCGAACAGTTCACCGAATTTCAGCAGCTGGTTGATGATCTTGGCCTTATCTCCCTTATCCACATTGTTCTGGATGCCGCTCATGAAGGCGCGGCTGAAATCCTCACTGCTGACATCGCGCAGCATCACCAGCTCGATGCGGCGCGGCCCGCTGGCGGCCATTACGTCCGGCACCGTGGTTTTCTTCTCGGTGAGATACAGCGCTGCCGTATACACCTTGAAAATGACTTTATAGCGTATCCCGGCGCCGTTCAGCTTCAGGTCCTGGTTGCCGACCTTGGCAGTCTCGTCGATCTTGACGCCGGCCAGATCCAGCGCAAATGCCGCCTGCGCCAGCATCAGCCCGGACAGTACGCAGGCGCAAGCCGTTGCACGCTTTAATTGAGCAACTATCATTGTGTCTCCTCCTATGGTTTGTTGTATATGGAGTTTGTATTGATCGCAAATAAAAGAACGATCGTTTTATTATTACCATATACAGAATAGAGAGCAGCGCAAAATTATGCAATAAGGAATTTGTTAATGAGGGCAGTACATGGCGTGCCGCCTGCCGCCGCGCCTATAAAAAAACCGCCAGCCTTGCGGGCTGGCGGTTTTCAGGGAGTCAGAATGCTAACTCAAGCTCATTCTCAAGTTCACTCAAAGAACTCTTTGACCTTGTCTTTCCAGGATTTGCTCTGCGGGCTGTGCTTGGCGCCGCCTTCGCTGGTCAGCTGCTCGAATTCCTGCAGCAGCGCTTTCTGGCGGTCGTTCAGCTTGACCGGGGTCTCCACCACGACGTGGCAGAACAAATCGCCGGCATAGCCTGAGCGCACGCCCTTGATGCCCTTGCTGCGCAAGCGGAAAGTCTTGCCTGACTGGGTGCCGTCCGGAATCGTAAACGACGCCTTGCCGTTCAGCGTCGGCACTTCGATTTCGCCACCCAAAGCTGCCTTGGCGAACGAGATCGGCATTTCGCAATGCAGATCGTCGCCTTCGCGCTGGAACACCGCGTGCGGCTTGATGTGGATTTCCACATACAGGTCGCCGGTCGGGCCGCCGTTCATGCCTGGCTCGCCGTTGCCGGAGGAGCGGATGCGCATACCGTCGTCGATGCCGGACGGGATTTTCACTTCCAGCGTCTTGTTGCGCTTGATGCGGCCGGCGCCGGCGCACGATGGGCATGGTTCCGGAATGATCTTGCCGCTGCCGTGGCATTTCGGGCAAGTCTGCTGGATGCTGAAAAAGCCTTGCTGCATGCGTACCTGGCCGTGGCCGCCGCAGGTCGGGCAGGTAATCGGCTCGGTGCCGGCCTTGGCGCCGCTGCCGTGGCAAGGTTCACACTCATCCCAGGAAGGTACGCGGATGGTGGTGTCGAAACCGTGCGCAGCCTGTTCCAGCGTGATTTCCAGGTTGTAGCGCAGATCGGCGCCGCGATACACCTGCGGTCCGCCGCCCCGGCCACCGCGTCCTCCGCCGCCACCAAAAATATCGCCGAAGATGTCGCCAAAGGCATCGGCAAAACCGCCCGCGCCGCCGCCACCGCCGCCCATGTTGGGATCGACGCCGGCGTGGCCGTAGCGGTCATAGGCATCCCGCTTTTGCGGATCGGACAGCATCTCGTAGGCTTCTTTCGCCTCTTTGAATTTTTCTTCCGCACCTTTGCTATCCGGATTGCGGTCCGGATGGTGCTTCATTGCGAGCTTGCGATACGCCTTCTTGATTTCATCATCAGTAGCGTTTTTCGCAACACCTAATATTTCGTAAAAATCACGCTTCGCCATCTTTTTGCACCCTGTTGTTTAAGCGAAAACGCCGAACAGGGCATCGCGAGCGATGGCATCTGTCCGGCGCGTCTTCGCGATGGTCACAATCCCGATCCAAAAATCAGACTGGCGAGCCATCGCTGACGAAGACCTTACTTGTCTTTCACTTCCTTGAAGTCGGCATCAACTACATCGTCTTCCTTCGGCTTGGCTTCCGCACCGGCTGCGCCTGCTTCGGCACCGCCGGCTGCAGCTTGCTGCGCCTGCATGTCGGCGTACATCTTTTCGCCCAGCTTTTGCGCTGCAGTGGTCAAGGCGGCTGTCTTGTTATCGATGGCGGCCTTGTCGCTACCCTTCAACGCTTCTTCCAGTTCCTTGATTGCAGTTTCGATGCTTGCCTTCTCGCCGGCTTCCAGCTTGTCGCCATATTCAACCAGCGACTTCTTGGTCGAATGCACCAGTGCGTCGCCCTGGTTGCGGGCTTCGGCGGCTTCCTTCAGGCGCTTGTCTTCTTCGGCATTCGCCTCGGCGTCGCGCACCATCTTCTGGATCTCTTCTTCCGTCAAGCCGGAGTTGGCCTTGATGGTGATCTTGTTTTCCTTGCCGGTTGCCTTGTCTTTGGCGCCGACGTGCAGAATACCGTTAGCGTCGATGTCGAAGGTGACTTCGATCTGCGGCGTGCCGCGTGCTGCCGGCGGGATGCCTTCCAGATTGAATTCGCCCAGGCCCTTGTTGCCTGCAGCCATCTCACGCTCGCCCTGGAACACCTTGATGGTCACGGCCGGCTGGTTGTCGTCGGCAGTCGAGAACACCTGGCTGAACTTGGTCGGGATGGTGGTGTTCTTCTGGATCATCTTGGTCATCACGCCGCCCATGGTTTCGATACCCAGCGACAATGGCGTCACGTCCAGCAGCAGCAAGTCCTTGCGGTCGCCCGACAGAACCGAACCCTGGATCGCTGCGCCCACGGCGACAGCTTCATCCGGATTTACGTCCTTGCGCGGATCCTTGCCGAAAAACTCTTTAACCTTTTCCTGCACCTTAGGCATACGGGTCATGCCGCCGACCAGGATGATGTCGTCGATGTCGGAAACCTTGACGCCAGCGTCCTTGATGGCGATGCGGCAAGGCTCGATGGTCTTGGCGATCAGCTCTTCCACCAGCGATTCCAGCTTGGCGCGGGTCATCTTCAGGTTCAGGTGGATCGGTGCGCCGTTGGCCATGGCGATGTACGGCTCGTTGATTTCAGTCTGTTGCGACGACGACAATTCGATCTTGGCGCGCTCGGCCGATGCCTTGATGCGTTGCAGGGCAATCGCATCTTTCTTCAGGTCGATGCCGTTGATCTTCTTGAACTCGTCCAGGATGTAATCGATGATGCGCTGGTCGAAGTCTTCGCCGCCGAGGAAAGTATCGCCGTTGGTGGACAGCACTTCGAACTGCTTTTCGCCATCGACATCGGCGATTTCAATGATGGAGACGTCGAATGTACCGCCGCCCAGGTCATACACGGCAATCTTGCGGTCGCCTTTTTCTGCCTTGTCCAGGCCGAAAGCCAGCGCAGCCGCGGTCGGCTCGTTGATGATGCGCTTGACGTCCAGGCCAGCGATACGGCCGGCGTCCTTGGTAGCCTGGCGCTGGGCGTCGTTGAAGTAAGCCGGCACGGTGATCACGGCTTCGGTAACTTCTTCGCCCAGGTAGTCTTCGGCGGTCTTCTTCATCTTGCGCAGCACTTCCGCGGCGATTTGCGGCGGCGCCAGTTTCTGCTCGCGTACGCCTACCCATGCATCGCCGTTGTCGGCCTTGATGATCTGGTAAGGCATCAGCGCGATGTCTTTCTGCACTTCTTTTTCGTCGAATTTGCGGCCGATCAGACGCTTGGTGGCGTACAGCGTGTTGGTCGGATTGGTCACAGCCTGGCGCTTGGCAGGAGCGCCGACCAGGATTTCGCCGTCTTCTTGATAAGCGATGATGGATGGCGTGGTACGCGCGCCTTCCGAGTTTTCGATCACTTTTGGCTGACCGTTTTCAATAACCGAAACGCAAGAATTGGTGGTACCCAAGTCAATGCCGATAATTTTACCCATGGTGTATGTCCTTTACTGAATATCTGATGAATGTTTGGATGGTCTGAATATAGGGAGCGAAAGCGCGCTTTCAAGCGCTAAACTGCTCGCTCCTGGCGTTTTTTTTCTATTTTCCTTGCGCCACGACGACCAGGGCTGGACGCAACAGACGATCGGCAATGGTGTAGCCCTTTTGCAGCACGGTCACCACGGTATTGGCATCCTGCTCCGCAGGCACGGTCGAGATTGCCTGGTGTTTCATCGGATCCAGCTTCTCGCCGACTTCCGGCGAGATTTCCAGCAAACGGTTTCTTTCGAAGGCGGACGACAGCTGTTTCAGCGTCATTTCCACGCCTTCCTTGAGCGATTCCAGCGAAGGGGTTTCAATCTTCAGCGCCATTTCAAGGTGGTCCTTGACCGGCACCAGCGCCTCGGCAAAACCCTCGATCGCAAATTTATGCGCACGAGCAATATCATCCTGGGCCCGGCGGCGGATGTTTTCCGACTCAGCCTTGGCGCGCAGGAAAGCGTCCTGCATTTCCGCGATCTTGGCTTGCGCCTCGGACAGCTGGACTTCCAGCGCCGACTCGGGAATCACTGTTGCATCATCGGCAACAGAGTCTTTTTCTGTTTGCGCCGTCTGTACCGGCTCGTTCTGATTTTCCATGTGTTCCATTCAAAAATCTCCAACAATCAATAACTTACTAACCTATAGCAGCCCAAATGAGGCTATGCCCTTACTTTTTCAAGGGTTAAAAAACCGCTTGCATGAGATATCAGGCAAGAGCGCCGTCAGCAGTGGATTCTGGCAACAAATTGAAACAAAATTTACCAGAACTGGGTTTGCTGCAATGCCACATTGGAGCTATGCTGAAAGCGTGGTTCAAGCAAGAACAGGCTCTTCAGAAGAGCTGCCTGCCCCACTAACAAAAAGGGGAATATCGTGAAACTGCCGTTGATTTCCGCACTTCTGATCGTGTACACCTTGCTCGCGGCTGGCATGATCAGCTATTCGCAACTGGTTGCGCTGTACTAGATTTTGCATTCCGCCCAAAGCTTCGGGGCGCTTGCAGAATAAATAATATTTTATTGCTTCGCTCAGAGTTTGGGCGCTTATTATAATTGCGCCTTGCCGCCGCGGCGCACCGGCACCCTAAATTTCTGCTGCAAACCCGCTGATTTACTGGCTCGCCCCCAAGTCCAACGCTTGTTTTTTTGACACCTCAGCCTGCTGTTTCAACTCTTCCCGTTCGTCTTCGGTCAGATGGGTAGGCCAGCCTATCATCTGCTCTTCGACCACCGTCGCCATGGCGGCAATCCAGCCGGGCGCCTGGTTCAGGCAGGGGATGAAATGGAATTCCTTGCCGCCCGCATGCAAGAAATCCTGCTTGGCCTCGATCGCGATCTCTTCCAAGGTCTCAAGACAGTCGCTGGTAAAACCCGGACACATGACGTCGACCCGCTTGACTCCTTGCTTGGCCAGCGCCTGCAAGGTCGGCGCGGTGTAAGGCTGCAGCCATTCCGCCTTGCCGAAGCGCGACTGGAAGGTAAGCTGGTACTGCTCCGGCCCCAGCCCCAGCTGCTGAGCCAGCAGGCGCGCGGTCTTTTGGCATTCGCAGTGATAGGGATCGCCCAGCAGCAAACTGCGCTTCGGCACGCCATGAAAACTCATGATCAGCTTGTCAGGCGCGCCGTGCATGGCCCAATAAGCCAGGACTGAATCTTTCAGGGCTTGGATATAGGCTTCGTGATCGTGATAATGCTTGATGAAACGCAGTTCCGGCACGTTGCGAACTTGCGCATAGTGGGCAAACACGGCGTCGTAGATCGATGCCGTGGTGGTCGCCGAATACTGCGGATAGGCCGGCAGCACCAGAACGCGTTCGCAGCCATCGGCTTTCAGCTGTTCCAGCACCTCCCCTATGGCAGGACTGCCGTAGCGCATGGCGTAAGCCACCTGCACCCGATGTCCGCGCTGGCCCAGATAGCCGCGCAACAGCGTAGCCTGCTTGCTGGTATGGACTTTCAGCGGCGAACCGTCGTTGCTCCAGATCGAAGCGTATTTATGCGCCGACTTGCTGGAACGGAACGGCAATATCACGCCGTGCAGGATCAGCCACCAGATCGCGCGCGGGATTTCCACCACGCGCGGATCCGACAGGAATTGCTTGAGGTAGCGCCGCACCGCCTTGGTGGTGGGCGCATCCGGCGTCCCCAGATTGACCAGCAGCACGGCGGTCTTGCCGCTCTTGCCGCTGTTGCCATGTATGAACGGAGGTTCTTTCAGAAATGCCATGCAAAGATGTCCAGGAAAATGACAGCGAGGTTAGAGAGCCAGCAGTTCGCGCGCGTGCTTGCGGGTAGTGGCAGTGATTTCCAGGCCGCCCAGCATGCGGGCGATTTCTTCAATCCGGTTCTTGGCGTCGAGGCCATCGATCGCCGATACCGTTTTATTGCCCTGGCTTTGCTTGCTGACCTGGAAGTGCTGGTTGGCCTGGCTGGCGACCTGCGGCAAATGGGTAACGCACAAGACCTGGCGGTCCTGGCCCAGGCGTTTCAGCAAGCGCCCCACCACCTCGGCGACGCCGCCGCCGATGCCGCTGTCGACTTCGTCGAAAATCAGGGTCGGGGTGGCGGTCGAGCTGGAGGTGATCACTGAAATCGCCAGCGCGATACGCGCCAGCTCGCCGCCGGACGCCACCTTGGCCAGCGCCCGCGGCGCCACGCCGGCATGACCGGCCACCAGGAATTCCACTTGCTCGACGCCGTAGCTGGCCGGCTCGCAGGGGTTCAGCGCCACCGCAAAGCGGCCGCCGCTCATGCTCAAGTCCTGCATCGCCGCAGTCACCGCCGTGCCCAAGGCCTGCGCCGCCTTGGCGCGCGCTTTCGACATCTTTTGCGCCAGCGCCAGATAGGCCGCTTTCAACTTTTCTTCCTGCGCGCGCATGGCGTCGAGGTCGCTGGCGTCGGCCAGCTGGCGCAACTGGCCGGACAGCGTCTCCAGTTCCTGCGGTAGTTCGTCCGGCGCCAGGCGGAACTTGCGCCCAGCCGAGTGGATCGCTTCCATGCGGTCTTCCACCTGATGCAGGCGCGCCGGATCGAGCTCGACCCGGCTCAGGTAATCATTCAAGGCATACACCGCTTCCTGCAGCTGGATGCGGGCCGGTTCCAGCGCTTCCAGCACCGGCTTGAGGCTGCTGTCGACATCCACCAGCTTGCCGATTTTCTGGTTCAGCGCCGACAGTTGCGACAGCATCGGCGGCGTGTCGTCCGCGTCGTTTTCAGAAATCACGTTGAGCGCTTCCTGCGCCCCTTCGATCAGGCTGGCTGCATGCGACAGGCGGCTGTGTTCGTTGGTGATCTCATCCCATTCGCCCGGCTTGACCGCCAGTTTTTCCAGCTCTCCCACCTGCCATTCGAGCCGCTCGCGCTCCAGCAAGACGTTCTTGGCATTGGTTTCAAATTCTTCGCGCTGGCGCGCCAGCGAGCGCCAGCTTTTGAAAGCGGCGGCCAGCGCCAGCAGATCGTCGGACAAGCCGGCCTGGTCATCCAGCAGCAGCCGTTGCGCATCGTTTTTCAGCAGGGACTGATGAGCGTGCTGGCCGTGGATATCGACCAGCATTTCGCCCAGCTCGCGCAGCTGGCCGGCAGTGGCGGCAACGCCGTTGATGAAGGCTTTCGAGCGGCCGGCGTTGTCGATCACGCGGCGCAGCAGGATGACGCCGTCTTCGCTGCCGAATTCATTGCGCTCCAGCCAGGCAATGACTTCAGCGTCGGCGCCGGCAGCCATGGCGAACTCGGCCGTGACGTCGGCCTTGGCGGCGCCCTCGCGCACCACGCTGGCGTCGCCGCGGCCGCCCAGCGCCAGCGCCAGGGCATCGATCAGGATCGACTTGCCGGCGCCGGTTTCGCCGGTGAATACAGTAAAGCCAGCGGCGAACTCAAGCTCGATGGCATCGACAATGACAAAATCGCGGATGGAAAGTGTGCGCAGCATGGGAGTCTGGGAGTGGCTCAAAAATGGATGTCAATATAACGCGGACCGCCACCTCAGTGGCAAAGTCGCATGGGAATACAGAAACAACGCAGCTTACATGATCGCAATTACTTCAGTTGCCCTTCCGCCGACGGGTACTCGTTCCAGTGCAGTTTCTGCCGCAAGGTGGCGTAGTAGCTCCAGCCGGCCGGATGCAAAAAGGTGATGGTGTGCTCGGAGCGCCTGATCAGGATGCGGTCGCCATGCTGCAGGCTGGCCAGCGACTGCATGTCGAAATTGGCGCTCATGTCGCGGCCGTTGACGATCTCGATCACGATTTCGCTGCTATCCGGGATCACTATGGGCCGGTTCGACAACGCATGCGGCGCAATCGGCACCAGTACGATGCCGCCCAGCGAAGGATGCAGCAAGGGCCCGCCGGCGGACAGCGCATAGGCGGTGGAGCCGGTCGGCGTCGCCACGATCAGGCCGTCGGAACGCTGGTTGTACATGAAGCGGCCATCGACTTCGACCATCAGCTCCGCCATGCCGGAGCCGGCGCCGCGCGTCACCACCACGTCGTTGAACGCCAGCGCGCTGAAAATCTGCTGGCCGTCGCGCATCACAGCGCTCTGCAACAGGCTGCGGCGCTCGGATTCGACCTGGCCGTCGAGCATCTCGCCCAGCACCGGCAGCATCCGCTCCAGCGAAATATCGGTAATGAAACCCAGCCGGCCCTGGTTGATGCCAATCAGCGGCACATCATAGGGCGCCAGCTGGCGTGCAATACCCAGCATGGTGCCGTCGCCGCCAACAATGATGGCGGCATCGGCCTGTTCGCCGATCTGCTCCGGGGTCATGGCGGCGATGCCGGGCAAGGCGACATTCTGCGCGGTCTCGGCCTCCAGCACCACGTGATGGCCGCGACCTTGCAGGAAATCGACGATTTCAGTCAGCGATTCGGAAATGCCGGCGGCAAAATACTTGCCGACGATCGCAATGGTCTTCGGCGCAGGTTCCGGCAAATTCGCTTGAGAAGGTAATTTTATAGGCCACATGCTGGCGATTAGACCATAATTTAGGCTTGCAATGAAGGATACGCACGTGGCTCTGATGAATAATTCAACACCTTCCCCCCATTCGCAGCCGGACAAGCCGCAGATCATCAAAGCGGTTCTGTTCGATCTTGACGATACGCTATGGCCGATAGCGCCAGTGATCGCGCGCGCCGAACAAATCCTGTTCGAGTGGCTGCAGGCCAATGCCGAGGCGCTCACCCGCCAGTTCAGCATCGACAGCCTGCGCCAGCAGCGGCTGCAGCTGGTGGCTACCGATCCGGTGTTCCGCTTCGATCTGTGGAAGCTGCGCCACGCGGCGCTGAGCACTGCCCTCAGCAGCGTCGGCGAAGACCCGGCCAAGGCAGATGCCGCCATGGCCGTGTTTTCCGAAGCGCGCCATGCGGTGACGCCGTTCGCCGACGTCCAGCCGGTACTGAGCCGGCTGCAGCGCCGCCTGCCGCTGGGTACGGTCTCGAACGGCTTTGCCGACCTTGAGAAAATCGGCCTGGCCGGCCATTTCCAGGCCTCGATCGCAGCCCACAGCTTCGGCAGCGCCAAGCCCGATCCGGCTATCTTCCACGCCGCCTGCGCCGCCCTCAAGGTGGCGCCGCAGGAAGCCCTGTACGTCGGCGACGACCCCCTGCTGGACGTGGTCGGCGCCCAGCAGGCCGGCTTGCAGGCGGTCTGGATCAATCGCTTTGAGCGCGCGCTGCCGGAGGGGGTCCAGCCGCAAGCCAGCTGCACCAGCCTGAATGAACTGGAGGCATGGCTCGAACAAACACGATTTGCTGGCTAAAACAGTGTATAAGTGCTTTAGTTAAAGTGCGTAAGGCGCTGGCAAGCATGCGCAGCGCTCGCTAAAATAGAACCATATGCAACTAGATAATCGCGCTCAAACCCTGCTCAAGGCCCTGGTCGAACGGTATATTGCCGACGGCCAGCCGGTCGGCTCGCGTGCCCTGTCCAAGATCTCGGGACTGGAGCTGTCGCCGGCGACCATCCGCAACATCATGGCCGACCTCGAGGAAATGGGCTTCGTCGCCAGTCCCCATACTTCTGCCGGGCGGGTGCCGACACCGCGCGGCTACCGCATGTTCGTCGATACCCTGCTGACGGTCGAGGCTATCGACGAGACCGCGCTCGAATCGAAAATGCAAAACAGCCTGCAGCCCAGCTCGCAGCAGAAAATCATCACCAATGCGGCGCAAGTGTTGTCATCATTATCGCATTTTGCCGGCGTCGTGCTGAGTCCGCGGCGCGAATCGATTTTCCAGCAGATCGAATTCCTGCGGCTGTCGGAAAAACGCATCCTGCTGGTGATCGTCAGCCCCAGCGGCGACGTCCAGAACCGCCTGCTGCTGACCGATGTCGACTACAGCCCGGCGAAACTGGTGCAGGCGGCCAACTATATCAACCAGCATTACGGCGGCCTCAGCCTGGACGACGTCCGCCTGCGCCTGCAAGGCGAATTGCGCAAGCTGCGCGACGACATGACCTGGCTGATGCAGGCCGCCGTGGAAGCCGGCAGCGACGCCATGACCGACAACAGCGACGAGGTGGTGATTTCCGGCGAGCGCAATCTGCTCAGCGTGACCGACCTGTCGTCCAATATGGATTCCTTGCGCAAGCTGTTCGACATGTTCGAGCAAAAAACCGGCCTGATGCAGTTGCTGGATATCTCCGGCAAGGCCACTGGCGTGCAGATCTTCATCGGCGGCGAATCGCAGCTGGTGCCGATGGACGAGATGAGCGTGGTGACGGCGCCGTATGAAGTCAACGGCAAGATCGTCGGCACGCTGGGCGTGATCGGGCCGACGCGGATGGCTTATGAACGGGTGATCCCGATCGTGAATATCACCGCCAAGCTGCTGTCGAACGCCCTCAGCCACAGCTGACCAGGGCTGCCCGCATGTCCCGCAACGACGCCATCATCGATTATATCCGTGAGCTGCTGGAGCCGTTTGGCGCTGTCAGCGCACGGCGCATGTTCGGCGGTTACGGCATCTATCACGACAGCGTGATGATCGGCCTGGTCGCCGATAGCACCTTGTTCCTGAAGACAGATGAACTGACCCGACCGCAGTTTGCCGCCGCCGGGTGCCGGCCCTTCGTTACCGAGAGCAGGGGGAAAACGATTGAGATGAGCTACTGGTCGGCGCCGGAAGACGCCATGGATTCGGCCCACGCCATGACGCCGTGGGCGCGGCTGGCTTATGCGGCGGCGGTGCGCAAGGCTAACGCCAAGCCGGCGCCTAAGGCAGCCAAGACACGTACGCGCTGAGCGGCAGCGAACAAGGGATCAAGCCTTTTTCTTGCGGCAGTCGCGGCAATGGCCGTACAGGGCCAGCGCATGGTCGGCGATTTCAAAACCGTGTTCCTTGGCGACGATTTTCTGGCGCTTTTCAATTTCCTCGTCGTAGAACTCTTCGACCAGGCCGCAATCCAGACAGACCAGATGGTCGTGATGCGAGCCTTCGTTGAGTTCGAACACGGCCTTGCCGGTTTCAAAGTGGTTGCGTTGCAACAGCCCTGCCTGCTCAAATTGCGTCAGTACGCGGTACACAGTTGCCAGGCCGACATCAAGATTTTCGCTGAGCAAGATCTTATAGACGTCTTCAGCGCTCAAGTGCCGCACTTCGCTGTTCTGGAAGATTTCCAGGATTTTGAGGCGTGGCAATGTGGCTTTGAGGCCGCTGGCTTTTAGTTCGGATGGATTGTTCGGCATGTTTTGGTCACAAATGGATGATCTGCTTTATCATATAGCGTTTTAGCACAGTTGCTCAATCAATTGAGATCCTTATGCGAATGTTGCTCTCCCCTGCCCGTACCTCCGCTTTGACCGCTAGCTTTGTCCTGATGGCCGCATTGGCCGGCTGCGCCTCGAAAAACCCCTTGCTGGACAGTCCTGCCGCAGCTGCGCCGGGCAACACTGCCACTGCCGCCGCTGACACCAGCGGCGTGCAAACCGTCAAGCATCGCCGCTTCCTGGGGATTTTTTCCCCATATCGTATAGATATACAACAGGGAAACTTTGTTTCCAAGGAAATGTTGGCCCAGGTTAAAGAAGGCATGACACGCGAACAAGTACGTTTTGCGCTCGGCACGCCCTTGGTGACCGACATCTTCCACGATGACCGCTGGGACTATGTGTTCCGCCTGCAAAAGGGCAATGGCGAAGTCACCACCAGCCGGGTCAGCGCTTTCTTCAACGGCAACCTGCTGGCGCGCATAGACGGCGGCAACCTGCCTACCGAGAACGACTACCTGGACCGGATCTCCGGCGGCGCGGCGGAAGCCAAGAAGAGCGTCAAGAATGTCGAAATTGCACCAACCGTGCCTAGCGCCCCTGCTCCTACCAAAAACTAAGCTCGCGTTGCGGGCAGGGCCGCTGCTGTATTGCGCAGCATGGCCCTGCTCTCCACCTGCCAAGCTCAAGCAATCAAGATCCACTGTTCAGATCGCCGAATTAACATGACTCAGATGAAAATAGCCGTTGCCGGCGCCTCCGGACGTATGGGACGCATGCTGGTCGAAGCAATCCAGAACGCCGACGACGCCGTGCTGGTGGGCGCGCTTGGCGTGCCGGATGCGCCGGAACTGGGCAGCGATGCCGCCGCCTTCCTCGGCAAGCCTGCCGATGTCCCGATTGAAGCCGACCTGGCCAAGGGCCTGGCGCAAGCTGCCTACCTGATCGATTTCACGCGCCCCGAAGGCACGCTGAAGCACCTCGAATACTGCGCCGCCCACGGCATCAAGATGATTATCGGCACCACCGGCTTCGATGAAGCCGGCAAGGCGGCGATCGCGGCAGCGGCAAAAAAGACCGCCATCGTGTTCGCCCCCAACATGAGCGTCGGCGTCAATGTCACCATGAAGCTGCTGGAACTGGCCGCCAAGACCTTTTCTCATGGCTACGATATCGAAATCATCGAAGCCCACCATCGGCACAAGGTCGATGCGCCTTCCGGCACGGCGCTGATGATGGGTGAAGTGATCGCCGCGGCGCAAGGGCGCAAGCTGGACGATGTCGCGGTCTATGCGCGTGAAGGCGTCACCGGCGAACGCGATCCGTCCTCGATCGGCTTTGCCGCAATCCGCGGCGGCGACATCGTCGGCGATCATACGGTGCTATTTGCCGGCATCGGCGAGCGCATCGAGATCACTCACAAATCTTCCAGCCGCGTGACCTATGTGCACGGCAGCTTGCGCGCCGCCCGCTTCCTGAGCGACAAGAACACCGGCCTGTACGACATGCAGGACGTGCTGGGCTTGCGCTGATTTTCCGTGCCGGTCTGGCCGCTGCCAGATCGGCTGCTGCACTGCTGTGATGCTGCTGCCGTCATGACACTAATCTTCTCGGATCGACGCCATGGATCAATCTCTCGGACTAGCCCGTTACTGGGCGCAAACTGACGCCATCTCCCACTCGGTTGCCTATGTGCTGGTAATCATGTCGGTGGTCAGCTGGTTTTATATCCTGTCGAAAGCCTGGAGTTCGTGGCGCATCCGCCGCAGCGCCGCCGCGCTCGACGACTTCTGGCAGGCGCCGACGCTGGAAGTGGCGATTGCCGGCATCAAGCCTTTCGATTCCGAAAACGTCTTTTCGCCACTGGCCAGCCAGGCAGCCGACGCGGCCGCCATCAAACCGCCCGCCCCGGGCACTCCGGCGGCTTCCCTGAATGCCGCTTCCGATCCGGGCGAACTGATCACCCGCACCTTGCGCCGTGAAATCAATCGCGTTTCGTCGCGCCTGGAAAGCGGCCTGACCCTGCTGGCGTCGGTAGGCTCGACGGCGCCGTTCGTCGGCCTGTTCGGCACGGTCTGGGGCATTTACCATGCGCTGGAAGCGGTTTCGTCCAGCGGCACCATCCAGATCGACAAAGTCGCCGGTCCGGTGGGCGAAGCGTTGATCATGACCGCGCTCGGCCTGGTGGTGGCGATTCCGGCGGTGCTGGCGTATAACGCCTTTACCCGCGTCAACCGGATTACACTATCGGAACTGGATGCATTTGCGCATGACCTGCATGCTTACCTGACTACCGGCAGCCGGGTCGGCAAGTAATTCAACCCAGCCGGATAACAACAATCCGACAATCTATTTAACCGATTCGAGGCAAATCATGGCTTTTGGCGGCTTCAACGATAACCAGAACCAGGCGCCGATGGCGGATATCAATATCACGCCTATGGTCGACGTCATGCTGGTGCTGCTGGTGATCTTCATCATCACGGCGCCGCTCTTCACCCACGCCATCAAGGTCGACCTGCCCAGCGCGCAATCGGCGCCAGCGCCGGAAAAACCCGAGACCATCTCGCTCTCCATAGACCGCAGCGGCAAAATGTTCTGGAATAACGACCAAGTGAGCGAAAGCGAACTGGCCAACCGCATCGTGGCCTCGGCGCAACGGCAGCCGCAACCGGAACTGCAATTGCGCGCCGACAAGGATACCCGCTACGAAATCCTGGCGCAGGTGATGTCGCTGGCGCAAAACAACGGCCTGGCCAAGATTGGCTTTGTCACGGTGCCCTCCAAGAACGACGCCGCCAAGTAATCCCTCACACCGCTTTACACACTGAGATCTGGCCGCCCGGCCAACGCCCCCTCTGTATCTGTTTGTATCTGGCGCCAGCTGATTGCAGCCGCGCGCCTTGTCTTCGTGCGCGTTATTTCCTCAGCAACAATTTCCCCATAGAAACCCAATAATTTGCTTTGAATAGCACTGGATAGCACTTTTGCATGTAACATCATATTTTCATTTGTATCTTTATATGTCAACAAATTACAATAACAAATGATAGTAATAAATAATTTCAATCTGATAATTATTTCCGCATTGCCTCGCTACTTTTTTTGATCGCCCAAGCATATGACACTGTCCTCTTACAATCACCTGCTAGGGACGACCGGCCATCCCGGATTCATCGGCCTGCCCTTGCTGCTGGCGCTGACGATTGCCGAGTGGGGCGTGTATCTGGTGCCGACCAGCCTGCTGGCCCTGTGGATCAGCGGCGGCAGAGAAACCCGCATCACTTCCCTCAAGGCGGTAGTGACCATGGCGGCGGCCGTACTGGCCAGCAAAGCCGTTGCGCTGCTGTGGGCCGCTACGCAACCGGCGGTGGAAGACGGCGGTTATACCTACCAGCCCCAGGGCGAGCATTACCTGAGCCCAAGCGTCACGATTGCCATCATCCTGGCCACCGGCCTGACGCTATGGACCGCACGGGCCATCAAGATCAAATGGGTCGGCGTACTGCTGGTGATGCTGTCGCTCGCCGTCAGCTGGGCCAAGGTCTTTCTCGGCATGCACTATCCGCTGGATATCTTCGGCGCCGGCCTGGTCTCGCTGGCCATGATGCTGGCCATGAATTCGAAGTACGGCAAGATGGTCAGCGACGGCGCCGTCAGATTCATCAACAGCCGCCTGCAAAACCTGGCATTACTGTCGGAGCTGTCGCATTTTTTCTCAGCCCCGGCGACGCTGCACAAGCCTGGCCATCGCCATGGCCAGCAGCGCGTTACCTTGCTTAGCTGCCTGCAGCACTCGCCGCGCGGCTTGTCCTACTACGCCAAACAGATCAAGCTGAGCGCCCGCACGCTGCTGCACTACCGGCAAACCCGGCGCTGGCTGGCCTACTGGAACGCATCGCCGATGCACGCCAGCCTGGCGCAGGCGACGCCGCGGCTGCTGCAGAAAATCTACCGGCCATATCAATCGTTGCGCCTGCGCAGCGAAGAACGAATGGATCTCCTGGTAAGCCATTACAACTTTATTTTCCGGCAAGACCTCGCCGCCCTGGTGCTGCAGGCGGCAAAATCGCCGCTGTTGCTGGGCAGCTTCAGCGGCAAGTCCGGCGCCGTCTACGAGATCCGGCTGTCGGCGATCGCCACGCTGGACCGGGAAGGCGAACTGGCGCTGGACTTGTGCTGCGACCAAAAGCGCCTGTTCTCCGTTGCCTTCACTTTCCATGGCAATGAACTGCGCCCGGCTATCGGTATCGGTTGCCTGCAGGGGCCACGCGGCTGCGACGCCCAGGAACGCGTGCGCCACGCCACCCGCGACATGTTCGGCATGCGGCCTAAGGGCTTGATGGTGCGCCTGGTCAGGGAAATCGGCCGTGCCTATGGCTGCCAGCAGCTGATCCTGGTGGGAAACCAGAACCGGGTGATGTTCCATCAGGTGCGCACCGGCCAGGTTTTTGCCGATTATGATGATTTTTGGCAAGAAATTGGCGCCGTGCGCCGCGCCGACGGCGAGTACCAGCTCTGTTGCGACGACATTCCGCTGCCTAACCTGCAGGAAATTCCTTCCCACAAGCGCTCGGAAGCGCGCAAGCGCATCGATCTGACGGAACGCGCGGTACAGGCCGCATTAGGCGGCTTTTCCGGTAAATTCGAGCGCGTCTAGAGCCTCATGTTTCAGTCGCCTGCGTCAAGCGTTGCGTGACGCCGCGCGTCCCATGCGCTAAAGCGGCATCCGAACCAGTATAATCATCGGTTCGGGGTCGATGAGGCAATGTTTCGCGGATCGTGAAATACTGCCCCAGCCCAGCAAGCTCCCATTCCGAACCGCACCAAGAACGATCAGAAACGCCCCGCTCGTCCCGGCCTGCATTTCCGCCGACGGCATGGCAGTTCCTGACGCCGTTTGCAGTGCGGGCGGATAACATTCACTTTTTAGCTCCCGTCATGCAAGAAAAATACAGTTCAACCGACGTCGAAAAATCAGCACAAGACTATTGGCAATCCATAGACGCCTACAAGGCTGTCGAACATGCCAAGGACAAGAACGGCCAGGATAAAAAGAAGTTCTACGCCTGCTCCATGCTGCCTTACCCATCGGGCAAGCTGCACATGGGCCATGTGCGCAACTACACCATCAACGACGTCATGTACCGCTACCTGCGGATGAACGGCTACAACGTGCTGATGCCGATGGGCTGGGACGCTTTCGGCATGCCCGCGGAAAACGCCGCCATGGCTAACGGCGTGCCGCCGGCGCAATGGACCTATGCCAATATCGCGCACATGAAAAAGCAGTTGCAGGCGATGGGCCTGGCAATCGACTGGTCGCGCGAAATGACCGCCTGCACGCCTGAATACTACAAGTGGAACCAGTGGATGTTCCTGAAGATGCTGGAGCAAGGCATCATCTACAAAAAAACCGGCACCGTGAACTGGGATCCGATCGACCAGACCGTGCTGGCCAACGAGCAGGTGGTCGACGGCCGCGGCTGGCGTTCCGGCGCGCTGATCGAGAAGCGCGAAATCCCGATGTACTACGCCAAGATCACCGACTACGCCGAAGAACTGCTGGAGCACGTGGAAACCAAATTGCCCGGCTGGCCGGAACGGGTGCGCCTGATGCAGGCCAACTGGATCGGCAAGTCGACCGGGGTGCGCTTCGCCTTCCCGCACAAGATCGAAGAAGACGGCAAGCTGATCCAGGACGGCAAGCTGTGGGTATTCACCACCCGCGCCGACACCATCAAGGGCGTGACCTTCTGCGCGGTGGCGCCGGAACATGCGCTGGCCACCTTCGCCGCCAAAAGCAATCCGGAACTGGCTGAGTTCATCGCCGAATGCAAAAAGGGCAGCGTCATCGAAGCCGACATGGCGACCATGGAAAAGAAAGGTATGCCGACCGGTTTGTACGTGTCGCATCCACTGACCGGCCAGCAGATCGAAGTGTGGGTCGGCAACTACGTCCTGATCACCTACGGCGACGGCGCCGTGATGGGCGTGCCTGCGCACGACGAGCGCGACTTCGCCTTCGCCCAGAAATATGTTTTGCCGATCCGTCCGGTGATCGCGGTGGCAGGCAAGACCTACTCCGAAGAAAGCTGGCACGAATGGTATGGCGACAAGGAAAACGGCGTCTGCGCCGATTCCGGCAAATACGATGGCCTCAACTACCAGCAGGCAGTCGATGCGGTGGCGGCCGACCTGGCGGCGCACGGCCTGGGTGAAAAGAAGATCACCTACCGCCTGCGCGACTGGGGCATTTCGCGCCAGCGTTATTGGGGCACGCCTATCCCTATCATCCATTGCGGCGAATGCGGCGATGTGCCGGTGCCGGAAAAAGATCTGCCGGTGATCCTGCCAGAAGACTGCGTACCGGACGGCAGCGGCAATCCGCTCAACAAGCATGAAAAATTCCTGCACGTCGACTGCCCCAAGTGCGGCAAACCGGCGCGCCGCGAAACCGACACCATGGACACCTTCGTCGATTCGTCCTGGTATTACATGCGCTATTGCTCGCCAAAGAGCAACGACGCCATGGTCGATTCGCGCAACGATTACTGGATGCCGATGGACCAGTATATCGGCGGCATCGAGCACGCCGTGCTGCATCTGCTGTACGCGCGCTTCTGGACCAAGGTCATGCGCGATTTCGGCCTGATCAAGTTCGACGAGCCGTTCACCAACCTGCTGACGCAAGGCATGGTGCTGAACGAAACCTATTTCCGCGAAGAGGCCGGCGGCAAGAAGACCTGGCACAATCCGGAAGACGTCGACCTGACCTTCGACGACAAGGGACGGCCGCTGACGGCGATCCTGAAATCGGACGGCCAGCCGGTGGAAATCGGCGGCACCGAGAAGATGTCAAAGTCAAAAAACAACGGCATCGACCCGCAAGCCCAGATCGACCAGTACGGCGCCGACACCGCGCGCCTGTTCACCATGTTTGCCTCGCCGCCGGAACAGACCCTGGAGTGGTCGGGCACCGGCGTCGAAGGCGCCAACCGTTTCCTGCGCCGGGTGTGGGCCTTCAGCTATGCGCGCGCCGGCAGCATTACGCCAGGCGCTGCAGCGGATTTTTCGAGCCTGAACGACGTCCAGAAAACCTTGCGCCGTGAAGTCCACAAGATCCTGCAGCAGGCCGACCACGACCTCAAGCGCATCCAGTACAACACGGTAGTTTCGGCTTGCATGAAAATGCTGAACACGCTGGAAGCGGCCAAGCTCGACCAGTCGCCGGCCAGCTATGCGGTCCTGACCGAAGGCTTGTCGATTTTCCTGCGCGTGCTGAATCCGGTTGCGCCGCACATCACCCACACCTTGTGGCAAGAGCTCGGCTTTGCCGCGGTGTACGGCGACCTGCTCGACGCCAGCTGGCCGGAAGTCGACGCCAAGGCGCTGGAGCAGAGCGAGATCGAATTGATGATCCAGGTGAACGGCAAGCTGCGCGGCAGCATTACCGTCGCCAAGGATGCCGACAAGGCCAGCATCGAGGCAGCGGCGCTTGCCAATGAGAATGTGCAGAAATATCTCGAAGGCGCGCCCAAGAAAATCATCGTGGTGCCTGGAAAGCTTGTCAATATCGTCGCCTAGGCGATGGCCGTGGCCGGATCTGCGGATCCAGCCTGAATCTTGAAACAAGGAATGCCTGAATGCTGAACAGAATGTCTCTCACAATGCCTGCTTCCCGCAACTGGCTGCGCTGGCCTGTCGTACTGCTGATCACTGCCATGTTGTGCGCCTGCGGTTTTCACCTGCGCGGCTCGGCCAATCTGCCCTTCAGTTCGCTGTACATGACTTTCGCTCCTACTTCGCCCCTGGGAATCGAGCTCAAGCGCAATATCGTTGCCAGCGGCAATACTAAGGTGCTGCCGAAGCCGGAAGGCGCCGAAGTCACGCTGGGCGTGCTCAGCGAGACCCGCGAGAAAGTCATCCTGACCACCAACAGTTCCGGCCGTCCAAGCGAGTACATGCTGTACTACCGCCTGACTTTCCATGTCATTGATGCGCAAAACAAAGAATTGCTGGCGCCGACGCTGATCACGCTGAAACGCGACATCAGCTACAACTCGTCGCAGGAATTGTCCAAGGATGCGGAAGAAGTACTGCTCTACCGCGACATGCAATCCGACATGGTGCAGCAGATCCTGCGCCGCTTGGCCGCCATCAAGACGGCGCAGCCGACGCAGCCTGAAGCGGCGCCGGCTGCAACGCCGGACGTAGCGCCTGCAGCTGCTCCAGCTGCCGCGCCGGCCAAATAATCAGTTCAAAGGTAAAAGTGCATGCAATTGCGGTTTGACGCGCTCGACGGCCACCTGGGGAAGACCCTGGCTCCCTTGTATGTGATCACCAGCGACGAGCATCTGCTGGCGCTGGAGGCATCCGACAAGATACGCAAAAGCGCGCGCAGCCACGGCTGCAGCGAGCGCGATGTGCTGGTGGTCGACCGTAGCTTCAAATGGGGCGAGCTGCTGGCCGCCAACCAGTCGCAATCGCTGTTCGGCGACAAGAAGCTGATCGAATTGCGCATCCCCGGCGGCAAGCCGGGCAAGGATGGCGGCCAGGCCTTGCAAAGCTATACGGCGACGCTGAATCCCGACAACGTCACCATCATCAGCCTGCCCAAGCTGGACTGGGCCACGCAAAAGGCGGCCTGGGTCGCCAGCCTGCAACAGGCCGCGGTATACATTGATATCCCGCTGGTCGAGCGGGCGCAGCTGCCAAACTGGATCGGCGTCCGCCTGGCTGCGCAGCAGCAGAGCGCGGACCGCCAGTCGCTGGACTTCATCGCCGACCGGGTCGAGGGCAACCTGCTGGCGGCGCACCAGGAGATCCAGAAACTGGCATTGCTGCATCCACCCGGCAAGCTCAGCTTCGAACAGTGTCACGATGCAGTCCTCAACGTCGCGCGCTATGATGTCTTCAAGCTCAATGAAGCAATGCTGGTGGGCGATGCCGCGCGCCTGGTGCGCATGATGGATGGCTTGAAAGGCGAAGGCGAAGCCCTGCCGCTGGTGCTGTGGGCGGTTTCCGAGGAAATCCGCACCTTGCTGAAATTGAAATCGGCCGCCGCCCAGGGGCGCCCTATCCCGGCGCTGCTGAAGGAATATCGCATCTGGGGGCCGCGCGAACGCTTGATGGAGCCAGCGCTGCGGCGCCTGAGCCTGGCGACGCTGGAAGCGGCATTGAAAGATGCGGCGCAGGTCGACAAGATGGTCAAGGGCTTGCGTGCCAAGGCGTTCAGCGGCGATGCCTGGGATGCCCTGCTGCAATTAGGCTTAAAAGTTGCGCAGAGCGGTTGAACAAGGCAGTTAGGCAAGATACACGAATTGCAAAGAAGTTAAGAACATAGGCATATGGACATCCAACAATACATGACTGCAGTCGGACAACGCGCCCGCGCCGCATCGCGCGCCATGGCGCGCGCCGACACCGCTGTGAAAAACCGTGCGCTGACCCTGATTGCCGCCGCCATCCGGCGCGATGCCGAACTGCTGCGCGCCGCCAATCAGGCCGATCTGGCGGCCGCCCGCGCCAACGGCCTGGCGCCCGCCATGCTGGACCGGCTGACGCTGTCGGAGCAGGCCATCGCCACCATGATCGCGGGGCTCGAACAGATTGTCTCTTTGCCCGATCCGATCGGCGAAATTTCGAACATGAAGTACCGTCCCAGCGGCATCCAGGTCGGTCAGATGCGGGTGCCGCTGGGCGTCATCGGCATCATCTACGAAGCCCGCCCGAATGTCACGGTAGACGCCGCCGGCCTGTGCATCAAGAGCGGCAACGCCACCATCCTGCGCGGCGGCTCGGAAGCTCATCATTGCAACCAGGCACTGGCCAAGCTGGTACAGGAAGGCCTGGCCGGCGCCGGCCTGCCGCCGGATGCGGTGCAGGTGGTCGACACCACCGACCGCGCAGCCGTCGGCGCCCTGATCACCATGCCACAGTATGTCGACGTCATCGTGCCGCGTGGCGGCAAGGGCTTGATCGCACGCCTGATCGAAGAAGCCACGGTGCCGATGATCAAGCATCTGGACGGCATCTGCCACGTCTACATCGACGACCAGGCGGACCTGGCGAAAGCGGCAGACATCGCCTTCAACGCAAAATGCCATCGCTACGGCACCTGCAACACCATGGAAACGTTGCTGGTGGCGCGCAGCGTGGCGCCGCAAATCCTGCCGCAACTGGCCAGCCTGTACCAAGGCAAGCAAGTCGAATTGCGCGCTGACGCCGAAGCGCAAGCCATCTTGCAAGGCTACCCGCAGCTGAGCGCGGCCACAGAAGAAGACTGGCGCACCGAATACCTGGCGGCGATCCTGGCGGTGAAGATCGTCGCCGATGTCGATGAAGCCATAGCCCATATCAACACTTACTCGTCGCAGCATACCGACAGCATCGTCACGGAGAATCATTCGCGGGCGATGCGCTTCCTGCGCGAAGTCGACTCTGCCTCGGTGATGATCAATGCCTCGACCCGCTTTGCCGACGGTTTCGAATTCGGCCTGGGCGCCGAAATCGGTATCTCCAACGACAAGCTGCATGCGCGCGGACCGGTCGGCCTCGATGGCCTGACTTCGCTAAAATATGTGGTGTTTGGACATGGTGAAGTGCGCCAATAGTTTTTAAGACAGGTCTGCGAAAACACGAAAGGCACGAAAAATTCTTGTTCTTATTTTCGTGCCTTTCGCGTTTTCGCGGATTGCCCGATCATCAATGGTAAAAAAGGAAATCGTCCATGCTCTGGATCAAATCGCTGCATATCGTCTTCATCGCCTCCTGGTTTGCCGGCTTGTTTTACCTGCCGCGTATCCTGGTCAACCTAGCGCAGGAAACCAATCCGGCCGCTACCCAGAGACTGTTGCTGATGGCACGCAAGCTGTATCGCTTCACGACGATCCTGGCGTTCCCCGCGGTATTGTTCGGCGCCTGGATGTGGCTAGGCTACGGCATCGGCAAAGGCCCTGGCAATAGCTGGATGCACGCTAAATTATTCCTGGTAATCCTGGTGATCGGCTACCACCATGCCTGCGGCAGCCTGCTGAAGAAATTTGAAAAAGGCGCGAATGCACGCAGCCATGTATGGTTGCGCTGGTTCAATGAAGTGCCGGTTATCTTGCTGCTCGCTATTGTGATCCTGGTTGTTGTCAAACCGTTCTAACGCTACCCGAGGCCCTGTCATGAGCAAGCTCTGTGAATATTATTTCGCGCCGCATTCACCTTTCGCCTATCTGGGCCATGCCCGCCTGGTGGCGCTGGCCAAGCAATACGATGTCAAAATCATACTGAAGCCTTGCGACCTGTCCAAGGTGTTCAACACTTCCGGCGGCTTGCCGCTAGCCAAGCGGGCGCCTCAGCGCCAGGCCTACCGCCTGGAAGAGCTGCGGCGCTGGAGCGAATATCTGCAAGTGCCGCTGAATCTGCAGCCGACTTTTTTCCCGGTACAGAGCGACGACGCTGCAAAACTGATCATCGCCACCCAGCTGGCGCATGGAACAGATGCGGCCTTGGCCCTGACCGGGGCTATAATGCGGGCAGTCTGGGCGGAACAGCGCAATATCGCCGACAGCGCCACCCTGGCGGCGATCGCCTCGGAGCTCGGCCATGACGGCAAGACCTTGCTGAAATCGGCGGAAACCGCCAGCGTCCAGAGCGAGTTCGATCGTTTTACCGACGAAGCGATTTCCGCCAGCATCTTCGGCGCTCCCTGGTACGTGGTCGATGGTGAAGCGTTCTGGGGCCAGGACCGGCTAGATTTTGTCGAACGCGCGTTCGCCAGATAAATTGTTTCTATTAATAAGTAGTAAAGAGGCCTCGAAAAACCGTAGCGAGCGGCCCAGGGTCGGCAGGAGAAGCGCAGCCGTACGAAAGTACGGTGAGCATCGCAGTGCCGAGATTGGGCCGCGCAGTAGGTTTGTCGAGGTCTGATCGTCCACGGATAAAGGGATCCCCATGTCACACAAATCTACTGATAAACACTCCTATTTTTGCCCCTGCCCGCGTGGCCTGGAAGCCGCATTGGCGGAAGAGCTGGAGGAAATCGCCCAGTTCAGCGCCCCTGCGGTCACGCTCAAGGTGCATACCCAGGTGCCCGGCGGCGTGCATTGCTCCGGCTTGCTGAGCGATGCCTGGCGCATCAACCTGCATTCGCGCATCGCCAGCCGGGTGCTGCTGCGCCTGACGCATGGCGCTTACAAGAATGAAAACGATATCTACGACATGACGCTGGAACAGGAATGGGAAAGCTGGTTTCCGGTCAGCCATACCATCCGGGTCGATGTCACTGCCGTGAAATCGCCCTTGCGCAGCCTGCAGTTCACCACGCTCAAGATCAAGGACGGCATCTGCGACCGCTTCCGCGACCTGTGCAACGAACGGCCGTCGGTCGATACCGGCACACCGGACATGCGCATCGTCGGCTTCCTCGACGCCCACAACTTTACTTTGTACCTCGACACTTCCGGCGAAGCCTTGTTCAAACGTGGCTGGCGGGCCGAAACCGGCGATGCGCCGCTGCGCGAAAACCTCGCCGCCGGCCTGCTGCGTACTTCCGGCTGGAAGCCTGGCACGGTATTGTTCGACCCGATGTGCGGCTCCGGCACCATCCTGATCGAAGCGGCCCAGATCCTGGCCGGCATTCCGGCCGGCGCCCGCCGCCGCTTCGCCTTCGAAAAATTCAACGAATTCGAAAGCGAAAAATGGCTGGCCATCAAAGGCAGCTTCAAGCCCCATCCCCTGCCGACCACGCCGACCATTTTCGGCAGCGACATCTCGGGCGACATGGTGCAGATCGCGCTCAACAACCTGCGCAACGCCGGCATCCTGTTCGAAGTGCCGGTCAAGCAGATCGAAGCACAGGAAGTCAAGCCGCCTAGCGATGCCGAAGGCGGCATCATGCTGACCAACCCGCCGTATGGCGAGCGCATCGGCGTGCGTGGCGACAGCACCCTCAGCAGCGACGATCTGCTGACGGCCTTCTTCACCGCCTTCAGCACCACGCTCAAGCAGCGCTTTGCCGGCTGGAGCATCTTCCTGTTCTCGGCCGACCTCGGCCTACCCAAGCTGCTGCGCCTGAAAGAAGCGCGCAAGACGCCGTTCTTCAACGGCGCCCTGGAATGCCGCCTGTTCCGCTTCGACATGGTGGCCGGCTTCAACCGGCGCGAAGCGGCCAAGCCCAAGACTGAATGAGGCTGATCCCTGCCTAGGCGGCCCCACCTAGGCGGTCCCACCTGATTAGCAATTCATCATCAAACAAGCGCAATCTTTGCGCTTGTTTCACGTCCAGCCTGCCCCTTTGCTGCGAGCAGCAAATCCTCCGTCTCACCTGAAACTGCCAGACTCTGCTTTCCCCAGCCGATTTCACCCGCTACGCATAGCAACATTTCCGCCGTGCATCATGGTCAGCTCTTGTGCCGTATTGCCTGCCAAGCATCATTCTGTCGCGCAGCGGCACGCCACGCTAAAAGCGCTTGCATTCCCCGCGCAAGTAGCTAATAATACAAATACGAATTGTTCGCATTTACAGAAAGGACTATTATGAGCCACTCGATACGACGCGAAGCACATCTTGAAAAAGCCCCTGTGTCCAGCATCACGAAGTCAGTTGCATCTGCAGTCACGCGAATCAAGAGCCAGGATCTGTTCAAGCAAATGCGCGAGCTTGAAATCGATCACGGCGGCAGAATTTATAAACTCAGGCTAACCCAGCTGAACAAGTTGATCCTGACTGCTTAAGCAGCTCAACAGGCAGTCTTATCCGCCATAACTTGTGAAGCCCGCCTGCATCATACGGAAGCCAGCCAGCGAGTCACTATAGGAGTTACTTGATGGTCTCTGAGAAAATCAATCCGGCTTTCATAGAGCCCAACGGCGCCCCGGCGCAGCCGGAACTGCTGGTCTCGGCGGTGCTGCACCTGATGTCGCAGTACACGACCAGCAGCCAGGAAGCCAGCGCTTGCGTCAAGTTGGCCTCGGTGATCGAGCGGCATTTGAAGGCGCTGGCCGATCTGCCGAACCTGGCGCCGGTGCTGCGCGCTACCTGCCTGCAGTTGTCAGAACAATGGGGCACGGTGGTGGAAAGCACCATGCCGGCGCCGGAAAAATACAATCTGTTCAGCAGGTTGGTAGCCGCAAACCGCTTGTGTTAGAGAAGTACCGATAAACCATAAGGCCGCGATGACATCTTTGTCGGCCGACTTTTATTTTTAATCTGCCTCTCACTATGGCAGTAGGATGCAAAATGATTGTTTGTGTATGCAACAACGTCTCTGATAGAAAGATCCGCCAGGCGGTCGATTCGGGCATGTCTTCCATGGCCGAGCTGCGCGAAAACCTGGGGATTGCCACCTGCTGCGGCAAGTGCCATACCTGCGCCAAAAGCGTATTGCGCGAGTGCCTGGATAACAAGGCGCCCGCGGCCCTTCGTCACGTTCACGCCATGGTGTTCCAGCAAAACATACAAGCCGCTTAATGCCGGATGGGATGAGCGCAGCCATGTCGTCAGCAGCAATCAGTTACCCTGCGCTTGCATGGAAAAAAGTCAAACGCATCGGTCCCCTTGGGACGATTCTGCTGCTCCACGTCGCCTTCTTCTGGGCGCTGGAAAGTGGCCTGATTCACCAGGCTGCGCAAGCGATGCCCAAGGAAATCTTCGCCAGTTTCATCACGCCGGAAAAGGCCCCTGAGCCGATGCCTCCCAAGCCACAGCCGGCGCCGCCGAAGACCGTCGCCGTAGTAAAGAAAAGCATCACGCCTCCACGCCCTGCGCCAGTAGTCAACAATACTCCCTCGGAAACCGCGATTTCAGTACCTGTAGCGCCACCACAGCCGCCACAGCACGAAGAAGCTCCCGCCGCCGCCCCGGCGCCCGCTCCTGCACCGGTAGCAGCGCCGGCACAGCCGCGCACCATTACCTCAGGCGTGGAATACCTCCAGCCGCCCGACGTCAAATATCCAGCGATTTCCAAGCGCATGGGTGAAGAAGGCAAGGCCGTCATCCGCGTCCTGATCAATGACAAGGGCCGCGCCGAGCGGGTCGAGGTGCAGAAATCGTCCGGCTCCGGCCGTCTCGACGATGCGGCCAAGCAAGCCGTGATGCGCGCCTTGTTCAAGCCCTATATGGAAGACGGCAAGGCGCTACCGGTATTCGCCATCGTGCCCATCAATTTTCAGTTATCCAATTAATCAAAGGCCCTGCCTGGCGCAGGGCCGATGCAGCCGCACTTACATCACAGATACAAGGGAGTTCATCATGGAAGCAAGTCCATACGGATTAGAGGCGCTCTGGGGCCAGGGCGATTTCGTCATTAAAAGCGTGGCGGTGCTGCTGGTCGCGATGTCGATTGCATCGTGGTACGTGATACTGACCAAGGCATTGCAGATCCTGCGCTTCCAGCGCGCCGCGCATGCCGCCGGCCACCAGTTCTGGGACACCACCAGCCTGCCGGAAGGGATTGCCACGCTGGGCACCGAGAATCCGTTTGCCGAAGTAGCGCAGGCCGGCGTATCTTCGATGCGCCATCACGCCGCGCACAAAGGCCATCTGCACGACCAGTTGTCGGTCAGCGACTGGGTCACGCTGTCGCTGCGCCAGGCGATCGACGAAGTTTCCGGCAAGCTGCAGACCGGCATGGCGGTGCTGGCCTCGGTTGGTTCGACCGCACCGTTCGTGGGCTTGTTCGGCACCGTCTGGGGCATTTATCACGCGCTGGTGTCGATCGGCACTTCCGGCCAGGCCAGCATCGACAAGGTTGCCGGTCCGGTCGGCGAAGCGCTGATCATGACCGCGCTCGGACTGGCGGTGGCGATTCCGGCGACCTTCGGCTATAACGCCCTGGTGCGCGGCAATAAGACGATTATCGCCAAACTGAATAAATTCGGCTTCGACTTGCATGCGCTGTTTGTCACCGGTTCCCGCTCCAGCAGCGAAGTGGACAATCACAGCGCTTCAGGCAATGGCGCCAAGCTGGTCGCCGTGAAAGGCGCATGATGGGCATGGGTTCCCTGTCCGATTCGGACGACGATTTCAATCCGGAGATCAACACCACCCCGCTGGTGGACGTGATGCTGGTGCTGCTGATTATCTTCATCATGACCATCCCGGTGATGAACCACGCGGTGAAGATCGACCTGCCACGCGCGACTAACCAGCCGGACCAGACCAAGCCGGAAAACATCAATCTGTCGATTGATGCCGACGGCAAGCTGTTCTGGAACGAAGAAGCGGTTGACCGCAATGAACTGACTGCGCGGATTGCGGCAGCGGCGCAAAAGCAGCCGCAACCGGAGCTGCATTTGCGCGCGGCGCGCACCGTGCAGTATGAAAAAGTCGCCCAGGTGATGGCCGCCGCCCAGTCCGGCGGCCTCGGGAAAATCGGTTTCGTTACCGAGCCCGACGCCAAGTAGACCGGCCCTACCCGGCTGCCTGTATCCGATAGAGCCTGCCATGGTTTCATGCGCAGGCTCTATTTACATGGGCCGCTGCCGAGAACCTGCCGACAATCAGGTAGATGCACAAATCACAATGAAAATGATTCGCGCTATCTAATGATGAAAAAGCTTTTTGCTTGCGCTATCATGGCTGCGATTTCGGTTGAATTTCGGTTAAACACCGCTCCGATCGCGTGAGAAGCCGGCATAAATACTGATTCCCCCTTTATCGCCGCTCCACTCTGCCCCAACATCATAGCGAGGTCCCCATGCAAGGCGAAAAACAAATCATCACGCTGCTCAATGCGCAGCTGACCAACGAACTGACAGCAATCAACCAGTACTTCCTGCACGCCCGCATGTACAAGCACTGGGGCCTGGAAAAGCTCGGCAAGAAAGAATATGAAGAATCGATCGGCGAAATGAAACACGCCGACAAGCTGATCGACCGCATCCTGATGCTGAACGGCTTGCCGAACCTGCAGGCGCTGCACAAGCTGATGATAGGCGAATCGACGCCGGAGATGCTGCAATGCGACCTGAAGCTGGAGCAAGGCGCGCAGAAGACCGTCAAGGAAGGTATCGCCGCTTGCGAAAAAGCCGGCGACTATGTCTCGCGCGAGCTGTTCAAGGAAATCCTGGAAGATACCGAAGAGCATATCGACTGGCTGGAGACCCAGCTCGACCTGATCGACAAGGTCGGCCTGCAAAACTATCTGCAAAGCCAGATGGACGCCTGAAAATACTTGCAGAAAATGTAAAACGGCTTCCGACATAGTGGCGGGAGCCGTTTTTTTTCGTGCCTACGCCGCCGCGGCCAGCAAGCTGCGCACCACGCCATCCACCGTCAGTTGCGTCCCGCTCAGCTCGACCAGTTTTTTCTTGCTGGTCTGGCCGTGGGTGATGTTGATCCGGCTGCGCGGCAGGTCCAGCAGCTCCGCCAGGAAACGGATCAGGGCTTCATTCGCCTTGCCTTCAATCGGCTGCGCCTGCAGGCGCAGCTTGAGCACGTCTTCCAGCGGGCCGATTACCTGGCTTTTCTTGGCATTGGGCGTCACCTGCAGCGCCAGGCGCACGCCGCCGGCTATCGGCGAGCACCAGGCAGCATCCTGCCCGGCAGGCGTGCCAGCGCCGGCGCTGCGGCTCATGCCACTATCGAAATCAGATAAATCACCAGCAGATGCACCACCCTCAAGAGTATCAGGGCCGCTAGCGGCGACAGGTCGACGCTGCCGACCAGCGGGATAATCCGGCGCAAGGGACGCAGCAGCGGTTCATTCAAGGCCCGCACGAACGGCGCCAATGGAGCATGCGGATTCACCCAGCTGAAAACCGCTTCGATGATCAGCAATGCAATCAAGCCGTAGAAGACCCACTGGAAAAACAACAATGCCGACAGACTGAAGATCAGGGAGGCATTGAACGCCGAGCGCACGCCTAGCTCCAGCAGGATGCAGGCGACAGCCACCAGCACCGCGCCGATCAGGCTGGCCCAGTCGTAGCCGCCGACCCCTGGCAGCAGCCGGCGCAACGGCTTTACCGCCCAGTCAGACAGCGTAAAGATGAACTGCGCAAGCTGCTGTGGGGGACGCACGCGCACCGCTTGAATCCAGAAGCGCAGCAACAGGACGCCGCCGAGGACGCTAGCGATGGTTTCGATAATCAAGCTAAAGATATTCTGCAACACGACGTGTTTCCTTTTCCAGATGGAGCAATGATTTTGACTTGCTGGCGGCGGCGCGGGCTGGACCACCCAGCCAATATACTAGAACTCATTTGATAAATCTTGGCGATATGCGTTCTCCTGAACAGTTGAAGCAGGAGAGATAGTTTGCAATCGGGAAGAAAGAATACCGCAACTCAGGGGGAAGCATACTTGCTATGGCAGCCCCGGTCGCAGTCGGGACTTGCTGAAGACCAAATCGCATGGGAACGGGTCCTCAATACTTGCGCGCACCCCGCAAAAATAAAAACCCGCTGGACAGCGCTAGGCTGTACAGCGGGCGATGCATCCGGGTTTAATCAGATGCGCTGGCAAACCCTGATTACGGGCGTGTGCCAGTTGGGAATGGCCAAGCTGCTGCCGGGTTCAGCACCGTTGTTGCTGCTGCTGGCGCTGCTGCCGGCTTGGCTGCTGGCTTCTTGGCTGCAGGTTTCGCTGCGGCCTTTTTAACAGCTGGCTTAGCTGCAGCTGGTTTCGCTGCTGCTTTAGCTACCGGCTTTTTTGCTGCTGGCTTAGCCGCGACTTTCTTAACTGCCGGCTTTTTGGCCGCTGGTTTCGCTGCTGCTTTAGCTACCGGTTTTGCTGCTGCTTTCTTAGCTACTGGCTTTTTGGCCGCAACAGCTTTCTTAGCAACCGGCTTCTTGGCTGCTGGTTTTGCTGCTGCTTTCTTAGCTACTGGCTTTTTGGCCGCGACAGCTTTCTTAGCAACTGGCTTCTTGGCTGCTGGTTTTGCTGCTGCTTTCTTAGCTACTGGCTTTTTGGCCGCGACAGCTTTCTTAGCAACTGGCTTCTTAGCTGCTGGTTTTGCTGCTGCCTTGGCTTTAGCTACCGGCTTTTTCGCTACAGCTTTCTTAGCAACCGGCTTCTTGGCCGCTGGCTTAGCTGCTGCTTTCGCTGCAGGCTTGGCTGCTGCTTTCGCTACCGGTTTCTTTGCTACAGCTTTCTTAGCAACTGGTTTCTTAGCTGCTGGTTTTGCTGCTGCCTTAGCTGCGACTGGCTTCTTAGCCGGAGCTGCCTTCTTCGCAGCGGGTTTCTTCGCTGCGGCTTTCTTTGTTGCTGTTGCCATTTTGTTTCTCCTTCACGTGATGGAAAAAATCAAGCTCCAAGTTGGAAACCCGACGAACCCATCGCGATGGGAACGGCGGATTATTCATCGGCGCAATCAACTCTGCTTGCGCTAATGAATTCGGCACCAGCTGAACTGCTCCATCCCCTCATTGATGCAGCACTTCAGCCATTATCGGCCAGGGTCTTTTCGCCAGTTCCAAGACTGGGGAGAAGGTCTTCGCAACACCTGTCGGCGGCGATCCCTAACCAAAAAAACGCCAGCGGCTAGGCCGGCGTCGGAATTCTGTTACAAAAATTTTTAGATTTTTCCAAAGAAAACGCCGCCAAACCCGATTGAATCGGGGTAAGCGGCGACAACAGATAAGTACGTTTCTGTCTTTGGTTGTTCATTAAGTTTGGAAATCACCTTTCAGTTTGCAGACTTTTTTATGTACTAAGCGCTGCAGGTCTCCTCACCTCATCCATCCACTACATTAATTCTTGTCCGAGATCTGAAGCCTTTATTCCCAGTTCAGTGCACCGCCGGTTTGATATTCGATTACACGAGTCTCAAAAAAGTTGCGTTCTTTTTTCAGATCGATCATCTCACTCATCCAGGGGAAGGGAT
Organism: Collimonas sp. PA-H2; assembly: GCF_002564105.1. Lineage (NCBI taxonomy): Bacteria > Pseudomonadati > Pseudomonadota > Betaproteobacteria > Burkholderiales > Oxalobacteraceae > Collimonas > Collimonas sp. PA-H2. The sequence goes on from NZ_PDBX01000001.1 coordinate 1,635,911, forward strand.
TTTCTTCCTGAGGGAACATCGGGTCCAGTCCGATCTGTTGCGCGCGGCGATTTGCGATGAACCGCAAATACCCTTTGAACATTGGCGCATTCAAACCGAGCACTCCACGCGGCATTGTATCCTCTGCGTAGCGATATTCCAACTCCACTGCGCTTAAAAACAACGCTTTAATTTCATCGCGGAATTCGGGTGTCCACAAATGCGGGTTTTCCATCTTGATCGTGTTGATCAAATCGATCCCGAAATTGCAGTGCATCGACTCGTCGCGCAGAATGTATTGATACTGTTCGGCGGCGCCCATCATCTTGTTCTGGCGGCCCAGCGCAAGGATCTGCGTGAAGCCGACATAGAAGAAAAGACCTTCCATGATGCAGGCAAACACGATCAGCGAGCGCAGCAGTTTCTGGTCGTTTTCAGTAGTGCCGGTCTTGAACTCGGGATCGGTCAGCGTATTGATGAAGGGGATCAGGAACTCGTCTTTGTCGCGGATCGATTTGACTTCGTGGTAGGCGTTGAAGATTTCCGCCTCGTCCAGGCCTAGCGATTCCACGATGTACTGGTAGGCATGGGTGTGGATCGCTTCTTCAAACGCCTGGCGCAGCAGGTACTGGCGGCATTCCGGCGCAGTGATGTGGCGGTAGGTGCCAAGCACGATATTGTTGGCCGCCAGCGAGTCGGCGGTGACGAAGAATCCCAGGTTGCGCTTGACCAGGCGGCGTTCGTCGTCGGTCAGTCCGTTCGGGTTCTTCCACAGCTCGATATCGCGCTGCATGTTGATTTCCTGCGGCATCCAGTGGTTGGCGCAGCCGGCCAGGTACTTGTCCCAGGCCCATTTGTACTTGAACGGCACCAGCTGGTTGACGTCGGTGTGGCCGTTGATGATGCGCTTGTCGGCAGCATTGACGCGATGGGTGGTGTCGACCACAGGCGCTGCAGCCGCCTGACCCATCAATGCCGGGTTGAGAGCAGTATCGGACATTTGCGGGCGGGCCGAGGGGACAAACCCTGGCTGTGCCGACGGGGTACGAGGAGCGGGCGCCGAACTTTTTTCTTCATCCCAGGAGAGCATTCTTTATTCCTTTATCTTTCGTAGGGTGGGCGCTGTGCCCACGCGTGGTGTCAAATCCGTCACCAGGTTTGTTGCGGTAACGCGTGGGCAAAACTTCCTGCCCACCCTACTTTCTTTGCAAATGTTTCGTTTTATCTAAACAGTATTACTGGCAAGCTTCGCATTCCTCGAATCCTGGATCGCCAGGACGCATGGTGCATGCTGGGCCGTCCAGTTCCTGCGGCGCTGCTTCCACTGCTGCAGTGCCGTAAGTCGCCGCCGCGCCACCGCTCATGCCGCCGTCTACCGCCACCGCATTCAGTGCACCGGTTTTCGAAGTCGACTTCTCGGTATGCGTTGCGCCGATGGTACGCAGGTAGTAGGTGGTCTTGAGGCCACGCAACCACGCCAGCTTGTAGGTTTCATCCAGCTTCTTGCCGGATGCGCCTGCCATATAGATATTCAGCGACTGTGCTTGGTCTATCCATTTCTGGCGGCGCGATGCAGCTTCCACCAGCCAGGACGGTTCAACTTCGAAGGCGGTTGCGTAGATGTCGCGCAGATCTTGCGGAATGCGGTCGATCTTGGCCAGGCTGCCGTCGAAATACTTGAGGTCGGAGATCATGACTTCATCCCACAGACCGCGCGCTTTCAAGTCACGCACCAGGTATGCATTGATTTCGGTGAACTCGCCGGACAGGTTCGATTTCACGTACAGGTTCTGGTAAGTCGGTTCGATACATGCCGATACACCGATGATGTTCGAGATCGTCGCTGTCGGCGCAATCGCCACGCAGTTCGAGTTTCGCATGCCGAATTCCTTGATGCGGGCACGCAACTGAGTCCAGTCCAGCGCTTCCGACATGTCGGCTTCGAGGTAGCCGCCACGTTCTTCCGCCAGCAATTTCAGGGAATCCTGCGGCAGGATGCCACGATCCCACAGGGAACCGCGATAGCTGCTGTAACGGCCGCGCTCTTCCGCCAGTTCGGTCGATGCCCAATAAGCGTGGTAGCAGACTGCTTCCATCGAGGTATCGGCAAATTCAACCGCTGCTTTCGAGGCATAAGGCATGCGCATCATGTGCAGGCAATCCTGGAAACCCATGATGCCGAGACCAACCGGACGGTGCCGCAGGTTGGAATCGCGCGCCTTCTTCACTGCATAATAGTTAATATCGATCACATTATCCAGCATGCGCATCGCAGTATTGATGGTTTTCTGCAATTTGGCATGATCCAGCTGGCCGTCTTTCATGTGCGCCGGCAGATTTACCGAGCCCAGATTGCAGACCGCGATCTCGGATTCATTGGTGTTCAGCGTGATCTCGGTGCACAGGTTGGAGCTGTGAACCATGCCGACGTGCTGCTGCGGCGAACGGATGTTGCATGGATCCTTGAAGGTAATCCATGGGTGGCCGGTTTCGAACAGCATCGACAGCATCTTGCGCCACAGGTCGAGCGCCTGGATCTTCTTGAACAGGCGCAGCTCGCCGCGGGCAGCCTTGGCTTCGTAGCCGGTATAAGCTGCTTCGAAGGCCTTGCCGACCTTGTCGTGCAGGTCCGGTGCATCGCTTGGCGAGAACAGGGTCCACTCGCCCTTTTCCATCACGCGCTTCATGAACAGGTCCGGAATCCAGTTGGCGGTGTTCATGTCGTGGGTGCGGCGGCGGTCGTCGCCGGTGTTTTTACGCAGGTCGAGGAATTCCTCGATATCCATGTGCCAGGTTTCCAGGTAGGCGCAGACCGCGCCCTTGCGCTTGCCGCCCTGGTTGACCGCCACAGCGGTATCGTTAACTACTTTCAGGAACGGCACCACGCCTTGCGACTTGCCGTTGGTACCCTTGATATGGGCGCCCAGCGAACGCACCGGCGTCCAGTCGTTGCCAAGGCCGCCGGCATATTTCGCCAGCAGGGCGTTTTCCTTGATGGCTTCGTAGATGCCGTCGAGGTCATCAGCCACCGTAGTCAGATAGCAAGACGACAGCTGCGAGCGTTGGGTGCCCGAGTTGAACAGGGTCGGCGTCGAGCTCATGAAGTCGAAGCTGGACAGCAGGTTGTAGAACTCGATGGCGCGCGCTTCGCGGTTGACTTCGTTCAATGCCAGGCCCATCGCCACGCGCATGTAGAAAGCCTGCGGCATTTCGATGCGGATATCGCGCACGTGCAGGAAATAGCGGTCATACAGCGTTTGCAGGCCGAGGTAACCGAATTGCAGGTCGCGCTCGGGCTGCAGGGCTTCGCCCAGTATGGCCAGGTCGAACTGGGCCAGCTTGGCATCCAGCAGATCGGCTTCAATACCCTTTTTAATAAATTTCGGGAAATATTCAAGATATTCCGCCGGCGCATCGGCTTGCGCCACTTCCTTGCCGAATACTTCCTTGCGGATGGTGTGCATCAGCAGACGCGCGGTGACCGTGCTGTAGGCAGGATCTTTTTCCATCAGCGCACGGGCAGCCAGGATCGCCGACTTGTGCAGCTCTTCCACCGGCACGCCGTCGTACAGGTTCTTGACTGTCTCGGCCAGGATAGCTTCGGCGTCGACATGCTTTTCCAGGCCGATACAGGCAGCGGTAATCAAGTCGCGCACCTGGTTCATGTCCAGCACACGGCGCTGGCCGTCTTCGGTGACAAACAGTTCCGCGCCGCCGGCCACTGACTTGGCTGCCGGCTGCTGCTGCGAACGCTCTTCCATGCGCTTGGCGCGATACAGCACGTAGGCACGCGCCACATCGTGTTCGCCGGAGCGCATCAAGGACAGTTCGACCTGGTCCTGGATATCTTCGATATGGAAGGTGCCGCCGTTCGGCTGCCGGCGCACCAGGGCGGCGACAACGTTGGAGGTCAGCTGCTCGACCAGTTCGCGCACCCGCGCCGAGGCCGCGCCCTGGCCGCCGTTGACAGCGAGGAAGGCCTTGGTGACGGCGATCGAGATCTTGGATGGCTCAAAGCCGACCACGGCGCCATTGCGCCGGATAATTCTGTAGTCGCCAAAACTGCTGGCTACCTTGACGGGAGAGCCGCTACCGGTTGCTGACGGAACACCAGCAACTTCGGCTGATGATTTAACGGAAATTTCTTGAGTAGATTGCACTGAGCCTCCCGAGACTGTGAAAGCAGACGAACTCATTACGCCTGCTGTTATTAATTAGAACCGTGGAACCGTTGATGGTTCAGATATCGCTGCTTCTTACTGATTCTTGCTGATTCTTGCTACTTCTTGCTGTTCCTACATCCGTCATTGCGCTGTCGGCGAGCTCTCCGCAGGCGTTCATGACTGATGCCCAAAACTGGATAACACGAGAAAATTTAGCGTTAAAAAGGGGTACGCGATGACCAACAATCAATGACCGACAACAAATCCAGAGGCCGCTTAGCAGCCTGTCCGACACCTGCATTCATACTGATATGAGTACAAAAACAAAACACCACAAAGTGGACAGACCATGCAAAACAAGCCAATGAAGAGATACAAAAAAACACTACATATAGTTTTCTGGATTTGATTTTTACTAATTGTAGTACCTAGACCCTGCCGATGCAATCCAAAAGTAGGATCTTTTTATATTCAAAAAGAGACTATTTAATTGACTTTTTTTGCTATGGCAGGAAAGCGCAAAGGCTGCTTGCCGGAGATTTCCGGCACATGCCCGGCTAAGGCTTGCTGGTATTGGGTCCAGTCAAAAAACGGACCCGGGTCGGTCTTTCTGCCCGGCGCGACATGCTCATGTCCGACCACTGCAGTCAGCGCATAACGTAATTGCAACGCATGGGTCAGCGCAGCCAGCGCACTATATTGCATCACGGAAAACTCTTCGAAATCGGTCCCTTCCAGCTCGATCCCGATCGAGAAATCATTGCAGCGTTCACGCCCTTCGAAACTGGAAACGCCGGCGTGCCAGGCGCGCTCATTGGCAGACACGAACTGGATCACGCCGCCGTCGCGCACAATCAGGAAATGGGATGAAACCCGCAGCGGCCGCAGCTGTTCGAAATAAGGATGCGCATCATACGCTAAACGGTTGCCGAACAGGTCGGCAATATACGGACCGCCAAACTGTCCAGGCGGCAGACTGATGTTATGGATCACCAGCAGATCGATGACGCTGCCGTCCGGCCGGGCATCGCAGTTAGGCGACGACTGGCGCACCACTTCATCGGGACGGCACCAGCCGTCGGCGCCGACTTCGAAGTAGGGGTGAAGCGTACTCTGCTCCGTCATTGTTACCTTGCCTTAGTCTTGCTCGTGAATCGATAAACGCTGCATGCGGTAACGCAACTGGCGGAAGCTGATGCCCAGCAGATCGGCCGCCTTGGTCCGGTTAAAGTGCGTGCGCGTCAACGCCCGCCGGATGACATCGCGCTCGATATTGTCCAGATAGTCCGGCAGCGACGGTGGCAACTCGGAACCGCCCAGCAACACTGTCGCGGCGGCGGCAACCGGCTCGAAACCGGCCGCAGCGCCGATAACCGGGCCGGCGCCTGCATCATCAAGATAGCCCTGATCCAGGCTTTGCGCTTCCAGCACACGGCCGTTGCCGCCGCCCTTGAGGCCGAGATCCGCTACTTCAATCACGCCGTCGTTGGCAAACGCCAGCGCCCGTTCCAGGATATTTTCCAGCTCGCGCACATTGCCCGGGAAGGCATAAGCGCATAAAGCTTCCATGGCTGCCGGCGCCAGCGTCACCTGCCCCGCCTGCGGCGCAAACACCGACAAGCGCGCCAGCACTGCACTGATCAGCAAGCCCAGATCATCCAGGCGTTCGCGCAACGGCGGCAGTTTTAATTCGATAACATTCAAACGATAGTACAAATCCTGGCGAAATCTACCTGATTCGACACACTCGGCCAGATTCTGGTGGGTGGCGCTGATCAAACGGACGTCCACCGGTTCTTCCACCGTCGCCCCAACCTTGCGCACGCGCCGCTCCTGGATCGCGCGCAACAGCTTGACCTGCATCGCCAGCGGCAGGTCGGCGACCTCATCCAGCAGCAGGGTGCCGCCGTTGGCCGCCTGGAAAAATCCTTCGCGGTCATCGGCGGCGCCGGTAAATGCGCCTTTACGGTAGCCGAAGAATTCGGCCTCCATCAAGGCTTCCGGAATGGCGCCGCAATTGACAGCGACAAACGGCTTGTCGGCACGCGGGCTGAGCGCATGGATATCGCGCGCAGCCAGCTCCTTGCCGCTGCCTGACTCGCCGGTAATCGCCACCGGCGCCATGCTGCGCGCCAGCCGCACAATCTGGGTGCGCAATTCCTGCATGGCGGCAGACTGGCCGATCAGGCGCAAGGCGTTGCCGTTACTGCGAGCCTTGACATCGCCGGACTGGCGGGGGTTCTCGGCCGGCTTGCCGATGCGCAGCGCCGATTGCACCATCAGGCGCAGCTGATCCAGCGCCACCGGCTTCGACAGATAGTCGAAAGCGCCGGCTTTCAAGGCCACCACGGCGTTGTCGGCGCTGCCGTAGGCGGTAATCACGGCGATCGGAATCACCTTGTCGCCGCTGGTGACTTCGCGCACCAGCTCGATGCCGAGGCCGTCCGGCAGCCGCATGTCGGTCAGGATCAGTGCATATTCATTGCTGGCCAGATGGCTGCGCGCAGCGGCTAGGCTGTCGGCGCTGTCGACATCGAGTCCCATCTTGACCAGTGCGATCTCGAGCAGTTCGCGCAGGTGGGCTTCGTCATCGACGACCAGAATACGGGGTGAAGTCATGGCAATGGTCTTTTTTAATAGTTCTAGTCAGCTAATGACAGAGGATCACGGGGAGCAAACGCAATAACAAAACGACCACTAACATGGCTGGAATTCTGTCCTTGAACATCATGCCGGTATTCATAATCAAGTAATGCGCCGTTATTCAAACACAATTCGCGCGCCAAAAACAAGCCCAGTCCGGTGCCCTTGCTGGAAGTGGTGTAAAACGGCTCGAACAGGTGCGACCGCACCGCCGGCGAAATCGGTTCGCCATCGTCCTGCACATGCAGCTCCAGCCGTCCGGCGACGCTGGACATGATGTGCAAACGCATGCCGCCCGGCCGGCCGCTGGCGTAGCGCACCGCATTCGACAGCAGATTGGTCACCACTTCGCGCAAATGCAGCGGATCGAACCAGACGTGGTAACGGTCCGTCAGTTCGATCTGGAGGGCGATGGCGCCAGGCGCCACCGCGTGCGTCTGCTTGAAATCGTTGACGATATCGTGCAGCAGCGGCGCCAGCTGAATCGGTTCCAGCTGGCGCTGCGCCTTGCGCGACAGCTTCAGGATATCCTCGATCATGCGGTCCAGGCGCGCCACGTTGTCTTCGACGATCGTTACCAGCCGCGCTTGCGTCTGGCTGCCCGCCTCCTCTGACAGCAAGGTGGCGGCATAGGAAATCGAGGCCAGCGGATTGCGTACTTCATGGGCGATGCTGGCGGTCAGGCGGCCCATGGCGGCCAGTTTCAGCTGCTGCGCCTGATTTTCGATTTCGCTGACATCCTGCAAGAAAATGACGGCGCGATACTCGCTCAGTTCGCGCATCCTGACCGCGGCAAAGCGCACTTTCAGGTGCGCCGCCAGCTCGCGTCGGCCGCTCCAGTCTATGGGGGCCGCTTCCTGGCCCAGATCGTCGGTATGCTTGATGGTGACGAATACCGCCTCGCCGACCACTGGCGCGCCAGGACGCGGCAAATCGCTGACCCTTGATTCCCAGGCAAACAGCGCATCGGTGATCGGCGCCAGCAAGGCATAATCGCTCAGCTTATGGCGCGGCTCGTCGTCCGACATCGTGAACGACAGGCCCAACATCCTTTCCGCCGCCGGATTGGCCATGATCAGCGTGCCGATCGGATCGACCACCAGCAAGCCGTCGCCCATATCCTTGATGGCGATGCGGTTGATGTCCATCTGCACCCGCAAATCCCGGCCGCGCTGAGTTGCCAGCTCTTCCTGCTTGATCAGCTTGTGCGCCAGGCGGTTGATCACCAGCACGGCGAAGAAGAAGGCGCCGCCATACAAGCCTGCTTGCACGGTGGAGATATCCGGGGAAGATTGCAGAATCTGATAACCGCTGTCCGCCAGCAGCACCATGGTCGCGATCGAGACAAAAAGCAGCGCCACCAGCAAGGGCGCCAGAATCGCCGCACCGGCCAGCGGGAACAGATACAGGATCGCCAAGCCGCTTTTGGCGCCGCCGGCGCCTATATACAGAATCGACACCGCGACCAGGTCGACCGTGATCGGCAGCACGATCTGCAGCATGTAATGGCGCCGGTGGTAGGCCGTCACCAGCGTGAAGAGGACGGCGCACAGCAGATAGACGCCGCAGGTTTCAGTACCCGTGAAGAGTTGGGAAAACCATATCTCGCCTTTGCTTTGGCTGCTGACATAGGCCAGCATCACCATCGCAACCACGATCCGCGTCACGTTGAAGGTTTGCAGCGTGCGCCAGAAAGTGTCAGGCTTTTCGCTCTGCGAAGTGAGGCTGGAGCTGGTCATGCGCAAATATCCTGTCTGGCGATGAATGTTGAAATTCCAGACTGGCCGCCCTCGGCAGGCGAGCCCGGCCCGGAATGAACGCAAATGTTCAAGTATTGAGCGCGCTAGGAGGAATGCAGACGGCGATGTTCAGCGCTGCAGAAAGGCGCGCCGGAGGCATCGGCAATCGCTTCCGACGCCGGGAAGTGGATGCCGCAATGGACGCAAGCCACCATCGCCTCAGCCTGCGCCGGTTCATTGGCGGCGGAGGCCGCACCGCCAGAAGATGGGGATCCCGTCGAGGACGAACGATCGCGGCCGAGATTTTTCTGCAGGCGCTGCAGCCAGACGATAACGGCCAGCACAATGATAATTAAAATAATGAATTTCATACCAATACCCGATGCAACACAACTTCAAGCACGAAACGGCTCCCTACATACGCCAGTAACAAAATGGCAAACCCGGTCAAGGTAAAACTGAGTGCGGTGCGGCCGCGCCAGCCCTGCCATCTGCGGCCGGCCAGCAGCAGGCCGAACAGGGCCCATGACAACATGGTGAAAATGGTCTTGTGATCCCATTTGAAGGCCTTGTTGAACAATTCTTCCGAAAACACCACGCCTGACAGCACGGTCAGCGTTAACAGGAAAAATCCGAAAGCAATCAGGCGGAACAGCAGTTTTTCCATAGTCAGCAACGCCGGCAAGCGATCCAGCGCCAGTCCGAACCAGCCGGCTTTGACGCCGCCCGGCCGGGTATGCAGGCGCGATTCCTGCAACACCATCAGCACGGCATGAAAGGCAGCAATCGTGAGCGTACTGTAAGCCAGAATGGAAATCACGATATGCCAAAGGAAAACCGGCGACTTGCCGTTCAGGGGCACCATATTTCCTGGAAACACTGCGGGCAGGACCGCTGCCAGGGCCGCCATCGGCAGCACCAGCACCCGCAAGCCGTCAAGGGTGTAGTTGCGGTTTTCAAGCCAATAGGCCGCCACCGACACCCATAAGGTCGCCGACAGCATCATGGAAAAGCCGACCCGCAACTCTTCCGGCCCGACCACGTCGGCCCACAGCACGCCGCCGTGCAGCAACCAGGCGGCGGCAACGACAATCGAAATAGTCTGGCGCCGGCTAGCCGGCAAAAAGGTGCAGCCTATATATAGCAGCGCCACCAGAACGAAAAGAGATGTTTGCATCGTGTAAGTTTACAACATGTGGCGTCCGCGCGGCGTGCTCAAACAAGGCGAACATGCATGCGGTCGAAGCCCGGCTTCATTTCTTGCAATTTGCACATCATTTTTCTCCTGCTATTTAATGCACAGACCTTTGCTGCGCCCCTGAATGCTAGGTGTTTGTCCGGCATCAGGTAAAATGGCGGTTTACAAGCATTACTGTGACCTTTTGCAGCGCGCTGGCGCATCAGTTGCGCGCGCGCCGGTTCACATTGACCGATTGCACCTCTTCTGGAAACGCTGCGTACCCATGCTCGACAATCTTACCCAACGCCTCGCCAAAGTCGTCAAAACCATGCGCGGCGAAGCGCGCCTTACCGAAACCAATACCGCGGAAATGCTGCGCGAAGTCCGCCTGGCCTTGCTGGAAGCCGACGTCGCCTTGCCTGCCGTGCGCGAATTTATCGCCAACGTTAAACAAAAAGCGCTGGGCGAAGAAGTCATCGCCTCGCTGACGCCCGGCCAGGCCCTGGTCGGCGTGGTGCAGCGCGAGCTGGCGTCGCTGATGGGCGCCGATCTCGGCCCGGAAGCTTCGCAGCTGAGTTTTGCCACGCAGCCGCCGGCCATCATCCTTATGGCGGGCCTGCAAGGTGCGGGTAAAACCACCACAGTCGGCAAGCTAGCCAAATATCTGCGTGAACAAAAGAAGAAAAAAGTATTGACCGTTTCCGCCGACGTCTATCGTCCAGCCGCGATCGGACAGCTGCAAACCGTGACGGCGCAGGTCGGCGCCGACTTCTTCCCGACCGAGATTACCGACAAGCCGGTGGATATCGCCCTGGCCGCGCTGGACTATGCCAAGCGCCATTACCACGATGTCCTGATCATCGACACCGCCGGCCGACTCGGCATCGACGAAGCGATGATGAAGGAAATCAGCGCCATCCATGCCGCCGTCAAGCCGATCGAAACCCTGTTCGTGGTCGACGCCATGCTCGGCCAGGACGCCATCAATACCGCCAAGGCCTTCAGCGACGCCTTGCCGCTGACCGGCATCGTGCTGACCAAGCTGGACGGCGATGCGCGCGGCGGCGCAGCGCTGTCGGTGCGGCATATCACCGGCAAGCCGATCAAGTTTGCCGGCACCGCCGAAAAACTGGACGGCCTGGAAGCTTTCGATCCGACCCGCATGGCCAACCGCATTCTCGGCATGGGCGATATCCTGGCGCTGGTTGAAGAGGCGCAGAAAGGCGTCGACGTCGCCGCGGCCAAAGACCTGGCGCACAAAATCAAGGGCGGTGGCAAATTCGACCTGAATGACTTCAAGGCGCAACTCGGCCAGATGAAGAAAATGGGCGGCCTGTCCAACCTGATGGACAAGTTGCCGGCGCAATTCCAGCAAGCCGCCGGCGGCGCCAATATGGACCAGGCGGAGAAACAGGTACGCCGGATGGAAGGCATCATCAATTCGATGACTGCCCAGGAACGGGCCAAGCCGGAGCTGATCAAGGCCTCGCGCAAGCGCCGCATCGCCGTCGGCGCCGGGGTGCAGGTGCAGGAAGTGAACCGCATGCTGTCGCAATTTGACCAAATGCAGTCGATGATGAAAAAGCTCAAGGGCGGCGGCATGATGAAAATGATGCGCGGCATGAAGGGCATGATGCCAGGCATGCGCTAAACGCTGCACAGGCACTGCCGCAAGACCTGAAAAGCCTTGCAAGTCATTGACTTGCAAGGCTTTTCAGCAAATCGGAGCGACCCGGAACGCTCGGCAGCGGCCGCCGGCGCCAACTGTTACCTGCCCGGAATTTCCAAAGATCATCGCAAACGGCCGCTCAAGCGCGCCAGTCCGTGATTTTTCCTGGCTCGGCGGGGCTTCCGCTTCCGTATCAAATCCCGCACAAACCCATAAAAAACGCTTGCATCGCCAAGAAAAGCGCAACACTATTAGCGATGCGTGCTTGACGCATTTTTCCCATATCCCTGAAGGAGGCTCAAAGATGGCCACAGCAGCAAAAAAACCAGCGGCAAAGAAAGCTGCCGCACCAGCCAAAGCGCCGACTAAATCGGCACCAAAGGCAGCGCCTAAAAAAGTAACTGCAACAGGTACTGTAGCGCGCAAGCCTAATGCAGCATTCATGAAACCACTGACGCCATCGGCCACCCTGGCTGCGGTTGTCGGCGCGGCCCCACTGCCACGCACTGAAGTCACCAAGAAAGTGTGGGAGTACATCAAGAAGCACAATCTGCAAAATCCAGCAAACAAGCGCAATATTGTTGCAGATGACAAATTGAAAGCTGTCTTTGGCGGCAAAAAAGAAGTGTCGATGTTTGAAATGACAAAACTCATTTCCGATCACTTGAAATAATGCTTGGGGCCTAGCCGCAGTCTTTTGCGCCGCCCTGGGTGCCAAACAAAAACGCCCGCATCGCGCGGGCGTTTTTGTATCCGCAGCATTTACGCCGCGGCAGAAACACGGGCTTTAATCGAGCAAATCCGAATAGTCTATTTCGGTATAACCAGCCAGCGCGTTCCATGGCAAGACCTTGGGCGCTTCGATCACGCTGACCAAGGTTTCGCGGCGCGCCTTGCCATGCGCGTCCAGCGACTCTACCCGGCGTGGATACTGACCCTTGACGTCCCAGCTGACGCGCACCGTCAAATCGCCCCGCTTGCTTTCATATTGCTGCACGCCGTCCTTGGCGGCACCAATCGCCCGCATGTTTTTCAGGCTTTGCGGATCGCTCAGGAAAAACGTACTACCCCAGCTGCCGTTGAAACCGATATTGCCGTAGTACTGTGAATCAACCTTGATGCTGCGCCGCTGATGACGCTCGATCAGCCGGGCATCCAGCGCGCCGTCGGCCTGGCGCCGTACCCACATCGGCGAACTGCCGGCATCCGGATGGCTATGGCCGCCGTGAGCATCTTCCCCGGCGGACTCGCTGGCGATCAGGCGCTCGGTCCAGACCTGGTCGTTGCGGCGATACACGCGCTCGGTGAATGTGGTTTCGCGCTTGACGCCATCGCGTCCGATCGTCATCGAATAGTTCTGGACCTGCAGATTCTGATCCGGTCCGCTGACCGCTTCCGCCGCCAGCGCAGCCGGCATCTGCGCCGCCAAGGCCAGTACAGCAAGCATCAAGCTATTCCTGCATTTTTTAAAGCACATCATTTTCCCACCAAAAAATGCCGCCACCGGAACGATGGCGGCTTAAGGACTACTCAGGTAACCGTATTACAGGCCAAGCGCATTCTTGACCTTGCCAAACACCTTGATGTTTTCAAAAGTGCCTTTGAAAGTGTCGCTGCCGGCGCCGGCGGAAAACAGCATGACGTCGCCGCCGCCATGGGTTTCCGAACCAGGCGAGCCGGCGAAGCGCACGCCGACTTGCTGCAGGTAGTCATCCGCTTCGGTATCGACATTGGTCAGGTCGCTGTCTTCCGGCCGCCGCGGCGCGCTGCCATTGCCGAACACCAGCGTGGTGTAGGGCTTGCCATCGGCCGCCAGCGCCAGTTTTCCGTCAGAATAATTCGCCACCTTGCCGAGGATAGGATTGCCGCGCTTGGGATAGCCGTTGAAGCCGATGGCGTGGTCATGATCCGCAGTGACCACGATCAATGTGTCTTTCAAGTCGACCAGTTCCAGCGCCTTCTTGACCGCTGCATCGAAGGCCAGCGTATCTTCCAGCGCGCGCTTGGCGTTGGTGCCGTGCAACGCGTGGTCGATGCGGCCGCCTTCCACCATCAGGAAATAACCGTTCGGATTCTTCTTCAGCACGCCAATGGCTTTCTCCGTCATCTCGGCCAGGCTAGGCTGGTTCAGCTTCTTCTTGACCCGGTCCAGTTCGTAATCCATGTCGCTGGCGGTAAACAAGCCGAGCAGCTTGCTGACATTGGCAGGATTGAGGTTTTTCAGTTCACTGCCGGAGGCAACATAAGTATAGCCGGCGGCCTTGAACATCCCCAGTGCATCCAGCTCGTCGTTGCGCTGGCTGCCTGGACTGCTCTTTGGCAGGAAATGCCGCAAACCGCCGCCGAGCAAGACATCGACGCCATCTTTCAGCGCCGCGTTATAACGCGGCGCGCCCGGTGTCGCCTGTTCGGTGATGGTGTTGTAGGCATCGCGATTACAGACATGGGCGTAGGTCGCAGCCGGCGTGGCATGGCTGATGCGGGTGGTGCTGACCGCACCGACTGCCTTGCCCGCCCCCTTGGACAGTTCCAGCAAAGTCTGCACCGGCTGGCCATTGCCGGCTACACAGGTGGAATCCGCCTTGGTTTGATATGGCTTGCCGTTGGCATCGAAGGCATGGGTGTCGGAAGACATCGAGATGACGTCGTTCCTCATCTTGACGCCCGTCATGTAGGCCGCCATCGACGGTGCGCTGTCGGTAGTCTGGCCATCCAGCGAGAAAGTCTTGACACGGGCGGTCCGATTCAAGGTCTCCATGGTCAGGCGGCCGGCTTCGCCATGGCCATAGATGCGTGCCGCGGTGACGGTCACCGGACCCATGCCGTCGCCCAGGAAAAAGATAACGTTCTTGGCTTTCGCCGGGACCGCATCGGCGGCCAGGGCCGAGCCGCTGAACAGCAACGCCAGCGCGCACAAGGCTGCGCCTTGGCGGAGGCGATGCGGGAATTGCTTGGAGGCTGCTAGTTGAATTTTCATGTCTGACCTTTGCACTCTTTGTTTCGTTTTACTTGATCATTGCGCGACGCATTCGTAGCGTTCGCTGGAGACCTCACAGGCCGACGGCTTTTTTCACCAGGCCGAACACCTCGGTGTTGTCGAGCACGCCGCGGATGTTCCCGGCGCCCATGCCCTGCGCACCGATAAAGACATTGGTGCCGCCATGCGTCTCGCCGCCCGCTTCGGTCGGGATCACCGACTCTTGCAGATAGTCTTTGTCAGCCACCTGCATGTCCGACAAGGCGCCGCGCGTAGCCAGATGGTTGGGGCCGTTGCCGAAGCCGATCACGGTGTACGGGTTGTTGTTGATGTCGCGTTCCGGTTGGCCGGTCAGGACATTCTTCACCAGGCCGAGCACGCCCGGTTCGCTGCTGGTGGTCTTGCCGGTGCGCTTGGCGTAGCCGTTCAGCAGGATCGAATGATCATGGTCGGCGGTGACCACTACCAGGGTGTTCTTCAGACCGGGATCGACTTGCTGCATCTTGTCCAGCGCGATCTTGATGGCATCGTCGAAAGCGACGGTTTCCTGCAAGGCGCGGCGGGTGTTGGTGGCGTGCAGCGCGTGATCGATGCGGCCGCCCTCCACCATCAGGAAGAAGCCGTTCTTCTTGCTGTTCAGCAGATCGATCGACTTGGCGGTCATCTGCGCCAGGCTCGGTTCCTTGGCCGCGTCGCGGTCGAGGTCGTAAGTCATGTGGTCCTTGTTGAACAGGCCCACCACTTTCGGCGCCGTGTTGCTGAGCTTGTCGAAGTCGGCGAAATTGGCCGCGTAGGCATACCCTGCGGCCTTGAATTCAGCGACCAGGTCGCGGCTGTCGCTGCGCTTGCTGTCGGCATCGGTCTTCGGCAGGAAGTGGCGGCGGCCGCCGCCAAAGATCACATCGACGCCATCGCTCAGCTTGCTGTTGAAACCGGCGCCCTTGGGCGTCAGCTGCGCGGCGATATTGTTTTCGCCGTCGCGGTGGCAGATATGCGAATAGGTCGCCGCCGGCGTCGCGTGGGTGATCCGGGTAGTCGTCACGACGCCGGTGCTGTAGCCCTTGGCTTTCATGATCTCCAGCAGGGTATCGGCCGGCGTGCCATTGCCGCTCGGACAGGTGCTGTCGGCGCCGCTGACATAGCTCTTGCCGCTGGCGTCGCGGGCGCTGGTGTTGGCCGACATCGAGATCACCTCATTGTTGGCCTTGACCCCGGTCATGTAGGCTCCCATCGACGGCGCGCTGTCGGTGACCTGGGCATCGTTTGAATAAGTCGTGACGAAACCGGTTTCCGGCAAGGTGTCGAGAGTCAGATCCCCCTCTTCCCCGACCTTGTAGATGCGGGCCGCGGTCATGGTGGTGATGCCCATGCCGTCGCCCAGGAAGAAAATCACGTTCTTTGCCGCCGGCTTGACTTCCGGCCGCTCGACCGGCGCCTCCACCAGTGAATTGCTGGAACCGCTACACCCCGCCAGCACCGCCGACGCCGTGGCGGCGGCAATCAACATACTTAATTTCATTCATCGCTCCGTGTTGTCAATCAGAAATATGCAAGCATTTGTAATAATCTGTTACAACTGTAACTGCATCTTGTTACAACTTGATGACGCCTGAGCGATTTACGCCAAGCCTTAGAGAAATTCCTGCTGGAGGATTATTCGGTGCACGAGCGAGCCTGCGGCAAGGCGGCAAGAGACCGGCCCGGGCGTTGCCGGACCAGCTATCTGGATCGTGTTGTAGTGGAAAGCTGCAGGTGAAAGGCTGCAAGCGCAGGGCGCGCCGCAGTCAGAGCGAAGCGAAATTATTGGTGGGCAGAGACCGTATGCAGCGGTGAAGCATCCTTGTATTCCCAGCGCTTCCAGGCCGCCAGAACTGCATTCGGATATTCCGGGCGGCCGCGGCTGCCGTTATAGCGGCCCAGCGCGAGATACAGATTGCCCTTTTCCATATCGATGTACATGCGCAGGATGGAACAGCCGTAGCGCAGATTGGTTTGCATGTTGAACAGCTTGCTGCGGTCGGAATCGCCGATCACGCGGCTCCAGAACGGCATGACCTGCATGTAGCCGTGGGCGCTGACGCTGGACAAGGCATATTTGCGAAAGGCCGATTCCACCTGAATCAGGCCCAGCACCATGCCGGGATCGAGACCGGAGCGCTTGGCTTCATACCAGGCGGTTTCCAGAAATTCGATGCGCACCTGCGCATCCGGCAGTTTTTTCTTCAGGCGTTCCGACATTTCGCCCAGCCAGTACAGGTACTGGATGCGCTGGTCGATGTCGCTGAACTGAGGTTTCGGCGGCCGCGCGTCATTGATGGCGCGCGACAAGGCCAGACGCACCGAATCCGCCAGTTCTTCTTCTTTTTGATTTCCGGCATGTGCCATGCCGCTCAACAACAGCAGCAAGATGGACAGCACGCTCATCCAGCGAGACCAGCGCAATCGATACTCCCTAAGAAACACTTTTTATTTTTCAAGGAGTATACAAAGAAAACGGCGCAAGAAACCGTTGCGCCGCGACTTTGTTGTATTTAGGAAACTAGCTTGGCTTTGATGAACGCTTCCATCTCGGCCAGCGGCACCTGCGTGGCTTCAGTGTCGCGCCGTCCCTGGTATTCGATCTGGCCATCTTTCAGCCCACGGTCGCCAATGACGATGCGATGCGGCACGCCAATCAGCTCCCAGTCGGCAAACATGGCGCCCGGGCGTTCGCCGCGGTCATCCAGGATGACGTCGACGCCGGCGGCCAGCAGCGCGTCGTACAGTTTGTCGGTTTCGGCCTTTACCGCCTCGCTGCGGTCGTAGCCCATCGGGCATACAACAACTTCAAACGGCGCTATGGCCAGCGGCCAGATGATGCCCTTGTCGTCGAAGTTCTGCTCGATGGCGGCGCCCAGGATGCGGGTGATGCCGATGCCGTAGCAGCCCATCTGCAACAGTTGCGGCTTGCCGCCTTCGTCCAGGAAAGTAGCCTTCATGGCTTCCGAGTAGGCAGTGCCGAGCTGGAACACGTGGCCGACTTCGATGCCGCGCAGGATCGCCAGCGCGCCCTTGCCGTCCGGCGACGGATCGCCTTCCACCACATTGCGGATATCGAACACCATAGGCTCAGGCAAGTCGCGGCCCCAGTTGACGCCGGTGTAGTGGAAATCGACTTCGTTGGCGCCGCTGACAAAATCGTGCATGTTTGCCACATTGACATCAGCCACCACGGTCACCTGCTTCTTGGTGTTCACTGGGCCCAGATAGCCAGGCGGCGTGCCGAAATACTCGACGATTTCCGCTTCGCTGGCAAAGCGATAACCGGCTAGGCCAGGGATCTTGTTGGCCTTGATTTCGTTCAGCTCGTGATCGCCGCGCAGCATCAGCAGCCACACCACCTTGCTGGCAGGCTCTTTATCCGTTGCTTCTTTTTCAACGGTGAGCACGATGGACTTGATGGTTTGCGTCAAAGGCAGCTGCAGCAGCTCGGCCACCGCTTCGCACTTGGCCTTGCCTGGCGTCGCCGTCTTGGTCAGCGCCTGTGTGGGCGCCGCGCGGGTCGGAATCAGCGGCAGGGATTCGGCCGCTTCCATATTGGCGGCATAGTCCGAGTTCGGGCAATACACGATGGCGTCTTCGCCGGTAGCTGCGATAACGTGGAATTCATGCGAGCCGGTGCCGCCGATGGCGCCGTTATCCGCCGCCACGGCGCGGAACTGCAGGCCGAAGCGGTTGAAAATACGCACGTAGGCGTCGTACATGATCTGGTAGGACTGCTTCAGGCCGTCCAGGTCGCGGTCGAAGGAATAAGCATCCTTCATGGTGAATTCACGGCCGCGCATGAGGCCGAAGCGCGGCCGGCGCTCATCGCGGAACTTGGTCTGGATATGGTAAAAATTCACCGGCAGCTTGCGGTAGGAGCGCAATTCCGTACGGGCGATGTCAGTAATCACTTCTTCCGAAGTCGGCTGGATGATGAAGTCGCGGCCGTGACGGTCCTTGACGCGCATCAGTTCAGCGCCGTATTTCTGCCAGCGTCCGGTTTCCTGCCACAGTTCGGCCGGCTGCACTACCGGCATCAGCAATTCCACCGCTCCCGAACGGTTCATTTCCTGGCGCACAATATTCTCGACCTTGCGGATCACGCGTAGGCCCATCGGCATATAGGTGTAGATGCCGGAACTGATGCGCTTGATCATGCCGGCGCGCATCATCAGTTTATGGCTGACGATTTCCGCGTCGGATGGGGCTTCTTTGAGCGTGGAGATAAAAAAACGGGAGGCGCGCATAACGATGAATTCTTTTTAAAAAGAGAGGGTTATAATCAACTCAATTTTAAAGGATTAGCTGGCTGATGCGCCTACTCTTTGCACATTTGATTGATGTTCTGGCCATAGGCACCCCTGGCCGGGGCAGATTGCGCGCCTAATCGGGCGAGGACAGAGTGGTTGACCGGGGCTAGACCGGCAGCTTTGTTCCGCAATGATGACAGCAAGCAAGGAATCAGGCAGGAGAACCGCCTGGCCGCAGAAAGTTTTGAGGTAACAACATGCTTGACCGTGAAGGCTTTCGCCCGAACGTCGGCATTATCTTGCTCAATACCCAGAATGAAGTCTGGTGGGGCAAGCGCGTGCGCGAACACTCGTGGCAATTTCCACAGGGCGGTATCAAATACGGTGAAACCCCGGAGCAGGCCATGTTTCGTGAACTCGAGGAAGAAATCGGGTTGAAGGCGGAACACGTCAAGATCATCGGCCGTACCCGCGATTGGCTGCGCTATGAGGTGCCGGATCATTTCATCAAGCGCGACGTGCGCGGGCATTATCGCGGCCAGAAGCAGATCTGGTTCCTGCTGCGCATGACCGGACGCGACTGCGACGTCAACCTGCGCCTGACTGAACATCCCGAATTCGACGCCTGGCGCTGGCATGACTATTGGGTGCCGCTGGATGTCGTGATCGAATTCAAGCGGGATGTCTATCAGCGCGCCTTGCAAGAATTATCACGTTTCCTGACGCGTCCTTTGCAAAGCACGCCGCATCACGCCCGTCATCTGCGCACCGGCCACGGGCCGCGTGTAGCGAACCAATCCACACCCGCTGAACCCGAAAAAAAGTGAGCGCCTCCATGGCTTTTGTTTTACGCATCCCCGTTACCAAAATATCACGATTGCTGGCCGCCAGCCTGCTGTTGCTGGGCATGAGCGCACATGTGCATGCCGACTCCTTCGATCAAGGCAGCGCCATGAAAATGAACCCCGGCGATTTCGACGACGATGACGATGGCAAGTCATGGCAAGAAATCAAGACCGAGATTCCGCCGGCGCCGCAGGTGGCCAACCTGGTGTCGTTCTATGTCAGCCCGACTGCCACCATGAATTTCTTCATCGACGTCAAATCGATCTCGACGGGTAAAGATGGCGTAGTGCGCTATACGCTGGTCAGCAAGAGCGAGGCTGGAGCGCAAAATGTCAGCTATGAGGGAATCCGCTGCCAGACTTATGAGAGCAAGCTGTATGCGTTCGGCCAGAAGGATGGCAGCTGGTCGCGGGCGCGCCTGAACGACTGGAAGCGGATCAATGATTCTGCCGGCAACCGGCATCACGCATCCCTGGCCAGAGACTATCTTTGCCAGGATGGCATGGTGGCAGGCAAAGTTGAAGATATCCGCAGCAGACTCACCAGCAATCGCCCGATCAAGCCGGGTAGCTGATCGCCAGCCTGATAAATGAAAAACGGCTCCTGCGTTCTGCGGAGCCGTTTTTTATTGCCTGCGGTGACCGTACTGCGGCAATCCGCTCAGACCAATACCATATTGTCCCGGTGAATCAATTCCGATTCTTCGACAAAGCCGAGGATGGTCTGGATTTCCGAGGATGGATGGCGCATGATGCGGCGCGCTTCGGAACTGGTGTAATTGCTGATGCCGCGCGCGATGGCATGACCATCGGCATCGGTGCAGGTAATCACGTCGCCGCGGCCGAATTCGCCAGACACTGCGGTGACGCCGATAGGCAGCAGGGATTTTCCCTCGTTGCGCAGCTTTTGCACGGCGCCGGCGTCCAGCACTACCTTGCCTGCGGTTTTCAGATGATCCGCCATCCACTGCTTGCGCGCAGTCAGTTGTCCGGTTTGCGCGAGCAGCTGCGTGCCGATGGCTTCGCCGCCGGCGAGCCGGGTCAGCACCGCATCTTCGCGGCCCCAGGCAATCACCGTATGGGCGCCGGAACTGGCGGCGCGCTTGGCGGCCAGAATCTTGGTGATCATGCCGCCGCGGCCAATGCTGGTGCCGGCATCGCCTGCCATGATTTCCAGCGCCGGATCGCCGGCTTTCGCCTCATGCACGAATTCGGCATTCGGATCCTTGCGCGGATCGGCGGTGAACAAGCCTTTCTGATCGGTCAGGATGATCAAGGCATCGCCTTCAATCAGGTTGGCGACCAGCGCACCTAGTGTGTCGTTGTCGCCGAACTTGATTTCATCGGTCACCACTGTGTCGTTCTCGTTGATGATCGCCACCACGCCGAAGCGCAGCAGGGTGAACAAGGTCGAGCGCGCGTTCAGGTAGCGTTCGCGGTCGGCCAGGTCGGCGTGGGTCAGCAGTACCTGGGCGGTGCGGATATTGTGCGCGCGGAAACTGGTTTCATAGATCTGCGCCAGGCCCATCTGGCCGACGGCGGCGCAAGCCTGCAATTCGTCGATACTGGTCGGCCGCTTGTCGAAACCCAGCCTTTGCATGCCTTCGGCCACCGCACCGGAGCTGACCAGCACCACTTCCTTGCCCATGGCCCGCAATTCGGCAATCTGGGTCGCCCATTTGGCAATGGCGCCGGCGTCCAGCCCCTTGCCGTCATTGGTGACCAGGGAGGATCCGACCTTGATGATGATGCGCTTGGCTTTTTGAATGACGGAATTCATGTGTTTATCTATAGCGGCCGTGCCGCTGCCGATGACGCAAGGCGGCGGACAAAAACAGCGGGCAAAAATAAGGCCGCGGTCGAAACGGGCCTTTGCTCCCTTATCGACAACGGCCGCCAAATGACAGCTTAGTCCAGTATCTTGAAACGCGGATCATCCGGATCGATAGACAGAATGGCTTGTGCTTCTACCACCATCTGCTTTTCTTCCGAACGGGTTTCCTGCTGGCGCTTTTCCGCCAGGTAGCCGTAGATCTCGGTCACCAGTTCTGGACAGCCGTCGCGGTTGAGCGCGGAAATTTCAAATACCGGGCCTTTCCAGCCGAAGCGCTTGATGAAATCCTTGACGCGCTTGACACGCTCGCCGTCCGGGATCACGTCGATCTTGTTCAGCACCAGCCAGCGCGGCTTGTCGAACAGCGACTGATCGTATTTCTTCAATTCCTTGACGATCGCCTTGGCTTCCTTGACCGGATCGACCGTGTCTTCGAACGGCGCCAGATCGACGATGTGCAACAGCAAACCAGTGCGCTGCAAGTGCTTCAGGAACTGGATTCCCAGTCCCGCGCCCTCTGCCGCGCCTTCGATCAGGCCCGGGATGTCAGCGATCACGAAACTCTTTTCGTGACTGACGCGGACCACGCCCAGGTTCGGATGCAAGGTGGTGAACGGGTAATCGGCGATCTTCGGGCGGGCATTCGACACCGCGGTGATGAAAGTCGACTTGCCGGCATTCGGCTGTCCCAGCAGGCCGACGTCGGCCAGCACCTTCAGCTCCAGCCGCAGTTCACGGCGTTCGCCTTCCTTGCCGTCGCTCTTCTGGCGCGGCGCGCGGTTGGTCGAGGATTTGAAGTGGATGTTACCCCAGCCGCCCTCGCCGCCCTTGGCCAGCAGCACTTCCTGACCGTGATCGGTCAGGTCGGCGATTGCTTCGCCGGTGTTGATGTCGACGATCAGCGTGCCGACCGGCATGCGCAGCTTGATGTCGTCCGCGCCCTTGCCGTAGCAATCCGAGCCACGGCCGTTTTCGCCACGGCCGGCGCGATGCATCTTGGAGAAGCGATAGTCGACCAGGGTGTTGATATTGCGGTCGGCAACGGCCCAGATACTGCCGCCTACGCCGCCATCGCCACCGTCAGGGCCGCCAAACGGGCGGAATTTTTCACGGCAAAAACTCGCAACCCCATTGCCGCCATCGCCGGCAATGACTTCGATTTTTGCTTCATCTATAAACTTCATTCGAAGGTCCTAATGAGGTTGGAGGTTAAATTCTTATTGAAATGCACGGGTAACTTTACCGATTTTTGCGCATTGTTGCAGCGGCCACGCTGGCCGTCATTGCAATAGCGACAACTCTACCAGACGCAATCCGCCGCGGCGGCATTAAATCGCCGCGCAAGCTTTGCTGTCCGTGCAGTGTTTTACGACCAGAAACTAAAAAGGCTCTACCAGCGGCAGAGCCTTTCGCAGCAAGGCCAGCGGCCTTGCTTGTGTCGACGCTTAGAGTGTGGCTTAAGCTGCTACGACAGTAACGTAGTTACGCTGGGTAGCGCCCTTGGTTACGAATTGTACTTTGCCGTCGATCAGTGCGAACAGGGTGTGATCCTTGCCCATGCCAACATTTTCGCCTGGATGCGTCTTAGTGCCGCGTTGACGAATAATGATGCCGCCGGCGTTAATCGCCTGGCCACCGTAGACCTTGACGCCGAGTCGTTTTGACTCTGAGTCACGGCCGTTGCGCGTAGTGCCGCCGCCTTTTTTATGTGCCATTTAAAACTCCTGGTATCTGGTTAAGTCAATCGCCGGGGATTAGCCGTTGATCGAAACGATTTGAATTTCGGTGTAATTTTGACGATGGCCTTGATGCTTCTGATAATGCTTACGACGACGCATTTTGAAGATCTTGACTTTATCGTGGCGACCTTGCGCCAATACCTTAACCGACACCGTAGCACCTTCGACCAATGGCGCCCCGAATTTCAGGGAATCGCCAGCGCCAACTGCAAGCACTTGATCAATAGTGAGTTCGGTGCCAATGTCTGCAGGTATCTGTTCTATTTTGAGTTTTTCGCCGGCAACAACTTTATATTGTTTGCCACCGGTTTTTATGACCGCGTACATATGAAACCTCATCGAAATGATTGAAGACTATTAAAAAAAATTTCTTTCCTAAAACACCATAATCAGCGACGAATATGCAACAAGCAAACACAAAATCGCTGGGCGGAATCGGGAGAACCTGAGATTGTACATGGACTCGGGCCTTTCGTCAAAAACTCTTGACAAGTGCGGAATTCACCACACTTCCATACTTCCCTCCGGCAACTTCGGCCGGATCGAAGCTCTCGGCAGCCTCGGAAGGCCAGACTCACCAGCAGCGCAACGGCCTTTTTCATATAATGGCGGTATTCTGAACTTTTTTAAGGTATTGCCATGAGCGATGTACAAGCGTGGATCAAGGAAACCGTGACCAGTAACCCAGTGGTGCTGTTCATGAAAGGAACCGCGCAGTTCCCACAATGCGGATTTTCCGGCCGCGCCATCCAGTTGTTGAAAACCAGCGGCGCCGAAAACATCGTCACCATCAATGTGCTGGAAGACCCGGTTGTGCGCCAAGGCATCAAGGATTACTCCAACTGGCCTACCATTCCGCAACTTTACGTCAACGGCGAATTCGTCGGAGGCTCAGACATCATGAATGAAATGTTTGAATCCGGCGAACTGCAAACCCTGTTGAAGGCCTGAGACCGCCCGTGGTCTCAGCTAGTCCGCCGCCACGCCGCCTGATTGTCGCCATCACCGGCGCCACCGGCGTTATTTATGGCGTGCGGCTGTTGCAGCTGCTGCGCGAACTGCCCGGCGTCGAGAGCCATCTGATGATTTCCGAGGCCGGCGTGCTGAACCTGCACCAAGAGCTGGAAATGCGCCGCAAGCAGGTCGAAGCGCTGGCCGACGTGGTCCACAATGTGCGCGATGTCGGCGCTTCCATCGCCAGCGGTTCATTCCAGTCCGACGGCATGATCGTGGCGCCCTGCTCCATGAAAACCCTGGCTTCGGTCGCGCACGGCCTGTCGGACAATCTGATTGCCCGCGCCGCCGACGTAGTGTTAAAGGAACGCCGGCGCCTGGTGCTGATGGTGCGCGAAACGCCTTTCAACCTGGCGCATCTGCGTAACATGACCAGCGTCACCGAAATGGGCGGCATCATTTTCCCGCCGTTGCCGGGTTTCTATCACCGGCCGCAAAGCATCGCGGAAATGGTAGACCATACGCTGGGGCGGGTGCTTGACTTGTTCGCTATCGAACATACGTTGACGCCGCGCTGGAACGGCTTGAAGGCGGAATAAAAAAAACCGGGCAGCTCAAATCTGCCCGGTTTTTTTTATCGGCTGTGCATCGGCTGCACACACTCAACGGCTGTTGCGCCCGGCCAGCCACGCAGTGCGCATCGCTGTACCCAGCGCCGGCTTGGCTTCCGCATCGAGACTGACTTGCGGCGCACTGTCGGCCAGCAGGCGGACACTGAAAACCAGCAGCTCGTCGCGCCGGAAAGCGTGGACCGTAATGGTGTCGCCAACCCGATAGCGCGCCAGCAAGGTATCCAGCTTGACTGGCACGCGGATACCATCGATCGCCACCAACACATCGCCGGCCGACAGGCCGGCGCGATGGCCGGCGCCACTCTCATACACATTGGCCAGCCTGCAGTCGCCGCCGCTGTAGGCGATGCGCGCGCCCAGCGAAGGCTTGCCCGGCTTGCGCTGGTCCGCCACCACTATGCCGGTCGGCGCCAACAGTTTCGCCAACGGCAAATCATCGGTGGCGCGCACGTAACGGTCGAAGAAACGCTTCAGCTTGAGGCCAGTGACTTCGTCGAACAAGGCTTCGACGGCGGCCTCGCTGACGCCACGGCCGCCCAAGCCGTTGTCGGCATAAAAATCGCGGCCGTATTTTTGCCACAGGGCGCGCATCACATCGTCCAGCGATTTCCTGCCCTTGGTTTCCGTGCGAATGGTCAGGTCCAGCGCCAGCGCCACCAGCGAACCCTTGGTGTAATAGCTGACAATCGCATTCGGCGCGTTTTCATCCTGACGGTAATATTTAACCCAGGCGTCAAAGCTGGATTCCGCCACGCTTTGCTTGTGGCGGCCGCTGCCCAGCAGCACGCCGTTGACGGTCTTTTCAACCAGCTTGAAATACGCAACCTGGTCGATCAGGCCGCTACGCAACAGCATGAGATCGTCGTAATAACTGGTGAAGCCTTCGAACAGCCACAGCAGCGGCGTGTAGTTTTCCACTTGCAGATCGTAAGGCGCGAAAGCTGCCGGCTTGATGCGCTTGACGTTCCAGGTATGGAAATATTCGTGGCTGCAAAGACCGAGGAAAGTACGGTAGCCGTCGCTCATTTCCGCCTGGCCCTTGACCGGCAAGTCAGCGCGTGCGCAGATCAGGGCGGTCGATGCGCGATGCTCCAGGCCGCCATAGCCGTCGCCTACCGCCAGGGTCATGAATACATAGCGCTCCATCGGCGCGCGCCTGGCGAACTTGCTGCCGGCCGGCTCGAAGAAAGCAATCTGGGTTTCGCAGATTTTTTTCAGGTCCGCGCTCAGGCGCGCCAGATCGAGATTCGGCACATTGCCGGTGATCGCCATTTCATGCGGCACGCCATGCGCCTTGAAACTGAGCAGCTGGAAAGTACCCATTTCGACCGGGTGATCGATCAGCTCATCGTAGTTGGCGGCGACATAGCTGCCGAACGCGCCGCGCTTGGCTTTCAGCGTCGGCAATGCGGTGGCGATCCGCCATGCTTCATAGGCCTCGCCTTGCGGCCGCTGGATCTCCACGATGTGCGGGACATTTTCCTGGCCGACCGCGCGCAGGAAAACGCTGGTGCCATTGAAGAAAGCATGGGTCTGGTCCAGATGGGCGGTACGCACCGACAGGTCCCAGGCGTACACCTGGTAGTGCAGGGTCAGCGGGCCATCGCAAGGCGCGGCTTGCCAGGAATGCTTGTCGATTTTACGGAGAGCGATCTTGCGGCCATTCGATTCGGCGCGGATCTGCACGATGTTGCGGGCAAACTCGCGGATCATGTAGCTGCCCGGGATCCATGCCGGCAAGGCGACGATCTGGCCGACCACGGCCGGATCGGCGATCGTCAGCGTCACGGCAAACAGATGGGCGGCCGGATCAGCGGCGACGATGCTGTATGACAATACGCCGCTGCCAGTTTTAGCGGCTGATTTGCTTGTATTCTTTTTCATCTTCTTATCCTCGAACGTTACCGGCGATCACGGTCAGCATCAGCGCGGCTACCGCGACGCAGGTCAGCCTGAAACGCAGTTCAATAAACCAGGACGGCAAGCCGTACCATGGGAACAGGCGCTTGTCGGCCTGGTAAGCCGCAATGAAACCGGCGATCAGCAAGGCGAAGCCGAAACCGCCAGCCATGGTCGAAAACCAGGCAATGATGGTCGGCGCCACGCCCCAGATCAAGGCTTTGCGAGTGTGATCCGGCGACAGGTTGGCGCGCAGCACCACCGCTCCCCAGTGGATTCCGCCCAGGAACGACAGCGCGGCGATGCCGTAGGCCAGCTGACCGCGGATGAAATCGCGCAGCCAGTCGGCGTTGACCAGCCAGCTCGCCAGCGTCAGCAGCACGAACGGAATCAGCCCGGCATAACCGAGTAAATGAATAATGCGTTTGTTCAGGAAATGTGGGTTCATCTGGTCAGGATAACGTCAAATAGGCTGCCGAGGCTGCGCAAAAAGACGATAGTGTAGCGGGATTGAGCATGTTCGGCCGCTCCTCGGTGGCGTGACGCTGAAAACACCGGCCTATTTCCCGCTTCACGAGGAGGATTGTCGTATATCGGCGACGGTGTCGATGTCCTGGTGTATGCCGGGATCGTCCAGCGCCACCTCGACGACGGGAAACGATTGCAGCAGACTGCGGGCGCCCTGGTCGCCGCGCAAGGCCAGCAGGCGCGACAGGTGCGCGCGGCTGAAGCCGACCGGATTGCCACGCCGCCCCTGGAAAACCGGCGCCACGATATCGGCGCCCCCGCGCAGCGCCGCCGCCAGCGCCTGGATGGTTGAGGTTTCAACATAAGGCATGTCCGCCAGCGCGATGATCCAGCCGGCCGCATCCGCGCTCTGCTGCACGCCATACGCCAGCGAAGCCGCCATGCCGTCGTCGGCGTTTGCACATTGCACCCAGGGATATTCAGTAATTTGCGCGATCTGCTCCGGCACATCCGGACGCAACACGATGCAAAGAGGAAGCGTCGCGGCAAGCTTGGCGGCAGCGCTGGCGAGCACCGTCCGGCCGTCAGCCGTCGGCAGCTTTTGCAGCAGCTTGCTCTGGATGCCAGTCGGGTCGAAGCGCCGGCCACGGCCGGCAGCCAGCAATAAGCCGACGATCTGGCCGCTATAGCGAGAATGGCTCATGGCGGACGGTGAGCGGCAGGATCCGGCTCCAGGCCGATATCTTTATCGATGATATTGACCATGCCGGAGCCCGATGCTGTATGGCGCGAAAATAATACGCCGCGATAAACAGTGATAAGCAGAAAATTACTTCAAAGAGGAGAATTTTGCTTCCATGGTCTTGGCGTCGATCCAGCCTGGCACACGCGAACCGTCGGCAAAGATAATCGTCGGCGTACCGGTCACATTCAGCTTTTGACCGAGCGCCAGGACTTTGTCGTTAGGCGCCTGGCAGGATGTCGGCGCGGCGGTGGCGGCCTTGCCGTCCACCATCAGGTCGGTCCATGCCTTGTTGCGGTCGGCGCTGCACCAGACGTTGCGCGCCTTGACCGACGAGTCTTCCGCCAGGATGTTGAAAAGGAAGGTGTAAACAGTGACGTTGTCGATTTCCTGCAAAGTGGTCTTGTGGAAGCGCTTGCAATAGCCGCAGTTAGGATCTTCGAACACCGCGATCACGCGCTTGCCGTTGCCCTTGACCCTCTTCATGGCCAGGTCCAGCGGCAGGTCGGCGAACGTGACCTTGTTCAACTCATCAACTCTTTCACGCGTGAAGTCGCGCGACGACTGGGCATCCATGATACGGCCGACGAACACATACTTGGCGGCGGCATCGGTATAGAAAATATCGCTGCCGACGCGCACTTCAAACAAGCCGGCGTACGGCGTCTTGGTTACTTCGTCGACCTTGGCCCCCTCGCCCAGGCGCAGCTCGATCAGTTTCTTGACCGCCGCTTCCTGCAAGGTTTCGGCAGAGACCACGCTTGCCCACAGGCCCATCAACACTGCCAGCATCACGCTTGTTTTTTTCATCGCTATTCCAGTTATTCGCTTGTCCGACCCAAAGCGTGGGTCATCAGTTGTCTTTTTAAGACTGGTATCTTGTCCAGCAAGTTCAAACCTGCGTTGCGCAACAGCCGCAATGGGCTGAAATCGAATCCGAACAGCCGCTCCAGGCCATCGGTGGTCATTTGCATCAATAATATCTCTTCCTTGCGCGAACGGGCGTAACGCGCCAGCAGTCGTTCATCGCCGCAATCGCGATGTACGCCACGCTCGGCCAGCACCTGGATCAACGCGGCGACATCGCCGAATCCCAAGTTCATGCCATGTCCGGCCAGCGGATGCACCACGTGGCCGGCATCGCCGATCAGCGCCACCCGCGGCGCCACCAGGGCATGCGTCTTGAGCAAGGATAAAGGAAAACCTTGCGTCAGCTCCGGCTGCAAGGGTTGCAGCTGTCCCAGCTGATCCGCCGCCAGCAATGACAGGCGCGCCGCCACCTGCGACAACGGTTCATCCAGCAATGAAAGCGCCAGCGCTTCCGGCGCCGACCAGACCAGCGACACGCGCTGGCCGGGCAGCGGCAGCAAAGCGACGATACCTTCAGTTTCGGTGAACCACTGATAGGCAATGCCGTGGTGCGGCCGCTCGCAGGAAAAATTGGCGACCACGCCGCGCTGCTTATAAGAGCGGTAATCGATGCCGATGCCGCACTGGCTGCGCACCCAGGACTGCGCACCGTCGGCGCCGACGATCAGGGCCGCTGCGATGGTCTCCCCCGAATCCAGCTGCACCATCGCAGCGGCAGCACCGACCTGCATGCTTTGCACACGGCTGGTAATTATGTTCAGGTTCGAGGCAAATTTCAGGGCTGCATCCAAGGCCTGATTAAGATTCCTGTCCTCAACAATCCATGCCAGCGCGTCGACGTGCGCACTATAAGCATCGAAGGAAAGGTTTCCCGTGCCGCTGTCGGTCCCGCCCTTGATCGCCATCCCTTCGACCGCGGCAACCCGGGCCGGGTCCAATGCGTCCCAGACTTTAACGGTAGACAACAAGGTACGCGCGACGTGGTTCAGCGCGTACACACGCGTGTCCCAGGCATCCGGCGCGGCAGCTGCGGCAGTTCCCGGCGCCATCCCCAGCAAGGTGACGCGCAAACCCATCTGCGCCAGGCCAAGCGCTGCCGCTTTGCCGACAGCGCCATTGCCAACGATACATATATCGCACTGATGTTTTGTCATCAGCGGCGCACCGGCGGCTTTCGAGATTGATCCTGTATCTTTCATGCAGCCATTATAGCGATTACGCTCACGCGGGCTGCTGAGCGCCATGAAATAAGGGTTGGCGGACTGCCGAGGTCCGGCCAAAGCGGCCTGCGAAGGACCTCGCAAAGTTTTTTTAAAAAAATTCAACAATGGGCTTTGCGGATTAAAAATGTTTTGCTATACTCCTGTCCCTTGGCCTGGTAGCTCAGTCGGTAGAGCAGAGGATTGAAAATCCTTGTGTCGGTGGTTCGATTCCGCCCCGGGCCACCAAAATATCAAAAAGGGCTTAGCTTCGGCTAAGCCCTTTTTGCATTTGCGCGACGATTTCAAACGAGGGCAATCCTCGGGCCGGACTTGCCGGTGCTCTACATATCGCCACAGATTGCAACAACAAACGGCAATCCTTTTTTGTGATCCCCCCGAGATTTGGTAAGATCACAAACCAAGACAATATTTTATACCCCTTTAAAACGAACCAATTGCCGCCTAAACGTTCCTATAAGCCAATCGCCGGCGCTTTTCGCTGCGTTTAGCTCAGACACCACACTGCTTTATGCTCAAAAACAAATCCCGCAAGCCGATTGAAATAAAAATTGCAACAGTGGTCGCCGTCTCGGCGATCTTGCATGATTCCGATCCGATGGCCCTGGAAGCAGCTTTGCAGGAAATGACGGGAGGCACTGCGGATTTCTTTGACAACGAGTTTGCCGTCATCGATGTCGCCGCACTGGGAACGGACAGGCCGCCGATAGATTGGCCCCAATTGATCTCGCTGCTGAAAAAATACCGTTTGAACGCGGTTGCAGTACGCAATGCGCCGGCCGACATGGAAGAAGGCATCCTCGCCAGCGGACTGAGCATCGATCAGATGGTGGCTGCGCGCCAGGAACCCGCCGCAGCGCCGCCGCCCCCGCCAGTTCCAATCGCGGCCCCGCTCAAAGCCGCAGCCAGCACCATGATCATCGATACGCCGATACGTGCCGGACAACGCATTTATGCGCGCGATGCCGATCTGGTCATTACCGCCACAGTTAACAATGGCGCCGAAATCATCGCCGACGGCAGCATCCACGTCTACGCGCCCTTGCGCGGGCGAGCGCTGGCCGGCGCCAGCGGCGACACTTCGGCACGCATCTTTGCCGCCAGCATGGAAGCCGAACTGGTCTCCATCGCCGGCGTCTACCGCACTTTTGAGAACGGCCTGCCGCCGGAACAAAAGGGCCAGCCCGCACAAATTCGACTGAGCGGCGACCGGATTGACGTACTATCGCTCAATTCCGCGTCCCGCAGTTAATCGAGTCTGGGATGGTATAACCGTTTATCTAATCAGTTGGGGACAGAGTAATTCGTCGCGCTGCGGCGACTCTTAAACTCTGTCCCGCAATGCATAACCTTAGGAGCTCTTCGTGGCAAAAATCATCGTTGTTACGTCCGGCAAAGGCGGAGTTGGCAAGACCACCTCCAGCGCTAGTTTTGCATCGGGTCTGGCCATGCGCGGCCACAAAACCGCCGTGCTCGACTTTGACGTCGGCCTGCGCAACCTGGATCTGATCATGGGCTGTGAACGGCGCGTGGTGTACGACCTGATCAATGTCGTCAACAAGGAAGCAACGCTGACCCAGGCTCTGATCAAGGACAAGCATTGCGAAAACCTGTTTATCCTGCCGGCTTCGCAGACCCGCGACAAGGATGCCTTGACCGAAGAAGGCGTTGAGACCGTCCTCAACGACCTGATCAAGATGGACTTCGAATACATCATCTGCGACTCGCCAGCCGGCATCGAGCGCGGCGCCGTGATGGCGCTGACCTTTGCCGATGAAGCGATCGTCGTCACCAATCCGGAAGTATCGTCGGTGCGCGACTCCGACCGCATCCTCGGCATCATCCAGGCCAAGTCGCGCCGCGCGCAAAACGGCGGCGAGCCGGTCAAGGAACACCTGCTGATCACCCGCTATTCGGCGAAACGGGTCGAAGCCGGCGAAATGCTGTCATATACCGATGTCCAGGATATCCTGCGCATCCCGCTGATCGGCATCATCCCTGAGTCGGAATCGGTGCTGCACGCCTCCAACCAGGGTAATCCTGCGATCCACATCAAAGGCAGCGACGTCGCCCTGGCCTATGAGGACGTGGTCTCGCGCTTCCTCGGCGACGAAGTCGCCCTGCGCTTTACCTCCTATGAAAAGCCGGGTTTCCTGCATCGCATCTTTGGAGGAAAATAAGATGGCATTGCTCTCGTTCTTGTTTAACAGCAAGCCCAAAACCGCATCGGCCGCCAAGGAGCGCCTGCAGATCATCATTGCCCGCGAGCGCAATGGCCGCTCGGGCCACGATTTCCTGCCGGCGCTGCACAAGGAACTGATCGAGGTGATTTCCAAGTACACCAAGGTCAATGCGGACGACATCAAGATTTCCCTGGATCGCCAGGGCAATCTTGAAGTGCTGGACGTGAATGTGGTGTTGCCGGACGCCTGAGCGGGCGCTGGACGCCGCAACGCACCAAGCGCTTCGCAAAAATCTGCTCACCCGATAGTCAGCAAAGTACTGCGACTGATTCTGTTCCCCTTGCAGGCGCGGACCATGACGTGCCGCCTTGAAGGTGGAATTTTACAATTCCCGTCATACACTGTATGACAATCGGACCCAACAAGCCCTGCGTCAGCCAGAGTTTTGGCGCATGCTTTGTTAAATTCATCCGACACCGCTTTTTAAATTGATTTGTGGCAATTGCAAGACACTGGAAATATATAGAACATTTATCTACAGCAATGTAGCAATAAGAATAATATACTCCTTGTACACGCCACAACACCGATGCCGGCCCACCATGCCTGCCTCACCTAACATATATAAAATATGAGAATTGCTGTCCTTGATGACGATCCCAGTCAAACCGATCTAGTTTGCCAGGTGCTCACATCCAGTGGCCATATTTGCCACCCGTTTCAAAGCGGGAAAGAAATATTGAACCAGCTGCGGCGGGAGAGCTATGACATGCTGGTTCTGGACTGGCAGGTCCCGGATCTGAGCGGGCCCGAGGTATTGCGCTGGGTAAGAGACAAGCTGCCGCGGACCATTCCGGTCCTGTTCATCACCAGCCGGTCCGGCGAAGATGACATCGTGGAAGGCCTGGCCGCCGGCGCCGATGACTACATGATCAAGCCGATCCGGCGCAGCGAACTGGTGGCCCGGGTGCAAGCCCTGCTGCGGCGCGCCTATCCGATCCAGAACACCAGCGAACAGATCGTTTTCAACGACTATTTGTTTGAAACCCGTTCGGGTCGCCTGACGCTGGCCGGCAAGCCAATCGAGATTACCCAGAAGGAATTCGACCTGGCCCTGTTGTTTTTTCGCAACCTCGGCCGCCCTCTCTCACGCGCATATATCCTAGAGGCAGTCTGGTCGCGCGATGTCGACATCCCGTCCCGTACCATGGATACACACGTATCCCGGGTAAGGAGTAAGTTACAATTACGACCAGAAAACGGCTATCGGCTCGCACCGGTTTATAGCTATGGGTATCGATTGGAACAATTAACAGGATAAGGCGCGTTGCGGTTGCGCTGATAGACAAATATGCGCAGCACATTCACCAAACTAGCTCTACTGGCGCTGTTGTCGGCGCCTTCCTCGCTGTTATTTGCCGCCCCGCCAGCGCTCGACCCGGCAGCACTCCAGGTGGACGCCGCCACCATTACCTACCGGGCGCAACTGGGCGACACCCTAAGCGTCATCGCTGACCAGCTCACCGGCAACAAGGGCAACTGGGTGCAGTTGGCGAAGCTCAACCGCATAGGCAACGACCGCACCATCCCGATCGGCACCGCCATCATCATCCCGGTAGCACTGCTGCCGGACGACCCCAGCTCGGCGCAAGTGGCAGCCATGTCCGGCTCGATCGACGCCACCGGCGCCGACGGCCGCCCGGTTGCTCTCGGCATCGGCACAACCCTGACCGAAGGCGCCATCATCAATACCGGCAGCAACAGCTTTCTGACGCTGAGCCTGCCCGACCAGTCGCATATCGCGATCCCGTCCAACAGCCAGGTGAAACTCAGCAAGCTGCGCAGCGCGCGGTATACCAAGAGTCCGCGCACCGAGATTACCTTGTTGAAGGGCCGGGTCGAATCCAAGGTCTCGCCGCTGGAAAAGAACAAAGGCCGCTTTGAAGTTCATTCGCCGCTGGCGGTGGCGGGCGTGCGCGGTACCGATTTCCGCGTCGACCTGGTCGGCGACAGGGTCTTGACCGAGGTTTTGAGCGGCGGCGTCGCTGTGGCGAAAAAGAACAAGCCGGCTGCCCTGACCCTGCGCGCAGGCCAGGGCAATATCACCAGCACCAAGGGCGTTGGCAAGGCAGTGGCGCTGCTGCCGCAACCAGAATTCACCAACAACCTGCCGCAGCTGCAGGAACGGCCGACAGTACGCTTTACCGTCAATCCAGTCAGCGGCGCCGGCGGCTATCGCGCGCAAGTCGCCACCGACGCCAGCCTCAGTAACGTCATCAGCGAAGCAGAGTCGGACAGCCCTGAAATCAAGATCAACGGACTGGAAGACGGCAAGTACTTCGTTCGCATCACCGCGCTGGACCAGGCCGGCTTGGAAGGCAAGCCGCTGATCGCTGCGTTTACCCTGAAGGCTCGGCCGGAACCGCCGATCTCGATCGAACCGAAAAACAAATCGCGCAGCGAAAACCTGATGTTCAGCTGGGCCGAGGTCGCCAATGCCCAGGCCTATCATCTGCAGGTAGCCAGCGATGCCGAGTTCAGCCACGTCATAATCGACGAAGCAGCATTAAGCGCAGCGCAGTTCAACGCCGGCAAACTGGCACTCGGCACCTACTACTGGCGCGTCGCGACCATTGCTGCAACCGCAGGCGGCCGCGACCAGGGGCCTTACGGCGACCAGCAAGGCTTCAGCCTGCTGCCTGCCTTGCAGATTCCAAAGATTGCCGACACGGTCGACGGCGACCTGTCGTTCCGCTGGACCGGCGAACCAGGGCAGAAGTTCGTGGTCGAAATCGGCCGCGACGCCGGCTTCTCCAGCCTGCTGCTGACGCAGGACACCGCGACGCCGGAAATCAATGTGCCGCGTCCGGCCAGCGGCACCTATTTCATCCACATCAAGGCGATCGATGCCGACGGCTACGTCAGCCCGTTTTCGCCGGCGCAAAAAGTGTATATCGGCAGCCGCTGGGTCACCAGCGACGGTTCGCCCTTGCTCAATGTCGGCGGCACTACCCAGGCCGGCTATTAAACCGGGGCCCGCCATGCAAGTTCTCGCGCAGCGTCCATGATCAAACAGGTGATTCCTCTCATCAAACGGGTGGCGTTTCGCCAATGGCTGGCGATTACCGTACTGATGCTGATCGTTGCCGGCAGCATGGGCTATGTGAATGGCCTGGGGCGGCTCGACACCACTCTGTATGACCAGTTCATGCGCGCCGACTCGCGACCGGCGCGCGACGACATCATCATCGTCGCCATCGACGACTACAGCATCAGCAAACTGGGACGCTGGCCATGGGAACGCAGCCTGCACGCAAAGCTGCTGAACCGCATCATGCACGCCAATCCGCTGGCGATCGGGCTCGATGTCATCATGCCGGAAGCGGAACAGGGGCAAACGCCAGGCCAGCGCGCCGACGACCGTGCGCTGACCAAGGCGCTGGCCGCCAGCAAGCTGACTGTGCTGCCGATTGTGGTCGCCAGCGCCGGGCCGGGCCTCAGGACCCTGTTACCGATTCCGGATTTTCTCAATGCCGCACGCAGTGTCGGTCACATCCATCCGGAACTCGATCGGGACGGCGTGGTACGTAGCGTCTTCTTGCAAGAAGGCCAGGATGGCAAGTGGTGGCCGCATTTTGCGGTAGCGCTGGCGGGCGTGGCCGGACAAAAGATCACCGATGCCGCCGGCAACTTGCCCGGCGCCCGCCTGGGTGCGATGCCGCCCGAGGTCGAACCGCACAAGGCGGACAGTTGGCAGCGCGACTACCAGATCCAGATCCCGTTCGCCGGCAGCACCGGCCATTTCCGCTCCGTGCCTTATGCATCGGTGTTGCGCGGCGACGTCCCCGATCAGTTTTTCACCGGTAAATATGTATTGATCGGCGCCACCGCGCTTGGCATGGCGGATACATTTCCCACGCCCGTCTCTGGCACCTCCGGCGTCATGCCGGGCATAGAAATCAATGCCAATATCCTGGCCGGCCTGCTTGACCACAAGACCATCAGCATTGCGCGTCCCTTGCAGACGGCGCTGTTCAGCATCATTCCAGTACTGATAGCGCTCTCCAGCTATCTGCTGTGGACGCCGCGCATCTCGCTGCTGATTACCGCCGCCCTGATGGTGCTGACCATGGCGGTCAGCTATTTCCTGCTGACGCTGGGGATATGGATCGCGCCGACCGCCGCCCTGATCGCGCTGGCGATTGCGCATCCGATATGGAACTGGATCCGCCTGGAATCGGCGATTTCCTATCTCGGGCAGGAATTCATGCTGCTCGACCAGGAGCCGCATCTGCTGCCGGAAGTGAACACCGAACGCGCCCCGCAGCAGGTGGAAGACTTGCTTGAGCAGCGCATCAACGCCATGCGCGTGGCGGCACGCCGGGTACGCGATTTGCGCCAGTTCATTTCCGACAGCGTCAACAGCCTGCCGGACGCCACCCTGATCACCACCATCGACGGCCATGTGCTGGTATCCAATCAGTTTGCGCGCGATTACTTCGCCGCCGCCGGCATCCGCAATATCGACGGCGCCCTGCTGCCTTACCTGTTCTCCAACATGAGCACGCCGCAGGCGACCAATACCTCGGCCAACCATACCTTCAGCTGGTGGGACCTGATCGATCTGGAACACGTTTCCACGCTCACCAGCGGCACCGCGGTGCAAGACCAGCAGGGACGCGACCTGCTGATCAAGAGCGGCCCCTGCCACTCGGCGCACCAAGTGCTGACCGGCTGGATCGTCAGCATTGTCGACATCACCATCATCCGCGCCGCCGAGCGCAGCCGCGATGAAACCCTGCGCTTCCTGTCGCACGACATGCGCGCGCCTCAGGCTTCGATCCTGGCCTTGCTGGAACTGCAAGGCAACGCCGCTTCAGCCTTGCCGCAAAAGGAATTTTTCGCGCGCCTGGAGCAAGCGGCCCGCAAGACCCTCGGGCTGGCCGACAATTTCGTGCAGCTGGCGCGCGCCGAATCGTCGGAATACCGGCTCGAAGAAGTGGATTTCCAGGATGTGCTGTACGACGCCGTCGATGAAATGTGGAGCTTGGCCAACAATAAGAAAATCGAGCTGATCACTGACATCGAGGGACCGGAGTTCCTGACCAATATCGACCGTTCGCTGATGGCGCGTGCGCTGTGCAACCTGATTTCCAACGCCATCAGCTACAGCCTGCCGGACACCCGGATTACCTGCACCCTGCGTCTGAAATACGTCAAATTGCTGCCGCAGGTGATATGCCGCATCAGCGACCAGGGCTTCGGCATTGCGCCGCACGACCAGGTCAAGCTGTTTCAGCGTTATCAAAGAGTCAGCGCCCCCGGCCAGCCACATTCCGACGGCACCGGCCTCGGCCTGGTATTCGTCAAAACCGTGGTCGAGCGCCATTTCGGCGAAATCTCGCTGGAAAGCACTTTAGGCGAAGGCAGTACATTTATTGTCATTTTGCCAGCTATCACCAACTAAGCGCGGCTGTATTACTGGCGGGCATAGCTGGTATTGGCCGCTTGGCGATTCGACACGGGCGACTAAGAGTATAATCAGGAGCTAACAATATTGTTGCTCGAATAAGCACCCTTCCCGTCCGTAACCGCCTCTATGCACCTGCTAACCGTCGGACTCAACCACACCACCGCGCCTGTTTCCCTGCGCGAAAAGGTGGCTTTCCCGGCTGACCAGATCGGTCAGGCGGTGATGGCGGCGCGCGCCTGGTTCAGCGGCGGCAACGACGTCAACATGTCGGACGAAGCGGCGATCCTGTCGACCTGCAACCGCACCGAGCTGTATGCCGCCGGCAACCTGCAGCACGGCGTCGACGCCGCCATCGATTCCACCGCGCATTTCCTGGCCCACTATCACCAGCTGCCCTACGCCGACCTGCGTCCGCATCTGTACACGCTGCCGCAGGACAATGCCGTGCGCCATGCCTTCCGCGTAGCCTCCGGGCTGGATTCGATGGTGCTGGGCGAAGCGCAGATCCTGGGGCAGATGAAAGATGCAGTGCGTCACGCCGAAGCGGCGGGGGGGCTCGGCACCTATCTGCACCAGCTGTTCCAGCGCACCTTTGCGGTCGCCAAGGAAGTACGCAGCACCACGGAGATCGGCGCCCACAGCGTTTCCATGGCAGCGGCGGCGGTGCGCATGTCGGAACGGATTTTCGATACCGTCGCCGGCCAGCATGTGCTGTTCATCGGCGCTGGCGAAATGATCGAGCTGTGCGCTACCCACTTTGCCGCGCAAAACCCGAAATCGCTGACGGTCGCCAACCGCACCATGGAACGCGCCGAACTGCTGGCGCATCGATTCAACGGCCAGGCGATCCGGCTGATCGATTTGCCGACGCAGCTGGGCAAATACGACATCATCGTTTCCTGCACCGCATCTAGCCTGCCCATCATCGGCCTTGGCATGGTCGAGCGCGCCGTCAAGGCGCGCCGCCACAAGCCGATGTTCATGCTGGATCTGGCGGTGCCGCGCGATATCGAGACGGAAATCGGCCGCCTCGACGACATCTTCCTGTACACCGTCGACGACCTCGGCTCGATTGTGCAAACCGGCATGGAAAACCGCCAGGCCGCCGTGGCCCAGGCGGAGGCCATCATTGAAACCCGCGTGCAGTCATTCATGCACTGGGTCGATAACCGGGTCGTGGTGCCGGTGATCCAGGACCTGCAAGAATCGAGCGAAGCAATGCGCCGGCTGGAACTGGAACGCGCCCGCAAGATGCTGGCCAAGGGCGAGGATATCGAAGTGGTGCTGGAAGCACTTTCCAAGGGCCTCACCGCCAAATTCATGCACGGCCCGCAACAGGCTTTGCACAATGCCCAGGGCGACGAACGCGCACGCCTGGCTGCCCTCCTGCCGCAACTGTTCCGCACCAAACGTTAGCGCATCTGCGCTACTCCCGCGCACGGCCGCGCCGCGTCTGGCTGCCGGCACTTTACTCTCCAACGCTTCAACCCGTCTTTTTCTGACTGAAACACGCCATGAAACCATCAATGCTCGCCAAGCTCGACCAACTCGCCAACCGCCTGGTCGAGGTCAATGACCTGCTCATGCAGGAAGATGCGACCGCCAGCATGGACAACTATCG
Organism: Collimonas sp. PA-H2; assembly: GCF_002564105.1. NCBI lineage: Bacteria > Pseudomonadati > Pseudomonadota > Betaproteobacteria > Burkholderiales > Oxalobacteraceae > Collimonas > Collimonas sp. PA-H2. The sequence goes on from NZ_PDBX01000001.1 coordinate 1,675,015, forward strand.
CAAGCTGTCGCGCGAACATGCGGAACTGGGACCGCTGGTGGAGTTGTACCAGTCGTATCAGCAGGCCGTCGGCGACATCGAAGCGGCGCAGGAAATGCAGTCCGATCCGGACATGAAGGAATTCGCCCAGGATGAAATCATGGCGGCCAAGGCGCGCATGGAGCAGCTGGAAGGCGATCTGCAAAAAATGCTGCTGCCGAAAGACCCCAACGACGAACGCAATATTTTCCTGGAAATCCGCGCCGGCACCGGCGGCGACGAATCGGCGCTGTTCGCCGGCGACCTGCTGCGCATGTACAGCCGCTTCGCCGAACGCAACCGCTGGCAGGTCGAAATGGTGTCCGAATCGGCGTCGGAAATCGGCGGCTACAAGGAAGTGATCGTCCGCGTGCTCGGCTTCGGCGCCTATTCCAAGCTCAAGTTCGAATCCGGCGGCCATCGCGTGCAACGCGTGCCGGCAACGGAAACCCAGGGCCGCATCCATACCTCGGCCTGCACCGTCGCCATCATGCCGGAGGCGGACGAGGTCGGCGACGTCGACATCAATCCCGCCGACATCCGCATCGATACCTACCGCGCCTCAGGCGCCGGCGGCCAGCACATCAACAAGACCGATTCCGCGGTGCGCATCACGCATATGCCGACCGGCATCGTGGTCGAATGCCAGGACGACCGCAGCCAGCACAAGAACAAGGCCTCGGCCCTGAAAGTGCTGGCGGCGCGCATCAAGGACGGCCAGCTGCGCGCGCAGCAATCAAAAGAAGCGGCAACCCGCAAATCCCTGATCGGTTCGGGCGACCGCAGCGAACGGATCCGCACCTACAATTTCCCGCAAGGCCGCATGACCGACCATCGCATCAACCTGACCTTGTACAAGCTCGATTTCATCATGGATGGTGATCTCACGGAGCTGACCAATGCCCTGGCGGCCGAACATCAGGCTGACCTGCTAGCGACGCTGGGTGACGCGATTTAAGGCTCGTGCCACTGCGTCCTGGATAATCGCATATGCTAGCGCCTGGCCCGGAACCAAGCAGCAGCGGTACTATCTGATGCTCGGTATGACCATGGCTTCTTCGACTCACCATACATCGATAAAAAAATGAAAACATCCAAATCCATTTTGCTTGCCGTCGCTTTCATCTGCCTGGCCATCCTGGGCGCCGCCCTGTATCTGCAGCACTACCAGAACATGCAGCCTTGCCCCTTGTGCGTGATCCAGCGTTACGCCTTCGCGGTGATCGCGCTGATTTGCCTGATTTGCGCCAGCCTGCCGGCGGGCGCCCAGAAAGCCGGCGCCGGTCTCGGCATCCTGGCTGGCCTGGGTGGCGCCGGCACCGCCATCTGGCACCTGTGGATCATCGCCCATCCAGCCATCTCTTGCGGCCGCGATGTACTGGAGGCGCCGATGAACGCCTTGCCGCCTGCGACCCTGCTGCCATCGGTATTCCAGGTAGATGCCTTCGCGCTCTGCACCACTGCCTACGATCCGATCATGGGCCTGTCGATACCGCAATGGTCTTTGCTGGGTTTTGTCATACTGCTGGTAATCCTTGTAGCTACTTTGTTCAAACGCGGTAACGGCAGCAATCGCCGCTACTGACCCGCCCTCGGACTGATGCTGAAATGACAGGGATTGCCGACACATTCACGGTAGAGGCCGGCTGCAGTATCGGCGCGCTCTTGAAGCAGGCACCGCTGGCGCCGCTGGAAAACCGCATCCTGCTGATGCATGCGCTGCAGCTGACCCGCATCCAGCTGATTACACAAGATGAGCGCTGCATCGATGCGCAACAGGCGCAGCAGTTGTCAGCCTTGTTTGACCGGCGCCTGCGCGGCGAGCCGATTGCCTACATTATCGGCCAGCGCGAATTTTACGGTTTGCAGCTGGAAGTCACGCCGGATGTCTTGATTCCGCGTCCCGAGACTGAACTGCTGGTGGACCTGGCCTTGCAGCTTCTGCCGTCGGATAGCAGGCAGCAGCTGAGCGTGCTTGACCTCGGCACCGGTTCCGGCGCCATCGCCATCGCCATCGCTCACAGCCGTCCTGATCTTGCGGTCACCGCCCTGGACGTCAGCGGCGCCGCGCTGGCGGTGGCTGACCGCAATGCGGCGCGTCATCTGCGCTTGGAACACGGACCATTCCGGCTCCTGCAAAGCAATTGGTACAGTGCGCTGGATGACCAGCAATTCGATGTCATCGTTGCCAATCCTCCCTATATCGTCGCCGGCGACGAACACCTTGTCCAAGGCGACCTGCGCTTTGAACCACAGGACGCCCTGACTGATCATGCCGACGGCCTGAGCGCTCTGCGCAACATCATCGACGGCGCCGGCCGCTACCTGAAGAGTGGCGGCTGGCTGCTGATGGAACACGGCTACGATCAGGCGCCAGCGGTACGCGCCTTGCTGCTGGCACGGCAGTTCGAGACCGTGCAGAGCTGGCAAGACCTGGCCTGCATTGAACGCGTCAGCGGCGGCAGATGGCGAACGCCAGGCTGATCGGCCAATAAAAAAGCGCGGCATGCCGCTAATGCCGTTCAGTTAAGACTGAACGGCATTTTTATTTGAGGAATTCGTAGGGAGGGCACTCCGTGCCCACGCGGACGGGCCGGGGCGCTAGCCGGGGCACGAATGTCAGGGACACGAATATCCATGATACTGCGTGGGCACGGAGTGCCCACCCTACGGCAGCGATTTTCAGTAAGGAATGATCAATTGTGTAGCGATTTTGTATCCGGCCGGTTTGCTGCGCCCCTGCTTGTGTGGTCGAACTGATGGCGCTGCTGTTCGCATTCGGCGCGATAAGCGCTGCGGGCGTCCTGAGCTCGCGACAAAGCACCGATAGGGTGGGCATTCCGTGCCCACGCGGATAGGACGGGGGCGCGTAGCTCGGGTGCGAATGCCCAGGGACGTAAATCTCCACGGCACTGCGTGGGCACGGAGTGCCCACGCAACGCCATGTCGTTCTGCCCTAACTGAACAGTATTAGCGGCATGCCGCGCTTTTTTATTTTCTTGCCGGACCAGGAAATCAGTCCTTTTCGCCCCAGATCGCTGGATACACAATCCCGGCAAGCACAGCGCCAACCAGCGGCGCCAGCCAGAACAGCCACAGCTGCTGCAAGGCCCAGCCGCCGACGAACAATGCCTGGCTGGTGCTGCGCGCAGGATTGACCGAGGTGTTGGTGACCGGGATACTGATCAGGTGGATCAGCGTCAGGCACAAACCGATCGCGATCGGCGCAAAACCGGCCGGTGCACGCTTGTCGGTGGCGCCCAGGATCACGATCAGGAAGACGAAGGTCATCACGATTTCGCAGATCAAAGCAGCGCTCATCGAATACAGGCCGGGTGAATGTTCGCCGTAGCCGTTGGCGGCGAAGCCACCGATTTCCGCACCTGGCTTGCCGGTGGCGATCAGATACAGGATGCCCGCGGCAATGATGCCGCCCACTACCTGGGCAACCCAGTAAGGCAGGATTTCACTCTTGGGGAAACGGCCGGCGGTTGCCAGTCCGAGCGTCACCGCCGGATTCAAGTGGCAGCCGGAAATATGGCCGATGGCAAACGCCATTGTCAGCACGGTCAGACCGAAAGCCAGCGCGACTCCATGGAAACCGATGCCGAGGCCCGGAAAACCAGCCGCCAGCACGGCGCTGCCGCAACCGCCGAGAACCAGCCAGAAAGTGCCGAGTGCTTCGGCGCCCAGACGTTTAGAAAGATGCATATTTGACTCCTGAAGAAATACTACTGTGTGATTTACCTGAACAGGCGACAGGCTAGCGGGTTGCATGGCATCGCCCAGTCGCATACGGCCACAAGCATATTTGCTGACTCATCGACAAACAAGGAAAACAATTGTCATTTAACAATAATTTTCATTTTTCCAGCTATCCTTAATCGGACTGGATAAACCCTACATTCTGACGACAGAAACAATACTCATCTGACTAGACAAACCCTACAGTCTGATGGCACAAATAATACCATCGAGAAATATATTATAGCGATATGACAAGCAATCCAGTCGCCTTCAGGCAAGCAGAAATTCCGGGAGGCCTACTTTTCGGACTGTCAAGACTAGCGAAATTATCTGGATTGCGTATGATCCAACGCTTGATTTTCATTCTTAAGAATTAATTCTCATGCTGCCTTCGATCGAACAACGCCTCGCCCTTGAACTTGCCGCCAAACCGGCGCAAGTCGCCGCTGCCGTCTCCCTGCTGGACGAAGGCGCGACCGTGCCTTTTATCGCCCGCTACCGCAAGGAAGCCACCGGCGGTCTCGACGACATCCAGCTGCGTCTGCTGGAAGAACGCCTGCGCTACCTGCGTGAACTGGAAGCGCGCCGCGGCGCCATCCTGGCTTCGATCGAAGAACAGGGCAAGATGACGCCGGCGCTGCTGCAGGCCATCACCCTGGCGGAAGACAAGACCCGGCTCGAAGATCTCTACCTGCCGTACAAGCTCAAACGCCGCACCAAGGCGCAGATCGCCGCCGAAGCCGGCCTGACCGTGCTGGCCGATGCACTGCTGGCCGATCCGGAACTGAATCCGGAACAGGAAGCCGAGAAATATCTGAAGCCGGCCTTCAGCACCGACAACGGCGACAATCCCGGCGTCGCCGACGCCAAGGCAGCGCTGGACGGCGCACGGCAAATCCTGATGGAACGCTTTTCCGAAGATGCAACGCTGCTGCAGGCGCTGCGCGAATACCTGACCGAGCATGGCGTGGTCGAATCCAAGGTAGTGGAAGGCAAGCAGGATGCCGGTGAAAAATTCGCCGACTACTTCGATTATTCGGAAACCATCGGCACGATTCCCTCGCATCGCGCGCTGGCCTTGTTCCGCGGCCGCCGCGAGGAGATGCTGAACGTGGTGCTGCGCCTCGATAGCGAGGAAGAAAAACCGAAGTGGGATGCGCCGCACAATCCGTGCGAAGGCCGCATCGCCGCCCGTTTCGGCATCAGCAACAAGAGCCGTAGTGCTGATAAATGGCTGAGCGACACGGTGCGCTGGAGCTGGCGCGTCAAGGTCTTCATGCACCTGGAAACCGAGCTGATGACCAAGTTGCGCGAAAAAGCTGAAGTCGAGGCGATCAATGTCTTCGCTCTCAATCTGAAAGCCTTGCTGTTGGCCGCGCCGGCCGGCCCGCGCGCCACCATGGGCCTGGATCCGGGCCTGCGCACCGGCGTCAAGGTAGCCGTGATCGACGCCACCGGCAAGGTGGTCGCCACCACCGCGATTTATCCGCACCAGCCGCGCAACGACTGGGATGGTTCGCTGCACACGCTGGCGCAGCTGGCGGAGCAGCACCAGGTTTCGTTGATCTCGATCGGCAACGGCACCGCTTCGCGCGAAACCGACAAGCTGGCGCAGGACCTGATCAAGCTGCGGCCGGAACTGAAGCTGACCAAGATCGTAGTGTCGGAAGCCGGCGCCTCGGTTTACTCAGCCTCCGAATTCGCTTCGCGCGAGCTGCCCGACATGGACGTCTCGCTGCGCGGTGCGGTATCGATTGCGCGCCGCCTGCAGGATCCGCTGGCGGAGCTGGTCAAGATCGATCCGAAGTCGATCGGCGTCGGCCAGTACCAGCATGATGTCGGCCAGACCCAGCTGGCGCGCTCGCTCGATGCGGTAGTGGAGGATTGCGTGAATGCGGTCGGCGTCGATGTCAATACCGCCTCGGCGCCATTGCTGGCGCGCGTCTCCGGCCTCAACGCCAGCGTCGCCCAAAGCATCGTCACCTATCGCGACATGAAGGGCATGTTTACCTCGCGCGCGGCGCTGCGCGACGTGCCGCGGCTGGGCGACAAGACCTTTGAGCAGGCCGCCGGCTTCCTGCGCATCATGAACAGCGACAATCCGCTGGACGGTTCGGCGGTGCACCCGGAATCCTACCCGCTGGTGGAAAAGATCCTGGCTGACATCAAGAAGGACGTCAAGGGCGTGATCGGTGACAGCAGGCTGCTGACCTCGCTCAATCCAGCCAAGTATGCCGATGAGAAATTCGGCGTGCCGACCATCGCCGACATCCTCAAGGAACTGGAAAAGCCGGGCCGCGACCCGCGTCCGGAATTCACCACCGCCACCTTCAAGGACGGCGTCGAAGAAATCCGCGACCTGCGTCCCGACATGATCCTGGAAGGCGTGGTCACCAATGTGGCGGCGTTCGGCGCCTTTGTCGACATCGGCGTGCACCAGGACGGCTTGGTGCATATTTCGGCGCTCTCCAACACCTTCGTCAAGGATCCGCACAGCGTGGTCAAGGCTGGCCAGGTGGTGAAAGTCAAGGTGCTGGAAATCGATGAAAAGCGCAAGCGCATCGCGCTCACCATGCGCCTCAGCGACAGTGCGCCGGTAGCCGGCGCCAAGCCGGAGCAGCGGGCCGACCGCAACGACGCCAAGCGCTTGTCCCAGCATCAGCAACGACAATCTGCACCGGCGCCAGCACCGGCCAACAACGCCATGGCCGCGGCTTTCGCCAAGCTGAAGGGATAGCAGTTAGGCAACTCCGTCAGTCGACGCCGGCGCACCCGGCGTCGGCCGGACCTGCATCACGCCGACAAAATCAGTTTGGACCTAATGCCCGGCCCCTTGTCATCGTATAATCACGGCACAATTGATTTCCAACAGGTTTTATTTTGTCAGCCGCTCCCAACACCTCATCCTCACAATTCATGATGTCCCCGATCGCGGCCGATATGGACGCGGTCAATGCGGTGATTCGCCGTCAGTTGCACTCGGAAGTGCCCTTGGTGAATCAGATTGCCGAGTACATCATCAGCGCCGGCGGCAAGCGCCTGCGCCCGGTGCTGGTCTTGCTGATGGCGCGCGCTTGCGGTTATGCCGGCGACAAGCATCACGAACTGGCGGCGGTGATCGAATTCATCCACACCGCCACCCTGCTGCACGATGACGTGGTGGACGAGTCGTCTCTGCGGCGCGGCCGGCAGACCGCCAATGCCTTGTTCGGCAACGCCGCCTCGGTGCTGGTGGGCGATTTCCTGTATTCGCGCGCCTTTCAGATGATGGTTGCGGTGGATAACGCACGGGTGATGCAGATCGTCGCCGATGCCACCAACGTCATCGCCGAAGGCGAGGTACTGCAGTTGCTGAACATGCACAACCCGGATGTCTCGGAAGAAAACTATCTGCAGGTGATCCGCTCCAAGACCGCCAAGCTGTTCGAGGCAGCGGCGCAGTTGGGCGTGCTGATCGCCGGTGCCGACGACGCAGCGACTGAGGCGGCAATTGAAGCGGCAGGCGAATATGGTCGTTCGCTAGGCACCGCATTCCAGCTGATCGACGACGTGCTGGACTATTCCGGCAACGCCAGCGATATCGGCAAGAACGTCGGCGACGACCTGCGCGAGGGCAAGCCGACCTTGCCCCTGATTTACCTGATGAGCCACGGCACGCCGGAACAACGAGAACTGGTGCGCAGCTGCATCGAGAATGGCGACGAACAGCATTTCGATGAAATCCTGGCGGCCATCACCACTTCCGGCGCCCTCGACTACACCCGGCAGGAAGCCGAAAAGGCGGCGCAGCGTGCCGCTACCGCAATCGCAGGCTTGCCAAATAGTCAGTTCAAGGATTCTTTGCTACAATTATCTGTATTCGCTGTGGATCGCAATCACTGAGCGCAATCGCTGAGAAATTGACAAGAGGACTGCCGCACCGCCACCGTAAGGTACGGCAGCCCAAAAACCTGTTCAAGTTATTGAACGGCTAAATCGGGGTGTAGCTTAGCCTGGTAGAGCGCTACGTTCGGGACGTAGAGGCCGGAGGTTCGAATCCTCTCACCCCGACCAAAATTCCTCTTTTAAATCAATAATTTATCTAATTCATTCTAACTTGGTATTAACAGCAAGTTAGAGTAATTTCATCTTCTGATTGTCCCAATATTGTCCCATGCTTGACGGCATGCCTAATATCGCTCTACACTGCTCCTCATTAATTGAGGCTAACGTAACGGTGAGTCTCGCATAGCGCCTTATAAAAATGCCGTGTAGCCTTGGCGCGATCTGCGAGTAGTTGGGGAAGTCAGTGAAGGGATAACCCAGCGAAGAGAGCGAGCAACGCTCGACGAATCAAAGCGTCGGGGGTGTAAGGCCAAGTTCAAAGCGCAAGCGAACGACCGCCTCAGCCCTAAGTGCAATTCCTCCCCGGTGAGGACGAGTTGATTTTGGCTCGTTCGATAAGTCGGCCCTCACAAGCGCGATCTGCACTTGTGAGGCGTTATGAAATCCCATTCTCCTATTCCTGGCAATGTTTTGCCGCGCATCATTTTTATCGAACAGCTTTCTGAGCTAATCGGAAAAACACCAACAACGATTCGTACTTTCGCCACCAGTTCCAAGTACCGCCATTTAATCCCCCTCCCCTTCAAGATGCCACATAGCCGACGGCTATGCTGGTACGAGCACGAAGTGCTTGAATGGATCGGCGCAAGCCGGCCAGCCGCCCCTATGCAACCTCGTCGCCCGCGAGGGAGGCCTACAAAAGCTGAACAACTAGCTCGACAACGTCACGCCGCCAACACATACGACGCACGGGGTTGATCTATGCCACTAATTGAGACCAATGCCGGCCCCAATACGGGAGCGGGTCACAGCTCGCGTCGCCCCCATCCAAATGATGTAATGGCCAAATTGTACGAAAGAACCGCTCGTGCAAACCTTGCCCTTATTGAAAAACGTCGACATGCAACTGAAACGCCCTGGCAGATGTTCTTTCCTGGCTTGGAAACATTCATGCGGGCGATGCCCAATCAGATAGCCAGATCCTCATTGTTCGCTCCGATCGCCAAAGGGCATAGGAAGATGCACAACGCCACTGTGCTGGTATCGCGGAAGGATGGAGTCCTGGAATACAGCGGCGAGCAACTGGACGAGGCTGACGCGGATATTGTGCTGCAACTTATGTATGAAGCACTGCAGTCGATACCAGGCCAACCAGTAACGATCAACCGGGCAGCATTCCTACGCGCTATTGGGCGAAACACCGGAAAAAGTGACTACACATGGCTGCATCGCAGGATAAAAGCCCTGACAGCAGCAACCCTCTTTATCGAAGCTAGACGATCAGACGGCTCGGCAAAATATCGCGTCGGTGATACCAAAGCATTTCATATTCTGTCCGACTTTGAATATAACGAGGGTGCAGAAACTTACACCTACACCCTAGATCAACGATGGAAAGTGCTTTTTGGCAATAGAGAGTTTGCTCTCATCGACTGGGAAAAGCGTTTAAACATTGGGCGCGGACAAGATATGGCCAAAGCACTTCAGCTTCTCGTAGCCACGTCAGCAGATCCGGTGCAGCGCTACGCTTTGGATTGGCTCAAAGCCAAGATGCAATATGGAAGCCCCTTGAGAAAATTCAAAGTCGCTATCAAGGCAGCGACGGACGAACTAGAACGATTGCAAATTATCGCCGGTGCGCGCTTTGCGCTCAACACCAGGGGTAAGGAGCAGATGGTATGGACGAAGCTTTAAAAATCTCTTCATGGCCCCGTCACATATACAGTGCCATGGCTCACATCGCATATGGAATAAAAAAATGAAGTGCCAAAATGAAAAAGAAGTCGCCGGCCTCCTCGCAAAAAAACGGATGAGTTTGTTTTGCATCGCTCTTTCAATCTGCGGCATGACCGCTGACTGGCTTTATCCACGCTGGGGATGGTCGTTTCTACTTCTCGGCGTAACGATCTGGGCTTTCTCGGCTGACGGCCTGCTCTGGCTAGCGCGTCATCCAAACAGCATGCCGACCGACTACTACCGTCGTAAATTCTGGTGGGCGCACGTTTTCGATTGGGAATTCAACTTCGGAAAAAGCAACGCGAAGGATGACAAATCATGAAACACTCTAAAGCTCTATCTGTGCTGAGTGGCGGCGGGCTGTGGCTCATGACTATGCCGGCATTCGCCAACGGCACGACGCTCGGTGAAATTAGCAACGCCGCTCACCGATCGGGTGACAAATCACGCGAGGCGCTCGTGTCGATCTACGGCAACGTAGTCAATAATCCACTGGCCAGTGGCAGCTCCGGTGGTGGCGACACGATACTGTCCAGCCTGTTTCAAGTTACAAATGGTGCGCTGCTGGTGATTGGCGCTATGTTTGCATGCTACATCATGTTCCAGAAGCTCACCCAAACGGCAAGTGACGGCACCGCATTCGACCGTCAAAAAAGTACTCTTTGGGGGCCGATACGCTTGGTATGGGGCCTCGCAGCACTTGTTCCTACTGCAAACGGGTGGTCGCTTTCACAGCTTTTAATGCTTTGGGCCGCAGCGGTGATGGGTGTGGGCGTTGCCAATATGGGCGTTGATGCTTCGATTACAGCTTTCAATGACGGCAAGGGCATGGTAATCCAGCCCACGATGGCCAGCACCAACGAACTCGCCCACAAAATATTCGAAATTGAGCTGTGTCGACATGGAATTAATTCGAGTCTTGCCCAAGGCGAGAGCCTCGGCGCTCTGCTACCCGAAAATTCGTATGTGCAAACACAATCCACAGATACCGGCTTCATCCTTGCCAATCCAAGTTTCGTTTGTGGTGGAGCCAACATCAACACTGATTTTGAACCGCAGGCAGCGTCTACCGATTGGTTTTCTAGCTCCATCGACGTTTCCGACATTCGTAAGGCGCATCTTCAAGCATTATCAAAGATGGAAAAATCTCTGAGCGAATCCGCTCAACAATTCGTCAATGCGGTAGTAACAAAAAGCTCTGACGGGGCCACGTTACCGGATGCGGAGGTCGCTATTCAGTCGGCATCTCAACTATACGAAAATACCGTCAATACATTGGCGGCAACCAAACAGGGCAACATCGCGGAACTGTCCAGCCAACTAGGTTCATCAATCAAAGAAGGTGGATGGTGGACTCTCGGAGCCTGGTATCAGACGTTTGCCGCCGCTAACACGAAATTAACGGACGCTGTGGCCGGCAAGGCCACGACGTTCGGAACATCGATCAGCGGCGATCCTGGGATGACGAACATTTACCAAAGCGCCTTAAACGCCTATCAGGCACAACAAGGGCGCGCTACCGACACCCACGCCTCGCCCCTTGGCACAAAGCAGCAAGACGATGGAGGTAACATCATCTCCAAGCTATTCGCCTCCCCTGGACAGGAACTGACAAAAGCCATTATTGGTATCAACGATGGCGGAGAGTCTCGCGGGCAAATAAATCCGTTAATCAAAATGAAGAATCTTGGTGATCGCCTGACCGGAGTCGCAGAGGTTGGCTTCGCCAGCTACTTGACCGCAAAAGGTTTAGAGCGCGCAAGCGAGAGTCTAAGTATGGCAGGCCTAGCATCCCGTATAGCAGATACTACAGGTGCGGTAAGCTTTCTAAAGGGTGCTCTAGATGGCGCTGGACCGATTATTCTGATGATCATCATTGCGGCTCTACTGCTGGGAATCGGTCTCTCTACATACCTGCCGATGGTGCCATTTGTTGTTTGGTTTGGGGCCGCCGTTAACTGGCTGGTTGTGGTCGGCGAAGCTGTTATCGCGGCGCCCTTATGGGCAATAACCCATTTGGGCGGTGACGGCGACGGATTCGGCCATAAAACCGCACACGGCTACATCTTTCTGCTCGATGTCATGGTCCGGCCGATTTTGATGGTAATTGGATTCTTCCTGGGTGGTGCCGGCGTTATTGCTGGTGGTACGCTGCTAAACCTACTCTTCGGCGTCGCGTTGGCCAACGCACAGTTCGACTCACTTACCGGCATAGGGTCGATCATTGCGTATTGCGCGATTTACTTCTCGATGTGTCTGAATTTGATTCATAGTTGCTTTAACCTAATTTTTATTGTGCCAGATCGAGTTATCATTTGGGTTGGCGGCCATTCTCCATCAGCTGTCGGTAGTGATCATAGCGATAGAACAAAGCAGAACCTAAATACACTGTTGGCCAAGATGGATATCCGGCCATCAGGTGGAGGCGGAAAAACGCCGCTGGGTTCAACCAAGCCCCCTTCCAACGGAATAAAAGGATAAGGTGGAAACATGCGATTCATGAGATTGATTGCAGAACTAATGTACGTCGCGGTGTCTTTCTTCATCGCGCTTCCAGCATTCCTTTATTCGGTATGGGGCGCGAAGTTCATGCACTCCACCGTCGCTGTCGCGCTTCTTCTGGCATCGATAGCATGGCTGATTGGAGGCCTTGCTCTCTTGTCGAAATGGCGCCGATCGCGTGGGCAGGATATACGCGACCTGGTTACTTCCGTCGCGCCAAATTTCCACCCGCAAGTCGAGCTGGCCGACTACTTCAATACAAAGTATGTCGGCATCGATGCAGCAACCGGAAAAGCTGTCGTAATCAACAAAGAAAAGAACATCGCCAGGTGCGAGCCCATAGCCTACATACAGAGTGCAGAAGTTAGCGATGCCAAGGACAACATTCACTCTTCATTCACCTTCCACTTCCGCGACTTCGCTAACCCGTCGATGGAGATACGAGTCAGCAAGCGTCGAGCAAACGATACCGGCGCACGAATTCGCTACGCGCTGGAACACGCCTAGATATAAGCTAAGCGTCATTAGATAAACAAACCGGGCCAAATGGCCCGGTTTGTTTATCTAGTTCGAAATAGATCTCGCATAAGGTTCGAATCTCACGTTCGACGGGCCGACGCTGCTACTACACTGCCATGACGACGCAGATAAGAAATTGTCCGATAGTTGGCTGTGAAAAGCCGCTCGGAAAAGCCGCCACGCTGCCGCAGCTCGTCGACATGCTCCGCCGAAAATCCAATGCAGGCCAACGCAGCATCATCGCCACGCGCAAGCGCTCGGTTAGCGGCCCGCATCATTGCGTTAGCCCATTGAACTTGCCCGATATCGAACCGGATCGGCGTAATTTTGGTAGAGTGTTTAGTTGCCATTCATTACCTCTCATATAGGTGGTGCTTCGGAAGTCTCGTCGGCGTGCTAGAACACGTCGGCGGGGCGCTTTCTTGGTTAAATACAGCGTTCAGCATCGTCCGTTACGGCTTGGCCTTCCTCGCCTCGGCCTGCAACCGAATGCGCTCGACCAGCGCAGCGCGTTGCTTGGCCCAGTCCGCTTTCATTTCTTCATGCGATATCCATTGAGTATTCGGGTCGTCGGCTTCTTTCAGACCTTGCCGAACTTGCTCCCGAAACCAGACGTCGTAGCTCGTTGGTTCCATATTCAGTACCCCGCTTCTTTCTGGTGCCGGAAAGCCAGCACATACACGGCATCGGCAGCCGGTTCGTAACGGTACAGGGCGACATAGCCAGAATCCCCAAACACGATCATCAGTTCGCGCAGCTCGGGAAATTCGGGGAATGGCCGGCCTATGTCCGGTGACGTTTCCAGTAGCAGGAATTGCCGTTCGATAGCCTGACCAGCCCTTCTGGCCGCCTGCGGATTTTTCTCCATAAGAAACCGGCGGCAACGCTCCAAGCCCTGCCCGGCGCCTTCAGTAACGATTACTCGTGGCAATTGGGCAACTCCGTTTCCGCGTCAGTACCCCAAGTGCTCAACCAGGTGCGCACTTCTTGGCCGGTCAGATGACGGCCGGTTTCCTGATATGCGGTCCAGGATGCCAACGCCTCCTGTTTGAAGCTCTCACGAGCCTCTTCACGCTCGACGTACTGTTCAATCGCCTCACGCATAATCCAGTGCGGCGAACGCCGCCGCAAACCTGCCAAATGCTGGACGCGGCCTTTCAGGTCGTCATCGATCTTGAGTGTTGTTGCCATTTCGCAACCTCCTTTATTACAAAGTAGTACCTGTTGATACTATAGTCCCGACAGCCTTTGCTGTCCACACCCTATCTCAGCCGCGGCCGTTTTATCGGTGACGGACTAACTCGGTCGACCTGGGCCGCGCTCGGCACAAATACCTGCATGCGCTGCGCGCCCAGTTTTTCGCACTCATTTCGCAGCTCCCCCTGCAACTCGGGATTGGTGATTGTGAAGCCATGCCGGGCTGCCAGGCGCACACAGCGAGCCTTGTAGGCTTCGCTACCGGTCACTTGGAACGCTCCCCATTTCTCGGCGCTGAGCTGGAGAGCGGCCAGAATGGTGGCTTCGTCGCCAGCATCATGCACATCGATACAATCACCGCGATCAACAAACGAGGGAGCGACCCGGCCAACCAGGTGATAGGCCACGCGATCGCCCTGAATCTCAGCCACAAAATCCCGAATGTCCTGCCGGCGCGGCTTCACCCTTTTATCACCGACAATCCTGGCCGGGATCCCATCCGGCTCATGGTCACGATAGCGCCATTGATCGGCAGCCTCAGGCGACAGCTCACCTCGCAGCCACTCTTCATATCCAGGAAATGGCCTATAACGCGCCCTGAGCGCCGCCCGGTCTTGTGCCTGCCGCTCCTGCATAGTGATCTTCACGGCAGCCTGTTCCGCTGCCACAACACTGCGTAAGGCATTCAGCAGCTCGCCCTTGCCATTCCAGCGTCCAGCCGTGACGTCTGCACGCTGGACACGCTGCCGATCGGCCACACCCTGCCGCTCGCCCTGGTGGCGATCACGCAAACGAACCTGCGCACCGCTCTTAGCCTTGTAATGAGCCTGTCGGGCAGCGATATATTCTCCCCAACGCGGGGCAGTAGCCTTAATCGGTTTCGCGACCACGGTGGGAAAGACACCGGCCAACGAAGTCACCTCAAACTCACCCAAGCGCGCCTGCAAAGCGGCCAGCGTCGCTCCTCGATCAGCGCTAGATGCCTTTACTGCCACGTCGCCTACCCATAGCACGGCGCCACTCCCCTTACGTTCGTAACGGAATCCTTGCTCCTGCAGCCTTGCATGCAACTCCGCCCAGCTCGATGCCTCACGGATGATAGGTGCGGCCTCTTCTATGGCGATCCGTTCTGCGGATCGCTCACCCGTCCGCACTTCCATGTCGCGCCGCTTCTGAGATGGTTGCTTATGACTTCCCTCTGGCGATCGCCGAACTGCCTCGCTGCCATCCATCCGATAACGTGCATTTTGTTCGCTTACCCATCCCTGGAGGGATTCTATTTTGGCTATCGCTCGATGGCCGGCCTCTTTGTCAAATCCCTTGTTCGGTTTAATCACCCTCAAAGTGTCCGGATGCACACGGTTCACCGCGACATGCAAGTGCATGTTGTCTGTGTCCTGGTGCAAGGCATAAATCACCTGATGCTCAAGCAATCCCAACTCGTCGAGCAGTATTTCGACAGACTTCTCTATCTGCTTTTCCGTTGGATATTCACCCTCGCGCCAGCTCAGGATGTAATGATTGATGGGATTCGCGCTTCTAGGCGCATCCATCGCCAACGCTATCATTTCGGCCTGCTGGCCAGCATGTGTGTCAGTGATAAACCCACGTGCACCGGTATATGCCACCTTCTCACGCGGATTAACCTTTTCCGGGTCGCGGATGTAGTTAGTCAGATCTCGAACATGTTTAGCCTTCGACTTCGCCCGATCCGCTTTGACTTTTTTGAAAATCATGGCTGACTCAGTTTTTTGATCTGCGCTGTGATTTCTATCAAGGCATTCGCCGTTTCGCGGCTATACACGCCATCGGTGCCGTTGTGAATATGCTTAAGCAAGCCACCGATACGGCGCAACTCCCGCACCATCACCATATCGGCATTGGCAACGATAGGACGGCCGAAATAACGCCGGCGCACCAACTCAGAAACGCTCAAGCCGGCCAATTCGGCATCATCACGTAAGCGCGCTTTTTCATCTGGGGTCAGCCGCACCGCAATCTTCTCAGCGAGCGGTTCCGATCCTTTTATTTCGAACGGCATGGCCGATCCTCCTATTAGGCGCTACGCGCCGGTCAACGGATTCCAAGGGCAACGCCCTTGGCAGGATGAGCCTGCATGTGAGAAGCGAAGCGCCGAACGTGCTGGCGTCCCTTGGCTGCACAGGAAACGAAGTTTCATGTGTCAGACAAGGGCCATCCTGTTACCCTTAAACGATATATAGATTGTATAGCAAGTTGCCTCACAAAAAGCTACAATCAAGCAGCATCAAAAGCAAAAATACAACCTAGTTGATCGAAAGTTGACGCCATGCTGAAGCAAGAAAAGCGACTCACGGTGGGACAGATAAAAGGCATCATCGAAGAACTAACTCGGCATCTTCTTGCGGAAAATGAACAGAAGGCCGACGATACGAAAATCAGTAAGGCGCGATGGAATGCCGATCGAATAAAACGCGAGAACGTTGCGTTGCTGGTCGGTGAAATTCAATCAATGAAAGCTGGCGGAATATCACTTGAACAAATCAATGAGATCATCCGTGAACGGCAAATGGAACACGCGACACCAGTACTTAGGAACTACTTGAGGAGCGTTAGCCAATGACAGCCACGATACGCCCAGAGACTTATCCAGCGAACACATGGACGGAAGCGCAATTGAGCGATCTGGAACTAGCGCAAGATCTCATCGATACAGCTTTCAGTATAGCGACGAGACGAATTTATGATGAGCGTGCGAAACGCGAGCCGGATTCGGTATTATTGTCCGAACTGCAGCGTGTGCGGATGCAGTGCGAACATGATCGAGGATTTCTCCGTTGGCACATGCGGGATGCAGTCGCGATGAAAGTTTTCATCACGAAGTACACCGAAACGGTGAACCGTCAGCGCTGGGCAAATTGAGCTAGGGAGGGATTTATCTCCGAATCCAGAGCAGAAAATCAAAGTTTGTTATGGAAAGGAAAGCTGGTGGCGACGATAAAAAGGCTGGTGCTGAAAAACTTCAAGCGGTTCAAAACGCTTGAACTAGAGTTTGATCCTGAGCTGAACATTCTGGTTGGCGGCAATGAGGCCGGCAAGAGCTCCGTTCTCCAGGCACTAGACATCGTGCTCAGTGCCAGCCGAAGCAAAGTAGAAGCGCTGAGTCTAGAGACCCTTTTCAATGCGGAGTGCATCGCGGAATTCCTTGGCGGCGAGAGGAAGATTGAAGATCTCCCGGAACTCCTAGTCGAGGTGTACCTCGACGGGATTGACGGACACCACGACCTCGATGGTCGAAACAACAGCAAGGGAGCTGACCATCTCGGTATCAAGATGGTGTGCAAGCCGGTTGACGAATACACCAAGGTCATCCGAAGCATTCTGACTGAGAAGCATGAAAGCTTCCCGTTCGAGTATTACAGCGTCTACTTCCTTACCTTTACGGACGAAGCAATTTTTCCGCACAAGAAGCCGCTCAAACACCTGCTCCTCGATAGCGCACAAATCAACAACGAATACGCGACGCGTGAGTACACACGTTCCATGTACGCCGCGCACGCGACCGTCGTCCAGCGCAACCATCACGGATTCGAGTACCGCAAGGCAAAATCGAAGTTCAAGGACGATGTCTTCAAGGCAATGAATGACGCCCTGGACACCTACAAGTTCGATGTTCGCACCAGCCCGAAAGCCAGTGTCGAAACGGATATCATCATCACTGAAGGTGACATTCCGATCGATAGCAAGGGCAAGGGCCGTCAGTGCTTTATCAAGACAGAGTTCGCCCTAAGCAACCGCGAGCACGCGCTCGATGTTCTCCTCCTTGAAGAGCCCGAGAACCACCTGAGCCATGTCCACATGCACAAGCTCATCGAGCGCATCCGGGCATCTGTAAAGAAGCAGCTCTTTATCGCCACGCACAGCAGCTTCATCGCGACGCGGTTGAACCTCAAGAAGGTGCTGATATTGAGTGAGGAGAATCCGTCCCGACCAGCATCCCTCAAAGATCTCAGTCAGGGGACTGCAGACTTCTTCATGAAGGCTCCCGACAATAACGTCCTTGAGCTTGCTTTGTGCAAGAAGGCAATCCTTGTCGAGGGCGACGCCGAGTTCATCCTCATGGACGCACTCTACAAGAACAGTACCAATGGCGCCAGCACCGACGCAGACGGTATCCATGTGATCTCTGTCGACGGCACAAGCTTCAAGCGCTATCTCGAACTCGCAAAGCTGCTCGGCATCAAGATCGCAGTCATCCGTGATAACGATGGTGACTACCAGGCGAACTGTATCGCCAACTACGCCGACTACGCCTCGGCTTCGATCCAAGTTTTCGCAGATGACAAAGATGCGCGGTACACGTTCGAAGTCTGTATGTACCAAGACAACAAGGCCATTTGTGACGGTCAGTTCGCAGCGGGCCGCAAGAAGCTGACCGTAGAAGAATACATGTTGAAGAACAAGACGGATGCTGCGTTCCAACTGCTCGAGACAAAGGGCACCGAACTTGTCGCGCCAGCAT
Organism: Collimonas sp. PA-H2; assembly: GCF_002564105.1. NCBI lineage: Bacteria > Pseudomonadati > Pseudomonadota > Betaproteobacteria > Burkholderiales > Oxalobacteraceae > Collimonas > Collimonas sp. PA-H2. Next base: position 1,693,280 of record NZ_PDBX01000001.1, read on the forward strand.
ACATCCAGCAGGCCGTCGCATGGATAAGAACGTAATCTTCGCCGTTGCGGGATCCGGCAAAACCTCCCGCCTTGTCGCCAACCTCGATGAGGTGCGACGCTTCCTCATCGTCACGTACACGGAGTCGAATCACGACAATCTGCGCAGCAAGATAATCCAGCGCTTCGGCTACTTTCCGGCAAACATCACGCTCTATACCTACTTCAAGTTCCTACACGGATTCTGCTATCGGCCGTTCCTTCGATCGAAGAAGAACACCAAAGGCGTGACATTCACGCTCCCGCCGACATTCCCGCGGTATCCATTGTCAGACGACCGGCGCTACGTGTCCACCAGCCGCCGGCTCTACGCCAACCGACTCGCCAAGTTTATCGAGCAATCCAATCTGGTCGGCGCTGTCGTGACGCGTATGGAGAAGTATTTCGATGTCTTCTTCGTCGACGAAGTCCAGGACTTCGCGGGGCATGACTTCAATTTTTTGATGGCCATCAGCGCCGCCAAGCTGAACGCCATCTTTGTCGGCGACTTTTTCCAGCACACGTTTGACACGAGCCGCGACGGAAATGTGAACGCCAGTCTTCATGACGACTACAACGCCTACAGAGCCAAGTTCAAAGCGGCCAAGCTCGCGGTCGACACGGACAGCCTCAGGAAGAGCCGTCGATGCAGCAAGAGCGTCTGCGACTTCATCACGGAGAAGATCGGTATCGCGATTGAGGCCAACGATGATCGGGAAAGCGTCGTTAGGTACGAGGATGACCCAGCGGCAGTGCTCGCCCTCTATGAAGATCCAGGGACGGTGAAGCTGTTCTACAAGGAGCACCACAAGTACGCCTGCTACTCCCAAAACTGGGGAGCGTCGAAGGGCGTGGATCGGTATCAGGACGTCTGCGTAGTCCTTAATCCCGCCAACGTGAAAGCTTGGCAGAATGGAAGCTTTCGGGACATCAACGCTGAGACACGGAACAAACTCTACGTTGCCTGTTCGAGGGCGAGGGGCAGCCTGACGTTCGTCCCCGAGTCTCTGCTCAAGACTTACAAGCGATCCTAGCTCTGTTCCGGGCCGATCGGGAGATCTGTGACTTTGTGGGCCAGGTGCCACACAAGAGTGTCGGGAGAGAATGCGGGTCGCACATTGATACGTTACGTTATGATTTATTCGTTATGTTACGTTATGTTATGAAATAACAATGGCCGCACTAATACCCCCGAAGTAATGCTTCGGATTCAGCTATGACAGCTCATTTCGGATCAATTGTGTGCCAAAATACTGCCCAAGACTGTTCGAGAGCGAGTGAAAGACGAACGTGCTGCTCGGAACGATTCGGGTCCTGCGGATAGCAGGGGTAACAGAACCTCGCAAGCCTAGCTTGGCGAGAGAAGGCCCTTCGGGGCCTTTTTCTTCGCCAGTTTCGGCGTCTTCTCCCTCGACGGGTACGCGCCGGAGATCTGGCCGACCAACGCTTCCTTGAAGCCCTCGATTAAAACAATTTAAATCATCTTGGGTGAAGGATTTTTTCTACCAGACTTGGGCCAATTACCGAATAATTCTATCGGCGCTCAAGCTATCAGATGATCGTCTTCGTTTTTTAGGCCACCCTTGCAAGCTGGTTTGCCCACGGTTGATCAACCTATAGCAAGGCGATTTGAGTCTGCTCGGCGCTTGGCGCCGATTGTCCGAGGCCGTAGGCCGTAGAGACAACCGAATGGGCAGATGCCGCCGAAGGACGGCACCTTGCCAAATCTACGGCGCTCCTCCAGAGCGTCCGCGCGTTGTCGATTGAACCGTCGCTTTTGGACCACCCCGCTCTATCGCAGACGCAGTCCGGATTTATACTGATCTTCGGCGCCAGCAGCAAATTGCCCTGTACCGGGCAAAATTTTGCACCATCTAGACATCTTAGAAAATGCCTTGACCCGTAACCTATACCTACCAACTTGCCGAGTTATCCACACACTGCGCCTGGTAAATATAAGGTAGAAGAAAGGTAGAGGCTTAACCATCCCGCTTCGGCCCAATGTTGGCGCGGCTTCCGAGCTGGTGGGTGGAATGCTATCCCGATAACACGGAATGCCATCCCGACAAAACGGAACGCTATCCCGTTAGCCACGGAACGTTATCCCGATGGAACTGCACCACTTACCCACAAATTTACGTCGCAATTTAGCTTGAAATTACTTGTTTCAAAAAATACCCTAAGAATTTACAAATATGCAATAATTCTTTTATGCAATCAATCTAGACAATTAGAGTAGCGACAAATTTTTCACCAATCACACTTAAACAAAGTGAGACAGGGAGACTGAGGATGTGGGCTGACGTTGATACTAAGCTAGATTTTCTTAACTATTCAGAGGTCGCCGAACTGGTCACAGACGTCGTCCGCGATCCAGCAATGAGGCCGGTAACCGTCGGCGTTTTCGGCACATGGGGTACGGGCAAGTCAACACTGCTGAACCTGATCGAAGGAAAACTGAATTCAGCAGCAACAGAATCTGATTTTGTCGTAGTCCGTTTCGATGCATGGCTCTACCAAGGCTTTGATGATTCGCGCGCAGCATTAATGGAAGTCATCGCTACGACGCTCATCGAAAAAGCAGAAGATAACCCTGGATTATTAGCGCAGGCCAGGAAACTATTAGGGCGCGTCAACGGAATGCGGGCCTTGGGATTGCTCGTCGAAGGAGGAGCCTTGGCCATGGGTGTACCCACATTCGGCTGGGCCGGAAAAGGTATAAATGCTCTCGGCAATTTGATTTCAGGTGCCGGCGGCGAGGAGGACGTAGATACTCTAAAAGAAACTGGAGAGCATGTAAAAAAGCGCTCAGATGGATTATTGAATCCTGAAAAACAGAGAACCCCGCCGAAAGAGATCGCCGCGTTTAGAGCTGAGTTTGAGGCAGTTCTGGAGGGATTAAACAAAACTCTCGTGGTATTCGTAGATAATCTTGACCGTTGTTTGCCTAAACAGACCATCCATACATTGGAAGCGCTACGGTTGTTCCTGTTCATGGGACATACGGCATTTGTGGTAGCCGCAGATGAGGAGATGGTTCGACATTCCGTTAGCGAATATTTCAAAGATCTTGATGACCGCCATGTCACCGACTATTTAGACAAATTGATTCAAGTGCCGGTTCGCGTACCAAGACTCGGCGTTCAAGAGGTCCGGGCGTATCTATTTCTGCTTTTCGCATCAAGGGGTGGTTTGGTCGACGCTACGCATGTCGAGGCCTTGCGAATCGGACTTGAGTCAAATCTGCGAAAAGCATGGAAAGACGAGCCCATTAGCACTGAAGCAGCTCTCGCTTTACTAGGCAGCAGCCCTCCTGCTGATGTCGCCCTGGGATTCGGGATTGCCGATCGCATGGCAGGACTGTTAGCTAACTCCACGCTGGTACAGGGCAACCCGCGCATTGTGAAACGCATGCTAAATGTAGTCCGAATGCGTACTCGTGTCGCTACGCTACGCGAAATGCCCATAGATGAAGCTCTTATCGCCAAATTCGCGCTATTCGAACGCTGTACAGACACAACTTCGATCGCCCATTTTTATACTGAAATTAATGCTGCCGCTGGTGGGAAACCAGAGGTTCTGGTCAAATTAGAGCAGTTGCTTGACGATCCAGAGAATTTTAAGTTGGCATGCCCGGAACAATGGGCAGCAAAGGCGGAGTTCCTTCGAGAATGGCTAACACTAGATCCACCGCTGACAGGACTGGATCTGCGCCCCTTAGTCTATCTGAGCAGAGAGACTACACCATTGCGTGTACTCAAAGGCGGACTTTCCGAACCAGCGGCGGAAGCACTAAAAGTACTACTCAGGACGTCCAACACGTCGTCACCTTCTGGACGAAGCGCCGTCCGTAGCATACCGGACGGAGAACATACTCAAGTGATGTCAGGCCTTATTCAGACTTTTCGATCACACACGAACTGGAGCGCTCGCCCACAGGGTTTCGACGGCGCGCTGATGCTTGCTGAACATTCCGCCGATTCCGGCAGCTTATTATCCTCATTCATTCACACCGTCATGCCAGTAAAACTGAGCCCTTGGCTCAAGGTGCTGGTCAAAGATACCGCATGGTTTAAAGCCAAGGAGAAACGCTGATGGGAACATCCACTTCAAGCCGTGGCCCTGGCGGTGACTCGCCACTTGTCCCACCTTGGGCGGACAAAGACGGTCAAGGCCCAGGCCCAATACCGCCCCCGCAGCGATTTAAGGAATTTCGAAAGAGTTTAGGAAAATTTGTTTCAGGCGGCAATCATTCCGATTTGCGTGCGGCACTGGGAAAATATGCTGGAACTGCCACTGGCGGCAACACCGTCGGCCCCCGCAGATTTGGATCCATGGCCCATGCAGGCGGGGCTTTGTTTGACGCGCTAACGGGGTCCCAGGACGGACGCGAGACTCCATCTCTCGATCTCACTACTCTAAATGGCCAAGATACGGATTTGGCCATCGATATCATTATTCGAGCGTTGTTGCCTAACGATGGCGATGATGATCGCATTCGTATTGCCATGAATGAGGCGTTATCAGAATGCCTAGATGGCTATGCTGAGTTCGATTTTTCTCACATTACTGACGAGATGCTTGTTCAAATGATGCTTGCGTACGTTGGCCGCTGTGTCTTCGGGCAAGTAGTCCTGGACTCAAAAGACGCTTTTGCAAGAGCAGAATCATCTGCACAAGCCGAGACAGCAGAAGCCGATCTGCTAGCATTAGTGGAAGCGGCCACAGACAAGCATATGCGTCCACTGCTCTCTGGAAATGTACGAATGTTTAATCGAACCCAAATTGCAGATGCTCAATTGCGTGCGATCACAGAAGTCTGGACTGAATGGGAGGCATACCTGCATGATTGAGATTATTTGTCATCACCTAGCAGCCGATCTGCCGGCCGGCGGGAACGGGATAGTCCCCGTGCTAATGTACGGAAAAAGACCTCCCGCTTATGGCTCCACCTCAATCGGCGGGCCGGTTCTTAGCGCCGTACGTCGCTTAGGAGTTCCTGTACACCAACGGGCTTTCGATTTGCTTACCATCGCAATGGCCGTCACAGCGGCAGACACGTTCGTGGATAGAGCGAGATCGGATGACGGCTGGACGAGGCAATTCCAATTGCGCATTCCTCTCATTGATCCGTCTCCATGGCTGCCGGTGGTCCCCCTGTTAGAAAAGGCGCTACACTTTCTCAGCGGTGATTTATGGAGACTCGACTTGTTGCCGGGAGGCCCACAACGACCAATACCACAGGTTCGAGGCCGCCTGACCACGCTATCAGGGCATGACTGCGTCAGCCTATTCTCAGGGGGCTTAGACAGCGCAATTGGCGCAATGGATCTTTTGGCAAATCAAAAAATGCCTCTGCTAATCAGCCATTCCTATCGCGGGGACGCTGAGCGCCAGCACCTGGTCGGTGCGCATTTGCCAGTTACACTTTCCCGATTTTCAGCCGTAGCAAATCCAGTATCGATGCTTGGTGAAAGTAATGACGTTCAGATGCGGACGCGCAGCTTCAACTTTATAGCTTACGGAACCTTGGTCGCCGCAACCATGGCCGAACAAGGGATATCCAGATCGCCCGTTGATCTATATGTTCCTGAAAATGGTCTAATAGCACTAAATCCTCCATTGACATTTCGTCGCATTGGTTCACTCAGTACCCGTACAACACACCCTCATTTTCTTGGACTTATTCAACAAATCTTGGACGCAACCGCTATCCCTGTTCACATCTCTAATCCGTATGCCCTAAAAACAAAAGGGGAAATGCTGGCTGGCTGCACCGATCAGGCGACCTTAAATTTGGTGGCGAAACATACCGTATCCTGTGGCAAGTGGAAAAGAACTAATATGCAATGTGGGAAGTGTGTCCCGTGCCTCATTCGACGTGCATCTTTTTTTTCCGCAGGAATGCCAGACGACACCCAGTACGCACCGAATGGCAGCGATCTTTCAGCAGTAATGGCAAGTGACGCTAAAGACGATCTTATGGCGATGATCTTGGCGGCTAGGCGACTACCCGCGATAGACATAACTCGTTGGATACCCTCAGCGGGGCCACTCCCTGTAGAGAGAGCCGAACGCGATGCGCTGCTGGATGTCGCCAGCAGAGGTATGGCGGAAGTCAAGGCCTATTTAGATTCCCACAGCTTACTTGCATGACGCCAGTCGTTGACCTACATTGCCATCTTGATCTCTATCCTGACCCAGCTCTCGCGGTTGAGCAGTGTAGAGCATCGGGTTCATATATTCTATCGGTGACTACAACCCCCAAGGCATGGCGCGGGACAGTCAAATTAGCTAAGGGTCATAACAGAATCAAAACAGCATTGGGCTTACATCCGCAGATTGCCCATGAGCGCATCGGCGAACTCAGTCTTTTTGACACGCTACTACCCGAAACACGCTACGTAGGTGAAATCGGCCTCGATGGCAGCCCAGAATGCAAGTCCTATTGGCGAGAGCAATCTATCGTTTTTAACCATATTTTGACTTCTTGCGCACGAGCTGGGGGACGCATCATTACGATTCACAGCCGTAACGCAGCTACTAGTGTGCTAGACGCGCTGGCAGCGCATCCTACTGCGGGTATCCCTATTCTTCATTGGTTTTCCGGTACCAAGAGCGAACTTTTGCGCGCGATCGATATGGGCTGTTGGTTTTCAGTCGGTCCCGCCATGGTGCTTGGGAAACGCGGGCGAGACCTTGTGTCAGCGATGCCGAGGGACCGGATATTGACAGAGACTGATGGTCCGTTTGCGGCCATTCGCGGGAAACCCTTAGGCCCGGGAGAAGTTGCAAAAGCCCAAGATGCGCTTGCGGCGTGTTGGAACGTTGATGTCGCTGAGGCCTCAGCTATTATTTTGACGTCTTTCCGCACGCTGGTAGGCGCCAAGGTTGGCGGGCCTGGTGCCGAAAAATAGAGCTGGCGAAGAGCGATTGAATTTAGAACGTGAAACACGTTACGCTTCAATAGCGCGTCAGATTTCTTTCAACCGAAAACTACTTAATCAGTCGAAATCCTCCAGATGCAAATTTTAATGAAAAAGAGTTCTCGCCTTTCAAAGCTAATAAGGCAGAAGCGTCAGCTCAGTAAAAAAAGAGAGATGAAGGAAGAAAAAACTAGCGATACATCATGGGACAGAACTTATAAAGGCGCTCAGATATTCGCGCTAGTGGTGATGCCATTTGTAGTTGCTGCAATCGGTTGGAAAACGCAGACCACAATCACGGACGCAAGCATGCGAAAAGACCTGGTTCAGATAGCACTACCCGTGCTGCGTGAGGCGCGTCGGCCAGATGATGAAGAAATCAGAAAGTGGGCACGCGAAATAATGACACAAAATTCCCCTGTTCCATTTTCAAGCAAGGCGGCTGAGCAACTGAGTACGTCGACCTTCGGTATGCTGCACTCAAGTCCACTTCTGAAGCCAGCGATGGAAAAACGACCGAAGTGTCCATCAATCAATCTGGAGACTATTCCGAAAGAGCAGCAACAATCGGTGCAAGCGCTCCAGCAGCTATGCAACAAAAACGGAGTCGATCTTTTCTGGCTACAAATCTATTTGAATATGATTTCCAAACCTGCTGAAGCCACACAAGCGACACCAAAATGACCATTATTTTTTTCACAGTCCGAAATATGTTGCGCCACTTTGCCAGATCAATTCTCAATTAATTCACATTAAATAGTTGCAGTACATTCAATCGAGTTTCTTCGCAAGGTCCTCGGCACGCGGATGATAGTAACGCTTCAGCATCCGCAAATCCCTATGCCCCGTAACGGCAGATAGCTCCAGCACATTTGACAATTTTTCTGCAAGCCTCGACGCCGCCTCGTGCCGTGTGTCGTGAAAATGCACATCCTCCAGGAAACCTGCGACAGGCTTGCGCCGTGCCTTCTTGCTGTCTGAGATGTACTCTTCGCGTGCGCGCTCCACCGATCTCGTAAAACCTTTACGTAACGCCATCGCGGTTGTGGGGAACACGGCGCCAGCTTCGTGCTCATCCTCTTCCATATCGTCGTCGGACCTCAAATGCTGCAACGCCTTGAATATTTCGACAGCTTTCAACGACAGCGGCACCGTTCGAGAATCTCCATTCTTCGTATCAGGCAAATGGGCTGTACGCCGTTTCAAATCGACATTCTCCCACTGTAGCGCCAACAACTCGCCTCGACGCATTGCAGTTTCGAGAGCCAACTTAACGAGAGGTGCTAACCAGGGGTTACGTGCCCCCTTGCCAAACGTGCCGTCAGCTCGCCGCTCTCCGCCATCCAACGCAGCGAACAAATATTTTTCTTCTTCGATAGAAAAGCGACGCTCCCTAGCCCGCGACTTTTCTGGCCGCTTCACATGGGGTATAGGGTTCTCGACATGAATACCCCACTCTCGCCGTGCATGGTTTAGTGCGGCCGACAAAACGTCGATTTCACGATTGACCGTGCCACCCGTCACAACCGCCAATCGCCGGTCGCGCCATGCTGCGACAGCCGCACTGGTAATTGCAGACATCTTTAGGTCAGATAACGCTGCATCTTTCAGAATCACGCCGATCTTGATAGACTCGATATCTGCAGATTTCTTTCCTGGTGTGACTTCTTTACGATAGCGCTCTAGAACCGCCCGCAAAGTATTTTTTTCGGCTTCTCGCCTATCAACGAAACCGGAAGTTTCTAGCTCGCGCTCCAGGCCTCGCGCCCATTTCTCCGCGTCTTCGCGGTACATGAAGGTGCGCGACTGCACAGGATAGCCTTTGCGGCGTACCTTGACTTGCCATTGCAGGTCACCACGTCTAGTAAAAGTTGCCATTGTTTTTCCGTTGTCCCAAATTTGTCCCAACAAATGATATTATTGCGCGGACCGCTGCGTAACGCTTGTAGTTTGACATGCTTTCGGGACGTAGAGGCCGGAGGTTCGAATCCTCTCACCCCGACCATATAACACTTGGTTTATTAACCTTTTCTTTACGGTGACCCTTTGGATGCCGTGCCCATTTGGGTGCAGATTCTTGCACTAGTCGTACTCATCTTCCTCTCAGCATTTTTCGCCATGGCGGAAACTGCTTTGATTGCCGCCAACAAGCATCGCCTGCGCCATCTGGCGAAGCGCGGCAGCAAGTCCGCCACCACCACCCTATGGCTATTGGAGCGCACCGACAAGCTGCTGTCGCTGATCCTGATCGTCAATACCCTGGTCAATGCTCTCGCCACCGCGCTGGTGACGACGATTGCCATTACGACATTCGGCAACCACCAGAATGTGATCACGATTGCCACTGCCGGCGTCGCTTTCCTGCTGATCGTGTTTGCCGAAATCACCCCGAAGGTGATTGGCGCGACCTATCCGGAACGGATTGCGCTACCGACCAGTTTCATCCTCAAACCTCTGATGGCGCTGGCCAAGCCCTTGATCTGGTTCGTCAATCTGTTCGTCTCCGGCATCCTTAAAGTACTGCACATCAAAACTGGCAAGCACGCGCAGGAACAGCGCGTCTCGCCGGAAGAGCTGCGCTCGATCGTGCTGGAAGGCGGCAATTTCATGCCGCAAAAGCACAAGAGCATTTTGCTGAACCTGTTCGATCTTGAAAAGATTTCAGTGGAAGACGTCATGACGCCGCGGGCGCAAGTCGAAGCGCTGAATCTGGCGGCGTCGGTGGACGACATCAAGCATCAGCTGACGACCTGCTATCACAATAAATTACCGGTGTACGAAGGTGAAATCAACCAGATCGTCGGCATTTTGCACGTGCGCAAGGCCATGGCACTGCTCAACCAGGAAGCTGAGCTGACCGTTGATCATTTCCGCCAGCTGCTCAGCACGCCGTATTTCATTCCGGAAGACACTGACGTTTTCACGCAGCTGCAATACTTCCAGGAAAATCACGAGCGGCTCGGCATCATCGTCGACGAATACGGCGAAGTGCAGGGACTGGTTACGCTGGAAGACATCATTGAAGAAATGATTGGCGAATTCACCACGTCGAAACCGGGTGCCGCCCGCGCCGACAGCTTTTCCTGGAATGCACAAGGCCAGTGCCTGCTGGAGGGCGCAACAACCCTGCGCGACATCAACAAGCGCCTCGGCCTTAATTTCCCGCTGGACGGTCCCAAGACACTGAACGGCCTGCTGCTGGAATGGTTGCAAGACATTCCAGACAATAATGTCAGCCTGAAAATTGCCGGATGCATCATAGAAATCGTGCAGGTGCAAAACCAGGCGATCAAGGTTGCTAAATTAATGCGGCCGAATACACTACAAGAACGTTAGGAAAACTGCCATACAGCAATTTTTTCGACACATTTCTTCACAAAACCTTTACAAGTGAGTTTCCCGTAGGGCATCATTGACCGGTTGTAATGGTTCCGCACATCTTTTGATATTGATCCCCCTATGGCTGCAGTATTTCCGAACGCTAGTACCACCGGTCCGATCTCGGGACTTGCCCGCGCATTGCTGCAAGCCGGCCGCCTGTCGACGGCGCAGATGGAAGCCCTGCACAAGAAAGCCAGCGGCGACCAGACGCCGTTCATCGCGGCCTTGCTGGACAGCGGTCATCTCGATGCCCGCGCGCTGGCGCTGTTTTGCGCCGAGACCTTTGGTTATCCGCAGCTGGATCTGAGCGTACTCAATCTCAGCACGCTGCCAGAAAAGGCCATCGACGCCAAGCTGATGGAAAGCCACTCCGTGCTGCCGCTGGCGAAGCGCGGCAACAAGATTTACGTGGCGTTGTCCGACCCGACCAACATTCAGGCGCTGGACCAGATCAAGTTCCAGACCGAACTGATGGTCGAACCGATCATCGTCGAGCATCCGGTGCTGGTGAAGCAGATCCAGAAGCTGGTCAAATCAGCCGAACAGAGCCTGAGCGAAATGGTCGGCGACGAACAGGAAATCAATTTCGTCGAAGAGGACGCGGCGGCGGTTGCCGATGCCACCGCCGATATTGACGACGCGCCGGTGGTGCGTTTCCTGCAAAAGATCCTGACCGATGCGATCAATCAGGGCGCATCCGACTTGCACTTCGAACCGTTTGAAAAATTCTACCGGATCCGTTTCCGGGTCGACGGCGTATTGCGCGACATGGCGCAGCCGCCGTTGTCGATCAAGGAAAAGCTGGCATCCCGCATCAAGGTGATCTCGAAGCTGGATATTTCCGAAAAACGAGTGCCGCAGGACGGCCGCATGCGGCTGGTGGTTTCCAAAACGCGCGCCATCGATTTCCGGGTCAGCACTCTGCCCACCCTGTTCGGCGAAAAGATCGTGATGCGTATCCTGGACCCTAGCCAGGCGCAGATGGGGATTGACGCGCTGGGCTACGATCCGGATCAGAAGGCGATCCTGATGGACGCTATCCAGCGCCCCTACGGCATGGTGCTGGTGACCGGCCCTACCGGTTCCGGTAAAACCGTGTCGCTCTACACCTGCCTGAATATCCTGAACCAGCCCGGCATCAATATCTCGACCGCCGAAGATCCTGCCGAAATCAATTTGCCCGGCGTGAACCAGGTCAACATCAACGACCGCGCCGGACTGACTTTCCCCGTCGCGCTGAAAGCCTTCTTGCGGCAGGATCCCGACATCATCATGGTTGGTGAAATCCGCGACCTGGAAACCGCCGACATCTCGATCAAGGCGGCGCAAACCGGGCATATGGTGTTTTCCACCTTGCATACCAACGATGCGCCGTCGACGCTGACGCGCTTGATGAACATGGGCGTGCCGGCCTTCAATATTGCTTCTTCGGTGATCTTGATCACCGCGCAGCGGCTGGCGCGCCGCCTGTGCAGCTGCAAGCAGCCAATCACGATACAAGATGAAGCCTTGACCGAAGCCGGTTTCACCGAAGACGACATGGACGGTACCTGGCTGCCGTACAAGGCAGTCGGCTGCGAACGCTGCAACGGCACCGGCTACAAGGGACGGGTCGGCATCTATCAGATCATGCCGATCACGGAAGAAATAGAACGCATTATTCTGGCCCATGGCACGGCGCTGGAAATCGAAGCACAAGCCAAGCGCGAGGGCGTCAAGACTTTACGCCAGTCGGGACTGATGAAGGTTAAACAAGGGATGACCAGCCTCGAAGAAGTGCTCGGTTGCACCAATATCTAATTAGGGGAATAGTTCATGGCAACTGCCGCAAGCTCACGTCAGGTCAAGGAATTGGTTTATCTTTGGGAGGGCAAGGATAAAAAAGGCAAGGTAGTGCGTGGCGAACTGCGCGCCGGCAGCGAGACGGTAGTCAACGTCACCATGCGCCGGCAAGGGATTCTGGTTACCAAAGTCAAAAAGAAAACCTTCCGCAGCGGGAAAAAAATCTCGGAGAAAGATATTGGTCTGTTCACTCGGCAGCTGGCAACCATGATGAAAGCTGGTGTGCCGCTGCTGCAGTCTTTCGATATTGTGGCCAAAGGCCACGCCAACCCGTCAGTCTCAAAACTGGTGAATGATATTCGCGGCGACGTTGAAACAGGGACCAGCCTGAGCCAGGCTTTCCGCAAATTCCCGCTCTATTTCGATCCCCTATTCTGCAATCTGGTGGGCGCCGGCGAGCAAGCAGGTATTCTGGAAGACCTGCTGGAGCGACTTGCAATCTACAAAGAAAAGACGCTTGCAATTAAAGGCAAGATCAAGTCTGCCCTGTTTTATCCAGTCTCGATTCTAGCGGTAGCGTTTGTAGTTACTGCTGTCATCATGATTTGGGTAGTACCTGCATTCAAACAGGTGTTCTCGAGTTTCGGCGCTGACCTGCCAGCGCCGACCATGTTCGTCATGTCCATCTCGGATTTCATGGTGGGCAACTGGTATATTATCTTTCCAACCATATTTGCCGGTTTATATCTGTTTTTCCAATCCTGGAGACGCTCGCTCAAGATGCAGCGCGTGATGGATCGTTTATTGTTGAAAGCGCCGATTTTTGGCGAAGTGATCCGCAAAGCCACGATTGCACGCTGGACCCGTACCCTGGCGACGATGTTTGCCGCCGGTGTGCCTTTAGTGGAGTCGCTTGACTCCGTCGGCGGCGCCAGCGGCAACGCCGTGTATCTGGATGCGACCAAGAAAATCCAGAGCGAAGTCAGCACCGGCACCAGCCTGACTGCAGCTATGGAAAACGCCAACGTGTTCCCGAACATGGTGACACAGATGGTTTCGATCGGCGAGGAATCCGGCTCCCTGGATCAGATGTTGGGCAAAGTGGCTGACTTCTATGAAGCGGAAGTGGATGATGCAGTAGCTTCCCTGTCCAGCCTGATGGAACCCCTGATCATGGTAATTCTGGGCGTATTGATCGGCGGCCTGGTGGTTGCCATGTACCTGCCTATCTTCAAACTGGGCTCAGTGGTCTGATGCAGGACGGTATTTTTTTCCTGGCGGCGGGAAGCCTGCTTCCCACCGTCATCGCAGCTATCTTTGGCCTGCTTATCGGAAGTTTCCTGAATGTCGTGATTCATCGGCTGCCGATCATGATGCAGCGTGATTCGGATAACTACGTCGCCCACGAAAGCGGCCAGCCGCTGCCGCATACCGACCGCTACAACCTGGTGGTGCCACGCTCGGCCTGCCCGCAATGCAAGCACCAGATCGGCGCCTTGGAAAACGTGCCGGTGCTGAGCTATCTCGCTTTGCGCGGGAAATGCGCCTCCTGCAAGACGCCGATTTCAGCGCGCTATCCGGTCGTGGAAGCGCTTACCGGCGCCTTGTCGGCACTGCTGATCTGGCATTTCGGTAGCGGCTGGGCTGGGCTAGCAACGTTGGTCTTTGCCTACCTGCTGATCGCAATGACATTTATCGATGCCGATACGCAGCTGCTGCCTGACGATCTGACCCTGCCCTTGCTGTGGCTGGGCTTGCTGCTGAACCTGTCCGGTTTGTTTGTGCCGCTCAGCGAAGCGGTGATAGGCGCCGCCGCCGGTTATCTTAGCCTGTGGCTTATCTACTGGGCCTACAAGCTGTTGAGGGACCAGGAAGGCATGGGTTATGGCGATTTCAAGCTGTTGGCGGCGCTGGGCGCGTGGCTGGGCTGGAAAATGCTCCCCATTATCATCCTGTTTTCGTCGCTGGTAGGCGCCATAGTCGGCATCGTCCTGATCGTCGCCGCCCGTCGCGGATACGACATTCCCATTCCATTCGGCCCTTATCTGGCAGCTGCCGGCTTGCTGGCGCTGCTCTACGGCCACACCATCATGGAAACTTATTTCAATTTCGTTGCCTAACATCGCATGAACCCGCACGATGCCAGCAATCCCGCCCAGCCTGCAGCGGCCAAGCCGAGATTCAGCGTCGGCCTGACCGGCGGCATCGGCAGCGGCAAAAGCACGGTGGCCGACATGTTCTCGGAACGCGGCGCGGCGGTCATCGACACCGATATCATCGCCCGTCAACTGACGGCCCCTGGCGGCATCGCCATCGAAGCGATCAGAGCCTGCTTCGGCGACGCCTTCATCGACGCCAGCGGCGCCATGGACAGGGAGCTGATGCGTGCCCGTGTATTCTCAGACCCGACGGCAAAGCAGCAGCTGGAAGCGATACTGCATCCCTTGATCCGCACCGAGACAGCCAATGCCGGCGAACGCGCGGTAGGTTCGTATCTGATCTTCGCCGTACCGCTATTAGTTGAGTCCGGCAACTGGAAACAGCGGGTTGGGCGCATACTAGTCGTAGACTGCGATGAACAGGTCCAGCTGCAGCGCGTCATGCAGCGCAATGCGCTGACTGAACCACAGGTACGCGCCATCATGGCGACGCAAGCCACCAGGCAGCAGCGCTTGCAGGCCGCGGACGACGTGATCGTCAACGACGGTGCACGGGCAGCGCTATTGCCGCAGGTGGAGCGCTTGCACGCCTTATATGAGGCACTTAGCCGATCGTTATAAATGGTATAAAGCCATACGCGCTTGCCGGGCGAACCCATCGCGTAACGTAAGCTAACTGCTTGCGGGACAGAGTTTGTAAGCCGCCGTAGCGCGGCGAATTACTCTGTCGCCAACTTAATTGGGGTTGGGCATTTGTAATTTCTGTTCGCATCGTTCAGAATCATGTCTTATCTGGCTCAAATTTTTAAGGGATGTCACTTTGATCGTCTACGAATATCCTTTCAACGAGCGCATTCGCACCCTGTTGCGGCTGGAAGACCTGCATGAAAGATTCGGCTTCTTCGTGCATCAGGAAAGTCCGCTGCAGCACCATATCGCGCTGTCCACCATTTTTGAAATGCTGGAGGTCGCCGGACGCGCCGACTTGAAATCGGATCTGCTGCAAGAACTGGAACGACAAAGACAAACCCTGCTCGGCTTCAAATCGAACCCGAATGTGGCGCCGGATATGCTGGACGCCATCCTGCAAGAGATCGACCGCATCAGCACAGCCTTGATGGCGACCCAGGGCAAGACTGGCCAGCACATCCGTGACAACGAGTGGCTGATGAGCATTCGCGGCCGCACCATCATCCCCGGAGGCGCCTGCGAATTCGACCTGCCCTCCTATTACGCCTGGCAGCAGCATCCTGCCGAGCAGCGTTTTGCCGACATCATCAGCTGGTTCGGCCCGCTAGCCCCGCTGTTCGACGCCATCAGCATCGTCCTGCGATTACTGAGGGAAACCGGGAGTTCGGTGAAAATAGATGCACAAAACGGTAGTTACCAGCAAATGCTACAAGGCAAGTCTTACCAGATGCTGCGCCTGATCATCGATGAGCAACTGCTGGCCATTCCTGAAATTTCCGCCAATAAATACATGCTGTGGGTACGCTTCACCTCGCAAGGCGGCGACCTCAAACCCAAGGCTTACGAAGGCGATGTGCCGTTTGAGCTGACCTTGTGTAACTTTTAATTGCTTTTTTTGAACAGAATTGTATGACTACTACCGTCGATTGCCCGACTTGCGGCACAAAAGTTGAATGGATTGCGGCAAATAAATTCCGGCCGTTTTGCTCGGAACGCTGCAAACAGATCGATCTGGGCGCCTGGGCTGAAGAGAAATATGCCATTCCGGCAGTCAATCCACCCGACGAGATCGACGACGATGCCAAGCTGAAGCAATAACTTGCCGTAACTTCTGCGCAAATAGGCGCTTAAGCCACTACTTCCCGCCGCAATTCGTCCAGCCATTCAATCAAGGGGATGGCCGCCGGTAGCAGAGGCTCGACGCCGACGCTACCTTGCCAGGAGAAAGCCTGGCCTTCCAAGCTTTGCGGTTCGCCGCGCCAGTCGCGGCTGATGTAGAAGTGCAGGCGCACATGAGCATGGGCGTATTGATGCTCGATGCCGCACCATGGCTCGGCGGAGTGGATCTCTATCCCCAGCTCTTCCAGCAGCTCGCGCTTGAGCGCATCGAAAATCGACTCTCCCGGTTCCACCTTACCCCCAGGAAATTCCCAATAACCAGCCATTGGCTTGCCCTCAGGCCGCTGGCCAAGCAGCACGTCGCCATTCGGTTTCATCAAGATGCCAACGGCAACGTTGACCGGCAATACTTGTTCTGTCTTCATCAAAATCCTGCTTAATCGTTGCTGTCCATGCGACCGGCATAGTCGCGCGCGAACTGCCAAGCCACTCGGCCGGAACGCGAGGCGCGCTGCAAGGCCCAGCGCAGGGCATCGGCGCGCGCTTCGGCGATCTGCTCGGCACTGCAGCCGAAATGGCCTAGCCAATGGCTGACAATGTCCAGATAGTCGTCTTGTTTGAATGGATAAAACGATACCCACAGGCCAAAGCGTTCCGAAAGTGAAATTTTTTCCTCGACGGTTTCGCCCGGATGCAGGTCGCCGTCTTCAGTGGTCTTGTAGCTGGCATTGTCGGACATCCGCTCGGGCAGCAGATGGCGGCGGTTGGAAGTGGCATAAATCAAGACATTGTCCGACTGCGCAGCGATGCTGCCGTCCAGCGCCACCTTGAGCGCCTTGTAGCCACTCTCGCCTTCTTCAAACGAGAGATCGTCGCAGAATATGATGAAACGCTCGGGACGCGCCGCTACCAGGTCGACGATATCCGGCAGTGCCGCCAAATCATCCTTATCCACCTCGATCAGGCGCAAACCCTGGGGGGCGTACTGGTTCAAACAGGCTTTGATCAGGGATGACTTGCCGGTGCCGCGGGCGCCGGTCAGCAGCACGTTATTGGCCGGCCGGCCATCGACGAACTGGCGGGTATTCTGGTCGATCTGCTGCTTTTGCACCTCGATATTATGCAAATCCGCCAAGGCGATATCCGAGATATGGCCCACCGCCTGCAAATACCCCCCAGCCGCGCCGCCGCGATGGCGCCAGCGGAAGGCTGTTGCGGCATTCCAGTCAGGCGCGGCTTTGGCGCTCGGCAGGATAGCTTCAAGGCGGCCCAGCAGGGCCTCGGCGCGGATAAGAAACTGGTCTAGTTGGGTCATGGCTCAAAAAATCAGGAATGCAGGCAATCGGATGACGCTGGCTGACCACCATTTTGACGCAAAGCACAATGATAGTAGATGAATATTATTCGTCGAAGCGGCTGCAAGGCTGCGGCTGGGACATGCCGGCCGCTGCCCTTTTTACGACATATCAGGAACGGTAATCCGCATTGATCGAAACATAGTCGTGCGACAGATCGCAAGTCCAGACGGTCGCGTCGGCATCGCCACGCGCCAGTTGCACACGCACCGTGATTTCGCTTTGCTTCATCACGCGCTGGCCATCCGCCTCCTGGTATTCAGGATTGCGGCCACCATTCTTGGCCACCAGCACGTCATCCAGATACAGGTCGAGCTTGCTGACATCCAGGTCATCGACGCCGGCGTAGCCGATCGCTGCCAGAATGCGGCCCAGGTTAGGATCTGAAGCAAAGAACGCCGTCTTGACCAGAGGCGAATGGGCGATCGAGTAAGCGATCTTGCGGCATTCGGCTGCGTTCTGCCCTTGCTCTACTGTCACCGTGATGAACTTGGTGGCGCCTTCGCCGTCGCGGATGATCATCTGCGCCAGGTGCTGCGAAATATCGGTGACGGCGGCGGCCAGCTCCGCATATTCCGGACTGTCGGCACTGGTGACTTCCAGTTCGCCGGCGCCGGTGGCGATCAGCATGAAGGAATCATTGGTGGAGGTATCGCCGTCGATGGTGATGCAATTGAAGGAGCGGTCGGCCGCCTGCCGCACCATCTTCTCCAGCACCGGCTGCGCCACTTTCGCATCGATCGCCAGGAAGCCCAGCATGGTCGCCATGTTCGGCTTGATCATGCCTGCGCCCTTGCTGATGCCGGAAAAATTGACTGTTTTGCCGGCAATGACCATGCTGCGCGAGGCCGCTTTCGGCTGCGTATCGGTCGTCATGATGGCCTCGGCGGCATTGAACCAGTTATCGCTCTTCAGGTTGCCGATCGCCAGCGGCAAGCCTGCGATGATGCGCTCGACCGGCAGCGGCTCAAGAATCACGCCGGTAGAAAACGGCAAGATCTGCGCCGCGTGGCAGCCCAGCAATTCCGCCAGCGCATCGCAGGTCGCATTGGCAGCGGCCAGGCCGGCTTCGCCGGTGCCGGCGTTGGCGTTGCCGGTATTGATCAGCAGCGCGCGGATAGGCTCGCCGGAAATCTCGGCAGCCGCCAGGTGCGCCTTGCTGACTTGTACCGGTGCGGCGCAAAAGCGGTTTTGGGTGAACACCCCGGCCACGGTGGCGCTAGGCGCCAGTTTCATCACTAACAGATCCTTGCGGTTCGCCTTGCGCACGCCGGCTTCGGCATGGCCAAGCTCGATGCCGGCAACGGGCAGCAGGTCAGCAGCAACAGGAACAGGGGAATTGACAGCCATGGGAATCCTTAACTAAATATAAATATTAACGTTGGTAACTGCAGTGATTCAGCGATGCTGAATGGCGCCAGCAAGCAGTCCGCGGCACCGCCAGACGGCTATTTTAAGGTGTATGGCCAGGCCGTGTGCAATCTACCGCAACAAAAGCAAAGGGCGGAGATTTCTCCGCCCTGCACTGCTTCAACTACATCCGATCGTGCCTGGCCGGCCGCACCTCGCCGGCCGCCCCGCTTACATCAGTTGCCCATGGCATTGCTTGTACTTCTTGCCGCTGCCGCAAGGACAAGGATCATTGCGGCCGACCTTAGGAACTTCATTGGCATGCTGCTGCGACTCATCGTGGTGGGCGGTCGGCGCCAGCAGTGCTTCCGGCGCTGCCGTCGGATCAAAGTCGGCATGCTGGTAATGGACGTTTTCCACATGCGACTGCGCCAGTTCTTCTTCCACCGCGGCGATTTCTTCGCGGTTTTCAATGCGCACCGTCATCACCACCTTGACTACTTCATTCTTGATCAGGTCCAGCATCTGGCCGAACAGTTCAAACGCTTCGCGCTTGTATTCCTGCTTCGGATTCTTCTGCGCATAGCCGCGCAGGTGGATGCCCTGGCGCAGATGGTCCAGCGCCGCCAGATGTTCGCGCCAATGGCTGTCGACGCTCTGCAGCATGACGCTGCGTTCGAAACCGGCAAACGATTCCTTGCCGACGATTTCGGTCTTGGCGGCATAGCTGGTTTCGGCAGTTTTCAGCACGCGTTCCAGTAATTCTTCATCAGTCAGGTTCGGCTCCGACTTCAGCATCTCGCCCAGCGGCACTTCCAGATGCAGTTCGTTGGCCAAGGTCGCTTCCAGCGCCGGAATATTCCATTGCTCTTCCAGCGACTCCGCCGGCACATGCGTACGGAAAGTATCGTCTAGCACGCCTTCGCGCAGCGATGCCACTGTCTCTGATACGCCCTGCGATTCCAGCAATTCATTACGTTGCTGATAGATCACCTTGCGCTGGTCGTTGGCGACGTCATCGTATTCCAGCAATTGCTTGCGGATATCGAAGTTGCGTGCTTCCACCTTGCGCTGCGCCGATTCGATCGAGCGCGATACGATGCCAGCCTCAATCGGCTCGCCTTCCGGCATCTTCAGACGGTCCATGATGGCGCGCACACGGTCGCCGGCGAAGATGCGCAGCAAGGCGTCGTCCAGCGACAGGTAGAAACGTGAAGAACCCGGATCGCCCTGGCGGGCGGCGCGGCCGCGCAACTGGTTATCCACCCGGCGCGATTCGTGACGTTCAGTACCGATGATATGCAGACCGCCGGCATGCACCACGTGGTCATGCAGCGATTGCCATTCGTCGCTCAGCTTGGCGGAACGCAGCTGCTTTTCGGTTTCGCTCAGCGCTTCGTCGGCTTCGATGAACTGGATCTGTTTCTCGACATTCCCGCCCAGCACGATGTCGGTACCGCGACCGGCCATGTTAGTGGCGATCGTGATCGCCTTAGGACGGCCAGCCTGGGCAATGATTTCCGCTTCGCGCGCGTGCTGCTTGGCGTTCAGCACATTGTGCGGCAGCTTGGCTTTGCTCAGGATGTCAGCCAGCAGCTCTGAGTTTTCGATCGAGGTGGTGCCGACCAGCACCGGCTGTCCGCGCTCGTAGCAATCCTGGATATCCTTGAGCATCGCATTGTATTTTTCTTGCGACGTCTTGTAGACCTGGTCCTGGCGGTCTTTACGCTGGTTCGGGCGATTTTGCGGGATCACCACGGTTTCCAGGCCATAAATTTCCTGGAATTCGTAAGCTTCGGTATCGGCGGTACCGGTCATGCCGGCCAGCTTGCCGTACATGCGGAAATAGTTCTGGAAAGTGATCGAGGCCAGGGTCTGGTTCTCGTTCTGGATCTTGACGCCTTCCTTGGCTTCCACCGCCTGGTGCAAGCCGTCCGACCAGCGGCGGCCGGTCATCATGCGGCCGGTGAATTCGTCGACGATGACGATTTCGCCGCCCTGCACCACGTAGTGCTGGTCCTTGAAGTACAGCGAATGCGCGCGCAGCGCGGCGTACAGGTGATGGATCAGGCTGATGTTGGCAGCGTCGTACAACGAAGCGCCTTCCGCCAGCAAGCCCATGCTGGTCAGGATCTGCTCAGCCTTTTCATGGCCGGCTTCGGTCAGCAAAACCTGATGCGCCTTCTCGTCCTTGGTGTAATCGCCAGGCAATTCAACCTTGCCCTTGCCGTCCGGCGTTTCTTCACCGATCTGCTGGGTCAGCAACGGCGGCACTTCATTGATCTTGTAGTACAGGTCAGTGTGGTTTTCAGCCTGGCCGGAAATGATCAGCGGAGTCCGCGCTTCGTCGATCAGGATCGAGTCGACTTCATCGACGATGGCGAAGTTCAGGGTGCGCTGGACGCGGTCGGCGGCGTCGTACACCATATTGTCGCGCAGGTAGTCAAAACCGAATTCGTTGTTGGTGCCGTAGGTGATGTCCGCGCTATAGGCGACTTGCTTGGCGTCGTGCTCGACCGAAGACAGATTGACGCCGGTGGTCAGGCCAAGCCAGCCGTACAGGCGCCCCATCCATTCGGCATCGCGTTGCGCCAGGTAATCATTGACGGTCACCACGTGCACGCCCTTGCCGGACAGCGCGTTCAGGTAGGCCGGCAGGGTCGCCATCAGCGTCTTGCCTTCGCCGGTGCCCATTTCGGCAATTTTGCCATAATGCAAAACCATGCCGCCGATCAGCTGGACATCGAAATGGCGCATTTTCAAGACGCGCTTACCAGCTTCGCGGCACACCGCGAAAGCTTCAGGCAACAGGTCGTCGAGCTTGGCGCCATCGGCTATGCGTTGCTTTAGCTCAGGCGTCTTGGCCTGCAGCTCGGCATCGGACAGCTTTTCAAATGCCGGTTCGAGTGCGTTGATTTGTCGGACGACTTTTTTATATTGTTTGAGCAGGCGCTGGTTGCGGCTACCGAAAATCTGGGTCAGTAATGACATGCTTGGATTCTAAAAAAGAGCGCCGGCGACATTCCGTGACATCTTGTGAATGAACACGTGAGCACGAATCCGGGCTGTGGCTAAATAATCGGAGAATTTTATCATGCAGTCCCCGACACATTGGGGTTATGCGCCAGGAAACAATAGCAAGTTGCGCAAATTGTGCCGCATTCGCACGGCCCGCGCCTAATCTTCTGTACATCTTGCTTACATTGCATTACTTCAGTACAACAACAGCTGTTACTTTCTTGCCAATGTCGCCATCTTGGCCAAATCGGTGCCGGCGTTCAGGAACTTGCGCGGATCCTGGGCCACACCCTTGATCCTGACCTCGAAATGCAGATGCGGTCCGGTGGAACGCCCGGTGGTGCCGATATCGGCAATATGCTGGCCGCGCTGCACGATATCGCCCACCTTTACCAGCAGGCGCGAGGCGTGCGCATAGCGGGTGATGATATCGTTGCCGTGGTCGATATCGAGCATGTTGCCGTACTGCGGGTGATATTCGGCGTCGATCACCACGCCGCCCGCTGCCGCCACGATCGCGGTGCCCACGATGGCCGGGAAATCCAACCCTTCGTGGAAGGCGCTGCGGCCAGTGAAGGGATCGAGGCGCCAGCCGAAACTCGACGAGTTGTAGGCGACATTGACCGGCTGATTGGTCGGCAGCAGCTTGGACTTGATCCTGTCGCTCATCAGCACTGTTTCGACCACGTTCATGTAGTCGGCGCGATAGCCGACGTCGCGCGACATGGCTTCCAGCGCCTGCTGGAACTCGCTCATGCTCATGTCATGGGAAGCGCGGCCGCTCAGGCTGCTGGATTCGGCGCCGCCGCGTCCCGGCGCCTCCTTGAAGTTGAATTCTTCCGGCTTGACGCCGGCCAGTCCCTGCACCCGCTCGCCCAGGGCGTCGAGACGCATCAGCTGTGCCTGCATTTCACCCAGCTTGATCGCCATCGCCGCCAGGTTTTCTTTCAGATATTTGTCCTTGTCCGGCACGCCGCCGGCCGCGGTGCTGACCGCAGTCTTGCCGGCAAACGGCAAGCTGAGAGAATAATGAGTCGTGAGGAAATACAGCAGGACCGTCGCCAGCAATACCGAGAATAGGAAGGCGGCGACCATCAATGCCACGTGCCTGGCGCCCAAAGTGATGGATTTTGCGCGATTAAAGCGCGGGTGCAACAGAATTACCTGCATTGCGGCTCCCGTGATGCGCCGGCGGGATCACAGGTGTGATAATGTTTCACCATCATGCGTAGACTCTCACCTTCTTCATACCGGCCATCGGCAATCAGCTCCAGGCCACAAACCAAAACATCCAGGGACGCCACGGATTTTTTACGGGGAAATGACAGGATGGCGGCGCTACTGCCCGCTGTCACGCGTATGGCGGCCTTGCAAAAGCAATGCGCCGCCGAATTGCCACCCATGTTCAGTGCTTGCGAAGTGCTGCAATGTGAAGCAGGACAACTCGTCTTGTCAGCGCCCAATGCCGCTCTCGCAACTAAACTGAAGCAACAACTGCCGCGCCTGCAAAACCAGTTGCAATCAGGAAATTGGCAGATTAATGCAATCCGAATCAAAGTGCAAGTAAGCCAAAACGTCGTCAAAGCGCCGCCGCCCAAGCAAGCCCTGCTTTCATCCAACGCGGTGTTGGCATTCGCTTCACTGATGGAAGATCTGGCGCCTTCGGCTGCCAACGAAGCGCTGAAAAATGCCATCGCGGCGATGGTCAATCGTCATCACAGCAAAAATAGTAAGGGCTGACAGCAAAGACTGAATTTTTTTACTTCAGAACAATAAAATATTGCATAAAAAACATTATACGCCAGCCGTCGTTCCCTCTTCCAGGTTTAGTCATCAAAAATATCCAATAACTTAATTCAAGCACCTTGCACACTGAAGCATGGTGCGCGGCAAAAACATTCTCTCTCTCTTCAAAAACGTTGTTGCAGCCGGACAAGACGGATATCCTGTTGCCTGCCGGCGGAAACAACGGCCTCCATTGAACTTCGAACCACGATAGACAGATTGATGAACAGTATTGGTGAACTGCTGGCTGCCGAGCATATCCTGCTTGATCTGGATGTATCGCACAAAGAACAGGTTTTCGAGGCGGCCGAACAGCTCTTCGGCGGCCGCCATGGCCTGTCCAGAAACCAGGCGCTGAATGCGCTGGCGGCGCGCGAGGCGCTGGGCTCGACCGGGCTGGGCGCCGGCGTCGCGGTGCCGCACGCGCGCATCCGCGGCCTGGCGCAGGCAGTGCTGGCGTATATGCGGCCACGCACGCCGATTCCATTCGACGCGCCTGACGCCCGGCCGGTAACGGACATCATCGTCATCCTGATCCCAGAACACGCCACCGACCAGCATCTGAAACTGCTGGCAGAAGTCGCCGAAATGTTCCAGGACCGGCGCTTCCGCGAACGACTGGCCTCGTGCAGCGACGCTGCCGCCGCCCGCCGCACCTTTACCAGCTGGCCTGAATAAGAAATAAAAATGCCCAACCGCGCTTATCCGGATATCACGGCGCCCCAGTTGCGGACTGGTTGGCGCTTCGGCTGGGTCGACATCCTGGTCGTGCTGGCGATGCTGCTACTGTTCTGGCTGGTGTTCTCGCTCAGCGGCGACATGCGCGTGCATTTCGACGAACTGCATCCGCCGCCGCTGTCGCTGGAAGTCGGGATGATCCCATATTACACCGCGCGCACCGTGCTGCGGATGTTCATCGCCTTCGGCGCTTCCCTGCTGTTCACCTTTATCTGGGGCTACATCGCTGCCAAGAGTCCGCGTGCGCGCAAGGTCATGCTGCCGATCCTGGATATCCTGCAATCGGTGCCGGTGCTGGGTTTCCTGTCGATCACGGTGACCGGCTTCCTGGCCCTGTTCCCGGGCAGCCTGCTGGGCGTTGAATGCGCCAGCATCTTTGCGGTGTTCACGGCGCAAGCCTGGAACATGACCTTCGGCTTTTACCACTCGCTGGTGACGATTCCGGCCGAGCTGTCGGAAGCCGCATCCATATTCCGTCTCAACCGCTGGCAGCGCTTTACCACGCTGGAACTGCCGACATCGGCCATCGGCCTGATGTGGAACTCGATGATGAGCTTCGGCGGCGGCTGGTTTTTCGTGGCGCAGAGCGAAGCGATCACGGTGCTGAACAAGAACATCAAGCTGCCAGGACTGGGCTCGTACATGGCGGCGGCGGTCGAGGCCGGCAACACGCGCGCCGCGCTGTATGCTATCGGCGCCATGATTTTCACCATTCTCTTGATCGATCAGCTGGTGTGGCGGCCGCTGGTGGCCTGGGCCGAGAAATTCAAGCTGGAAAATACCGAGGCGAAAGACAGCCCACAATCCTGGATGCTGGATCTGCTGCAGCGTTCCAACGTGATCGGCTGGTTGTTCCAACGCATCGGGCGCGTCGTCGGGCGCGTCAGCCAGCGCCTGTCCTCGGTTGCCAGCGATGTCACGGAAAGCGTGACGCGCAATGCGCCGACACTCTTCAAACAGGGATTGCGCGTGGCGCTCTGGCTGGCGATCGCCGCCGGCATCGTCTGGCTGGTGATCGACGCCTTCGGCGTTGCCCGCGAGATCAAGACCGAGATGACCGGCGCCGCGATGCTGCACGTGGTCTGGCTGGGCGTCCTGACCTTCCTGCGGGTGCTGGCGATGATGATCGTCGCCACCCTGATCTGGACTCCAATCGGGGTCTGGATAGGCTTGCGGCCGCGGGTCGCGCGCATAGCCCAGCCGTTGGCGCAGATTGCCGCCTCGTTTCCGGTCAACATGACTTTTCCCTTCATCGTGGTGTTTTTCATCACGGCGAATATCCCCATCAACGTCGGCAGCATCCTGCTGATGGCATTAGGCACCCAGTGGTATATCCTGTTTAATGTAATCGCCGGCGCCATGGCGATTCCCACCGACCTGCGGGAAGCGGCGCAGATGTTCGGCTTGCGTAAATGGCGCCTGTGGAAGACCGTGATCATTCCGGCGATTTTCCCGTTCTGGGTGACCGGAGCCGTCACCGCCACCGGTGGTGCTTGGAATGCCAGCATCGTGGCCGAAGTTGCGTCATGGGGCAACAACAAATTGGTGGCTGACGGCCTGGGCGCCTACATTGCGCAGGTCACCGAGAAAGGCGACAAGCCCGCTATTTATTTCAGCATCGTGGTGATGTCGCTGTTCGTGGTGCTGATCAACCGTTTCCTGTGGCGCCGGCTGTATGCGCTGGCAGAGCATAAATTCAAGCTCGATTAATTGCTCAGTAAGCACTCACTGAGCATTCAATAAGCGTTCCAAGGATGTGACCGATGTCTGACTCCGTTTCCACTGCTTCCACCGCTGCGCCAGCTGCCGGCGCCGGCCGCAGCCCTGCAGCGCCGCTGATCGAACTGCAGCATGTATCGAAAGCCTATACCACTGGCGGCGGCGAGCCCGTCACCATTCTCGACGACATCAGCCTGGCCGTGCGCGAAGGTGAAATGCTGGCGCTGCTGGGGCAGTCGGGTAGCGGCAAATCGACCATCCTGCGCCTGATCGCCGGGCTCACGGATCCCACCAGCGGCGCCGTGCTCAGTCATGGCAAGGCGCTGGAAGGCATCAATCGCAAGCTCTCCATCGTGTTCCAGAGTTTCGCCCTGTATCCGTGGCTGACGGTGCAGCAGAATGTCCAGGTCGGCCTGACCCAGCGCCGCCTCAGCGCGCGGCAGGAACAAGAAGAAATTGAAAAGGTGCTGACGCTGATCGGCTTGTCCGGCTTCGAGAATGCCTTCCCCAAGGAGCTATCCGGCGGCATGCGCCAGCGCGTCGGCCTGGCGCGCGCGATCGTCGCCAAGCCCGAAGTACTGTGCATGGATGAAGCCTTCAGCGCACTCGACGTGCTCACGGCGGAAAACCTGCGCGCCGAAGTGGTCGACCTGTGGAACAACGCCGGCGAGACCGGCATCAAGAGCATTTTCTTCGTCACCCACAATATCGTCGAAGCGGCCTATATGGCTTCCCGCATCGTGATCATTTCTTCGCATCCGGGGCGCATCAAGAATGTGATCGCCAACCCGCTGCCCTACCCGCGCGACGTCAAGTCGAAGGAATTCGCCGCCCTGGTCAACCAGATCCACGATGCGATCACGGCGCTGGCGCTGCCGGACGAGCCGGGCGACGAAATCGAGGCGGTGGAGGTCGGCGCTGGCCAAACGCAAGAACAAGAGGCGCAGGCGGCCGCCGTGCAGGACGCAGGCGCCGGCCGCGTCGAACCGATTCCTAATGTACCGGTGGGACGGATTGTCGGCTTGCTGGAGATTCTCCAGAACAATCAGGAAACCATCAATATCTACGAACTGAGCACGCGCATCGGCACCGATTTCGGCGAAACGATTGCCATCGTCAAGGCCGCCGAAATGCTGGATCTGGTGGATACGCCGAAACACGAAGTGACGATGACCACGCTCGGCTGGTACTTTCTGGCCGCACCGCTGGCGGCACGCAAGACACTATTCAGGAAACAGATCCTGCGCCTGCGCCTGTTCCAGATGCTGACAGCGCGTCTCAATGAAAATCCGGGTGCGCGGGTGAAGGAAGATGAGATTCTCGAAGAGCTGGCTAGCGTGCTGCCCTACGACCAACCGGAGAGCCTGTTCGCTACGCTGATTTCCTGGGGACGTTACGCTGAGATCCTGGACTATGACCAGCGCAGCGGCAGCGTGCACCTGGAGGTGCATGAGGGGCATGAAACACAAGGAACAAGCGCCGGATAGGCGCTTGATTTGATGCAGGGCGTTTAACGAAGAAAAGAAACGGGCCTAGTAAACAAGCTTAGTTCAAGGCCCACTCTTGTCCGACTTGCCGCTGATAGGCGCCCGGCGCTTCGGTGAGTTCATCGAAGCTGACCACTTCATACGCATCCGGCTGCGCCAGCAAGGCGCGCAGCAGCTGATTGTTCAAGCCGTGCCCTGATTTATGGGCAGTGTAGCTGGCCAAGAGCGGATGGCCGATCAGGTACAGATCTCCGATGGCGTCCAGGATCTTGTGGCGCACGAATTCGTTTTCGTAACGCAAACCGTCGCTGTTCAAAATCCGGTATTCATCCATCACAATTGCGTTTTCCAGCGAACCGCCGCGCGCCAGGCCAAGGCCGCGCATGGTTTCCACGTCTTGCATGAAACCGAAGGTACGCGCGCGCGCCACTTCCTTCACATATGACTCGATGCTGAAATCGACTTCCGCGGTCTGGCCGGTGCCGTCGACCGCCGGGTGATTGAATTCGATAAAGAACTTGAGCTTGAAACCGTTGCAAGGATCCAGCCGCGCCCATTTCTCGCGCTCGCCCTGGCCTTCGCGTACTTCCACGCTTTTCTTGATGCGGACGAATTTCTTAGCGGCGTTCTGTTCTTCCAGTCCGGCTTGCTGCAGCAGGAACACGAAGGAAGATGCCGAACCGTCCATGATCGGGATTTCTTCCGCGGTGACGTCGACATACAGATTATCGATGCCCAGTCCAGAACAGGCCGACATCAGATGCTCGATGGTCGACACCCGTGCGCCGTCCTTGACCAGCACGGAAGCCATGCGGGTATCGCCGACTTCGGTGGCTTTCGCAGGGAAATCGACAACAGGGTCAAGGTCGACACGACGGAAGACAATCCCGGTATCGACGGCGGCCGGGCGCAGGGTCAGCTCGACCTTGGTGCCGGAATGGACGCCAATGCCTGTCGTCTTGACAATTTTCTTGATAGTGCGTTGTTTCAACATGATGACATTATAAGTCTGACTGATAATTATTCTGTAACGATGTGTACCTGGTGTGGGATAAAAAACACGCTTGGCGCTCCAGCTTATTTTTTTCTATCGCAGGCATATCGGCAGGCTATCAACAAGGCCGCGATTACCCGGCTACAGATGCAAAAAGCGGCGCACTCGGCGCCGCCTTGCTTACTGACAAGAATAAATCTTATGCCAGCTGGCCCAGCAGTGTTTCCGCACTGGATACTTCAAATGCGCCGCCTTGTTCAACGTTCAATTGCTTGACCACGCCGTCGTCGATCAGCGCCGAGAAACGCTGCGAGCGCGTACCCATGCCGAACTTGCCGAAATCCGCGTCCAGGCCCAGCGCCTTGACGAAATCTGCATTGCCGTCAGCCAGCAGACGCACGATGCCGGTCGCCTTTTGATCGCGGCCCCAGGCGCCCATGACGAAAGCGTCGTTCACTGAAATCGCCCAGATTTCGTCAACGCCCTTGGCCTTGAACTCTGCCGCGTGCTGGATGTAGCCAGGCAGATGCTTGGCCGAGCAGGTTGGCGTGAATGCGCCAGGAACAGCGAACAGGGCGATCTTCTTGCCCTTCACCAGATCGCTGACATTGAATGTATTTGGGCCGAGCGCGCAACCTGCGGTTTCGGTTTCGATGAATTCTGCTAATTTGCCTTCCGGCAGGCGATCGCCGATCTTGATGGTCATGATAAGTCCTTGTCTAGTGAATGAAGCCTCCAGACCAGCGCCACGGCCTGAGCCGTGCACCGATCTGCCGAGACATCGTATGTTAGCGCATGCTAAAAAGAAAACGCCGCGCCTTGCGACGCGGCGTGGAATCCGCAGTATGCCTTGTTCCGCAAATTCATGCAGGGCCTGGTGGCTGATAGCGGGTATATCAATCCGCTGTCAGCCATCAAGCTCGCGCAGGAAACTAGGACTGGCTTAGTCAGCCTGCTTGCGTAGGAAAGCTGGGATGTCGTAGGTTTCCATGCCGTTCTTTTCCAAAGCGCGCACCGTGTCGGAAGCCGACTCGCGACGCCATACCGCCGGCGCCTTCATGCCCTCGAACGACGAACTGCCATGGCCAACCGATGGCTGGCCGTGCATCAGCGGCTCGTTGTGGGTGCCGGTACGCATCATCGGCGCCTGCACCAGCTGCACTGCCTTGCGCGAACGGCCGAGGCCGGTGGCGACCACGGTGACGCGGATATCGTCGCCCATGGTTTCGTCGTAGGCAATACCTTGGGCTATCGAAGCATCCGGCGCCGCAAATGCGCGCACGGTGGCCATGACTTCCTTGATTTCCTTACCCTTCAGGCTGCGGCTGGCGGTGACGTTGACCAGCACGCCGCGCGCGCCGGACAGGTCGATGCCGTCCAGCAGCGGCGAAGCGACTGCCTGCTCGGCTGCCAGGCGGGCGCGATCGACGCCGGAAGCGGTGGCGGTACCCATCATCGCCTTGCCCTGTTCGCCCATGATGGTCTTGACGTCGTTGAAGTCGACGTTGATATGGCCAGGCACATTGATAATTTCAGCAATACCGGCAACGGCATTGTTGAGCACATCGTCGGCGTGCTGCAGCCATTCCATCATGCTGTCGTCTTCATAGATCTCTTCCAGCTTTTCGTTGAGAATGATGATCAGCGAATCGACGTGCTGGGACAGCGCTTCCAGGCCTTCGTCGGCGATGTCCATGCACTTCTGGCCTTCGTAAGAAAATGGCTTGGAAACCACCGCCACGGTCAGTGCGCCGAGTTCCTTGGCGATCTGCGCCACCACAGGCGCAGCGCCGGTGCCGGTGCCGCCGCCCATGCCTGCAGCGATGAACACCATGTGCGCGCCGCGCAACGCATCTTCGATGCGGCCACGCGATTCTTCCGCCAGCTGGCGGCCTACCGACGGCTTCATTCCGGCGCCCAGACCGGTCTCGCCGATCTGGATGACGTTATGCGCCTTCGATTGCTTGAGCGCCTGTGCATCCGTGTTGGCAGCGATGAACTCCACTCCCGACACACCCTTGTTGATCATATGTTGGACCGCATTGCCGCCGGCGCCGCCGACACCGACGACTTTAATCACGGTGCCCAAAGTTGCATTGTCAAGCATATCGATTTCCATGATATTTCCTCATAAAGATGCAGCATCCAGTCAATAGGCATCACGCGGTGTGAGGCCTAGCAACTGACAACTGCGTGTTGCACAAACAACATTAAAATTAAACTTCGCCAGTAATCCGCAAGAGCAAAGTGCTGCGCCATCAAATTGCCCGGCGCCTCTTTAACTCTGTCCTGCAGAATGAAAATTAAAAATTACCCAAAAACCATTCTTTCATCCGCTGCCAGATCGCCTTCGCCGATCCTTCCTGGCGGGTCACTATATAGCCACGCAGGTATTGTTTCTTCGCTTCCAGCAGCAAGCCCAGCACGGTCGAATAACGCGGACTGCGCACTACGTCCGCCAACTGGCCGCGGTAATCCGGCGTGCCCAGGCGCGCCGGCTTGAGGAAGATGTCTTCCGCCAGTTCGATCATGCCCGGCATCATGGCCGAACCGCCGGTCAGCACCACGCCGCTCGACAGCACTTCTTCGTAACCCGACTCGCGCACTACCTGATGCACCAGCGCGAACAATTCCTCCACCCGCGGTTCGATCACCGCCGCCAATGCCTGGCGCGACAAGGTGCGCGGATTGCGGTCGCCCAGGCCCGGCACTTCCAGCGTTTCGCCCGGATCGGCCAGGATCTGCTTGGCGACGCCGTAACGCAGCTTGATCTCTTCAGCTTCATTGGTCGGCGTCCGCAGCGCCATCGCAATGTCGTTGGTGATCTGGTCGCCGGCAATCGGAATCACCGCGGTATGGCGGATCGCTCCTTCGGTGAACACCGCGACGTCGGTGGTGCCGCCGCCGATATCCACCAGCACCACGCCCAGCTCTTTCTCGTCCGGCGTCAGCACCGCATCGGCCGAGGCCATCGGCTGCAGGATCAGGTCAGACACTTCCAGCCCGCAACGGCGGATGCACTTGACGATGTTCTGCACCGCGGACACGGCGCCGGTGACGATGTGCACCTTGACCTCGAGTCGGATGCCGCTCATGCCAATTGGTTCGCGCACATCTTCCTGGCTGTCGACAATAAATTCCTGCGGTACCGTATGCAGCAGTTGCTGGTCGGTCGGTATATTGACCGCCTTGGCCGTTTCAATAACGCGCGAGACGTCCGCTGCGCTGACTTCCTTGTCCTTGATCGCCACCATGCCGCTGGAATTGAAGCTGCGGATATGGCTGCCTGCGATGCCGGTGTAGACATTGCGGATTTTGCAGTCGGCCATCAGCTCGGCCTCTTCCAGCGCGCGCTGGATGGATTCCACGGTGGCTTCGATGTTCACCACCACGCCTTTTTTCAAACCCTTGGATTCAGCCTGGCCCAGGCCAATCACTTCATGGCGTCCATCCGACAATACCTCGGCTACCACCGCCACCACTTTCGAGGTGCCGATGTCGAGACCGACGATCAAGTTTTTTGCGTCTTTTGTCATAATGTTTCGCTTATTTTTTCTTGCTTCCCAATCCGCCCGTCATGCCGCTAGCCTTCAGCGCCAAGCCATTCGGATACCGCATATCTACACTCTCGATCCGGTTCTGCAAACGCGACAGCAACTGCGGATAAATCTGCACCAGCCGCGCCACCCGGTCTTTCAGCGTGGTCTTGTTCTGTTCCCGTCCCAGCTCCACCGTCATGCCGTTGTCCAGCTTGACTGTCCATGCGTAGCGGCTCGATAAAGCCACGTCCACCGGGTTCAACTTGAGCGGCGCAAACCACTGGCGAAAATCCGCCAGGCGCGCCACTACATCCTTCTCGCTGCCGGCAGGGCCGGACAGGCGCAGCAATGCGCCGTCTTCTTCCGCCTCATCCAGGTTGGCGGTAAACAAATCGCCGCGCACAGACAGCAGGCGCCCATCGTCATCCCAAGTGGCCAGCGGCTGATGCTCTTCAACTGTCACGATCAGCGTATTCGGCCATTCGCGCTGCACCGTCGCCTTGCGCACCCACGGCACCGATTCGAATGCCGTACGCACCGTATCCAGATTCGCCGTAAAGAAATTACCCTTGATGCGCGGTAGTGCGGAAGCCCGCACGATCAGCGGATTCACACGCCGCAGCTCGCTCTGGCCGACGCCTTCGATGCGGATGGTCTTCAGCGTAAACATCGGACGCTGCGCCAGCCACCAGATGCCGGACGCCAGCAATGCGAGCGCTGCCAGCCCGAGCAAGGTGCCGGAGATCGCGTTCAACATTTTGACGTCTTGCCACATGGTTATCGACTTTATCGCTTGGATCGTTAGGTAAATCTTTAATTAATTTCTTTCAATCTTCTTTCTCTGCAGGCCGCTCATACCGGCTTCCAGTCCGCGGTGGGCGCCAGGTCGAGCGCCGCCGAAGCCAGGATTTCAAGGCACAAGTCTTCATAGCTGACGCCGTTCGCCTTGGCCGCTATCGGCACCAACGAATGGCCGGTCATCCCTGGCGAAGTATTGATCTCTAGCAGGAACGGCTCGTTATCCGCATCGCGCAGCATGAAGTCGACGCGCGCCCAGCCTTCGCAGCCGATCGCCCTGAACGCCTGCACCGCCAGCGCCTGAATGCGCTGGGTCAGCGCGGCATCCAGCGGAGCCGGACATAAATACTTGGTGTCGTCGGTAAAATACTTGTGCTGATAGTCGTAATTGCCTTCAGGCGCGCGGATCTCGACGATAGGCAGAGGGCGCGCTGTACGGCCGGCACCCAGCACCGGCACCGTCAGCTCGCGGCCGCGAATGAATTCTTCCGCCAGCACCACCTCATCGTACTTGGCGCACAAGGCAAAACCCTCGCTCATGTCGGAATAGCCGGCGACCTTGGCGATACCGATGGTCGAACCTTCATGCGGCGCCTTCAGCATCAGCGGCAGGCCCAGCACATCCGGCACCTGGCGCAACTCTTCGCGGGTCGCGCTGTGCGCATCCAGCACCAGGAAGCGCGGTGTCGGCAAGCCAGCGCTTTGCCAGACACGCTTGGTCATCACCTTGTCCATGGCGATCGCCGATGCCATCACGCCCGGGCCGGTATATGGAATGCCCAGCTGTTCCAACGCACCTTGCAGCGTGCCGTCTTCGCCGTAGCGGCCGTGCAAGGCGATGAACACACGGTCGAATTTTTCCGCCGCCAGTTCCGCCAAGCTGCGCTCGGCCGGATCGAATAGATAGGCGTCGACGCCGCGGCTTTTCAATGCCTTCAGCACGCCGTTGCCGGACATGATGGACACTTCGCGCTCGGCCGAACGGCCGCCGAACAGCACGCCGACTTTTCCGAATTGATGACCTGTCTTTTTTTTGCTCATCGCATCACTCATATTCATTGCTCTACCAGTTGCGCCAGCTTGCCGGGTACGCCGCTAATCGATCCGGCTCCCATGGTCATCACGACGTCGCCGTCGCGGACGATATTCAAGATCGATGCCGGCATGTCGTTGATATCTTCCACAAACACCAGCTCGCCCATGCCAGCCACCCGCAAGGCATGCGCCAGCGCGCGGCCGTCGGCAGCGACAATCGGCGCTTCACCGGCGGCATACACTTCAGCCAGCACCAGCACGTCGACCGTCGACAGCACTTTGACAAAATCTTCAAACAGATCACGGGTGCGGGTATAGCGGTGCGGCTGGAATACCAGCACCAGCCGCCGTCCCGGATAGGCGCCGCGCGCCGCCTGGATGGTGGCCGCGGTTTCCACCGGGTGATGGCCGTAATCGTCGACCAGCGCAAATTCGCCCCTGGGCTTGCCGGCGGCATCCTGCAGCTTGATTTCACCGTAGCGGGTAAAGCGCCGGCCGACGCCGTTGAACTCGGTCAACGCCTGCTGGATCGCGCTGTCGGCGACGCCCAGTTCACGCGCAATCGCAATCGCCGCGCAAGCGTTCTGCACATTGTGCATGCCAGGCTGGTTCAGGCTGATCGGCATCGCCGCATAGCCTTTCTGGATCACGGTGAACTGCATGTGCCCGCCGACCGCCTTGGCGTCGATCGCACGCACATCGGCTTCTTCGTGGAAGCCATAGGTGGTGATCAGCTTGGAAATCTGCGGCATGATTTCACGCACATTGGCGTCATCCATACACAGCACGGCCACGCCGTAGAACGGCAGCCGCTGGGTAAACTCTACAAAAGCCTGCTTCAGCTTGCCGAAATCGTGATCATAGGTATCCATATGATCGGCGTCGATATTGGTGATCACCTCGATCACCGGCGACAGATTCAGGAACGAGGCATCCGATTCATCGGCTTCGGCCACGATAAAGTCGCCGGAACCGAGCTTGGCGTTGGCGCCGGCGCTGGTGAGACGGCCGCCGATCACAAAGGTTGGATCCAGTCCGCCCTGCGCCAGCACGCTTGCCACCAGGCTGGTGGTGGTGGTCTTGCCGTGGGTGCCTGCGATGGCGATGCCGCGCTTGAGGCGCATCAGTTCCGCCAGCATGACCGCGCGCGGCACGATGGGGATATGCCTTTCGCGGGCCGCGACGACTTCTGGATTATCGGCCTGCACCGCGGTCGATGTGACGATGGCGTGGGCCTGGTCGATATGCTTGGCAGCGTGGCCGCGGCTGACCTTGGCGCCCAGTCCTGCCAGTCGGCGCGTCGCCGCATTGTCGCCGAGATCGGAACCGGAAATGGTATAGCCGAGATTCAGCAGCACCTCGGCAATGCCGCTCATGCCACTGCCGCCGATTCCTACGAAATGGATATTTTTGACTTTATGTTTCATGATGTACTCACTGCGGACCTGCCAATTCTTCTAAAACCTGCGCGATTGCTTCGTTCGCATCG
The DNA here is from genome assembly GCF_002564105.1 of Collimonas sp. PA-H2. Taxonomy (NCBI): domain Bacteria; kingdom Pseudomonadati; phylum Pseudomonadota; class Betaproteobacteria; order Burkholderiales; family Oxalobacteraceae; genus Collimonas; species Collimonas sp. PA-H2. The sequence continues at coordinate 1,728,661 of NZ_PDBX01000001.1, forward strand.
CGCCGGCCGTTTTCATACGCTGCCTGCGCCATCGTTTGGCAGTCCTGACGCGAGATCCGCGTCAACAACGCGGCCAGGCGCTCTTTGCTTAAATCCGTTTGCGGCAAATGAATCGCCGCCTTCTGCGTCGCCATCCAGCGCGCATTGTCGCGCTGATGCGAGGTGGTGGAAGCCACCAGCGGCACCAATACGCTGGCGATGCCTGCCGCGGTCAGTTCCGACACCGTGATCGCCCCGGCTCGGCAAATCACCAGGTCGGCATCGGCGTAGCGGCGCGGCATGTCGTCGATGAACGCCACCACTTCCGCCGTCACCCCTGCCGCCGCATAAGCGCTGCGCAAGGCCTCGATATGCTGTTTGCCCGACTGATGCGTGACGCTTGGCCGCAGCTCGGCGGGGATCAACGCTAGCGCCGCCGGCAAGCAATCATTCAAGGCCTTGGCGCCGAGACTGCCGCCCACTACCAGCAGACGCAAGGAACCGATGCGCCCGCTGTAGCGCTGCTCCGGCAAAGGCAGCGCCAGGATTTCCTTGCGCACCGGATTGCCGGTGACCAGCGCCTTGCTGGCCGCCTTGCCAAAATCGGCAGGGAAACCGAACAGCACGCGCTGCGCCAATGGTGTCAAGGTTTTGTTCGACAGCAGCAAGGCCGCGTCGGCATTCACCAGCACCAGCGGCACGCCGCGCAAACGCGCCATGGCGCCGCCCGGCACCGTCACATAGCCGCCCATGCCCAGCACGACATCAGCCTGGCGCCGACCCAGGATGCCGAAGCAAGCCGGAAAACTCAGCAACATCCGCCAGGTGCCGCGCACGGTATGCGCCAATCCTTTGCCGCGCAAACCCGCAAACACAATCTTGTCCATCTCGATGCCATGCTGCGGCACCAGGTCGGATTCCATGCCATGCGTGGTGCCCAGCCAGCTGACTTGCCAGCCGCGCGCGCGCATGGTCTCGGCAATCGCCAGGCCCGGAAATATGTGGCCACCGGTACCCGCCGCCATGATGACGAGACGTTTTTGATGCATGCTCATGCCCGGCCTCCGCGCATCAGAACCCGGTTTTCATAATCGATGCGCAGCAGGATCGCCAGGCCGATGCAGTTGATCAGCACGCCGGAACCGCCGTAGCTCATCAGCGGCAAGGTCAAGCCCTTGGTCGGCAGCAAGCCCAGGTTGACGCCCATGTTGATGAAGGTCTGCACGCCGATCCAGATGCCGATGCCCTTGGCTGTCAGGCCGGCGAAAGTCTGTTCCATCGCGATCGCCTGGCGGCCGATTTCAAAGGAGCGTTTGATAATCCAGTAAAACAGCATCACCACCACCAGCACGCCGGCAAACCCCAGCTCTTCGCCGATCACCGCCAGCAGGAAGTCGGTATGTGCTTCCGGCAAATAGTGCAGTTTTTCGACGCTGGCGCCGAGACCGACGCCAAACAACTCGCCGCGGCCGAAGGCAATCAGCGAGTGCGACAGCTGGTAAGCCTTGCCCAGGGCATTTTCTTCTGCCCACGGATTCAGATAAGCGAATATCCGCTCGCGGCGCCATGGCGACAGCCAGATCACCAGCGTAAACATGCCTGCCAACATAGCGCCGATGCCGCCAAACCAGATGCCGTTGATCCCGCCCAGGAACAGGATTCCCATGGCGATGCAGACGATCACGCCGAGCGCGCCCAGGTCCGGCTCCAGCATCAGCAGCAGGCCGACCAGGCCGACCGCCGCCGTCATCGGCAGGAATCCCTTGGTCAGCTTGTGCATCACTTCCTGCTTGCGCACCGTGTAGTTGGCGGCGTACAGCACGATGAACAGCTTCATCAGTTCCGAAGGCTGCAGATTGAAGACGCGGAACGACAGCCAGCGCTTGGCGCCGTTGACGCCGCGCCCCAGGCCCGGCACCAGCACCATCGCCAGCAGGATCAGAGTGACCACGAACAGATAGGGCGCCCAACGCTGCCAGGTGGCGATCGGAATGCGGAAGGTCACCAGGCCGGCCACCAGCGAGACACAGATGAAGATCGCCTGGCGCACCAGGAAATGGGCATTCGTGTAGTTCGAATACTTGGGCGAATCCGGCAAGGCGATCGAGGCCGAATACACCATCACCAGGCCGAACAGCATCAGGATGATCACCACCCACACCAGCGGCTGGTCGTATTCCATCATTTTCGAACGCTGGACGCCAGGCTTCTGGCTGTCGAGCGCACGCGGCCGCGGCGCAGCATTGCTTGCCGGGCTGTCCGCAGGCTTGCCTGAAAATGATGGAAAAGCGAATTTCATAGTCCGACCTCGCCGCGCGACAAGGCCAGTTCGCGCACGGCATCGACGAACACCTGCGCCCGGTGCGCATAGTTGCGGAACATGTCGAAACTGGCGCAGGCCGGCGACAGCAGCACGGCGTCGCCAGGATGGGCCAGTTCTGCCGCGCGGGTCACGGCTTCTTCCAGCGTCACGCAGTCGACGATTTCCAGTGCGCCAGCCGTGCTTTCCACCGCGGCGCGAATTGCCGGCGCGTCGCGGCCGATCAGCAGCAGCGCCCGGCCGTAGGCCGCCAGCGGCGCCGCCAGCGGTGCAAAATCCTGTCCTTTACCGTCGCCACCGGCGATCAGCAGCAAACGGCTAGGATTGGCGCCCGCGCCATCGCCGTCGCAACCGCGCCCCAAGCCGTTCAGCGCGGCAACCGTGGCGCCGACATTGGTGCCCTTGCTGTCGTCGTAGTATTCCACGCCGCCGATGGTGGTCACCAGCTCCACCCGATGCGGTTCGCCATGGTATTCACGCAAGCCGTGCAACAAAGGAGCAAACGGTAAGTCGATCGCGCGGCACAGGGCCAGCGCCGCCAGCGCATTGGCGGCATTATGGCGGCCGCGGATGCGCAAGGCGTCGGCCGGCATCAGGCGCTTGACCGTCACCGGCAGCAAGGCCAGCTGTTCTTTCTTGTTGCGCCGCTTCTCGACGCGCTCTTCTTCGTCGCCGGGCACCGCGACCGACAGCCATTGCATGCCATTGTCGCTGACCAGTCCAAAGCAATCGCCTTCATGCGGTTCATCGAAACCGAAGCTGATGCTGTTGCCGTTGGCGAACTGCATCGTCAAGGGATCGTCGCGGTTCAGCACGCGCACGGTATTGGCGCTGAAGATACGCGCCTTGTCGGCGACATAGGACGCCATGTCGCCGTGCCAATCCAGGTGATCCTGGGTGATGTTCAGAATGGTCGCAGCATCGGCGTGCAGGCCGCAGGTAGCATGCAGCTGGAAGCTGGACAGTTCCAGCACCCAGACCTGGGGCAAGGCGTCGCGCTCCAGCGCGCTGCGCAAGACATCCAGTGCAGCCGGGCTGATATTGCCGGCAACCTGCACGGTCAAGCCGGCGCGTTCGCACAGCAGGCCGGTCAGGCTGGTGACGGTGGTCTTGCCGTTGGTGCCGGTGATGGCAATCACTTTCGGCGCATAGCCCTGGCTCTCGCGCAATGCCGCCAGGGCTTGGGCGAATACTTCGATTTCACCCCATACCGGGATGTCGCGATCAGTGGCGGCAGACAGGATGTCTTTCAGCTCGCGTGCCGGCGCCAGGCCCGGGCTGGTGACGGCAAAATCGATACCGTCCAACAGGCTGACGGCAAAGCCCGCTTCAGCATTCTCATCGGGACCGCAAAATTCCACGTCCGGAATGGCCTGCTGCAACAGCGGCAACCTTTCGGGCGCACTGCGGGTATCCGCCACGCGCACGGTCGCACCGCAATGTGCCAGCCACAAAGCGGATGCCAGGCCCGATTCTCCAAGCCCTAATACCAGAACATGTTTACCCGTATAGTTCATTTGTACTGCCCACTACCTTAACTTCAGAGTTGAAAGCCCAAACAACACCAGCATCATCGAGATGATCCAGAAACGCACCACAACCTGCGTTTCCTTCCAGCCCTTTTGTTCATAGTGATGGTGCAAAGGCGCCATCAGCAGCACCCGGCGGCCGACGCCGAAGCGCTTCTTGGTGTACTTGAAATAGATTACCTGCAACATCACCGACAAAGTTTCAACCACGAAAATACCGCCCATAATGAACAGCACGATTTCCTGACGCACGATGACGGCCACCGTGCCAAGGGCGCCGCCCAGGGCCAGCGCGCCGACATCGCCCATGAATACCTGCGCCGGATAGGCGTTGTACCAGAGGAAAGCGAGTCCGGCGCCGGCCATGGCGCCGCAGAAAATCAGCAGTTCGCCGGCGCCCGGGATATGCGGGATCAGCAGGTATTTGGCGAAAGTGACGTTGCCGGTCAGGTAGGCGAACAATCCCAGCGCCGCACCGACCATCACGGTCGGCATGATCGCCAGGCCATCCAGGCCATCGGTCAGGTTGACGGCGTTGCTGGTGCCGACAATCACGAAATAGGTCAAGGCCATGAAACCCCACACGCCCAGCGGATAGCTGACGGTCTTGAAGAAGGGCACGATCAGGTCAGCCTTGGGCGGCAGGTCGAGGCTGAAGCCGGATTCGACCCAGGCCACGAACAAATCCCAGACCTGGGTATTGTTCGGCGCCGACACCGAGAACGCCAGGTAGATCGCGGCGACCACGCCGATCACCGATTGCCAGAAATATTTTTCGCGCGAACGCATGCCGTTCGGATCCTTGTAGACCACCTTGCGATAGTCGTCGACCCAGCCGATGGTGCCGAAGCCGAGCGTCACGATCAACACGATCCAGACGAAACGGTTACCGAGATCGCTCCACAGCAGGGTCGAAATGCCGATCGCGATCAGGATCAGGACGCCGCCCATGGTCGGCGTGCCGGACTTGATCAGGTGCGTCTGCGGGCCGTCGGTACGCACCGCCTGGCCGACCTTGAGGCGCGCCAGCATGCGGATCACGCCCGGTCCCGCGATCAGGCCGATCATCAGCGCCGTCAGGGTCGCGAACACCGCGCGAAACGTGATGAAGGTGAAGACGCGCAGGAAACTGAAATCCTGCTGAAAATTTTGTGCCAGCCATAGCAGCATGTTAGTGAGTCCCCTCGGATGTTGTGCCAACCAGGTGCCGGACGGCGCGCTCCATTTTCATGAAGCGCGAGCCTTTGACCAGCACGGTCGTATTCGGTGTCATGGCGACATCGAGCGCGGCTAGCAACGCTGCGATGTCGGTAAAGTGCCGGGCCTGGGGGCCGAAGGCGACACTCGCCTCGGCCGCCATCTCACCCAGCGTGAACAGTTGCGTAATACCGCGTTGTTGCGCGTAAGCGCCGATTTCATGGTGGAACTGGCGGCCGTCGTTGCCGACTTCGCCCATCTCGCCCAGCACCAGCAGACGCGGTGTGGCAGCCTGCGCCAGGACGTCGATCGCGGCCCGCACCGAATCCGGATTGGCGTTGTAGGTATCGTCGATCACCAGCGCGCCGGCGCAGCTTGCGTGGGTGGCCAGCTTGCGTTGCAGGCGGCCGCTGACTGGCGCGAACGATTCCAGGCCGCGCGTGATGGCCGCGGTGTCGACGCCGATCGCCAGCGTGCAGGCAATGGCCGCCAGCGCATTGCGTACATTGTGCTCGCCGGCAGCCGCCAGTTGCACCAGGAACGAAGGCTGGCCGGGAACGCTCACCGTCAGGTCGCTGCCGAAACCGTCGGCGCCATTGCTGTAGCTGCAATGGACGTCCGCCGCCGGCGTCAGGCCGAAAGTCAGGCTGCCGCCCTTGGCGCTATAGCTGCGCCACAGGCCGGTATACGGATCATCCGCAGGGAAAACCGCAATGCCGTTGGCCGCCAGGCCGCGGATCACACTGCCGTTTTCCTCGGCAACGGCTTCGACGCTGGCCATGAACTCCTGATGTTCGCGCTGGGCATTGTTGACCAGAGCGACAGTCGGTTCGGCAAGCGCCGTCAGCACGGCGATTTCGCCGGGATGGTTCATACCCAGCTCAATCACGGCGGCCTGATGCTCCGCTTGCAACCGCAACAAGGTCAGCGGCACGCCGATCTCGTTATTGAAATTGCCGCGTGTTGCCAGTGACTTGTCAACGCCAAAAGCCGCGACCAGGATCGCGGCGATCATTTCCTTGACGGTGGTCTTGCCGTTGCTGCCGGTGACGGCGATCAGCGGCAGCCTGAACTGCTGGCGCCAGCGCTGCCCTATCGTGCCCAAGGCCAGCCGGCTATCGCTCACCACCAGCGCCGGCACCGTCAGGCCGGCGGGAGCTTGCTCGACCACTACCGCGGCGGCGCCCTGGGCGATGACCTGATCGAGGAAATCGTGGGCGTCAAAACGCTCGCCGCGCAAGGCGACGAACACGGAACCCGGGATCACCGCACGGCTGTCCGTGAACAAGCCGCTGATCACAGTCTGGCCGGCGGCGCCCGCGCTGGCAGGCAAGCCCAGCCACGACTGCAGTTGCGCCAATGTGGTATTCATAGGCTGCCGCCCTTCATCGTCGCCCGCGCGGCGAGCGCCAGGGCAGTATGGTCGGCGTCTAAAAACGGCAATTTCTTTCCTTTGATTTCCTGATATGTTTCATGTCCTTTTCCTGCCAGCAGCACGACGTCGGCCTTGGCCGCGTGACGTACCGCCCACAGGATCGCCGCAGCGCGGTCTTCCAAAGCCTGCGCTTCCTGCGGCGCCTTCATTCCAGCCAGAATCTGGCGGATGATGGCGGCCGGCTCTTCGCCGCGCGGATTGTCGCTGGTGACGATGACGTGATCCGCCAGTTCCGCCACGGCGCCCATCTGCGGCCGCTTGCCGGGATCGCGATCGCCGCCGCAACCGAATACGCACCACAATTCGCCATTGCGTTGCTGTGCAACCTGGCGCAGCGTACTCAAGGTCTTTTCCAGCGCATCCGGCGTGTGGGCATAATCGATCACGATCAACGGCGCATCCTGGCCGCCGAATTGCTGCATTCGACCCGGCACGGCGACCAACAGTTCAATCGCATAGAGCGCTGCCTTCCATTCAATGCCATGGGCCAGCAGCACGCCCAGGATACCCAGTGCATTACTGACATTGAACTGGCCCACCAGCTGCGTCTTCAACTGCCCGGAACCGAATGGCGATTCGACGTGGAAAACGGTGCCGCTGGCGCTGGTGCGGATCGCCGAGGCGCGCAGGACGGCAACCTCCGCCGGCGCATCCAGTTCGGCGCAGGTATAGCCGATCACGGGAATGGCCCGCTTCTTTTTCTGCAGATGGCTGACCAGGCGCAAGCCCATGTCGTCATCCAGATTGATCACAGCCTGCTGCAAACCCGGCCAATCGAACAATATGCGCTTGGCGGCTTCATAGTGCTGCTCGTCGCCGTGGTAATCCAGATGGTCGCGGGTGAAATTGGTGAACAGGGCGATGTCGACATGCATGCCGTTCAGGCGCCCTTGCTCCAGGCCGATCGAGGATGCCTCGATCGCCAACGCCTTGACGCCTTGCTTGCGCATGGCGCTCAAGGTCTGCTGCAGCAGCAGCGCGTCCGGGGTGGTATTGCCGGTTTCTTCAAATTCGCCGCGCTGGCCCTGTGCATAGACGCCCGTGCCGAGCGTACCGATCACGCCGGTAGCCTGCCCCAGATGCGACAACGCGTGTCCCAGCCACTGGCTGCAGGAAGTCTTGCCATTGGTGCCGGTGACGGCCACCACCAGCATGTCCTTGTCGGCCTGCTGATAGTAGGCAGCCGCAATCTGGCTGGACAGTTGCTTCAGCCCGCTTACCGCCAGATGTGCAGCCGTCCACGCTGCGTCCCAGCTGAATTTTTCGCTCTCGTACAGTACCGCCGCAGCGCCATTTTTCAGCGCCTGCGCAATATAGGCGCGGCCATCCGCGGCATCGCCCGGATAGGCAAAAAACACGTCGCCGGCCTTGACCTTGCGCGAGTCCGACACCAGCTCGGCGCCGGCCGGCGCAACGCTGCCCAGCCACTGCTGGATGTCTTGCAATCGTTTCGCCATGGAGGTCGTCACAAGCTCTCCTGCGGACCGTCGGTCGGGATGATGATGTCGGTGACGCTGGAATCGGGTGGCACGTTCAGCGCACGCAAGGCATTCGCCGCCACCGTCGCAAACACCGGCGCGGCGACGTCGCCGCCAAAGTGCGAGCCGACCGCAGGCTCATCCACCATGACGGCAATAATCAGGCGCGGATCGGAAGCCGGCGCAAAGCCGACGAAATCGGCAATGTATTTTTTGACATACTTGCCGCCTTCGATCTTATAGGCAGTACCGGTCTTGCCGCCGACGCGGTAGCCCGGCACTTGTGCTTTCGGCGCCGTGCCGCCGGGCGCGGTGACTCTTTCCAGCATCGCGCGCATGGTGAGCGCGGTCTTTTCAGAGACCACGCGCTGGCCGACCGGCGGCTCGGCCACCTTCTGGAACGACAGCGGTATCAGGTCGCCGTTGCGGGCAAAAATGGTATATGCGTGCGCCATCTGGATCAGCGATACGGAAATGCCGTGGCCGTAGCTCATGGTGGCCTGTTCGATCGGACGCCATGACTTGAACGGCCGCACGCGGCCGGCGACAGCGCCGGGGAAGCCGAATTTCGGCTGCTGGCCCAGGCCGACGGTGGTAAACATCTCCCACATCTCTTCGGCCGGCATTTGCAGCGCGATCTTGGCAGTGCCGATATTCGACGACTTCTGGATGATCTGGGCAACGCTCATGGTCTGCACCGGATGCGGATGGGAATCGCCCACGGTCGCGGTGCCTATGGTCATCTTGTCCGGCACCTGGAAAGTCGTGGTAGCCTGCACCCGGTTGGTGTCCAGCGCCAGCGCCACTGTAAACGGCTTCAAGGTCGAGCCAGGCTCGAAGGTATCGGTCATCACGCGGTTGCGCAGCTGCGCGCCGGTCAGTACCGAGCGATCGTTAGGGTTATAGCTTGGCAGGTTGGCCAGCGCCAGCACTTCGCCGCTCTTGGCGTCGACCACCACGATGCCGCCTGCCTTGGCCTTGAATTTCTCGACCGCTTCCTTGAGCTGGGTGAAGGCAATGTATTGGATCTTGCTGTCGATCGACAGCACCAGGTCTTTGCCGTCATGCGGCTCCTTGACCGCCTCGATATCTTCTACGATGCGGCCCAGCCGGTCCTTGATCACCCGGCGGCTGCCGGTGGCGCCCGCCAGGTTTTTTTGCTGCGACAGTTCCATGCCGTCCTGGCCGGCATCTTCGACGTTGGTGAAGCCGACCACGTGCGCCGCTACCTCGCCTTCAGGATAGAAGCGCTTGTATTCCTTGCGGGTTTCTATGCCATCGATGCCGAGCTTGACGATCTGGTCAGAGATATCCTGTTCAACCTGGCGCTTGAGGTAGACGAAGTTGCGGTCGGAATCGAGCTTCTTGCTCAGCTCGGCGTTGCTCATGTCGAGCAGCTTGGCCAGCGCCTGCAATTTTTCTTTGGGCGCGTCCTTGACGTCGTCAGGAATCGCCCAGATCGCCTTGACCGGCACCGACGACGCCAGCACCTGGCCGTTGCGGTCGGTGATCTTGCCGCGCGTGGCGGGCAGTTCGAGCGTGCGCGCATAGCGCGAAGCACCCTGCTTTTGCAAGAAATCGGTGGAAATCCCTTGTAGCCACAAAGCCCGCACGATCAGCGCCAGGAAGGCCGCGAACATGGCGAACAGCACCACCCGCGAGCGCCATACCGGCAGCTTGACCTTCAGCACCGGGCTGGCCGAAAACGGCACGCCCTTGCCGGCCGCGATACGGCCGGTATGGGAGCTGCGCGGGGGATTGCGCGTCATTTATCCCCCAGCGTGAGATATTGGGTGCGCGCAGCGGTCAGCGGCACCATGTTGAGGTCGCGCGTGGCGCTGGCCTCGATCCGGGCATTCTTGCCCAGGGTCGACTGGTCCAGCTGCAATTGCGCCCATTCGATATCCAGCTGGCGTGACTGGCTGGCGGCCCGCTCCAGCTCGATGAACAGCTGGCGCGCCTGGTATTGGGCATTGACCAGCGCCAGCGCGCACAGCACCAGCGCCAGCGCCAGGATGAAATTGAGGCGGCCGCTCATGCCTGCGCCTCTTTGACGGCCAGGCGCTCACCGACCCGCATGATGGCGGAACGGGCGCGCGGATTTTCAGCAACTTCCGCATCCGACGGCTTGACGCGCGAGATCAGCTTCAGCTCCGGCTGCGGCAGGTCGACCGCACGGATCGGCAGGCGACGGTCGGGCTGCGGCAGCCGGGCTTTCGAGGCCAGGAACTGCTTGACGATCCGGTCTTCCAGCGAATGAAAGCTGATCACGACTAATCTCCCTTGCTGGCCCATCTGCCGAAATGCCTGGTCCAGTACTATCTCGAGTTCTTCAAGCTCTTTATTGATGAAAATCCGTATAGCCTGAAAGGTACGAGTGGCCGGGTCTTTGCCTTTCTCGCGGGTCTTGACGGCGTTTGCCACGATCTGGGCAAGCTGTCGTGTGCCAGTAATGGGCTTGATTGTCCGGCTAGCAACAATCGCCTTTGCAATCTGAACAGCAAACCGTTCTTCCCCATAATCACGTACCACCTTTCCGATTGTTTGTTCATCCGCGCTGGCCAGCCATTCTGCTGCCGATATGCCGCGCGTCGTATCCATCCGCATGTCGAGCGGGCCATCAGCCCGAAAGCTGAAACCGCGGCTGGCGTCGTCCACCTGCGGCGATGAAATGCCCAGGTCCAGCAGCACGCCATCGACTTGTTGTATGCCTCTTTCCCTCAGGGCCTGCGCCATCGTCGCAAAACTGTCGTGCACGATCTCGAAACGCGGATCGGCGATAGCGCCTGCGGTGGCGATGGCTTGCGGGTCCTTGTCGAACGCGATCAGACGGCCGCGCTCACCCAGGCTTTCTAAAATCTTGCGGCTGTGGCCGCCGCGGCCGAAAGTGCCGTCGACGTAGATACCGTCGGCGCGCGCGCCCTCGATCGCCAGCGCACTGACAGCCTCATCCAATAACACGGTGCGGTGCTGGAACTCGGGCACCACTGGTTCACTCATGGCGGGCCTGTCAGAACGAAAAATTACTTAACACTTCGGGCATGCCAGCCGCAACTGCTTGCGACTCGCTCTCAGCCAGTTTGGCTGCATCCCAAATCTCAAAATGGCTGCCCATGCCCAGCAGCATCACCTCACGCGTCAGACCGACCGCCGTACGCAGTTCCGGCGCCACCAGAATCCGACCGGCGGAATCGAGTTCGACGTCCGAGGCATTGCCCAGGAAAATCCGCTGCCAGGCGCGCGCCGACATAGGCCAGGCGGCGATCTGCTCGCGGTGGCTCTCCCACACCGGGCGCGGGAACAGCAACAGGCAGCCATGCGGGTGCTTGGTCAGCGTCAGCCGCCCCTCGCACTGAATGGTCAGCACGTCACGATGCTTGGATGGCACTGCCATCCGTCCTTTCGCATCGAGATTTAATGCTGACGCACCCTGAAACACCGCACACGCTCCTGTTGGTTACTGCTGAATCCTGAGAATAGTTCTTTGCAAGTCGGCAAAACACCCCACAAAAAAACACTTTTCCACACTTTCACCCACTTTAGAGGATGCACTATTCTAGGTCAAGCCATTTAGCAGGGGGCAATTGGAAAATATTCGAGTAAAGTCAATGACTTAGCGCTACTACCTGACAATGTGCAATGAATGTTCTTACATTGAATTACCAAATAAATGAAGGACTTAGCGAGAATTGTAAATGTCAGCTCTCAGCTATACACATGTGTTTGCGGCAAACCTGCCGAAACAAAGGTTCACAATTGGACGCCGTATTGGACATCCAGAATGGTACAAATCGCAGATAAAGAAGGGAGTAGGCAGCTTGATCGCGCGGGATGAACCGCCGGGATGGCTGGATATGAGGAGAGTTAGACATAACAATAAAAAACAATTGCGTATTTTTTAGCGCCGCTCAGCCAACCAGCCGGCCGCCGCGCACGCGCAAACCTTTTTTGGCCAAGCCTGGCGCCAGCGCGCTCAGATGCGCCAAGGCATCGCCGCTATGGGCATGGCAAATCGCCACCGCCAGCGCATCGGCGGCATCGGTGCCGGGCAAGCCGGGCAACTGCAGCAAGCGTTGCACCATGTCTTGCACCTGCTGTTTTTGCGCCTTGCCATGGCCGGCGACTGCCTGCTTGATCTGCAGGGCGGTGTATTCCGCCACCGGCAAGTCTGCGCTCACTAACGCGCAGATGGCCGCGCCGCGCGCCTGCCCCAACAGTAAAGTGGATTGTGGATTGACGTTGACGAAGACTTTCTCGATGGCCGAACAATCCGGCGCATAGGTGCGTATCACTTCCGACACGCTGGCCAGGATCACCTTCAAGCGTTGCGGCAGATCGGCGTCCGGCGTCTTGATGGTGCCCGAGCCGATATAGCTGAGCTTGTTGCCCTGCTTGTCGATGATGCCAAAACCGGTGGTCCGCAGACCCGGGTCGATACCGAGGATTTTCATATTCTGGAGCCGGCCTTGCCGCAAGCGGCAAAGCCTTGCTCAGCTACTTAGTGACGGAAATGACGAGTGCCGGTCAGCAGCATGACTACGCCATGCTCGTCCGCTGCATCGATCACTTCCTGGTCCCGCATCGAACCGCCCGGCTGCACCACACAGGTGGCGCCGGCGTCGACCACGACGTCGAGGCCGTCGCGGAACGGGAAGAAGGCGTCCGACGCCACGGCCGAACCGACCAGCGACAAGCCGGCATTCTGCGCCTTGATGGAAGCGATGCGGGCGGAATCAACGCGGCTCATCTGGCCGGCGCCGACACCCAGGGTCATGCCATTGCCGCAAAACACGATGGCATTCGACTTGACGAACTTGGCGACGCGCCAGGCAAACATCAGGTCCTGCAGCTGCTGCTGGGTCGGCTGCTTCTTGCTGACGACTTTCAGCTCGCTCAAGGCGACATTGCGGGCATCCGGCGACTGCACCAGCAAACCGCCGCCGACGCGTTTGAAGTCATGCAGATTGATCGCATGCGCCAACGGAATTTCCAGCAAGCGCACGTTTTGCTTGGCGGCAAAGATCTGCTTGGCTTGCTCGGTGAAGGATGGCGCAATGATCACTTCGACGAATTGCTTGGCGACGGCTTCGGCGGCATTGCCGTCGAGCTCCTGGTTGAAGGCGATGATGCCGCCAAACGCCGAGGTCGGATCGGTTTGCAGCGCCTTGCTGTAGGCTTCCAGCGGATTGCCGCCGATGGCGACGCCACAGGGATTGGCGTGCTTGATGATGACGCAGGCGGTGTCGCTGAAGGTCTTGACGCATTCCCAGGCGGCGTCGGCATCGGCGATGTTGTTGTAGGACAGCTCCTTGCCCTGCAATTGCTTGTAGTTGGCCAGCGCGCCTTCGACATGGCGGGTGTCGCGGTAGAACGCCGCCGACTGGTGCGGGTTTTCGCCGTAGCGCATTTCCTGCACTTTTTCAAAATGCAGGTTCAAGGTCGCCGGATAGGCGCTGCGCGTGGTGTGCTGCTTGTCTTCGCCCAGCGAGGTAAAGTAATTGGTGATCGCGCCGTCGTATTGCGCGGTGTGGGCAAAGACTTTCTTGGCCAGCGCAAACTTGGTGCCGTAGCCGACTTCACCGTCATGCGCCTTCAGCTCGGCCAGCACGCCGGCGTAATCGCTGGGATCGCACAGGACGATGACGTCCTTATGGTTCTTGGCCGAAGAGCGCAGCATGGCAGGACCGCCGATGTCGATATTCTCGATCGCATCTTCCAGCGAGCACTGTTCCTTGGCGATGGTCTGCTGGAACGGATACAGGTTGACCACCACCATGTCGATCACCGGAATCTGGTGCTGCGCCAGCGCCGCCACATGCTCAGGGAAATCGCGCCGCGCCAGGATGCCGCCGTGCACTTTCGGGTGCAGGGTCTTGACGCGGCCGTCGAGCATTTCCGGGAAGCCGGTATAGTCCGCCACTTCCGTGACCTTGATGCCGTTATCAGCCAGCAGCTTGGCAGTGCCGCCGGTCGACAGAATGTTCACACCCAGCGCCGACAACTCTTTTGCGAAATCGAGTATCCCGGTTTTATCGGATACGGAAATGAGGGCTTGTTTGATCATAGTGAAAACTCAGGAAGATGATGAATGACGAAAAGGCGGACTGCGGATAAGCTCAGCTGGAAAACCGCTTCGGGCGGAACGCGCTGCCCCCGATGGCGGGAATGGCAGCCTGGTGTTGCTAAAACCTGCTTGATCGGGCGTGACCGGCGCACCTGGCGTCCGGCAACGCAAAACTACAAATTACAAATTACAAATTACAAATTACAAAAGACCGTGCTGCTGCAATTTCTTGCGCAGGGTGTTGCGATTGATGCCCAACATCTCGGCGGCATGCGACTGGTTGCCTTCGGCGCGCGCGATCACGGCTTCCAACACCGGTTTTTCAACCGTGGAAATCACCATGTCGTAGACATTCGACGGCGGCTGTTCGCCCAAATCCTTGAAATACTTTTCAAGGCTTTGCTTTACCACGTCTTGGATACTTTCTTTACTCATTCTTTTTTACTATTCTTTTTTTAAGATCCGGGCCGGAACTCCTGCAGCGCCACACTTTTGCCACACTGTTGCCGCGGCCAGCTTGCTGGAGATCCCACCCAGTCCTGTTTTTTGTTGATCTGATTCAGGCCGCCATCTGCTCGGCCACCCCGTATTGTAACCGCTCCCCAAACGCAAACTGCGATTCGAAGAAGCTATTTACTGCAGCCAGCTGCTGGCCGCAATCTTCCAGCAGGTTCATGCGTTGCCGGAATGCCTCGCCGCCCGGCAAATCGCGCACATACCAGCCAATGTGCTTGCGGGCGGTGCGGACGCCCAGGTAATCCCCATAGAATCCGTAATGCGCGCGCAGATGTTCATCCATCAGTTGTTGCACTTCCGCCACTAGCGGCGCCGGCAAATATGCGCCGGTGCGCAGGTAATGCTCGATCTCGCGGAAAATCCAGGGCCGGCCCTGCGCCGCGCGGCCGACCATGATGGCGTCGGCCTTGGTGTATTCCAGCACCTGACGCGCCTTTTCCGGCGTCGTGATGTCGCCGTTGGCGACTACCGGGATAGCCACAGCGGCCTTGACGGCCGCAATCGTCTGGTATTCGGCGTCGCCGCTGTAACCGTCGGCGCGCGTACGCCCATGCAAGGTCAGCATGGCGATGCCGCTGGCTTCCGCCAGCCGCGCAATATTCAAGGCATTCTTGTTGAGACGATCCCAGCCGGTGCGGAATTTCAGCGTCACAGGGACATCGACCGCGCCCACCACCGCTTCCAGGATACGCGCCACCAGTTGCTCGTCCTGCAACAATGCCGAACCGCACCAGCTGTTGCAGACTTTCTTGACCGGACAACCCATGTTGATATCGATGATTTGCGCACCGTGGTCAACATTGTATTTTGCACATTCCGCCAGCATCTGCGGATCGGCGCCGGCGATCTGCACCGCCCGCGGCTCCATCTCGCCATCGTGGTTGATGCGGCGCGAAGTCTTCTCGGTCTGCCACAGGCGCGGATTGGAGGCAGCCATTTCCGACACCGCATAGCCGGCGCCCAGCTCTTTACAGAGCTGCCGGAACGGCCTGTCCGTGACACCAGCCATCGGTGCCACAAAAACATTGTTGCGCAGGAAATAAGGGCCAATATTCATGGCGGTATCGAAAGCTCGAGATGAGTTGCAGCGGGAAAGGCGTCATTTTATCGCGATTGCCGCCGCACGCGGGTTATTCTCGGTGTGTACTTTAGAGCTCGTCTTCGGCTACCGTACTGGAGCTGTGTAGATGCTGGGTAGCGTAATGGATCAGTTCGTCGAGCCCGCGGCCATCGGCGCCATAGGTGGCCACTCCTACCGAGAGCGCCAGCCGGATCGACCAGTTTTCGATATTCACCGGATGATGCTTGAAATGGCCAAGGAAGGCTGCGGCCAGATTTTCGGCATCCACCGTGTCGGTCGCCGGCAACACATACAGGAATTCAGTGGCATTCCAGCGGCCGCCGCTGTCGCTCTTGCGCAGCTGTCCGCCGGTATCCTTGGCAAACGCCGCCAAGATATTGTCGGCCACGGCCCAGCCGTAGAGATCATTGATCTTGTGAAACTCGTCCAGCTGGCAATAAAGAATCGACAGCGGCGATTCGTCGGTCGCGGTGGCGGCCACCGCTTCTTCATAGACATGGACAATGCGGCGCCGCGTCAGCAAGCCCGTCAACGAATCGAGCTGGGCTTGCCGCGTCAGCAGATGCGACAGGTTGGACTGTTTCCAGATCACCTCGCAGACATGGCCGAAAGCCTGGAACGAAGCGTACCCGGTGTCGGCAAAATAATCATGCCGGTCGGCATAAAACACCATCATGCCGTGCATGCGGGCTTTTTCCGAGCGCAGCGGTATCGCCAGCGCCGCCTTGGCGGAACATTTTTCCGGATGGGCTTGCCAAGGCGCAAACAATGACTGGAAGTCGCTGTCGTGGCCGGCTTCCCAGTCGGCTTCCTGGGCAAACGGCGCAACGTAATCAAAACAGTCCTTGGACAGCTGCCAATGATCCGATTCTCCCAGAGCCTTGCCGACGATCGCGGTCGGCTTGATTGCCGCCTCCGAGTCATCCTGGCAAAACCCGACCCAGACCAGCCGGATATGCGGACTGGCCGGCAAGATCATCTGGCACAGGCGCTTGACGCTTTCACGGCCGCTATAGGCTTGCGGCAGGGTTTGCAGCAGCTGGTGCAAGACGCCGACCAGCGCCAGTTGCTCTTCATTCAGGTTAGCGGCGACAGGCCCCGCGGCAGCCTTTTTCCCCGTGGTCGATTCCACCGATAACTCGGAGTCAGCAGTACGCTGCGCCCAAGAGGGAAAGAGATTAAGTTTCATGCTGGCGGTCCCACTGTTGTTTTAGTTCTTGTCAGCAAGATTAGCACAAGCGCGCTGCCTTTATCACAACTGTTTTGAATACAGCTTATACAGATTTATAGCAGTTTCACGATGTTGATCTACAGCAATAAAATGCGGGTTGGCAAGGGTTTTTGCTTATCTGCATGCCAACAAGGTCAGCGATCGATTTCGTCCAGCGCCAGCTCGTCCAGATGGACCATTTCGGCCCAGCCATCCACGCGCAAAGGCTGCGCCCAATCCGGATTCCAACTCAGGCGATTGATGCTGGCGTTGAAAATATCGCAGCTGCGCGGCTGCTCCAGCGGCAACTGATTGGCGAAACGGTAAATGCAGTCGAGCACGCCGCCATGGGCGACTATCGCAATCCGCGCCAAGACGCCTGGGTTCAGCACAACCAGCAAGGTGCTTACCGCTCGTTCATAAAACTCGCGCATGGTTTCCGCCGCATGCACTCCGGCCGGATAACGATAGTCGACCGCGCGCTCCATCAGGGCCGCGTAAGCCTCAGGAAAGCGCTGCGCCGCTTCCGGATAGCGCAGGCCTTCCAGCG
The DNA here is from genome assembly GCF_002564105.1 of Collimonas sp. PA-H2. Taxonomy (NCBI): domain Bacteria; kingdom Pseudomonadati; phylum Pseudomonadota; class Betaproteobacteria; order Burkholderiales; family Oxalobacteraceae; genus Collimonas; species Collimonas sp. PA-H2. The sequence goes on from NZ_PDBX01000001.1 coordinate 1,746,020, forward strand.
CGCCGTAGCAGCGCTCACGCAAACCGGCGTCGAGTCGCAGGGGTAGATTACGTGCGGCTGCCAGCGGAACCGCGGTTTGCCGGGCGCGCTGCAGATCGCTGCTGAAGACCGCGTCGAGTGCGATGCCGTCAAGGCTGCGAGCCAGCGCCAGCGCCTGGCGTTCGCCGACCTGGTTAAGCGGGATGTCGAGATGGCCCTGCAGGCGGCGCTCCAGATTCCAGTCCGTTTCGCCGTGGCGTATCAATAAAATTTCAGTAGTTGCCATAAATTTTCTGCAGGTACAAATAGGGCCATAAGGGCTATAAAGCCGGATTCAAGGTATATAGACCGACCATGGCTTCCTCCGCCAGGATGTGGCCGTGCATGGCCGCCAGCACTTGCGCGCCGGTGAATTTGCCGGTCACTGCCAGGCGCGGAATGCTGAGGGCGTACAAGGTGAAGATATAGCGGTGGACGATTTCATCGTTCCACGGCGGGCAAGGACCGTCATAGCCGAAGTAGTCGCCGCTCATCGCCGCATCGCCGGCAAACCAGCCGGTATAGTCATTCAAGCCGTGGCGCAGGCTTGGGCTGTTCTGGATTTCCGGGCCTGGCTTGCCGCGCGGCGTGACGCCATCGCTGAATGCGGCGGCGGCAATCGATGTGGTGGCCGGCGGCAGGTCCAGCAGCAGCCAGTGGAAAAAGTCGACGCGCGGCAAATCCGCCGCGACCGTCTTGCCGTCCTGGTTGACGTCGTCGCCGCGCGAGGGCACGTCGGGATCGTGGCAGATCAGCACCAGCGATTGCGTGGCGGCCGGCAACTGGCTCCAGGCAAAGTGGGGATTGCGGTTGGCCGACAAGCTGATATGGGTTTCCGGATGGCTCACGGCGAACGCGAATTCGCCAGGGATATAGGCGCCGTCCTTAAAAGAATTGCTCCAGAGTTTCATGGCAAGCTCCCGTCGATAAATTCAGACTGCCAGACTACAGCAAAAACAGATTACGCTTTAGCGACCGGCGGTTTTACCTGCAGCCAGAAGGTCACCGGACCGTCATTGGTGAGCGACACTTTCATGTCAGCGCCAAACTGGCCGGTCTGCACCTGCGCATGGCTGCTGCCGGCCTGGCGCACGAAATAATCGAACAGGCGACGGCCGTCTTCCGGCGCCGCTGCCGGCGTGAAGGAAGGCCGGGTGCCGGATTGCGTATCCGCCGCCAACGTAAACTGCGGCACCAGCAGCAGGCCGCCGCCGACGTCGCTGACGCTGCGGTTCATCTTGCCGGCATCGTCGCTGAACACGCGATAAGCCAGCAGCTTGGCGAGCAAGGCATCGGCCTGCTTTTCGCTGTCGCCGCGCTCGGCGCACAGCAGCACCATCAGGCCGGCTTCGATGGCGCCGACCGTGGCGCCGTCGACCACCACGCTGGCGTGGCTGACCCGTTGCAGCAGGGCGATCATGCGGTCAGGGTAACGCGCGCGAACTTGCGCTTGCCGACCTGTATCACGAAGGTTGCCGCATCGACTTTCAAACCCTTGTCGCTGATCACCGCACCATCAATCCGCACTCCGCCCTGCTCCACCATGCGTAACGCTTCCGAGGTCGACGGGCAAAGATTGGCTTGCTTCAGCAACTGGCCGATGCCGAGCGGCGCGCCGCTCAAGGTCAGCTCGGGAATGTCGTCCGGAATCCCGCCTTTGGCGCGATTATTGAAATCGTTCAAGGCCTCTTCCGCCGCCTGCTGGTTATGGAAGCGCGCCACGATTTCCTGCGCCAGCGCAACCTTGATGTCGCGCGGATTCTGGCCGCCCTCGACCTGCGTCTTGTAAGCCGCGATCTGCGCCAGCGACTTGAACGACAGCAGCTCGTAGTAGCGCCACATCATGACGTCGGAAATGCTCATGACCTTGGCGAACATAGTGTTGGCCGGCTCGGTGATGCCGATGTAATTGCCCTTGGACTTGGACATCTTCTCGACCCCGTCCAGGCCTTCCAGCAGCGGCATGGTCAAGATGCATTGCGGCTCCTGGCCGTAATCCTTTTGCAGCTCGCGCCCCACCAGCAGATTGAATTTCTGGTCGGTGCCGCCCAGCTCCAGGTCGGATTCCAGCGCCACCGAATCGTAGCCCTGCATCAGCGGGTACAGCAGTTCGTGCACCGAGATCGGCGTACCGGCCTTGTAACGCTTGGTGAAGTCCTCGCGTTCCAGGATGCGCGCCACCGTGTATTTGGCCGACAGCTGGATCATGCCGCGCGCGCCGAGCTGGTCCGACCATTCCGAGTTGTAGCGGATTTCAGTGCGGGCCGGATCCAGCACCAGGCTGGCCTGGGCAAAATAAGTCTTGGCGTTTTCTTCGATCTGTTCGCGCGTCAGCGGCGGCCGCGTGATGTTGCGGCCGGATGGATCGCCGATCATCGAGGTGAAGTCACCGATCAGGAAAATCACGTTGTGGCCGAGGTCCTGCAGCTGGCGCATCTTGTTCAGCACCACGGTATGGCCGAGATGCAGATCGGGCGCGGTCGGATCCAGGCCCAGCTTGATGCGCAGCGGCTTGCCGCTTTGTTCGGAGCGCTGCAGCTTGCGCGCAAAATCGCTCTCGATCAGCAGTTCGTCGACGCCGCGCTTGGTGATCGCCAGCGCCTCCTGGGTCCGGTCCGACAGCACCAGAGGGGTGTTTTCAGCAGCAGCGCCTGCTTGCGGTGATGCGTTTTGAGAATCGTGAGCCATAGGAAGTAAAAGTCCAGCGAAAATGAAATCTAAAAATCTAAAAAGAGTAGCGCTTGTGCTGCCAAGGGCAGGAAATGCAGGGGCTACATAGGGTTACGATAAATCAGACTAGTCCTACAGTTTGCCTGGATGGGCTAAGGTATAATCCCTGATCCTTTTAATCCCGCCGCAAGTCGTTCAATCAAACAACAACACAAGAATCGGTAGCAAACGGCAAATTTTAACGTATTGCATGTCTCTCAAAGATAAAATCATCAACTTGCGGTCCAGTATCAAGCCGTTTTTCAAGCAGATACCCGTCCTGTTTACTGATTCCTCACGTAAAACCCGTATTGTCTCCGCTTCCGCCGTGCTGTTGACCTTGGTCGCCTTTGGCGCGGCCGGTGTTGCACCGTTGCCAACGGATCCTGACGATATCCCTGTACGAGCGATTTCCGCGGAACTGGAATTGCCCAGCCTGAGTGAGCAGATTGCCAAGCTTGAAGCCCAGCAACAGTTGTATGTTGCCGAAGACAAGATGCGCGCCGGCGATACCCTGGCGGCCTTGTTGACGCGGCTGGGCGTGGACGACGATGAGGCGGCCAGCTTCATCAAGTCCGACAGCAGTGCGCGCGCCATGCTGCGCCTGAAACCGGGCACCGCGGTGCAGGCGCAGACCAGCAATGATGGCCAATTGCAAATGTTACGTGCCACCATGGCCGACGGCCGCGACAATTCACCCAAGAACCTGCTGGTCCGGCGCGATGGCGACAAGTTCAGCGTTGCCGAAGAAACACCGACCGTCGAGCGCCGCGTCGAAATGCATACGGGCGTGATCCGCTCCTCGCTGTTCGCCGCCACCGATGCAGCCGATATTCCGGACAGCGTGGCGTCGCAGATTGTCGCCATGTTCGGCACCAACATCAACTTTGCCTCCGACCTGAAACGTGGCGACCATTTCAATGTCGCTTACGAAACATTCTGGCAAGACGGTCAGTTCCTGCGCGCCGGCCGTATCCTGGCCGGCGAATTCGTCAACGGCGGCAAGCCGTTCCAGGCAGTCTGGTTCGATGATCCGGATAGCAGCGGCCAGGGCGGCTACTACGGTTTCGACGGCAAATCGCTGAAAAAGGCATTCCTGAAATCGCCGCTGACCTTCACCCGCATTTCTTCCGGCTTCTCGATGCGCGTCCACCCCATCCTCGGCAAGTGGAAGAAGCACACCGGTGTTGACTTCGCCGCCGCAACGGGCACGCCCATCCATGCCACCGCCGATGGTGTGATTGACTTCGCCGGCGTCGAAAGCGGCTACGGCAACGTCGTCATCATCAAGCACGACAGCAAGTATTCAACCGTGTACGCGCACATGAGCCGCTTCGCGCCGACCTCGCGCAAAGGCGGCAAGGTCAGCCAGGGCGACGTCATCGGCTATGTCGGCATGACCGGCTGGGCCACCGGCCCGCATCTGCACTATGAATTCCGGGTCGCCAACGAGCCGCGCGATCCGCTGTCGGTGGTAGTGCCTACCGCCAGCCCGCTGGCCGGCGCCGAGCTGCAGCGTTTCAAGACGGTGGCGGCGGATATCACCCATCGTTTCAACCTGCTGAGCGGCAGCCAGGCAACAGCGGCGGCGCCCGCTACCAAACTGGCGTCAAAGTAATTTTTAACGTCATTACCGGATAAACATAGAACCGTTGTCGGAGCGCTAGTAAAATCAAGCGATCTCACAACGGTTTTATTATGTCCACTCCACATTCCCCCAGCGATCTGCGCAGTGATTTGTATATTGGCCTGATGTCCGGCACCAGCCTGGATGGCGTCGATGGCGTCATCACCGCTTTTGCCGCTGCGCCGGCACAGCAACAACCCGTCGCCACCATCGCCTCGGCCTACGTGCCCTTTTCCGCCAGCCTGCGCGCCGAACTGATGGCCTTGCAAAGCGCCGGCCATGACGAGATCGAACGCGAAGCGCTGGTGGCCAATACCTTGGCCGCGCACTACGCCGCCTGCGTCGAGCGGCTGCTGGCGGAGGCCGGCGTGCAGCCAACCCAGATCCGCGCGATCGGCGTCCACGGCCAGACCATCCGCCATCGTCCCGAGCTCGGCTTTACGCGCCAGGCCAACAACCCCTCGCTGCTGGCGGAGCTCACCGGCATCGACGTCATTGCCGATTTCCGCAGCCGCGACGTCGCCGCCGGCGGCCAGGGCGCGCCTCTGGTGCCGGCTTTTCACCAGGCGGTGTTCGCCGACCCGGCGCAAACCCGGGTGGTGGTGAATATCGGCGGCATCGGCAACATCAGCGTCCTGCATGGCGCTGCGGAGGAGAACGGGAACCGCGACGTCATCGGCTTCGACACCGGACCGGGTAATGTCCTGATGGACTTGTGGATCAAACGTCATCACGACAAGGATTACGATGAAGGCGGCAAGTGGGCAGCCGGTGGCCAGCCCTCGGCGGTCTTGCTGGCGCAGATGCGCAAGGAAGAGTATTTTGCCGCCGCGCCACCCAAGAGCACCGGCCGCGACCTGTTCCATGCGGCCTGGCTGGACAAGCAATTGGGACATGCGGCGCAACTGAAGTTGAGCCCGGCCGATGTCCAGGCAACTTTGGCCGTACTGACCGCCAGCACCATCGCCGATGCGATTGCGCAGCACGCGCCAGCGGCGGAAACGGTATATGTTTGCGGCGGCGGCGCCTATAACCCTTATCTGATGACGCAGCTGGCGCAGGCGCTGCAAAGCCACGGCCTGAAGGCAAACGTGCAATCGACCGCGGCGCTGGGTATCGCCCCCAACCATGTCGAGGCGATAGCGTTCGCCTGGCTGGCGCTGCGGTTCGACCAGCGCTTGCCTGGCAATCTGCCATTGGTGACTGGAGCGCGTGGTTCACGCATCCTGGGGGCGCTCTATCCGGCCTGACAAGCACGGCGCCGGCGACAGCGCCGCATACAAAAAAGACGCTCGGGAATTGCTCCCCAGCGTCTTTTTTTACTACTACGTCCTGCTCAGGCCGGTTCGGGTCCGGCTCGATGCATCAAGCCGAGAACGAAGAACCGCAACCGCAAGTGGTGGTTGCATTCGGATTCTTGATCACGAATTGCGCGCCCTCCAGGTCGTCCTTGTAATCGATTTCGGCGCCGACCAGATACTGGTAGCTCATCGAGTCGATCAGCAACTGCACGCCGTTCTTGCTCATGGTGGTGTCGTCTTCATTGACGATTTCATCAAAAGTGAAGCCGTACTGGAAGCCTGAGCAACCGCCACCCTGCACGAATACGCGCAATTTGAGGTCGGGATTGCCTTCTTCTTCGATCAGTTGCGCAACTTTGGCGGCGGCGCTATCGGTAAACACGATAGGGGATGCGACTACATCTTGGATTTCAGCGACAGCATTCATTTTTTGGCTCCTGCGGGGGAATACATACAATACTGCATTATAGGCGCTTGCCCGGATTCATGCAGGCAAAGCCCGAAACCGCTTGCGGTTTTCAGGCAGATTGCGTCATGGCAAGTTTTAACACCGGCTCGATCACGTTCTGTTCATGGGTCAGCTTGCCGCTCACCAGGGCGCCGCTATGCATTTCCAGCGCCTTGTAATTGACATCACCGGTTATGCGGGCTTTCGGCTGCAATTCAAGCAGTTCCGACGAGAAAACGTTGCCGCTGATCTCGCCGTTGACCACCAGATGCGCAACCCGCACTTCGCCTTCCACCTTGGCGCTCTCGGAAATCACCAGCACGCTGGCCTGGCCCACTTCGGCCACCACGTTGCCCTTGACGTGGCCGTCGATACGTAGACCGCCCTTGAAGTGGACATCGCCCTGGATGCTGGTCGACGAGCCGATCAGGCTGTCGATGGTGCTCTTTGCTTTGCGGTTGAACATGATGTTTCCTTTTTACAAATTAGTGGTTTGCTGCGCCCGCATCTGGCCTTTGTCCATGACCTTGGCTTGAATCGCCTTGACCACAGCGCCTTCCGGCAAAGTCAGTTCGGCCTCGACCCGCTGGTAATACTTGAAATCCAACTTGTAGGCAGCCTTGTCGGCCGCCGTCGCGCTGACGCTAGGAAAAGTCAGCACCGTGCTTTTTCCCGCCACCGTCGCCGTCACCAGCAATTGCATTTCGCCGGTGAAACTAGGCGCTTTACCGCCCTGCATGATCAGCATCCGGTAACGCAGCTGCGTCGGCGTCTGCAATTCCGCGGTCAGGCGCTGAATGGTAATGCCTTGGTTGCCGGTCGCATTCGGCAGCAAACCCTCAAAAAACGCCAGGTCCTCTTTCAGCTTGGCGTTTTCGGCTTCCAGCATCTTGATCTGCTGGCCCAGTTGTTCTTGCGCCGCCTTCTCGATATTCATCCGGCTTTCGGCAGCATTGACGGTGGTCGAAAAGCGGTCGCGCTCCGCCGTCAGGCTGCTGACCTTTTCGTTCAGGTCGGCCAGCTGCTGCTTGCTGATGCCCGGACTGTGACCGGTAAAATCGCGGCCCAGATCGTACATCCACATGGCGATGGCGCCGCCGAAACCGAGCACCACGATCAGGAAAAGCGCCTTCAGCGGCCACGGAAAATGGCTTTTCACGGTCATTTTCGGCGCCGAGATCGACATGCGCCGGACCCACAGCTTGTACTTCATCGCGGCTGGTTCCGTCGCACGCAGACAGTCGCCGGCGTGGCGGCCAGCCCCGATAGCGCTAGCATCATGGCATGACCGGCACGTGCATCAGACCAGTCGTTTCTTCCAGACCGAACATCAAGTTCATGCATTGCACTGCCTGGCCGGCCGAACCCTTGACCAGGTTATCCTGCACTACCAGCACCACCAGGGTATCGCCGTCATCCGGGCGATGCAGGGCGATGCGCAGCATGTTGGAGCCGCGGGTAGAACGGGTTTCCGGATGGGAGCCGAACGGCATCACGTCGACAAACGGTTCGTTCTTGTAAGCATCCTCGAACAGCGCCTGCAGTGCGGCATTGTCGAGTTCTTTGGTCAGGCGGGCGTAGATGGTGGAATGCATGCCGCGTATCATCGGCACCAGATGCGGCGTAAACAGCAGGCCGATTTTCTGTCCGGCGAGCTTGCCCAGCTGCTCCACGGTTTCCGGCGAATGGCGATGGCCGGAGACTCCGTAAGCCTTGAAATTATCGCTGGCCTCAGAGAACAGCATGGCGACTTCGGCCTTGCGGCCGGCGCCGGAAACACCCGATTTGCAATCGGCGATCAGATGCCCTGCATCCACCACGCCGGCCTTCAGCAGCGGCGCCAGGCCGAGCTGCATGGTGGTCGGATAGCAGCCTGGATTGCCGATGATGCGCGCATCCTTGATGGCGGCGCGGTTCAGCTCAGGCAAGCCGTACACTGCTTCTTTCAGCAGTTCGGGGCAGCTGTGCGGCATCTTGTACCATTTTTCGAACACCGCGGTGTCCTGCAGGCGGAAATCGGCAGCCAGGTCGATTACCTTGACGCCGGCAGCCAGCAACTCAGGGGTCTGCGCCATGGCGACGCCATGCGGGGTGGCGAAGAATACGACGTCGCATTCGGTCAGGTTGGCTGTTTCAGGCGCCGAGAATGCCAGTGCAACGCGGCCGCGCAGCGACGGGTACATGTCCGCAATCGGCATGCCGTCTTCCTTGCGCGAAGTCACTGCCTGCAACTGCACCTGCGGATGGGTTGCCAGCAAACGCAGCAACTCGACCCCGGTATATCCCGTACCACCCACAATCCCGACTTTGATCATCTTTTTTCCTTGCTTGGAAGCGTTGTGCGCTTTATCTTCCTGAACCCGATAACTGGCTATCCGCCGCTGCCGCTTTTTGCGGCAAGACGGTATAGGGCCGACTATTTTATCAGCCAATTGTTTGAGCTTGTTAACATTCACTAAGGCAATAATTTGCCGTTATTAGCATGGCAATGCCTGCAGTCAATGTTACGTTCATGAAATTCTGGTGCAGCAAATGACAAAAAGCCGCCAGGCGCGAACCTGGCGGCTTTTCGATATTCTGAAAGCGTAGATTAGCGCTTGGAGAATTGTTTTGCGCGACGTGCCTTGCGCAGACCAACTTTTTTACGTTCAACTTCACGTGCATCACGTGTAACGAAGCCGGCTTTGGACAGCTCCGATTTCAGAGTTGCATCGTAGTCGATCAGTGCACGAGTGATACCGTGGCGAACCGCACCAGCCTGGCCGGACTCGCCGCCACCGCTGACGTTGACCTTGATGTCGAAAGTTTCGACATGGTTAGTCAGTTCCAGTGGTTGACGAATCACCATCAGGCCGGTTTCGCGCGAAAAATACTCATTCGCTGGCTTGCCGTTGACGATGATCTGGCCCGAGCCGGACTTGATGAAAACGCGAGCCACTGCACTCTTGCGACGGCCGGTTCCGTAATTGTAGTTACCGATCATGTCTATTCCTTAGAGTTCAAGTGCTTTAGGTTGCTGCGCGGTGTGCGGATGGGTGCCATCTGCGTACACTTTGAGCTTCTTGATCATGGCGTAGCCAAGCGGACCCTTAGGCAGCATGCCCTTGACCGCTTTTTCCAGCGCACGACCTGGAAAACGCTGTTGCATTTTCTGGAAATTTGTTTCGTAGATGCCGCCTGGGTAACCGGAGTGACGGAAATACGTCTTGTCGGTTGCCTTGGCGCCAGTGACGCGCAGTTTGCCTGCATTGATGACGACGATGAAATCGCCGGTATCAACGTGAGGAGTAAATTCCGGTTTGTGTTTGCCGCGCAGTCGGAGTGCCACTTCGCTGGCAACACGTCCGAGGACTTTGTCCGTCGCGTCAATCACGAACCAATCACGCTGGACTTCATGGCCCTTAGCGGAAAAAGTTTTCATGTTGACTTCCTAACTAGTTTAATTCGCTCAAATGGTGGTTCCATCGCTACCGGAGACCAGGCTGTTACGCCTGATTTTCGTCCTGCATCAGCGACAGACTCTTCCTTGTTATCTTTTCCTGAGCAAACGGAAAAGCCGTAAATTATAGCCTTTTCAATGACTTGGCGTCAAACCGATTGAAAATAATCGGCATTTGGGCTAGAAATTGTTGTAAATGCGGTTGCAAATACGGTGCCGAATTCATGGCTGAGGGGCTGGACCTGGACAAAAGAAAACCCGATCTGCACTTGGGCGTCGGGTTCAAATCCACTCCTGTGGAGGGGTGGAGGAGACATGGGTTGATTGCCTGAAGCCAACTCCGGCCATCGATAACCCATCTTAGCAAACGGAATTGTGCATCGCAAGGTAGAAATTTAAGGAGTTTTACCAAAAATGCCGCCTGGGTTTTTCGAATGACAACAAAACCCGGCCTGAACGGCATGCGCCAAGAGCAGTTAGAATATCGCGACCACCACCAACAGCCCGCGAGACCCTATGGAATGCACAGTACGCTGGACCGGCTTGTCCGGCATGACTTTTTTAGCTGAAACCGGCTCCGGCCACGTCTTGACGATGGACGGCGCGCCCGATGGCGGCGGCCGCGACCTGGCGCCGCGGCCGATGGAAGTGGTGCTGGCCGGCACCGGCGGCTGCACCGCCTACGATGTGGTGCTGATCTTGCGTAAAAGCCATCAGGATGTGCGCGGCTGCGATGTCACGCTGAAATCCGAGCGGGCCGAGAAAGAACCCAAGGTCTTCACCAAGATCCATTTCCACTTCACCGTACGCGGCCGCAACCTGAAGCCCAACCTGGTGGAGCGCGCGATCAAGCTGTCCCACGAGAAATACTGCTCGGCTTCGATCATGCTGGAAAAGACCGCCGAAATAACCCATTCCTTCGAAATCATCGACGATCTGGCGGAAACCCCGGCCGGCGCGTAAATCCGCGCGGCGCCGCTGCCTCAGCGCATTGCCTCAAATGTAGTAGGCGACTGTCGTCATCACTTTCGACATCGCCTGCATCGCCTTCTGCGCCGGCAAAGGCATTGCCACCCCTCCCAGCGCGCGCGCCGCCTCGCCATGGGCGATTTCATCATCGCGCATCTGTTCGACGATGGCGCGCGATTTGGCGTCTTGCAGCGGCAATTTTTCCAGATGGCTGTTGAGATGCTTTTCCACCTGGCGCTCGGTTTCCGAAACAAAGCTCAGGCTACGCGTATCGCCCAGCCGCGCCGCCAGCGTTCCCAGCGCGTAGGAACCGGCGTACCACAAGGGATTCAGCAGGCTGACGTGCGAACCCAGCTGACGCAAGCGTTCCGCAGTCCAGGCCAGATGGTCTTCCTCTTCCCTGCCCGCCTCGGCAAACTGCTGCTTGATCGGCGCGCCTTGGGCGAAGCGCCCCTGGGCGTCGTACAGCGCCTGGGCGCAGACTTCACCGACATGGTTGATGCGCATCAGGCCGGCGCTATGGCGCTGCTCGGCCGCGTCCAGCACCCCGTCCGGCGCCGGCAAAGCCGGACTCGGGCGCGAAGCCGAAGCTTGCCCGGTGATGACGCGCAGGGCGTTGTCGAAGTCTGTGATGGCTTTGTCTATGAATAGCATGCTGGAGCGATCTGTAAAAGTAAATAATCAAGGTAGATAGCGAATTTTATCAGGCCGGCACTATGTGGCGCGCTTCGGACGGAACACGGTCGTATCCGCATAGAAATCGACGTCCTGGCTCGCACACCAGCCCGGCACGCCCAGCACCGGCAGCGGCGTCAGGCGCCCGACCAGCGAGCCCTGCTGCGCCAGGTCGGCGGCGATGTGGTCATCGATCCAGGCGCGCCTGGCATCCTCGCCGAGCGCAAAATAGAATTCAGGCGCGCTCACCACCAGGGTATGGGCGGTAATCGCCTTGTAAGGACGCACCAGCTTTTCCAGCAAGGCATGGCCGAACAGCCAGACCTCGGCATCCGCGCCGAACAACTGCCGTTGCGCGACAAAGGCTTCACTCCATTGATGGTTGCGCAAAGCGGCAATCAGCGTCTGTCCCGCGCTATGGTCGCGCACCAGCAGCACGGCTGCGTTTTCATCGAAAATGGTGGCGGCGTCGCGCGCGGCGCCACGCGGCTTGCTGCTGCCTGACAGCGTGCCGGCCTTGGCCAGTTCGGCCGCCTGCAGCGCGTTCAGGCGCGCCTTGATGGCCGGGAAGGACAGCCAGATCAGCGCATTCAGGAAATCGTGGAGATTGTCGCGGGTCGGCACTTTACCGCTGCTGCCGATGAAGGCTTCGTAGGCCGTGGCGGCAGGCAGTTCGCCCTGCGCCACAAAATTGAGCGGCAAACCCAGGTAGTTGCGGATATTGCGCTCCTGCGCGACCGCGTTCAAGGCCTGGCGCCAGTCGGCTGCCTCGCTCAGGCGCCGGCCAAGCTGCTGCAATGGTTGCAGCCAGGGTTGCGACCAGTCTATCGCGGCGAGAAACGATGCTGCGGGGTCGGAGAGCGGAGGAGTGTCGGAGCTAGGCATTTGCCGCGCATTTTACATCGCGCCCGGCCGTCCGCCAACGCTGCGGCAGAGACGCGGCTCAAGCCAGCGCCTGCTGCATCTGGTCCAGCACGATATCGACAAAGGCATCGGCACAGCGCACGACTTCGCCAATGACGATGATGCTGGGGCTGCCAAGGCCGCTGTCCTGCAAGGCTTGCGGCAAGCGGTCGAGGCTGGTCAGCAGCTGCGCTTGCGCCGGCAGCGTCGCCGACTGCACCACCGCCACCGGCATAGCCGCAGCCATGCCGGCGTCCAGCAGCTGCCGCTGCAACTCGCGACAGCGCGCTACCCCCATGTAGATCACCAGAGTCAGCCCGGACGCCACCAGCGCCGGCCAGTTCGGCTGCGCCGCCTCGTTCTTGCCGTGCCCGGTCACGAAAATCACGCCCTGGCTATAGTCGCGATGGGTCGGTGCGATGCCGATGCTGGCGGCCGCCGCCATGCCGCTGGTAATGCCCGGCACCACCTCTACCGCCACGCCAGCCTGGCGCAAATAGGCGCGCTCCTCGCCGCCGCGGCCGAACAGATAGGGATCGCCGCCTTTCAGGCGCACCACGCATTGGCCGCCGCGCGCTTCCAGCGCCATCAAGCGCTGGATGAATTCTTGCGAAGTCGACTGGCAGCCGCCGCGCTTGCCGACATGGATGACGCGCGCGCCTTCACGCGCATGCTGCAGGATCGCCGGGTTGACCAGATCGTCCACCAGCAGCACGTCAGCCTGGGCAATCGCCTTGACTGCCTTCAGCGTCAGCAGATCCGGATCGCCCGGCCCCGCCCCTACCAATATCACTTTGCCTGCCTGCATAGTAATTCTCCCGGTCAGGCGTCAGGCCACATGGGCGACCGCCTGCTTGCGATACAAAAATTCCAGCACCGAAGTGCGGTACTCGGAATACAGCGGGTCCTGCGCCAGCGCCAGCCGCTCGCGTGGCCGCGCCAGCCTGACCTGGACGATCTCGCCGATGGTGGCGGCCGGACCGTTGGTCATCATCACGATGCGGTCCGACAGCAGCACCGCTTCGTCGACATCATGGGTCACCATCACCACCGTCGATCCGGTCTTGGCGACGATCTTCAGCAACTCGTCCTGCAAGTGCGCGCGCGTCAGCGCATCCAGCGCGCCAAAAGGTTCGTCCATCAGCAAGACCTTGGGCTCCATCGCCAGCGCCCGCGCGATGCCGACGCGCTGCTTCATGCCGCCGGAAATTTCATGCGGCCGCTTTTGCCCTGCCGCGCTCAAGCCCACCAGCGCCAGCGCCGCCTTGGTGCGCTCCTTCATGGCGCTCTTGTTTTCCGTTGCTGAAAACACCCGCTCGACGCCGAGATAGATATTCTCGAAGCAGGTGAGCCAGGGCAGCAGCGAATGATTCTGGAACACCACCGCTCGCTCCGGCGACGGTCCGCCGATTTCGCGGCTGGCGCAAATCAGCACGCCCTCGCTGGGCATCAGCAAGCCGGCGATCAGATTCAGCAAGGTTGACTTGCCGCAGCCGGAATGGCCAATCAAGGTCACGAACTCGCCCTTGCGCACCGTCAGGCTGATATCGCGCAGTGCGTGGAACTGGCCTTTGCGGGTGCTGAACACCATTTCAACCTGGTGGATGTCGATGAATTTGGCGTCGCGCTGTTCCATGTTTGGTCCTCGCTATCGAATTAACCGGCTACTTGTTCGTAGGTGAACGCTTTCGCCAGCGTCACCAGCAACTGCTCCAGCAGCAGGCCGACCACGCCGATCACCACGATCGCGATAATGATGTGCGGCACGTTGAGGTTGTTCCACTCGTCCCAGACCCAGAAGCCGATGCCGACGCCGCCAGTCAGCATTTCCGCCGCGACAATCACCAGCCAGGCGGTGCCTATCGCTAACCGCACGCCGGTCAGCATGTAAGGCAGCACCGATGGAAACAGGATCTTGGTGATGATTTTCCATTCCGACAGGTTCAGCACGCGCGCCACATTCATGTAATCCTGCGGCACTCTTTGCACCCCGACCGCGGTGTTGATCACCATCGGCCAGATCGAGCAAATGAAGATAGCCCAGATCGCCGCCGGATTGGCCGACTTGAACACCAGCAGGCCGATCGGCAGCCAAGCCAGCGGCGATACCGGTTTCAGCAAGCTGATGATGGGGCCGAACATGCTGGACAGGAATTTGAAGCGGCCGATCATGAAACCCAGCGGGATGCCGGCCAGCGCCGCCAGTCCGAAACCGATGCCGACTCTTTGCAGCGAGGCCAGGATATTCCAGCCTATGCCCTGGTCGTTGGGGCTGGTGCGGTAGAACGGATCGGCGAACAGCTTGAGCGCTTCCTGCAAGGTCAGCAGCGGCGTCGGGAACTGGCTGTTGTGCATGGCGATGATCTGCCAGACCAGCACCAGGAAGGCCAACCCCAGCAGCGGCGCCACAATCTGCTGCAGCCACAGCGGCATGCTGCTGCGCCGGCTGCTGCTTTTCGGCAGCGGCCGGGCGGCGTCGCCGCTTGCTGCGCTTGGCGTGCCAGCTTTGGCCTCGTCGGCCTCGTCGGCCATTTCGGCGCCGTCACGCATGGTCGCCGCCTGGCGGTTCGCATTTGCCGCCGTGTCCATGATTGCACTCATAATGGCTCTCCCAAAAAATGCGCTTACGGAACGTCTGGTTGGAGCGCGATGTTATGCGCGGATCTTGAACGAAGCTGCGTAAGCTTGGGGGTTCTTGCCATCCCACACCGTGCCATCCATCAGCTTCGAGGTCCGCAGCGCATCTTTCGGCACCGGCGTCTTGGTCATGGCTGCGGCGTCCTTGTACAGATCGATCTGGCTCACCGACTTGGCCACCGCCAGGTAGTCGGGATCCGTCTTCAGCAAACCCCAGCGCCGGTGCTGCGTCATGAACCACATGCCATCCGACAGGTAGGGGAAATTGACCAGGCCGTCGTTGTAGAACTTCATGTAGTTCGGATCGTCCCAGGTCTTGCCCAGGCCGTTCTGGTAGCGTCCCATGATGCGCTGGTCGATCACGTCCTTGCTGGTGTTGACATAGGATTTGTCAGCGATCGCTTCCGCCATCTTGTTCTTGTTGGCGAGCGAGGCGTCGATCCACTTGCTGGCTTCCAGCACCGCGGCAATCAGGGCACGGCAGGTGTTCGGATTCTTGGCGGCGAATTCTGCGGTGGTGCCGAGTACTTTTTCCGGATGATCCTTCCAGATTTCCTGGGTGGTGATGGCGGTGATGCCAACGCCATCGACAATCGCCCGGTGACCCCACGGTTCGCCGACGCAAAAACCATCCATATTGCCGACCCGCATATTGGCCACCATCTGCGGCGGCGGCACGGTAATTACCTTGGCGTCCTTGAGCGGATTGACGCCGTTGGCGGCCAGCCAGTAGTACAACCACATGGCATGGGTGCCGGTCGGGAAAGTCTGGGCAAACGTGTATTCGCGCTTGTCGCTGGCCATCAGCTTCGCCAGCGAAGCGCCGTCCACCGCGCCTTTGTCCGCCAGCTTCTTGGAGAGCGTGATGGCCTGGCCGTTATTGTTGAGTCCCATCAGGATCGCCATGTCTTTCTTCTGGCCGCCGATGCCCATCTGCACGCCGTAGATCAAACCCGACAAGACATGTGCGGCATCCAGCTCGCCGTTGGCCAGCTTGTCGCGCACGCCGGCCCAGGAAGCTTCCTTGCTGAGGACGATCTTGATGCCGTATTTTTTATCGAAGCCGAGCAGCGACGCCATCACCACCGAGGCGCAATCCGTGAGCGGAATGAAGCCGATCTTGACTTCGGTTTTTTCCGGCTTGTCCGAGCCGGCTGCCCATGCGCCGGTGCTAGATAATCCCAACATGCTGGCTCCTGCCGCGAGAGTGGCGGTTTGTAGTATTTGGCGGCGCTTGCCGTCGACAGCCAAGCTCAGGTCAAGACCATCTTGCGGCAGTGCTTTTTTTGATTCCATCGCATGGCTCCACTTTGTTTTCGGCAAACAAAAAAGGCGTCGTTCCACAATGAACAAGTCATGTGGAAAGACACCTTTGTCTTATGTGGAAAAGACCGCCGTTAGCCGATTCCAGCAGCGCCAACGCTGGCGCCTGAAATTAACTATGCAAAGCACGTGCCAGGAGTTTCAGGGAGAACAGTGCCAGGATCCAGGCGCCAAAGCGCACCCGTTTTGTGCGTCGCACCAAACAGGCTCACGATTTTCGGGCATTCCTGCCGATGCCGGGCCGCTTCGATAACGCGGCTTGGGGCTCGTTAGGGAATAAGTTGGGCATTTGGGCGGACGTAGCTGGCGCGCTGCTGCGTCCGCCCAAATGCCCAACTTATTCCCTAACGGGGCCTTAGCCCAGCAAATCGGCGGCATCGATGATCCGCTGCGCTACCTCGGACAACTTCAGGTTCTTGTCCATCGCCAGCCGGCGCAGCTTTTGATAAGCCTCCTGCTCGCTCAGCTTGTGATGTTCCATCAGCAAGCCTTTGGCGCGCTCCAGCACCTTGCGCTCCGCCAGCTTCAGCTTGGTATCGGACAGTTCCGCCAGCAATTTCTGCTCCTGGCGGAAGCGCGCCAGGGCGACATCCAGCACAGGTTTGATGCGCGCCGTCTGCAACCCTGCCACGATGTAGGCAGAGACGCCGGCGGCCATGGCGGCATCCATGCTGGAAGTCTTGGCATCCTCGGTAAACAGCACGATCGGCCGGCGCGCGTCGCGGGTCGCCACCACCACATGCTCCAGCACGTCGCGGGAGTCGGATTCGGCGTCCACGATGATCATATCTGGTTGCAACTGAGCAATTCTTTCAGGAAGATAGAGGTCGGCGGGAAGCGAAGCGATGATGTTGTAGCCGGCCTCCAGCAAGCCGATGCGCAAGTCCTTGCCGCGCGCAGCCTGGGCGGCAAACGCAGGATCGTCTTCGCCCTCGATGGCGACAGGATTGACCACAACGATACGTAGACTTTGCATGCTTGAAACCTTCGTCCGCGGACGACTCATTGAGCTACGGTTAGACCGGATGGGATAGCGTTTTATCCATCGCTGCCATGCAAGCATGCAAAAATCGCACCATGCAGATGCGAACGGCCGCCGCGCGCCGGCGGCCGGATGACTTTATGCCAACTGCCAGTCTATGGTTTCACCGCCGTTCAGCGGCACCAGCGTGGTATCGCCCAGCGGCAGCTCGGCCGGCAAGGCCCACGGCTGGCGCTTCAGGGTCACGCTGCCCTGGTTGCGCGGCAGATTGTAGAACGCCGGCCCATTGAAACTGGCGAAGGCTTCCAGCTGATCCAGCGCCCCGGCCTGATCAAACGCTTGTGCGTACAGCTCCATCGCATGCAGCGCGGTATAGCAGCCGGCGCAGCCGCAAGCGTGCTCCTTCAGGCCCTTGGGATGCGGCGCCGAATCGGTGCCGAGGAAGAAACGGCTACTGCCGGAAGTCGCCGCGCGCACCAGGGCCAGGCGATGCTCTTCCCGTTTCAGTACCGGCAGGCAATAGTAATGCGGGCGGATCCCGCCCTTGAAGATTTCGTTACGGTTGTACAGCAGGTGGTGCGCGGTGACAGTGGCGGCGACCGGACCTTCGGCGCTCTCGACGTACTGGGCGGCATCCTTGGTGGTGATGTGTTCAAACACCACTTTCAATTCCGGCATGTCGCGCCGCAGCGGCTGCATCACGCGCTCGATGAAGACGGCTTCGCGGTCGAAGATATCAATTGCCGGATCGGTCACTTCGCCGTGCACCAGGAAAGGCATGCCCAGCTCTTGCATCACTTCCAGCGTCTTGTAGCACTTGCTGAGATCGGTCACGCCGGCATCGGAGTTGGTGGTGGCGCCGGCCGGATACAGCTTGACCGCGTGCACGAAGCCGCTGTCCTTGGCGCGGCGGATTTCGTCGGGCGGCGTATTGTTGGTCAGGTACAGCGTCATCAAAGGCTCGAACGTCAGTTCGGGCGGCAGCACGGCGAGGATGCGCTCGCGATAGGCCGCGGCCTGCTCAGTGGTGGTGACCGGTGGCTTCAGGTTGGGCATCACGATGGCGCGGCCGAACTGGCGTGCGCTGTGCGGCAGCACGCTGGCCAGCGCTACGCCGTCGCGCAGATGCAAATGCCAGTCGTCGGGACGGGTAATGGTCAAGGTATCAGTCATCTTCATTCTCTTCTGCAAAAAGTCGCTCCAGCATGGCTGCCGGATTGTTCAGGAAATGGCGTGTGGTCGTATAGTGTTCAGTGTCTTTTGCAACAGCGCCAGGAAGGTCACTTCCGGATGAAACTGGATCTGCTCCAGCTCCCGCACGGCAGGAATGCAGAAGGGATAGGCATCGTAGTCAATCGCCATATCGGGATTGAGTTTCAGGCTGCGCAGATAAGGTTTGATGGAGAGCATGGCGTGGCGACGGCTTCAATGAGCGTCATTTTACCGCAGCCGCAGCGGCCGGCCTGAATCGCAGCCGCGGCCAGCACTGGCAGGCGTCCATGAAAAAGCCGCTCAGGCATGCACCGGAGCGGCTTCTTGTCCTGCCAGCAATCCTGCGATCAGTGAATGATCTTGGCCAGGAAGTCGCGTGCACGGTCGGAGCGCGGCGCGCCGAAGAACTCTTCCTTGCGGCAGTCTTCCACCACCAGACCCTTGTCCATGAACACCACGCGGTTGGCGACCTTCTTGGCGAAACCCATTTCATGGGTCACCACCATCATGGTCATGCCTTCTTGCGCCAGGCCGACCATCACGTCCAGCACTTCATTGATCATTTCCGGATCGAGCGCCGAAGTCGGCTCGTCGAACAGCATGGCGATCGGATCCATCGACAACGCGCGGGCAATCGCCACGCGTTGCTGCTGGCCGCCGGACAGCTGGCCTGGGAACTTGTCTTTCTGCGCGATCAAGCCGACCCGGTCCAGGTATTTCAAGCCTTTTTCGTTGGCTTCATCCTGGCTGCGGCCGAGCACCTTGACCTGGCCGATGGTCAGGTTTTCGCGGATCGACATGTGCGGGAACAGCTCGAAGTTCTGGAACACCATGCCGATGCGCGCGCGCAGTTTCGACAGGTTGGTCTTCGGATCGCCGACCGAAACGCCGTCGACCGTGATCTCGCCCTTCTGGAACGGCTCGAGGCCGTTGACGGTCTTGATCAGCGTCGATTTACCGGAACCCGACGGTCCGCACACGACGACCACGTCGCCCTTGGCCACTTGCGTGGTGCAATCGGTCAGGACTTGAAATTGACCGTACCATTTGCTGACGTTGTTAAGCTTAATCATGAGTATTTCTCCTAATTCCTGAATTCTATTGTGCAACTGGCGGCAACCCTGCTCAGGGCATGCCGCCGTCCATTATCGAATAATCGCAACCTTGTGCTGCAGCTGCTTGACCAGCGACGACAAACCGAAGCTCATCACGAAGTACACCACGGCGACAAACACATACATCTCCACCAGACGGCCGTCACGCTGCGCGATCTTCGAAGCAACGGTAACGAAGTCCGGCACTGAGCCCAGCACATAGACCAGCGAAACGTCCTGGAACAGCACGATGGTTTGCGTCAGCAGGATCGGGATCATGTTGCGGAACGCTTGCGGCAGCACCACATTGCCCATCATCTGCCAGTAATTCATGCCGAGCGCATAGCCGGCGGAAATCTGGCCGCGTGGAATCGACTGGATCCCGGAACGCATGATTTCGCAATAATAAGCTGCTTCAAACAAGATGAAGGTAATCAGTGCCGATGAAAAGGCGCCGACCTGCACCGGCTGTTGCGCACCGATGATCCAGGCGCCGATATACGGCACCAGGAAGTAGAACCAGAAAATCACCAGCACCAGCGGCACCGAACGGATCAGGTTGACATAGCTGGTGGCGATCAGCGAGATGACCTTGTTGTGCGACAGACGCATCATCGCCAGCACGGTGCCGAACAGGATGCCGCCTATCATCGCTACCAAGGTCAGCGTCAGCGTGAACTTCATGCCGGTGGTGAACAGGTAGAACCAGGAACGCTGGATTACGTCAAAATCGAAATTTGAAAACATGATTAATGGCCTCCTGTATTCGCACTGCCAGAGGCAATAAATCCTGGAATCGCAATGGCTTTTTCAAGCCAGCGCGCCAGCAGCAAGGCAATCCCCGAGATGATCACGTAAATCACCGTGGCGCCGGTCAGGGCTTCGAAAGTCTGGAACGTAAATTCACGCATTGAGTAGGTCGCGGCGGTCAGTTCCACCAGGCCGATGGTCAATGCGACCGAACTGTTCTTGATGATCGCTGCAAATTCGTTGGTCAGGGACGGAATGATGATCCGGAACGACATCGGCAGCAATACGTAGCGATATGTTTGCGGCAACGTCAAGCCGAGTGCAGTACCCGCCAGCTTTTGGCCACGGGGCAGTGCATTGATGCCAGCGGAAACCTGTACGGCAATCCGCGACGACGTAAAAAAAGCCAGCGCCAGGAAGGCGGTAATGAACGAAGCATTCGGCAGGCTCTTGAGCCAGCCGCCAATGCTCGCGGGTACTATCTCCGGCATGACGAAATACCAGAGGAACATCTGAACGATTAATGGAATGTTACGAAATAATTCGACATAGCCGTTGGCCACGCGTACTGCCCACTTGTTCGGCATGGTGCGAATCGTACCGATCACCGTACCGATGACCAGCGCCATGATCCAGGCTGAAATAGACAACGCAAGCGTCCATTTCAGACCGGTCAGCAAGGTGTCCATGTAAGTACTGACACCGTCGGGTGACTCTTGCCAGAAGATGCCCCAGTTCCACGGATAATGCATATTAAGTCCCCTCTCACTCTCAAACTCACTGCTGCTGCCTGAAACCATCTGAATGTACCGGATCTGCTGTAATCCGGCACCCGGATTGTGCATCGCAGCAAATCAATTGCAGAAACAAAATGGGAGGCTTCCGCCTCCCCCTTCATTCCTTCAGCTAGCCAATCTTATTTTTTCTTCGACGATTGTTTTTGCGCTTCAGGCACGGCGGCGTAGGCAGCCGGATCAGCGGAATCGGTCGGATGAGCAAATGCTGCCTTCAGTTGCGGGCTCATCGGCACGTTCAGGTTGATACCCTTAGGTGGAATCGCCTTCAGGAACCATTTTGCGTAGATGTCGTTAACCTGGCCCGATTTGTACAGGTTGGTCAACGCGGTATCGACAGCCAGCTTGAAAGCAGGGTCGTCTTTACGCTCGATGATGCCGTACGGCTCAACCGACAGCGCTTCGGTGGTGATTGCATAGTCGTTAGGCGCTCTCGAGCTGGCAGCCAGCGAGGCCAGCAGGATGTCGTCCATCACGAATGCAGTTGCACGGCCGGTTTCAACCATCAGGAACGCTTCAGCGTGGTCCTTGGCAGCCAGGATGTTCATGCCGAGGTTGCGTTCGCCATTGAGAATCGTGACTTGCTTCAGGTTCGAAGTGCCGGAAGTGGAAACGATGGTCTTGCCCTTGAGGTCGTCCAGCGCCTTGATGTTGGATGATTTCTTGGCCAGGATGCGGTTCGCGGTCACGTACATGGTCGGCGCAAAGGAAACAACCTTTTGGCGATCGGCATTGTTGGTGGCGGAATCGCAGGACAGGTCGATGGTGCCGTTGGAGATCAACGGAATACGAGTCGCCGATGTCACCGGAACCATCTTGACGTTGAGTGCTGTCATGCCCAGCTGCTTTTGAATCGCAGTAGCGGCTTTCAGGCACAGGTCGATCGAATAGCCTTGATACGATTGTTTGTCATCAAGGTAAGAGAAAGGGATAGAAGAATCGCGCACACCCAGGGTAATGGTGCCGGTGTCCTTGATTTTTTTGAGTGTTCCGGTCAGTTCTTGCGCTTGCACGGAGCCAACCAGCACTCCCAGGCCAACCAAAGCGACGACCAATTTCGATGACATCATAACAACTCCCGTTAAAGATTATCTGTATAGTTTAACAAACTCGCTGCTCGCACAGCGGACTTATACCCATGCATATTTTTTATTTTTACAGCTCTCCTCCAAAAATACTGGTCTCCCCAACCTGTATAAATTTTCAACTACGGCCAATTTTATTCTTGCTATAGCCTCGCTACAGTTAATTTCCTACATGATCCGACGGAAAGCGCAATGACTCTCTGAAAAGATAGCTCATAGGCATGTTCAGCGTAAGATTATTTTTTGCCGGTATCGCACTCAGGAACCACTTGGTATACAGCTTTTGGATTTCGCCGTCGTGTATGATGCGGCCCATTTCGCGGTCCACCAGGCCTTTGTATACCGGATCGCCCTTCGGCAGCATGATAGCGTACGGCTCGGTTGTCAAAGGATCACCAACCACTGCATACGCAGCCGGGTCCTTGGCCGTCGCCTTCAAGCCGTACAGCAGCACATCATCCATCACGAAGGCATCGGCCGCCTTGTCTTCCACCATCTTGAACGACTCGTTGTGATCCCGCCCTTCCAGCACCGTCATGTTCAGCGCACGAACCTGGCCGCGGTCATCCAGCGACTTGACGCTGGTGGTGCCCTTGGTCGTCACCACTTTCTTATTGCGCAGGTCCGGCCAGTTCTTGATCGTATCGCTGGTCCGCACGATCATGCGCGTGGACGCCATGAAATGCGCAATGGTGAAATCGACCCGCTTGCGCCGTTCTGCATTGTTGGTGGTAGACCCGCACTCCAGATCCACCTTGCCGCCGGCAATCATGTCAAGCCGGTTGGATGAAGTCACCGGCACGTAGGCGATATTCAGCTGCGGCAATTTCAATTGTTGCTTTACGGCATCTGCAATTTTCAAGCACAAGTCGATCGCATAACCCACCGGCTTC
The DNA here is from genome assembly GCF_002564105.1 of Collimonas sp. PA-H2. Taxonomy (NCBI): domain Bacteria; kingdom Pseudomonadati; phylum Pseudomonadota; class Betaproteobacteria; order Burkholderiales; family Oxalobacteraceae; genus Collimonas; species Collimonas sp. PA-H2. The sequence goes on from NZ_PDBX01000001.1 coordinate 1,768,879, forward strand.
TTGTCCTGGTCCAGAAAGGAAAAAGGAAAAGATGCCTCTCTGTAGCCGATCGTGATGGTCTTGCTGTCGCGAATCCTTGCCAGCGCGTCTTCCGCCTGCGCCGCAGCCGCGCTCAAACCCAGACTCAGCGCCAGCGCCACGCTTAAACTGCTTGTCCGGCGCCACGCGGACGTACCACTCTTGTTGATTTCCCTGATTGCCACGCTGTTCTCCTGTTGATATTTGCTAATGATGTCGAATTATTTTTCGGTCCGGAATGTGCATAACATGCAATATTCAAGCCAGCTATTCGCTTGTCCGTCGCGATTGTTTTTCATCGCTTCCAGATGGACAAACGCCCCGGATTCTACCGGGGCCAGATAGTACACGCGCAAGCGGCGATTTGGGTCGCCAATTGCGCGCATGCAAAACATTTCGACTATAGCTCAACTTAGCGCTGTATCAATTCGATCCAATCAAGGATACAAACCGCGCATTTCGCGCGCCTGCAATACCCGGGTACAGGCAACGATGAACGCCGCGGTACGCAGCGAGACCTTTTTCTCTTCAGCCAATTGCCACACCGCCGTGAACGCTTCGCGCATGATGCGGGTGAGGCGCAGATTGATTTCGTCTTCGGTCCAGAAGAAGCTGGAGAAATCCTGCACCCACTCGAAATAACTGACAGTCACGCCGCCAGCGTTGGCGATTACGTCAGGCACCACCAGCACGCCTTTTTCATGCAGGATGTCATCCGCTGCCGGGCTGGTCGGGCCGTTCGCGCCTTCCAGGATGATCTTGGCGCGGATCTTGCCGGCGTTCTCGACAGTGATCTGCTGTTCCAGCGCCGCAGGCACCAAAATATCGCAATCCACCCCCCAAAACTGCGCACGGTCGCTGATTTCTTCGCCGCCGCTGAAGCCGGCCACGCTGCCGGTTTTGTGCACGTGGGCCTGCAATGCCGCCACGTCCAGGCCGCTGGAACGCGTCACGGTGGAAATATGATCCTGCACCGCCACCACTTTGGCGCCGGCGTCCGAGAACAGACGCGCCGCAATGCTGCCGACGTTACCGAAACCCTGCACCGCGATCTTGGCGCCATGGATATCCAGGCCGCGCTTGACCGCCGCTTCGCAACCCACCACGAACACGCCGCGGCCGGTGGCTTCGCGCCGTCCCAGGCTGCCGCCCAGTGAAATCGGCTTGCCGGTCACCACGCCCGAAGCAGTGCTGCCCTGGTTCATGGAATAGGTGTCCATCATCCACGCCATGATCTGTTCGTTGGTGTTGACGTCCGGCGCCGGAATGTCCTTGTTAGGGCCGATGATGATGCCGATTTCGCTGGTGTAGCGCCGTGTCATGCGCTGCAGCTCGCCTTGCGACAGCGTCTTCGGGTCAACCCGGATGCCGCCCTTGGCGCCGCCGTACGGCACGTTGACTGCCGCGTTCTTGACCGTCATCCAGGCCGACAGCGCCATCACTTCAGACAGTGTTACGTCCTGGTGGAAACGGACACCGCCCTTGCCCGGGCCGCGCGAAGTATTGTGCTGAACACGGTAACCTTCGAAGTGAGCAATGGTGCCGTCATCGCGTTCGATAGGGACGTCGACGATCAGCATGCGCTTCGGACGCTTCATGGTCTCGACCCAGCGGGCCAGGTTGCCAAGGTAAGGTGTAACGCGATCGATTTGTTCGAGATAGTCGCCCCATGGGCCGATGCCATGTTGCGAGAGATAAGATGGGACTTCGTGCTTGATAGTCATGCTTTTGCGCGCTCCAGGAAGTGGCAGACCGGCTCCCATATGAAAGACTGCAGCGGGAGCAAAATCGATCTAGTGCCGCATCGTAGGACAACGTCACAGGGCATTGCCAATGCTTTGTGCGCATGTAACTATGCAAATTTTGCATTGATATTAAAAATACAATTTTCGTGCCGGAGATATGGCTTTTGCCGGCGCACCGGTGGGCAATTAACGCTGACTGGAAATGGCGGGAATGACAGTTTTGCGCTTGGCGCCTTTGGCCGCCAGTTCCTGCTGTTGCAGCAAATACGCCCACAATCTGGCGACCACCGGCTTGCCCGGTCTTTGTATGGTCGGCCGTTCGCGATACAGGCGGATTTCCATGGTCGCTTCCCATTCCGGCGCCGCCTGGTCGACGCTGGCAAGCTGCTTCAGCTTGACCTCGCGGGTCACTGCGGACTCCGGCAGGAAGGCCACCCCATGCCCTTCCAGCGCCATCATTTTCAAGCCTTCCGCCATATCGGTTTCATAGCGCTTTTCAAGATACAGCGGCTTCTTGGCGTCGGCCAGGATCAGTTCCACCATGCGTCCCAGATACGCATTGCTGGTGTACGACAGGAACGGCAAAGGCGCGCTGGCGCTGCCGGGAAAGCGATAGTCGGGCTCGCCGGCCTTGTTGCAATGAGCGTAGGCGCGCAGCACTTCGCTGCCGAGCGTGATCAGATCGTAGCGGCCGGTATCGAGCTGCACCGGCTGGCGCGGATGGTGATAGCACAGCAGCAGATCGCAGCCGCCGTCGACCATCGCCATCACCGCGTCATGCACGTTCAAGGCCAGCAGGCGCGTGTTGAGCGGACCGAACCCATCTTCCAGCACGCGGATCCAGCGCGGCACATAGGTCAGCGAGAGCGTATGGGGCACCGCGAAATCGACCGTGCTCAAGGCCGTCGGCCGCTTGCCGCGCATCAGCGCGCGGGCGTTGTTGATCTGGCCGAGCATCTCTAGCGCCTGCTCGTAAAAGACTTCGCCGGCCGCGGTCAGCCGCGTCGGATAAGAAGTGCGGTCGATCAGATCGGCGCCCAGCCACGCCTCCAGCGACTGGATGCGGCGCGAAAACGCCGGTTGCGTAACATGACGCAATTCTGCCGAACGGCTGAAACTATGGGTTTCCGCCAACGAAATGAAGTCTTCTAGCCATTTGCTTTCCATGCCGCTATCGTAACGCGAGTCGGGATTCTCAAACAATATTAATTGCGGGACAGAGTTTATGAGTCGCCGCAGCGCGACGAATTACTCTGTCCCCAACTGATCAGATAAAACGGTCAAACCACAAAGAACAGTTTCGATTTTATGTACGGTAGCGTACGCGGAAATCTGATCAATTTACACCATCCGGATTACATTTCCAGCATAACCGTCAGCGTCGGACAGTGGCGGCGATACGCTCCCGATCTCCTCCGGGTGCGCTTGCTGGCGCAGCCACATCTGCGCATAAGCGCCGTCCGCTGCCAGCAACTGGGCATGCGTGCCACGCTCGACGATGCGGCCATGATCGAGCACCAGGATCTGCTCAGCGTCGGCAATCGTCGACAGCCTATGGGCGATCACCAGCGTCGTGCGGTCCCTGGCGATTTCCTTCAGCTGCGCCTGGATCGCCTGCTCGGATTTCGAATCCAGCGCCGAAGTCGCCTCGTCGAAAATCAGCACGGCTGGATTCTTCAGCAAGGTGCGGGCGATGGCGACACGCTGCTTTTCGCCGCCTGACAATTTCAAGCCGCGCTCGCCGACCATCGAGTCATAGCCGTCCGGCAGCGACTCGATGAAATCGTGGATATGCGCGGCCTTGGCGACCGCCACGATTTCCGCCTTGCTGGCGCCCGGCTTGCCATAGGCGATGTTGTACTCGATGCTATCGTTGAACAGCACCGTATCCTGCGGCACGATGCCGATCGCCTGGCGCAGCGAGGCTTGCGTGATGTCGCGCAGGTCCTGGCCGTCGATGGTGATGCGGCCGCTGTTGATATCGTAGAAGCGGAACAGCAGGCGCGACAAGGTCGACTTGCCGGAACCGCTGTGGCCGACCACCGCGGTGGTGGTGCCGGCGGCGATCGTGAAGTCGACATCGAACAGGATCTGGCGCTTGCTTTCATAGCTGAAATCCACGTGCGAAAAGCGCACTTGCGCGCCGCCGGTCAGCAGCGGCCGCGCGCCGTCTGCATCGGCGATTTCGCGGTTCTCATCCAGCAGGTGGAACAGCCGTTCCATGTCCGCCAGGCTCTGCTTGATTTCCCGATAAATCACGCCAAGGAAATTCAAGGGGATGTATAGCTGGATCATGAAGGAATTGACCAACACCAGGTCGCCCAGGGTCATCTTGCCGTCGATCACGCCTTGCGTCGCCCGCCACAAGATCAAGGTGACCGCAGTGGCGATGATCAGCGATTGTCCGGTGTTCAGCAGCGACAGGGAAGTCTGCGATTTCACCGCTGCGGTTTCGTAACGCATCAAGCCATCGTCATAGCGCCTGGCCTCGTATTCTTCATTGCCGAAGTACTTGACGGTTTCGTAGTTGATCAGCGAATCGATGGCCTTGGTGTTGGCGCTGGAATCGAGCGTATTCATGGTGCGCCGGAAGTGGGTGCGCCACTCGGTCACAGTCACCGTAAAAGCGATATAGCTGACCAGCGCCACCACCGTGATGCCGGCAAACCAGATATCGTAATGCAGCACCAGGTAGCCCAGCACCAGCGAGATTTCAATCAGGGTCGGCAGGATGCTGAACAAGGCGTAGGACACCAGCGAGGATATGCCGCGCGTGCCGCGTTCGATATCGCGCGTCATGCCACCGGTCTGGCGGTTCAAATGGAAACGCAATGACAGCGCATGCAGATGGCGGAACACTTGCAACGCAATGGTTCGCACCGCTCGCTGGGTGACACGGGCGAACACGAATTCGCGCAGCTCGGTGAACAAGGTCGTGCTCAGGCGCAGCAGGCCGTAGGCCGCCAGTATTCCCAGCGGCAGCACCAGCATCGCCTGCGGATGGCTGGCGGTGATGGTCATGCTGTCGACCAGTTTTTTCAATACCAGCGGCACGCCGACATTGGCCAGCTTGGCGCCGAGCATGAACAGCAGCGCCAGCGACACCCGCCATTTGTAGGTCCATAGATAGGGCAGCAGAGTCTTGAGCGTGGCCCAGTCGCTGCGCTTGGGCTGGGCGCCGTTGTTCACGGTGGCAGCGGCGTCCGGCTGTGGGCTTGAATGGTGGCGCATTGGGTGACAATCTTAAAGAATGGTTTAAGCTACAGATATAAATAACTAATCAATTGTAGCTCTCGGGGAAAATAAAAGATGGCTGATCAAAACGACAATCAATTACCGCCAGACACCATGCCGCAACTGCGCGTGATGCCGATGCCGGCCGACGCCAACGTCCACGGCGACGTCTTCGGCGGCTGGATCATGGCACAGGTCGATATTGCCGGCTCACTGCCGGCCACGCGCCGCGCCAATGGCCGCGTCGCCACCATTGCAGTGAATTCCTTCCTGTTCAAGCAGCCGGTATTCGTCGGCGACCTGCTGTCGTTTTACGCCAGCATCGTCAAGGTCGGCAATACCTCCATCACGGTCAATGTCGAAGTCTATGCGGAGCGCAACCGGCTGCAGACCGAAATCGTCAAGGTGACGGAAGCTACGCTGACCTATGTCGCCACCGACGATCAGCGCAAGCCGCGCAAGCTGCCGCCGCTAATGCCCTGATCTGCCCTGATCAGTCCACGCCGCTGCCAATGATTTCCGGATTGGCGCCCAGCTCGCCGGAGATGCCGGCAGCGGCGGCTTGCACCACTGCGATCAACGACTGCATCCGTTCCAGCGGCATGTAAGGCAGCGTGCTGGAAACGCTGATGGCGGCAACGATGGCGTGGCTGGCGTCGTAGATCGGCGCCGCCACGCAGCGTATCGATGGCTCGTTGTCTTCCAGGTCGAAGGCGTAGCCGCCCTTGGCATAAGCACGCATCTGATCGCGGAACTCAGTCCAGCTGCGCTTGGGCAGCAGGCGTGAAGTATCGACGCTGGTGGCCGAGCTGCGCTTCTCATATAGATTTTTCCACTCGCCCTCGCTCATGCCTAGCATCAGCGCCTTGCCGACACCTGTGGTGGCGATAGGCATGCGGTGTCCCACACGCGAACGCATTTCCAAACCCTTCTTGCCGGGAATCTTGTCCAGGTAAAGCACGTCGTCGCTATCCTGCAAGGCCAGGTGAATGGTGTCGCCGGACTGTTCCGCCAGTTGTTCCAGATAGGGCCGCGCCACCACGCTGAGCGAGACTTCCTCGCGTGCCTGGAATCCCAGTTCGATCAGCTTAGGCCCCAACACATAACCGATGCCGGGCGTAAAACGCAGATAACGCTCCTGCACCAGGCAGCTGGCCAGACGATGGGTGGTGCTGCGGGTCGTGCCCAGCAACTGCGAGATGTCTTTCAGATCGCGCGCGCCGCCAGCCACCGCCTGCAACACGGCCAGGCCGCGCGTCAGGGTCTGGGTGCCGGTCGGCATCGCGGCGATCTCATCGCCTGCATTTTTAATCGGCGCGATCAAGTCCGGCGATTTTCGCATCACTCCATCCTTCAAATAGTTAAATCCCATATATTGGGATAGCATATCATATATTGACAAGGAATTGCAGCCGGAATAAAGTACGCAACACTTGATTGATGCACCTGATTGATACATCTGTACGCAACCGGCTGCAAAGCAAACCATTTCAGAATCCGCCCTAGCCAATGAATCCAGCACCGCATCAAACGCGCTTAATCGCCCTCGACTGGGGCACCTCGTCGCTGCGCGCTTACCGCCTCGGCGCCGAGGGCCAGCGGCTGGAGCTGCGCGCCTTGCCGTGGGGCGTAATGCAGTTGCCGGATGCCGGCAGCGCAGAAAACGCTGGCTTTGAGGCGGCTTTCGAACAGGCTTGCGGCGACTGGCTGCAAGCGGCGCCAGGCACGCCGGTGATTGCGGCAGGCATGGTCGGCAGCCGCCAGGGCTGGTGCGAGGCGCCCTACCTGGAAGTGCCACTCGCCGTCAGCCAGATCGGCGGCAGCCTGGCCAGCTTGCACAACCGCCATGGCCAGCTGATCCATATCGTGCCCGGCCTGATGGAAAACTCCCAGCTGCCCAACGTCATGCGCGGCGAAGAAACCCAGGTGGTTGGCGTGCTGTCCTTGCACGCGCAGCAAGGCAAAGCGGCAGACATCCTGATCGGCCTGCCCGGCACCCATTCCAAATGGGTGCAAATCCGGCATGCGGAAACACAGAACGAAGTCCGGCATTTCGATACCTTCATGACCGGCGAAGTCTATGCGGCGCTATGCGGACACACCATTCTCGGCCGCGGCATGGTTGCCAGCGACAACGACACGGGCGACGACGCCCAGCGCAGCTTTGAACGCGGGCTGCAGGTAGCGCAAACCGCGGCCGGACAAGCTGGTGTATTGTCGACCATATTCAGTACCCGCACCCTGGGACTGACCGGCGAGCTGGACGGCACTGGCCAGCGCGAATACCTGTCGGGACTGCTGATCGGCCATGAGATCGCCGCCTTGCACGGCATGCTGCAAACACAGCAGCGGCTGCCGGCGCAGGTCATGCTGGTCGGCGAAGCCGGCTTGTGCGAACGCTATGCGCAGGCGTTGCGCACTTATGGCTTCGGCAAGATCGAGGTGGTGCAGCAAGCCACCGAACGCGGACTGTGGCAGCTGGCGCTCAGCGCTGGTTTGCTGCATACCTGACTGAGACATCGGAGAGAGCATCATGCTAAAAAGCGCAATGAAACAATGCGGGCTGATCGCCATCCTGCGCGGCGTCAAGCCGCATGAAGTGGCGGCAATCGGCCTCAAGTTGTATGAGGCCGGCTTCAGGATCATCGAAGTCCCGCTCAATTCGCCCGAGCCCTACGATAGCATCCGCACGCTGCGCAGCGCCCTGCCGGCGGACTGCATGGTGGGCGCCGGTACCGTTCTGACAACCGACCAGGTGGCGGCGGTGAAACGCGCCGGCGGCGAAATCATTGTCATGCCGCATAGCGACCCGCTGGTGATCGCGGCCGCCAAGCAGGCCGGCCTGGCTTGCGCGCCGGGCGTCGCCACGGTGACCGAAGCGTTTGCCGCGCTGGCGGCCGGCGCCGATGTCTTGAAGATGTTCCCGGCCGAGCAGCTGGGTGCGCATGTCGTCAAGGCATGGCGCGCGGTGATCCCGCGCGAGATTGCCTTGCTGCCGGTGGGCGGCATCACTCCCGAAAACCTGGCGACCTTCATCGATGCCGGCGCCTCCGGCTTCGGCCTGGGATCGGCTTTGTACAAGCCTGGCCTAAGCGCCGAACAGGTGGGCCAGCATGCCAACAAGTTTGTCGCCGCATGGTGCGCGGTACAAGAACAAAACAGCAGATAGTCGACCGGGCGCGCGGCTGAGCTGCGGCCTGTAACCAGGAGAACGGATTAATGAAGATCACCAAACTGACCACTTACATCGTACCGCCGCGTTGGTGTTTTCTGAAGATAGAAACCGACGAAGGCGTGGTCGGATGGGGCGAGCCGGTGGTGGAGGGCCGCGTGCACAGCGTGGTGGCGGCCGTCGAAGAACTGGCGGACTACCTGATCGGCAAGGATCCGCGCCATATCGAAGACCATTGGACCGTGCTGTACCGCGGCGGCTTTTATCGCGGCGGCGCCATCCACATGAGCGCGCTGGCCGGCATCGACCAGGCGCTGTGGGATATCAAGGGCAAGGCGCTTGGCGTCTCGGTCAGCCAGTTGCTGGGCGGCCCGGTGCGCGACAGCATCCGCGTCTATTCATGGATAGGCGGCGACCGCCCGGCCGATACCGCGGCGGCAGCCAGGGATGCGGTGGCGCGCGGCTTTACCGCGGTGAAGATGAACGGCACCGAAGAACTGCAGTTCGTCGATTCCTATGAAAAGGTCGAAGCCACTTTGGCCAATGTCGCCGCAGTACGCGAAGCGGTCGGCCCGCATATCGGCATCGGCGTCGATTTCCACGGCCGCGTGCACAAGCCGATGGCGAAGATCCTGATCAAGGAACTGGATCCCTACAAGCTGATGTTCATCGAAGAACCGGTGCTCAGCGAAAACTACGAAGCGCTGAAGGAACTGGCGCCCCTGACCAGCACCCCGATCGCGCTGGGCGAACGGCTGTATTCGCGCTGGGACTTCAAGCGCATCCTGAGCGAAGGCTATGTCGACATCATCCAGCCGGATGTCTCGCACGCCGGTGGCATCACCGAGACACGCAAGATCGCCACCATGGCCGAAGCCTACGACGTCGCCGTGGCGCTGCACTGCCCGCTCGGCCCGATCGCGCTGGCAGCCTGCCTGCAGGTGGATGCTGTGTCGTACAACGCCTTCATCCAGGAACAGAGCCTGGGCATCCACTATAACCAGAGCAACGACTTGCTCGACTATGTAACGCAGCCGGATGTATTCGCCTACGACAAGGGTTATGTCACCATCCCGCAAGGGCCGGGGCTAGGCATCGAGATCAATGAAGAGTATGTCAAGGAACGCGCCGCCATCGGCCATCGCTGGCGCAATCCGATCTGGCGCCACAAGGACGGCAGCTTTGCCGAGTGGTAGCAGCGCTATCCAGCCGCAAGGGATAGGCCATCTCCAGGGCGCTGCCATCGCTCTTAAAAAAACAAACCCCGGATGAGCTTGTGGCAGATCCGGGGTGTTCGCTACGCTACGGCGGCATCCGGCAAGATGCTGCTGTTTTCAACTATCAGGCAGCCTGCTTTTGCTCCGCCGGCTTTTCATCGCGCAATTCGCGGCGCAGGATCTTGCCGACATTAGTCTTCGGCAAATCGGTACGGAACTCGATGTACTTCGGACGCTTATAGCCGGTCAGCTGTTCGCGGCAGTAAGCCATCAATTGCTCGGCCGTCAGCGACGGATCCTTGCGCACCACGAAAATCTTCACGACTTCGCCGGCATGCTCGTCGGGTACGCCGACGCAGGCGCATTCCAGCACGCCTGGGTGCTGCACTACCACGCCTTCGACTTCGTTCGGATAGACATTGAAACCGGAGACCAGGATCATGTCTTTCTTGCGGTCGACGATCTTGGTGTAGCCGCGCTCATCCATGACACCGATATCGCCCGACTTGAAGAAGCCATCCGCGGTCATGACCTTGGCGGTTTCATCGTCGCGGTTCCAGTAGCCGCGCATCACTTGCGGGCCGCGGATCGCGATTTCACCGGGTTGTCCGAGCGGCACCGGCTGGCCGTCATCGTCCAGGATGGCAATCTCAGTCGACGGCAGCGGCAAGCCGATGGTGCCGCTGTATTCGGTGATGTCGCAGGGATTGGCGCAGGCAATCGGCGAGGTTTCGGACAAGCCGTAGCCTTCGATGATCGGACAGCCGGTGACTTCCTTCCACTTATCGGCAACCGCCTTTTGCACCGCCATGCCGCCGCCGACGCAGACCCGGTAGCCGGAGAAATCCAGCTTGGCGAAATCAGGGTGATGCAGCAGCGCGTTGTACAAGGTATTCACGGCCGGGAAAGTATTGATCTGGTACTTCGACATTTCCTTGATCAGGCCGGCGATGTCGCGCGGATTCGGGATCAGCAGGTTCAAGGCGCCTTCGCGCATGCCTAGCAAGGCGCACACCGTCAGCGCAAAGATGTGATACAGCGGCAAGGCGCATACGAACGCCAGCTGCTCGACCTTGGGTCCGCTGGCCAGGCCGGGCGACAGCCAGGCTTCAGCCTGCAACACGTTGGCCACCACGTTGCGGTGGGTCAGGGTTGCGCCCTTGGAGACGCCGGTAGTGCCGCCGGTATATTGCAGGAAGGCGACATCTTCCGGTCCCAGCGTGACGGCTTTCAACTGGGTTGCCGCACCTTGCGACAGCACACTGTTGAACGGCGTCGAACCAGGCAAGGAAAAACTCGGCACCATCTTCTTGACATGGCGCACCACCAGGTTCACCAGCAAACCCTTGACGCCCATCAGGTCGCCCATGCTGGCCACCACGACATGCTTGATCTTGGTCCGTGCAACCACTTGCTGCAATGTAGTGGCGAAATTCTCGAGGATGAAGATGGCTTCGGCGCCGGAATCGTTGAGCTGGTGTTCCAGTTCGCGCGGGGTGTACAGCGGATTGACGTTGACCACGGTATAGCCGGCACGCAGGATGGCGGCGATCGCCACCGGATATTGCAGCACGTTAGGCATCATGATGGCCACGCGCGCGCCCTTTTGCAGGCCCTTGCCTTGCAGCCAGGCACCGACCTTGCGGGACAACTGGTCGACCTCGGCATAGGTCAGGTATTTGCCCATGCAGGCATAGGCATTGCGTGTTGCATATTTCTGAAATGCTTCTTCCAGCAATTGCACCAACGACTGGTACTGCATGTAATCGATCTCAGTCGGGACGCCTTCAGGATACGATTTGAGCCAAAATTTATCCATGTTCTGCCTTTAGTCTCTGATTGTTATAAATGCATTGTTTTTGGCTTGTTTCACTAGAAGAAAACATGCCTGTAAGGGGATATTGCTGGCGACCACTAAAAAAGCACGGTTGTATTTTTTTGTTCTATCGCGATGCTATCGGGCAAAGCGTCGGCATGCAAGCGTTTTGACGCATATTTGCGCAAATCGTCGACACTCAGCTTCATGTTGTGGTGCAGCAAAACCTCTGCCCGCAAGTGCTTCACGCCCTCCTCATCCGGACTCCATTTCACGTGCGCGACGGCTACCGCGGGATGCTCGAACAAGACTTCTTCGATCTGGCGCGGGAACACCCGCTGGCCACCCCGTATCAACATATTACTCTTGCGGTCGATGATGGAGACAAAACCGTCTTCGTCGATGCTGGCGACGTCGCCGGTGGCCAGCCAGCCTTCATGCAGGCGTTCCTTGCTTATTTTTTCGGCAATCAGATTCAAGACGGTGGCGCCGTGTCCGGCGCCATCGGCGTGACCCTGGTCGTAGCCGGCGAACAGCTGCGGTCCGCGCACCCATAGCTCGCCCAGGGTGTCGCTAGGAAGAGGTTCGCCGCTGTCCAGGTCGACCACTTTCACTTCAGTATCCGGCAGCGGCACGCCGACCACGCCCGGGTTGCGGCGCGCCGACAGCGGCATCGCCAGCACCGCCGGCGAGGCTTCGGTCAAGCCATAGGCTTCGACCAGGCGGCCGCGCGTCAGCTTTTCAAATTCCTCGCGGATTTCCTGCGCCAGCGGCGACCCGCTGACGGCGCACACGCGAATCGACGCCAGGCCGTAGCGCCGCACGCCGGGCGTGTGCGCCAGCTCGCGCACCATGCGCGGCGTGGTCGGGAAATAAGTAGGGCGCATTTTTTTTACAGTCTTCAGCAAGGGTTCCAGCTCGGCCCCCGGCAGCAGGATCAGGGTAGCGCCCAAGTAGACGCCCAAGTGCAATACTCCCGTCAGGCCGTAGGCGCTGGACAAGGGCTGCTGCGCCAGGAAGCGTTCGTCGCCGGGCCGCGATTCCGGCAGCCAGTGCCGCAGCTGCAAGGCATTTGCTGCAAGGTTGCGATGCGACAGCGCCACCGGCAGCGGCGTGCCGCTGGCGCCATAGGTGTAGACCACCACGGCAATATCGTTGACGTCTTGCGTCAGCTCGGCAGGATAGACCGTGCCGCGCCCCAGCACCTGCTTGAATTTCAGATAGCGCCGCTCCTGCTTGCGGTGCTGCTTGTCTTGCCGGAACCATGGCAGCCAGTGGCCTTCCTGGACATGATGCAAGGCGGCGAACTTGAGCTTTTCGCGCCAGCCCATGTGATCGATCATCGAGGCAAAGATCACGCGCCGCAAAGCCGCAGCGCGGCGATCGCTTTGCAAGACGTCGCGCAACTCGTCGTAGCGGCTAGTGGTGGTCACCAGCATTACGGCGCCGGCGTCGGCAATCCGCGTCAGCAGGATTTCTGCAGGGGTGGCGGCATCGCTTAGCACCGCTACCGCACCGGCCTTCAAGATGCCGAAATAGGCGATCACCAGGGACGGGATATTCGGCATGGCCAGCAAGATCCGCTCGCCGGGCTTGATGCGCATGTCGATCAAGCCGTTGGCGAAACGATTTGCCTGGCGGTCCAATTCGCGCCAGTCGATCCTGCCGCCGCGGTAGGACAAGGCGGCGGTCTTGGCAAAGCGCCTGGCGGTCGCTTCCAGCAGGCGCGGCAAGGCCACCGTTGGCAGTTTGATGCGGTAGGGAGTGCGGGCATCGTAGAATTTCAGCCACGGCCGTTCGCTCTCCAGCTGCTTGCGGGCGGCGCGCCGTTCCGCCTTGTGCCGCAGGCGGCGCTCGGCCTGCTCGGCAGGATCGGACTGTATTTGCAGGAAGCGTTCGATGGCGCGGTTGACGGCATCGGGCCGCTCTACCATCACCTGATGGGCGGAGACCGGCACCACCACTTCCTCGGCGCCGGGAATCAGGCTGGCGACTTCTTTGTAGGCGGCTTCATCGAACAGGATATCGCGGTGGCCGAGAATCACCAGCGCCGGCACCTTGATGGCGCGCAGATATTCGCTGCCTTCCCATGGCAGTAAGGCGTTCTTGTTTTGCAGGTAGACCACATGCGGCGGCGGATAGATGCGGGCGGCGGCGATGCCGAAATACGGCATCAGACTGCGCACCATGCCGAAAATCGGCGGCGGCATGCGCAGCAAGGTACGGCCGGCCCAGCGCAGGCGGAAACGCGCGGCCGAAGCGATCATGATCAATGCCGATACGCGTTGCGGAAACTGCTTGAGGAAAAAGGCGGAGAGCGCGCCGCCGAATGAATGGCACACCAGGATGAACTGCGGCGGCACTTCCAGCAGCTCCAGCGCGGCGGCAATGTCGGCGACCAGCTCCGGCACATCGTAGTGTGCGCCGTCGGCCTCGGTCGGTGCATCGGTATAGCCGTGGCCGCGCAGATCCAGTGCGATCACCCGGTAGTCGGCCTGGAACTGCTCCAGCTGGTATTCCCAATAGGCGGCGCGGCCGCCGAAGCCGTGGATGAACACCATGGTCGACTGCTGGTTTCTGGCGCCGCGGCCATATTCCGGACCGGCATCGATGACACTCATTTCCAGCGTGGCGCTGCCGTCGCGCGTCAGGCGGCCGGGCAATTTCAGGGTGCTGCGATGCAGGTCGGTATTGAAGGTCATCTTGTCATTGTAACCAATAGCCTATCGCAATACGACGATCGGGCCGGCATTCTTATGCGGATGGAGTTTTTACCAGTGCGTCCAGCTGGCGATGCCTTTCTTCCTTGCTGAGCTTGGCCAGCCTGGCGACGGCGATATAAAACTTCGGCAAGGTCTGCTGCTGCGCCAGCAAAGCCTTGAATCCCGGCACCAGGTCGTAATAGGTCGCCACCAGCGCCAGGTGCGCATTCGACAGCGGCTCGGCAAACCAGCGGTCGTAGCCGGTATAACCGCCCCAGCTAGCCTTGAGCCGCTGGTAATCGTCCTGCAGGGCTACAAAGATCGCGGCTTTCCGCTGCAGCTTCTCAGCGTCGCTGCGATCGCTGGCGTAGTTGCTGGCCAGCTGTTCGCGGTACTTCAGCAGCAAGGCCAGGAACTCTTGCTTGCGTCCCTCAAACTGGACGTAGGCATCGCGCATTTTCTGGTCGCCGACCGCCTGCAGCCAGCGCTCGACGCCGGCTTGTTCCACGGTGGTGGCAAACGATTCATTGAACTGGGTATCGTCTTTTGCATAGACGGTCTGATGCGCCAGCTCATGGAAAATCAGCCGCGCCAGTTCGCCGTCCGGGTATTTGATGAAGGTCGACAGCAGCGGGTCGTTAAACCAGCCCAGCGTCGAATAGGCCGGCACACCGCTGACCTGGACATCGTAGCCTTGCTGCCGCATCTCGGCGGCAAATTTTTGCGCCGCTTCCTTGCTGAAGTAACCGCGATAATTCACGCAGCCGGCAATTGGAAAACACCATTGCCGGGGTTCCAGCGACAGCGCCGGCGCCGCCACCACGTTCCATAAGGCGAAGGGCCGCTGCAGGTCAGCGTACTCGGTATAGCTGCGGTTATCGGGCAGGCCGAGGTCGGTGACGGCAAAGCGGCGCATCTGCTTGCTGCGTTTCAGCTTGGCCTTGAGACCGGCGTCGGCGTTCGGATCGGCCAGCCAGTCTTCAATCGGATGGGCACGGTCGAGCAGGGAAAACTGGCCGTTGGCGGCTTGTCCGTAATAGGCCAGCTGGGCGCATCCCGACACCAGCACCAAGGCAAGCAGCGGAAGCAGCCGGCGCGTTCTCATGCGTTGGCGCTCATCCCGTCGGCGCCGCTGATTTGCACTTTTTCCACCTCCACCAGCACATCGTAGAAGGTCGGCGCACGTCCCATGTCGGTCAGGCGCTGGCTGGTCACTTCGTTAGCATTCTTGCCGTCGCTGGCCATTTTTTTCCACCAGATCGACAAGCCCACCACCAGGCCGGTCCTGGCCTTGTCGGTGACTCTCAGCTTGGCGTTGAAGCTACCGCGGTCGTTGAAGATGCGGACCGTATCGCCAGTGGCCAGGCTGCGTTGCGCGGCGTCAGCGGGATGCATGTCGAGATGGGGCTCGCCTTCGGTATCGCGCAGGCTTTTGACGTTGACGAAACTGGAGTTGAGGAAGTTACGCGCCGGCGGCGAAATCATCCCCAGCGGATATTTCTTGGCCAATTCGGGATTGCTGGCGCGCGACTCGTATGGCGCGATATACGTCGGCAAAGGATCGAGGCCGTCTTTCAGCATTTGCGCACTGTAGAACTCGCATTTGCCGGAGGGCGTGGGGAAGCCGCCATCGGCGAAAGGCGCATCCGGCATGTTCAGTTTCTGCCAGCCGTTCTGCTTGAGCGTGTCCCAGTCGAAATGGATGGCGCGTACGTTCTTGCGGTCAAACGCTTGCGCGGCGATTTCATCGTCGCTCTCGCGGAAGCAGGCATCGTCGAATCCCATGCGCGCCGCCAGCAGGCGGAAAATCTCGGTGTTCGGCTTGGCTTCGCCGAGCGGCGCAATCGCCGCATTGTTCGCCAGCATGTACAGGTGGCCGTAGGCCGAATGGGCGTCTACGTGTTCCAGCTGGGTAGTTGCCGGCAATACGATGTCGGCGTAATCGGCGGTATCGGTCTGGAAATGTTCCAGCACCACGGTGAACAAGTCTTCGCGCGCAAAGCCGTGGGCGACCACTCCCGACTCCGGCGCCACCGCCACAGGATTCGAGTTATACACGATCACCGCTTCGATTTTCGGGCCGAATTCAGGCGAGGCTTCACGCAGCAAATCGTCGCCGATGGTGCTCATGTTGATGGTGCGCGGCGCCACTCCTTGTTTCGCCAGGAAATCGGGACGCTGCAAAGCCTGGCTGTTCTTCGGAAAGCTGTCCGAAGCCGACAGCTGGACGCCGCCGGCAGCATGGCGCCAGGCGCCGACCAGCGCCGGCAGGCAGCTGATATTGCGCACCGCCATGCCGCCGCCGCGGACGCGCTGCAAACCGTAGTTGATGCGGATCGCCGCGCCCTCGCCGCGCAAGGCCGCAGCGCCATAGGCGCGCGCCAGCTCGGTCACTTCTTCGGCAGTAATACCGCACACTTCCGCAGTCTTTTGCGGCGTCCAGTCCAGCACCCGCTGTTTGAGCTGCTCGAACCCCAGTGTGTGGCGCGCAATGTAATCGTGGTCCAGCAAACCTTCGGCGATCAGCACATGCATCATGCCCAGCACCAGCGCCGAATCGGTGCCCGGCAGCAGCGCAATATGCTGATGGCATTTGTCGGCGGTCAGGGAACGGTAGGGATCGATGGCGATCAACTTGGCGCCGTTGCGCTTGGCTTCCTGCGCGCGCATCCAGAAATGCAGGTTGGAGGCGATCGGATTGCCGCCCCAGATCAGGATCAGCTTGGCGTTCTGGAATTGTTCGAGGTCAGTGCCTATCCTGGCTCCCAGGGTGTACTTGTAGCCGGCGCCGCCGGCCGAGGCGCAGATGGTGCGGTCCAGTAGCGAGGCGCCGATGCGGTTGAAAAAGCGCATCGACATCGACTCGCCCTGCACCAGGCCCATGGTGCCGGCATAGCTGTAAGGCAGGATGGCTTGCGGATTGCGCGCGGCGATCTGGCCCAGCCGTTCGGCAATCGTGGCGATTGCTTCATCCCAGCTGATCTGCACGAACTTGCCTTCGCCCTTGTTGCCGACCCGCTTGAGCGGATGCAGCAGGCGGTCCTTGTGATAGGTCCGTTCGGTGTAGCGCGAGACCTTGGTGCAGAGGACGCCGGCGGTGGTGGGATGGTCAGGATCGCCGCGAACTTCGGTGGCGACGCCGTCGGTCACCGTCACCAGCAATGCACAGGTATCGGGGCAGTCATGCGGACAAGCAGCACGAATGATGGAAGTAGTCATAATGTCATCAGAACCAAGGCGCTTCAATACGCTACTTTAGCAAAATCCTGCCGCACAGGATGACTATTAGATAGCCGCGCTCTTTTTTCCTATTTGCCGGCTTGCAGCTGCATCCCCGGATCCATCAGGCGCAGCATGAAAGCTTCGCACTGCGCCACCTGCTCCAGCGCCACGAACTCATTCGGCCGATGCGCCTGCTCGATGCTGCCCGGACCGCAGACCACGGTCGGAATGCCTGCGCGCTGGAACAGGCCGGCTTCAGTGCCGTAGGAAACCGCGCCATGCGATTTATTGCGCGCCAGCGCCTTCGCCAGCTGCACCACGGCATCGCTTTCCTGCATGTTGAGGCCGGGCGCCGACGCCAGCCATTCGAAGTCGATGGCGGCATTCGGCTCCACCCTTTGCATTTCCGGCAGCAAGGTCGCGGCGAAATCCTGGATTTCCTGATATAGGCGTTCGACATCGATGCCCGGCATGGTGCGCGCCTCGAATTCGAAGCGGCAATCCTTGGGCACGATGTTGGCGGCCAGGCCGCCATGGATCAGGCCGGTCTGCATGGTGGTGTAAGGCACCGTAAAGCCATAGTCACGCGTCTCAAGCTGGGCGAAGCGGTCTGCCATCTGGCGGATGTAGACGATGACGCGCGCCGCGTATTCGATCGAATTGACGCCCATGGTGGTGTAGCTGGAATGGGCTTCGCGGCCGCGCACGCAGCAGCGGAAACGATGCGTGCCTTTATGCGCGATGATCGGCTGCATCGAGGTCGGCTCGCCGACTATGCAAGCCGCCGGTTTCAGTCCCAGTTCCTGCAGATCCTTGATCAATCCTTGCACGCCGATGCAGCCCACTTCTTCGTCATACGACAGAGCGAAGTGCAGCGGCGCATCCATCTTCGCCGCCAGGAATTGAGGCGTCAGCGCCAGCGCGGTGGCGATGTAGCTCTTCATGTCGGCCGAGCCGCGGCCATACAGCAGGCCATCCTTGACGATGGCCTTGAAGGGATCGCTGTCCCAGGCCTGGCCTTCGACCGGCACCACGTCGGTATGGCCCGACAAGATCAGGCCCGGCTTGGAACCTTCGCCCAGGGTTGCAAACAGATTGGCTTTCTTGCCGCTGGCATCGTAGGACAGGCGCGATTTGACGCCGAAGCCAGCAAGGTAGTCGCGGGTCCATTCGATCAATCCCAGGTTGGAATCGCGCGATACGGTCGGGAACGCGATCAGGCGTTCTATCATTGCCATGACCTCGGCGGAAGGTGCCAGTGCGGTAGTGTGCGGGGTAGTCATAATTTGTCCTGTGGGCTAGCCATCGTTCAAATGGCAGGCGGAAAAATGGTTGCTGCTGATTTCTTTCAACTCCGGCTTTTCCTCTTTACAGCGCGCCATCGCATGCGGACAGCGCGGATGGAAATGACAGCCGGCGGGCGGATGCAGCGGCGACGGGATTTCGCCCTTCACCGCAAAGAATTCGGTTCTCCTGACTTCCAGCTTGGGCGCCGACGCCAGCAAGGCTTGGGTGTACGGATGATTCGCGCGGCCGAAGATGGTGTCGGCCGCGGCCGATTCGACAATGCGGCCAAGATACATGATCAGCACCCGGTCCGACAAATGGCGAACCACGCCCAGGTCGTGACTGATGAACAGATAGGTCAGATCGAGCTCATCACGCAGCTTGATGAACAGGTTCAGCACCTGAGCCTGGATCGACACATCCAGCGCCGCCACGGCCTCGTCGCACACCAGGAATTCCGGCTTGACCGCCAGGGCGCGCGCGATGCCGACGCGCGCCCGCTGGCCGCCGGAAAACTGGTGCGGAAAACGGCGCAGCATGCCGCCGTCCAGCCCCACCCTTTGCAACAGGCTCTCGACATATTCGCGCTGTTGCGCAGCGCTCACCATGCCATGCACCAGCGGCGCTTCGCCGACGATATCCTGCACCCGCATGCGCGGATTCAGCGAGGCATAGGGATCCTGGAAAATCATCTGGATCGCCAGTTGCTTCTTGCGCCGTTCAGGCACAGCCAGCTGTTCCAGCGACTGCCCTTTCCACAAGCGCGCGCCGGCGCTGAGGCTATGCAAACCGACCGCCATCCGCCCCAAGGTCGACTTGCCGCAGCCCGACTCGCCCACCAGCCCCACAACTTCGCCGCGCGCGATGCTCAGGCTGACGTCGTCAACCGCATGCACCACTTCCTGCTGCATGCGGGCGCCAAACAAGTTGGCGATTTTCTCTGCGCTATCCAGGCCCTTGACGAACTGCTTGCTGACCGCCTGCATTTCCAGCAGCGGCGGCGAAGCTGAGACTATTTCGGCCTGACGGTCTTCAAGCGCACTCATTGCACTGCCCCATTCGGACTATCCTGCAGTGGATGGAAACAGCGCAGCATGCGCTGGCCGATCGCGCGCAGCGGCGGCGTCCGCAGGCACTCATCGGTGGCATGGGCGCAGCGCGTACGGAATGCGCAGCCTTCGGGCAGATTCAATAGTGATGGCGTCATGCCGGGAATCTGCTGCAGCGGCTGGCCGCGCGGATTGCGTGACGGCGCCGACGCGATCAGGCCATGGGTATAAGGATGACGCGGATGTTCCAGCACTTGCTGCACCATGCCGCTTTCGACGATGCGGCCGGCGTACATCACCGCCACGGTATCGGCCAGGCCGGCCACCACCGACAGGTCGTGCGTGATCCAGATCAGCGCCGTGCCTGATTCCCGGCACAACTTCTGCATCTCGTACAAGATCTGTCCTTGTATCGTCACATCCAGGGCGGTGGTGGGTTCGTCGCAAATGATCAGGTCCGGCTTGTTCAGCAAAGCGATCGCAATCGCCACCCGTTGCCGCATGCCGCCTGAAAACTGATGCGGATACGCTTGCAAGCGTTCATCCGGTGAAGGAATGCCGACCCGCACCAGCGCCTCGCGCGCCATTTCGCGCGCCACCATCCTGCTCACATCCTGATGCGCACGCACGGCTTCCATCATTTGCGTATCGATGCGCAGCACAGGATTCAAGGTCATCATCGGATCCTGGAAAATCATGGCGATACGATTGCCGCGGATCTTGCGCATGGCTTCCGCCGGCAAGCCGCGCAGCTCGTTTCCCTGCAGCAGAATCTCGCCGGCGACAATTTTTCCAGGGGCGTCGATCAAGCCCATGATGGAATAACCGGTCATCGATTTTCCCGAGCCCGATTCGCCGACCAGGCCCATGATTTCACCGCGCTTGATGGAAAACGAAACCTGGTCGACCGCTTTCACCAGTCCGGCGCGAGTGGCAAACTGGGTCTGCAGATTGTTCACCACTAATGTCGCTGGAGTATCCATGGTTTTTTATTGTGTTTGCAGGCGTGGATTGAGGACGTCGCGCATCTGGTCCGCCACCAGGTTGATGGTCACCACGGTGAGCAACAAGGCGATGCCGGGAAACACACTGATCCAGTATTTACCGGAGAGCAGATACTGGAAGCCGTTAGCTATCAGCAAACCTAGCGACGGTTCGGTAATCGGCAAGCCCAGACCAAGGAAGGATAGCGTCGCTTCCAGCGAAATCGCCGACGCCACCTGCAAGGCAGCGATCACGATCAGCGGCGGCAGGCAGTTTGGCAGCAGATGGCGGAACATGATGCGCAAGGGCGACAGGCCAAGCGCCGTGGCCGCTTCGATGTATTCCTTCTTGCGTTCGACCAGCGCCGCGCTGCGGGTAGTGCGCGCGTAATAAGCCCATTGCACCGCCACCAGTGCAATGATGATCTTGTCCACGCCACGGCCGGTCAGCGCCAACAGGATCAGGGCGATCAGGATGGGTGGAAAAGACAGCTGGATATCCGCTATCCGCATGATGAACGCTTCCGTGCGGCCGCCGGCATACCCCGCCAGCAAGCCCAGCGTCAAGCCCAGCGACAGCGCGATGACTGTGCTGACCACGCCTACCATCACGGAAATACGAATGCCGTACAGGATTGCAGACAGCATGTCGCGTCCCTGGTCGTCGGTGCCGAGCAGATAAGTCATGCTGCCATCGACCGAAGCCTTGCCCGGTTCCAGGCGCGAGTCCATGACATCCAGCTTGGCCAGGTCGTAGGGATTCTGCGGTGAAATCACAGGCGCGAATATGGCCGCCAGCAGAATCAGCACCAGCAGCACGAAACCGATGGTGGCGATCTTGCTGCTGAAATAATTCCTGACGAAACGCTGCCAGGGTGTTTCTACGATCTCAATTGCCTGGGTCAGTTGCATGTCAGCCTTTGCTTTCTGCCAGGCGCACGCGCGGATCGAGTAGCGAGTACAGCATGTCCACCACCAGATTGATGAGGATGAAGATGGTGACGATCAATAACAGATAAGCGACGATCACCGGCCGGTCCAGCACGCGGATCGAATCGATGATCAGCTTGCCCATGCCGGGCCAGGCGAACACAGTTTCGGTGACGATGGAAAACGCAATGATCGAACCGAACTGCAAGGCGATCACAGTGACGATAGGAATCAGGATATTTTTCAGGACGTGGACGCCAATGATGCGGCTGTTGCGCAAGCCCTTGGCGCGAGCGAACTTGACATAGTCCTGCATCAGCGCCTCCTGCGCGCCGGAGCGCGTGAGGCGGATCACCAGCGCGATGTTGAACAGCGCCAGGTTGAAAGCTGGCATGAGAAGATGCTTCAGGCCGTCCCAGCCAAGGAAGCTGACCGGCACTCCCAGCAGCAATTGCGTCTCGCCGCGACCGCTGGTGGGCAGCCATCCCAGCTGCACCGCAAACACCATGATCAGCATCAGGCCGACCCAGAATGTCGGCAGCGAAAAGCCGAGGATGGAAACCGCCATGATCGCTTTGCCGGCGATGCCGTTGGAGCGCAGGCCGGCCAGCAGGCCGAGCGGCAGTCCCAGCACGATGGATAGCAGGATGGCTGCCGAAGACAATTCCAGCGTCGCCGGCATGCGCTCGAAAATCAGGCTCAGGGCCGGCGTCGAATAGGCAAATGAACGCCCCAGGTCGCCGCCGATCGCGTTCTTCAGGAAAATGAAATATTGCAGCCAGAGCGGCTTGTCCAGTCCAAAGGCAGCGATCACCTTGGCGCGCTCCAGCTGATCGGCATCGGGGCTGATCAGGACGTCGATCGGATTGCCGATCGCATACACGCCGATAAACACCAGCAGCGACATGACCAGCAGCACGACCAGACTTTGCAGTACGCGGCGGATGATAAAAGCCAGCATCGAATATCCCGGAATCCATAAAAAATCCGCTCGCCACTAGCAGTGAGCGGATATGCGCGCGATTTTATCCCTCTCTTTATTGCGGGTAGAATTGATAAGCGTGGGTACGCTCATCGGTGCGCGGGATATATACGATACCTTTTTTTGTGGCCCATGTCGTCACTTGCTGATGAATCGGGATGACGCCGCCGTCGTCGATGACGATCGCGGTGGCCTGCTGCAGCAGGCCTGAACGCTCCTTGTCATCGACGCTGGTGAGTGCCTTGGCCAGTACCGTATCCATTTTAGGATTACAGTATTTCAGCCAGTTGACTGCACCCATGCCCTTCGCTGGATTATCGCAAGCCACCATCGCCCGCAGCGGCGACGAAGCTTCACCGGTCTGCGCGCCCCATCCCAGCAGGCCGATCGAGTACTCGCTCTTGGCGCCGCGTGCCGCATAGACCGACATCGGCGCCCCTTCGACCTTGGTGGCGACCCCGATGCGCGACCACATCTGAGCGATGGTCTGGGCGATTTTCTCGTCGTTGATATAGCGGTTGTTCGGGGTATGCAAGGTCAGGCCGAAACCGTTCGGATAACCTGCTTCGGTCAGCAGTTTCCTGGCTGCCTCGGGATCGTATTTGGGCGGTTTGAGATCCGGATTATGGCCAAACAGCGCGGCCGGCACCAGGTTGATCGTGGGCTCCGACAAACCTTCCATGACGCGGTCGCGGATGGCGTCGCGGTTGATGGCGATCGACAGGGCGTGGCGCACACGCTGATCCATCAGCGGATTCTTGTCGAGCGGCTTGCCGTCTTTGTCGGTAACGAACGGCGACTTTTCGCGGCGCGTGTCCGGATATAGATAAATCACGCGGTGCGAGACCTTGGAGTAGAAACTCAGGTTCTTGTCCGCCCTGACTTTGGTCAGATCCGGCGTCGGCACATTTTCGATGGCTTGCACGTCGCCGGCCAGCAAGGCCGCCAGGCGGGTCGCGTCGTTGGGGATGAAGCGCAGGGTGACCTTGCTCCAGGCCGGCTTCTTTCCCCAGTAGTCGTTATTGCGTTCCAGTTCGACCCTGTCGTCGCGCTGGAATTTGACGAAGCGGAAGGGGCCGCTGCCGACCATGCCCTTGCCGCTGGCGAAGTCATCGCTGCTCAGGCCTTGCGTAGCCTTCTTCGACACGATGTAAATCGAGGTCAGGTCCGCCAGCAGCAGCGGATACGGCTCTTTGGTCGTGAGCTGGATCGTATAAGGATCGATGATTTTTTTATTGACGATGGCTTTGGTGTAGGTGTCGAATTTTCCCGGGCTGCCGACGATCGTGGCCGGCCGTTCCAGCGACCAGGCCACGTCTTCCGCCGTCAGCGGCGTGCCGTCGTGAAATTTCACGCCCTTGCGCAGCTTGAACTCCCAGGTCAGGCTGCTCACCAGCGTCCATGACTCGGCCAGCGCCGGAATGATGTGGCTGTCGGCATCCATCGCCACCAGTTGTTCAAAGATATGATCGGAAACGTTGATATTTGGAAACAGATTGTAGAAGTGGGGATCCATCGAAGACGGCGGTGAACTCATCGCCAGCTTGAACTCCTGGGCTGCCGCGGGAGGCAGGACAGACGCCGCCAGCGCCAGCAGACAAGCCATGAAGAATGCACGTAATCCCATTGCTGGCCAAGACATCAGACGCATAATGCTCTCCTGTGAGTGAACACCGATGGACCGTGTAGGCGTAATATACACATTCTGGACGCTACGCCTCCGACCTTTTTACAGGCAAGAGGCATGCCATATATCAGGAGCCGAATATGAATTTGATCGATCCCATCATCGCCTTCCAGGCGGAACTGCAAGCCATCCGACGTGATTTACACGCACATCCCGAACTCAACTATGAAGAACAGCGCACTTCCGACGTGGTGGCGCGCAAGCTTACCGAGTGGCAGATCCCGATCCTGCGCGGCATGGGCGTCACCGGTGTTGTCGGTATCATAAAGAACGGCAGCAGCGGCCGCGCTGTCGGCTTGCGTGCCGATATGGATGCCTTGCCGGTGCAAGAGTTGAATACTTTTCCACATGCCTCCCAACATCAGGGCAAGATGCACGCTTGCGGGCATGACGGCCACACCGCAATGTTGCTTGGTGCGGCGCATCATCTGTCCCGGCACCGCAATTTCGACGGTACTGTATATCTGATTTTCCAGCCGGCGGAAGAAGGCGGCGGCGGTGCGCAACGCATGATCGATGATGGCTTGTTTGAGAAATGCCCTGTGGAAGCGGTGTTCGGCATGCATAACTGGCCAGGCATGGCGACTGGCAGCTTTGGCGTGACGCCCGGGCCGATGATGGCGTCCAGTAATGAGTTCGAAGTGATCGTCACGGGCAAGGGTTCGCATGCTGCGCAGCCGCACAAAAGCGTCGATCCAGTCATGGTCGCGGTGCAGATCGCGCAAAGCTGGCAAACCATTGTTTCGCGCAACATCAACCCCAACGATCCGGCAGTGCTGTCGGTGACGCAGATTCATAGCGGCAGCGCCACCAATGTGATTCCCGATGTCGCCACGCTGATCGGCACGGTGCGGACTTTTTCATTGCCGGTGCTGGATACGATCGAGGCGCGCATGCGCGAAGTGGCGCAGCATACCGCGGCGGCATTCGGCGCTGAAGTGGAATTTCGCTTCCACCGTAATTATCCGCCGCTGGTGAACCATGCCAAGGAGACTGCATTTGCAGTCGAGGTGCTGCAGGCGATGGTTGGCAGCGACAACGTCGATCCGCAGGTTGAACCGACCATGGGCGCGGAAGATTTCGCTTTCATGCTGCAGAACAAACCGGGCTGCTATGTCTTCATTGGCAATGGCGAAGGCGCCCACCGGGACAGCGGCCACGGCCTCGGCCCCTGCAATCTGCACAACGCCAGCTACGATTTTAACGACGACTTGCTGCCGATTGGCGCCAGTTACTGGGTTAATCTCGCTGAAACTTATTTAAAGAAACAGTAATTGCCGAGTTGTGAGCGACGCAGCAACTACTTCCATGATGCGATCTGGCGGCTGTGATTCGATTGCGAATCACAGCATGCCGATTGCTTCCTTTCCGCCTTCTCTTTCCACATCACACACATGAATCAAATCGCAGCCGCGTACGACGTCCCTATGCAACTGGGTGAGTGCCCGCTTTGGCATGCAGCGGAAGCATCTCTTTACTGGGTCGATATTTCAGCGATGCAGGTGCATCGGCTGCATCCTGCCGACGGCAAGCACGCCATGTGGCAGCTGGATGCCGAGCCAGGCTGCATCGGCCTGCGCGCCGGCGGCGGGCTGGTCGTCGCCATGCGCACCGGCGTGGCATGCCTGGATACGGATAGCGGCGCGCTCACCCACATCGCCGATGCGCCTTATGACACGGCCACCGCGCGCTTCAACGATGGCCGCTGCGACGCTGCCGGCCGCTTCTGGGCAGGCACCATCTATGAGCCGCGCGACCATACCGGCGCCCAGCTGTATGCGATCGAAAAAGGCGTGGTGCGCGCCGCCGGAAATCCGGTGACGGTCTCCAATGGCCTCGGTTTCAGCGGCGACAGCCGTACCCTGTATCACAGCGACACCACTGCGCACAGGATCACCAGCTACGACTTCGATCTGGCCAGCGGCAAGATTGGCGCTGGCCATGTGCTCAGGCAGTTCGCCATGGACAAGAACGCGCCGGATTATGGCGGCCGCCCTGACGGCGCGGCGGTCGACAGCGAAGACGCTTACTGGTGCGCCATGTATGAGGGTGGCCGGCTGCTGCGCCTGTCGCCTGCCGGCGAAGTGTTGCAAGAGGTGATCGTACCGGTGCGCTGCCCGACCATGATGGCGTTTGGCGGACCTGATCTGCGTACGCTGTATATCACCAGCGTGCGTGAAAAACGCAGTACGGCAGAACTTGAAAAATATCCGCTGTCCGGCTGTGTCCTGGCGCTGCGCGTGGATGTACCTGGTAGAACAGAACCCGCTTATATCGCCTGATTTCAATATACAGAAGCGCCGTTTTACGACACGAATTGACTGTAGTCCGGCAACAATCTTCGTTTTCGACTATTCTTTAGGGCTGTAGCTGCGCGCCGCGGCAATCCGCACCGGGGGCAATATGTGCCTGTCGGCGGCACCGTCGGCCAGCGCAACCTTTCCATGAATAAGGCGAGGGCTTGTCTGCCATTCGTTTTTTATTTTTTACGCTCGAAAGTCTTTTATGCAAAAAAAACAAACCGGACTCAAGATGCTTGCTGCAGCCTGCCTGCTGGCTGGCGCTCACGCGAACAGCTTCGCCGTTGACTCTGCATCGTTCGAACTCGGTACCGGCAACAAGAGCCAACTGGCCAGGGTTGCCGCACAATGGAATTGGAACGCGCCGCTGTGGCAGGGCAGCAGCACACAACTCGGCGGCTACTGGGATCTGAGCCTGGCTGAATTCCGTCAGAACCAATACCAGAATGTTCCTGGCCAATCGAAAAACCTGACCGACATCGGCTTCACGCCTGTGTTCCGCTTCCAGAGCAACGATAAAAGAGGCCTGTACGGTGAAGCCGGCATCGGCGTACACCTGATGTCGCACCTGTATGACAACAACAGCCGCCGTTTTTCGACCGCTTTTGAATTTGGCGACCACCTGGGCGCCGGCTATGTGTTCGGCAACGGCCTTGATGTCGGCATCAAGCTGCAGCATTTCTCCAACGGCGGCATCAAGAAGCCGAACAGCGGCGCTAACTTTGCCGTGTTGCGGGTGGCTTATCCGTTCTAATTGCGATCGTTGATCAAGATAAAAAGCAGAATACGTAAGCAGAAAAGCCAGTCGCGAAAGCAGACTGGCTTTTTTTTTGTCGATTTTTCGAAGGTGCTACGGAAAATATCGGAAAGATTTGGCGTCTGAGATAGCATTTTTCCGTATTGCGGTGCCGTCCGTGGCGTGAATCTTCATCGAATTTCGGCACAGCGTTGATTTTTAAGTGCATTTTTGCGGTCTTTTACAAATCGATCGCGCAAAGCAAAAACCCTCTGCAAGGTAAGTTGCAGAGGGTTTTTTAATAAAAGCCTGACGATGACCTACTTTCACACTGGTTGCAGCACTATCATCGGCGCAAATTCGTTTCACGGTCCTGTTCGGGATGGGAAGGGGTGGTACCAAATCGCTATGGTCATCAGGCATAACTTGTAACCGCTGCTTGTTCTCCAGTAGGAGCAACAAACAACGCAATCTAGAAGAAGTAGTTTTTTATACCGAGCTCACTAGGGTGAGTGAGCCCGGTTGGGTATGAATGTCCAAACGGTGTTGCTATCTTTGATGGATAGTCACCTAGGCAAACAAAAAAGCTCATCATATAACCTGCTAAGGTTATAGGGACAAGCCTCACGGGCAATTAGTATCAGTTAGCTTAACGTATTACTACGCTTCCACACCTGACCTATCAACGTCCTGGTCTCGAACGACCCTTTAGGGGAATCTAGTTCCCGGGAAATATCATCTTAAGGCAAGTTTCCCGCTTAGATGCTTTCAGCGGTTATCTCTTCCGAACTTAGCTACCCGGCAATGCCACTGGCGTGACAACCGGTACACCAGAGGTTCGTCCACTCCGGTCCTCTCGTACTAGGAGCAGCCCCCTTCAAATTTCCAACGCCCACGGCAGATAGGGACCAAACTGTCTCACGACGTTTTAAACCCAGCTCACGTACCACTTTAAATGGCGAACAGCCATACCCTTGGGACCGGCTACAGCCCCAGGATGTGATGAGCCGACATCGAGGTGCCAAACTCCCCCGTCGATATGAACTCTTGGGAGGAATCAGCCTGTTATCCCCAGAGTACCTTTTATCCGTTGAGCGATGGCCCTTCCATACAGAACCACCGGATCACTATGTCCTACTTTCGTACCTGCTCGACTTGTCAGTCTCGCAGTTAAGCACGCTTATGCCATTGCACTATTAGCACGATGTCCGACCGTACCTAGCGTACCTTCGAACTCCTCCGTTACACTTTGGGAGGAGACCGCCCCAGTCAAACTGCCTACCATGCACTGTCCCCGATCCGGATAACGGACCAAGGTTAGAACCTCAAACAAACCAGGGTGGTATTTCAAGGTTGGCTCCACGAGAACTAGCGTCCCCGCTTCAAAGCCTCCCACCTATCCTACACAGATTGGTTCAAAGTCCAATGCAAAGCTACAGTAAAGGTTCATGGGGTCTTTCCGTCTAGCCGCGGGTAGATTGCATCATCACAAACATTTCAACTTCGCTGAGTCTCGGGAGGAGACAGTGTGGCCATCGTTACGCCATTCGTGCAGGTCGGAACTTACCCGACAAGGAATTTCGCTACCTTAGGACCGTTATAGTTACGGCCGCCGTTTACTGGGACTTCAATCAAGAGCTTGCACCCCATCATTTAATCTTCCAGCACCGGGCAGGCGTCACACCCTATACGTCCACTTTCGTGTTTGCAGAGTGCTGTGTTTTTATTAAACAGTCGCAGCCACCTTTTTATTGCAGCCCTTTCGTCCTTCTGGCGCAGGCCAGTCAAACTACCGGGGCGTACCTTATCCCGAAGTTACGGTACAAATTTGCCGAGTTCCTTCTCCCGAGTTCTCTCAAGCGCCTTAGAATACTCATCTCGCCCACCTGTGTCGGTTTGCGGTACGGTCTCGTTAGACTGAAGCTTAGAGGCTTTTCTTGGAACCACTTCCGATTGCTTCACCAATAAATTGGCTCGTCCCATACCCTTGAATTACGCTGCCGGATTTGCCTAACAGCCTTCTGTGATATAGGAACCGGGACTTCCAACACCCGGACAACCTTCCGCGATCCGTCCCCCCATCGCATCTAACGACGGTGCAGGAATATTAACCTGCTTCCCATCAGCTACGCATCTCTGCCTCGCCTTAGGGGCCGACTCACCCTGCTCCGATGAACGTTGAACAGGAAACCTTGGGCTTACGGCGTGGGGGCTTTTCACCCCCATTATCGCTACTCATGTCAGCATTCGCACTTCTGATACCTCCAGCATCCTTTACAAGACACCTTCGCAGGCTTACAGAACGCTCTCCTACCATATCCTTACGGATATCCGCAGCTTCGGTGACTGGCTTAGCCCCGTTACATCTTCCGCGCAGGACGACTCGATCAGTGAGCTATTACGCTTTCTTTAAAGGATGGCTGCTTCTAAGCCAACCTCCTGACTGTTTTAGCCTTCCCACTTCGTTTGCCACTTAGCCAATCTTTGGGACCTTAGCTGGCGGTCTGGGTTGTTTCCCTCTTGACGTCGGACGTTAGCACCCGGCGTCTGTCTCCCAAGCTCGCACTCATCGGTATTCGGAGTTTGCAATGGTTTGGTAAGTCTCGATGACCCCCTAGCCATAACAGTGCTCTACCCCCGATGGTGATACTTGAGGCACTACCTAAATAGTTTTCGGAGAGAACCAGCTATTTCCAAGTTTGTTTAGCCTTTCACCCCTACCCACAGCTCATCCCCTAATTTTTCAACATTAGTGGGTTCGGACCTCCAGTGCGTGTTACCGCACCTTCATCCTGGCCATGAGTAGATCACTTGGTTTCGGGTCTACACCCAGCGACTGAACGCCCTATTCGGACTCGATTTCTCTACGCCTTCCCTATACGGTTAAGCTTGCCACTGAATGTAAGTCGCTGACCCATTATACAAAAGGTACGCAGTCACGGAACAAGTCCGCTCCTACTGTTTGTATGCACACGGTTTCAGGATCTATTTCACTCCCCTTCCGGGGTTCTTTTCGCCTTTCCCTCACGGTACTGGTTCACTATCGGTCGATATCGAGTATTTAGCCTTGGAGGATGGTCCCCCCATGTTCAGACAGGATTACACGTGTCCCGCCCTACTTGTTGCAAGCTTAGTTCCACAATGATCATTTCGTATAAGGGGCTATCACCCTCTATGGCCGACGTTTCCAAGTCGTTCTACTATGTCCACTGCTAAAACTTGCGGCTGTTCCCATTTCGCTCGCCACTACTTTGGGAATCTCGGTTGATTTCTTTTCCTGCAGCTACTTAGATGTTTCAGTTCGCCGCGTTCGCTTTGCAACCCTATGTATTCAGGTTGCAATGACCACTAGGGCCGGGTTTCCCCATTCGGAAATCTGCGGATCAAAGCTTGTTTGCTAGCTCCCCGCAGCTTATCGCAAGCTACTACGTCCTTCATCGCCTGATATCGCCAAGGCATCCACCATGTGCACTTATTCACTTGTCCCTATAACTTTAGCCTCTAGCTGCGTTCACAGCTAAAAAGCGGTTATAGAGGTATTTCTATGAGTTTAGCGTTTGCCGTATCCAAAGTGTTATCGCATTCTCCATGCAGCTTGCGCCCATGGAGTCTTTTGAGAACTCTTTACATACTTTTTGATTTGATACAATCATACCCATCCACAACAATGTCTTGTCATGGACGAATCTTTACTACTTCTTCTAGATTGTTAAAGAACGGTAAAACCAGTGATCTTAAAAAGACCAAACCTAAATCCCAGCGCGCTACTGCGCCGACTTAGGTTTGATATTTCTTGCTTCTTCTCACCAAGGAAACTTGGTGGAGGTTGACGGGATCGAACCGACGACCCCCTGCTTGCAAAGCAGGTGCTCTCCCAGCTGAGCTAAACCCCCGAAACTTTATGGTGGGTCTGGTTGGGCTCGAACCAACGACCCCCGCGTTATCAACACGGTGCTCTAACCAACTGAGCTACAGACCCGCTTGGATCAGTACGAGCCTACCATCAACTCCAGCGCTTTCACGCCGCAGCCTTTGACCGATACCTGTTCTTCTTTATTAACAGACGATAAGTGTGGACGCTTAACTTTCATGCAAACTCTAGAAAGGAGGTGATCCAGCCGCACCTTCCGATACGGCTACCTTGTTACGACTTCACCCCAGTCACGAATCCTACCGTGGTAAGCGCCCTCCTTACGGTTAGGCTACCTACTTCTGGTAAAACCCGCTCCCATGGTGTGACGGGCGGTGTGTACAAGACCCGGGAACGTATTCACCGCGACATGCTGATCCGCGATTACTAGCGATTCCAACTTCATGTAGTCGAGTTGCAGACTACAATCCGGACTACGATACACTTTCTGGGATTAGCTCCCCCTCGCGGGTTGGCGGCCCTCTGTATGTACCATTGTATGACGTGTGAAGCCCTACCCATAAGGGCCATGAGGACTTGACGTCATCCCCACCTTCCTCCGGTTTGTCACCGGCAGTCTCATTAGAGTGCCCTTTCGTAGCAACTAATGACAAGGGTTGCGCTCGTTGCGGGACTTAACCCAACATCTCACGACACGAGCTGACGACAGCCATGCAGCACCTGTGTTACAGTTTTCTTTCGAACACTCCCAAATCTCTTCGGGATTCTGTACATGTCAAGGGTAGGTAAGGTTTTTCGCGTTGCATCGAATTAATCCACATCATCCACCGCTTGTGCGGGTCCCCGTCAATTCCTTTGAGTTTTAATCTTGCGACCGTACTCCCCAGGCGGTCTACTTCACGCGTTAGCTGCGTTACCAAGTCAATTAAGACCCGACAACTAGTAGACATCGTTTAGGGCGTGGACTACCAGGGTATCTAATCCTGTTTGCTCCCCACGCTTTCGTGCATGAGCGTCAGTGTTATCCCAGGGGGCTGCCTTCGCCATCGGTATTCCTCCACATCTCTACGCATTTCACTGCTACACGTGGAATTCTACCCCCCTCTGACACACTCTAGCTATGCAGTCACAAATGCCATTCCCAGGTTAAGCCCGGGGATTTCACACCTGTCTTACATAACCGCCTGCGCACGCTTTACGCCCAGTAATTCCGATTAACGCTTGCACCCTACGTATTACCGCGGCTGCTGGCACGTAGTTAGCCGGTGCTTATTCTTCAGGTACCGTCATTAGGACATCGTATTAGGACATCCCGTTTCTTCCCTGACAAAAGAGCTTTACAACCCGAAGGCCTTCTTCACTCACGCGGCATTGCTGGATCAGGGTTGCCCCCATTGTCCAAAATTCCCCACTGCTGCCTCCCGTAGGAGTCTGGGCCGTGTCTCAGTCCCAGTGTGGCTGGTCGTCCTCTCAGACCAGCTACTGATCGAAGCCTTGGTGAGCCTTTACCTCACCAACTAGCTAATCAGATATCGGCCGCTCTATGAGCATGAGGCCCTTACGGGTCCCCCACTTTCATCCGTAGATCGTATGCGGTATTAGCTAATCTTTCGACTAGTTATCCCCCACTCAAAGGTACGTTCCGATATATTACTCACCCGTTCGCCACTCGTCAGCGGAGCAAGCTCCCTGTTACCGTTCGACTTGCATGTGTAAGGCATGCCGCCAGCGTTCAATCTGAGCCAGGATCAAACTCTTCAGTTCAATCTCTGTTTTGTGGCATTGCTGCCTAGCATCTCTGCTATCGCTCACTCAAAATACTGACAGGCCACTTCTTTGCAGAAGCGCCTATTTTCTTCTTTTGTGAACATTTAATGTTTTAAGTTATACGCTCCTGATTTACATCAGCAGCGCTGCACTTCCATCAAACGCCCACACTTATCGACTGTTAATTGTTAAAGAACCTTCTACTTCGCGTCACCGTCTTACCGGTTCGCGTCGCTGTCAAATCGTTTTGTTTGTCAGCAGCAGAGAGATGAGATTATGTAGCGTTTCAAGTTTTTCGTCAACTACTTTTTTACTTCTCACCGAAAAACTTTTTACTTCCAACACAACCTGCAACCCGCTTTTTTCCCCTCAAACTTCGCGCTCAAATCAGCCTCAATTCCTTGCTGCTGCTTCGCTTCTTTCGCGTCGTTCTCAACGGGAGGCGAACTATAGCAACCCCCTCAATTCCCCGCAAGTACTTTTAACCAAATTCTTTAAAATATTTCGATTTACCTGCTTTTACCCAAATCCCAGCGCACGATGGACTCGCCGCTACCAGTAGTCTTTGGCACTGGGCGGAAGGCATGGCCATAGATGATCTCGAAGGTCAGCGGCAGTTTGCCGTCCGCCCGGCGGCGCGCTTCCAGCGCAGCTTTAAGGCGTACGCCTGCCTCCCTACTTAATAAGCCGCGGCCACGCGTCGCCAGAGGATTGCCGCCCCACGCTCTTACATCGGCCAACAGCTTATCCACCGTGTCATAGGTGACGGTAATCGTTTCCATATCCATGACCGGTGTAGAGAAACCGGCATTGACCAGCATGTCGCCGAAATCATGCATGTCCACGAACGGCAATATATGAGCGCCGGCGTCGATGCCGGCAAATGCATTGCGCAGCTCTTTAAAGGTATCCGGCCCGAAGCAGGAGAACATCAGCAGGCCGTCCACCCGTAATATGCGGCGCCACTCGGCGAACACGCGGTCCGGCTGCGGATGCCAGTGCAGCGCCAGGTTCGACCAGACCAGGTCGACTGTGTTCGGCGCCAGCGGCAACTGGGCGAAATCGCCGCACAGCAGCGCCGACGACAACTGCTCGCCACTATTGGTAAACGGCAGCCACTTCTTTAATAAGCGGTTGACCGATAGCTGCGCACCCTGCCGTTGCTCTTTTGCTAACGACAACATGGCGGCCGAAGCATCCAGTCCGATAATCGCGGCATCGGCAAAGCGCTGCTGCAATGTATATATATCAGGGCCGGCGCCGCAGCCGGCATCCAGCACCCGCTGCGGCGTTAGTTTCACCAGAGCAAGGCGCTCGTGCATGCGGCTGGATATTTCCCGGCGCATGAACTCGGATTCGCGCACCAGTGCAGGCTGGGCAAACAGTTCGCGTACCCGGCGCAAGTCGATCGGGGCGCTTTGGCTGGTTTCAGAAGGAGGCAATGAGGTAGACATCAAAATCCGGCAGGTGAGATGAAATGCGATAATCGCCAGTAGTTTACACGCTTGATTGTATGTAAGCTGACTGCAGTGTCCTGATTCAGTGCCCTGATTAACCAGAACGAGACTTGTCCTTTGCTATTCCCCCGACTGCGCCTATGGCCGCAACAGCAACTTGCCCGCATCCTGCGCGGCATGCCGTCCTGCTGCGCCTTATGCGGGCAGAACGGCAAGCGCGTGATTTGCGACGGCTGCAGCAAGCACTACTTTGCCGACCGGCCGCGCCGCTGCGCCCAATGTGCAAATCCGCTGCCCCAGCCCGGCGGCGCCAGCCTGCTCCAGTGCGGCAACTGCCTGAAGCAGGCCAGGGCCTTCGACGCCACTATCGTTGTATGCGATTATGCAGCGCCGGTCGACCAGCTGATCCTGGCGCTGAAGTTCCGCGGCCAGCTGGCGCTGGCGCCGGTGTTTGCGCAAATGCTGAGGGATGCCATGCTGCTGCAGGCAACAGTCGCCCGCTTGGAACTGCCGGAAATATTGATGGCGGTTCCGCTCAGCGCACAGCGGCTGCAGCAGCGCGGTTTCAATCAGGCGCATGAGATAGCCAAGCCATTGGCGCGCCTGACCGGCATTCCCCTGCGCCACGATCTGTTGCAGCGTCAGCGCGACACCTTGCCGCAATCCATGGGGCTGGACCTGGAGCAGCGCCGCCGCAATTTGCGCCAGGCCTTTGCCATGGCGCCGGCGGCAAGCGCAAAAATCGGCGGCCGCCATATAGGCGTGGTCGACGATGTCATGACTACCGGCGAAACGCTGCACGCGCTGGCCAAGACCCTGCGCCGCCATGGCGCCCGCCGGATCACCAATTTCGTCTTCGCAAGAACCCCTTAAGTGGCTTGCGTCGTCATTACTCTATATAGAAGGAGAAGCAGATTGTTCCACGTCGTCCTGGTTGAACCGGAAATTCCACCGAATACCGGCAACATCATCCGCCTGTGCGCCAATACCGGCGCGCAGCTGCACCTGATCGAGCCGCTCGGCTTTCCGCTCGATGATGCCAAGATGCGCCGCGCCGGTCTCGACTATCACGACTACGCCAGCATGAAAGTACATGTCGACTGGGATGCCTTCATTGCCAGCATGCGTGCGGCCGGCAGCTATGCGCCGGAGCGCATGTTTGCCATGACCACCCATGGCTCGACGCCGTTCGCCAGCCTGGCCTTCCTGCCGGGCGACGTCTTCGTGTTCGGTTCGGAAACCCGCGGCCTGGCTCCGGCGTTGCGCGAATCATTCGCGCCTGCGCAGCGCATCCGCCTGCCGATGCGGCCGGATAACCGCAGTCTGAATCTGTCGAATACCGTGGCGGTGGTCGTCTATGAAGCCTGGCGCCAGAATGGCTTCAGCGGCGGCGCCTGATAAACATTTCCATGAATAAAATCATAAGCGTGGCCGCATTGCTATAATCGTAAGTCAGGCTGCAGCAACCAACGCAGCCGCGCTGCAGGAACAATCTGCGCAATCTACTCAAAGGATCAGCATGTCTTTACGTTCGGTTTCCCTGTTCTTCTGCGCGCTGGCGATCAGCGTGTCGGCCCATGCCCACGAATATACAGTCGGCGCTTTGCATATCGGCCATCCTTATGCCCGCGCCACCGTGCCGGGCCAGCCCAGCGGCGGCGCCTTCCTCAGCATCGAGAATACCGGCAAGGATGCCGACAAGCTGATCGGCGTCAGTTCGCCGGCGGCCAAGAGCGCGGAGATCCACACCATGTCCATGGACGGCAATGTCATGAAAATGCGCGAGGTCGGCGAGATTGAACTTGCGCCAGCCGCCACCGTCGACATGAAACCGGGCAACGGCTATCACATCATGCTGATCGGCCTGACCCAGCCGTTGAAGGCGGGTGACAAGTTTCCGCTGACGCTGACTTTCCAGAAAGCCGGCAAAATCGACGTATCGGTCAGTGTCACCGACATGAGCGGAAAATCGGCTGAGGCAATGCATCAACAGCACTAGGCAGCTGCCGCCGGCCCATAAAAAAAGCGCGGAATCCGCGCTTTTTTTTCGTCCCGTGCCACTGCCGTCACGCGCCTTGCCGCACCTTGTCCAGCAATTTGCTGGTCGAGCGGTCATGGGCAAAGGCGATGGCGACCACCTGGCCGCCGTAGGCCAGCACCGCCTGGCCTTCCGGAATCGCATCCATCTGATAATCGCCGCCTTTGACATACACGCCGGGCCGCGCTTCCTGCACCACCTCCAGCGCCGTATCTTCGTCAAACTCGACCACCAGGCTGACTGCTTCCAGCGCCGCCAGCACTGCCATGCGGTCGGCGCAGGTATTGATCGGGCGGTCATCGCCCTTGCCCAGACGTTTGACCGAGGCATCGGTATTCACCGCGACCACCAGCGACGCCCCCTGCTCGCGCGCCTGCGCCAGATAGGTGACATGGCCGCGATGCAAGAGGTCGAACACGCCATTGGTCAGCACCACCGGCTGCGGCAGAGCGGCAATCCGCGCCTTCAATTCGGCGCGGGTACAAAGCTTGTTTTCAAATGTAGGCATGGCGAATATAAAAAAAGCCGCAACAACGCGGCTTGGTATCAATGAAGGTCCGGGAGGCAGCGTGGAAAATTTCGCCGCCGATGCTCCCGGTGATCAGACTGCTTCGGCCGACTTCAGCGCCAGGCGCGCAACCACTTCCTTGCGATAGCGGTTCAGTTCCTGCACGGTGTCGAAAGTGCGTTCGAACAGCAAGGACATATTGTGCAGGATGCGATCGACCACTTTCTTTTCCCACACGCCGTCGAACTTGATCTGGTCGTCCAGCCAGCGCTCCAGCCATTCCGGATCCGGCAGGCGGCTTTGCACCGTGTCGTTCGGGAACAGAGACTGGTTAACGTGCAGATTGGTCGGGTGCAGCGGCTTTTCGGTGCGGCGCGCCGAAGCCATCAGGACGCCGATCTTGGCGAATGCGGCCGAAGCGCTGTCGCCGACTTCGGACAAGGCCTTCTTCATGTAGCGCAGATAAGCGCCGCCGTGGCGTGCTTCATCCTGGCTGATGATCTTGTAGATCTGCTTGATCACCGGCTCGGTGTGCCAGTCGGAGGCGCAGCGGTACCAGTGATTGAGGCGGATTTCGCCGCAGAAATGCATCATCAGGGTTTCCAGCGCCGGCGCCGGATCGAATTCGAAACGCACATTGTCCAGCTCGGCTTCGGTAGGCACCAGCTCAGGCCGGAAGCGGCGCAGGTATTCCATCAGCACCAGCGAGTGCTTCTGCTCTTCGAAGAACCAGACCGACATGAAAGCGCAAAAATCGCTGTCGCCGTGGTTATCACGCAAAAACATCTCGGTTGCAGGCAGCGCCGACCATTCCGTAATCGCATTCATACGAATAGTTTGAGCTTGTTCGTCGGACAGCTGGGTGGCATCAAACTTGTCCCATGGAATATCGGTCTCCATGTTCCAGCGGACTTGTTCAAGCGATTTAAACAGTTCTGGATACAGCATACATACCTTAAGCAAGTGAGTTAACTGTTCGATTTTACCAAGAATTTGTTACAAGGCCGTTTATAAACCTGTCGACCGGCCCTTTTTTGCTGGAAATTTGGCTTAAATCACAACAAAGTCAATTGGTCGTTTAGAGTTTTCAGTCGGTCAGAAGCCGGTCCTCTGGGCTGTTTTACACGCCAGCTGCGGAAAAGCGGCTAGCGCCATCGGCTGCACCACGATAAAAATAGTTAGCCAAGCCGCCACTTTCAAATCCGATTGTCCATTCTGCCGCGTATCACATTACAAGCCCGCATTCATACCGCCAGCCGGTGCACAAGCTATGTAGAAAGCGGCGGATGAAAATTGCGCTCATTGGCTTGGATATCGTGCGCAGCTCGCCACGGCGAGGCCAGACTTCCGGTGCCGGCACCGGCTTCCTAGTCTTCAATCATCGCACTTATCTGACGCTAGTCAAGCTGTTCGAAGAACCGACATTGCCACAGTGGCAACCGGCACCTCATATCCAGTCATGATGACGAACGACATCCGCAACCCCCTTGGAACAAAGCGCCAATCTCACTCACTACGGTCTTCGCACTGCGTGCAACTTCCCAAGCCTGCGCTATCCGTGGCGTAGTCCTTATTTAGAAGCCGGTTTGATTTTCGCTGTTGCCGTTTTTGCCTTGCCGACGACAGCACCGCCGGCCTTTTTTACCACAGGCTTGGCGCTGCTCTTGGCATCTTTCCTGGCTGCCGTGCCTGGCGTCGGTTTCGCCGCTTTTTCCGTTGCCGCAACGCTGTTCACTGCCTGCTTGAACTGGCTTTGCAGCAGGTCCCACCAGGCATTGGCATTTCCTGCCGAGGGAGGGACAGCAGCGGCATCCGGCGCTGGCGGCACCGGCGATTCCGGCTCATGCTCTTTCGCTGCCGGCGCCGCATCGGCATTTTGCGCCGCGTTCATGAATGAAAACGGAAAACCCGAGGGCATGGCCCATGCATTCGCTGCCGGCTCATCGCCGTTTTCCTCTGCTGGCTGATTGACAGCGGTGCCCATTGCTCGCAGCGCCGACAGCGTCGCGCTCTGTACCTCGAGCGCCTGGATGGTGGTGCGCAGCATGTTCAGGTTGAGATTCAGCCATGACTCCACCGCCTTCAGATCGGTGATCTTCTTGTTGATCTCTTCCACCGACAAGGTCGGCACGACCATGCCCGGCACACCCATGCCGCCCCACATCTTCTTGATGAATTCAAGACTGTCCTGCATTGCGTCTGCTCCTGGAATATTAGAACCGCTCATCGCCAATCTCCTTCAAGGAAAATCCATCTTACCGCTACTTCCGCCTCAGGGGCGCTGCATCTTGCAGGTAGTGGGCAGCGCCGTCGCCGCCGGCGCCAGATAGCGCTCGGTCTTGAAGCCGTAGCCGCTGCCTTCATTGTCAAAGCGGATGCCGCCGTCGGCAAGCTTTTGCATCACCGCGACATACAGCGGCTGGATCAATTGATGGTCGCTGGCGCGCATGCTTGCTTCGTGAAACCTGCTTTTGTATTGCGCCCCTTCCAACGCTCGCGCCACCGCTGCCGCCTCCGTCGATTGGGCCTTCTCGATGGCGCTCACCAGCATGTCTATCATGACATCCATGCGCAAAAACATATAGTCATCTTTCGGCTGCGGGAAGCGCTGCCGGAAACTGCGATAGAAAACGTCGCTGGCGGCATTCTGGACGCCGTCGGCAATATTAGGATGCCACTCTGCGACCGCACGCACCGTCCCCACACCCGCATCGCCGATGGCCGCCGGCGCCCCCAGGCTATTGGCATAGAAGGTATAGAACTTGAGGCGCAGGCCGGCTTCCTTGGCGGCTTTCACCAGCAGGGTCAGGTCATTACCCCAATTGCCGGTGATGACCGTATCAGCGCCGCTGGCGCGAATCTTGGCGATGTAGGGAGCGAAATCCTTGACCTTGCCGATCGGATGCAATTCATCGCCGACGATCTTGATGTCCGGCCGCGCCGCCTGCAGTTGCTGGCGCGCGGCCTTGGCCACCTGCTGGCCGAAACTGTAATCCTGGCCGATCAGGTAAACACTTTTTGCCTTGTCGTCGCTTTTGATGACTTCGACCAGCGCGTGCATGCGCATATCGGCATTGGCATCGAAACGGAAATGCCAGAAACTGCATTTTTCATTGGTCAGCGCCGGATCGACCGCCGAGTAGTTCAGGAACAGCACGCGATTGTCAGGCGTCCGGACATTGTGCTTGTTGATTGCCTCGACCAGTGCGCCGGCCACGGCAGAACTATTGCCTTCCAGTACGAAGGGGATTTTCTGGTCAGTCAATTGCTTTAACTGCAACAGGGCGTCTTCCACTCCTTGCTTGCTGTCGAACACGCTCAGGCTGAGAGGATGGCGGCCGTCCGGCAAGCGCACGCCGCCGCGCGCATTGACCTGCTCCACCGCGAAACGGATATTGTGCTCCACTGCCTCGCCGGCATTGGCAAACGGGCCCGACATGCCTTCGATCATGCCCAGCCGGATCGGCGCCAGCATGGCGGGAGCCGCGGCCAGGACCAGCGGCGGCATGAGCCCACCGGCCAGCATGAATGCCAGCGCCAGGCTGGCGGTAAAACGTGATTGCTGCGACATCGGCAACTATTCCAGTTTGATATAGGTCCAATATTTTACGTTGTTTATTGCATACTCTTGCGCTGGAAGGAGTTAATCTGGACGGATCGTTTACACTATGCGGATGTCGTCTTCCTCCGAATACACCTCAACACCGCGTTTTACCTTTGGCAGCCGTCGTCGCTGGCTGGGGGTATTGCTGCTCACTGCTTTGCTGCACATCCTGCTGATCGTATGGGGCGGCCGCCAGTTCAACGCACCGTTGTCGGTGGAGCGGCGCGACCACATCATCATGACCAATATCGCGGCCCTGCCGCCGGTGGAAAAGCCGGTGCTGTTGCCGCAAGAACCAAAACCGCAGCCGAAAACCAGCCCACGACCGCGTCCGGTTGCCGCGGCCAAACCCCGGCCGGCTCCCGAGCCGGCGGTAGAAGTGCCGGATATGCCGATCAGGGAAACCGTGATGCCTATTGTCGATGCCCAGCCGGCCGGACCAGCCATGGCTGACGCAGCTGCCGGCGCCGCCGAAGCCAAACCGCCGGTGGAGCATCCCGGACCGGCAGAGCCGGCGAAAGTCACTCCTGCCGCCGGCAAGCACTATCAAACCAGTCCGCCGCCTTCAGCGGAACTGAAATACGCTGTGGAAGCGTTGCAAAAGGGCCAGAACTATCATGGCAGCGGTAAAATCACCTGGCAAACCGATGGCGGCAGCTACACCGTCAATGGCGAGGCAGGCGCCTTGTTCATCACCGTTCTGGATTTCAAGAGCGAAGGCGAATTCAATGGCTTTGGCGTGGCGCCCATAACTTACACGCAAAAGCGTTTCCGCAAGCCTGCGACGAAAACGATTTTTCACCGCGAACTCAACCAGATTGTCTTTTCCTCTTCGGACAACAAATATCCGCGCAGCGGCGGCGAGCAGGACCGCGCCAGCGTAGTCTGGCAACTGGCGAGCATCGGCCGCGGCGACAGCTCGCAATTTGCACCGGGCGCAGTGATCGACCTGTTTGTCGCCGGTCCGCTGGACGCCGAAACCTGGCGCATGCAGATCGTCGGCCAGGAAAAAATCGATGTCGACGGCGACCAGCGCGCAGTCTGGCATGTGATCCGCATTCCGGAGCCCGGCTCTCACGAACAGCGGCTGGACATCTGGCTGTCGCCGCAACAGGAATGGTATCCGGTCAAATTGCGCTTTACCGAAACCGACGGCGACTACCTCGACATGTCCTTGTCCAAGCTAAAGCAGCTGGATCCAAACGCGCTGAATTAGACCAAGCTGGTGAACCAGCAATTTTTTTGGGAAATCATGAAATCATCAACATTGTCCTTGTTCCGTCTTGCCGCCGCTGCCGCGCTCTGCTGTCATCTGCTGAGCGCCAGCGCAGCCGGCACGGATCATCCGGCCACCAAGTACAAAATCGACCTGCCGCCGTCGGCCGAGCTGGACTACGCGATTCAAGCCAAGCAAAGCGGCATCGCGCTCGGCGGTGAAGGCACAGTCAGGTGGCAGGTAGCGGACAAGCGCTTTAGCGTCAATTCGGAAACCCGCGCCATGCTGTTCGGGAAAATCCTGGAATCGTCCAGCGAAGGCGCGATCGACGATTTCGGCCTGGCGCCGACGCAGTTCATCAACAAACGCTACCGCAAGCAAGCCACCACCACCACCTTCCATCGCGACAGCGGCACCATCGGTTTTTCCGAATCCAGCGACAGCTACCCGCTGAAGGGCGGCGAGCAGGATCGCACCAGCATCATCTGGCAGCTGATTTCCGTGGCGCGGGCGGCGCCGCAACAGTTCAAGCCGGGGTCAAACTGGACCTTCTTCGTGGCCGGCATGCACGATGCCGAAGCATGGACTTTCAAGGTCGTCAATACCGAAAAAATCAAGACCCCCATGGGCGATCTTGAGACCATTCATATCTTCAAGGCGCCACCGCCAGACGCCAAGGACCAGCAGCTCGATATCTGGCTGGCGCCTTCCCTGGAATGGTATCCGGTGCGTTTGCGCTTCACCGAACCGAACAAGGATTTTGTCGAACAGACTCTGCAACAGGTCAGCAACAAGGGAGCAAAATAATATGAGTACAGCAAACAGCGCACCAAGCAGCACACCAAACGGCGCCATCGTCCTGTTCAGCGGCGGCCAGGATTCCACCACTTGCCTGGCATGGGCCCTGGCGCGCTATGAGCGGGTCGAGACCATCGGCTTCGACTACGGCCAGCGGCATGCTGTCGAGCTGACCGTGCGCCCGATCCTGCTGCAGAAAATCCGCGCCCAGTTTCCGCACTGGGCTCATAAATTGGGCGAAGACCACATGATCGACCTGTCGCTGATTTCAAAGATCTCATCGACCGCCATGACAGAAAACGTCGAAATCGTGATGCAGGAAAACGGCTTGCCGAATACTTTCGTTCCCGGCCGCAACCTGCTGTTCATGACAGTGGCCGCCACCGTCGCCTACCGACGCGGCTTGAACGTGCTGGTGGGCGGCATGTGCGAAACCGACTTCTCCGGCTATCCGGATTGCCGCGACGACACCATGAAAGCCTTGCAGGTGGCGCTCAACCTCGGCATGGCGACCCAGCTCAAGCTGGAAACGCCATTGATGTGGATCGACAAGTCGGAAACCTGGAAACTGGCGCAAGATCTTGGCGGCGATGCCCTGGTCGACCTGATCCGGGCCGATACCCATACCTGCTATCTGGGCGAGCGCGGCGCTTTGCATGACTGGGGCTATGGCTGCGGCACTTGTCCGGCATGTG
This sequence comes from Collimonas sp. PA-H2, assembly GCF_002564105.1. Classification (NCBI taxonomy): domain Bacteria; kingdom Pseudomonadati; phylum Pseudomonadota; class Betaproteobacteria; order Burkholderiales; family Oxalobacteraceae; genus Collimonas; species Collimonas sp. PA-H2. The sequence continues at coordinate 1,811,913 of NZ_PDBX01000001.1, forward strand.
CGTTGCGGGCGCGCGGCTACCAGCAATTCAAGCAAGGCGCGGCGGCCTGAAAGGTCAGTCTGGCAATCGCCGAGATATTCCGTACACTGAAATGCAAAACGGCGGGTAGATTTTCATCTACCCGCCGTTTTTTTAACGATCAACCGCGATCAATCAAGCCGCGATCGAACGAGACAACTCCCCTTTTGCTTCAGGTGCAGCAAACTGATTCAGCAACTGTGCTTCCTTGGCGCGGGCTGCCGCCAGATGCCGGTCCTTGACGTGGCCATAACCGCGGATTTCTTCCGGCAGGCTGGCAATCGCGACGGCGCTGGTCAGGTTGTCGGCAGTCAGTTTCGGCAGCAAGGAAGTAATGATTTCCTTGTAATGCACGATCAAGGCCCGCTCTTCCTTGCGCTCAGCGGTGTAGCCGAAAACGTCCAGCGCGCTGCCGCGCAGGAATTTCAGTTTCGCCAGGACGCCGAAAGCACGCATCATCCATGGTCCGAATTCCTGCTTGATCAGATGGCCGTGGGCATCGTGCTTGGCCAGCAGCGGCGGCGCCAGATGGAACTTGAGCTTGTAGTCGCCTTCGAACATGGCGGCAATTTTCGCCTTGAACGCACCGTCGGTATACAGACGCGCTACTTCATACTCATCCTTGTAAGCCATCAGCTTGAACAGATACGTGGCGACCGCAGTGCTCAAACGATGCCCGCCATGCAGGTGTTCTGCAGCCTGCACCTGCTCGACAAAAGCGCGGTACTGTTCTGCATAGGCGGCGTCCTGGTAGGAAGTGAGGACGGCGACGCGGCGCTTGATCAAATCATCCAGCTTAGGCGTGCGTTTGAATTCGATCACCTGTGCCTGCGTATCACTGAGACGAGTGCGCTTTTCCAGTCCCGCCAGATCGATCGCAGCCGTGCGGCCCCAGACAAATGCCTGCTTGTTGAACGCGACCTGCAAGGCGTTCAGTTCGATCGCGCGCATCAGCGATGCTTCGGTCAATGGCACCCAGCCCTTTTGCCAGGCATAGCCCAGCATGAACATATTGGTGGCGATGGCGTCGCCCATCAAGGCCGTCGCGATATGACCGGCGTTGATGAACTCGACGCGATCGCTGCCGCAGGCCGCACGGATATCGTGCTCGGCTGCTGCATCGGGAGATTGCCAGTCCGGATTCTTGACGAATGCCGCAGTCGGCGTACGGGTCGAATTGATCGCCGCGTATGTGCGGCCTTCGCCCATGCGCGACAGTGCATCGCGGTTGGCGCTGACAATGGCGTCGCAGCCGATCACCAGGTCGGCGTCGCCGGTGCCGACGCGCGTCGAATAGATATCGTCCGGATGATCCGCCAGACGCACGTGCGACATCACCGGACCGCCCTTTTGCGCCAGGCCGCTCATGTCCAGCACCGAACAGCCCTTGCCTTCGACGTGCGCTGCCATCGCCAGGATCTGGCCGATGGTGACCACGCCGGTGCCGCCGATACCGGTCACCAGGATGCCGAAAGGCTTGACAGTGCTTGGCAGGACCGGCGACGGCAGGGCCGCTACCGGAGCGTCCGCTGTAGCCGGTGTGGCCGATATCTTGGCCGGCTTCTTCAGGTTGCCGCCTTCGACCGTCACAAAGCTCGGGCAGAATCCGGTAACGCAAGAGAAATCCTTGTTGCACGAAGATTGGTTGATCTGGCGCTTGCGGCCGAACTCGGTTTCCAGCGGCTCCACCGACAGGCAGTTCGACTGCACGCTGCAATCGCCGCAGCCTTCACACACGGCTTCGTTGATCACTGCGCGCTTGGCTGGATCCGGATATTCATTGCGTTTCCGGCGCCGGCGTTTTTCCGAAGCGCAGGTCTGGTCGTAAATCATGGCCGAGCAGCCTTCGATCTCGCGCAGCTCACGTTGCACGGCATCCAGTTCGCTGCGATGACGGATCGTCACACCCGGCGCCCAGTCGACGCTCGATCCGTATTTTTCCGGTTCGTCGGTCACCACGATAATCGGCGTCACGCCTTCCGCCGCGATCTGGCGCGAAATCATGGCCGGATCGAGCGGGCCATCGAAAGCCTGGCCGCCGGTCATGGCGACCGCATCGTTGAACAGGATCTTGTAGGTGATGTTGACCTTGGCCGCGACCGATGCACGGATCGCCAGCAGGCCGGAGTGAAAATAAGTGCCGTCGCCGAGATTGGCGAACACGTGCTTTTCCGTGGTGAACGGCGCTTGTCCGACCCAGGTCACGCCTTCGCCGCCCATGTGGGTGAAGGTGGACGATTCGCGGTCCATCCACAGCACCATGTAATGGCAGCCGATACCGGCCAGGCCGCGGCTGCCGTCCGGCAGCTTGGTCGAGGTATTGTGCGGACAGCCGGAGCAGAAATGCGGCACGCGGTCCTTGTTCGGATCCGGCTTGCTGCTGATGTTCAGCAGCGCTTCCTTGGCTTCCAGATAGGCGACCCGTTGCTGCACGCGCTGTGCTACCGGATGGCCGGCAAAGTATTTCGACACGCGGGTGGCGATGGCGCGGGCGATCTGCGCCGGGTTCAGTTCATAGGTGGCCGGCAGCAGCCAGTCGCCATGGCCTTCGCCGCTGCGGTTGCTCCATTCGCCGGTATCGTCGAACTTGCCGACCACGCGTGGCCGCACATCGTCGCGCCAGTTGTAGAGCTCTTCCTTGACCTGGTATTCGAGGATCTGGCGCTTTTCTTCCACCACCAGAATTTCTTCCAGGCCTTGCGCAAACTCGCGTACGCCTTCCGCTTCCAGCGGCCAGGTCATGCCGATCTTGTACAGGCGGATGCCGATGTCGCGCGCTACGGTTTCGTCGATGCCGAGGTCGGCCAGCGCCTGGCGCGTGTCCAGATAGGATTTGCCGGCGGTGATGATGCCGATCTTGGCGCGCGGGCTGTCCCAGACGATCTGGTTCAGCTTGTTGACGCGGGCATAGGCCAGCGCTGCGTACCATTTGTAATTGTTCATCCGCGCTTCCTGTCCCAGCACGGTGTCTGGCAGGCGGATATTCAAGCCGTCGGCCGGCAGTTCAAAATCGGCGGCAGTCGGCAAGACAATCTTGACGCGGTCCGGATCGAGATCGATCGAAGCGCCGGACTCGACCAGGTCGGTGACGCATTTCATCGATACCCACAAACCGGTATAGCGGCTCATGGCCCAGCCATGCAAGCCGTAGTCGAGATATTCCTGCACCGAGGAGGGATACAGCACCGGAATGCCGCAGGCTTTCAGGATATGTTCGCTCTGGTGCGCGGTGGTCGACGATTTTGCTGCGTGATCGTCGCCGGCCAGCACCAGCACGCCGCCATTCTTGGAAGTGCCTGCCATGTTGGCGTGCTTGAAGACGTCGCCGCAACGGTCGACGCCGGGGCCTTTGCCGTACCACATGCCGAACACGCCATCGTACTGCGCGCCGGGAAACAGATTGACCTGCTGCGTACCCCAGACACTGGTGGCGGCAAGGTCTTCATTCATGCCGGGGTGGAATTTGACGTGATGCGATTCCAGATATTTCTTGGCCTTGGCGGCGGTCAGATCGACGCTGCCGAGCGGGGAACCGCGATAACCGGTCACGAAACCGGCGGTGTTCAATCCAGCTTGCACATCGCGCTGCCGTTGCAGCATCGGCAAACGAATGATGGCCTGCGTGCCCGTCATGAAAGCACGGCCGCGTTCTAGTGTAAATTTATCATCAAGGGAAATGCTATCAGCTGCAGACGCTTGCGTGGGCAGCAAGGCTTGCGCCGATTTGAGTGGTGCGTTCATTCAGTCTCCGTGCCAAAAATTATGTTTTTGATTGCACTGCGTGGAGGTTATCCTACGCGGTAAAACGTCTTCGCCTTGTGGGCAAATCGTCCTGTTTTTTACTATTTCCTGCAGCCACCAGATTATCACAAGCGGGTGGCCGACTCAATGCACGGCGCAGCAATCACCCGCGCCGGTACTGGGTCTGTAGCGCCTGCCGCGCGGTCGCATTTCCAAATCAAATGCTAAGCAGCCTCAGGGTAACAACTGTAACAACTGGTAAATCGAGTAGATCGGGAGCACGACTGGGCGTGTAATGGCAACTTGTCAGATGTGGCTGAATACCTCCCCTGGACCAGCCATGTCGGGCATTCCTCCCTCTAGTGTTCCCATTATCACTAGTTTGCGGATTCTGCCCTCCCCGGCAGGATCCGCTTTTTTATTTCAACTGCAGATTTGCCTCGCCATCCAGCAAGGCATTCGCCGGCAACGGCTGCAAGGCTTTCAGGCGCGCATAGATGGGCGTGAAATCCGGCGCGGTGTCGTCGAACAGTTGCTTGAAATCATTGATGACAAAATAGGTTTCCTGATAAGAGTCGATCTTGTACAGGGTGCGCATCACGCGCTCGACATCGAACGGCAGGCGCAAAGGCGCGGGACTGCTCAGGCAATGCTCGATTTCACCGCCGGACGACAGAATCCCGGCGCCGTACACGCGTAGGCCTTCCGGACTCTGGATCAGGCCGAACTCAACCGTGTACCAGTACAGGCGCGCCAGCATCGACAGGCCGTCCAGTTTCATCGCCTTCAGCGCGCCCTTGCCGTAATCCTGCAGATGGTCGGCAAAAATCGGATTGAACAGCAGCGGCACGTGGCCGAAAAAATCATGGAACACATCGGGTTCGACGATGTAGTCGAATTCTTCCGGATCGCGCAGCCAGACTGTGACCGGGAAGCGGCGGCTGGCCAGATGCTCGAAAAAAACGTGGTCCGGCACCAGGCCCGGCACCGCCACCAGCGTCCAGCCGGTAGCCTTGAACAGCAAGGCCGAGCTTTCTTCAAAGCGCGGAATGCCGTCGCCGATATTGAGCAGTTCCAGGCTTTCGATGAAGACGTCGCAAGCACGGCCGGGGATCAGCTTGGCTTGGCGCTGATACAGGCGGCGCCACAGAGCGTGCTGCTCCGGCGTGTAGGCATCCCAGTCCTGCTTGACCACATAGCGCGCGTCGATCTTGCTGTAGTCGCCGCGCAGGGAGGCGCCGTCCGACTTTTCAGCGACGGTGGCAAAAAAATCATCGGTGTTCAAGCTCATGTCCATTACGTTTGCATTCATTCTGTAGGTCCCGGATTCAACGCGTTTAGCTACTTTTATGCCTACAGTATAGGGCTGAGACGAGGGCAGTTAATTGCAAAATTTGTTCCACAAACCAGAATTTGAGCATTAATATGTCTTAAAACATCAATTTAAAGGTGAATTATGCCAACGATTGCATTGGATGCAACCGATCGGAAAATCCTGGCGATCTTGCAGGAGGATGGCCGCCTCAGCAATCAGGAGGTGGCGGAAAGGGTCAACCTGTCGCCGTCGCCCTGCCTGCGCCGCATCAAGCAACTGGAACAGGCCGGCGTAATCCGGCAATACGTGGCGCTGCTGGAGCCGGACAAGATCGGCCTGGGCCTGCTGGCCTATATCAACGTGCGCCTGGAAAAGCATAGCGATCCGCTGTACTTGAGCGGCACCAAAGCGGCGGCGGCCCAGCATCAGACCATGTCGCCGCGGGTTTCGTTTTCTACCGCGGTAGAGCGCTGGCCGGAAGTGGTTGCCTGCTACGCCATGACTGGCGAGATGGATTTCTTGCTGAGAGTGCACGTGGAAGACATGGCGCATTTCTCCCGCTTCATGATGGAGACCCTGCTGCGCCATCCGGCGGTGCTGGACGTCAAATCGAGTTTTGCGCTGCAACGGGTGAAAGATACGACGGCACTACCCTTGCTTTAACGGATCCTAGACCGCGTTCCATTCGTAGACCGTCACCAGCGACGATCCGCTGACATGCACCGGATCGGTGAACGCCAGGCTCTGTGCTTCTTCCAGGCTGGCGGCCTTGATCAGATAGGCGCCGCCCGACTTGTCGGTAAACGGCCCGGCCAGCTCAAGCTTGCCTTGCACCCGCAGCTGATCGAGAAAAGCATAGTGCTGCTCCACTACACTCGGCTGGAAGGCGGGAGTGCGCATTGTGGTGACCAGATAGCGGTACATAGGAACTTCCGGAGGCAAATGATGAGATGGAAATATTATCGCAAAACGCGCAACCTGGCCGAAGCCGGGCCATTTAGTCGCGCTTGATGCCGGGCAGGTTGCTCAGCCATTTGAGCGCGGCGCGCAGATTCGCCTTGAAGGTGTAGTCCAGCATCGCCGCCTGCTCCTGCACCGCCTCCTGCAACACGCTGGCAGGATTGGCCGGCGGCAGCTTCAGATAAGCGTCAGCCTCGCCGTAATCGCGGTGGATCGCCATCCCGGCCTTTTTTGCGATATGCATCATCACCTTGTTTGAGGACAGGCAGTGCATATACAAGGTGTCGATATCGACATTGCGGCAGCGTATCGCCGCCCGTTCAAACAGGCGGCTGCCGACACCCATGCCGCGTGCCGAAGCGGCCACCGAGACGCCGAATTCGGCGACCCTTTCCTTGGTGGTCGAAGCGCTCACCGAAGGCAGCGCCTCGCGCGGCGCAAAAGCCAGGTGGCCGACCCCAAGCAAGCGCAGCTTACGATCGTAGACGCCGAACACGGTGTCGCGCGAGAAATCGATATTTTCCACGTAACGGCTAACCAGATCATCCGACAGCACCGAACCGAAGCGCAGCAAGCGGTCACCGCTGCTCAACGCCAGGAAATGGCGCAACAGCCGCTTGCGCGCCCGGCGCGACAATTCCTTGACGAAGATGATAGGCCGCGCAGCCTTGGCATGGCCGGAACCGGAGCCACCGGCTGTTACCGGCGCCGGGCTGCCGGCGCCGCCCGTCTTCGCATCTGTGGCTGTCATCCTGGCCTCTCTGGTCGGACAAGCTGATCTGGTTTACGGTCGTTGCGCCTGCAGCAGCTGCTCGACCACTTCAACCCGGGCGGCATGGATAGCGTCAGGTATCCGTTGCGGCTGCTGCTGGAACATGCCTGCAATAACGCCGGCATTGACCGACTGCGCTGCCTGCAATGCCGCCTGCAGATAAGCAAGCTGCGGAAACGGCCGCTCCTCGTAGCCGGTCCTGCCGCGGTAATCGCATTCGGTGGCACGTAGCATATCAATAAAACGCTCGGGCTTGCGAAATGCGTCGCAGCGTCCCAGCAGGTTGACGATGGTGGCGGCGCGCAGCTCGAAAGCGCGGCCGACGTTGCCGTGTTCGCGGGTCGTCATCAAGGCCAGGTCGCGCGCCTCGCTCGGCACTTTAAGACGCTGGCAAACCCGTTCCACCAGTTCCACGCCAAGGCCTTCATGACCGTGATGGCTGGGCCAGCCTGCGGCCGGCGTCACGCCTTTGCCGAGGTCGTGCATGATGGTGGCGAAGCGCACCGGCAGCGGATAGTTTGCGCGGGCGGCGGTATCCACCACCATCATCACATGTACGCCGGTATCGATTTCAGGGTGATATTTTTCCGGCTGCGGTATACCCCACAACGCATCCAGTTCCGGCAGGATGCGCGCCAGCGCGCCGCACGCGCGCAAGACCTCGAACATGCGCGACGGCTGGCTTTCCATCAGGCCGCGCGCCAGCTCTTGCCAGACCCGTTCCGGCACCAGCGCATCGACTTCACCTGCGGCTACCATGCGTTGCATCAGGGCGTTGGTTTGCGGCGCAACCGTAAAGTCGGTGAAGCGCGCAGCAAAGCGCGCCACGCGCAGGATGCGCACCGGATCTTCGGCAAAGGCGTCGGAGACGTGACGGAATATACGATCTTGCAGATCCTGGCGGCCGTTGAAAGGATCGGCCAGGGCGCCGTCCTCGGCGCGCGCAATGGCGTTGATGGTCAGGTCGCGACGCACCAGGTCTTGCTCCAGCGTGACGTCGGCGGCGGTATGGAACACAAAACCTTTGTAGCCGGGCGCAGTCTTGCGCTCGGTGCGCGCCAGCGCATATTCCTCATGCGTTTGCGGATGCAGGAACACTGGAAAATCCTTGCCGACCGGGCGGAATCCTTGCGCCAGCATATCGTCCGGCGTCGCTCCGACCACCACGTAATCGCGGTCCTTGACCGGCAAACCGAGCAACTCGTCGCGTACCGCGCCGCCTACCGCAAAAACTTTCATGTCGTTGATTGAACCTGATGAGATTGGACTTGCAATTAATCTGGCAAGACTTCGGTTTCCGCCAATGCCTCGCGCATCCAGCGCGTCACCGCCGGGTGTGCCTGCACCCGTTCGGCGTAGGCTTGCAATGCCGGCGCCAGCGATACGCCGTAGCTGTGGAAGCGCATGACGACCGGTGCAAAATAGGCGTCGGCAATCGAAAATGCGCCGAACAAAAACTGATGATGACCGAATTCGGATAAGCAGGTTTCCCAGATTTCCACCACCCTGGCGATATCGGCCTGCGAGCCAGCGGTACGCCCGTGTCCCGGCTTGTGGACACGAATATCCATCGGCATGTCTGCACGCAGGGCGGCAAATCCGGAATGCATCTCGGCGCAGATCGAACGCGCGGTGGCGCGTGCCAGCGTGTCTTGCGGCCACATGCCGAGATCGGGGAACTGATCCGCCAGGTATTCGCAGATGGCCAGCGAATCCCAGACCGGCGTCTCGCCCACCAGCAGGATCGGCACCCGGCCACTGGCGGAATAACGTCCTATTTCGTTGGCGGTGTGCGGCTGGCGCAACAAGATCTTGTGTTCCTTGAACGGAATGCCGAACGCAGTCATCGCCACCCATGGCCGCATCGACCATGAAGAATAGTTTTTATTGCCGATCACCAGGATCAGGCCGTCCTTTCCGGCTTTTTGCAAAGCGGCTGACAGGCTTGGATCGAGTTCTGTGGTTTGCATATACAGCTCCGGGACTACGAATGTCGAGATTCCACGCAGTAATTCTACTCAAGGCTATATCAAGGCAGCGCCGACTCGACAAAACCCTTGGGTGCGACCGTGCCCAGGCGTGCTTTCAGGGACTGCGGCTTGCCGTCAAACAAAGCTGCATAGTAAGTCGCGTTCGACAGCACATTCTTGACGTAGCCGCGGGTTTCATTAAACGGAATCGACTCGGCAAATACCGCACCTTCCACCGTGCCGGGCAGCGTCGAGCGCCAGGCCCGCGGCCGTCCAGGACCGGCATTGTAGGCGGCCGACGCGAGCGCCTGCGAACCGTCCAGATCGGACAACACCATGCTCAGATAGTTGGTGCCCAGCAGGATGTTGGTATTCACGTCGGCAATCTGGTCGACGGTAAAGCCGCTCAGGCCGATTTTCTTGGCAACCCATTTTGCCGTCGCCGGCATCACCTGCATCAGGCCGCTGGCGCCGACGTTCGAGCGGGCGCTGCGCATGAAGCGCGATTCTTGCCGGATCAGCCCGTATACCCAGGCCATGTCGAGCCCCAGGCTTTGGGTATTGGTGCTCATGACATCGCGATGCGGCGACGGGAAGCGCTGATTGAAATCGACTTCGACCTTGGTCCGGTCCGAAGTGTTCACCATGCGGTCGAGGACATTGTTCTGGCGCGCGAATTCAGCCGCTGTCAGCAATTGGCGATCAGTCATCTGGCGCAGTTCCCAATTCCATTCGCGCACACCTTCAAACCGCAAATTCATGTCAAAAAACCGCAAGGCGCGACGGAAGCCCTGGTTATTTGTCATCGCCGCCATTTCAATTGGAGTAAATGTCTGGCTGGAGGAAACCGCAATGATTTTCTGCCCCAGCTCTTCCAGCGCCAGCTGGCCATAGAAATTGGTCTGGTCGGCGATAGCCTGGAATTGCTGCTGGGCCTGATCAACCTTGCCTTCGGCCTGGTCGGCGCGGGCCAGCCAGTAGATCCAGGTCGGGTCGCTGCGCAGGGCCGCCGGCATCGCCTCGATGCCGCTCCTGACCAGCTTCCAGTCGCCGCCGCGCAGGGCCGAGCGCACGCGCCATTGATAAGCGTCGCCGGACAATGGCGCGCTACCCTTTACCTGTCGCCAATAGTCGATCGCTTGCGGCTCCAGCTTGAGCGCCGACTGCAAGGCGATCTGCGCCCATGCCAGCGAGCGCTCGGTCGATGTCAATTGATCCAGGGATGCGTTCAGTGCGCCGGCCGCACGGCCGGTATCGTTCTTCGCCACGCGTCCCAGCGCCAGGATGAATAATTCATGGCCGCTGCGCCCGGCGCCCGGGCCGCGCGCCAGCACCAGCGCGGATTTGTCGATGGCTTGCGCCACCTGAGCATCGTCGGCGTCGACGAACGGCGTCATGCGGCGCGCCACCCCTGCAAAGCCGGACTCCACCGCCTGGCGGACCTGGAACCAGACATCGTCGGCGCTGAACTGGCCGTTTTGCGCCAGCGTGCCGACCAGGTCGGTGCAGCCTGGACCGAAGTCCTTCGGCGTGGTCAGCAAGGCGCGTGCCTCCGCCGCCACATTCGTGCCTTTCTGGGCGGCCGAGGTCAGCGCATAGCATTTCAGCTGGGTGTCGTCGTCCAGCACGAATTTCGGATATTGTTCATCAAAAGTGGCCCAGTCGCCGGCCTTGCCCAGCTCCAGCAGCCAGTCGTTGCGCAGGCGATCAGCGATTGCGCTGCCGTCGTAACGGCTGAGGTAGTCGCGGATATCGGCCTGCGGCGCGACCAGGTCTTTGATCAGCGGTTTCAGGCGGTAGTAATCGACATATGAAGGAATGTCATAATCACTCAGGGTAGAAGACAGCAGTTCTGCCTTGTCGGCGTTATTCGCGCGCGCGGCGTCGCGCAAGGCCAGGAAAGCGTCATCCTGGCTGGCGTAGCTGCCGCTGGATGCGCTGCTGGCGGAGCGCTTTTGCGCATAAGCTGCACTTGTCAGTACGGCGGAGGAAGCCACGGCGACGGCGATGACAGCAAGCCATTTCTTTTTGAACATGTTAAACCTATTTTTTACGGGTACGAACGATGACGCCTAGCATAGCATGTGATGCCAGTGATGCAACACCAAACCCCGACAAAGCATTGTTGCGCCCTGCCCTCCTGGCCGCGCGGCGGGCGATAGCCGCCGACAGCCGCCGCGACTGGGACCTGGAACTGGGGCGCCGCGTAATCGCCTGGGTCGCGTCATGGCGGCAGGCACAGCCGGACGGCGTGCTGGGGGTCTACTGGCCGATCCGCGGCGAACCGGATTTGCGGCCGGCTTACGCCGAACTGGCGGCAAACGGTGTGCCGCTGGCGTTGCCGATCGTGGTGGATAACGATAGCCCCCTGCGTTTTGTCGCCTGGACGCCCGGTGACAGCATGGTGAAAGACAGTTTCGGGGTCGCAGTGCCGGCCAGCGATGTGGGCGCGACGCCGTCGGCCTTGCTGATTCCCTGCGTCGGCTTCAACCGCGGCAAGCTCAGGCTGGGCTACGGCGGCGGCTTTTACGACAGGACCCTGGCGCTGGCGCCGCGTCCGCAGGCAATCGGGATTGCCTACTCCTGCGGACTGGCGGAATTCGAGGGCGCCGCGCATGATATTGCGCTGGACGCCATCATCACCGAAGCTGGCGGATTGTAGCAGCCTATAACTTCAGGCGCTGCCAGATGGCGATCGTCGCTGGCGAATGATTCAAGGTATAGAAGTGCAATCCCGGGGCGCCGCCGGCGAGCAAGCGCTCACATAGCTGGGTCACCACGTCCAACCCGAAAGCACGGATCGAATCGGTGTCGTCGCCATAGCTGGCCAGCTTGAGGCGGATCCAGCGCGGGATCTCGGTGCCGCACATGTCGGAAAAACGCATCAGTTGCGAGTAGTTGGTGATCGGCATGATGCCAGCCACCACAGGCACCGTCGCCCCCAGTTTTTGCGCTTCGTCGACGAAACGGAAATACGCGTCGGCATTGTAGAAATACTGGGTGATGGCGCCGTTGGCGCCGGCCTTGACCTTGCTGACATAGCGCTGCACGTCGTCCTGCGGCGACTTCGCCTGCGGGTGCATTTCCGGATAGGCCGCGACTTCGATATGGAACCAGTCGCCGGTTTCGGCGCGGATGAATTCCACCAGCTCATTCGCATAGCGGAATTCGCCGGAAGAAAAATCCATGGCGCCGTAGCCGCTCGGCAGATCGCCGCGCAAGGCCACCAGGCGCTTGATGCCGTGATCCTTGTATTGCGCCAGGATGGCGCGCAGCGATTCACGCGAACTGCCCAGGCAGGACAGATGCGGCGCCGCTTCGTGGCCTTCGCTGCGGATATCCAGCACCGTGTCCAGCGTGCCTTTCTGGGTCGAGCCGCCGGCGCCGAAAGTCACCGAGAAATAGCGCGGATGCAGTTCCGCCAGCTTGGCGCGCGTGACCCGCAGTTTTTCCGTTCCCTCGGGCGTCTTCGGCGGGAAAAATTCGATACTAAAATTCTTTTTTGCCATTTTCTGTGCCAATCAATTCTTCTTCAACAGCAGCGTGGACAACGCCCACGAAACGATGCTGTACAAGATAGCGCCGCCTACCGCCGCCCAGAAACTGGCGACATAGAAACCGCTTACCAGATGCGAAACCAGCCAGAACATCAGGCCGTTGATGATAAAGATGAACAAGCCCAGGGTCAGCAAGGTCGCCGGCAAAGTCAGCAACAACAAGACAGGGCGGATCAAGGTATTGACGAAACCCAGCACCAGCGCAGCGATCAGCGCCGCACCGAAACTGGTGAACTGCACCGAGTGCATCAGATACGGCACCGCCAGCAAGGCCAGGGTATTAATCAGCCAGGTAATCAGTAAGCGCATTGAGGTTTCCTCTTGATGGTGGAAGATCCGCCGGCCGCCATAAGGCAGCCGGCGGCCGGGCTATTAATAGCGGTAGTGTTCCGGCTTGTAAGGGCCGGTTTGCTTGACGCCGATATAAGCAGCTTGCTCTTCCGTCAGGACAGACAGTTGCGCGTTCAGCTTTTTCAATTGCAGGCGCGCGACTTTTTCATCCAGGTGCTTCGGCAGCGTGTAGACGCCGACCGGATAAGCCTTGGTGTTCACGAACAATTCGATCTGGGCGATGGTCTGGTTGGCGAACGACGAGCTCATCACATACGACGGATGGCCGGTGCCGCAGCCCAGGTTCACCAGACGGCCTTCAGCCAGCAGGATGATGCGTTTGCCATCGGGGAAAATGATGTGGTCGACTTGCGGCTTGATGTTTTCCCAGGTGTATTGCTTCAGGGCGGCGACTTCGATTTCATTGTCGAAGTGGCCGATGTTGCAGACGATCGCCTGGTTCTTCATCTTTTGCATGTGCGCATGAGTGATCACATGGTAGTTGCCGGTGCAAGTGACGAAGATGTCGCCATGCTCGGCCGCGTATTCCATGGTCACCACGCGGTAGCCTTCCATCGCCGCCTGCAGGGCGCAGATCGGATCGACTTCCGTCACCCAGACTTGCGCCGACAGCGCGCGCATGGCTTGTGCAGAACCCTTGCCGACATCGCCATAGCCGGCGATCACGGCGACCTTGCCGGCGATCATGACGTCGGTGGCGCGCTTGATGCCGTCAACCAGCGATTCGCGGCAGCCGTACAGGTTGTCGAACTTCGACTTGGTGACCGAGTCGTTGACGTTGATGGCGGGGAAAGCCAGCTTGCCTTCCTTGTGCATCTGGTACAGGCGATGCACGCCGGTGGTGGTTTCTTCGGTCACGCCCTTGATCTGGGCCAGGCGGGTCGAATACCAGCTGGGCGAAGTCGCCAGTTTTTTCTTGATGGCGTTGAACAGGCAGATTTCCTCTTCCGAACCCGGGTTGTTCAAGACCGACGCGTCTTTTTCAGCGCGGGTACCGAGGTGCAGCAGCAAGGTGGCGTCGCCGCCATCGTCCAGGATCATGTTGGCTTGCTCTTCGCCCGGCCATTCGAAAATGCGGTGCGTGAATTCCCAGTAGTCGTCCAGCGATTCGCCCTTGAAGGCGAACACCGGCGTGCCGGCAGCGGCGATCGCGGCGGCGGCGTGGTCCTGGGTCGAGTAGATATTGCAGGATGCCCAGCGTACCTTGGCGCCAAGCGCTTCCAGGGTCTGGATCAGCACCGCGGTCTGGATCGTCATGTGGATCGAACCAGTGATGCGCGCACCCTTGAGCGGCTGCGCAGCGGCGAATTCGTCGCGGATCGCCATCAGGCCCGGCATTTCGGTTTCGGCGATCTTGATTTCCTTGTCGCCCCAGCCGGACAGGCTGATATCGGCAACGACGTAATCTTGGGTTGAAGAGTTTGAGTGTGCGGTAGAGTTCATTACAGCGGCGTTCATCACGCCCTCCTTTCGTTAGAAAAAAAGTAACGTGAGCGCAGTTGCGTATTGACCGTTCCAAGCCTGGCAGACCGTGTCTGTCGCAACGCTCCTTGGATACGATCTGCCATTTTAATGCAAACGGCGGGTTTTCGGCCAGCTGAAGCACATATTCCGGTTATCCCGATATCCGAATAAGCAGGCGGGCCTCAGACCCAGCCCATTTCATGCAACTCGCTCTTGATATAAGCATAGTAAATCGGCGCCGCCACCAGTCCCGGCAGGCCGAATGCAGCTTCTGCCAGCACCATCATCAGCAGCAGCTCCCAGCTGCGGGCATTGATCTGGGTGCCGACGATCTTCGCGTTCAGGAAGTATTCCAGCTTGTGTATCACCACCAGGAACACCAGCGCCGCCAAGGCCACATAGACCGATACCGACAAGGCGACCAGCACAATCAAGGTGTTGGAAATCAGGTTGCCGATCACCGGCAGCAAGCCCGCCAGGAAGGTGACGATGATCATGGTCTTGGTCAAAGGCAGGTGGATGCCGGCGAGCTTGAGCACGACCAGCAGGAAGATCGCCGTCAAGGTGGTATTCAGCAGGGAAATCTTGATCTGGGCGAACACTACGCGGCGGAAGGCATCCGCCAGCAAATGCGCGCGCCCCAGCAATTCGCTCGCCAGCGGTTGCAGCAAAGGCATCGGATGCGCCGCATTCAAGGCAATCATGGCGCCCAGCACCATGCCGATCAGCACATGCACGAACACCTGCACCGCTTCCTTGCCTGCCAGTTGCACTTGGCCGCTATGGGATTGCAGCCAGTCGCTGACCAGTTGGCGGATATCTTCGACGTCGTCCGGCAGATATTGCTGCAGCCATTCCGGCAGCTGCGTGCGCGCCTGGTCGACCACCAGCATCAGCTTCGATTGCAGCACCTGCAGGCGGTCGGGGCCGCCGTGGAAAAAGGCAATCAAGCCGAAAATCACCAATGACAACAGTCCGATAATGATCACCGACAGGAACACCACCGAAATCAGGTGGGCCCGCTGGCTGGTCAGGCGACGCTGGACAAACGGCGTCAGCGTGCGCACCAGCTCATACACCAGCAAACCGGCCAGCAACGCCGTCAGCATATGCAAGGACATCACCAGGAACAGCGCGGCCAGCGCCACCAGCCAGGCGGCCAGGCGAAAGCGCGGCAGCTCGGTAACTACCGGACGCAGTTGTCGAGACACAGATTCGGGTACGTGTTTGGGGGCAGAGGCCATGTGGGGGACTTGGTTAGATCAAGCGCAATACTCACGCAAAATACAGCGGAAGCGAAGTAAAGCTCTTGTATCTTTCTTGTGGGATAGTCACTGAGGCGATCAGTGTAACAAGTCGTTACCATCGTGCAAAGCACGATTCTGGCGTTGCCGCTATTTGGCCTGGCGAGGAAGCATATCCTCGCCAGACCCCATACCTGAGCAGTCGTTACAGCGCAGCAGCCTTCAGTGCGGCAGCCTTGTCGGTGCGTTCCCAGGTGAATTCCGGCTCTTCACGGCCGAAATGGCCGTAGGCGGCCGTCTTTTGATAGATCGGACGCAGCAGGTCAAGCATCTGCACGATGCCCTTGGGACGCAGGTCGAAGTGCTCCAGCACCAGCTGCGCCAGCTTTTCGTCGCTGATCTTGCCGGTGCCGAAAGTGGTGACCATCACCGAAGTCGGCTTGGCGATGCCGATCGCGTACGAGATCTGGATCTGGCAGCGGGAGGCCAGGCCGGCGGCAACGATATTCTTCGCCACGTAGCGGCCGGCATAGGCTGCCGAACGGTCCACCTTGGACGGGTCCTTACCGGAAAATGCGCCGCCGCCGTGAGGCGCAGCGCCACCGTAGGTGTCGACAATGATCTTGCGCCCGGTCAGGCCGCAATCGCCTTGCGGGCCGCCGATGACGAAACGGCCGGTCGGGTTGACCAGGTAACGGGTATTTTGCAGCCATTCCTTCGGCACTACCGGCTTGATGATTTCTTCAATCGCCGCTTCTTCAATCGCCTTGTGCTGCATTTCCGGCGCATGCTGGGTCGACAGCACCACGGTGTCGATCGCAACCGGCACGCCGTCGACATATTTCAACGTGACCTGCGATTTGGCGTCCGGCCGCAGCCATGGCAGGCGGCCGTCCTTGCGCAATTGCGACTGCCGTTCGACGATACGGTGCGCGTAGTAGATCGCGGCAGGCATCAGTTCCGGCGTTTCATCGCAGGCGTAACCGAACATCAGACCTTGGTCGCCGGCGCCCTGGTCGAGATCGAGACCCTTGCCTTCATCCACGCCCTGGGCGATATCCGGCGATTGCTTGTCGTAGCCGACCAGTACCGAGCAGCTTTTGTAGTCGATGCCGTAGTCGGCATTGTCGTAGCCGATGCGCTTGATGGTTTCGCGCGCAACAGCGATGTAATCGACATTGGCGAAGGTGGTGACTTCACCTGCCAGCACGACCAGACCGGTGTTGCACAGGGTTTCGGCAGCGACCCGGGCGTGCGGGTCCTGGGTGAAAATTGCGTCGAGAATCGCGTCGGAAATCTGGTCCGCGACTTTATCGGGGTGACCTTCGGAAACGGATTCCGAAGTAAAGAGGTATTCATGTGCCATTGCAAGCTCCAACAAAAAAACAAGTGGTGACCATGTCGCAGTCAAACCTGTTGAGCCTGCGACGCTTTAGCGAAATTTGTATTCCGCCTCGCAAGTTGTCTATTAACTCGGCGGATAATGCTAATTACTATATATTAAGATGATTCTGATAAGCAATCTCTCTGCAATCCAGACAAGCTAGCAACGCTGTTTGAATTCGAAACTATTGTGCTATTTTACGCCTCTTGAAAAAAATCGGCAAAATCCGGCCCCTTTTGGGTCTTTTTTGGCTCTTTTAGGCCCCGCTAATGCTCGTATCACTCTTTCGCCTGCTATCGAAACTACCGCTTCCATTCTTACATGCAATAGGCACGGCCGGCGGCTGGCTGGTCTATCTGGCCTCTTCCTCGTATCGCCATAAACTGAAAGAGAATCTGACGCAGGCCGGCTATCAGGCAGACCTGGCGCAAGCGGTCAGCGAATCCGGCAAGAGCATGTTCGAGCTGCCGTTCATCTGGTGCGCCTCGCCGCAACGGGTGCTGCGCACCGCCGCCATCGAAAACTGGGAACTGGCGCAGGCGGCGCTGGACGCCAGGACCGGTGTGATTTTCCTGACGCCGCATCTGGGCTGCTTTGAAATCATCGCCCAGGCCATCGCCACCAAGACTTCACTGACGGCGCTCTACCGGCCGCCGCGCAAGGCCGCGCTCAAGCCGCTGATCGAAGGTGCGCGCGGACGCCACAACCTGCTGCTGGCGCCGGCCAGCCTGGCGGGCGTGCGCACCTTGTTCAAGGCGCTCAAGAAAGGCCAGGCGATCGGCTTGCTGCCGGACCAGGTGCCGCAGAACGGCGAAGGCATATGGGCCGATTTCTTTGGCCGTCCGGCCTACACCATGACCTTGCCGGCCAAGCTGCAGCAGATGAGCGGCGCCCCGATTATCCTGTCTTACGCCGAACGGTTGCCGTTCGGGCGCGGCTACGTGATCCGCTTTGTGCCTTTCGACGAAACTCCGGGCCATACGCCGGAGCAAAGAACGCTGGCCATCAACCAGGCGATGGAGCGGCTGATCGCGCGCTGTCCGGCGCAATATATCTGGAGCTACAACCGCTATAAGACGCCGCCCGGGGTTGCGCCGGCGGCGCAGGAGCCGCAGGCATGAGGGCGTTGCTATGGCTGTTGTGGGTAGTGCATTTTTTACCGCTGTGGATCCTGGGTCCGATCGGTGAAGCGCTGGGCTCATTGCTGTTCATCATCATGAAGCCGCGGCGCCACATTACCCTGACCAACCTGCGCCTGTGCTTTCCCGACATGCCGGAACAGGAACGGGTTGCGCTGGCGCGCCGCCATTTCCAGGCTTATTCGCGCAGCGTGCTGGAGCGCAGCGTGCTGTGGTGGGCGTCCGAAAAACGCTTGCGGCGCCTGATCAAGATCGAATCCGACCTCCCGCTCAGCACCCTGCAATCCGGCCCGACCATCCTGCTGTGCCCGCATTTCGTCTGCCTGGAAATTCCCGGCATTGCACTGGTGCTGAATTCGTCGCTGTCGATTTGCACCATCTATACCCGCCAGCAAGATGCGGTCATTGATGCCGCGCTGCTGAAAGGACGTTCGCGCTTCCGGCCGGTCAGATTATTTTCCCGAGAGCAAGGTGTCAAACCCATCATCCGCGCCATGCGCGAAGGCTATCCCTTCATCATGCTGCCGGATATGGATTTCGGCATGAAGGATGCGGAGTTCGTACCTTTTTTTGGCGTGCCGACTGCAACGCTGACCGCCACCGCCAGGATCGCCGCCGCCACCAAAGCCAATGTGGTGCCGATGATTGCGACTTTCCTGCCCGGCTACAAAGGCTGGAAAGTCACCTTCTACCCGGCCTGGGAAAACTACCCCGGCGGCGACATGACAGAAGCGACCCGCCGCATGAACGCCTTTATCGAAGCACGCATCCTGGAAGCGCCGGCCGAATATTTCTGGGCCCACAAGCGCTTCAAGAGCCGGCCGCCGGGACAGGCTGATGTTTACAACACAACCACGCCAGAGCAGACTTGAAACAATCCAGCATCTGCACACTGTTTACCTGATAATAGCTTTATGAAACTCAAATTCACCAAAATGCATGGCGCCGGCAACGACTTCGTCGTGATCGACGCCATCAGCCAGCATATCGACTTCACCCCGGCGCAATGGCAGCATCTGGGCGACCGCCGCTTTGGCGTGGGCGCCGATCAGATGCTGGTGGTGGAAAAGTCGCCGGCGGAGGGCGTCGATTTTCGCTATCGCATCTATAACGCCGACGGCGGCGAAGTCGAACAGTGCGGCAACGGCGCCCGCGCATTCGTCAAGTTCGTCACCGACAAAGGCTTGACCAGCAAACGCAGCATTCGCGTGGAAACCATGTCGGGCATCATCGAGCCAAGGCTGGAAGACGACGGCCGCATCACGGTCGACATGGGCGCGCCCATCCTGGCGCCGGCCGCGGTGCCGTTCGACGCCAGCAAGCTGGACAGCCGGCCGCAGGGAGGCGATACACTTTGGCCGCTGGAAATCCAGGGCAAGCAAACCTGGATCTCGGTGGTGTCGATGGGCAATCCGCATGCGGTGCAAGTAGTCGAGGACAGCGAAGCCGCGCCGGTCTTGACCGATGGCCCGCTGATAGAACATCACCCGCGCTTCCCGAAGCGGGTTAACGCCGGCTTCATGCAAGTGGTCGACCGCCATCACATCAAGCTGCGCGTGTTCGAACGCGGCGCAGGGGAAACGCTGGCGTGCGGCACCGGGGCTTGCGCTGCGGTTGTGGCTGGCATCCGCCGCGGCTTGCTGGATACGCCGGTGAAAGTCGAGACCCACGGCGGCGAACTGTCGATTGCCTGGGCGGGCGGCCAGCAGCCGGTCATGATGACTGGCCCGGCGGTATCGGTATTCGAGGGCGAAATCGAGATGAACGCCGGCTAAGCCGGATCGTCAGCGCCGCTGGCGGAAGCCACCGCGGCCTTGAAACGGTACAGGCGCTGGCGATAATTGCCCTCGGGGCCGTTAGGCCCGCAATCCACATCTTCAAACAAGCGCGCGATCCGGCTCAACGCCTGGCGCTCGTCGCCTGTCTGGATCTGGATCAGGCGCCGCTTGCTGCGCGCATAATGCACCCGGATGTCGACCACCAGGCAATGCCCGCAATCGGCCTGGTTCAAATCCAGCAACAGGGCTTCCGGCCGGCTCAAGCCGAATATGGTTGCCAGCTCAATGCGCGCCGCAAGAAACGGATGGGCCTTGACCAGCTCGCGTGTCAGCTGCTGTTTGGCAGATTCGGCCCAGGCTGCCGGTGCGGCGCCGTCGGCAATCTTTGCCAGCAAATTGGCGGCTTCGCTGCTGCCTTGCGCCGCCGCCTTTTGCAGCCAATAGACCGCGCGAACATCGTTGGCAAGCTTTTCGCGGCGATTGCGCCAGGCGCTTAAACCACATTCCAGTTGCGCCGCGCAATGCCCCATTTCAGCGGCATGCTCCAGGTGGCGCTGCATGTCGACCAGATTACGCTGCGAAAATTCGGACTTCAGATAGATCCGCGACAGGGCGTACCAGGCATCCGCCAGGCCGGCCTCCCCAGCCAGCGTCAGCCAACGGATCGCTTTCTTATAATTTGCCGAACCGGTTCCCACCAGCAAGCGCTCGCCATCGCTGTTCATGCGCGCATACCAAAGACCCAGCGCCAATTGAGCGGCCTTGTCGTCGCCAAAGGCCGCCAGTTCCAGAAACTGCTGCACTTCAGCGGCATCGAAGCTGGCGCTGCTCTGCAGCACCTGCGCGCAACGCAGCAGCATGGACAGGTTTTCTTCGCCAAGCTGGCGCGCCAAGGTTTCCGAAGGCACATTCAATTGCGCCAGGATGTCGGTATATTGCTCTGCCAGCGCCTTGGCCAGCGGCAGCGCTCTTTCCAGAAACACCGGCCAATCGGCTTTTTCCCAGGCCAGCTGCGCCAGCGATTGCTGCGCCTGCGTGACGCCGGCGTCGGCGGCGCGGGCAGTCCACTTGAGGGTAACGTCCTGTTCCACCCGCGGCTCAGCCGGCTTGCGCGGCTGGCTAGCGATAACCCGCTCGGCCGGCGTTTTCCTCTCGGGCAGTACCGGCGGTGCAATATCGGCATGCTGCGCCAGCAGCCACTGGGCTTCGGCAACACCTGCATTTGCCGCGGTTTCCAGCACCTTGATGACCTTCTCGCGCAATCCGGGCGATGCCTGCTGAATGGCCGCCTGGCTGTCGCCGGTCAGCACCAGTTGCGCCAGCACCAGCCCGGCTTGCATCAAGCCGGCGTCAAAAGCCCGTTCGTACCAGACGCACAGGTCGAGCGGATTGGCGGCAGCGCGCGCCACATCCAGCGGGATATGGCTGCCGATCAGCATCCAGGCTTCGGACTCCTGTTGCTGCGCTGCCCGATCCAGCCAATGCAGCGCCGTCGACAAACTTTGCGGCAAACCGTTGCCGCCAAACAGATAGCGTTTACCCAAGGCCAGTTGTGCCGGCCCCTGCCCTGCACGGGCGGCGCGGATAATCGCCAAGTCTTCACGTTTAGCCATAAGCATCCATTACCAAAACGTAAATTATCCTTTATAAATCGGGAAAATTTTATATTTGCTGATTTTTTACGAGATATGCATCTTTTGCGCAACATCTTGGATGTACTGAACCTGCCGCTTTTTGCCCGTCGACACATCATTCTTTAGCACAATTTATGTAACAAAAATACAACGTAATTGTCTATTTTTCACTATTTTCGCAAATTAATAAAAGAATAACGAACCATTTTTCAAAACCGTGCGGCTTGAGCCCTTAAGGTTGAGCCCTCCGACAAGATGTACGGATACTTAAGACAGTTTTCTATGCAAAGGACGTCAAATGAAGAAATCACTAATCGCACTGGCCGCGCTCGGCGCAATCGCAGGTGCAGCACAAGCTCAAAGCTCCGTCACCATCTACGGTACCGTTGATGCCGGCGTTACTTTTTCAAACAACAACGTTCCAGCAAGCAACGCCGACACCGGCAACCGCCTGGGCGGCAGCAAGTTCGGCGTCGGCTCCGGCAACATTGACACTTCCCGCATCGGCTTCAAGGGCGTGGAAGATCTGGGCGGCGGCCTGAAAGCCCTGTTCCAGCTGGAAGCAGGCTTCAACACCGATACCGGCGGATTCGAACAAGACAAGTCGCTGTTCAACCGCAAATCGGTGGTCGGCCTGGGCGGCAACTTCGGTAGCGTATTGCTGGGTCGTCAATCCGACGTCCTGGACGACTACGGTCACCAGTACACCTCAGTCAAGGACTTCGGCAATTTTGTCGGCAGCCCACACGTTGGCGACCGCCTGGAAGGTTCGCGCACCCAGAATTCGATCCGCTATAACTCGCCGAACTTCAGCGGCGTTACTGCCAGCGCCATTTACGGCTTCGGTGAAGAAGCTGGCGCCAACTCCAATGGCCAAGCTTTCGGCGGCGGCGTTGCTTATGACAATGGTCCTCTTGGTGCTTACCTGGGCTACTATCAGTCGAAGGCAGGCAAAAATTCCGCTGATACTGCACCGCTGTTCCAGCTGAATCCTGTTGCCGAAGGCAACACCATGAACAAGACTTTCAGCCTGGGCGCCAGCTATCAGGCTGGTCCGGCTCGCTTGTATGGCAACTGGTCACGCATCAATGTTCCTGAGCAATACAAGCAGAACATTTTTGAACTGGGCACCGACTACGCTCTGACCGCTCCGCTGCACCTGCTGGCTTCGGTGCAGCATACCCAGTACTCGCAGACTGGCAACACTGGCGGCAACAACTCCAAGCCGCAAGTTACCCAAGCCAACCTGGGCGTGGATTACTACCTGTCCAAGCGCACTGACCTGTATACCCTGGCGTCTTACGCCAAGGGCAAAAATGGTGCTCCGGTCGGCGACATCTCGGCCCCCGCTGTGCAGGGCGAAACAGGCAAGAGCAACCAGACAGCTGTTGCAGTCGGTATCCGCCACAAGTTCTAAAGTAAATTAGCCGTCCGGCAGCAAAGCTTGTTTTTGCATTAAATCCCGGGCGGCTTACCCCGCCCGGGATTTTTACCAATTCTGGCAAAAAGCCTGATATCAGTTACGCAACATGCGTAATTGCCAAATTACAAATCCCGCAATCTTCCAATTTGCGCAAGTCTGAGCCGCTACAAGCGTTGCTCATGCCTTCCCTCGCCTGTCACAAAAATACAACACAATTAACAATCTTCTTCAATTTCGACCAATTTATAGCACCACAGGAAACCAAACCGCCAGCATAGATGGCCAGACCCCTTAATGTTCATCCATCCGGCAAGATGTACGGATCCTTAAGACAGTTTTCTAAATAAAGGACGTCAAATGAAGAAATCACTAATCGCACTGGCCGTACTCGGCGCAATCGCAGGTGCAGCACAAGCTCAAAGCTCCGTCACCATCTACGGTATCGTTGATACTGGTATCGTTTACACAAGCAAAGTTTCGACTGCAACTAACCCAGCTACTGGCCTGTCGTCGAACAACGGCAGCAAATTCAGTGTTAACTCCGGCGTTATCCAAGGTTCGCGTCTGGGTTTCAAAGGCGTTGAAGATCTGGGCGGCGGTCTGAAGGCTCTGTTCCAATTGGAAGCTGGCTTCTCGAACGACACTGGCGCGCTGCAAAGCGACAAGGGTTCGTCGACTCTGTTCCGTCGTAAGTCGGTAGTCGGTCTGGGCGGCAACTTCGGTTCCGTTCTGCTGGGTCGTCAAACTGACATCCTGGACGACGTCAGCCAATGGACTTCGGTTCAAGACTTCGGTGGTGTAACTGGTTCCGTCGGTCACAATCTGGACCGTTTGGAAGGTACACGTACTAACAATTCGATCCGCTACAACACGCCAGATCTGTCTGGTTTCACTGGTAGCCTGATCTATGGCTTCGGCGAAGCTGCTGGTCAAACTTCGAACGGCCAATCGTTCGGTCTGGGCGGTCAGTACGCAAACGGCCCACTGGGTCTGTTCGCTGCTTACTACCAATCGAAGCTGGGTACTACACCTGCTGACGTTTCCCTGACAAACAATGCTCCAGTAGCTGCATTCTCTGGCAAAGCCGGCGACACAGCACTGAAGACATTCAGCCTGGGCGCTAGCTACCAAGCTGGTCCTGCACGTCTGTACGGTAACTGGTCGCGCGTCAAGCAGCCTTTGGCTACTAGCTCGACTCTGGCTGCTACCGGCATCATTCAACCAGGCAGCTTCTCTGTTGGCAGCTTCAACAACAGCAAGGCTGACATCTTCGAACTGGGCGTGAACTACGCTGTTACTGCACCTCTGCACCTGTTGGCTAGCGTTCAATACAACAAGCTGACATTTGCTGATGCTGGCTCGAACAAGGGCAAGCTGACCCAAGTCAACCTGGGTACAGACTACTTCCTGTCGAAGCGTACTGACCTGTATGCATTCGCATCGTTCCTGCGCGCTAAGGATGCAGTCAATCCAGGCGTCTTCGGCGACAGCACTGGTTCCGACAACAACCAAACAGCAGTTGCTGTTGGTATCCGTCACAAGTTCTAATTTAAGTTGACCGAACCCGCGGCGGCAAGCGGGCCAGGTTGCTTGAATCAAGATCTAAAAAGCCCACATGGTTCGCCATGTGGGCTTTTTTTATCGCCTGCCGCATCCCCTTCGCCAATCCCTGAATACCTCAGGTTGTCATACAGCCGCTTAGCGGTGTACCCTAGGTCATTCTCTTTCTTCATCAGCGACATACAGCACATGACCTCCCCCTTGGATCCCGACAGCATCGCCCAATACCTGATCGACTCGCCGCATTTCTTCGAAGAACACGCCGAACTGCTGGGCAAAATCCGCCTCAGCAGCCCACTCCTGGGGCGCGCCGTATCGCTGCAGGAACGGCAAATGGAAATACTGCGCGAGAAAATCAAAGTGCAGGATCTGCGGCTGGCCGACATGGTGCGTAACGCTCAGGAAAACGATGCCAGTGCCCAGAAACTGTTTGGCTGGGCGCGCAGCCTGCTGCTGGCGCGCAATGATGTCGACTTGCCGCACACGCTGGTGGATGGCCTGCGCAGCACTTTTGCGGTGCCTCAGGCGACCTTGCGGCTGTGGGGCGTGGCCGAAGCTTATTCGCATACCTGGTTTGCAGCGGCGGCGTCCGAAGACGTCAAGATTTTCGCAAACGGCCTGAGCATGCCGTTTTGCGGCGGCAATAACGACTTCGAAGCCGCCTCCTGGCTGGAGCAGGATGTGCAGTCGATCGCCATGCTGCCGCTGCGCAGCGGCTCAACATCGTCGGCCACCTTTGGCCTGCTGGTGCTGGGTTCGCCCGACGCGCAACGCTTCAGTGCCGACATGGCGACCGACTTCCTGGTGCAGATCGGCGAAACCGCAAGCGCCGCGCTCGCTTGCCTGCTCGAATAGGCCTGGATCAGCAATAACGTGGATGCCGCCGCCAACCAGTCCTACCTGAATGGCTACCTGGATAGCTTGGCGGGCCAGCGCCAGCTATCCGCGCACACCATCAGCAACTATGCACGCGATCTGAGGGAACTGAGGGCTTTTACGCAGGCGCTAGGCGAACAGTGGGAGTTTGCCGCGGTCAGCCATTTCCACATCCGCAAATTCGCTGCCCAATTACACGCGCGCGGCTTAAGTCCAAGCTCGATTGCCCGCAAGCTGTCGGCCTGGCGCGGCTTTTTCGAATGGCTGGCGCAGCAGACCGCGCTCGCCAGCAATCCGGTCGAAGGCGTCAAGGCGCCCAAACGCGTCAAACCGCTACCCAAGGCGATGGCCGCCGACGACGCCATCCACCTGGTCGCCAGCGGCAATCCGCTGGCCGACGCCGGCTCCAGCATGGCTCTGTGCAACCAGGCCATGTTCGAGCTGCTGTATTCCAGCGGACTGCGGGTCTCGGAGCTGGCCGGGCTGGATCTGCGCTATACGCGCCAGGATGGCTATGAATCGGCCGGCTGGATCGATCTGGACGGCGCCGAGGTCACCGTCACAGGTAAAGGCAGCAAGAAGCGCAGCGTGCCGGTCGGCGGCCCCGCCATACGCGCTATCGCCGCCTGGCTGCCGCAACGAGAAACGCTGCTGAAAGCCGATCAAGGCGAGCATGCCGCGGCGCTGTTCCTGACCGAGCGGGGCAGCCGCATGTCTGCGCGCGTGATTCAATTGCGCCTGAAACATCACGCACAGGCGCTCGGCATCGGCAGCAATGTCCATCCGCATATGCTGCGCCATTCGTTCGCCTCGCACATGCTGCAAGGCTCAGGGGATTTGCGCGCGGTACAGGAGCTACTGGGCCATGCTTCAATCGCCGCCACCCAGGTCTACACCTCGCTGGATTTCCAGCGCCTGGCGCAGGTCTACGATGCGGCCCATCCGCGCGCAAAAAAAATCTCTGACAAAT
Organism: Collimonas sp. PA-H2; assembly: GCF_002564105.1. Lineage (NCBI taxonomy): Bacteria > Pseudomonadati > Pseudomonadota > Betaproteobacteria > Burkholderiales > Oxalobacteraceae > Collimonas > Collimonas sp. PA-H2. The sequence continues at coordinate 1,838,069 of NZ_PDBX01000001.1, forward strand.
AAAGACAAGCTGTGGACAAACAGCGCAAACCGGCTGCCCGCATCAAACGCGACAGCAAAGATGCAACTCAATTGCATTTCAGGCATAATTGAATCCTTGTTTATCCCGGCATCGCATCATGAACCCAGGCCAAAAATCCAAATCTGTCGCCGGCGGCGCCACCGCAACAGCCGCCAAGACGAGTCTCCATCAACATGCCGCCGTCCTGGCCGAGGCGCAGCTGCGCGAAGTAGCGCTGCGCATCACGCCGGTCCGCATCAAGGTCCTGGCGGCCCTGCTGGAAGCGCGCTGCGCCTTTTCGCATCAAGACATGCAGGATCAGTTTGTCGACATGGACCGGGTTACCCTGTATCGCGCACTCGACTGCCTGACCGACGCCGGCCTGGCGCACAAGATCGCCGGCGACGACCGGGTGTTTCGCTACAGCGCCGGCGCCGATCATGGCGATGGCGGCGCACATGGCGACCCGGGGCATCATGCACAGCATCAGCACGGTCATTTCAAATGCACCCGTTGCGCCAAGGTGTTTTGCCTGGACGGCAGCGGCGATGCCGGCTTCCTGGACAGCATACTGGCGCTCGGCGACAAACATGGCGACAGCAGTCCGGCGGCACTGCGCAAGCAGCTGCAGCAGGCTTTGCAAGACACGCTGGGCAAGGGCTTCCAAGGCCATGAGATAGAATTGACGATCAAAGGCTGGTGCGCCGACTGCGTGCATTAGCCTGCCGCCTAATCCGCCATTTTGCCAGCGCGGGCACCGCCCGCCCTGCCAAACCCGCTTTTCCCCTTTTTAATTTCTAGAATCCGCCATGGCACTTATTCCTACCACCATCCTGACCGGCTTTCTCGGCGCCGGCAAAACCACCTTGCTGAACCGCATCCTGCAACAGCAGCACGGCCACAAGATTGCCGTGATTGAAAACGAGTTCGGCCAGGAAAATATCGACAATGAAATCCTGGTGCAGGACAGCACCGAGCAAATCGTTGAAATGAACAACGGCTGCATCTGCTGCACCGTGCGCGGCGACCTGATCGTGGCGCTGACTACGCTGGCGCGCCGCCGCAGCGCCGGTGAGCTGAACTTCGACCGGGTCATCATCGAAACCACCGGCATGGCCAATCCGGGTCCGGTGGCGCAAACCTTCTTTGTCGACGACGAAGTGGCGATGCACTTCATGCTGGATGCGATCGTCACCGTGGTTGATGCCAAACATGCAATGATGCAGCTCGACCAGCAGGAAGAAGCGCAGCGGCAGGTCGGTTTCGCCGATAAATTGCTGCTCTCCAAAACCGATCTGGTCAGCCCGGAGGAGGTTGCCGCCCTGAGCACACGCCTGAAGCGCATCAATCCGCGCGCACCGCTCATTACACTCGATCCGCAGCACACACCGATTGAAGAAATCCTGGATATCCGCGGTTTCAACCTGAACGCCAAGCTGGAGATCGACCCTGACTTTTTGGCAACAGAAGAGCATGACCATGGCGGCGACGATTGCGACCATCCGTCCCACCAGCATGGCCATGAGCACCACCACGACCATCATCATGCCCATCATGACGATGAAATCGCCGCTTTTGTGTTCAAAAGTGAAAGACCTTTCGATACCGCCCGCCTGGACGAGTTTCTCGGCAGCCTGGTGCAGGTATACGGACCGCGCATGTTGCGCTACAAAGGCGTATTGTTGATGGATGGCGCCGACCGCAAGGTGGTGTTCCAAGGAGTGCACCAGATCATGGGCAGCGACGTCGGCGGCAAATGGGATGCAAATGAGACACGCGGCAGCAAAATGGTCTTCATCGGCAAGAATCTGCCGAAAGACATCTTTATTCGCGGTTTGGAGCAATGTTTGGTATAAACTATGGCAGTTTTGCGCTGGGAAATCACTGGATAGCAGGCCAATAGCATCGTCCTTTGGCCGCTGATTAAGGGAGAGGACCATGAACCTGACCGACAAGAAGACCGCCGCCAAGGCAGCGGTTTCGCAAGGGAAACTGACGTCATCAAGCAAAGCCCTGAAAACGGGCCAGGCTCCTGCTGTCGCCGGCAAGATCGGCAGCGGCACTGGCGACGGCGCAAAAACGGCTGAAAAATCGGCAAAACTCTCCGCCGGGGGGCATCGGAAAACCGAAGCCCCTGCTGCAACCGCAACCAAGGCTGTTTCCAAAGTTGCCAAACCCAGTCCCAAACCTGTTGTAAAATCCCTAGCCAAGAAATCAGCGACTGCAACAAGATCCGATCTCGACGCTGACAAGGAAAGACGCAACGAGGCAACACGCAATGAGGTGACGCGTAAGACAACGACCAGTAGTTCTGCTACAAAGAAACTGAGTTCACCAACGGCCAGATCCGGCGCCAGCAATACCAGCAGCAAGCCTGCAAGCGCCGGATTAACGGATAAAATTGAAAAAAACGTCGTATCGAAAGCAAGCGAAGTGGCTACTAAAACAACCAAACCAACCTCTGACATTCTGTTATCCGAAGAGCAAATCCTTAAGATGGGCGAAAAGGATTACATGAATGAGGCACAACTGGCGTTCTTCAAGGCGCGTTTGCAGCAGCTGGAAATCGACCTGCTCAAAAACGCCGGAGAAACCACTGAACATTTGCGTGAAACCGTGCTGGTGCCGGATCCTGCCGACCGCGCCACCATCGAAGAAGAGCATGCCCTGGAACTGCGCACGCGCGATCGTGAGCGCAAATTGCTGAAGAAAGTACAGCAATCGATCGCATCGATCGACGCCGGCGAATACGGCTGGTGCGAAGAAACCGGCGAGCCGATCGGCATTCCGCGTTTGCTGGCGCGGCCGACAGCAACCCTGTCGCTGGAAGCGCAGCAACGCCGCGAACTGAAGCAAAAACTTTACGGCGACTGATCCGCGCCAGCGGTCCTGAGAGAGGAGCTGCCGGCAAACACTGCAAGGACAAGTTCCTGCAGTCGGAACCGGCGCACGGCGGATAGCCTCCCTGTCTTCGGATCGTTACGCCTGATTCACCGCCGTTTGCTTTATCCAGAATCCCTGATGCCAGCCCAGCCATTCCGATCAAGACATCTCCGGCACGCCGTCCTGACGCCGCTGCTGATGTTTTCGATCCTGTTCGCCCAATGGCTGGGACTGACGCATAGCATTGTCCATGCCGCCTGGGAAAATAAAGCCGAGACCCACTTGACGCACATCACCTCGGTGATTGAACGCGCCATCGAGGGCGGCAGCAAAGCACGTCACTCCTGCGCAGCATTCGACGACGCCACCCTGGCGGCGACGATATACTCGGCGCCGCCAACCTTGCCGCCAATGCCGGGCAAACACCTGCTGGCCCTGTGGCAGGCATTCGCCTCCTGGGATGCCCCGTTCACCTGCCATTTCTCCTCGCGCGCTCCGCCTCGTTCCTGACAGGACGCCATTGCCGGCTTCGCTCACCGCGAAGCGCCAAATCATTTATTGCCGTCATCCGGGACCATGCCCGACCGATAGCGCATTAGCCATGCTCAGCTGCCTGCCGCCTCGCACGATTCACCTTGCCTGGCGCTGCTGGCAGCCGATGCAGCGCCAGCACGCATTGCTCACGCATCGATCCCGACATCGACGGCCCTTACCTGTCTAGGAATCATCATGCTTGTCCAACGTACGCTGTTATCCAGCGCGGTTCTGTCCGCCCTGGCCGTTCTATCGTCTGCGGCATCCGCCCAGGCCGAGATCGTCGAGCAGGCCGGCGCCTTGCCGCCTATCGTGGTTACCGCCAGCCCGCTCAACGCCAACGTCGACACCCAGATCCTGAGTCCGACCAAAGTCTTGTCTGGCACCGAGCTGCGCAACAAGACCGGCACCTCGCTGGGCGATACCTTGTCGCAAGAGCTCGGCGTTTCCGCATCGGGCTTCGGCGCCGGCGCTTCCCGCCCTGTCATCCGCGGCATGGGAGGGCCACGCGTCAAGATCCTGCAAAACGGCATGTCGGTGGCCGACGTCTCCAGCCTGTCCGACGATCACGCGGTCGCCACCGAAGCCGCACTGGCCCGTCAAATTGAAATCCTGCGCGGCCCCGCCGCTTTACTGTATGGCTCCGGCGCCATCGGCGGCCTGGTCAATGTCGTCAACGACCGCATCCCGACTCGGCTGCAAAAAGAAATCAGCGGCGAAACCGAGGCGCGCTATAGCAGCGTCGACAACGGCAGAAGCAGCTCCGTGATGCTGGACGGCTCCGCCGGACCAGTCGGCATGCATCTGGACAGCAACTGGCGCGACACCGGCAACTACAAAATCCCCGGCAATGCCACCCTGAACGATCCCGCTTCAGCATCAGGCCGGCTACCGACCTCCTTTACCCACGAAACCAATCTCGGCCTCGGCGCCTCGTATATCGCTTCCTGGGGCTATATCGGCGCGTCGGTAGCAACTTTGGACGATCATTACGGCATTCCAACCGATGAAAAATCGTTCATCGACCTGCACCAGACCCGTTACGACATCGCCGGCCAGATCGATGAGCCGCTGACCGGCTTCGAAAAACTCAGCTTCAAGCTGGGCCGCACCGACTACGGCCACACCGAGAAGGGAGAAGACGGCGCGGCGCACACGATTTTCTCTAACCAGTCCACGGAAACCCGGCTGGAGCTGGCGCACAAGCCGATGGCAGGCTGGCACGGCACTTTCGGCGTGCAGAGCGACGACACCCGCTTCTCCTCGCTCGGCGCGGCCAGCAATATGCCCGACACGGTGCCGAAAACCAAATCCACCTCATTCGCCGCATTCCTGGTCGAAGAGCGCGATTTTGGTCCCGTCCTCGCCACAGCCGGGCTGCGCCTGGAATCGGTGAAGCGTCAGCCGGATGCCGCAGCCCAGCTGGCCGACCGCAAGTTCAATCTGGCCTCGTACTCGATCGGCGGCCTGTGGCGCTTCGCTCCCGGCTACAGCTTCGGTCCGACACTCTCCGTCGCCCAGCGCGCGCCTGGCGCGGAAGAGCTGTATTCGCATGGGCCGCACGAAGCGACCGCCACTTTCGATATCGGCGATCCGGCCTTGAAAAAGGAAACCTCGCGCAACATCGAACTCACATTGCAGAAAACCACGGGCTTGATACGCTGGAAAGCCAACCTGTTCGAAAACCACGTACGCAACTATGTTTATGGCCGCATGGGCGAGGCAGCTGTGGACGATCACGATCACAGCGCTCATGACGATCACGACCATGATCATGGCGAATTCACGGAACGGCTCTGGTCGCAGGCCGACGCCACCATCCGCGGCGCCGAAGCGGAAATCAGCTATAACCTGCTGGGCGAAGGCTTTTCGGTGCGCGGCTTTGCCGATACTTCGCGCGGCAAACTGACTAACATGGGCAATCTGCCCTTGCAGCCTGCCAGCCGCTACGGTGTCGATCTCGGCTATGTCCAAGGCGCATGGCGCAGCGGCCTCACCATCCTGCGCGCCCAGCAGCAAGACCGGCTGGCGGCATTCGAGCACAGCACCACGCCGGCCTACACCAAGATCGATGCCAGCCTCGCATACACGCAAACTTTAGGCGCACTCAAGCTAACCTGGTTCGCCCTGGCCAAAAACCTGCTGAACCAGGATATCCGCCTGGCGACCTCGGTGCTGAAAGATGTCGCGCCGCAGCCGGGACGCAGCCTGATCCTGGGGGTGCGCAGCAAGTTCTAAGCTGAGGCAGCGGGATTGCAAGGCCGGAATATCAGGCGCGCACAAAGCGCCAGCGCTGCGCAATCCCGATGTGCCTTGAACCAGCGCTTGGAGGATGGGCGCTTTTCGTGGGAAATGTGCAAAAATCACAACATATTTATGTCATAACTTAGAGGGTTCCAGACATACTTCCTGGGTGGCTTTGTGTTACCTTTAGCGGTACCGATTGATCGTGCTTTTTTTTATCTGAAACAGGTAAAAGCAGGGGCAGTCCCAAAACAAAAATGCGGCCATGAAGATAGCAAAAGCATTGGCAAAGCGATGACAAAAGCGCATCTGGAAATTCGCGGAATCGGTGCCCGGCCCGGTAGCAAGCGGCCTTATCCGACAACCCGGTTTTCAACAAAATTACAGCTACTCACGCAGCTTTAACAGCAACTAACTTTCAGGATTAACACGTGGGGATTTTCTCGCTCTTCGGCAAAAATAATCGTCCAGGCGGTACGCGGCCGGAGGATGACAAGTTACCAGCCGCGGCAGACAATCAGGCGCCGGTTCTGTTTGGCGAAAGCCCGGAGCGGCTGGTCAACACGACCACCGTGCGCGATGGTTCCGTGCGCAGCACGACCACCATGAAGATCGATGCGATCGAATCTGAGATGTCTTCCGAATTCGTCCATCTGCCGCAGTCGCAGAAATCGCTGGCAGACTCTGCCACGACGCCGTCCGCCCCGCTGGGAGCGAATACCACTCAGCTGACGCTGCCGGTCATGAGCCGGACCACTGAATATCTGGACGATCAATCCAGAAGCGGCAGCATCGAAGTATCGGTATCCGACACGCCGGAAGTGATCGAAGAAGCCGCGGTGCTGTTTGCCAGCGACCAGAGCGACATCGCCGAAGCCTTGCTGCTGAGCGCGATCGGCGAAGACCAGCTCGGCTCCTCCACCCACATTGTCTGGTGGATGCTGCTGGACTTGTACCAGATCACCGGCAAGCAACAGGAATTTGACAACCTCTCGGTCGATTTCGCCAACAAATTTGAAACCTCGCCGCCGACCTGGATCGATATCATGACCCTCGATCCGCAGGCCAAGAACCAGGAAAAGACCGGCGCCACCCCCGCAGTGGCATTTTCCGGCAAGCTCGACGCCAACATCGGCAAGCAACTTGAGCGTGCCCAGAAACTGAGCGTTACCCACCCGGCGGTACGGCTGGAATTCACCCGCGTCAGCTCGGTCGACCCTATCGGCTGCGGCCTGCTGCTGCGCATGTTGAAAAAACTGCAAAAATCCGGACTCGACCTAGTCCTGGTCGGCGCCGATGAGCTGGCCGACAAGATCCGCGAGATCCTGCTGGTCGGCCGCCGCGACGAAACCGCCGCGCCATGGCTGTTGCTGCTGGAAATCCTGCATCTGCTCAATCTTGAGCAAGCCTACGAAGACGCCAGCATCGATTATTCGATCACCTTCGAAGTTTCGCCGCCGCCGTTCGTCGCGCCGCATTCCAAGATCATTACGGCCGCTGAAGAAACCCCTGCCGCCAATACGGTCGGCAGCAACAGCCTGCTCATGCCGATCCTGATCGAGGGCCGCACCGAAGAGCTGCTGACCAAAATTCAAACCCACGCCAACAGCCACAGTCCGGCGATCATGGACTGTTCGCGCCTGGTCAGGGTGGATTTCAGCGCCGCGGGCGAATTATTGAACGGACTGGCCCAGCTTGCCAGCAACGGCAATGCGATCGAATTCCACAACGTCAACCATCTGGTGACCGCCTTGTTCAAGGTAGTGGGCATACAGGAAATCGTGCGGGTAGTGCCGCGCAAGAATTGATTTTTTAACAAAGCCAGGCTCAGCCGTAGTTAAAAAACAACGCCAAAGCTATCCAAGTCGCTTTAAATCGCGCTTGTAATCACGCCAGCCGTCCCCATTTTTTCGGAACAGCATCAACTTATCGCTTGATACTGAATCACATGCAGCAAGGCCGCAGCATCCTGCGCCCTGCATGAGCGGCACCGTCCGCATTTTCTGAGGCTAGCAAAATGGAACAATTTCATGGCACCACCATCCTGTCAGTACGGCGCGGCAACAGCGTCGCCCTGGGCGGAGACGGTCAAGTAACACTCGGCAATGTCGTAATGAAAGGCACTGCCCGCAAAGTACGCAAGCTGTACCAAGGCAAAGTGCTGGTCGGCTTCGCCGGCGGCACCGCCGATGCATTCACGCTGCTCGACCTGTTCGAATCGAAACTGGAAAAGCACCAGGGCAATCTGATGCGCGCCTCGGTCGACCTCGCCAAGGAATGGCGCACCGACCGCATGTTGCGCCGGCTGGAAGCCATGCTGCTGACAGCTGACCGCGAAACCACGCTGGTGATCACCGGTAACGGCGACGTGCTGGAGCCGACCGACGGCATCGGCGCCATCGGTTCCGGCGGCACCTTCGCCCAGTCAGCCGCCAAGGCGCTACAGGAAAATACCGAGCTGACGCCGGCCGAGATCGTCAAGAAATCGCTGGTGATTGCCGGCGAGCTCTGCATCTATACCAACCAGTCGCACATCATCGAAACCCTCGACTAAGACTTCCTTCTGTGATGCGCAACGCCGCCTTGCTCTGATGAACGCCTGACCTGGCTTGACTTGTATACGGCCGGGCAAATCGGCGAATTTGCGCACCCAAAACCCAACACGGAAAAAAACATGAACATGACGCCCCAAGAAATTGTTTCGGAACTGGATAAACATGTGGTCGGCCAGGATCGCGCCAAGCGCGCGGTGGCGATCGCCTTGCGCAACCGCTGGCGCCGGCAGCAGATCGCCGAGCCGCTGCGCCACGAAATCACCCCGAAAAATATCCTGATGATCGGCCCTACCGGCGTCGGCAAGACTGAAATCGCGCGCCGCCTGGCCAAACTGGCCGATGCGCCGTTCATCAAGATCGAAGCGACCAAATTCACCGAAGTCGGCTATGTCGGACGCGATGTCGACACCATCATCCGCGACCTGATCGATATCGGCATCAAGCAAACCCGCGAAAGCGAAATGCGCAAGGTCCGCACCCGTGCGGAAGACGCGGCGGAAGACCGCATCATCGACATCCTGGTGCCGCCGGCACGCGATTTCGGCTTTCATCCGGAGCAAAGTTCCGGTGACGGCGACAGCGCGGACAAGGGTAACAATACCCGCCAGACATTCCGCAAACGGCTGCGCGAAGGCGCGCTCGACGACAAGGAAATAGAGATCGAATTGTCGGAAGCTGCATCGCAGATGGAAATCATGGCGCCGCCCGGCATGGAAGAAATGACCGAGCAGATCAAGTCCATGTTTTCCGGAATGGGCAGCAACCGCAAGAAAAACCGCAAGATCAAGATCAAGGATGCAATGAAAGTCCTGATCGAAGAAGAAGCCGCCAAGCTGCTCAATGAAGACGAACTGAAGCAAAAAGCTATCAGCAATGTCGAGCAGAACGGCATCGTCTTCCTGGACGAGATAGACAAGATCGCCACCCGTTCCCAAAACGGCGGCGCCGATGTCTCGCGCGCCGGCGTACAGCGCGATCTGCTGCCGCTGGTGGAAGGCACCACCGTCAACACCAAGTACGGCATGATCAAGACCGATCACATCCTGTTCATTGCTTCCGGCGCATTCCATCTGGCCAAGCCGTCCGACCTGATCCCGGAACTGCAAGGGCGCTTCCCGATCCGGGTCGAACTCGATTCGCTCTCGATCAGCGATTTCGAAAGAATCATGACCGGCACCGACGCCTGCCTGACCAAGCAGTACGAAGCGCTGCTGGCGACCGAAGGAGTAACGCTGGAATTTGCCAAGGAAGGTGTGCAGCGGCTGGCGGAAATCGCTTTTTCAGTCAATGAAAAGACGGAAAACATCGGCGCCCGCCGCTTGTACACGGTGATGGAAAAACTGCTGGAGGAAATCTCGTTTTCGGCCACCAACGCCGGCGAGAAGACCATGGTGATCGATGCCGCTTATGTCGATGAGCGCCTCGGCGCTCTGGTGGTCAATGAGGACTTGTCGCGCTACGTGCTGTAAGACAATCAGTAGGGCTGGTAATTTGTGCCCGCCCTACTTGCCCGGGTCTATATCAAAATATATATAATTAAATCCCGATTTTTCCGGGGTGTTATATAGCACCAGAAGCTGCCCTAAAGTTGACCCCGAACTTTCAGGCAATGCAGTTACCAGTCCTTCTTTGCTTACGGAAAGCGTATCTTTGCCAACCGCTTCATAAAATAGTGCTGGATTCGCCATTACATTACTTCGAGTGCCATTGCGCTCTACCATCTCAACCGTAAGCTGCACGCTTTGTCCTCGAACCAGCCGGATTATATTTTGATCAAAGGCAGTGCGAAGCTCGGCTTCCGTCGCTGACAATGATAGTTTCTCCAACTCTCTCTCACCTAAGATGGTTTGACCATCAATACTAACCTGCAACTCCACATTTGGAGCATCACCCACATACCCGCCAATAGAAGCACCCAGCGCACAAGAAGTCATGAGACAAAATAGAAAAAACAGGAAAGTTCGTTTCATATCAATCCCTTCTGGATTTTGAAGCCAGATTCTGTATTCCATTTTCCCGGATACAGATTTGTCGTACTTTGTTTCGGTTTCTTGCCACAATTAACTTAATCACTGCCGCCTCCGCCGCAGTATTTTGCTCCGCAACACATTCATTGATATACGTTCCGACCTCTTCCCAGTCAGGTAACACACCACATCCATTCATGTTCAGGGACTGCTGAAGATCTTGCGCAATATGATATTCCGCCATCCACTTCTCGCACGAGCGTTTGCGGACATATGAAGGTAACCAGTTACTTTGCTGATGGCATTCAGCCATTACGGTATTCCATTTCCCCGATTTTTCCAAAAACGGCTGCACAAAAGCAGGCACGACCTTGGTCAACCAGCTTGGGTCTTGCATTTGCGGACGGCTGCCGCAAGAGTATTTGGCGATACAACGCTGGTTGATGACAAAACCGTTGGTCGGATCATTGGGGGGGGTTGTGGGATTTTATCAAGCTCTTCCACCATCGCATAACACTGATCACCAGGCCGCATATAAAATATGCGCATCGAATCTGATGCTTTGCAAACTGCTGGTAAGCCTATTTCGCCATATACTTTGAAAAAGGTACGGCCCTCGGCGAGACCTACCGGATTATCATAATCAAAAAGGGCATTGGATTAGGCAGCTCACCCAGCTCATCAAAAAAAGGAAGATCATCCTCATCAATCCCAACCAAATCCCAATTACTTGACCAGACGGCAGGAGTGCCAGCGGCCCGAAGAGTGACGCTAGGAATACGTAGCACACTGTTTTTAGGCGGGGATGTGAAGTAAATGCTGCACGACTCGGCATAAGAACAGCACATTATTAAGACACAACCTACTACCCACGATGGGGAAACACAGCACACGCTGCTCTCCTAACTGGCCCTGGAGAAAACAGTCTAAGACACTGATGTTCGTTATGATATTGGGAAGTTTCTTAATTTCCCACGCTTACTTATCCTGCACCGGCACCGCCGGCTGTTCCGGCGGCAGGTCCTGGTTAGGCGCAGGCTGTGGCTGCTGCATCTGTTGCGGCATTGGCTGTGGCGACGCCAGCATCTGTGAAGCGCCTCCCAGGCCCGCTTTGGCGCGCGCGTCTTCCGGCAGCATCACCCGCTTCAGCACGCCTCCTTCCGACAGCAGCACGTAAGTAGAATGCACCTCCTTGATGCTGGTGCCGGGCAGCAGCTCCTTGCCCTGGCGGACCGCCTGCGGCGGCTTGCCGTCGGCGCTGAGGATGGCTACGCTTTCACCGTCGCGCTTGGCTGCGACCACGCCCAGCAGCTGATAATTGCTGGCCACGGTGACCGTGCCGCGGCCGCCGAACAAGCCGGCCGCCAAGGTCACGTCGACCTGAGTATCCTCAGCCTGCGGCGGCGCAGTCACAGGCCGCAGCGGCGGCTTGATCAGCTGCATCACCCAATAGGCGGTACAGGCGCATAGCAGCATGAACAACAGCAGGCTGACGAATTCAGGCAGGCGCTTGGTGTGCCGTCCCAGTTTTTTTGTTATCGGTAGCTTCACATTGATTCCTAATATTCCTAATGGACCAACTGGTTGATTTCAATAATCGGCATCAGCACAGCCAGCACAATCAGCAACACCACGACCCCCATCGCCAGGATCAGGGCCGGTTCCAGCAAGCCGGCAATGGTCATGGCGCGCCGTTCCAGATCCTGTTCCTGGGCACTGGCGGCGCGTTCCAGCATGGCTGGCAGTTCGCCGGTCACTTCACCGGCGCGTATCATGTGGATCAGCATCGGTGGAAAATGCTTGTGCGCGGCCAGTGCGCGCGCCAGGCCGACACCTTCGCGCACGCTGGTGGCGGCAGTGTCGACCTGCTGGCGCATGGCGACGTTGGACAAAGTATCGCGGCTGGTCTGCAGCGCCTTCAGGATAGGCACGCCGGAGCCGGTGGTAATCGCCAGGGTGCTGGCGAAACGGGCCGTGTTCAGGCTGCGTTCGAACTTGCCGTACAAGGGCGCGACCAGCAGCCAGGTATGCCAGCGCATCTTGGTGGCGGGATTCTTGAGCGCGGTGCGCCAGCCGTAGAACAGCGCGATCACCGCAATGAGGACGATCCAGCCATAGTTGCGGACGAAATCCGAAGTCGCCAGCATGATGACGGTAAGCATCGGCAGTTTCTGCTTGGTATTGGCAAACACGGACACGATCTGCGGCACCACATAAGTCAGCAGGAAGATCACGATCACGAACGCCACCACGGTCACGATCGCCGGATAGGTGAAGGCCAGCTTGACCTTTTGCACCAGCGAGTTGCGCCGTTCGATGTAATCTGCCAGGCGCGACAGCACCCGCGACAACTGGCCGATCTGTTCGCCGGACGCCACCAGCGCCCGGTAGATCTCGGCGAAATCGCGCGGATGGCCGGCCAGCGCGCTGGACAGGGAAGCGCCGCCCATCACTTCGGAACGGATCGAGGCGATCAGGTCGCGCTGGTAATTGCGCTCGGACTGTTCCAGCAAGGCCGTCAGTGCCTGCTCCAACGGCAGGCTGGCTTCCAGCAGGCTGGCCAGCTGGCGCGTAAACAAGGCGATCTCCACCGTCGACAAATGCTCGCCGAAACCGCGCCGCTGGGTGTTGCCGGCGGCGTCAACCTGCTGCGCAATGATGTCGACCGTGATCGGCAGCAAACCCTGGGCACGCAGATCGGCCCGCGCCGCCTTGGCGCTGTCCGCGTTCACCACGCCCTTGGCGCTGCCGCCGCTGCTATCTACCGCTTCGTAACGAAATGCTGGCACTCTGCTCCTCGCTTATGTATTCAGCTTACTGTTCAGGCTTACTCTTTGGTCACGCGCAGCAACTCAGCCTGCGTCGTCACGCCTTCGGTCAGCCAGCGTTCGCCGTCCTGGCGCATGGTGCGCATGCCGTTGCGCTGCGCCACTTGCTGGATCTCGGCTTCGGAAGCCCGGTTGTGAATCTGCGCGGTGATCTCGTCAGTAGTCAGCAGCAATTCATAGACCCCTACCCGGCCGTGATAACCGGTATGGCCGCACTGTTCGCAGCCGACCGCATGCCACATCTGGCCGTCATGGCGGCGGCAATGAACGCACAGCTTGCGCACCAGCCGCTGCGCCACCACGCCCAGCAGGGAGGATGACAACAGGAAGGGCTCGATCCCCATGTCCAGCAAGCGCGTAACGGCAGCCGCCGAGTCGTTGGTATGCAAGGTCGCCAGCACCAGGTGGCCGGTGAGCGAGGCTTGCACTGCAATCTGCGCGGTTTCCAGGTCGCGGATTTCACCGATCATGATGACGTCCGGATCCTGCCGCAGGATTGCCCGCAGGGCTTTGGCGAAAGTCATTTCGATGCGCGCATTGACCTGGGTCTGGCCGACGCCGGCCAGTTCATACTCGATCGGATCTTCCACCGTCAGGATGTTGGTGCTGCTGGTATTCAGGCGCGACAGCGCGGCGTACAACGTGGTGGTCTTGCCGGAACCGGTCGGTCCGGTGACCAGCACGATGCCGTGCGGCTGCGCGATCAGACGGTCGAACTGCGGCAGCACATCCGGGCTCATTCCAAGATGCTGCAAATCCAGGCGGCCGGCTTCCTTGTCCAGCAAACGCAACACCGCGCGTTCGCCATGGCCGGTAGGTAAAGTGGAAACACGCACGTCGACCGGCTTGCCGCCGACGCGCAGGGTGATGCGGCCATCTTGCGGCAAACGCTTTTCGGCGATGTCGAGTTGCGCCATGATCTTGATACGGGAAATCAGCGAGGCATGCACGGCCTTCTTCGGCCGCACCACGTCGCGCAAGCTGCCGTCGATACGGAAACGCACCACCGAGATCTGCTCGAACGGTTCGATATGGATATCGGAAGCACCTTCGCGCAAAGCCTGCGTCAGCAACACGTTGATCATGCGGATCACCGGCGCATCGTCGGACGATTCCAGCAGATCTTCGATGGCCGGCATGTCTTGCATCAGCTTGGCAAGGTCGAGATCCGATTCGAATTCATCCACCACCTGCGCCGCATCGCCGCCAGAGCCGGCGTAGGCAGCGGCAATCGCCGCCTCCAGTTCATCGCGCGAAAACTTGCGGAACTTGATGCGGCCGAAGCGCCGGCTGACTTCAGCGATCGCGCTCGGCTGGGTGGCGTCGGAAATCCACAACTCCACCGGATTGTCGGCGCCGTTGGCATCCTCGGTACGCTGCGCCAGCAATGAAAAATTGCGGGCGAAGGCGTAGGGAAGCAGGCGCGTATCGGTCATTCTGGGATCGCTCATGGCGTTCTGTCGTTCTGGAAGCCGGGAGCCGGCGAGACCTGAGGCTTGGCCGGCACCAGCATCGGCATCTGTTGCTGTTCCGGCGTTGGCTGGTCGGGCGCATCCGGCGCGTTCTGCTTCTTACGCAAATCGATGAACGGACCGCCGTCTTCCAGCTTGGCCGACACCGAAGAGCCGAAATCAGTCAGGATCGACTTGCCCGGCTGTACATGAATCTGCTGCGCACGCATGTAGTCGTAGCGATCCGCGGCCAATCTGCTGCTGGTTTCCTTGTCGCGCACAATCGTCGGACGCAGGAAAATCATTAGGTTGGTTTTGTTACGAGAACCGGTTTGATACTTGAAAAAATTGCCGATAAACGGCAGGTCGCCCAGCAAAGGCACTTTTTGGATATTGTTCGCGTTTTCGTCACCGATCAGACCGCCTAATGCAATGATCTCGCCATCATCGATCACAACGTTGGTATCCAGAGAACGTTTGTTAGTGGTCGGTCCATTCTGGTTGGACGCAGTGCCTTGCACCACGGAAGAAACTTCTTGAGAAATTTCCAGCCGCACCGTACCGCCTTCCGAGATATGCGGCTTGATCTTCAAAGCCGTGCCGACATCCTTGCGGTCAACCGTGGTAAACGGATTGCTAGTGGTGGTGCCGCCCGTCGTGGCGTAAGAACCAGTGACAAACGGCACGTTTTGACCAACAATGATTTTTGCCTCTTCATTGTCCAGCGTCAGCAAATTCGGCATCGACAACACATTGCCGCCGGTAGTGCCATTCAATGCGCTAGCCAACGCGCCGAGACCGATCTTGCCAGCGATCTGGCGGAATACGCCGAGCTGCAAGCCACTGCCGAGAGTGGGAGTGCCGGTAGCAGTTCCTGCAGCGTTCACAATTGCCGCATTCAACAGATTACCGCTCGTATTGGCCGGATTGATACCGCTATTGGTGCCAGAGAATCCGGTACCGCCGCCGACCCGGTAGGCGCTGTTCTTGTCGCCGCTCAAGGCCATCCACTGCACCCCGATCTCGCTTGCCGCGGTGTCGGTCACTTCAACGATCAAGGCTTCCACATAAACCTGGGCGCGCCGTGTGTCGAGCTGGTCGATGACGCCGCGGATATTGCGGTAGACCGGTTCGCTGGCGGTAATGATCAGTGTATTGGTGCTGTCGTCAGCCTGGATAAAGCCGGCAGCTCCACTGCCACCGCCACCGCCGGACGATTGCGATGAACTATCCTGCGGTGTCTGGGACTGCGGCGTGGTCGAGTTTCCTGTGCCTAGCGCTCCGCCGCCGCTGGAACCTTGCAACATGCCGCCCGAGCCGCTGCCGGAGCTCTTGCTGGACTGGCTGGAAGTCGGCAGCGAGGTGTCATTGGAAACAATCGCGCGCAAGGTCTTGGCCAGTTTCACCGCATCGGCATTCTTCAGGTACACCACGTGGACGTTGCCGGCATTGGCAGTCGGCTGGTCAAGCTTGGAAATCAGCGACTTGGCCAGGTTGGCGCGGCCGGCGGACGGCGCCCGTATCACCACCGAATTGGTGCGGGAATCCGCCATGATGATGGTGCGCGCACTGTCGCCGGCGCCCGGCGCCGCCGAGCCTGCATCCAGCAGCTTGCTGGCCATCACGGCGATATCGCTGGCCACCGCATAGCGGATCGGGATCACGTCGAGGTCGTTGACCGCCGGCACGTCCAGCGCGGCGATCATTTTCCCCAGGCGCTGCAGGTTTTCCGCGTAATCCGTCACCACCAGGGTGTTGTTGCCCGGGTTGGCGTTGATCGTGTTGTTCGGCGAAATCAGCGGCCGCAGCACCGGCAGGATATTGGTGGCCGATTCATAGTTCAGGGAAAAAATCTGTGTCGCGATCTGGTCGCCGCGGACGCTGGCCGGGCGGGTTGGCGCCACCTGCAGCTTGGCGTCGGCTTCCGGCACGACCTTGACGAAACCATCGCCGCGCACCACGGCATAGCCTTGCAGACGCAAAGTGGAGGCAAGCAGATCAAAGGCCTGCGTCTTGCTCACCGGCTTTTCGGAGACCAGGTTGATGGTGCCCTTGACGCGCGGATCGACAATGAAAGTCGTGTTGGTATATTGGCCGACCGCCTTGATGACTGACTCGATGTCGGCGCCGACAAAATTCATCACTGCCTGGCCGTTCGCCCCCTCAGTGCTGGCGCCCAAGGGGGGCGTACCCAGCACCGGCTGCGCACTGGCGGCAACCTGGACGCCGGCGGCACATGTCAACAAGGCAATAGCGGCGGCGTAACGCCAGGAACTACGCGCTGCCAGGGACAAATGGGGAGTTTCACAGGTCGACGCAGTGGTGTTCGCAGTTGTGTTGATTAGTGCGAGATACATTTTATCTTTCATGATTTAAACTCTAGTCCGATAACATTTCTGCCATTCATCTGGCGCCGTTGGCCGAGCAGGCTCAGTAAAGTAGCCAACTTTTCCTCTTGTCCCACCGCCGCTTCCGCGGTCCCCGAAAACTGAAAATGACCGTTTTGCAGTTTGCCGCTGCCATTCAACAACATCGCGCCGCTTAAAGTGCTCAGCGTCATGTCCGCCTGCGTACCCTGCCAGTCTAGCCGCATGCGATAGCTGCCCAGCGGCTTGACCGGCGACAAGCGCGACGCCATCGCCAGCAGGTCCAGCGTCATGACGCCGTGCAGGGCAATGCCGTCGGCGTTGCCTATCTTGGTCCGCGCCAGCGTCAGCTGCTGCCAGCCCAGCTGCATCTTGCCCGACGGCTGCAAGGTATTCAATGGCGCACCCAAGGCCGACAAACGCTCGGCCGGCAACAGCATGCTGGACGGACTGACGGTCCATTCGCTCCAGCTGCCGCGGATGCTGACCGCGCTAGCCAGCACTTGCGCATTCTCCAGCCTTGCATCGACCCGTCCCAGCAACACCAGCGGCGACAAATGCCAGGAAAAACGCCCCGGCAACAGCGCCGCCACCGCATCCTTGCCGCTAGGCGCGGCGCCGATAAAAGCCGAGCCTTGCCACAAGGATCCTTGCGCATCGCCCAAGGTGAGACGGCCGCCGGTGCGGCTCTCCAGCAACGGCGCCAGCCACGCCGCCGGCAAGAAAGCCAGTATCGTGATCAGTGCACTCAACCCTGCCGCCACCAGCCATATCAATGCTCTGCCTAGTCCGCGCATCGCTATCCTGCAATCCGGAACAACGATGCCGGCGACATCCCTTGCAGCACATTACTCATGTTTTTGCTGCAATAAAGTAACCGTGGCGTTGACGATGCCCGGCTGCGGCGTCGTCCCGCCCAGCGCCGTGACACTGGCATCCACTACCTGCCATTGCGAATTCTTCTGGACCTCGTCCAGCCAGTCCAGCAAGCCGGCAAAGGCCACCGCCGCCAACTGCACCTTGGCCATGTCGCCGTTCAGCGTCACGCTTTGCGGACTCAGTCCCTTGCTCTTCAATGCTGTTTCAACCGCCTCTTTGCTCAAGGGCGAAGCCGGCCGCTCCGCCATCTGGCCGGACAGCGATGCCGCCTTGGCCGTCAAGGCCTGCAATTCGGCCGCTTGCTGGCGCAGCGCCGGCAAGTCCTTTTGCAGGCGGCTACGGCCGCTCAGGGCCGGATCGAGCAACAGCAGATAAATGACGGCCAGCAGGATCACTGCCGCCGCAGCGCCGAGCAGACGGCGTTCGCGCTGGTTTCTTTGCGCCCAATAGGCGCCGGCCGGCAGCGAAATCTTGTGCCAGGCTTGCTGCAGGGGGTTGCGTGTAGACGTCACTTGCCGCTCCCGATTTGCCAGACCCCGGTAGCCGGTTTGCTGAGCGTTAATTTCATGCTGCTCAGTGCACTCTTGAGCTGCGCTTCGGCGCCGTCCGCGTCGCCGGGATTTTTCAGGCGCACCAGCAGATGGTGGTCACGATATTCCAGGCTGGCGATGGCGCCGTTGTCGGAACTCTGCGGCAAGCCTGCCCAGGCCGAGCCAAAGGCGGCTGCCAGGGCGATGAAGTCGTCCGCCGCCAGCTGGCCGCCGTCGCGCTGAGCCGCTGCGACTTTTTGCTTGGCCTGGGCGATCGGGTCGACGATCACGGTTTCTTTCGGGAAGGCGGCGCGGTAGTTTTGCAGCATGCCGCTGCGCAGGGCAGTAGCCTCGCGCCGCATGCGCAGCCAATCATAGTTGAGGCTGACGACATTCACCAGCAGCAGCGCCGCCGCCAGGCCCAGCGGCCAGCGCCAGCGGCGCCAGCTGAATTCGGTGCCGGCGGCGCTGGCGGTCAGGCCGCTCATCAGGTCGATGCCGCTGCGCGCCTGTTCCTGGGTGCCGGCCAGCCAGTGCGACCAGTCGTCGGCCAGCACTGTGACCTGCGCCGGCTCCAGTTCCTGGTAAGCCGCCAGGGAAGATTGCGGTACATATAAAGTAATCTGCTGCTGCGGCAGGATGGAAGTCAATCCCTCCAGTACTTCCTGCGCTACCGACTGTCCCGAAACCGGCGACAGCGACCAGCCCATGCCCTGTTCGCCTGACAGGCGCAAGGCGACATCGATGTCGCCGCCGTGATCGGTGATGGCGGCGACCGCCGTATCCGGCTCGCGCAGGGGCAGGCAAAGCTGGGCCGGCCACGCTTGCAGGTTATGCGCGCCCAGCGCCAGCAAGGTCTTGACCAGCAATTCCAGCCAGTCTCTTTGCACCACTGCAATCAGGCGCAGGTTATTGTCGGCGACACGGCCGGCACTGCCGACGCGCTTGCGGCCGGCGACGATCACGCAGTCGAAGGGATCGACCAGCAATTGTTCTTCCACCAGGTTCGGCAGCGCCATCTTCAGCTTGGCGTCGGACAGCGGCGGCACCTGCAATTGCAGCAGGTTGACGTCGGCCGCGGCCAGTATCAGCACCACCCGGCTCGCCGCGGCAATCTGCTCGGCCAGGCCGGACAGCTGTTCGGCGCCCTGGCGCTCGATGCGGCCGGCGTCCGACACCAGCGCGTAGCGGCAATCGGGCATGGCCACCGCCGCGGCGCTGTCCACAGTCGCCCTGGCGGGTAAGCGGAGAAGTAAGGTACTCAAAACGCATCTTCCATTTATTGTTCTCTAATCCACACGATATTGGTGCTAGCGCCGTTATCGGCACGGTTCAGCAAGGATACGGTATTCAGGGCGGCGCGACCCATGCGAATCTTGCCGTAGACCAAAAAATTTTTGCTGGAAACCTCGATATACGCGTTTGCCGGTACTGTTATGTTGAACAGGTTTGACAGCTGCGCCGCGAAATTGGCGATATCGGTAAATGGCGCCGTGCGCCGCATGGCCACCAGCGTATTGGCTTGCGCCAGCGACAAGTTAGGAAAACGGGAAGCCAGCACCTCGGCCGACGCTGTGTTCGCGTTGATCGGCGTGGGGCCACCGGTCCAGGGCAGCACTACTACATAATCCTGCAGCTGGCGCACGATATCCGGCGTGAATCCTGGCACCGACAGCAAATCGTCGACCTGCATCATCGGCAATGTCGAACTGGCAGTGGTAGCGGCGTTCCCCTGTTGCCCCGTCGGCGGCGTGGCTGGCGGGGTGGCCGACGGCGCGGCCGGCAACCCTTGCGCGATGGCCTGGGCGGCCGCCGTGGCCAGCGTGCCTGGCAGGCGCAGATAACTCAGCAGGCGTTTGAAAGCGGCCACCTCATCGGGGGAAGGCTTGCCGCCCACGCTCAGGTTATTCAGGTTGTAGCGCGATTGCGCATCGACGATATGGCCGGAAAGGATGGCGTCGCCGGCATCGCCAACTGCCTGTCCGTCTTCCACATATTGGTCGAGACGGGTGTCAGCCAGGGGCGCAGCCCACGGCTGGCTCAGGTCAGCGTAACGGAATTGTTTGCCGCTGGCGCGCAGGATCATGCTGGCCCAATCCAGCGCACCGCGCATGATCCAGTTTTTCTGCAGTTGCAAACGCTGGTTTTCGATGGAACGCACCTGCACTTGCTGTTGCCAGAACAGGCTGGCGACGATGGTAACTGCCAGGGTAGTCAACAGCAAGGCGGTTACTACCGCGACGCCGCGCTGGGCATACCGGCTCCGCGGCAAGCGTCTCATGAGGCCCCCAGCAGAAAAGTCTTGGCCATGGAGCCGCTACGGCCGCGTAGCTGCAGCGCCACTTGCAAGCCAGTCCATTTGTTGGCGTTGGTGTTGCTGTCCTGGCTACCGGCGCTGATGGCGGAAGACGGGCGCCAGCCTTGCTGGTCGCTGCCCCACACCTGCGTCTGCATGCTGGCGATATCGGATTGCAGCAACACCGCCTGGCTGTTGGCGCCGTCGCCGCTATCGTTGAGCGCGTTCTGCCACAAGGTATCGATCACGCTCGGATCCCGCGTCGCCACCGATTCCTGGCGCGTCAGGCGGCCGTCGCGCAGACGGTAATCCACCACCTGCAGACGGGTCGGCTGCTGGTCGGCGAACACCAGCCGCACCATCAACAAACGCCCCGGCTCCGCCGATAAATAGGGGCGCGTGGTCATCAGCATCTTGGGAGCGATTTGGGCGCAGTCGCTTTGCAGTTGGGCAAACGTCAATTGCATGCCGCGCGTCTGCTCCATTTCCGCCGTCAGCGAAATCCGCGAACGCACGATGCCGTCCAGGCCGCGCCAGCCGAGTATCGCCACCATCGCCAGGATGGTGACGGCGATGATCAGCTCCACCAGCGTAAAACCGCCGCTGCCGCTTTTCAGCTTTCTGCTAACGCGCATTCGGCACCACCTGCGACAGATTGACGATGCGCCGCTCGGAGTTGGCATCGGCGAACACCGATACTTCCACCCGCCGGAAATAGGGATTGGGCGTACCCAGCACGTGTTCCTGGCAATACAGCGGCAGATCGCCCTGCGGACAATCGAAGGAGCGGTTGCCGATTGCCGGCCATTCATGGCCGATGCGGATTTGCGTCAGCCGGTTTTCCGCCGACCAGGAAGCCATCATGGCGGCCCGCAAGCCGCTGCTGTTCTGCGTCAGGCTGCCGACCGCGCGCAAGCTGGCGCCCAGCGCGGTGCCGACAATGACCAACGCCACCAGCACTTCCAGCAAGGTGAAGCCTGCTTCATAACTGTGGGGAGGCATGCGCAAGTTAGGCATTTATTCAACCGCAAAATGACCGATGCCATCGGCGCGGATCAGGACCGTGCTGTCGCCGCTGCTCATGGTCAGGGTAAAAGGCTTGTCGACCGGCTCGCGGCCGAAGGTGATGCGCAGGGTATTTGGCGGCGCCGCCTCGGTCGGCGCCGGATCCATGGCCAGCAGCATGGGACTGCGCTTGAAATCGCGCTGGCGCAGCATGTCGTCCTGGGCCAGCGGCTGCCAGCCGGCTTCTTCACGCACCATGAAACGATAGCTGCTGGCGTCAGCTTCGAAAGCCGTCGGACGATTGCGCAGGATGGCTTCTTCCCGCGTCAGCTGCAGCAGCAAGGCAATCCGCTTGGCATCGTCCTGCATGACTTGGCGATCGCTGCGAAACGCGTTGAGCGATACCACGCCAAGCGTGATGCCCGCGATCACCACCACCACCAGCAGCTCCAGCAAGGTAAAGCCGCGCGCTGCACCCTGGCGCAGATTGCGATGCGCCATGAGGGACATTATTACAAGTCCCAAGAGCCGATGTCGGCGTCGTTACCTTCGCCACCCGGCTGGCCGTCGGCGCCATAGGAAAATATATCTACTTCGCCATGGATGCCGGGCGACAGGAATTGATACGGATTGCCCCAAGGGTCTTTTGGCAGCTTGTCGATATAGCCGCCGCTTTTCCAGCCATTGGCGGCAGGACCGCTGGTCGGCTTGACCACCAGCGCCTGCAAGCCTTGATCAGTGGTCGGATAACGCTGGTTGTCCAGTTTGTACAGCTTGAGCGCCTGCATCAGAGTGCCGATATCCTGGCGCGCAGCCTGGATCCGCGCATCATCGGTGCGGCCCATCAGTTTAGGCACGACCAAGGCCGCCAGAATCCCCATGATCACCACCACCACCATGATTTCAATCAGCGTGAATCCGCGTTGCATAAGGGCAGAGCGACGTCGAACAGCCGGGAACATTGTGCTATGCATTTCTTTCCTTATCAAAAAAACCACGACCATGTTTGGAAAGGGCGATTATATGCCGCAATCGTTGCCAACAAGCAGGAGAAATACACTTAATTATCTTCGGCGTATTTATCCAGGTTTTGTCATTGATTTGACACAAAGAAATGATATTACTTGATGCTGTGGCAAAGCGGCATGGAGACATTGCATCACTATGTAAATCGGCTTTGCCGGCCGGCTGGCAAGCGCCTTATGCGGCCTCTTCGCGAGGATTGCGCGATAGCAGGAGTTCCATCACGGAACGCAGGGAAGCGCCGTCGAACAGCACGCCGGCGACCGCATTGGTAATCGGCATGTCGACCCCGCGCTGCTGCGCCAGAGTACGCACTGCGGCGGCACAGCGCACGCCCTCGGCGACATGGCCGAGCTCGGTGACGATAGATGCCAGCTGCTTGCCCTGCGCCAGTCCCAGCCCGACCTTGCGGTTGCGCGACAGATCGCCGGTGCAAGTCAGGATCAGATCGCCGACGCCGGACAAACCCATGAAGGTTTCGCTGCGGCCGCCGAGGGCTACCCCGAGCCGGGTGATTTCCGCCAGGCCGCGGGTGATCAAGGCAGCCCGCGCATTCAAGCCGAGTCCCAGGCCATCGGCGACGCCGGTGGCAATCGCCAGGATGTTCTTTACCGCGCCGCCGACTTCAACCCCGATCAGGTCGTCGGTCGAATACACCCGGATGTTATCGCCATGCACCGCCGCCACCACCTGCTCGCACAAGCCCGCATGGACGCTGGCGACCGACAAGGCGCAAGGCAGGCCGCGCGCGACTTCTTGCGCAAACGACGGCCCCGACAGCGCCGCCGCCGGCATCGCGTCGCCCAGCACTTCGCGCACGATCTGGTGCGGCAGCAGGCTGGTGTTTTCTTCAAAGCCCTTGCACAGCCAGACGATATTCGGTATCGGATAGGCTTGCAGCTGCTGCGCCAGTTCCCGCAAACCGGCCACCGAGGATGCCACGATCAGCAAGCCTTCCGCCTGGGCGGCGGCCGCGTCGCCGGTGATGTGGGCGACGGCCTGCGAGAAATCGGACGAGAGGCGCAGATTGTCCGGCAAGGGGAAACCGGGCAGATAGACGCTGTTTTCGCGCTGGGCGGCGGCTGCCGCCATGGTGTCGGGATTCCGTCCCCACAGCGTCACGCTATGGCGCTGCGCCAGGGTGATCGCCAGCGCCGTGCCCCAGGCGCCGGCGCCGAGTACAGTTATATTCATGGATGGAATGGTGGGTTCAGAAGACACGGGCGGCTAGAAATGACAAAAATACGAGGAAAAATCAATCGCCCCAGACTTCGGCCGCCTTGACGTAGCCGCTCTGGCCGTCGCGATGGCGCACTTTGGCCCAGCCCGAGGCGACCGGATCGACCAGTTCCAGCAACACGCCCTTGTCGGCGCTGAACACGACTGCGGCGGCGTCGTCAGGATTGGCGCGGATCTTGGCATTGGCCACGGTCACCTGCAGGTTGCGCTTGGCGACCAGTCCCTTCGACTGCAGCCATGACAAATCGCCGCTGGCGTCGCGCACTTTGGTCCATTCGCCGTAGGTCAGCACCACTTCGACCGGCATGCCGCGCGGCGCAACAGCCACGCGCCGGCCCTTTTCCGAAGGTGCATCGTATAAAACCACGGGTGCTGCGCCAACCGCCTTGAAATCGAGGGCGTGGGCAGAACCGGCAACGCCGAGCGAGCTTCCCAGCAACAACGCGGCGGCAGCGGCTATGCGTGCAAAATTCATCTATTGGTCTCCAGATACGGCGAGGGTTGCCGCAAAATCACAGGAAAAAGCTGCGGGCGAGCGCCCTTCTCCTTGCCGCGATCATCCGCGGCCGGCGCCGGCGACCGGCACTGTGCCAGGCCGCCGCTGCGCCTTGCGAAATTAATTGATGGCTGTCGAGCCGTCAACCGCGATGCTGTCGCCGCTACCTTTTTGCGCTTGCTCGGCCAGTGCCTGCAGACGCTGTTGATAGAACACTTCGAAATTGATTTCGGCCAGGTGGATAGGCGGGAAACCGGCACGCGTGATGGCGTCCGCCAGATTGGCGCGCAGATACGGGTAGACGATGTTCGGGCAGCCGATGCCGAGCAATGGATCCAGTTGTTCGGTCGGGATGTTGCGCAGTTCAAAAATACCGGCTTGCTTGCCTTCGACCAGGAACGCGACCTTGTCTTTCACTTTAGCGGTGACGGTCACCGTCACGGTCGACTCGAAAATGCCTTCGGCCAGCGCTTCAGCGCCCACATCCACTGCCACTTCGATCTGCGGAGCCTCTTGCTCAAGGAAAATGGCCGGCGAATTCGGTTGCTCCAGCGACAAATCTTTCAGGTAGACGCGTTGAATCTGGAACACTGGTGCTTCAACTTGTTGGTTCTCTTCAGCCATGACACTCTTTCAGTTAATTTAAATTAGCCAGACGGCAATGCCTGCGACCTGGCCGGTTTTCAATGCAGTTTGCAACAATACCTGATTCCCTGGAGAAATTGCCGAAAATCAGGCGCTTTGCAGCAGGGGCTCCAGCTTGCCATCGCGATCGAGCGCATGCAAGTCGTCAAAGCCGCCGACATGGGTCGCGCCGATATAAATTTGCGGCACGGTGCGGCGGCCGGTCTTTTGCATCATGGTCTCGCGCTGCGAGGGATCGAGGTCGATCCTGATCTTTTCGATATTTTCCACGCCTTTTGCCTTCAGCAACTGCTCGGCGCGGATGCAGTATGGGCATACCGCTGTGCTATACATTACAACATGTGCTGTCATGACTACTCTTCCTTGTTCAACCCCAACGCCAGCCAGCTGGCGGCACTTATTTAACGGTAGGCAGGCCCTGGGTCTGCCAGGCGGCGATGCCGCCTTCCAGGTTATAGGCCTGGGCAAAGCCGGCCTGGGTCAATTGCGCTACCGCCTTGGTGGCCTGGCTGCCGCTCTGGCACACCACCAACACATTCTTTGCTTTAAACTTGTCCAGTTCAGCCATGCGTTGCGGCAGATCTTTCAAGGGGATGTTCTTGGCGTCGATCAGGTGAGCAGCGGCAAATGCATCGCTGTCACGCACATCCAGCACCAGCGTCTTGCCCTGGTTGATCAGCTGGGTGGCCTGTAAAGTCGACACCCGGTTACCGCGCTTTTGCAACAAAGGCAGCAACAGTGCGCCACCCGACAATATTGCTACTGCAATCAGAAAAATGTTATCAATCAAGAATTTCACGGCGATCCAATGGTATTAGTTAATCCCGCCATTATAAAATAGAAGCTGTAGCGCCATTCAATTCGTATCAGCTCAGCTCGAAAAACCTTTGAGCGCCGCAGCTGGATTCCGATGGCGAGCAAGCAATTTCCTACTTACCTATCTAACTTAGTTAGCAAACTATTATGTACAAAATCGTATTGATGCGCCACGGCGAATCCACCTGGAACCTGGCTAACCGCTTCACCGGCTGGGTCGACGTCGACCTCACCGACAAGGGCGTGGCGGAAGCCAGGCAGGCTGGCCAGCTGCTGCTGCAAGCCGGTTTCACCTTCGACCTGGCGTATACCTCGGTGCTGAAACGCGCGATCCGCACCTTGTGGGGCACGCTCGACGAGATGGATCTGATGTGGCTGCCGGTGAAGCATCACTGGCGCCTGAACGAGCGCCACTACGGCGCCCTGCAAGGCTTGAACAAGGCGGAAACCGCGGCCAAGTACGGCGACGAGCAGGTCATGGTATGGCGCCGCAGCTATGACACGCCGCCAATGCCGCTGGACCCGAACGATCCGCGCACTTCCTACGCCGACCCGCGCTACGCCGGCCTGAAACGCGAGGAAATCCCGCTGACCGAATGCCTGAAAGACACCGTGGCGCGTGTTTTGCCGTTCTGGAACGATGAAATCGCGCCGTCCATCCGCAGCGGCAAGCGCATCATCATTTCTGCGCACGGCAATAGCCTGCGCGCCCTGATCAAGATGCTGGACGGCATCAGCGACGAGGATATCGTCGGCCTCAACATTCCTAACGGCCAGCCGCTGGTCTATGAGCTGGACGCGGACCTGAAGCCGATCAAGAGCTACTACCTGGGCGACCAGGAGGCGATAACAGCGGCGATGAACGCCGTCGCCAGCCAGGGGAAAGCGAAATAAATATCTCGCTGGGACAGCTCCTGACACCTCTCAGCAAGCGCAACAGCAACCACGCCAGAAGCCGCCAGCCGGCGCTCCTGGCGTGGCCTTTGGCGCTGCTGCTGGCAGCCACGCTGGCGGCAGCCCAACCGGTGGTTGTCAACGCCGCCCCCGCTAAAATCACCGAACGCAGCAAGCAAAAACAGGCGGCGGAAGCGCAGCGCGCCGACTTGCGGCAAAAGCTGGACAGCCTCAAACGCGACATCAGCCAGACCGAAACCGAAAAAGACGACGCCAGCGACGCCTTGGCCAACTCCGAGGAAGCTGTTTCCAAGGCCACCCGCTCCCTGCGCGACCTGAGCGCGGAGCAGCAGCAGACCGAGGCCAAGGTCGCCAGGCTGGCCAAGCAGCACGACGAACTCAGCAAGACCGTGACCCGGCAGCAAACCCAACTGGCCAACCTGCTGCGCCAGCAGTACGTGGCAGGCAACGAGGACCGCATCAAGCTGCTGCTGTCAGGCGACAATCCGAACCGCATCAATCGCGACCTGCAATACATGGGCTATGTCTCGCAGGCGCAGGCCAAGCTGCTGGAAGCACTGCGCGCCAACCTCGCTGCAGTAGAGGCCAACCAGACCGAAGCCCAGAACGCCAAGGACGACCTGGACGAGATCGCCCAGGAACAGCGCGACCAGAAAAAGCTGCTGGAACAGGAAAAAGCCAAGCGGGCGACGCTGCTGACCCAGCTTTCCAGCAAACTCAACAGCCAGCGCAAGGAAGCCGGCAATATCCAGCGCGACGACCAGCGCCTGTCCGGCCTGGTGGACAAGCTGGCGCAGCTGATCGAGGCGCAGAAGCAGGCGGAAGCCGCCGCCCGCGAAAAGCAGCGCCTGCAACAGCTGGCCCAGGCAAAAGCCAAGGCCGAAGCGCTGGCGCAAGCCCAGGCGGCGCGCGAGCGCCAGCGCCTGGCGGAGCAGCAACGCGCCGCGCAGGCCGGAAAGCCGCCGGCAACAGACAATACGGTTAAACCCAAGTCGGTCAATCCGGACGCCATCGACGACGATCAGCCGCCCGCCGTGGCGGTCACGCCGCCGACGCCGGCTCCTGTGCCGCCGCTGGCGCGCAACGAACTGACGCCAGAGCCCGAGGTCAAGGATGTCTCTTATGGCAAGCCGTTTGAATCCCTGCGCGGCCAGCTGCGGCTGCCGGTACGAGGCGACGTCATGGCGCGCTTCGGCAGCAAGCGCGGTGACGGCCCGAGCTGGAAAGGACTGTTCATCCGTACCCCGGAAGGCACCGAAGTCAAGGCGGTCGCCTCTGGCCGCGTGGTGTTTGCCGACTGGCTGCGCGGCTTCGGCAATCTGATCATTGTCGACCACGGCAACCAGTACATGACTATTTACGGTAATAATCAGGCATTATTGAAGCGCCCCGGCGATGCGGTCAAAGCCGGCGACGTGATTGCCAACGCCGGCAACAGCGGCGGTAATGAACAATCAGGTTTATACTTTGAAATTCGGCATCAAGGCCGTGCGTTTGACCCACTCGGATGGGTAACTACTAGGTGAAACATGGGCAGTAAGCTTAAAAATATCGGTCTAATCAGTTTAGGCGTCATCGCGGGCATCGGCGCATCTATCCAGTTCGACGCCATTGCGCAGAAGAGTGCCGCCGCGCCGTTGCCGCTGGAAGAATTGCGGCAGCTGGCCGATGTGTTCGGACTGATCAAGTCCGACTATGTGGAACCGGCGGACGACAAAAAGCTGCTGACCGAAGCCATTTCCGGCATGGTGGCTTCGCTCGACCCGCACTCGGCCTATCTGGACAAGAAAGCCTATAAAGAGTTGCGCGAGAGCACGCAAGGCAAATTCGTCGGGCTCGGCATCGAAGTCGGCATGGAAGAAGGCTACATCAAAGTGGTCTCGCCGATCGAGGATTCGCCGGCCTACCGCGCCGGCATCAAGGCGGGCGATCTGATCACCCGTCTGGACGCCACCCCGGTCAAGGGCCTGACCCTGGAACAGGCCGTCAAGCGCATGCGCGGCGAACCGAACACCAAGATCACCCTGACCATTTCGCGCAAGGATGAAGACAAGCCTCTGATCTTCAGCATCACGCGCCAGGAAATCCGCGTCCAGAGCGTCAAGTCGAAAGTGGTTGAACCGGGTTATGCATGGCTGCGCATCACCCAGTTCCAGGAACCGACGGTGGACGACATGGCCAAGAAAATTGCCGCCATCTATGCCCAGGAGCCGAACCTGAAGGGACTGGTGCTGGACCTGCGCAACGATCCGGGCGGCGTGCTGCCAGGCGCGATAGGCGTTTCCGCCGCCTTCCTGCCCAAGGATTCGGTGGTGGTGACCACCAACGGCCAGCTGTCGAGCTCCAAGGCTTCCTTCTACGCCAAGCGCGAATACTATGCCAACCCGGGCAACGACCCGCTGGCGCGCCTGCCTGACGCCTTGAAAAAGGTGCCGATGGTGGTGCTGGTGAATACCGGCTCCGCCTCTGCATCGGAAATCGTCGCCGGCGCCCTGCAAGACTACAAGCGCGCCACCATCATGGGCACCCAGACCTTCGGCAAGGGTTCGGTGCAATCGGTGATCGCCCTGCCGCCGGACCGCAACACCGCGGTCAAGCTGACTACCGCGCGCTACTACACGCCTAACGGCCGTTCGATCCAGGCCAAGGGCATCGTGCCGGACGTCATGGTGGATGAATATGCCGACGGCGACGGCCTGAACGGACTGCGCCTGCGCGAAGCCGACCTCACCAAGCATCTGAGCAACGACACCGACAAGGGTCCTGAGATCAAGGCGAAGGTGGATGAACTGGAAGAAGCGCAACGGATCGCCGCTGCCGAGAAAAAGCGCAAGCCATTGGAATACGGCGGCAAGGATGACTTCCAGCTGGCGCAGGCGCTCAACCAGCTGAAAGGCTTGCCGGTGCAGATATCCAAGGTCAAGCCGGAAGTGCGCTCGGAAAGCGACAAGGACGACAAGACATCGAAAGATGACAAGGCGGATCCGGCCGCCGGCGCCATCATCCATAAAGATGAACCGAGCAACGATAAGACAGACGGCAAGAAGGGCGATAAAAAATAATCGCTTTTCACGCTACACTAAGGCCGCAGCGATGCGGCCTTTTTTTATGGATGCGGCGCTTGGCCGATACGGCAGCACAACTTACCTATTTGACAGTTTTTTATGAACGACCAGCAATTACTCCGCTATTCGCGCCACATCCTGCTGGACGATATCGATATCGCCGGCCAAGAAAAATTCCTGGCGGCGCATGCGCTCATCGTCGGCGCCGGCGGTCTCGGCTCGCCGGTGGCGATGTATCTGGCGTCGGCCGGCGTCGGCCGCATTACGCTGGTGGATAACGATACGGTCGACCTGACCAACCTGCAGCGGCAGATCCTGCATACCAGCGACCGCGTCGGCCAGGCCAAGGTCAGCTCCGGCAAGACCGCCATGGCGCAGATCAATCCGGAAATCGACATCATCGCCCTGCCTGAGCGCGCGGACCAGGCGCGCCTACAGCAGTTGATAAGCGATGCCGATGTGGTGATCGACTGCAGCGACAACTTCGCCACCCGGCAAGCCATCAACCGTGCCTGCGTCGCTTTGAAAGTACCGCTGGTGTCGGGCGCGGCGATCCAGTTCGACGGCCAGATCAGCGTCTTCGATGCGCGCTCCGAGACATCGCCCTGCTACGCCTGCCTGTTTCCGCCGGACCGCGAATTTGAAGAAGTCGCCTGCTCCACCATGGGGGTGTTTGCACCGCTGGTCGGCATCGTCGGCAGCATGCAGGCAGCCGAAGCGCTCAAGCTGATCGCCGGCATCGGCACCTCCCTGGCGGGTGTCCTGCTGATGCTTGATGCGCGCAGCATGGAATGGACCCGCATCGGCGTCGCCCGCGATGCCGGCTGCCCGGTTTGCGGCGCGCAACATCCCTGAGCACGCATTGCGCGGAACTGCCCGCGAATCGGCGTTTATGCAATCGCTAAGTTGATGATTAGTAATAATCCTCAGATTGCCGGTTTTTTCTTCCTGCAATTCATCCGCTGCTTTAAATTACGTCTTGTTATCGTGTCATCAAATGCCGCGATAAACATCACATAACTATAAGCAGGAGATAAAGCAATGAAGCGCAGACAGTTTTTGAAAGGCTCGGCATTTTTCACGGTAGTAGCTGCAACATCGGGAATACTCAGCGCTTGCGGCGGCAGCGCTGATATCGGCGGCGGCAGTCCGGGAATGTTTGCCTTTCCGCAGGGGATTGCCTCCGGCGATCCGAAGGATACCAGCGTCGTATTCTGGGGGCGGGTGGTGCGCAACAACAGCGTCATTGCCGACGCCGTCAATGTCCGCCTGGATGTCTCCACCAGGCAGGATTTCTCGACCTTCGCGGCGCAAGTCAACCTGAGCGCCAGCGCCGACTACGATTTCACGGTACGCGCCAAGGTCACGCAGCTCACTCCCGACACCGTCTATTACTACCGGTTTGCCGCCGGCAGCGACGTCAGCGTCACCGCCCAGACCAAGACCGCGCCGCTCGCCAGCAGCAGCAGCCAGGTGCGCTTTGCCTGGTTCACCTGCCAGGACTGGTCGGTCAACCACTGGCAGGCAATGTCCTTGCTGGCGCAGGAAAGCCTGGATTTCGTGGTGCACGTCGGCGACTACATCTATGAAACCGTGGGCGCCTCGTTCCAGACCGGCGGCGCAGAACCGGCGCACGGCACGATCAAGCTGCCAGACGGCCTGGCGCATCCGGGCGGCGGCATCTACGCCAATACGCTCAACGACTACCGCACCCTGTACCGCACCTACAAGACCGATGCGCGCCTGCAGAGCATTCATCATAAATTCCCGGTCATCGCGATCTGGGACGATCACGAATTTTCCGACGATTGCTGGCAAGACCATCAGGTCTACACCAATGAAAACAAGCAGCAGACCGCGCGCCGCCGCAGCGCCACCCAGGCCTGGGCGGAATATACGCCTATCGATTTCGGCGACCTCTCCTTCGACCTCAACAACAGCAGCTACCAGAACATCCGCATCTATCGCGATTTCCGCTTCGGCAAGCTGGTGCACCTGGTGATGACCGACGAGCGCCTGTACCGCGACGATCACATCGTCAGCGAGCAATCGGTGGCGCAGCAGCTGGGCCATGACCCAGTCAACGGCGACGACTCGATAGGTTCGCGCTACTTTGTGCCGCAGCCGCTCTTGCTGCAGATGGAAGCGCAGG
Organism: Collimonas sp. PA-H2; assembly: GCF_002564105.1. Classification (NCBI taxonomy): domain Bacteria; kingdom Pseudomonadati; phylum Pseudomonadota; class Betaproteobacteria; order Burkholderiales; family Oxalobacteraceae; genus Collimonas; species Collimonas sp. PA-H2. The sequence continues at coordinate 1,869,958 of NZ_PDBX01000001.1, forward strand.
AAAGCGCCAAGCTGGGACGGGCGCCGTCGATACTCGGCCCGACGCAAACGCAATGGTGGAAAGACACCCTGAAAAATTCGGATGCGACCTGGAAGGTATGGGGCAATGAAATCATGCTGAACCGCATGTGGGCCGACCTGACGCCGCCGGCGCTGGGCATTCCACCGCCTTACAACCAGCTGTACGTGATCAATTGCGATTCATGGGACGGCTTCCCCAGCCACAAGGCGGAACTGCTGTCTTACCTGCATACGCAAAACATCCAGAACGTGGTGGCCATCACCGGCGACCTGCACGCCTTCCAGTGCGGCGTAGTGCGCGCCAATCCCGGCGATCTGAACAGTCCGCCGGTGCTGGTGGATTTTCTGACGGCTGGCATCAGCAGCCAGTCCTTCTACAACTACATCAAGTCCGGCGCCGCCGTGGTCAATCCCCTGCTCGGCGCACTGGTGCAGACGCCCCAGGTTTTCGACAGCCTGCTGAAACACTTCAATCCCGACTTTGCCTATGTCGACCACGATGCCCAGGGTTACGCCACGGCCACCATCACCAGCGACAGCATGGTAGTGGTGTTCAACAAGGTCAAGCCGCTGGCAAGCGACGGCAGCGCGCCGGCGCAACCCTTGCTGAAGCGCACCCGCATGACGCTGGCCAAGGGCTCCACCACGCCGCTGATCGAAGACAACATTTGATCGGGTATTGATGGGCGCTGTCGCCGGCCGAGACAACGGCAGGCGACAGCGGGTCCGACTTTAAGCGCTATGCAAGGCACGTACCGCGCCGGAGGCCTGCATGGCCTTCAGCGTGCGCAGCTTCTGGATGGTGTCGACGCAGGCGCGCGCCGCTTCTGCCCCCTTCACCAGGAAATGCTCGAAGAAATACTTGTGATGTTCTTCGCCGCCGTGGAAATGGTGCGGCGTCAGCACTGCCGACAACACCGGCACGCCGGTTTCCAGCTGTACCTGCATCAGCCCGTCGATCACCGCGTGGGCGACGAATTCATGGCGGTAGATGCCGCCGTCCACCACCAGCGCGGTGGCCACGACTGCCGCGTAGCGGCCGCTATTGGCCAGCAGCTTGGCATGCAAGGGAATTTCAAAGGCGCCGGCGACTTCGAAGAAATCGATGTCTTGCTCGCTGTAGCCGGCTTTGGCGATTTCCGCAACGAAGGCGATGCGGCATTGATCGACAATCTCGCGGTGCCAGCCGGCCTGGATGAAAGCGATGCGTTCGTTGGCTGTGCCGGGGGTTTTGCTGTGTTGCTGTTGCATCTGAAGACTCCTGTTTAAGTGATAAAAACAGGGCGCGTTGGATCGAAAGGAAGCACGCATTTGCCAGCTGCGATAAACGTCATGCCGATGGCAATAGCGCTGCCGTCGCCGAGGCGACACGCAGCAAGACCCTTATCAATGCTGACAGTACGGTGCAACCTGTTCTCTCTTTATCCGGACTATACCGTCGGCCCCGGAATCCAACCGGGTCTGCTGACCTTGTCGCCACGGCTGTGGCAACAAGCGCTCGCGGGCTATGCGCATTGCGCGCAATTACCGCCGGTGGGGAATCGCACCCCGCCCTGAGAACGTCTCGGTCAATCGCTTAACCGAGCCGAGAATTTATCACATAATTTGCGGCGTTGCACAAGCCGCCCCGATCCGGCATCCGCAACATCAACTGGTTTTCTTCGCCAGTCCCAGATAGGTATCGATGACCTTGGGATCATGCGCCAGCTCGACTGCCGGCCCTTGCATGGCCATGTCGCCGGTTTCCAGCACATAGGCGTAATCGGCCGCCTGCAAGGCGGCACGGGCATTCTGCTCGACCAGCAGGATCGCTACACCGGTCTGCTTGAGACGCACGATGATGTGGAAAATTTCCTTGACGATGAGCGGCGCCAGGCCAAGGCTGGGCTCGTCCAGCATCAGCAATTGCGGCTTCGCCATCAAGGCTCGTCCCAGCGCCAGCATCTGCCGTTCGCCGCCGGACAGGCTGCCGGCCTGCTGCTTGCGCCGTTCCTGCAAACGCGGAAACAGCTCGTACACCACCGCCATCTGGTCGGCGTAGCCGCTCTCCCCTGCCTGGTAGCGCCGATAGCTGCCGAGCAGCAGATTGTCTTGCACCGTCATGCTGGCGAACAGCTCGCGCTTTTCCGGCACCAGGCACATGCCGCGCGCGACCCGTGTTTCGATCGCCACTCCAGCGGTATCCTGGCCCAGCAATCGCACCGTGCCGCGCATGCTGCCGTTGGCCGGCATGGCGCCGGCGATCGCGTTCAGCATGGTCGACTTGCCGGCGCCGTTGGGGCCGATCACAGTCACGATCTGGCCGGCGCCGACCTGCAGGCTGGCGCCATGCAAGGCTTCCACCTTGCCATAGGCGACGTGCAGGTCGCTCACTTCCAGCACCGGGTTGGCGACCGCGTCACTCATCGATGCCTCCCAGATAAGCTTCCAGCACGGCCGGATCTTGCTGGATCTCGGCCGGCAAGCCTTCGGCGATCTTGCTGCCGAATTCCATCACCACCAGCCGGTCGGTCAGGTTCATGACAAAATCCATATCGTGTTCCACCAGCAGGATGCTCATCCCTTCGGCCCTCAGCTTGCGCAGCAAATCGGCCAGCGCCAGTTTTTCCTGATAACGCAAACCCGCGGCCGGTTCGTCGAGCAGCAGCAAGCTGGGATCGCAGCACAAGGCACGGGCGATTTCCAGGATCCGCTGCTGGCCCAACGCCAGGCTGCCGGCCTCTTCATACAGCAAATGTCCGAGACCGACGCGTTCAAGCTGTGTCCTGGCCTCAAACAGCAAGCTCTGTTCTTCTGCCCGGTTCAGCCGCAGCAGGCTGGCGGCAATGCCGCCGACATCCTTGTGCGTACCGCGCAGGTGCGCGCCTATCGCGACGTTCTCCAGCACCGACATGCTACCCATCAGGCGTACGTGCTGGAAAGTGCGGGCAATCCCGCGCGCGACGATCCGGCGCGAAGGCAAACCCGAGATCGGCTGTAAACCCTGCCGGGTACGGAACCTGATCACGCCGCTGGTCAAAGGCAAAACTCCGGTCACCAGGTTGAACATGGTCGATTTGCCGGCGCCATTGGGACCGATCAAGCCGACGATCTGTCCCGCGCCGACGCTGAAGCTCATGTCGTTCACCGCCACCAGCCCGCCGAATTCCTTGCGCGCGCGATCGATCTCCAGCACCACGCCGACATCGGCATGCTTGTCCCGAATCGGCAGCGCAGCCGCCGATTCGGGCGCCCTTACCGTTGCTTTGGCCGGAACCAGTTTGCGCAGATACGGCCACAGGCCGTCGCGTGCACGCTGCAATAGCAACACCATCAGGATGCCGAAGACGATAGTCTCGAAATTGCCGTTGGCGCCCAGCAGTTTCGGCAGCCACGATTGCAACTGGTCCTTCAGCACAGTCAGCAAGGCCGATCCCAGGATCGCACCCCACACATAGCCGGCGCCGCCGACCACCGCCATGAACAGGTATTCGATGCCGGCGTTCAGGCCGAACGGCGTCGGACTCACCGAGCGCTGCAGATGCGCATACAGCCAGCCAGAGACGCTGGCCAGCAAGGCTGCCAGCACAAAGATCAGCACCTTGATCCAGGCGGTATTGACGCCCATCGCTTCCGCCATCACGCCGCCGCCGTTGAGCGCCCGGATGGCGCGGCCGGAACGCGAATTCAAGAGGTTTTGCAGGCCTGCGAGCGCGAGCAGCAGGATCGCCCAGATCAGGTAAAACATCTTGCGGCCGTTGTCGAGCTCGATGCCGAACAGCTTGACGGCGGGAATGCCGTTCAAGCCGTCGTACTTGCCCAGGAACTCCAGATTGCCGAACAAAAAATACAGCGACAAGGCCCAGGCAATCGTGCCCAGCGGCAGGTAGTGTCCGGACAAGCGCATGGTAATACCGCCGATCGCCAGGGCCGCCAGCGTCGTCACGCCCAGGCCTGCCAGCAGGCCGATCCAGGGCGACAGGCCGAACTGCGTACTGAGGTAGGCGGTGGAATAAGCACCCAGGCCGACAAAAGCGGCCTGGCCGAAAGAAGTCAGGCCGCCGATGCCGGTCAGCAGCACCAGCCCCAGCGCCACGATGGCATACAGGCCGATATAGTTGGCCAGCGTGATCCAGAACTCCGGCGTCGGAAATATCGGCAGCAACAGCAGGATCGCCACGAACGCGATGAACGGCAGTTTCACCAGATAGAAGCGCGGCATCACTGATCCCCCTCGTCGATCTGCTTGCTGGTCAGGGAACGCCACAACAGCACCGGGATGATCAGGGTGAATACGATCACTTCCTTGAAGGCGCTGGCCCAGAATGAAGAATACGACTCCAGCAAACCCACCAGCACAGCGCCGGCGGCGGCAATCGGGTAGCTGCCGAGGCCGCCGATGATGGCGCCGACAAAGCCTTTCAGGCCGATCAGGAAGCCGCTGTCGTAGTAGATGGTGGTCAGCGGCGCGATCAGGATGCCGCACAAGGCGCCCAGCGCAGCAGCCAGCGTAAACGCCAGCCGCCCCGCCTGCGTGGTGCCGATGCCGACCAGCCGCGCGCCGAGGCGGTTGACGGCCGTGGCGCGCAGCGCCTTGCCGGACAAAGTACGCTCGAAGTAGAGATAGAGCGCAACGATCAGCAGCAGCGAGACGACGATGATCACGCAACTCTGCCCGGAGACGGTCAGGCTGCCGATCTCGAAACGGGCGTCGGAAAACGAGGTGGTGCGCGATCCTTCGGCGCCGAACATCAGCAGGCCGATGCCGATCAAGGCATAGTGCACCGCCACCGAGACAATCAGCAACACCAGGGTGCTGGCTTCCGCCAGCGGCTGGAAGGCCAGCCGATAAACCATCGGCCCCATCGGCACCACGATCGCCAGCGTCAACAAGACCTGCAAAGGCATGGCCAGCGCCGCATGGCCATACAGGCGGGCGACGCCATAGATCGCCAAAGGCAGCACGACGAATTTCAGCAAAGCCAGGCCGATGCGGCGGACCAGCGCTGCCTCAGCCTGGCTTGCGCCATTGCGGCCGATCAGCAGCATCACTGTTTCCTGCACGAAGCTCAATACGCCAAGCGCCACCAGCAGGGTCGCCGACAAGGGGAATTTATCGGCCTGGATGGCGGCCAGCGTCAAGGCGCCGAAAGCCACGAACTCGCCCTGCGGGATAAAGATGACGCGGGTAACTGAAAACACCAGCACCAGCGCCAAGGCCAGCAGCGCATATACGGCGCCGCTGGTGATGCCATCCTGGGCCAGGATGGCGGCGATTGAGAGATCCATGCTTTTTTCTATACAGCGTTATTGCGCGGCGCCCAGCAGTTTCCATTTGCCGTTGACGATTTCCACCATCACGCGGGCGCGCTGGTCGAACCCGACATGGTCGGTTGGACTCATGTTGACGATGCCCTGCGAGACCGGCAGGTTCTTGATGGCTTCGATGCCATCGCGCAGCGCGGCACGGAATTCCTTGCTGCCGGGCTGGGCTTTCTTGAGCGCTTCAGGCGCAGCCGCACCCAGCAGCATGCCGGCATCCCAGGCATGGCCGCCGAAGGTGGAAATGCTGCCGGCGCCATAGGCTTTTTCATAGGCGCTGCGGTAGGCCATGGCCGATTTCTTGACCGGATTGCTGTTGGGCAGCTGCTCCGCCACCAACAAGGGCCCGGCCGGCAGGAAAGTCCCTTCGCAATCCTTGCCGCAGACACGCAGGAAATCATTATTGGCGACGCCGTGGGTCTGGTAGATCTTGCCTTTGTAGCCGCGTTCTTTCAAGGTTTTTTGCGGCAAGGCGGCAGGCGTGCCGGCGCCGGCGATCAGCACGGCGTCCGGATTGGCGCTGACGATTTTCAACACCTGGCCGGTGACTGAAGTGTCAGGACGGGCGAAACGTTCGTTGGCGACGATCTTGATCTTGCGCAGCTCGGCCAGCTTGGAAAACTCGCGGTACCAGCCTTCGCCATAGGCATCCGAAAAGCCGATGAAGGCCACGCTCTTGACGCCGGCATCCGCCATGTGGGCGATGATCGCGGTCGCCATGTGCGAATCATTCTGCGGCGTCTTGAAAATCCAGAGGCGCTTGGCGTCGACCGGTTCGATCAGCGACGCAGAAGCCGCCATCGAAATCATCGGCGTACCGGATTCGGCGGCGACATCGCTCATCGCCAGCGAACCGGGCACCGTGGTCGAGCCGATCAGCAGGTCGACCTTTTCTTCGCTGACCAGCTTGCGTGCATTTTTTACCGCGGTGGTGCTGTCGGTGGCGTCGTCCAGCACGATGTACTGCACCTTCTGGCCGGCGATTTCCTTGGGCAGCAAGGCAAACGTGTTCTTCTCCGGGATACCCAGCGACGCCGCCGGACCGGTGGCGGAAACGCTCACGCCCACCTTGATCTGGGCAAATGCGCCGCTGCTGCCAGCGGCCAGGGTAATTGCCAATGCTGCGGAAACGGTGGTCCCCAACCATGCTTTTTTCATCTGATCTGCTCCATTGAGTTGTACGGCGTGCGGCCTGCCATGGCGGGCGTCGCCAGCGTTAGACACTACCACCGCGCCAGCGATGGTAGCAAAAAAATCAAACCAGCATCAGGGCGACCTGCTGGGCGGCGTCGGCGCCTGGCTTGTGCTGGAAACGGCTCTTGGCGAAACGCTGCCAGCGTCCCAGCACGAAACTGGTCAGGATATTGGCGCGCATCGCGGTTTCCACCTCATTTGCCTCGCCTTGTGCTGCGGCAGTACGCAGCGCCTGCTTCAGCGCCAGTTCGATACGGTCGACGAACTGGTTCATGCGTAGTTGCAGGCGCTCGTCCTCGTTCACCAGCGCGTCGCCGATCATGACACGGGTCATGCCCGGATTGCGCTCGGCAAAATTCAACAGCATCAAGGTAATCGCCTGCGCCTGGTGCAGTCCCTTTTCCTGCTGTTCGGTAATCTGGTTGACCAGGCCGAATACGGTGGTCTCGATAAATTCGATCAGACCTTCGAACATTTGCGCCTTGCTGGCGAAATGCCGGTACAGGGCAGCCTCGGATACCGCTATCCTGGCGGCCAGCGCGGCCGTAGTGATCTTTTCCCCTTTGGGTTGTTCCAGCATGACCGCCAGGGTCTGAAGGATTTGTAGTTTACGCTCGCCTGGTTTGGTAGTAGCCATGGTTTTTTATTTTAGTAATGATGGAGATAAGGAAAACTGAGGCTGAACCGGCGCGCAGGATTGAAGCCAACATCCAGCCGCTATCGGGGCTTCAACGCAAACGGTGCAGATTCTTGCTCAGCTGACGGACGGATTTTACTTTGACATCGACGTAGTTGGGGCGCTTTATCGTATTTGACTGGTCCTTCAAGTACTGCGTCACCCATGCAGTGCGCATGCCGACCCGCTTGGCGGCCCTGAGATTGGCGATGGTATCCTCCACCAGGATGCAGCGCCGCGCCGGCACCTTCTCGCGCGCCATCAGCTGCCGCAACAGGAGGCGCGAGGGCTTGGGGCGCAACTGGCGGTGCACATGCATGGATTCGATCGAAATATGCTTGCCGAATTGACGCTGCAGGCGCAGATGGCGCATGACGTCGCCGGAATAGCCCAGCGGCGCATTGGTCAGCAGGATCTTGCGGCCCGGCAGCCGCCTGAGCAGATTGATCAGGCCGCGCTCGGCCCTGATCATCCCCAGCAAATCGTCGAAGCGATGGGCTTCGCGCAGAAAGTCCTCGGGCCGCACCTGATGGTGTTTTACCATGCCCAGCAAGGTTGCGCCATAGCGCCGCCAGTAGTTTTCTCTGGTGGCGTTGACAGTGGCGACGTCGGCATCGACGCCGTTGCGGCCCAGGGTGCGCGCCATGAAGGCGTTCATGTTGACGTGAATCGCCGGAAAAATCGCATGCGATGCGTTGTGCAGGGTATTGTCCAGGTCGAACAGCCAGAGCGCCGTATTATTTTTCTCCCTTGGCTTTTTCTTGCGTGTATCCATTACCATGATGTGCGCCGGTGCTTGCCCGGAATTAAAATCGTTGAAATCGTTAACCAAAGGGGAACATGTGTTTCATCAGATTATAGTGACATTACTCGCGCAGTTGCTGCAGCCCTTGCAAGGGAGCCGCCTGCGCCGCCTGATGCTGCCCCTCGGCCTAGGTGCTTTGCTGGCGAGCGCGCCGCCGCTTTTCGCCCAGGACGTCCTCGCCGGCGCTTCCCTGCAACCGTCTGCCGCGGTCCGCCAGGGCGGCGCCATGTTCCAGATACAGCGCGACGGCCGCAGCGCCTATGTATTCGGCACCATCCACGTCGGCAAGCCGGATTTCTATCCGATGGATGCAAAAGTATTGCAAGCTCTACAACAATCATGCTGTCTTGCGCTGGAAATCGATCCTGGCAATACTCAGGCCATGCTTCCGCTGATGAAAAAATACGGTTTCTACCTGGATGGCAAACCGCACCAGAAAGACTTGCCGCCGAAGCTGCAAAAACAACTGACCGCGCTGCTGGATAAATACAATATGGCGCCGGAGCAGATAGCCAGCCTGAAACCATGGCTGATTGCCACCATGCTCGGCATCAGCGAATACGCCAGCCAGGGTTATCTGTCGCAATACGGGGTCGACGGCACGCTCGCCAGCCTGGCGAAAAGCAGCAACAAGCGCCTGGTCGAGCTGGAAACCGCCGATGCGCAACTGGCGTTGCTGGGCAAGCTGTCGCTTGCCGAACAAGTCCAGTTCCTGCAGGATAGCGTCGATGAGATACAGGATCCGGCCAAGGCGCGGCGCTCCCTGGACCTCGTCAATTTGTGGCGCAACGGCGATCTCGACGGCCTGGCCGCGATGCTGGCGGAAATGAATGCCGAGGACAGCTTTGCCAGCAAATTCATGCAGCACTCCCTGCTCGACGGCAGGAATCCCGGCTTGGCGGACGGTATCGCAAAACTGACGAGCTCCGCAACCGATCCCTTCGTCGCCATCGGCATGCTGCATCTGGTCGGACCAAACAGCGTGCTGGCGATCCTGCAGCAGCGCGGCTATACGGTGAAGCGGATTTACTGAAGGCCGGCGGCGCTCGCCTTGCCATACCATTGCCTGCCGCAAGCCGCGGCCAGGCGGAACCAGTACTGCAATCTGCATAATCTTTGATCGAAATCAACGCCAGGCTGCTTCAAGTCTTCTAAGATCAGCCGGCGTTATCTCTATCTCAAAGGTTTGCCACATGAATTCCTCTCACTTGCCAGAGCCGGCATCACCGTCGGCAGCCATGCCGCATCGCAAAGTGATCCGCTCCTGGCTGCTGCCGATTGCGCAACGCGATACCGGCCGTGCGCTGGCGCTGGTGCTGCTTGACCTGTGCCTGTTTTCGGCGGCTATCCTGGCCACAGTCTGGCTACGCAATGCCGCCGCGAAATTGCTGCTCGGCGCAGTCGCCGGCTTCATCATCGGCCGTTTGTTCATACTCGGCCACGACGCCTGCCATCAAAGCTTTACATCGCACCGGCGCCTCAACCGCTGGCTCGGCCGCCTGCTGTTCCTGCCTTCGCTGACGCCTTACAGTCTGTGGGATATGGGCCATAACGTAGTTCATCACGGCTATACCAATCTGAAGGGTTTCGACTTTGTCTGGCATCCGCTGTCGCTGGAGGAATTTCAGGCGCTGCCGCGCCGGCGTCAATGGCTGGAGCGCGTCTACCGTAGCGGCTGGGCGCCCTGGCTCTACTATCTGGTGGAAATGTGGTGGCAGCGCATGTATTTTCCGAGCCGCCGCACCATGCCGACCCGGCGTCCGGCATTCGTCTGGGATGGCATACTGGTTACGGCAGCGGCGCTGCTGTGGATTGCCCTGCTGGCTGCAGCTGCTCTGGCGACCGCGCAGCCGCTATGGCTGACCCTGCTGGCCGGCTTTGTGCTGCCTTTGCTGTTCTGGAATGCGATGATCGGCTTTGTGGTGTACGTGCATCACACCCATACCGGGGTCGCCTGGTATGACCAGAAAACCGTGTGGGCGGCAGCGCAACCGTTTGTCTCCACCACCGTGCACCTGACGTTCCGCTGCCGTATCGGCGCGCTCTTGCATCACATCATGGAACATACCGCGCATCACGTCGACATGAGCATCCCGCTGTATCGCCTGCAGGAAGCACAGCAGATTCTCGAAACCATGCTGCCCTTGCGCATCGTGATCCAGAAATTCTCTTGGCGCTGGTATTTTGATACCGCGCGGCGCTGCAAGCTGTACGATTTCCGGCGCCATTGCTGGACCGATTTCTCCGGCATGCCGACCAGCGCCGCCTGCCTCAATTGAGCGGCGTGCAATTGCGGCAGGATTGCAGCCGTAGCAGGGTACATGGCGGTAAAATGAGGGATCTTGGCAAGTTGCAACGCCACGCCCTCCATCGGATCCCGCCATGAATCATGCTCCACTCCGTGCAGCGCCGCTGCTGGATGTCCGTGCCCTGCGCACCAGCTGCTCGTCTTGCAGCATGCATCAGCTATGCCTGCCGATGGGGCTGGATGAAACTGAGATGCAACGGCTCGACGGCATTATCGGCCGCCGCCGCGTATCGCGCGAGGCCAGCCTGTATCGCATCGGCGACAAGTTCGTTTCCCTGTATGCGGTGCGGGTCGGCCAGTTCAAGACCTCGCAAACCAATCCCGACGGCGCGCGCCAGATCACCGGTTTTCAGATGACCGGCGAATTGCTCGGCATGGATGCGATCAGCACCGACACCCATCAATGCGACGCGGTAGCCTTGGAAGATAGTGAAGTCTGCGAAATTCCATTCGCGCGGCTGGAAGAACTGTTCGGCGAGATTCCGACCCTGCTGCGGCATTTTCATCGCATCATGAGCAAGGAAATCACGCGCGAGCAAAGCGTCATCCTGTTGCTCGGCAATATGCGCGCGGAGCAGCGCTTTGCGGCTTTCCTGGTAAACCTGTCGTCGCGCTATGCGGCGCGCGGCTATTCACCGACCAGCTTCCAGCTGCGCATGACGCGCGAAGACATCGGCAACTATCTCGGCCTGACGATCGAAAGCATCAGCCGCCTGCTGTCCAAGCTCAAGAAGGATGGCCTGCTGAAAGTCAGCAACAGGGAAATCGAACTGACCGATTTACCGATGCTGAAAGCGCTGGCGACTGGCGCCGAAGCCTGCTGACGGTCTGGCCTCAGATGGTTTTTGAATAGCGCAGCGGCGTTCTGTGCGGATCCAGATAACGATCGAACACCATGCAGATATTACGGATCAGCAAACGCCCTTTCGTGGTCACGCTGATCCAATCCTCATCGATGGTCAGCAAACCATCGGCTTCCAGCTGCCGCAATTGAACCAGCTCGGCGGCGAAATATTCGGCAAACCGGACCGGATGCGCGATCTCGATCGAAGCCAGCGACAGTTCGAAATGACACATCAGATGCTGGATGATCAGCCGCCGCAGCAAATCGTCCAGGTTCAGCTTGATGCCACGCGCAATCGGTAGTTCCTGCCGGTCGAGCCGCAGATAGTAGGCTTCCAGCGTCTTTTCATTCTGGCTGTAGCTGGCGCCGACAGCGCTGATCGCCGATACGCCGCATGCCACCAGATCAGATTCGGCATGGGTCGAATAGCCTTGGAAATTGCGGTGCAAGCGCCCCTGCCGCTGCGCAATCGCCAGATCGTCACCCGGCCTGGCAAAGTGATCCATGCCGATATACACATAGCCGGCTTCGGTCAAGCGCTGAATGCACAGAAACAGCATGTCGATTTTTTCTGCCGGCGTCGGCAGATCGCTGCCGGCTATCCGCCTTTGCGGTTTGAACAGGTGCGGCATGTGGGCATAATTGTAGATGGCGATGCGGTCCGGCGACGCCACAATCACCTTCTCCAGCGTTTGCGCAATGGATGTCAGGCTCTGCTTGGGCAAGCCATAAATCAGATCGATGCCGACTGAACGAAAGCCGGCAAAACGCGCCGCATCGATGATGCGCAGCGTGTCTTCTTCAGCCTGTATCCGGTTCACCGCCTTCTGCACCGCCGGGTCGAAATCCTGCACGCCCAGGCTGAGCCGGTTGAAGCCTTGGCGGCGCAGCGTGACGATACGCTTCGGCGTGACGGTGCGCGGATCGACTTCTATCGAATACTCGCCCAGCTGGCCGGGCGCGAACTGAAAATGCTGATGCAAATGCGCCATCAGCTCGCTCATCTGGCGGTCGCTGAGATAGGTTGGGGTGCCGCCGCCGAAATGCAGCTGCTCCACCTGGTTCATGCCTTCAAACAAGGCGGCCTGCATCGAAATCTCGCGCTTCAGATACGTCAGGTAGAGTGCGGCCTTGCTCAGATTCTTGCTCACCACTTTATTGCAGGCGCAGTAGTAGCAAACCGTATCGCAAAACGGAATGTGCAAGTACAGCGACAAGGCATGCCGCGCACCCATCGCATGCCGCTCCGACACTGCCTGATGATAGGCTTCGGCGTCGAACTCCGCGGAGAACCTGTCTGCCGTCGGATAGGAGGTGTAACGCGGTCCGAGCTGGTTCATCCTGCTTAGCAATGCGGGTTCAAACGCCAGCGCAGCCAGCGGCGCTGCTGCGGCTATCGTCTCTTGGGAAGTTAACATGTACCGGCTCCGGCGATTGGCTGTATCCATCGCCACAGCGTAGCGGGCCGAGCCGGCAAGCGCTTTGATATAGATCAAGCGCCAGCTTTACTATGAGCGCCGCACGCTCGATACTGCATATAATCGCTTATTGATTACCAATTTCTTGCCATCTTGCCTCTCATTCATCCAGTCTCAGCATTGCCGACAGATTCCAGCCGCTGGCAAGGGCGGGATCGCTACGTGCTGCTGGACAGCGATTTTGGCGACAGCGCACAGTTTTTTGCGACCTGGCTAGCCTGGCGCGACGATGCCAACCGTCCGCGGCAACTGCATTACCTGGCGCTGGTGCCGGCCATGACTACCCTACACACCTTGCGCCGGATGCTGGAACAAGCACCGCAGTGGCAGGCTCTGGCGGCCGAGCTTTGCGCCGCATGGCCGCCGGCCGTCCCGGGATTTCACCGGATCTTCCTGCAAGATGGCCAGCTGGTGCTGACGCTGATGTTTGGCGATAGCGCCACCTGCCTGCGCCAGATCGTGGCCAGTGTCGATGCCTTCCACTTGCGTGGGCATGGCTGGCAGGAATGGCCGCTGCCCATGTTCAACACGCTAGGCAGATTGGCCGCCAGGCAAGCCAGCCTCGCCATTTCCGGCCCTGGCGCCGTGCCGCAAGACGCGCAACGGACGGCGCTGCAGCAAGCGGGATTCGTCTTTGAAGAAGACGCCTTGCGCGCGCAATTTGCGCCGCGCTTTACGCCCAGGTCGCCGCTCGCAAGCACACCGCCTTTGACAGAGCGCCATGCCATCGTAATCGGCGCCGGACTGGCCGGCAGCGCTGCTTGCCAGCGGCTGGCGCGACGCGGCTGGAGCGTCACATTGATCGAACGCCACGCTGAAATAGCACAGGAAGCCTCGGGCAACGCCGCCGGCATTTTCATGCCCCTGCTGTCGCGCGACGACAACCCAAGTTCACGCCTCAGCCGCAGCGCCTATCTGTTCGCCCGGCACGTCTGGCGCCAGCTGGGCGGCATCGGCAATGCCTTCACCGGCGCCGCCTGCGGCGTGCTGCAAATCGCCCGCGATGCCCAGCACGCCGGCGCCCAGCAACAACTGGCAAGCCACTGGCGCTATCCTGCCGATTTTGCGGAATGGCTGGACCAGGCCGCGGCCAGCCGTCTGGCCGGTACTCCGGTCAGCAATGGCGCTTGGCACTTCCCGGCCGGCGGCTGGGTACAACCGCGCAGCTTGTGCCGGGCCATGCTGGACGACTGCGGCGCCAGCCTACGAATTCTTTTCGGACAGCGAGTCGAAAGACTTGAATATGAGCAGCAACGCTGGGTAGTGCGCGCTGAAGGCGGCATCGAAATTGCCCGCGCGCCCATACTGATACTGGCCAACGGCTGCGACGCACTCGCTTTCCCGCAAGCGGAAGACTTGCCCCTTACCACCGTACGCGGGCAGATCACCCATGTCGACGCCAGCCTGGCGCCATCCATAGCGCCGGTGATTTGCGGCGAAGCCTATCTGACCCCGCCCAGCGGAAATATCTGCAGCGTCGGCGCTTCTTACGACGAAGATAGCGATCAGGCGCTGCGGCAAAACAGCCAGGACGACAATCTGGCGCGGCTGGTCAATATGCTGCCGGGCTGGTTCGCCGGCGACTTGCCGCTGGCCGGGCGAGTTGGCTTCCGCTGTGTCGCCAGCGACCGTTTACCCCTGGTCGGCGCCGTGCCGGACAAACACGGGCCATGCAGCGTGCGCGAGGCGAAACTGAAAGACCTGCCGCCGCGCTTTCCCGGCCTGTACAGTCTGCTTGGTTATGCATCGCGGGGATTGATCTGGGCGCCGCTAGCGGCAGAGTTGCTGGCGGCGCAACTGGAAGGCGAGCCTTTGCCGATCGAGGCCGATCTGGCAGCGGCGCTCGATCCGGCGCGGTTTTTACTAAAAAAACAGCACCGAAATGTCGCAGGCTCAGTCAAAAGGGCGCCCTGAGGCACCCTGTGTCGATTTAGCGAGCCCAGCGATACGGCCTCATTTGCCAATCGCCGCGCGGTCCTCTGACCCAGCTTGGCGGCACGTAACGGTAACCCGGCCGCGCTCTCAGCCAGCTGCCGCCAACCCATTCGTGACGGCGGCCATTCCATTGCCAGTATCCGGGCGCCCAGACATAGCCGCGGCGCGGCGCCGGCATTACTTCATGGCGTGGCGGCGGCGGTTGACCGATCCGGACGTTCGCATATGCCTGTGCCTGAGCCTGCGTCATTGGCGCCATGAATCCGGCGCCCAGGGCCAGGACACTCACGCATAATATCGATTTGATCTTCATTGGGGACCTCCTTAATTTGTTTGAAAACATCGGACGACGATTAAATATAGGTCATAAACATGGGCTTACTTGTAATTTTGTGTTTCCAAAAGATACACGTTTTGAAAGCATGGAAATACCTTGCGAACTGCCGTAGCAGCGCCCCCTAAGGTAAAATGACGGCCTGCCAGACGGCATTGTCGTTTTATAAAATATGTGCGGGATAGCGCCTTGGCCTTGCCAGGCCAAGCTTGCGACCTGTCCCCACCTGACTTCCCGGATTACCCATGTTGCGATTGAACGAAGTACAACTACCCCTGGACCATCCTGAAGACGCCCTGCATGCCGCGATCCTGGAGCGGCTGGGAATCGCCGCGGAGGAAATGCTCGGTTACACAATTTTCCGGCGCAGTTACGATGCCCGTAAAAAAACCGCGGTGATCCTGACTTATACGGTGGATGTCGAACTCAAGGATGAGAGCTCGGTTCTTAAACGGCGCGCCGGCGACCGCAACGTGATGGCGACGCCGGACACCAACTACCGCTTCGTAGCGCAAGCCCCCAGCCAGCTGAAATCGCGGCCGGTGGTGATCGGCACCGGGCCCTGCGGCCTGTTTGCCGGACTGATCCTGGCGCAGATGGGCTTCAATCCGATCATCCTGGAACGCGGCAAGGCAGTGCGCGAACGCACCAAGGACACCTGGGGCCTGTGGCGCAAACGCGAACTGCAGCCGGAATCCAATGTGCAATTCGGCGAAGGCGGCGCCGGCACCTTTTCCGACGGCAAGCTGTGGACCCAGATCAAGGATCCCAAGCATTACGGCCGCAAGGTGCTGACCGAATTCGTCAAGGCCGACGCGCCGGAAGAAATCATGTACGTCAGCAAGCCGCATATCGGCACCTTCCGCCTGGTCAAGATGGTCGAACAGATGCGCGCCACCATCGAGGCGCTGGGTGGTGAATTCCGTTTCCAGCAAAAGGTCGAGGACATCGCCATCAAGTCCGAAAACGGCCAGGGCCAGGTACAGGCCGTGGTGCTGGCCAGCGGCGAGACCATCGTCACCGACCATGTGGTGCTGGCAATCGGCCACAGCGCGCGCGATACTTTCCAGATGCTGTACGAGCGCGGCGTCTACATCGAAGCCAAGCCTTTCTCGCTCGGCTTCCGCATCGAGCATCCGCAATCGCTGATCGACCGCTGCCGTTTCGGCCCGAGCGCCGGCCATCCGATTCTCGGCGCGGCCGACTACAAGCTGGTGCATCACTGTGAATCGGATCAAGCCCTTGGCCGCGCGGTCTATAGTTTCTGCATGTGCCCGGGTGGCACTGTGGTGGCTGCCACCTCGGAACCAGGACGCGTGGTGACCAACGGCATGAGCCAGTACTCGCGCAACGAGCGCAACGCCAACAGCGGCATCGTGGTCGGCATCACGCCGGCCGACTATCCGGGTCATCCGCTGGCCGGGATCGCCTTCCAGCAGCAATGGGAATCGCGCGCGTTTGAACTGGGCGGCGGCACTTATGATGCGCCGGGCCAGCTGGTGGGCGACTTTATCGCCGGCCGCGCGTCGACCACGCTTGGCTCAGTGATTCCATCCTATAAGCCGGGCGTGCTGCTGGGCGATCTGAGTACTTCGCTGCCTGATTACGCAATCGCCGCTATCCGCGAAGCCTTGCCGGCTTTCGATAAACAGATACGCGGCTTTGCCATGAATGATGCGGTGCTGACCGGCGTCGAAACCCGCACCTCGTCGCCGATCCGCATCAAGCGCCACGACGACAGCCTGCAAAGCCTGAATACCACCGGTCTGTTCCCGGCGGGTGAAGGCGCGGGTTATGCCGGCGGCATCATGTCAGCGGCGATTGATGGGATTCGGGTGGCGGAAGCGGTTGCCTTGAGCATCCTGAATAAAAACTAAGCACACTGAAAGACGTTAGGAAACGCAAGCTCCCTAACCTCTTTCAGCGGCCTTGTACGCGGCATTGCGCTCACGCTTGCCCACCGCCACGACCAGCACGATCAGCTGTTTGTCGCGCACTTCGTAGACCAGGCGATAGCCAGCCTGGCGCAACTTGATCTTATAACGGCTGCGAGAGCCGGATGGCTGCGCCGAGGGCACATGCGGATTCTGCAAACGCTCTTCCAGCTTATTCTTGAATTGCTCACGCATGCCGGGGTCGAGCTTGCGCCATTCCTTCAGCGCCTCTTCAAGAAACGCGAGCTCAAAGTTCATCCAGCCTGACCTTGATGACAGCCTGCCCGGTGCGGGCATCCGCAATGGCATTCAGCTCCATGTCTTCCAGTTTGTTCATCAAGGCCTCATAGGCTTTTGCCGGAACACAGTAGAAGGCAGGCTGGTTCCGGTTCAAGATCGCCACAGGGAATCCCTCGCCGGTGGCGACGGTCCCCATCGGGTCTTTTTTTAACTCGGAAACACTGGCGGTGGTTTCGGCAAGAATAAGGTGCACCATAGAAATACTCTTAAAAGTATTATTAACAGCACCAATAATAGCATCTTTCATGACATTCCAATAAAATCGGACTGACAAATGGAAGCGAGCATTCGCTCAACGAGAGATGCTAGTCTCGCCTGATTTTTACGTCCGGCTCATAGGGATATTCATAAGTCTTGGCTGAAAAAACAGTCGCTACTCAAGGAGAAAAGGGCCTCCCCTGCATGCAACCGGCCATTTTATTTATGGGCAGATTCTGCGGGCGGCTTGACAAACTGCGCGTCGGTCAATGTTTTCAAAAAAGCCACCAGATCGTCGACATCGCTATCGCTCAAGGCCGGCGTGCTGCCTTCGCGCCGGTTGTATGGCACCGAGTTGATATTGACGTTTTCCCGATAGGCGGGCGGCACGTCATCGAATTTGACGCCGGTCTTGTACCAGTCGCCCGGCTTGGTGGCGCGCGTTGCATAAAACGCGACGGCATCACGCAGTGAGGTGAACACGCCATTGTGCATATAGCTTTCACGCACGGCGACATTGCGCAAGCTGGGGGTCTTGAAATAGCCGCACCACTGGCTGCTGTCCGGCCACTTCAGATCGGCCGCGGTTTTGCACAGGCCGACATCGTAGAACTTGGGATTGCGGTTTTCAGCGATGCGGCGGTTGCGCGGCACGGCTGCCGCGTCGTAGCCGAAATCGGTAAACATCGAACGAGCCGGATTAGCGGATTTGTCGTTGAACTTGTGACAGGACATGCAGTTGCCTTTATCAGGATCCTTGAACAAACGTAGCCCGCGCAGCTCAACCTCATTCAATTTTCCGCTGCCGCGGATATAGTCGTCGTACCTGGAACTGAAGGGCGTCATTTCATCGCTGCGTAAAAATGCTTGCAGCGCCCGGCCGGCAGCCTGGCTGGCCTGCGCCGGCCGCTCGAATATCGCGGCGCCAAACTGCGCACGCATATCGGGTGCATAAGCTTGCGCCAGTTTGCGCGCAAGCTGGCGCGGGTTGCGGTTATTCATTTCCAGCGGATTGAACAAAGGGCCCTGCGACTGTTCCGCCAAGGTATCGGCGCGCCCGTCCCAGAAAAATCCGCCAAATGGAATCGGCGCCAGCGCATCATCGTCCTGATAGAAAAAGCGCGGCGGCGTATAGCGCAGGTACAGCACCGAAGGCGTATTGCGCGTACCCAGGCTGGCTGGACGGCTGCCGAGCGCGACGCCGGTGCGCGATCCGTGATTTCCTGAAAAAGCCTGCGCCGGTGCATGGCAGCTGGCGCAGCTGGTGCCGCGCGGTTCCGACAGGCGCGTATCGAAAAACAGTTTGCGGCCCAACGCAACCAGCGCCGAGGAATCAGCAGGCGCGGCAGCCGGCGCCGGCATTTCGGGATAGAGCGGCGGCGTGCCCGCCGGCGCTACGCCGACGAGGAATAGGCCGCTCAGCAGGAGCCATTTCAACCGCGCCAACAACATCAGTTTGGCGCCAGATAACCGGTCTTGTCGCAACTGATGTTACTGCCGGTTTGCAGACAGGTGGTGAGCAGCAGGCCTTTGCGGGTATACGCTTTGTATGCCCACGCGCCATTGCTCTGGCGGTCCATCACCATGAAGCCGAAGCTGCTGGTATGGGAAATCTTGTCGACGATGGCGCCGGGAGCCGGATTGGTGTTGGCCGGGAAAGGATCGGCAAAATTCACATCGAGATTATCGCCGCCATTGCCGGAGACGAAAGTGGCCGGATGAGCTGAAGAGAAGTTGATGGCCTGGAAATCATGGACGTGGCCATGGATCGCCGTCTTCACGCCGGACGGATAGAACGCGGTCGGGTTGACGCTTTGCATAACCGATTGCAGCGCCTGATTGCCCGGGGCCGGTGGCGCGCCGGCTATCGGTGCGAAACCGAGGATCGGATGATGATTCGTGAAAATGCTGTTGACGCCGGCCTTCGCCGCCAGCCGGTTGACCGCCTGGAATTGCGCCTGGTAAGCGATGAACTGAGGATCGCTGGTCGCCAGCGCCGCCCTGCCCGCCTTGGCCGAATCGAACACGATCACCTGAGTGTCGGCGCCGACCGCCACGGCATACGGATCGGACAGATTGCCGGCCGCATCATTGGCCGGATCGTTGCAGGAACGCTTGGGATCCGCCGCCTGCGTATCGAGGAAACGGAACCAGCCCTGGCCGGCGCGCGCGCATTCCTCGTGATTGCCGCGCACCATGACCCACGGCGCCGCCGCCATCAAGGGCGCCGCCGGCTTGAACAGGTCCGCCTGCCAGGCATCCCAGCCGTAGCCCCAGGGACTGTCCTTGCAACCGGCGATATCCGCCGGGCAAGCGTTTTCGCGATAATGATAATCGCCGATGTGCAGCACCAGATCCGGTTTCATGGCGGCAGCGGTGCTGGCGATTTCGGGAAACGGCCAGGAGTCGCCGTCATCGCAGGCCTGCCAGGCGTTGTCGGCCTTTTTCAGGCGGCAGCCGGTATCCGCCAGCACCACGATGCGCTGCGGCGCCTGTTTCGGCAACGGCAGACTGCGGGAGCCGACCGAGACGCCGCTGCTGTCGGCCGGCACCAGGTATTCACAGGCGGTGACCGGGAAAGCGGAAGGCTTGGAATCCGCAGCCGCGCTGGCGGTAGGGCGCTGCGCCACGGTCGCGGCGGCGGCGCGCACCGTCATCGCCACATAGCTGGAACCATCGCGCACATCAGGGCAGCCGGCGTCGCTGGTGATCACCCTGACGATAGCCTGGTTGTTGCTGCCGATCGCCACCCAGGCTGCCTTGACGCCGGCGTCAACGTTGCTGTCGCTGCCGCCGCAGGCCGCTGCCAGCAGAGCAAGGGCCATGCTTGAAGCGAACTTGAACGCATTTACAAATGGCTTACGGTGCTGCTGTTGCTCGATGGCGTCCATGATGCTCGCAAGGATGAAGGTGGATAATGCTGAGTTGATAAATTATAAAAATAAAATGTGACGCGCTTGTTACATTCGGCAGGCAAAAAAATACGCCGAAGGCGCATGCCGTCGGCGTATTTTCATTTCAGGGAAGGTGCTGCCGCGACAGCAGGGAAAACGGTCTTATTTGCTGACGTCCCGCGTTGCCTGCACCAAGCACTTGGATAATTTGTCAAAATGCAGCCACGCCGCCTGGCTCAGCTCAACCTGCTTGCGGCGCGCATCGTCGGTATCCGACAATACTATCCAGCCCTTTTCGCGCATCGACTTCAGGCGCGCATGCAGCATGGCTGGCGAACCGAGTTCGCTCTGCGCCATCATGTCGCGCACCGAAAGCCGTTCGCGCGCCTGCCCTGCGCGGGCCACAAAGGCCAGGATGCGGTCTTCCAGCGGATCCAGCGACGGCAACGACGGCAAGCCGCGCAGCGCGTTCGCCAGTTGCAGGAAACGCACATAGATATCTGCAGGTCGGCTGTTTTTGTCCATGGCTATTTTATAAACTGCAGGAAAAACGAAAAACTATCGCTGTTGATTTCATAACGATCATACTCGCCAATTTACGGCCTCCGCAAGCATCTTGCCACACTCCCGCCACACATATGCGGATAGTTCGGTAATATACGCGCGCTATGTCCCCCACTTCGTTCCCTACCGAGAAATTCCGTCTGCACCTGCTGACTGTCACCATCACGGTGGCGGCCTACATGCTGGTGTACATGACCAATGACTGGCTGTTCAAGCACATAGAGTTTACCCAGGGGATCGCCTGGATCTATCTGCCGGCGGGGATACGGCTGATTTGCACATTGCTGTTTGCCGAGGCCGGGGTGTTCGGCATCCTGATCGCCTCGCTGCTTACCTCCAGCATCTATGCCATCTTTCCCGGCGATCCGGTGACCACCATCGGCTATAGCGTCATCTCGGCGCTGGCGCCCTATCTCGCCTACCGCTTCACCTTGCAGGAAATGCGCTTGCAGCCTTCGCTCGGGAACCTGACCACCACGCGCCTGCTGGCCTGCATCCTGCTGTACGGCCTGACCAATCCGCTGCTGCAGCTGATGTGGTTTGTCATGCGCGGCATTTCCTATCACTTCTGGTCGGGCCTGATCGTCATGTCCATCGGCGATCTCACCGGCTCGCTGATCGTGGTGTATGCGATCAAGCTCCTGCTGTCCTTCTTCCCGGTGCCGCGCCGCTGAGCGCGTCCTGCCGGTGCTGCCGGTGCTGCGTGGCACGATCGCCACATTGTCATCGATTGTAATACTGCCGAAATAATTCCTCGCTATTCTGCCGCACAGTTATAGAAATTATAGCGGTCAGCCAACGCCAGGCTACGCCTCGGGCGGAGCTTTGTGCGCGTTCCGCTATCACGACAACTCATACATCGGGGTATAGCAATGCGTAGTTGGGACGAACCAAAAAAGCGGAAAGCACGCGTCGAAATCATTCCCATGATCGATGTCATGATGTTTCTCCTGGTGTTTTTCGTGCTGATCAGTCTCAATGTGATTCCGGCCCTGGGCTTGAAGACGCACCTGCCGAGCGCCAGCAGTTCACAGGACTTGAAGCCGCAAAACAAGGCAGTGATCACCATCGGCCTCAACGATGCGCTGCAGGTTGACGGCGTCGACACAAAAATCGGCGAACTCTCTACCCGCCTGAACCTGGCGAAAAAGAACGGTGAAAAACTCAACGTGATCGTCAACAGCGATCGCGGCGTCGAAGTGCAACGGCTGGTGGAAGTAATGGATAACCTGAAGCAGAACGGCTTCGAATCCATTTCCATCGCCACCCGCAAGCCGTGATGCAGGCAATGATGAGCATGCCGTTCTTTTATCGCTTCCGCGATGCGCTGGCAATCCTGCCATCAGTGCTGATCCTGGCGATCCTGATCTTCGCCGGCATCCAGAAAGCCGTGAAGATCCAGCCGCACGTCGACGACTCCCTGGTGCAGATTGCGCTGACGGAACCGGCGCCACCGGTAGCCGCACCAACGCCGCCGACACCGGTAGCGCCGCAAGAAATCAAACCGCAAGCGGTGGCGAAGCCGACGCCGCAACCGACGCCGCGGCCAACCCCGCCGCAGACAGTCACCGCAACCCCGGTCAGCAACACACCGAACCCGGAAGTTGCAGCGCCGGCTCCGCCCAAAACGGTAGCCGGGCCGATCGCAGCACCGGTTGCGCCACCTCAGGAAACGCCGCCACCGGCGCCAGCAGCAAAGCCGAACAACGCCGGCATCGAGGCCAGCTATATCAGTAAATTGCGCGCCCACCTGAACAGCATCAAGCGCTACCCGACCGGCCGCGAAGCCAGCCAGCAGCGGCCGCAAGGCAAGGTCAAGGTCTGGTTCGTGCTCAACCGCGACGGCACGCTGGTCGAGCAAGGGATAGCTGAATCGTCTAATTCCATGCTGCTTGACGAAGCCGCCCGCAAGACCATCAACCGCGCCACGTTTACCGCTTTCCCAGAGTCCAGCTGGGCTGGCGAAGCCACCCACAGATTCAGCGCCGAGTTGGAGTTCATCCCGGGAGCGGGATGAAGCAGCAGTTTGCAAACCGAGTTGAAGACATCGCCTGAACGCCTGGTTCAGGCACACACCAAAAAACTACAGGGAGTAGAACCATGCAATTCAAAGTCACCCGGCTGTCGCTGCTGATCTCCGGGCTATTCATCGCCGCCAGTCCGCTGGCCTATGCCGCCGATACCTCCGATATCGGCAAGGTCACGGTGCAGGGTGATGCCGGCGGCGGCCAGAGCACCGGCCTGATCCAGCAGGAAGAGTCGGCCAAGGCGCGCAGCTCGGTCGACCGCGGCTATATCGAAAAGCAAAGCAGCACTGGCAACCCGTTCCAGATGATCAACCTGCTGCCTGGCGTGAATTCCTACGACCAGGACGGCAGCGGCCTGTTCGGCGGCAACGTCCGGGTGCGCGGTTTCAACAGCGACCAACTGGGCTTCACCATCAATGGCGCGCCGGTCAACGATTCCGGCAGCTTTGCTGTCTATCCGCAGGAATACACCGACGCCGAAAACCTGTGTAATATCTTCGTCACGCAAGGATCCACCGATACCGAAGCGCCTCACGTCGGCGCCTCTGGCGGCAACATCGGCATGACCATGTGCACGCCGGAAGACCAGCAGCGTTTCCGCACCGAATACACTTTCGGCTCGCACAGTCTGCAAAAAGGCTATGTCCGCCTCGATTCCGGCAAGATATTCAACGACCGCTTCAAGTTCTTCATCTCTTATTCGAAAACCCAGGCCAACAAATTCAAGGGCGACGGCCGCGCCGACAAGGAACATACCGATTTCAACAGTAATTTCGACCTCGGCGGCGGCAGCTATGTCGACACCGGCTTCATGTACAACTCGGCGCTCAACAACAACTATCGTTCGCTGACCAAGGCGCAGATCGCTCAGTTCGGTCCGAACCTGGATTTCGGCACCGTACCGCCAGTGCACCAGCCCGGTGGCCCGGGCGCACAAAACGACTCGACCTACGGGCCGAATGCCGGCATCAATTCCGGCAACAAGAATCTGTACTACGGCTATAACCTGAACCCGTTCAAGAACTGGCTCGCCACCATGAACGCCCACTTCCAGCTGGCGCCGACTTCCAGCGTCGATGTCAGTCCCTACATGTGGTACGGCTTCGGCACTGGCGGCAACCAGCTGCAAACCCTCACCGAAGGCAACGCCGGCAACCTGCTGGGCGGCGGCGTGCGCGACATCAACCACGACGGCGACACCAAGGACACCGTATTCGTCTACGAAGGCAGCCGCACCCGCACCTACCGTCCGGGCGTGACGATCAAATACAACCAGCAGATCGACAACCACAAGCTGATGGTCGGCTATTGGTACGAGCGCGCGCGCCATCAGCAAACCGGCCCGTTCACGCCGATCGACAACAACGGCAACGCTGCCGATGTCTGGCTCAACAATCCGGGCCTGTGGCTGAAGAACCAGAATGGCTCTTACGTCCAGTACCGCGACACCATGACCATCAGCACCGGCAAATCGGCTTTTGCGCAAGACAATATCAGCCTGATGCAGGACAAGCTGAACTTGCAGATCGGCGCCCGTTACTCGAGCATCGACCGCGACTTCACCAACAATCCAAGCCAGAGCTCGCCAGGCTTTTACACGCTGCAAAAGTCGTATTCCGACCTGCTGCCAAGCTTCGGTGCACGCTACCAGCTGACCACCGCGGATTCGGTGTTTTTCAATGCAGCGAAGAATTTCAAGGCGCCAGGCAACTTCTCCTACTTCGGCCTGATCTCCGGCGGCAGCATCGTCAACGGCGTATACACCGGCGGCACGGTGCGCAACCCCCTGGTCGACAAGGAAACTTCGTGGAACTACGATCTTGGCTATCGTTACGCGGCGGACAAATGGACGTTTTCCGGCTCCCTGTTCTATGTCGATTTCAAGAACCGCATCGCGACTTCCTACAATCCATTCACCAACACCAACACCGACTATAACGTCGGCGATTCCACCTCCAAGGGATTCGAACTGGAATCCGGCTACTCGCTCACCAAGAACCTGAGCCTGTACGGCTCGCTCTCGTATATCAAGAGCAAGATGGACAAGGACATGCCGTTCTCGGCTACTACCGCGCTGCCTACCGGCGGCAAGGAATTCCCCGATACGCCGAACTGGCTGAGCGGCCTGAGCTTGCAGTACCAGCAAGACAACTGGTATGTATTCGGCCAGGGCAAGTACACCGGCAAGCGCTACACCACGCTGGTGAACGACGACAGCATCGGCGGCTACACCGTGTTCAACGCCGGCGCCGGCTATACCTTCCCGTCGTCGGCCTGGCTGAAGAAACCAACCGTCCGCTTCAACGTCAACAATATCTTCGACAAGCAGTTCCTGAGCCTGAGTTCCGGCAGCGGCAGCCAGTTCACCACCAATGCAGTGGCAGTCGGCAATATCGCGGCATCGGCGCCATTGTTCTATGTCAGCCCTCCGCGCACCTTCAGCGTCACGCTGGTCGCGGATTTTTAATCAACAGTATTTAAAGCCGTTGCAGCAAACCCTGGCGGCGGGCTCTGGTCCGCCGCTGCAACAACCAAGAGGTCATCATGAACATGCAATTATTCCACGAGCTCGCTTTCTATCTGATGTACGCCTGTGCCGCACTGGCGATCTTCGTGATTGTCGAACGCGGACTGTTTTTCAACTACACCTTGCGCCAGGCTATCGGCCTGGAAAAGGCCATGACGCATGCGGTGCAGCATGTGCAAGAGTTGCCGGTCGAACTGACCGCGCGCGGCAGCCTGCCGCTGACCCTGGTGTCGGACATCCTGGCCGAGAAACATCAGCTGACCACCGAGAAGGATCTGGAAGATTTCAGCGAGTCTGTGTACATCGCCAACCGCGGCGCGGTACAGCATCGCTTATGGATCCTGGATACGATCGTGACAGCGGCGCCGCTGCTTGGGCTGCTTGGCACGATTTTGGGTATCATCGATACTTTCAAGGCGCTGGCGGTCTCCGGCGTATCCGATCCGGGCCAGGTATCGCAGGGCATCGGCACCGCCTTGTACGCAACGGCGCTGGGTATCGGCATCGCAGTGGTCGGCATGTTCTTCTTCAACATGTTCCAGGAGCGTATCGAGCGCATCAACGATCACCTGAAGGTCTTGATGCTGCGAGCCTGCGTTGGCCGCGATGCCGGCAAGGGCGCCAGGTCAGCGACAACTGCGGCGGATGCGGGAAAATTGCATATCGCCTGATAAGTATTGATCGTAAAGGACTGGTTGAAACACATGTATGCAATATCTTTCAGCCGGACCAAAGGGGCGCTGTGCGCCGCGGTTTTTTTCCTGACAGCGTGCAGCGGCATGCAGCGGCCGCTGGCGCCGGTCACGGTCAACCTGGTCGCCATCAATGACTTGCACGGTCATCTGGAAGCGGAAACCAAAAGCTTTGCCGGCATCGGCGACGCCGTTCCGCGCAAAATCAAGGTCGGCGGCATAGACACCATCGGCGGCGCGCTCAATGCCTGGCGCGCCGAAGATCCGCAACTGCTGCTGGTCGGCGCTGGCGACCTGATCGGCGCCAGTCCGGCGCTCTCTTCGATCTGGGCGGACGAACCGACCATCGCCGCGCTCAATCAGCTGCAGCTGCGCGTCAGCGCGGTCGGCAATCATGAATTCGACCAGGGCACGGCGGAACTGCTGCGCGATCAGCATGGCGGCTGCAATTCCAACCGGCCCGAAAAGGCTTGCCATTTTGCACCCAATTTCAGCGGCGCCAAATTTTCCTACCTGGCCGCCAACGTCATCTACAATGCCAGCGGCCAAGCGCTGCTGCCGCCCTACCGCATCGAGCAGGTACACGGCGTCAAGATCGCCTTCATCGGCAGTGTGGTGCGGGAAACTGAAAAGATGGTCGCCGCCGACGGTATCGCCAGCGTCAATTTCACCGACGAGGCGGACGCCATCAACCGTTGGGTACCGGAGCTCAAGGCGCAAGGCGTCAGCGCCATCGTGGTGCTGATCCATCAAGGCGGAGAAACCCCGGAACCGTTCAACAAGACAGATTGCCGGCAACTGAGCGGTCCGATCGTCGACATCGTCAAACGGCTCGATCCTGCGATCAGGCTGGTCATCAGCGCCCACACGCACAATGGCTACACCTGCCAGGTAGATGGCCGCATCGTGACCCAGGGCGACTCCTTCGGCCATATGCTGACGCGGATCACGCTGACCATAGCTCCCGGCGCCGCCGACCTGACGCAGAAGATCACCGCCATCAGCGCCCGCAACGTCTTGATGGATCCGCAGCGCTTCGCTGCCGATCCGGCGCTGGCCGACTTCTTGCAAAAACTAAAAGAACGCAGCAATGCCGTGCTGGCGCAGCCGATCGCCCGCATAGCCGTGCCGCATATCGACAAGCAGATCAACGAAGCCGGCGAATCGCCGCTGGGCGATGTCATCGCCGATTCGCAACTGGCGGCGACGCGTAAGCTGGGCGCCCGGATTGCGTTGATCAACCATAAGAGCGTCCGCGAAAACCTGGAAAGCGGCGCCGGCGGCAGCAACTACGCCCAGGTCGCCGCCACTACCCCATATGGCAATACGCTGGTGCTGCTAAACCTGAGCGGCAGCCAGATCCTTGCCTTGCTGGAGCAGCAGAGCTGGCTGGAGGAGGATCGCCCCGGCGGACGCATCATGCTGCAGGTATCGCGCGGCTTCAGCTATCGCTGGGACGCCAGGCAGCCGCTGGGACAACGCGTTGTGCGCAACAGCGTGAAGCTGGATGGCGTGGCGCTGGAACCGCAAAAACAATACCGGGTCAGCGTCAACAGCTTTATCGCCCAGGGTGGCGACGGCTTCAGCCTGCTGACCCAGGGTACCGGCCGTATCGATACCGGCATCAACGATCTCGATGCGCTCAGCCAGTATCTGATCGCCATCGAACGCGATGGGCATCCTGCCGGCAGCGCGCAGGCGGACGGCCGCATCCTGCGTTTGCATTAATCCTCGTAACTATCTATTCGGAAGCAGCACATGCGTAAATTGATCATCCCGCTCGCCATCCTGTTGGGACATATCGGCAGCGCCCAGGCAGAGTTCAGCATCCCAGGCTACGAACTGGTGCATACCGCGCCGGTGGAAACAACGCTGGCGACGCCCGACTTGCGGGAACCGCTGCAGGTCTGGAGCGAGATGTTCGACGGTGCCAAGCGCGAGATCGTGCTCGGCCAGTTTTATGTCGCCAGCGAGGCCGGCGCCGCCTTCGAACAGGTGATCGCGCGGCTCGCCGCCGCCGGCGAGCGCGGCGTCAAGATCCGCTTCCAGATGGAAGAAAAAGGCAAGTTCGCCTCCGATATGCCAACCATAGAACGGCTGAAGAAAATCCCGAACCTGGAATTCCGTTATCTCGATTATTCCAAGCTGACCGGCAACGGCATCATCCACGCCAAGTATATGGTGATCGATGGCAGCGCCGCCTATGTCGGCAGCCAGAACTTCGACTGGCGTTCGTTTGCCCATATCCATGAAACAGGATTGCGGATTACCGACCCCGTGGTGGTGGCGCAGCTGCAAAAGATTTTCGAACATGATTGGCATGCCCAGGAATTGATCGCGCAGGGCAAGGAAGTGCCGAAGCTGAATCAGGCCGTGGTTACTGCTAATGACCGGCAGGCGACATTCCTGGTCGCCAGTCCGAATGCCTTCAATCCGCCGGGCGTGGGCGATTCTGAGACTGAATTGCCGAAACTGCTGGCGGCAGCCAAGTCGGAAGTGCGGATACAGCTGCTGGACTACGCGCCGCTGAGCTACGGCCCGAATCGCACTCGCCCTTATTACGCGGTGATCGACAATGCGATCCGCGCAGCGCTGGCGCGCGGCGTCAAGGTCAAGCTGATGGTGTCGAACTGGAATACCGAAAAGCCGGCGATCGCCTATCTGCAAAGCCTGGCCCTGCTGCCCGGCATGGAGATCCGCATTGTCACGCTGCCGCAAGCCAGCACCGGCTTCATCCCGTTCGCCCGCGTGATCCATAGCAAGACCATGGAAATCGACGGTCAGGTGGCATGGATAGGTACCAGCAACTGGAGCGGCGGCTACCTGGATTTATCGCGCAACCTAGAAGTCGTGCTGCGCAATGAAAAGATGGCGCAGCGGATCGCCGACCTGCATCGGCAAACCTGGGACTCGGCCTACGCCCAGCCTATCGACGTACTGAAGGATTATCCCAAGCCGGTGAAGGGCAAGGAATAATCCTGTCGGCAGAGTTGCCGCGTCAGACGGCGCCGACCACCGCGGTCAGCATGCTGATGGCGCCGATGGCTATGCCGTCGACCGCAATCGATATGGCTTCGTCATCCTGTCTGGCGCCGGCGATATACAACAGCGGCAGATAGTGTTCAGGCGTAGGCACTGACAATTGCGCGTCCTGGCCCTGATCGGCGTAATCGATCAGGGCTTGCATGTCGCCGCTCAGCAGGCTGGCGCGTATATGATCGTTGAAGCGCTCGGCCCAGGCATGCGCCGGCGCATCCTGATGCCGGTTCATCAGGCGCAGGTTGTGCACCACGTCGCCGCTGCCGATGATCAGCACGCCTTGTTCGCGCAGTACGGCCAGTTTGCGGCCCAGGTCGAAATGGAACTGCGCCGGCCGGGTGGCGTCGATGCTCAGCTGTATCACCGGTATGTCGGCCTTGGGAAAGGCCTTGACCAGCACCGACCAGGTGCCGTGGTCCAAACCCCAGGACTGGTCCATGGCGACCGCCAGCGGCGCCAGCAGATCGCGCACTTGCGCCGCCAGTTGCGGATCGCCCGGCGCCGGATAGCGCACATCAAACAATGCCTGCGGAAAACCGCCGAAATCGTGGATGGTTTTTGGCGCGGCCATGGCGGTGACGCCTATGCCGCGCGTGTACCAGTGCGCCGACACCGACAGGATCGCCTTCGGCTGCAGTTGCGCCACGCTCGCGCCCAGGCTGGCCCAGGC
The DNA here is from genome assembly GCF_002564105.1 of Collimonas sp. PA-H2. Taxonomy (NCBI): domain Bacteria; kingdom Pseudomonadati; phylum Pseudomonadota; class Betaproteobacteria; order Burkholderiales; family Oxalobacteraceae; genus Collimonas; species Collimonas sp. PA-H2. Next base: position 1,899,698 of record NZ_PDBX01000001.1, read on the forward strand.
GTCAGTGTAGCGGTTATCTTCCAGTGCATTCATCGGGCTGCCGTGGCCGAAGAAAATCGCCGGCATGCGGGTGGCGTTGCTGCTCATGGTGGTCTCATCCAATCAAGTTATTTACCGGCTTTGGCATTACCGATGGCAAATGCGCCGTTGCCCAGCAATGCGACGGACAGTGCAGTCACCACCATGAATGCCGGATATTCCCAGCCGCCGTTCGGGCTGGTGAACACCCAGCCGTTAGGCGCATGTACCGACAAGGCGCCCAGCAGCACCGGCAGGGAAATGATGGCGGCGATGCGCGCCTGCAAGCCGAGCACCATCGCCAGGCCAGTCAGCACTTCCACTGCGACTACAGGGTACACCGACCAGGCCGGGAAGCCCTGGCTGGCGAAAAAGCCGGCGGCGCCAGGCAAAGTGAAGACGAAGACCTTGAGGTAAGCGTGCGCCAGCAAGGCAATGCCGAGGGTCAGTCTGAGCAGGGTGGCGGCATAGACGCCGGGATTACTCGTATTCATGGCTTGCTTTCGAAAAATGGTTAACAACCAAAGCAGCCGAAGGTAGCTGCCGGATCGTGTTTCACTATATATTCTTGCAATGAAAAGAAAAATGAGCTTTCATTAAAATATCATTTCCGAATTCCGGAATAATAGGATCCAGCGATGAACCTGTTCGAAGCCATGAAAGTGTTTGTCAAAGTCACGGAAACCGGCAGTTTGTCCGGCGCCGCCAGGGTTCTGAACCTGTCGAATCCTTCGGTGACGCGGCATGTCGCCGATCTTGAGGAATACCTCGGCGCGCGCCTGTTGAACCGCAGCACCCGCCGCATCAGCCTGACCGACACCGGCAGCGCCTATCTCGATCGCTGCAAGCAAGTACTCGCTGACCTGGAGCAGGCGACGCTCGCAGCCGGCATGCACGCGGCCAATCCCAGTGGCATATTGCGCATCAACGCGCCCTTGTCGTTTTCCGTGCATCACCTGGGCCGGGTGCTGCCGCTGTATGCCGAGCGCTATCCCAATGTCGAACTGGATGTGACCTTGTCGGACCGGGTGGTGGATCTGGTGGAGGAAGGCTTCGATCTGGCGATCCGTATCGGCAAGCTGCAGAATTCCAGCCTGGTCATGCGCCGGCTGGTGGCGGCGCGCGTGCTGACCTGCGCTTCGCCGGCCTATCTGGCCCGGCATGGCGTGCCGCAGCACCCGGACGATCTGGCGCGCCACAAATGCCTGACTTACGCCTATACCCAGCCGGATAACGAATGGCGTTTCCGGCGCGACGGCAAAAGCCATACGGTACGCATCCATGGCGGCCTGCATTGCAACAACGGCGATCTGCTGCTGGCCGCAGCCCTGTCCGGCATGGGCATCATCCGCCAGCCAACCTTCATCATCGGCGATGCCATCCGCGACGGCCGCCTGCTGCCGCTGCTGACCGACTATCAGGGCGATGAGCTGGCGATCCATGCGGTCTACCCGAGTCGCCAGCATCTGTCCGCAAAGGTGCGTACCTTTGTCGATTTCCTGGCGCAGCAGTTTGGCGAGGTGCCCGAGTGGGACCGCGACCTGCCAATATGAAAGAAGGCCGCAAATGCGGCCTTCATGTTTGCTGAACCAGCGTGGCGGCTTATTTCTTCGCGCGCGGCGTCGCTGCCTTGGTCAATTGCGTGGTGGCCGTATTCAAGTTGGCTTCCAGCGTTTCAACCGCCTGCTTGGCGTTCTTGGTCAGCTGTTCGTAACCGGCATTGGCGTTGCTGATCACCGATTTCAGAATGGCGATGGCATTTTCCGAACCGGCAGGCGCATTCTTGCTGACTTCTTCGATCAAGGCATTGATCTTGCGGCTGGTTTCCGCCACTTGCGCCTCGGCCGCACGGGTCAATTCAGCCTGGGTGCCGGAAGCGATGCCGGCCAGGTGACGGCCGTAAGCTGCAGCCTTTTCGGCGCCAGGCTTGGCCTGGGCAGCCGAGATCGTCAGGAATTCCTGAGGATCCTTGGCGCTCATCAGCTGCTTGGCAGCGCCACTCGATTCTTCCAGCGATGCCTTGGCGGCGCTCAGATTGAGTTCGATAACTTTTTCCACGCCTTCGAAGGTTTTTGTGGTCAGTGTATTGAGCAATGCCAACTGAGCTTCGAAATGGGCTTTGGTTGCTGCGGCAAACTGTTCGTGAAACGAAAACATGGCCTTCTCCTAGGTGAACAAATCATCAATTGCTATGAATACGGCAACATTGCATATTATACAATCAACATATGCAGCTGCCTCCTGCCAAAGCTAACAGTGCGGCGTTCATCCAGCGGCGGCGGCACAGGTTTTCCTGTCACTCGGCTTGTTGCCATGGCCGCTACGGCAGGCGCGGTATGCCACGGCAGAGCTTTCAAACAACTGGCGCGCTTGCGGCAGCGGCAGTTTTGCCAATCGCTCAGCCATGCCGCGGCTGACCTGGAAATGCTGGTAGTCGATCGGCTTTTTCCAGTCTCCACCCCAGATCAGAAAGCCATGCTGGGCGAATAGCTCCACCACTTGCTCGCTGCTGCCGGCGCGGCTGGCCACGCGCTGGCCGAAACCCTGGCCGGCCGGTGGGCTGAAAATCTGCCGGCCTTGCGCATCGCGCCGCACGTACGGATTTTGCAAAGGATTGATATCGATCGCCAAACCGTAGGCATGCAAGGAAATCGCCTTGCCGCCGGTGATCGGCCTGTCGTTGAAGGCGGAGGTATTATTGTCCGCCATCGATGCGTCGTCGTTGCCTTGATAATGCTCCATCAGGCGCGCCTGCGCAAGCGGGAAACCGCGCTTGAGCAGTTCGTCGAAGACGGCCTTTACCTGCGGCGCTACGGCCGCCATGACCATGATTTCGCCATCCTCGTGACGCACCTTGTCAAAGTCGACGTAGGCAAAGCGCACTACCTGCAGTTGCGCACAGTCAACCGGCGCGCCGGGCTGCAGCACGTGTTGTTTGACCAGCTGGCATTGCTGGCTATCCAGGCCCGGACTGGCAAGCTGCGCGTGCGCCGGCTGCACCAGGCATGCCAGCAGCGACAATACCAGGGGCGGCAGGCGGCGCAGCATCGGCGGGCTCACGCCGTCAGCTCAATGGCGGCATGACCAGTTCATGCACCACCAGGCCGGCATCGGAACTGCCGAAGGTGTCGCCGTTGGCCTTGACCCGCTCGGCGGCCTGCATGGCGTCGGCGTATCCTTGTTCCCAGCGCCACTCGATCGAGCCGCGTGAAAAATTGATGTCCTTGGATGGCATGTTCCAGTCATGCCCACTGTAGCGCAAGCGCACGATATGGATGGTGCTGTTATCCGACAAGCCTTCAAATTCCTTGAGGTCGGATTTCTTGCGCATGGCCGGCGGCAGCTTGTCATACAGCGCCTGGGCGGCGCGCCGCAATTGATACATGCGCAGGTAATTTTCGATGTGGCGTTCCGAGCGCGAAGCGAAGGTTACGTCTTTCTGGCGATTGGTAATCTGATCCAGGGTGGTTGGTTCCGGGCCATCGGCATTCCACAAATCCACCATCACGCACAGAGTGTTGCCATCGACATCGGTCTTGGATTCATCGTCCAGCACCACTTCCAGCGGCGTATTCGAATACAGGCCGCCGTCCCAATACAGGTCGCCGTCGATGCGCACCGGTGCGAAGCCGGGCGGCAAGGCGCCGCTGGCCATGATGTGCTCGACGCCGATGGTCCTTTCCTGCGTGTCGAAATTGACCAGGCTGCCGCAAGCCACCCGCATTGCGCTGACGGTCAGACGCATGCCTTCTGGACTGTTCAGGTGCTTGAAATCGACCAGCCGCGCCAGCGTTTCGGCGAGGGGCGTGGTGTCGTAAAAACTGGCTTGCTCCGGTTGCACCGGCATGCCCATCATGAAAGGATTCATGGTGCGCGGCGAGAAAAAGCCCGGCACGCCGCGGGTGGTGACATCGGTGGTGGTCCACCAGGTGTTGAACTGGCGCATGGCGTCCGGCACCTTGCTCAGATCGGTCAGATCGCCATGGCCGACCTGCTCCCAGAATTCCTTCAGGCGCGACAGCCGCAGATCGCGCTCGTTGCCGGCAATGATGGCGGCATTGATGGCGCCGATCGAGGTGCCCACCACCCAGTCCGGCGTCAGGCCATTCTCGTGCATCGCATGATAGACGCCGGCCTGATAAGCCCCCAGCGCACCGCCTCCCTGCAACACCAGCGCCACTCGCGGCGTGGTCGAATCGGCTTTGCTGCTGGTGCGTATTTGTGACTTGGAAGTGGTCTTATTGCTCATCGGAAGCCGATCATTGCGTATGAAAGAGTAAACATATTACCCCATCGCGGCGAGCGGCAACGGCGAGCGCCTGTATGTCACGAAATGATCATAAATAGTAACGATTCTCATTTGTGATATAGTGCTTTCTGCTCAAATGTAACCATTTGTTACAGGCAACAAAATCATCACTTCAATCACCAAAAGAGGAGTTTTCATGCTTTTGCGTTCTATCATCGCCAGCGCCGTCCTGGCCAGCAGCAGCGTTGCCGCCTCCGCACAGGAACAAGTGCTGAACCTGTATTCGGCGCGCCACTATCAGACTGACGAAGCGCTGTACGGCAACTTCACCAAAGCCACCGGCATCAAGATCAACCGCGTCGACGGCGACGACGCCGGCACCATCGCGCGCCTGAAAAGCGAAGGCGCGGCCAGCCCCGCCGACGTCATCTTGCTGGTCGACGCGGCGCGTCTGTGGCGGGCGGAAAGCGACGGCCTGTTCCAGCCTGTGAAATCGGCGATTCTGGAACAACGCATCCCGGCCAACCTGCGCGGCAAGGATGATGGCAAAGGTTCCGACTGGTTCGGCTTTTCGACACGCGCCCGCGTGATCGTCTACAACAAGCAGAATATCCAGCCGCAAGACGTCGAGACCTACGAAGCGCTGGCCGATCCGAAGAACAAGGGCAAGCTATGCACCCGCTCCGGTTCGCATCCTTACAACGTGTCGCTGTTCGGCTCGCTGCTGGAACATCATGGCGAAGCCAAGACCGAAGCGTTGCTCAAGGGTTATGTCGCCAACCAGGCGCGCTCGCCGGTGGGCGGCGATACCGACCAGATCAAGGCCGTGGCTTCGGGCGAATGCGGCGTAGCAATTTCGAATTCCTACTACGTTGCCCGCCTGATGAAATCGACCAAGCCGGAAGATATCGAAGTGATGAAAAAAGTCGCGGTGATCTGGCCTAACCAGAAAACCACCGGCACCCACGTCAACATCGCCGGCGCCGGCGTCGCCAAGCATGCGCCGCATCGCGCCGCCGCGATCCAGTTCCTGGAGTACTTGGCTAGCGACGATGCGCAACGCTATTTCGCCGAAGGCAATAACGAAATGCCGGCAGTCAAAAGCGTCAAGAGCGGCAATCCGGCGCTGGACGCCCTGGGCCCGTTCAAGGCCGAGGTGATAGACGTCTCGGCGGTCGGCCGCAACCAGCAAAAAGTGCAGCTGCTGCTGGACCGCGCCGGCTACAAATAAGCCTGTATAGCCGGACGTAAAAAAAGGCTGACGCACGGTGCGTCAGCCTTTTTCCTATTCGGGGCGATCAGAAAGCTACTTCTTCCTGATCATGTAGATTGCCAGTCCGACCAGCAGCACCACCCCGAACTCCAAGCCAACCACGATGTACTTCGCCATGATGCATTACCTAAAAACAATCGGTTTATAAAGAAAACGTCACCACGTGGCTGACATCCAGGCGGATGCCGATCCACTCGTCAACGGCATGATCGTGATGGGACGGCACCAGCGCCAGCACCTCCTGGCCGCCCGCCAGTTGCAACGTGTACAGGAACTCCGCACCGCGGAACGACTTGCGCACAATCCGCGCCTTGAACGGGGAAGCGTCATCATGCACGATATCATCAGAGCGCAACAATACATCGAAACCTTGCTGCCCGCGCCCGTGCAGCCGGATTTGCTGCAGGGCCGCGGCACTGACCTCGCGCAGCTCGCCGAGCGCTGTCGCCACTACCGGCAGCCCGTCGCGCTCAAGCAGTTGGCCCGGCAGCATGACGCCGTGGCCGATAAAGTCGGCGACAAAGCGGGTTGCCGGGCGATGATACAGATCGTAAGGCGCAGCCCATTGCTGCAGACGGCCGGCCTGCATCACGCCCACCACATCGCCGATGGCAAATGCTTCCAGCTGATCGTGGGTCACCATCAACGCCGTGATGTGCGCCTGCTTCAGGATCGCGCGCACGTCATGCGCCAGGCGCTCGCGCAATTCAACGTCCAGGCTGGAGAACGGCTCATCGAGCAGCAGCAAACGCGGTTCCGGCGCCAGGGCCCGCGCCAGCGCCACCCGCTGCTGCTGGCCGCCGGACAATTGATGCGGATATTTTTCCTGCGCGCCTGCCAGCCCGACCAGCGCCAGCATTTCAGCAACCCGCCGCTGGCGCTGCTGACGCGATGCCTGGTGCAGGCCGAAACCGATGTTGGCGCCGATGCTCAAGTGCGGGAACAGGGCAAAGTCCTGGAACACCATGCCGATGCGGCGCTGCTCGGCGGCTACCCTGACACCAGGACCATCCAGCAAGGCCTGATCCAGCGCGATCTGCCCGCCCTGGGCTTGTTCAAGACCGGCGACGGCCCGCAGCAAGGAAGTTTTGCCGCTGCCAGACGGCCCTATCAGCACACCGAGCTGGCCGGCCGCGAGCTGCAGCGAGACGCCATCCACCGCAGGCGCCGGCGCGCCCGGATAGCTGACACAGATTTGATCAAGAGTAAGAAACATCGGAAGCTGGTTACAATTCGCTTGCTCGAGATGAACCCGCGGCGGCGGCTCAAGTCGAAAGGTGGTCATGAATCCGCTAGTTTAACGCACTCCATTTTGCTCCCCCTCATTCTCATGAAAAAGACATGCCGCTCATCGCTTTCATCGCGCTGCTGATCACCCTTCCCATCCTCGGCATTGCCGGCGCCTGGCTGCAACTGGATGCCCGCGCGATCGATACCCTGTCGCAGCAAATGCAGACTGTGTTGCCGGGCTACCTGGCCACCTCCGCCTGGCTGGCGATCGCGGTCACCATCGGCGTCGTCATCGTCGGCGCCGCCACCGCGGTCACGGTCAGCCTGTTCGAATTTCGTGGCCGCCGCTTTTCCCAGTGGGCGCTATTGCTACCGATGGCGATGCCGGCTTATGTGTCGGCCTATGCCTACACCGATTTCCTGCAATACAGCGGCCTGCTGCAAAGCAGTTTGCGGGAACTCATCCCCGGCTTGCGGCTGCCGGAAATCCGCAGCCTGCCAGGTGCGATTTTCCTGTTCATTTTTACGCTCTACCCCTACACCTACCTGCTGGCGCGCAATGCCTTGAACCAACGCGACGTCCATCTGATGGAAGCCGCGCGTTTGCTGGGCACGCCGCTGGCCGCGCGCATCCGACGCGTGGCGCTGCCGCTGGCGCGGCCGGCGCTGATGGCAGGCGCCGCGCTGGCCTTGATGGAAACCCTGGCCGACTATGGCGTCGGCGCCTATTTCGGCCTGACCACCTTCACCACCGGCATCTACAAAGCCTGGCTGGTGATGGATGACCGCATCGCCGCGGCACAACTGGCTTCAGTGCTGTTGGCGATCGTGGCGCTGCTGCTGTGGGTGGAACGCAAGGGCCAGCAGCGGCTGCGCTTTTCCAGCGTGCGTGGGCAGCGCGGCGACGCATCGGAAACCAGGCTGACGCCTTTGCGCGGCGGCCAGCGCTTGCTGGCATGGCTGGTCTGCGGCCTGCCGATACTGTTTGGTTTCATCTTGCCTGTATTGATCCTGCTGCGCCTGATGTGGCGCGAATTCCTACACCAGGAAAGCGATCCCTATCTGAACGCTGGCTTCGACCTGTTGCGCTATGCCGGCTGGGCCTGGAACAGTTTCCGCTTCGGCTGCATCGCTGCACTGCTGGCGGTAGCGCTGGCGCTCGCGCTCAGCTACGTGCAGCGGGCACGCAACCTGCCGCCGTTCAGGTTGTGGCTGTTGCGCCTGGTCGCGCGTATGGCGGGCATGGGCTACGCCGTACCCGGTTCTGTGATCGCGATCGGCATCCTGCTGCCGCTGGCGTGGCTGCAAATTCTCGCTCCGCAAACCAAGATTGGAATCCTGCTGACCGCGACTTCATTCGGCATCCTGTATGCATACCTGGTGCGCTTCAGCGCCGTCGCCGTGCAATCGATAGAGGCCGGCTATGCCCGCATCCCGGCGACGCTGGACGAAGCTGCGCGTACGCTCGGCAGCAGCGGCTGGCGCATTGCCCGCATCTTGCACGCGCCTTTGCTGTGGCGTTCGATGGCGACCGCCTTCCTGATGGTGTTTGTCGATGTTGTGAAGGAATTACCGGCGACGCTGTTACTGCGGCCGTTCAATACCGACACGCTGGCGGTAATCGCCCACAACCTGGCGCGCGACGAGCGGCTGGGAGAGGCAGCGTTGCCGGCCCTGACAATTGTTGTGGTGGGCTTGATTCCAGTGCTGCTGGTGAGCCGCGCCTTGGGCAAGCGCTGAGGAAGAGGCGCAAGCGCCTGACTAGTCTTATCCGCCGCGATGCGGCTTGACGACTACCGGCCGCAGATGACTGGGCCGGCGGTCTGATCCGGGGCCTTTTCCCCCATCCGAAACGCCTTTGCTGACGCAGTCTTTGACGAAATCGTTCAAGGATTGCCCTTTCCTCGCTGCCGCCACGCTGGCATGCCGATGCAGCTCCGGCGTAAGGCGCACATTGAAGGTGCCGCTGCAAGGCTTGTCCGGTTCCAGTCCTTCGCGCCTGCACTTATCCAGATAATTATCCACAGCCGCCTCAAATGCGGCCTGCAGGCCGCCGACGGTCTCGGATTCATAGCTGACCAGGTCGTTGATGAACAGGATCTCGCCGTGCAGGCAGCCGTCTTCCAGGCTGACCTCGATCGATCCCGAATAATTTTCATGACTCAGTATTTTATCGCTCATGTCATTCCTCGTTGGCGCTCATCGAGCCGCACTCTCTCAGTTGGCCGATTACCTTTCGCAGCAGATATTTCTTCACGATATTTCCGGGGTGCGGCTTGTGCATAAAAATCTTCAGGCCGGCTGCGGTTTTAAAACTGCGGTATGACCCGCCTTTGTCAGAAAACTCGCTAAATCCATAGGCGTTGAGCAAAGTGACCAGCTCTTGCCACGTGAAATCGGCAGGAATCGATTCGGCCCGGCTACGTAGTTTTTCTGCTCTGGTCATTGGATTATCCTACCTGATCCTTGAAAATGCAACTGAATATTAGTTGCAACATGCATGTGAAATCGATGCACTTTGCAGTTGCTTGTTGCAATATTCACAATCGCAGGTGAATTTGTCAATTTGGCAATCCACCTAAAAGCTTCCAGGGCAGGCAGGCGCACAGGCGTAAAATGGCGCATTCCGCTGCTTTCTGCCCTCCATCTTTCCGCTAGCCACACATGACCATCCTGCTGTCCACGCTCAACGCCCGCTACTCCCACGCCTCTCTCGGCCTGCGCTACCTGCAGGCCAATATGGGCGACCTGCGCGATGCCACGCAGCTGCATGAGTTCGTGATCGGCGCCAAGACCACCGATATCGTCGAGAAACTGCTGGCGCACAAGGCTAGCGAAGGCACGACCATCGTCGGCTTCGGCGTGTACATTTGGAATATCGAGGAAACCACCAAGGTGGTGGCGATGCTGAAACGGGTCGCGCCAGACATGGTGATCGTGCTGGGCGGCCCGGAGGTGTCCTACGAATCGGCCGAACAGCAGATCGTGCAGCTGGCCGATTACCTGGTGACCGGCTGGGGCGACGTCACCTTGCCGCAGCTGTGCCGGCAGATCCTGTACGGCCCCAAGCCGCTGATGAAAGTCCATGTCGGCGTGCAGCCGCCGATGGCCGATATCGTCCTGCCCTACAGCCTGTACAGCGACCATGACATTGCTCATCGCACGCTGTACGTGGAAGCCTCGCGCGGCTGTCCGTTCAAATGCGAATTCTGTCTGTCGGCGCTGGACAAGACCGCCTGGCCGTTTGCACTGGATGATTTCCTGGCGGAGATGGAAGCGCTGCATGCGCGCGGCGCGCGGCTGTTCAAGTTCGTCGACCGCACCTTCAACCTGAACGTCAAGACCAGTCTCAAGATCCTGCAGTTCTTCCTCGACAAGCTGGCCGCCAACCCCGACGATCCGGTATTTGCTCATTTCGAGCTGGTGCCGGATCATCTGCCGGACGCCTTGAAGGAATCGATCGCTAAATTCCCGCCAGGCGCGCTGCAATTTGAAATCGGTATCCAGAGTTTCAATCCGGAAGTGCAGGCGCTGGTCAGCCGCAAGCAAAACAACGAAAAGGCCGCGGAAAACATCCGCTGGCTGATACAAGAATCGCAAGCCCATCTGCACGTCGACCTGATCGCTGGCTTACCCGGAGAAGATGTGGAAAGCTTCGCCCGCGGCTTCGACCGCCTGGTGGCGCTGCAGCCGCACGAAATCCAGTTTGGAATCCTCAAACGCCTGCGCGGCACGCCGATCATTCGCCACACCGAGCCGTTCGGCCTGATCTTCGATCCGCACCCGCCCTACACCATCCTTGCCACCAACAAAATCGACTTCCCTACCATGCAGCGCCTGCAGCGCTTTTCGCGCTACTGGGACCTGGTCGCCAACTCGGGGCGCTTTGCGCATACCTTGCCGATCTTGCTGGGCGAGACGCCGTTTGCCAGCTTCATGGCGTTTTCCGACTGGCTGTACGGGAAAACCGACGCCACCCACCGCATCGCGCTGGACCGGCTGGCGGGACTGGTCGGGCAATGGCTGCGCTTGCAGGGAATGACGGAAAGAGAAGCGAATGCCGTGCTCAGCACGGACTACGCGGGCAAGCCGGCCAAGCAGGCAGATGTACAGCAATTGGTGGCAAAGAAAGAAGCAGACAGCCTGGCTGCGCCCAAACGGCAGGCGCGTCATCTAGCCCACTGATCTGGCAGCGCTGCTGAGATCAAGCATATGCTGGCGCCACGCTGCGATCAGTTGCTGCGCGACGCTGTCCATGGAGGCCAGCGCGACGCTACTGCTGTGATTGATGATCATCAAGGCGTAGACGTTAGCGAGGGCGTTGACCTCCGGAGATAAAGCGCATTCTTCCCCTATCGCAGGCCGTTGCAGGCGCCAGTAATTGATGGCTTGTTCCAGTTCGGGCAATGAGATATTCATGCCTTTATTGTACCTGCCGCCGGCATCTTGTCAGCCTCGCCATAAAAAATTATCAAAAAACCACACCGGCTACCAGGATGATGTTGGCGTACGGCGTGAACTCGCCGGTGCGGATCACTGCCTTCGCGCTGTGCGTCATGCGCTTGAAATCGGCATGCGACAACGTCCGCTTGTCGGCGATGCCGAGGGCGTCGATCTGTTGCGCCAGCTGCGGACTATGCAAGGGCAGTTCGTCGGCCAGCACATGATGCTCGACCTGCATTTCCGTCAACACCGTTTGCAAGGTCGTCATGAAACCGGGCACGCCGCGGGTCAGCGCCAGGTCGATCAGCGGCACACCGGGCGGCACCGGCAGGCCGGCATCGCCGATGACGATGCTGTCGCCATGACCGAGCGAGGCAATCAGTTGCGACAGGGCGATATTCAGCAACGGGCTCTTTTTCATCTCAGGCCTCCAGCTCGTGACGGTAAGGAATCGAAGTCTGGGCGCCTATGCGCGTCACGCTCAAGGCAGCCGCGCGTTGGCCGAAGGCGATTGCATCGGCTTCGCTGCGGCCTGCCGCCAGCGCCGCGACAAAGCCGCCGATGAAGGTGTCGCCGGCGGCGGTAGTATCAATCGCCTTGACCGGCTGCGCAGCGAAATGCTCGGAGCCGGACGACAGCGCCGCATAGACGCCCTTCGAACCGAGCGTCACCAGCACGTTGGCGCTGCCATTGGCGCGCAATTTGGCGACTGCGGCGTCGATGGCGGCGTCGTTGTCGAGGCTGGCTTCCGGCAGGCCGGCCAGCATGGCGGCTTCAATTTCATTGGGAATCAGGTACTCCACCTGCGCCAGCAAATCGGCCGGCAACACCTGGGCCGGCGCCGGATTCAGCACCACGGTCTTGCCCAGTTCATGCGCCAACCTGATGGCGTGACGAATGGTCGCCAGCGGCGTCTCCAGCTGCAAGACGATAATACGCGCCTGTTCGATCAAGTTGCGAGCGGCGTCGATATGCGCCGGGCTGAGGGCGTCATTGGCGCCGGCGGCCAGCACGATGCTGTTCTGGCCGCCGGCATCGACCAGAATCGATGCCACGCCGGATGCCGTGCCGCTGACCGTACTGACATGGCTGTCGTCAATGCCGTCGCTGCGCAAGGCCGCGCGCAGCTCCGCGCCGAAGGCGTCGTCGCCCAGGCAAGCGATCATCGCCACCTTGACGCTGTCGGCGCTGAGGCGCGCACAAGCCACCGCCTGATTCGCGCCCTTGCCGCCGGGGATGGTGCGGAACTGGCCGCCGGACAAGGTCTCGCCAGGGTGCGGCATGCGCGGCACGCGCAACACCAGGTCCATATTGATACTGCCGATGATGACGATCATGTGTGTCTTCGAAATAAGGTTTGCAAAAAATTACCGCAGAATCTTGATCAATTCAAGCCGGCACGGTCGAACCGCGCACGTGCAATTCCGGCGCGATGGTCTGCCGCTGCAAAGGCCGGTCCGGGGTGGCGATCCGGTCCAGCAGACATTGCGCTGTGAGCTGGCCGAGCCGGCGCGTGTTCTGGGCGACGCTGGTCAGGGTTGGATGGACAAACTGCGCCAGGTCGATATCGTCGAAACCTACCACCGCCAGCGCATGCGGCACCGCAATGCCGCGTTCCGCGGCGGCACGCAGGGCGCCGATCGCCATCAGGTCATTACAGCAGAAAATCGCGTCCGGCACCTGCGACGCCAGCAGGCTGCGCGCCGCCAGATAGCCGCCGGCGCTGGTGAAGTCGGCATACACCAGCATATCGTCCGGCAGCGTGACGCCGGCGCCGAGCAGGGTCTGCCGCAAACCGGCAATACGCTCGCGCGAAATGTCGATGTCGGCCGGACCGCCGATGCAGGCGATGCGACGCCGTCCCAGGCTCAGCAGATGCTCTGCCGCCAAGGCGCCGCCGGCGGCGTTATCGACCGTCACGAGGTCAATGCCCATGTTCTTGGGCGCCCGGTCCAGCAGCACGGTCGGCACCTTCATCTTGCGCAGCAGCTCGCCATCGGTCTGCGCCAAGGTGGCCACGATCAGGCCGTCGCAGCGCTTGGTCAGCAGCACGTTCAGGTAATCGCGCTGCTTGGCCGGGTCGTCGTCGGAATTGCACAGGATGACGCTATAGCCGGCGGCGTAGCAACTGTCTTCGATCCCGCGCGCCACTTCCGAAAAATACGGATTGGTGTTGTTCGGGATAATCAGGCCGATACTGCCGGTGGTCTTGCTGCGCAGCGAACGCGCCAGCGCGCTCGGCACATAGGCCAGAGCCTCGGCGGCTGCCAGTACGCGCGCGCTGGCGTCGTGGCTGACCGGCCGCGTCTGGTTGAGGACGTGCGACACCGTGGTGTACGACACTCCCGCCTTGCGCGCTACATCCTTGATGGTTGCCATAAATAATTCTCAATGCCGGAAACGGGGCTGTAGCTTGGTTGCAAATTAGTGTGTAGAACGCTCGCCGCGGCGGCGATAGGTATCCAGCACCACGGCAGCGACGATGACCAGGCCAGTGATGATGCGCTTCATCGGTTCGCTGACGCCGACTTGCGCCAGGCCGGCTTCCAGCACCGAGATGATAAGGACGCCGATGAAAGTGCTGATCACCGAACCGCGGCCTCCCATCAGGCTGGTGCCGCCGATCACCACGGCCGCGATCACCTGCAGTTCCATGCCGACGCCGCCATTCGGATCTGCGGCTTCCAGGCGCGACACCTGGAACAGCGCGCCGACGCCGGCCAGCAAGCCCATCAAGGCAAATACCAGCACCTTGGGCGGACGCGGGTTGATGCCGGCCAGGCGCACCGCTTCTTCATTGGTGCCGATACCGATCCAATGGCGTCCCAGCACCGTCTTGGTCAGCACCAGGTGGCCGACGATGACGATCAGGATGGCCGAGATGAAGGCCGGCGACATGCCGAACAGGATAGGCGAGCTGATGCCATCCACTGCGCTGCCGATGTACTCGGTACGCGAGTTGGTGACCTGGTAAGCCAGGCCGCGCGCCATTTCCAGCACGCCCAACGAGACGATGAACGAGGGAATCCGCCAGCCGACCGAAATCAGCCCGGTCACCATGCCGCACAGGCTGGCCACCAGCATGGCCAGTATCCCAGCCGTAAACAAAGGCCAGCCCCAGCGCACCATTGCCATCGACAGCACCGAGGCCGCCAGCGCCATCACCGAGCCGACCGAGAGGTCGATGCCGCCGATGATCAGCACGAAGGTCATGCCGACCGCCATCACGACCAGCGTCGGGATGTCGTTGGACAGCGTGGTGAAAGTGGCGGCGGTCAGGAAATTCTCGCTTAACACCGAGAACAGTGCGCACATGGCCAGCAGGGCGCCGATCAGCCCCAGATAATTCTTCAGGCCGGAAATGCTGCCGTTAAAAGAAGAAAGGCGTGAGGACCAGCGAGAAGGCAAACGAGAAGACGGGCGGGAAGATGTTGTCATGATTTTCAGTATGTTGATTGCAGCGCAGCGGCGTGCTTCAGGCAGCTTGCGCGGTGGATAGGTCTGCCGCGGCAGCGCCGTTGTCATCGCCGTTGTTCATATAGCCGCTGAAGGCCGACGCCAGGATCGTTTCCTGGCTCCAGGCGCCGCGCTCGAAGGTATCGACCAGCTTGCCGGCGCTCATCACGGCGATGCGGTCGCAGATCAGCATCAGTTCGCGCAGGTCGCTGGAAACGATCAGCAAGCCTTTGCCCTGCCGCGACAATTCCGCCAGCAGTTTGTAGATGTCGAACTTGGCGCCGATATCAATGCCGCGGGTAGGCTCGTCGAACAGCATGATCGGACAATCGCGGTACAGCCAGCGCGCAATCACTACCTTCTGCTGATTGCCGCCGGACAGCTCGCCGGTCGCCTGGTTGCCGTCGCGCGAACGAATCCGCAGGCGCTTGATATAGTCGTCGGCAACCGCGCTTTCGGCCGGTTTGTCGAGCACCCCGAAGCGGCTCACGGACGCCAGTTTCGACAGCGTAGTATTCAAGCCTATCGATTGCGGCAGCAGCAAACCCTGGCTCTTGCGGTCTTCGGTGATCATGGCGATGCCGGCCGCGACCGCGTCTTTCGGCGACGAAATCCTGGCAGCCTCGGCTTGGTCGCCGATGAATACCTGGCCATGATCGGCGCGGTCGGCGCCGAAAATCAGGCGCAGCAATTCGGTGCGGCCGGAGCCGATCAAGCCGGCGACGCCCAGGATTTCACCGGCACGCAGGTCGAAGGAAGTCGGCGCCACTACGCTGCCGCGGCCCAGATCGCGCACGCGCAGCAAAGGCCCGCCTATAGTGCGATGGCCGAGATCGAGCTCGGCTTCGGCGGTGCGGCCGACCATCAGCTGCACCAGCGCGTCGGTGCTGTAGCCGGCGATCGGATCGTCGCATACCAGCTGACCGTCGCGCAGCACGGCGATGCGATCGGCGACCCGCTTCAATTCTTCCAGCCGGTGCGAAATATAGATGATCGCCACGCCTTCCGACTGCAAGCGCGCGATCTGCTTGAACAGCAGTTCGACTTCGCGGCTGGTCAGCATCGCGGTCGGTTCGTCCAGCACCAGCAAACGGCAGCTGCCGATCAGGTTGCGCGCGATCTCAACCATCTGCTGATGGCCTACGCCCAGCTCGCCGACCGGCGTCCAGGGATCGAGATCGGTCAGGCCGACCGCCGCCATCTGCAGGCGGGTAGCCTCTGCCAGCCTGGCCTTGTCGATCCAGCCGAAGCGATGCGGCAACTGGTTCAGGAACAGGTTTTCGGCGATGCTGAGGGTGGGAATCAGATTCAATTCCTGCATCACCATGCGGATGCCGAGCTGCTCGGCTTCCTTGCGCGACGCCGGCTGATAGTTCTTGCCGTCCAGCAGCATGCTGCCGGTGGTGGCTTGCACCAGGCCACAGACGATTTTCGAGAGTGTGCTTTTACCGGCGCCGTTCTCGCCGGTCAGGGCCAGGATCTGGCCGGGGCTGATGCTGATCGAGACGTCGCTCAATACCGGTTCGACATAAGTCTTGCCGATGCCGGTCAAGTGCAACAGAACAGGAATTGCGGGTGCTGCAGAAGTTGAAGAAGTTGCGGTGGGCACTTGGCGCGCCGCGATGAATTCGTTGGACATGCTGTCCTCCACCAATGGCATAGCTGTTGCGGACAAGGCATGCCGCCGCGCCACAGGCGCGGCGGTTACTCAACCGTGTACCGCAATGAGATTACTTAGTTACGGCTCGATTACTTGCTGTCTTTGGTCACCAGCGAGACTTTGGTTTCAACCGTGCCGCCCAAGGTGCTCTGGGCTTTCTTGTCGGTGATCGCCTTCAAGACGGTTTCGATCCCGAACACTGCCTGCTGCGAAGCAAACTGGTCGGCTGTGGCCAGCACGCGGCCGTCTTTCAGCATCGGCTTGATGGCGTTGATGTTGTCGTAGCCGACCACCAGCACTTTACCGGTCTTGCCGGCGGCCTTGACTGCCGCAACTGCGCCGAGAGCCATGTTGTCATTGCCAGCCAGCAGCGCCTTGACGTCAGGATGCGCGTTCAGGATCGCTGCGGCAACCTTGTTGCCCGGATCCATTTCCCATTGACCGGATTGCACTGCAACCACGTTGGCGCCGACAGTCTTCATGGCGTCCTGGAAGCCCAGGGTGCGCTGCTGCGCATTGAAAGTAGTCGAAACGCCTTCGATGATGGCGACCTTGTCGCCGGACTTGATCTGCTTGGCCAGGAAGTCGCCGACCAGCTTGGCGCCCAGGCGGTTATCCGGACCGACGAACGGCACGGAGATGCCTTTTTCCTTGAGCGCGGCGTCATCCAGCTTGTTGTCGATGTTCACCACGATGATGCCGGCGTCGATCGCCTTCTTGATGACTGGCACCAGCGCCTTGGAGTCGGCCGGAGCGATCACCAGGCCGTTGACCTTGGAAACGATCATCTGTTCGACGATCTTGATCTGGTTCGAGGTATCGGTTTCGTCCTTGATGCCGTTGGCGATCAGGTCGTATTGCGCGGCATGCGCCTTCTGGTGTTCCTTGGCGCCGTTTTCCATGGTGAGGAAAAATTCATTGGCCAGCGACTTCATCACCAGCGCAACCTTCGGCTTGGCGGCAGTCTGCGCCATCGCGGGCAAGGAAGGCAGGGCGCAAACGAGAATGGTGGCGGCAATCAGCTTGAGGCGGATACGGGTATTCATCAAAAGTCTCCTGAAGTCGTTATTAAATTTTTTACCAATTAGTCATGTCATACGGCATATCCGTTCGGATCGGCATGCCATCGTCAGATGCGCGCAAACGTTTGCGCGTTTTGATGATAGCACCAGAATCCGCAAAAAAAAAGGTCAAAAAATTAGCTTCGCGCGCTTCTTGTTTGACTATCAAGAGAATGATTCAAAGGCTAAATTGCAAAAAAGTTAACTGAACGCCGTCTCAGGATGTGCCGCTCGACAGCATTGTCCTCAGCGCCTTTGCACGACACGCACCGAGTTTGATCAGGCAGAGAGAAAGCGCTGCAGGCGTTGCGCGCCATCGTCGAGGCGTTCCAGCGAACTGGCGAAACACCAGCGCACGTAACCCTCGCCTTCGGCGCCAAAGGCATTGCCCGGCGCCAGCCCGAGGCCGGCATCGCGCACCAGCTGCTTGCACAGCGCCAGACTGTCGCTGACGCCGTCGACGCGGAAGAATAGATACATCGCACCCTTTGGCCGCGGCGCGGTAATGCCCGGCAAGGCATTCAGGCGTTCATAGAGGAAGTCGCGCGCCTGCCGGTAGCGCGCCACGGTGTGGCCGATGATTTCATCGCCGCGCTCGATGGCGACGATGCCCGCGCGCTGCACAAAGCCGGGCGCGCAAGAGGTGTTGTACTCGATCAGCTTGCCGAGATCCGGCATCAGCGCCGGCGGCGCCACCAGCCAGCCGAGCCGCCAGCCGGTCATCAGCCAGGACTTGGAAAAGCTGTTGGAGGAAATCACGCGATCGTCGGCGTCGGCGATATCCAGGAAGGAAGGCGCGCAGGGATGCGCTTCGGGCTGTTCGCTGTATACCAGCCGCTCGTACACATCGTCGGCCACGATCCAGATGCCATGCCGGCGGCAATGCGCCAGCACGGCTTCCTGCTGCTCACGCGGCATCACCCAACCGGTCGGGTTGTTGGGCGAATTCAGCAGTACGGCGCGCGTGCCAGGCGTCAGCGCGTCCAGCAGTTGTTGCAGGTCGAGTTCCCAGGTCTGGCCGAACTGCAGGGCCACCCGCACCACTTCGGCGCCGAGGATTTTCGGGATTTCGCTGACGTTGGGCCACAGCGGCGTTACCGCCACCACGCGGTCGCCGGGACTGATGATCAGCTGCGCCAGCACCATCAAGGCGGAAACACCGGAAGACGTGACCGCGATCCGGCTGGCGTCTATCGGCTGGTGCAGTTTGGAGAGGTACTTGGCGATCGCTTCGCGCAAAGGCGGGATGCCGTAGTTATGGGTATAGAAGGTATCGCCGTCGTCCAGCGCCGCCTTGGCGGCATCGCGGATGAAGCCAGGCGTCACCTGGTCCGGCTCGCCGAACCAGAACGGCAGCACGTCGTCGCGGCCGATGCCGACATTGGCAACTTCGCGGATGCGCGAAGCGCCCATTTCACGCACCAGGGCACGGGCGACAGCAGGATGATCCAGAGACATGACGATATCCGGTTAACGAAGGCGAACGCCAAGTGTAGCCGAAAGCCCGACAGGCAGTGGCACGGCGCAATCGCCGGGACACTCCAAAATCATGCTGATCGGAGCAATAAAAAGCCGCTCAGGGAGCTAATGCTGTTCAGTTAGGGCAGAACGACATGGCGTAGGGTGGGTGGGCACTCCGTGCCCACGCAGTATCATGGATATTCGTGTCCCTGACATTCGTGCCCCGACTACGCCCCCCGGCCCATCCGCGTGGGCACGGAGTGCCCACCCTACGAGTTCCGCAAATAAAAATGCCGTTCAGTCTTAACTGAACGGCATTACGCTCAGGGAGCGGCTTTGCTGGTGCATCTCAGCGCTTAGGCTGCCTTGCGTTTAGCGACGACTCTTTTGGGAGCCGCCTTTTTAGCCGCAGGCTTCTTGGCTGCCGGCTTCTTCGCTACCGTCTTGACTTCAGCCGCGTCGTCTTCGCTTTCCACCGCTGCTGCCTTGGCCTTGCCTTTGGCCGGGGCCTTGGCTTTGCGTTCTTCAAACTCGAAGCTTACCTTGCCGTCCTTGCCCTTGACCAGGAAAGCCTTGAACGGACGGCGGGTGCGCTGAGAAATGAAACCTGGCAGCAGATCGGTCTTGCCATCGTTGAGCAGCTTGACCATTTGCTCCGGCAGGATTTCCTGCTGGAGAATAATGCGGCCGCTGCGGAAATCGCAAGCCTTCGGTTTGGCTACGGCTTTTTCGCAGACGTAGGCCAGCCCCATTTCGTACACGCCGCTGGCGCATTTCGGGCACGGGCCGAGGGCAGTCTGGCCGGTGAAATCAACGCCTTCGCCATCTTCGCCTTCGCCGTCATTCTGGCCGAAATCGAATTCCAGCTTGAAGTTCTTGATTTCTTCGTCGCGGCTGATTTTCAGGATGGCGGCAAACGGCCGGCCCATCTTGGAACGGAAACCCTGCAGCGGACCAATGGTGCGGTTAGTCAGCAGTTCTTCCACTTCCGGAATTTCAAACTGGCGGCTGCCCGGCGTCTTGCTCATCGAGAATTCGCACTTGGTGCAGGCGAAGCGACGATAGTTTTCCTTGACCACGCTGCCGCAGTTCGGGCATGGCGCCAGCAAGGTGGCGTAGTCGCCAGGGATCGTATCGTTATCGTATTCCTTGGCGCGCTTGACGATGATCTGGGTCAGCTGCGCGATTTCGCGCATGAACTCTTCGCGGCTGATGGTGCCGCGTTCGATCTGCGACAGCTTGTGCTCCCATTCGCCGGTCAGTTCCGGCTCGGTCAGCTCGTCCACGCCGAGGCCGTGCAGCAAAGTCATCAGCTGGAACGCCTTGGCGGTCGGCATCATTTCCCGGCCTTCGCGCAGCAGATATTTCTCGTTCAGCAAACCTTCGATGATGGCAGCGCGCGTCGCCGGCGTGCCCAGGCCCTTGCCGGCCATCGCTTCGCGCAGGTCGCCGTCGTCCAGCAGCTTGCCGGCGCCTTCCATGGCCGACAGCAAGGTCGCTTCCGTGTAGCGCGCGGGCGGCTTGGTGACCAGGCCGTTGGCAGTGATTTTATCGGTCTTGACCTTCTCGTCCTTGGCCACCGCCACCAGTGTACCGCTGTTCTCCGGATCCTTTTCATCCGCGGCTTCCTTGCCGTAGATCGCCAGCCAGCCCGGATTGGTCATGACCTTGCCTTCAGTCTTGAACTGATGGCCGGACACTTCGGTATAACGGGTGGTGACCTGGAATTCGGCGGCCGGGAAAAACACCGCCATGAAGCGGCGCGTCACCAGGTCGTACAGTTTCTGTTCCGGTTCCGACAGATTCTTCGGCGCCTGCGTGGTCGGGATGATCGCAAAGTGATCGCTGATCTTGGTGTTGTCGAAGATGCGCTTGTTCGGCTTGACCCAGCCCTTGTTCAGGATCTGCGCGGCGAACTGCTGGTAGTTATTATTTTCGGAGACCGTTTCCAGTGCCTGCTTGACGGTGCTCAGGTAATCTTCCGGCAGGTGGCGCGAATCGGTACGCGGATAAGTCAGCACCTTGTGTTTTTCGTACAGCGCTTGCGCCAGGCCGAGCGTGTTCTTGGCCGAAAAGCCGAAGCGCGAGTTGGCTTCGCGCTGCAGGCTGGTCAGGTCGAACAGCGCCGGCGCCATCGAGGTGGTCGGCTTCGATTCTTCCTTGACGTTGCCCAGCTTGCCGCGGCAGGCAGCGACGATGGATTCGGCGGCAGCCTTGCTCCACAGGCGTTCGGCGCGCTTTTCCGGATCGGTTTCATCCTTCTTGTGGGCGGTGTCGAGCCAGCGGCCTTCGTAGATACCCGCGGCGCAAACAAAGTCGGCGCGCACTTCCCAGAAATCGCGCGGCACGAACTTCTTGATCTTCTCTTCGCGCTCGACCACGATCGACAGCGTCGGCGTCTGCACCCGGCCGACAGTGGTCAAATAGAAACCGCCTTCTTTCGAATTGAAGGCGGTCATTGCACGCGTGCCGTTGATGCCGATCAGCCAGTCCGCTTCGCTGCGACAGCGGGCAGCGTCGGCCAGCGGCAGCATATCCTTGTCTTCGCGCAGGTGGGTGAAGCCGTCGCGGATCGCGCCCGGCGTCATCGATTGCAGCCACAGGCGCTTGACCGGCTGCTTGGCTTTCGTATATTGCGCGATCAGGCGGAAAATCAGCTCGCCTTCACGCCCGGCGTCACAGGCGTTGATCAGGGCGGTGACATCCTTGCGCTTGATCAGCTTGTTGAGCACCTTCAGGCGCGACTCGGTCTTCGCGATCGGATTGAGCGCAAAGTGCGGCGGAATCATCGGCAGATGGGTGAAGGTCCACTTGCCGCGCTTGACGTCGTATTCTTCAGGAACCGCGATTTCCAGCAAGTGGCCGACGGCCGATGACAGGACGTATTCGTCGGATTCAAAGTACTCATCGTGCTTGGTGAAGCCGCCGAGCGTCTTCGCGATATCGTTCGCGACAGAAGGTTTCTCGGCAATGATGAGGGTCTTGCTCATAGTGTTGTCTCGAAAGTAGCGCGCTATATTTCAGCGCATTTTTTTGCTTATGCACGCCATGGCTTGTTTTTTAGCCATCGCGGCAATTCGGAATTTTGGTTGCCAGAGAGAAATTCTCTCATAATACACCAGACGATTTCGCTGCCGACTCCACGGCTAACATCAAACACGCACGGTGGCGGGCAAATATTGCGGCCAATGATAAGCGGGTTGCTGGAAAAGCTGCAAGCGCGGCCGCATGTGCGCGGGTCTGCCGTCATAGGACAGATGGCGCTGAGCGCGGCTAATGCAAGAGGCGCGGTTCGGGATCGTCGTCTTCGTCAAGAAACAACTCGTCGAACATCAAGCCGTCCGGCTCCTTGCCCTGACTCCATAGCACCATCAGCACGATCACCTTGAGTTTGTCGAGCGGGACTGGGGTCTCGCTGACGGTCAATGCGCGCTCGATCACGATCTCGCGCTGCACCGGATTGAGCATCTTGGCCGACTCCAGGAACTGGATGAAGCCGATCGCGGCTATGCCCAGCACGTCGATTTCCTGCTGAGCGTAAATGCGGATGCCAAATGAAAAAGAGGTTTGCTGCGGATACTTATCGGCGAATTCGTGGTTGGCTTCCGCCAGATCCGTCAGCCAGCCTAGGGCTTTGGCGATTTCGTCTTCTTCAAAGCCGATCGCCGACAGCTTCTTGACCAAGGCCTCCGGTTCAGGGCAGGCATCGGGCCGATAATAAGTTTCATACAGGTAAACAAGGACTTCAAACATGGTTCTACTGTATCGCTAAGGTAAGGGTATGACAAGTAAAGTGCAACGTAACAGTGAAATGCCTTACAGCAATGTTGCAGCTTCGAGCGTCAGTATACGTATATCAGTATCGCAGGATTTGCGCAAAGCTGCGCGAAATCGCGAATTAGTCTTTAAATACGGTGCAGCAATATCAGTCGAGGCGGCGATAAAGGCCGCCGGGCAGAACTTCGATCAGGCCGGCCAGCTCCAGTTCAAGCAAGCGGCCGTTCAAGCTGGCCGCATCGCTATCGCAGCGCGCCGCCAGCACATCGAAACTGACCGGATCATAGCCGAGTTGCCGCAGCAACTCGTCGTCAGTTGAGACAACAGTATCCTCGATGGCAACCAGCGCCTCGCCAGCGGCAACGCTGGCCGGCACTTTCACCGGACTGTGGAAACTGCGCAACTCTTCCAGGATATCTTGCGCCGATTCCACCAGCTTGGCGCCCTGCTTGATCAACTGATGGCAACCTTTCGACAGCGGCGAATGGATGGAGCCGGGAATGGCAAACACATCCCTCCCCTGCTCGCCGGCCATCCGCGCAGTGATCAGCGAACCCGATTGAGCCGCCGCCTCCACCACCAGCACGCCACGCGCCAGACCCGAGACGATGCGGTTGCGGCGCGGGAAATTTGCCGCGATGCCAGGCATGCCCAGAGGGTACTCGCTGACAATGCAGCCCGCTTCGGCGATCTGATGCGCCAGCCCGCGATTGCGCGCCGGATAAACGATGTCGGCGCCGGTGCCGATCACGGCAATGGTGCTGCCGGCCTCCGCATTGCCCGCAGCGCCACGCAATGCGCCCTGGTGGGCAGCAGCATCCACGCCCAAGGCCAGGCCGGAGATGATAGTCAGGCCGCGCTGGCTGAGGATTTCGGCAAAACGGTCAGCGTTGGCGATGCCCTGCACCGTCGCATTGCGGCTGCCGACCACCGCCAGCGCCGGCCGCGCCAGCAATTCGGCCCGCCCCTTCACATACAGCATCAGAGGCGGATCGGCAATGTCCAGCAAGGCTTGCGGGTAGCCTGCATCCGCCAGGGTAAACAACTGATTGGCGGGTTGCTGCAGCCACTCCAGGGTGCGCTCGATCAGCGCCAGGGTGGCGTCCGACGGCGCCGCCAGCAAGGCATAGGCGATACGCTCGGGCACGATCTTGTGCAGGGCAGAGAAAGAAGTGGAAAAGATGTTGGCCGGCAGGCCGAAAGCCGCCAGCAGGCGGCGCGCAGTTTCGGCGCCGACTCCGGCAGTCTGCTCGAGACGCAACCAGGCTGCCAGCTCATCGGCATCGGTTGCGCCCCGATGGCGGCTCAGACCAGCACCACCACCATCGTCTTGAAAATTATCTTTGTTAACAGCAAGGACCTTTACATCATTGTGGCGATCTGGCGGTGTCTCCGATATCGACCGTATTCTGGACTTCCATGATCAGGCCATACGAAATATGGTTGAACACGCGGAAGATGAACAGGGTACCGTATTGTTCGTCCGGCAGCTTGACCTTCTTGTTGTGATCGGCAGGATCCTTGATGGTGCGTCCCAGGCGCGACAGCTGCAGTACCGTGCCGACGTCGATATTGTCAGCCTTGCCCTGATTGATGGTGGCGATCTGGTTCTGCGCTGCCGTGGCTACGCCGCCGTAGATAGAAACGATGCGGGCGTCGACATTGCCGGCTGGCGCATGCGGCACATAATTCAGGATCGGCTCGACCGGGCGCGGGATGATGCGGTCGCCGACTTGCATTTCTTCCTTGGTGTCGACCACGCTGAAAGTAGCCGCCTCCTCCGGCGTGCTGCCGCGGCGTTCCAGTTTCAAAGTGCCCAGGTACAGCGCTTCATTGGCGATGACCTTGCCGGTGACCGGATCCTTGAGCGGATTACCGGGACGGAAAACCTGGAATGCAGCCGCGTCAGCCAGGTCGCCGCGCACATAGGCTTTATCGCCCTTGCCCAGGTTCAGATGGCCTTCCTGCACTGCCACGATATGCGGCGCGGTTCTCAAGTCGTCGCCTTCGATGATCAGCGGCTGCGACAGGAAAGGTCCGATTGCATCGGTGGAAATGGTGGTGATCGCGTCGCGCCCGATGCCTTGCACCCGCGTCTGCGGCGACAGCTTGACCACGCCAGGCTCGCCGCTAGTGCTATTGCCCAGACGCAGACGGCCGTTGACGCGGTCGAAATACACGATCTGGCCTGGATAGATCCAGTGCGGATTGCGGATCTGATCCTGGTTCAGGCCCCACACCTGCGGCCAGCACCATGGGTGTTGTAAAAAATGCCCGGAAATTCCCCACAGCGTGTCGCCACGCACCACCACGTGCTGGTCCGGAGCATTCGGCAAGAACTCGCAGCGCATGGTCTTGACTGCCTGGGCGTGGGCCATGCTGGAAATGCCAAATCCGGTGCATAAAGCAAGAAGGAGTGCAGCTGTGCTAAACTTTTTCATATTGTTTCCGGTGAATACTGCGTTAAATTGGCGCCTGTACCCTGGAGCCTTTTCGGCTCCTGACTGGTTCGTCGCCACGGCATTTGATCTTGGTAAAGCAAAATAAAGCAAAAAACTTGCCATAGTGAATCAAATTTTGCCCATAATCGATTGAACTAGCAAGAGAAAACCCTTTCCAAACCGCCTAATTGTTACGCATTCAAGCATGTCCTTATTAAATATCCTGCGTTATCCCGACGCCCGCCTGCATAAAATTGCCAAGCCAGTGACAGTTTTTGACAGTCGGTTAAAAAAATTGATCGCCGACATGGCTGAAACCATGTACGAAGCGCCCGGCGTCGGCTTGGCCGCGTCGCAAGTCGACGTCCACGAGCAACTGGTGGTGATCGATACTTCCGATACCGGCAGCGACCTGCGGGTTTTCATCAATCCACAGATTCTCTGGGCCAGCGAAGAAAAACAGATTTACGACGAAGGCTGCCTGTCGGTGCCGGGCGTCTACGATGGCGTCGAACGCCCTGCGCGCGTGAAAGTACGCGCCCTGGACGCGGACGGCCAGCCGTTTGAAGTCGACGCCGATGGCTTGCTGGCGGTCTGCATCCAGCACGAGATGGATCATTTGCAAGGCAAGGTGTTCGTTGAATATCTGTCACCGCTGAAGCGCAACCGTATCAAGGCCAAGATGCTCAAGGAAGAGCGCGAGCAGAAACGCGACAAGCAATACGGTACTAGATAACCATCTTTTCCATGTTGCGGGACAAACTGCAAGAAGCGCCCTGTCAACGGCTCTTGCAGTTTGTCCCGTAGTCATTTTGGCCACCCTTCCGTCTTATCGCTCACAATGAAAATCATCTTCGCCGGTACTCCCGAATTCGCCGCCGTGGCGCTCAAGGCCTTGCACGACGCCGGCCATCAGATTGTCCTGGCGCTGACCCAGCCGGACCGCCCGGCCGGCCGCGGCATGCAACTGCATGCGTCGCCGGTCAAGCAGTTTGCGCTCGATCACCAGATCCCGGTAGCGCAGCCGGTATCGCTGCGGCTGGATGGCAAGTACCCCGAGATCGCCAGCGAGGCGCACCAACTGCTGCGGGCAACGCCGCACGACGTCATGGTGGTGGCCGCCTACGGCCTGATCCTGCCGCTCAGCGTCCTCGATATCCCGCCGCGCGGCTGCCTCAACATCCACGGCTCGCTGCTGCCGCGCTGGCGCGGCGCGGCGCCCATCCACCGCGCGATCGAAGCTGGCGACAGCGAGACCGGCATCACCATCATGCAAATGGACCAGGGCCTGGATACCGGCGCCATGCTGCTCATTGAAAAACTAGCGATCAGCGCCGCCGACACCACCGGCAGCCTGCATGACAAAATGGCAAAGCTGGGCGGCGAGATGATCGTAGAAGCGCTGAGCCGCCTGGAACAGAATGCATTGCCGGCAGCCCCGCAGCCAGAGGAAGGCGTGACCTACGCCGCCAAGATCAGCAAGGAAGAAGCGGCGCTGGACTTCACGCTGTCGGCAGAGGTGCTGGAACGCAAGATACGCGCTTTCAATCCCTTCCCTGCCGCCCACGCATCATTCACTGGCGTCGTCTTGAAGTTGTGGCAAGCACAGGTGAGCGCGGCCGACGGCGGGTACGCGCCTGGAACCATCATCAGCGCCGATCCGCAGGATGGCGTGGTGGTGGCTTGCGGCAGCGGTGCTTTGCGGATTATTGAATTGCAGAAGCCGGGCGGCAAGCGGCTGCCGGTGGCGGAATTCTTGAAGGCTTTTCCGATGCAGGGCGGCAAGTTCGACTAGACAGCGACCCGCAGGCATTCCAGGTTTTGGGAGCCACGCCAGGTGGCATTCGGCGCCAAGCTAATGGGATGTTGAATCGTGGCAGCTTCAATACAAACAAAATGCTGGTAGGAATCCAACATCAGGTCGGCCATCTTTGCACAGCCGGTTTCCCAGGGATTCCACACCACCGTATCGACAAACCCGGTCTGGCTAGCGATCACACTATGCTGATGATCGCTCAAGGTGATTGGCTTATCGACCGCAAAATAAACCCGGTCGATCTCTTCCCTGATATGCAGGACTTCCACATCCGCCTGCTTGATGCGGCGGCCATCCACTGAATCCCTGTATTGATGGCCTACGAGTCCGTATACCGCGGCGTCTGCAAGTTGCGTGCTCAGGTAGGTATGCAAGGCGCAGGTAAAGTCGAAAGGCTGCTCCCCGGTATTGCTCACCACCAGTTCTGTATTGAGCTCCTGGCTGGAAAATTCAATGCGCAACTCCAGTGAAAAAGCATGCGGAAATATGCTCCGGGTTTCCTCGGAATCGCTGAGACCCAAGCGGATCAGGCCGCTGCCATCGATCTGCCGGGAAGTCTCCAGCAACGTCCATAAACTGACGCGCGCAAAGCCATGCTTGGATAGCGGCCCTTCGTTGGAGAACTGCGGGAAAACCACCGGTATGCCGCCGCGAATGGCGCTGTCGCTGCGCCAGGAATTGAGCGGGCTCATGAACAGCCGCTCGACGCCATCCGGCGTGCACCAGGAACAAATATGGGCGCCATGCAAGCTTACTTTTACCTGCGCGCCGTCGGCGGAGGCCGCAGTGAGGAAATCGTTGGTCGGTTGCGGATTTTCTGAAGTTGGCAAGGTCATCTCTCCTATGGCTGTCCGCATATTATGCGCCCGAGCAGGGAATTTCTGAAGACCGTCAGAGCGATTCAGCCATCTTTGCCGCAATCATCCGCTGGACTTGGGTACCGGCACCGCCAGGCTGATTCCATGCTGGGTAAAACCAAAATTTTCATAGAAGCGGTGCGCATCCATCCGCTTCAGGTTGGACGACAGCGCAATCTTGTAGCAGCCCGCCTCGCCGGCAATCCGCACCGCATGATCCAGCATCACGTTGCCGATGCCCTGCCCGCGGCTGGCGCGGCTGATCACCACGGCATCCAGCACCGCCTGCCGGGTGCCTTCGTGCGTCAAGCTGCAAAACACCAGCATGCTGAAGGTACCGACTGCGATGCCGTCGGAAAATACCAGATAGGCCCTGAAATAAGGGTAGGTCGCCATCGCCGCCATGATCTTGCGTGCTCCATCCGCATCCAGGGTAGCTGCGCGAGCAGGCGTATCGTCCATCTCGGCCAGCAGGGCTACCAGGGTTGCGGCATCGTCGGCCGTGGCCTGGCGTACCGTCACCTGCGGCGGGGAATGATCGGCAGTCATGCGTCTTAGCTCCGTGGCGAGGTTATGCGAATGGATAGAGACTATACCGAAAATTCCGCAGATGGAAAAATGACGGGGCACCTGCAATCAGGCGCCCCGTCATCGAGAGAAAAGCCAGCGATTATTTAGATAAACAGTTTCCGCATGCGCGACGACACCAGGTCGATCATGCTGACTGCAACCACGATCATGATCAGCACTGCACATGTCTGGGAGTATTCAAAGCTGCGGATCACTTCCCACAGGATGACGCCGATGCCGCCGGCGCCGACCATGCCGACTACCGTCGCCGAGCGCACGTTGGCTTCGAAGCGATACAGCACATAAGAAATCCAGAGCGGCATTACTTGCGGCAGCACACCGTAGACGATTTCTTCCAGGGCGTTGGCGCCGGTGGCACGGATACCTTCGACCGGTTGCGGATCGATGGCTTCCACTGCCTCCGAAAACAGTTTCGATAGCGTCCCGGTAGTGGCGACAAACAGCGCCAGCACGCCGGCAAACGGCCCCAGGCCAACAGCCACCACGAACAGCATGGCAAACACCATTTCATTGATCGCACGTGCCGCATCCATCAAACGGCGCACCGGCTGGTTGACCCAGGCTGGCGCGATATTCGAGGATGCCAGCAAGCCGCACGGGACTGCACAGACCACCGCCAGCGCCGTACCCCAAACCGCAATCTGTATCGTCACCAGCAGCTCTTGCAGATAAGTGCGCCACTCGTGAAAGTCTGGCGGGAAAAAGCTGGCGGCGTAGGTGCCCATGTTGCCGCCGTCGCGCAGCAGTTCCAGCGGGCGCATGTCGGCGCCCTTCCATGAAGCGATCAGGATTGCCAGCAGCACGCCCCAGAACAGCGTCCGGCCGATCGACTGCTTGGGCGGGACCGGAAACGTGGTTTGCATTTTCAAGGGTACGAAACTAGTCATTGCTTAGGATTTGGCCAGGTCGGACAATTTGCGGTTGATGTCGTCAAGCTTGGTTTTCTTTTCGTCGGCGCTCAGGTTCTCGTCGGCTTCCAGCTTGCCTTTTTGCTTGAACAATTCCAGCTGGCGGATAGGATTCAGCTGCACGTTGCTGGATTCGGCAAAGCCGCTGTATTGCAGCTTGGCCAGCTGGGCTTTTTCCTGCGCCGCGTTAGGACCGGTCTTGCCGTAGTTGATGAAGAAATCCTTGATCTTGGCCTTGGTGTCGGCCGGCAGATCCTTGCGCCATACCAGCGGATCGGCAGCGATCAGGGGCGACTTCCAGACGACGCGCACTTCCTTGGCGACGGCAGGCTGACGCTCTTCAACGCGGTCCATGGTGTCGGATGCGAACACGGCGGAATCAAGCTGCTTGTTGGCGACAGCCAGGATGTTGGCTTCGTGATTGGACGTACGGATGGCCTTGAATGCCGTCTTCGGATCGACATTGTTCTTGGCAAAGATATAGTAGTTCGGCAGCAGGAAACCGGAAGTCGAATTCGGATCGCCGATGCCGAAAGTCAGGCTCTTGGAATTCTTCAGGACGTCTTCGATGCTCTTGTACGGGCTGTCCTTCTGCACGCCGACCAGGCTGTAGTAACCCGATGTGCCGTCCGGATTGACGACATGGGCGAACACTTCGCCGCTGGCGCGGTCGACCGCTTCCATGGCCGACTTGTTGCCGAACCAGCCCATCTGCACTTTACCGAAACGCATGCCTTCGATGATGCCGGCGTAGTCGGAGGCAAAGAAGCCATTCACCTTGATGCCGATGCGCTTGCTCATTTCGTCCAATACCGGCTGCCAGTCCTGCTTCAGGTTTTGCGACGATTCAGTGGAGATGATGCCGAAGTTCAGCACCTTGGCGTCGTCGGCATGCGCAGCGGTCGCCGCCAGCATCGCCATGCTCATTGCGACGCCGGAAAATAATTTTGCAAACATGATGTGAAACTCCTGATTAGGATGGATGTGATTGGATAAGCTGGTAAGTGAAAATTGCGCTTGGGTTCAGGCCGCGACCGCCATTGCCGGAATGCTGTCGAACGGCGTCGGTGCTGCGGCGGCCGGCCGGGTCAGGTTGTTGGAGCCACCCAGGATGTCTTCCGCCTCGCTGCCGTACAATTCGCGCAGCATGGCTTCGGTCAAGGCGCTGGACGGGCCGTCGTATACCACCCGGCCTTTGTGCAACGCCACCGTACGCGGGCAAAAACGCAGCGCCACATCGACCTGGTGCAGGGAGACGATGACCGTGCTCTTGTCGCGCTGGTTAACGTCGGCCAATGTTTGCATCACCCGCCGCGCCGACTCCGGATCCAGTGAAGCAATCGGTTCATCGGCCAGCACCACGCGCGCCTTCTGTACGATGGTGCGGGCAATCGCCGCCCGCTGCTGCTGGCCGCCGGAGAGCGCCGAAGCGCGCTTGTAGGCATGGTCGGAGATGCCGACCCGCGCTAGCGCTTCCAGTCCGAGTGCCTTTTCTTCCGCGGTAAACAATTTGAAGCAGCTGCGCCAGAGCGGCATGCGCGACAGGCCGCCGGTCAGGACATTGGTCAAAACCGGCAAGCGGCCGACCAGATTGAATTGCTGGAAAACGAAACCGACATTAGCGCGCACTGCACGGATATTGCGATCGACCAAGCCGTCCTTCTGGACCGGCTGGCCATCGATGGAAATCGTGCCGCCGCTATTATCTGCCGCCATCAATCCGGAAATATGACGCAAAAGCGTTGATTTCCCCGAACCTGACGCGCCGATCAAGGCCACCATTTCGCCTTGCGCAAAACGCAGGCTGACATTGTCCAGAGCCCGGAAGCCGCCGCGGAACGTCTTTGACAAACCTTTGATTTCGACCATGATTGTTACCGCCATTACGCTTTTGAATGGCCGAAGTATTGCGGTCTAATATGTCAGGCGTATGAAAGTTTTATGACCATTCGATTACAAAACGAAAAAATGTAGACAATCTACAACCTGTGTTTTGGCTGTTTATGTCGTTTAAAAACCGCTCTTTTGCATGGAAAATAGCTTACCTGGCACAGTCATTTTGTCCCACGCCGTAACTTGGTGAAACCGGCCGGCTCCCATTCCCGCATCGCCAGCAGCATGCCGCTGCCGCGCCGCTTGGCTAAGGGCGAAGCCAGACTTTCCTCGTGGAGCTCAGCGAATTTCAGGCGGACCTGACGCAGTTCGGCCTGCATTTTGACGATCGCAGCTTCTGTCAGCATGCCATTGGAAAACGTCAGCGACTCATCTGCCTGGCTGAATCCGCTATCCAGAAAATCGACCAGGCCTTGCTGCAAAAAATATCCGCGGATCGGCCCCTGCGGAATCCAGTCGAAATCTCGCGCCACGTTGAGCCGGATCCGGTTGCCTGGCAACAAAGTAATCAAACGCAGCCGGTCCAGCCGCAGCAGTGATTGCAGGCATTCCGCTTCGCTCAGCCGATAAGTCGCCAGGATGTCTTGCAGCGTCCAATGGTTCAGCGCACAGGCGGCGACCAGCAGTAACTTGGGATCCGATACCAGCTCCTGTTCCTGCGCGGCGCTCAGCACCCGCAATCTCAGTTCGCCGGCACTGGCAGTCTGCGCCAGTTCCGCCAGCGTAAAACCGAGCATATTACTCAGTTGCACCAGGCGCTCGACAGCGAATCGCCCCGAAGCAAACATGCGCTTCACGCTCGCTTCCGACAAGCCCAGTTCCAGCGCGACATCGCGATAGGTTTTGCCTTGCAGCTTCAATTGCAGCTTGAGGGTGGCAATGAGTTGCCTGGCTTCTGTCATGATGTGGAGCATCGAAATTCGATACTTTCCTGTATGAGATTTGATACTTATCCCACAAAAGTACCATTAAATCCAATACTGCGGCAATCTGCGAGCACATCGCAATCAGAGAGATCTATTTTGAGACGCTTGCTTGTCTACCTGCCCACGCTGACCACATTGACAATTACCGGCCTGTTTTTGCTGCACGGTCCGATTGTCCAGCTAGCGCATTACAACGAATTTGCCGATCAATCCGTGTTCATCGGAGTACCGCATGCCGCCGATGTGTTCTCCAATCTCGGTTTCGCAATAGTCGCCATCTGGGGCCTGCTCAACTTATGGCCGCTACGCCGGCATGCCGCTCTGGATGCCGGCTGGCTCGGCTATCACCTGTTTCTGATCGGCTTGTTGCTGACTGCGCTGGGTTCCGCTTTCTATCACCTGGCGCCGGATAATGCGCGGCTGGTATGGGACCGGCTGCCGATCGCCCTGGCTTGCGCCGGCTTGCTGGCCGGCGTCAGGGCCGAGACCGTCGGCAGCCACAACGGCAAGGCAGGGATGGCTCTGTATGCAATCTGCGCGTTGTTCAGCATCGCCTGGTGGTGGGTAAGCGATCGCCACGGCGCCGGCGATCTGCGGCCTTATCTTCTGCTGCAGGGCTTGCCGCTTATCCTGATTCCGCTCTGGCAGTGGATTTACCGTGCCCCTGCCAGCGATCGCCTGGCCTTTGACATCGCCCTGCTGCTATATCTCGCGGCAAAGATTGTTGAAATAAACGATCACCAGCTGTTTGATCTTCTCGGCGTAATCAGCGGCCACACATTGAAGCATTTGCTGGCAACCGCCGCCGCAGGCGTACTGGTCTTGCGACTGCGCCAGCGTACCCGGGAATCACCCGATTCCATCTCCAGCGACAGCTCAATCTATAACCCAGTCAGGAGACCGTTTTCATGATCAGCATTATCTTGATTATTTTTGTCGCTTGTTTTGTATGTGAGCGCATGGCCCCGGGATGGCGCCTGCCTGAAGTGAGAACATGGCCTTTGCGAGTACTGCTTGTCAATGCAGTCCAGCTAGCCGTGGTTTTGCTGGCAGGGATGACTTGGGAGAAATGGCTGGTTGCGAGCTCGATATTTCATCTGTCTCATTTTGTTTCGCCTGCGGCCGGTGGCTTCATCGCCTATTTCATTGCCACTTTCATCTTCTACTGGTGGCATCGCTGGCGCCATGAACATGATTTCCTGTGGCGCGGATTTCATCAGATACACCATAGCCCGCAGCGGCTTGAGGTGATCACCTCGTTTTACAAACACCCCGTGGAAATGATCGTCAACTCGGTCATCGGCAGCCTGCTGGTCTACTCGCTGCTCGGCTTGTCTCTGGAAGCCGGGGCAATCTATACCTTCTGCACCGCTATTGGGGAATTTTTCTATCACACCAACATCAAGACGCCGCGCTGGGTAGGACTGGTTTTCCAACGTCCGGAAATGCACAGGATTCACCACCAGCATGGCCGTCACAAGAACAACTACGGCGACATCACCTGGTGGGACATGCTATTCGGTACTTATGAAAACCCCAGGGAGTGGACTGGGACGTGCGGCTTTGACGACGACAAGGAACAGCAGCTACTCGCCATACTGGCTTATCGCGACGTTCACAAAATCAAGGAATGATGGCGCGCCACAGGCAACAACCTAGCGCTGCACCACAATCGGATTGACGCTGGCGCGCTGGCGGATCTGCTGCAAGATGCTGTCGGCATCGGAACGGCTGGAATATGGCCCGGCATACAGGCGGTACAGGCCGTTGACCGCAACGCTGTTGAGGGAGTCGACCAGGCCGGACAATTCCTGCATCAGGCGGCTGCGGGCGCTGTCCGCATTGGCTTGCTGTGCATAAGCGCCAAACTGCAGGTAGAACCCGCTGGCCAGCGTATTGTTGCCGTCGCTTTGCGCTGAGGGCGGATCAAGCAGCAACGGCTGCGCCGTCAAAACCGGCATATCCACCGATTCGGTAACCACGTTGGCTGATGCCGTGGCGTCCCTGCGCGGTTCAGGCTGAACCGGCGCCGCCGGCGTACCGTTCTGCCGCTGCTTGTTGAGCGCGATGATATCTGCCGGCAGCAAGCGCTCCACTTCCAGCTGGCCGCTACCGCTGCCGAGATAGCCCAGCTTCAGCGCCGCAGTGTAGGACAGATCGATGATGCGGCTGGAATGAAATGGTCCGCGATCGTTGACCCGCACGATCACCTGGGCGCCGGTTTTCAGATTGGTCACCCGGGCATAGGAAGGAATCGGCAGGGTCGGATGCGCCGCCGTCATCTTGTACATATCGTACAGTTCGCCCGACGATGTCTTTTGATTATGGAATTTCTTGCCGTACCAGCTGCCGGTGCCGCGTTGCTTGAACGGCTGGTCGTCGGTCAGCGGCGTATAGGTCTTGCCAAACACGACATACGGCTTGTTGCCGGTGCGCGAATACGGCTCGATCGTGGGCACCGCATCCGGCACGTCCAGCAGCCCCTCAGGCGTGACATCGCCCGGGCCGTCGTCCTTGTAGTAGCCGCCGCGGCCGGAGCCTGCAGCAGGCAGCGCCGGCCCGCCACGAACGCCTGCGCTCGTCTTGGCAGGCGATGCCGAGGACGAAGGCGCTTTCGGCGCGCTGCCGCAGCCGGCCAGGATCAGCGCCGCCAGCAGTACGCTGGAATAAGCGATTACGCGGTAGTTAGCGCTCACCCTGTGTTCTCTGCCCTGCTTGCCTAGCATGCACTCTCCCTAAGATTTCGATGGCCATTGCACAGCAGTAATGGACCTGGCTCCAAGCATACAAGTTCAACCATGCTATGTCTGTATCAGTTTTCGATGACGCTGAATGCTCATCAGGATACCGGCCCCCAGGCCCAGGGTAACCAGCGCCGTGCCGCCATAGCTCATGAACGGCAAAGGTACGCCAACCACTGGCAAAATGCCGCTGACCATGCCCATGTTAACAAACGCATAAGTAAAGAAAATCAGTGTGATGGAGCCTGCCAGCAGGCGCGTGAACATGGTCGGCGCGTTGACCGCGATCATCATGCCGCGGCCGATCAGCAGCATGTACAGGAACAGCAGGACGCCGTTGCCGAGCAGGCCGAATTCCTCGGAAAATACCGCAAAGATGAAGTCGGTGGTGCGTTCCGGAATGAATTCCAGATGCGCCTGCGTGCCTTTCAGCCAGCCCTTGCCAAAGATGCCGCCGGAGCCGACTGCGATAGTCGACTGGATGATGTGGAAGCCTTTGCCGAGCGGATCCGAGGTGGGATCGATCAGCATCATCACGCGCTGCCGCTGGTAATCGTGCAATACCGACCACAGCACCGGCAAGCTGGCGCCGACCGCCACCGCCAGGCCGATCAGCACGCGCCAGGACAGGCCGGCCAGGAAGATCACATAAAAGCCCGCCGCCAGCACCAGGGTGCCGGTGCCCAAGTCCGGCTGGCGGATGATGAGGCCGACCGGCAACACCAGCAACAGCGCCGCCACCAGGTAATCGCGCCAGGTGATCATGCCTTCGCGTTTCTGGAAATACCAGGCCAGCATCAGCGGCATGGCGATCTTCATGATTTCTGACGGCTGGATGACGACGCCGAAATTGATCCAGCGGCGCGAGCCCTTCTTGACGATGCCGAACAAGGCTACCGCGATCAGCAGGGCCACCCCTATCGTATAGATCGGTACCGCGAAGCGCATCAGGGTCTGCGGCGGCACATTGGCGGCAACCCACATGATGACGAACGCCACCAAGATGTTGCGCAGCTGGTCTTCCACCCGGCCGGGAAAATCGATGCCGGCCGAATACAGCGTAACGATACCGACCGCCAGGATCAGGAAAATGATCAGCGACAGCGCCGCATCGAACACCACGACATGGGATTTGATGCTGCGCAGCCACGCATGCTTGTCGCCAAGGCTCATATTGCTGCTTTCAATTCGGTGCCCATCTGTTACTCCCGATTTCCCGGGGTTGCTTCACCCGGCTTGTAGCTGTCGTCAGAACCGTCGGTTGGTTTCACGTCGGTTGGCGCCGGCCCCAGATCCTCGTCCGCTGCGGCCGGCGAGGTAACCGGCGCGGCTATCTTATCGTTATCGCCAGGCCGCTTGCGCAGCAAATAGAAATCCAGGGCCTTGCGCGCAATCGGCGCCGCCGCCGCCGCGCCGAAGCCGCCGTTTTCGACAATTACGGCCAACGCGATACGCGGCTTGTCGGCTGGGGCAAAGGCGGTGTACCAGGCATGGTCGAGCTGGCGCGAGGTCAGCTTCTTGGCGTCGAATTTCTCACCCTGCTTGATGCTGACCACCTGCGCGGTTCCGGTCTTGCCGCCCGAATCATAACCGGCGCCGGCAAACACCTTGGCGCCCGTGCCTTCACGCGTAACGCCGACCATGGCCTTCTTGATGAAGTCGACGTTTTCCTGCTTCAGCGGAATCCGGTAGCTTTCCTTCGGCACCGTCTGGGTGTGCTGGCGCGTCACGCCGTCTTCGAGGATTTTGACCAGATGCGGCTTCATCACGATGCCGTCGTTGACCAGGGTCGCCACCGCGTGCGCCATCTGCAAAGGCGTAAAGGAATTGAAGCCCTGGCCGATGCCGAGCGAAATAGTATCGCCGCCTACCCACTTCTGCGCCGCCACACGTTTGTAATACTTTCGCTTCCAGTCGGTCGACGGCAGCAGGCCGCGCTGCTCATGTTCGAGATCGATGCCGGTCAGCTGGCCGAAGCCGAACGGCTTCATGAAATCATGGATGGTGTCGGGTCCAAGATCGTTGGCCAGCATGTAGTAATAGGTATCGCAAGACACCACGATCGACTTGTACATGTCGACCCGGCCATGGCCGCCGACCTTGTCGTCGCGGAACTGGTGGCCGCCCAGCATGAAGTAGCCGACGTCGTTGATCGCAAATGCAGGCGTGCGCTTGCCCAGTTCCAGCGCCGCCAGCGCCATGAAGGGCTTGTAGGTGGAGCCGGGGGCGTAGCTGCCGCTCATCGGCCGGTTGATCAGCGGATGGTCGGGCGAGTTGTTCAATTCGTCCCAGCTTTGCTGGTCGATGCCTTCCACGAACAGATTGGGATCGAATGAAGGCTGCGACACATACGCCAGCACGTCACCGGTGGAAGGCTCGATCGCCACCAGCGCGCCGCGGCGGTTGCCGAAAGCTTCTTCCACCACCTTCTGCAATTCGATGTCGATCGACAGGATCAGGTTATCGCCCGGCGTCGCCGACACGTGCGACATGCTGCGCACCGCCCGGCCGCTGGCGGCGATTTCGATTTCTTCGTAGCCAGTAGTGCCGTGCAATTGCTTTTCATAGCTCTTTTCCAGGCCATCCTTGCCAATGTAGCTGGTGCCCTTGTAGTTGGCGGCGTCGTCGCTGTCGTCGATGCGGTCGGCATCCTTCTGGTTGATGCGGCCGATATAGCCGATCACGTGCGCCGCCACTTCGCCCAGCGGGTACTGGCGGAACAGGCGCGCCTGCACATCGATGCCGGGAAAGCGATAACGCTGGGCGGTGAAGCGCGCCACCTCCTCATCGCTCAGGCGGGTGCGGATCGGCAGGCTGGCGAAGCTCTTGGAGTCTTCCAGCAATTTCTTGAAGCGGCGCCGGTCTTTCGGAGTGATGCTGACCACTTGCGCCAGTTCATCGATCACGGGATCGAGGTCGCCCCTGATTTTCGAACGGGTGATTTCCAGCGTGTAGGCGGAATAATTGCGGGCCAGGATGACGCCGTTGCGGTCCATGATCAGGCCGCGGTTAGGCACCACCGGCACCAGCGAAATACGATTGTCTTCAGCCTGGGCGGCGTAGGCGTCGTGGCGCACCACCTGCAGCCAGACAAAACGCGCGCTCAGCAAGCCAAAGCAGAGCAGTACAAACGCGATGGCTGCAGAAATCCGCAAGCGGAAATTCCGCAGTTCGCGTTCGGTGTTTTTAAATTCAGTCATTGATATGTCGGCGCCGGGTCAGCAACAAATCCGCATTGGCCGCAGCGGCCGCAGCAGCAAAATTAGATTGGGCGATTATCATCGCGATCGACTGCGCGCCGCTGCGGGGCCAGCAGCAGCCACACCACCATCGGCCACAAGGCCATGCTGACAAAGCTCTCGGAAAAATACAGCCAGCCGGGAAACTTGCCGCTGACAAGCGTGCGGATCACCAGCTGTATCACCTGCGTCAACAGCATCAGGGGCAGCACGTGCAAGGCCTGGACGCCGACCGAGAACCACAGCACCCGGCGATGGATCATGATCGCGAAATAGGACAGCAAGGTATACGCCAGCGCATTCTGGCCGAGCAGCGTGGCCTCATGCACGTCCATCAGCAAGCCCATGCAAAAGGCGATGCCGATGCCGATCTTGCGCGGCTGATGAATGCTCCAGAACACCAGCGCCAGCGCGACGAAATCGGGCACGCCAGGCCATTGGCCCCAGGGCAGCAAGTTGAGCAGGAAGGCCAGCAGCAAGGTCATCGCAATGAACAGCGGATTGGCCGGCAATAGAATGTAATGTGGACGCATCATCGGACGCCAGCTCCTTGCGGATTTTTACGGGCCGCTTCCGGATTACTTTCCTTGCCGGCATCTTTCGCAGCGTCCCTGGTCTTGTCGCGGGTGCTCTCGGTCAGGCGGCGCTTGCTGAGGATATCGGCTTTGCTGTTGGGAACGGCGGCTTCATCGTCCGGACGCACGATCGGATTCGGATCGACCAGCAAGATCAGCAATTGCGTATGACGGTCAATGCCCGCCACCGGTTCGCACACGATATGCGCAAAGGCGTCGGCCGACTTGGTTTCAACCTGTATCACCTTGGCGACTGACAGGCCGGCCGGATAGACGCCGTCGATGCCGGAGGTCACCAGCAGATCGCCCTTCTGGATATCGGCGTTGGACGACATGAAACGCAGGTCCAGGTAACCGGACTGGCCGCGGCCATAGGCGACGCTGCGCAAGCCGTTGCGCAGCACCTGCACCGGAATCGCCTGGTCCTTGTCGGTCAGCAGCGTGACTTCGGAAGTGAATGGGAAGACGCGCGTGACCTGGCCGACGATGCCGGCATCGTCGATCACCGGCTGGCCGGTAGCGACGCCGTGCTGCGAACCACGGTCCATGATGACTTTGCGGGCGAACTGGTCGCGGGCGTCGTACAGGATTTCACTCATGACCGACTTCACCGGCAAGCGCTGCTGCGCGCCAAGCAGTTTGCGCAGCTGCGCATTTTCCGCCGCCAGCTGCTGCGCCTGCTGCAACTGCTGCGCGCGCTCACCCTGTTTGCTGCGCAATGCCTGGTTTTCTTTTTCCACCGTCGACAGTGAAGAAAAATAATCGATCACGCGATTGCTGGCGTCGCGCGGCACCAGGGCCACCATCTGCAAGGGATAGAGCGCGGTGCCTACCGCCTGCCGCAGCAGCAGCAGAGCGTGTACTTTCGAATCGGCAATCAGCAGCGCCAGCGCCATCAGCGTGCATATCACCGCCTTGGCGCGGGCCGAAGCGCCTTGCTTGAATAGGGGTGGTGGACTGTATTCCATCAGTAATGGACAGATTCTGTTTTGTCGGTGACTGTCGGCAGCAGCTGGTTCATGCTGATACCGTAGATGTGACAACGGGTCGTATGCACTGGTGCACCGACCCGGTTGCCGTTACCCACCCTCATGATCAAGCTGAAGAGGTTGGGCAAGCGTCGCATCAGCCTGGATTACTCGTAAGAAAAGATCGAGCCCAGCTTGTCCATCCGTTCCAGCGCCATGCCCGAACCGCGCACCACGCAGGTCAGCGGGTCTTCGGCCACAATCACCGGCAAGCCGGTTTCTTCCATCAGCAGGCGATCCAGATCGCGCAGCAGGGCGCCGCCGCCAGTCAGCATCATGCCCTTTTCGGCGATGTCGGCGCCGAGTTCCGGCGGGGTCTGTTCCAGCGCGTTCTTGACGGCCGAAACGATGTTGTTGAGCGGATCGGTCAGGGCTTCCAGGATTTCGTTGCTGGAGATGGTAAACGAGCGCGGAATGCCTTCCGACAGGTTGCGTCCCTTGACTTCCATTTCACGCACTTCCGAACCCGGGAAGGCGGAACCGATTTCCTTCTTGATCGCTTCCGCGGTCTGTTCGCCGATCAGCATGCCGTAGTTGCGGCGGATGTAATTGACGATAGCTTCGTCGAACTTGTCGCCGCCGACCCGTACCGAACCCTTGTAGACCATGCCGCCCAGCGAAATGATGCCGACTTCAGTGGTGCCGCCGCCGATGTCGACCACCATCGAACCGGTAGCGTCCGAGACTGGCAGGCCGGCGCCGATGG
Organism: Collimonas sp. PA-H2; assembly: GCF_002564105.1. Classification (NCBI taxonomy): domain Bacteria; kingdom Pseudomonadati; phylum Pseudomonadota; class Betaproteobacteria; order Burkholderiales; family Oxalobacteraceae; genus Collimonas; species Collimonas sp. PA-H2. The sequence continues at coordinate 1,940,047 of NZ_PDBX01000001.1, forward strand.
CAGCGGCCATCGGTTCTTCGATCAGGAACACCTGGGAGGCGCCGGCGCCCAGCGCGGATTCGCGAATCGCGCGACGTTCCACCTGGGTCGAGCCGCAAGGCACGCAGATGATGATGCGCGGCGACGGCTTGAACAGCTTGGTGTCGTGCACCATGCGGATGAATTGCTTGAGCATCTGCTCGGTGACGGTGAAGTCGGCAATCACGCCGTCTTTCATCGGGCGAATCGCCTCGATGTTGCCGGGAACCTTGCCCAGCATCTGTTTTGCTTCGCGGCCGACCGCCTGAATTGTCTTCTTGCCGTTAGGGCCACCTTGCTGCCGAATCGCAACAACCGACGGCTCGTCCAGGACAATACCTTGATCGCGCACATAAATCAGCGTATTCGCGGTACCCAGGTCAATCGCCAGGTCGTTCGAAAAGTAACTGCGTAAAAATCCAAACATGAATTGTTCCAATGCGCAACAATGATGCGCTCAAACGTTTTTTAGGGGGGTGTCTAGTATCCGGCGCATGGTAAAGATCTATTACCTGCCGCATGGACGCAACATTCTACCTTATAATTTGACTCAACTTAGGGCGTATAGCGCTCAAAATGCTTGCTTTTTACAAAAATCCGAGAAGTTTTTCGCAAGCAAACCGTTTATTTTTTAACCACACTAGCAGCCGCGCCCCGAAGCGCGATCGAAAATCATGTCATTAGCCCTTTCCGACGTTAAGCGCATTGCCAATTTGGCACGCCTCGAACTCACCGAAGACCAGGCCGCCTCCACGCTGGACAAACTGAACGGTATTTTTTCGCTGGTGGAGCAGATGCGCGCGGTGGACACCACCGGCATCGAGCCGCTGAGCCATCCGATTGCGGCGATCCGCCAGGATCTATCGCTACGCTTGCGCGACGATGAGGTGACCGAGCCGAACCGGCGCGAGGAGTATCAAAAGATGGCCCCGGCCACCGAAGACGGCCTGTATCTGGTGCCCAAAGTCATCGAATAAACCTCTACGCGCCTGCTTGCGGCAAGCTCGGCTTGCCGCCCTCGGCCTGACGGGCTGTCCCGCAAAGTTAACAGTTAGAAATATTTATGCATACCAAAACACTCAAGCAATTGTCGGTGCTGCTGCACGAAAAGAAAATTTCCGCCGAGGAACTGGCAAAACTGTACCTGGCCAGGATCCAGCAAAGCGACCTGAATGCTTTCCTGCATGTCGACCAGGAACTGACGCTGCAACAGGCGCGCGCCGCCGACCAGCGCCTGGCGCAAAACGGCGGCACGCCGCTGACCGGCGTGCCGATCGCGCACAAGGATATTTTCGTGACGCGCGGCTGGCGCGCGACGGCCGGTTCGAAGATGCTGGAAAACTACACCAGCCCGTTCGACGCTACCGTGGTGGAGCATTTCAACAACGCCGGCATGGTCAACCTCGGCAAGCTGAACTGCGATGAATTCGCCATGGGTTCCTCCAACGAAAACTCGTATTTCGGCGCGGTCAAGAATCCCTGGGACAAGACAGCGATTCCGGGCGGCTCCTCCGGCGGTTCCGCCGCTGCAGTAGCAGCACGCCTGACGCCAGCCGCCACCGCCACCGACACCGGCGGCTCGATCCGCCAGCCGGCATCGCTGTGCGGTGTGACCGGCATCAAGCCTACCTATGGCAGCGTGTCGCGCTTCGGCATGATTGCCTTCGCCTCGTCGCTGGACCAGGCCGGCCCGATTGCTCAAACCGCGGAAGACTGCGCCCTGCTGCTGAACGCCATGACCGGTTTCGATCCGCGCGATTCGACCAGCCTGGAACGGCCCAAGGAAGATTTCAGCCGCGATCTTGAGAAAGATCTGAAAGGCTTGCGCATCGGCATCCCGCGCGAATATTTCAGCAGCGGCCTGGCGCCGGATGTCGAGCAGGCGGTGCGCGCGGCGCTGGCCGAATACGAAAAGCTGGGCGCCACCCTGGTCGACATTTCGCTGCCGAAAACCGAACTCTCGATCCCAGTCTATTACGTGATCGCACCGGCCGAAGCATCGTCCAACCTGAGCCGCTTCGACGGCGTCCGCTACGGCCACCGCGCCGCCGATTACAAGGATCTGGCCGACATGTACAAGAAGTCGCGCGCGGAAGGTTTCGGCGAAGAAGTGAAGCGCCGCATCCTGGTCGGCGCCTATGTGCTGTCGCACGGCTACTACGACGCTTACTACCTGCAGGCGCAAAAGATCCGCCGCCTGATCGCCGAGGATTTCCAGAATGCGCTGAGCGGCCCGAACCGTCAGTGCGACGTCATCATGGGACCGGTATCGCCGACCGTGGCCTGGGACCTGGGCGCCAAGGCCAACGATCCGGTCGCCAACTACCTGGCAGACATCTACACGCTGTCGACCAGCCTGGCGGGATTACCTGGCATGTCGATACCGTGCGGCTTCGGCCAGGGCGAGAAAAATGCGCGGCGCCCGGTCGGCCTGCAGATCATCGGCAACTACTACGATGAAGCCAAGCTGCTCAACGTCGCGCACCAGTTCCAGCGCGTCACCGACTGGCACCAGCGTACGCCTGGCTGAAAAAGCGAGCCGCGCCATGCCATCGATTTTACGGAAAAATGTCAGTCGCCATGGCAGCCTGCTGCTATTTATCCTGACTGCGGCGCTGCTGGCGCCGCTCAGCCAGGCGCAGCAATTGCAGACCAAGTTCGGCTGCAACCTGACGCGCAATGAAGATGGTGAAAAAGTGATTTACGGCGACACCGGCGAGTTCAGGCTGGATGGCGAGCGCATCGAAGCGTTGCGCTGGGAATCGGCGCTGTACCGGCCGACCCACGGCTTTGAATGCAGCGTCGACACCAGCGACGATCCGCAAGCCGAAGTTGAACACGATGGCGATAAAAGCAATTGGCGCATCACTTTGAAAGATCCAGTCGCCGCTCGTCATCAGCGCGGCTACGATTTTTATAATCACGGCATGAATTGCAGCATCCGGCTGCAGCGCGATGGCGACAAATTGCACGTGATACCGAGCTGCCCGGCGCTGTGCGGCTCAAGAGGAAATTTTACGGAACTGTCGGTAAATCTGAAAACCGGCGAGTGTAGTTATCCAGGCTAATTGCGGGACAGAGCCGCTCGGGTAGAGTTTATGAGCCGCCGTAGCGCGGCGAATTACACTCTCCGTGCGACTCTGTCCTCAACTGAATTAAATGAGGAAATAATTATGCAGTGGGAAGTCGTTATCGGTCTGGAAACGCATACGCAACTCTCGACCAAGTCAAAAATATTCAGCGGCGCCTCGACCCAGTTCGGCGCTGAAGCCAACACCCAGGCCAGTCCGGTCGACCTGGCGTTACCCGGCGTACTGCCGGTGCTGAACCGCGGCGCGGTGGAACGCGCGATCCAGTTCGGCCTGGCGGTGAATGCGAAGATCGCTCCGCAGTCGATCTTCGCCCGCAAAAATTACTTCTACCCCGACCTGCCCAAGGGCTACCAGATCAGCCAGTTTGAAATCCCGGTGGTCCAGGGCGGCAAGGTTTCCTTCATGCTGGAAAAAGACGGCAAGAGCGAGCTGCGCACCGTGCAGCTGACACGTGCCCATCTGGAAGAAGACGCCGGCAAATCGCTGCATGAAGATTATCAAGGCATGAGCGGCATCGACCTCAACCGCGCCGGTACGCCATTACTGGAAATCGTCACCGAACCGGACATGCGCAGCGCCGCCGAAGCGGTGGCCTATGCCAAGGCATTGCACTCGTTGGTGATGTGGCTGGGAATTTGCGACGGCAACATGCAGGAAGGCTCCTTCCGTTGCGACGCCAACGTTTCGGTGCGCCCGCTCGGCCAGGCTGCTTACGGCACCCGCAGCGAGATCAAGAACCTTAACTCTTTCCGCTTCCTGGAAGAGGCCATCAACTACGAAGTACGGCGCCAGATCGAAGTGATCGAAGACGGCGGCAAGGTGGTCCAGGAAACCCGCCTGTACGACCCCGACAAGAAAGAAACGCGCTCGATGCGCAGCAAGGAAGATTCGCAGGATTACCGCTATTTCCCGGATCCGGATTTGCCGCCGCTGGTGATCGCCGCGGAATGGGTGGAGCGCGTGCGCGCCACCATGCCGGAACTGCCGGACGCCATGCGCGAACGTTTCGTGCGCGAGTTCGGCCTGTCGGAATACGATGCCGCGGTGCTGACACAATCGAAAGCCATGGCCCGCTACTTTGAAGCAGTCACGATCAAGGCTGGCAAGGAACAGGCCAAACCTGCCGCCAACTGGCTGATGGGCGACCTGTCCTCGGCACTAAACCGGGAAAATGTCGACATCGCGCAAGCGCCTGTCAGTGCTGCCCAGCTGGCTGTGCTGCTGCAGCGCATTGCCGACGCCACCATCTCCACCAAAATTGCCAAGGAAGTGTTTGCGGCGATGTGGGATGCCAAAGCGGCACAAGAAAACCTGGCTGACGAGATCATCGAAAGCAAGGGCCTGAAGCAGATTTCCGACAGCGGCGCGCTGGAAAAAATCATCGATGAAGTGCTGGCCGCCAACGCCAAATCCGTCGAAGAATTCCGTGCCGGTAAGGAAAAGGCCTTCAACGCCCTGATCGGCCAGGCCATGAAAGCCACCAAGGGAAAAGCCAATCCGGCGCAGCTGACCGAGCTGCTGAAACAGAAACTGACAGCGTAAAAGCTGCAGGCAAAAAAACGGCTGGCGCTCTGCCAGCCGTATTGCTTTGTATCCCCGCCGGTCCTAACGCGCCGCGGGCGCCTCTGCCGCCACGCTGGCCAGTTCCCGGTAGTGCTTGAGAGTTTCGTCGAACTTGCCGTTGATGCGGCTCAGTTCGGCTTGATGATCCGCCATGTTTTTCTGGTTATAAGCGATGTCGCGGTTGGCTTCTTCTATCTTGTTGCGCAAGTTCATCGGCAAGCTTTTCTTGTGCTTGTAGAACTCGGCTTCGGTATTGGCCGCTTTCAGCTGGTTCTGGGCATCGTCGATGCCTATCTGGTCGCGCTTGATCAGATCCTGCGACAGCGACAGATAGTAGCGGCGCGAAGATTCGATATCGGCCTCGCTGCGATAGCGCGCCAGCAAGGCGCGATCCTGCTGGCGCCGCTGCTCGTCCGCTGCTGCCTCGGCCCGGCGTTTTTCATCCAGGATCTCTTGCTGGCGCTTTTGTTCGACAGTCAGCGGCGCCGGGATTTCACGCTTGAGCACTCCGGCCTTGGATAACTCGACGATCTTGCGGTCAGCGCATTCCGGCATCGGATGGTCGCCGCTGACGGTGCGCCCGGCGCCATCCTTGCAGGTATAAATCTGGCCGTGCGCCAGCAATGGCAGCAAGCCTGCTGCGCCGAAAAAAAAGGCCTGCTTAAGAGTTAGTGCAATCCGCTTCATTCCCATCATCCACGACATATGTCGACACACACCACGCTATCGAGCGCAAAACGCAAAGCAACGGCTGTGTAGCACAAGCCGCGCGATCATGCTACGCCGTAGCGCTCCCGGTAAGCCGCCACCGCAGCCTGGTAGCGGTTCAGTTCAGCATCGGCGCCAGCGCCGGAAATATATTCCAGCAAGTCGTTCAGGTTGCCGATCGAAATCACCGGCATGCCGTACGCTTGCGTCACTTCTTCTACCGCCGAGTTGGCGGACAAGGCATCGTCCTTGCCGGAACGCTCCATCCGGTCCAGCGCGATCACCACCGCGCAAGGCGTGGCGCCGGCGGCGCGGATCATCTCGACCGACTCGCGCACCGACGTCCCGGCGGAAATCACGTCGTCGATAATCAGAACCCGGCCTTTTAAGGGACCGCCGACGATGTTGCCGCCCTCGCCGTGATCCTTGGCTTCCTTGCGGTTGTAGGCAAACTGCACATTGCGCCCTTGCGCCGCCAGCGCCACCGCGGTCGCCGATGCCAGCGTGATGCCCTTGTAAGCGGGCCCGAACAGCATGTCAAACTGCAAACCCGAATCGATCAGGGTGCGCGCATAAAATTGCGCCAGCTGGCCCAGGGCAGCACCCTCGTTAAACATGCCCGCATTGAAAAAATACGGCGAGGTGCGTCCTGCCTTGGTGACAAACTCGCCGAACTTCAGCACCCCGGCCTTCACCGCAAATTCAATAAATTGTTGACGTAAATTGTTCAAAATGCACTCCAGACGGTTGAGGCTGACAAATTTTGTCGCTGTTTACAAACCAAAAGCGACACCAGACCGTCATTTTAAATGGAGTTCATCCGCTCCACACCGCTAACTGCAAGCAACGTGCCTGCCAAGGCGTTATTTTTCGTATGGGGCCGTCTGCACACCCGGGCTTCGCTTCGGTTATGCTTAGAACCCAATCCGGCATCATTCCACCTTACTTTTTTACCAACAATAAACATGCCAAGAATTATTTCCGCAAATCTCAACGGTATCCGCTCCGCAGCCAGAAAAGGCTTCTTCGAGTGGCTGACCAAGCAATCTGCCGATTTCATCTGTGTCCAGGAATTGAAGGCCCAAGCCGCCGACATGACGCCGGAATTCCTGGCGCCGGAGGGTTACGTCGGGCATTTCCATTACGCCGAGAAGAAGGGCTATTCGGGCGTCGGCCTGTACAGCAAACGCAAGCCGAACGCAGTGCGGATCGGCTTCGGCAATGAAGAATTCGATGCCGAAGGGCGCTATGTGGAATGCGATTTCGGCGACCTGACGGTGATTTCACTGTATTGCCCGTCCGGTTCGTCCAGCGAAGAGCGGCAGATCGCCAAGTTCCGCTTCATGGAAGCGTTCCTGCCGCATCTGCAGGAACTCAAGGCCAGCGGCCGCGAGGTGGTGATCTGCGGCGACTGGAATATCGCGCACCAGGAGCGCGACCTGAAAAACTGGAAGGGCAACAAGAAAAATTCCGGCTTCCTGCCGGAAGAACGCGCCTGGCTTACCCATCTGTTCGACGAAGTCGGCCTGGTCGACGTCTTCCGCAAGGTCGACCAGCGCGAAGAGCAATACACCTGGTGGAGCAATCGCGGCCAGGCCTGGGCCAAGAACGTAGGATGGCGCATCGATTACCACATCTCCACCCCGGGCATCGCGGCTAACGCGCATGCCGTGGCGATCTACAAAGACGAGCGCTTTTCGGACCACGCACCGCTGACGATCGACTACGCCTGATCCTTGCCGGCTGTGTCGACGGCCTTAAACCGGCTGGCCGTCGACGAACACGATCAGCTCGCCCTCGCCAAATTTGGTCCACACTTCATTGGTGGTGAGCGGCTCGGTGACAATCACCGCCACCCGGTCCTGCGGCGTCGTCACCTGCGAGAAATCGACGCTGACATCCTCGTCCGACAGATGCGCTTCGGCAAACGGAAACTGCCGCACGATGTAATACAGATTAGTCGAGCAATGGGTGAACAAGGCTGAACCGTCCGACAGCATCATGTTGAAGGTGCCATGGGCGGCGATTTCGCTGGTCAGTTCGCGCAGCGCCAGGGTCAGTTCGACCTGCGACGGCGGCGCATCGCCAAAGCGCTGGCGCAATTGCTGCAACATGTAGCAGAACGCCAGTTCGCTGTCGGTATTGCCGACCGGCCGGTACGATCCGCTGAGGCGCGGCGCGAATTCCTTCAGGTCGCCGTTATGGGCGAATACCCAGTAACGGCCCCACAGCTCGCGCACGAACGGATGGCAGTTTTGCAGCGCTACCTGGCCCTGGGTGGCCTTGCGGATATGCGCGATGACATTCTTCGACTTGATCGGGCAACGCCGGATCAGCTCGGCTACCGGCGAGGCGATCGCCGCCTGGTAGTCGACAAAATGGCGCACGCCGCTACCCTCGAAAAAGGCAATGCCCCAGCCGTCGCTATGATGGCCGGTCTGGCCGCCGCGTGTGGCGAAGCCGGTAAAGCTGAACACAATGTCGGTTGGCACATTGCAATTCATTCCAAGTAACTGACACATATTTCCGAACCAGGTGAGATAGACGTAACTGACTGCTGCGTGCAACACGAGGCATGCACTATTCAATTTGATAACGGTATCACGCTGCCGCCTGAATAAAAAGTTAAATATGGTGTAGGTGCCTGCTGCCGCCACGCTCAGCCGGCCTGGCGCCACGCTGCCGCACATCAGTTGGCGGCAATACCTTGTATATCCTGCGCCAAATGGGGCGCGTCTGCTTTACCAGCAATATGTGGGAACAAATGCGTGCCGGCATCAGATCCGGCGCCTTATAAAGAGGAAGAGACAATGATGACACTAGCCCCCCGTACGCTGTCTGCCGGTGCACGCCCCGATATATCCGGCACGATGCTGCGCCTGCTGCTGCCGCTAACACTGCTGCTCGGACTGGCAAGCACCGCCGGCGCCGCCGACCTGCCCAAGATCATCTACGTGCGGCCGGTGCCCAACAATGACGACGTGCTGCTGCAGCAAGGCACAAGCGGCGTCAATAACGCCGCCAAGCTGTACAAGATGCAAGCCAGCACCCTGGAAAGCCAGGCCACCCGCGCCGGCCGCCTGCAGCAGCTGGACAACGCGGTCAAGCAAGGCGCCAGGATCGTGGTGGTGATGGGGGTCGAATTCAAGGACTTGCTGGACAGCGTGGCGCGCCAGGCGCCGCAAACCCGTTTTGTGATCCTCGAACATTGCATCGACAATGCCGCCAGCAATGTCACCTGCATCACTTTCCGCGAATCCGAAGCCAGCTACCTGGCTGGCATGCAGGCCGCGCTGGCCTCCACCAGCGGCAAGATCGGCCTGATCGGCGCCAGCAACACCGCCTTGCGCCAGAAGAACAGCGAGGCCTTCAGCAATGGCGCACGCGCCGCCAAAGCGGCAATTTCCATACATGAGCCGCTGTGGGTGGAAGGCGCGCAACCCTTCAACGATCCGCCGCGCGCCGAAGCGTTGACCAAGACCATGCTGGGTGATGGCGTGGATGTGATCTGGGCTGCCGCCGCGGGCAGCAATCCGGGCGTATTCAAGGCGCTCACGCCGCAAAACCGCGCCAAAGCCATCGGCAGCGGCGTCAACCAGTGCATACAGGCGCCGGGCAAGGTGCTCGACAACGTCGAAGTACATGCGGATAGCGCCATTATCCTGGCGGTCGGCTTGCTGGCCAACGGCTCGACGGCGCCGCGTTTCGATTTCGGCCTGAAGGAAGGCGCGGTAGCGCTGACCGCGCTTGGCCTGGACGCCGCCTACTCGGAATGCGATATCCTGCACCAGCGTCCGCTGTTGCAAAAGCTGCGCGAAGCCAGCAACGCAATCATCAGCGGCAAGCTGAAAATAGATTGAATGTGGATTAAATAGCGGCCATTGATCGATTCTGATAGCGTTGTGCTTTTATTTATCCTGGAGCATGGCGCATGGATCAACTGGCAGCGATGCGCGCTTTCCGGCGCGTGGTGGAAAACGGCAGCTTCACCGCTGCCGCCGCCGAACTCAACCAGTCGCACACCATCGTTTCGCGCCAGGTGCGGCAGCTGGAACTGGAGCTGGGCGCGCAGCTGCTGAACCGCACTACGCGCCGCTTTGCCTTGACCGAGGCTGGCCAGGAATACTATGAGCGTAGCCGCCATATACTGGATCAGATAGACGATGCCAGCCAGGCGGTATCAGCCCATCAGTCCAAGCCTGCCGGCACCTTGCGCATCAACGCCCCGATGGCCTTCGGCACGCTGGAACTGGCGCAGTGGCTGCCGCAATTCATCAGCGCCAACCCGCAGCTGAAAATCGACCTGGTCTGCAACGACCGCTTGGTCGATATTATCGAAGAAGGCTTCGACGTCGCCTTGCGCCTGACCCGCGGCCTGCAAGATTCGACCCTGATCGCCAAGCGGCTGGCGACCTGCGAAATATTCCTGGTCGCTGCGCCGGCGTATCTGCAACGACACGGCACACCGCAACAGCCGGCCGATCTGGCGCGGCATAACTGCCTGACTTACACACTGGCGCAGAAACCCAGCGAATACGAGTTCTACGCCGCCGACGGCAGCGAACATCCGGTGACCGTGCGCGGCAACCTGCAAGCCAACACCGGCATTGCCTTGCGCTCGGCGGCGCTGGCCGGACTGGGTATCGCCACCACCAGTTCCTTCATCGTGCATGAAGATTTGCGGCGCGGCGATCTGCTGCGGGTGCTGCCGGATTTCGAATTGAAGCCGCGCGACCTGTACGCCATCTATCCGCAAAACCGACATCTGTCGCCGAAGGTAAGGGCTTTTGTCGACTTTGCCGTAGCCTGGTATGGTACGGCGCGCTGGGATTAAACCGGCGTTGTCTTAGTGAATACGGAAATGACCGGCGCCGAACAAACCGATCAGGCCGATAGCTATCAGATAAAAAGCCACGATATAGTTCAAGAGTTTAGGCGTGACCAGGATCAGGATGCCGGCGATCAGGGAAACGATTGGTACAAGCGAAAAATGTATATTCATGGGCAGTCTTTTTATGATGGAGGATGGCAGGTGCGAAGCGCCACGACCGGCGCCGGCTGTTGCCGCTGGCTGGAGATTCTACAAGATCGCCGCCATCATGCGATGATTTTCCAGAGGGAATTGTGAGTAAAGAAAACATGCCGCCTGCCGGCGGCGAATTCAGCGTCCGGATTGAACCTAAGGGATGGTCGTTCACTGCACCTGCCACCCTGCCGCTGCGCGAGGCGGCACGCCAGTCGGGCATCGATTTGCCTAGTTCCTGCAGGAACGGCACATGCAGGACTTGCATGTGCCGCCTGCTTAGCGGACAGATACGCTACCAGATCGAGTGGCCGGGCCTGAGCAGCGATGAAAAGAAAGACGGCTATATCTTGCCCTGCGTCGCCCGGCCGCTGTCGGACCTGGTGATCGAAGAACCGCGCGCCACGCGCCTGCCCGCATAAAGCACGCGTCAAGCCAGGGCCGGACTTTGCAAGCGCGCCGCCACCGCCCGGTGCTGCTGCGTCAAGCCGCCGAAGCCGTAGGCCGCCGCTCGCACATCGTGCACATGGACATAGCTTTCATGATGCAGCTCGCCCAGCAACACGCCAATCTCCTTGAAGACTGCATCGATGTAACCTGCCTTTTCATTGGCGGTATTGGTTTCATCGGTGATGCGGATATCCAGGAAGAAGCTGGCTTTTCTTTGCGCCGCGAGCGAAGGGCCGCCGACAAACCAGTGCGCCGGATCGATATGCGAAATGGCGATCGAAGTCAGGCCCGGATCCTTGTGCAGGATTTCCGCGGTCAGGCGTGACAGGGTGGCTGCGACCTTGGCGGAAACCGTGGTGTCGGGCGTGGTGGATAACAGTACGGTCAGTATGGGCATGATGCGCTTTCAATGTCTGCTGGATGAAAAAAACAATGCTTGCTGCAACAAAGAACAGGTAATCCTTGTTTAGCCGACCAGCTCCAGGATTTCACTGGTGCTGCGGATTTCGGCAATGGCATCCGACATGCCGGTCAATACGGCGCGGTGCAGGTCCTTGTGATTGACCGTGCCGCCGTCCCAGGCGTCGATATCGCGGGTAGCGCTGGCATCGCTGCTGATGATGACCTGATAGCCGTTGGCAACGCCGTCGAAGGCAGTCGCAGCGACGCAGTTATTGGTCATCAGGCCGCTCACGATCAGCGTCTTGACGCCACGCGCCTGCAACTGCTGATGCAGATCGGTGCTGGCAAACGAGCTGGCGTAGGTCTTGCGGATGGTCGCGTGGTGGGCGGCGCGGCGCACCTCGGGATGGAATTCCGCCATCTCCGTGTTTTGCGTGAACAGGGGCCGCGACGGCGAACTCCATTGCTGGATATGGAACACCGGCATGCCATGCTTGTCGGCCAGTGCGATCAGACGGTTGGCATTACGCACCACGGCCAGGCCGTCAGGAATCGGCAGCTTGCCTGTGAAGTATTCGTTCTGGATATCGATCACCACCAGCGCCGTCGTGGTTGGCTCAAGACTTGTGCTGGCGCTGGCGCCGGCAATGCTGCGGATGGTTGGGTTACGGCTCAGGTTGTTGGTCGAGGCATTCATGTGAGCTCCTGGTGGGTGGTGAGTTGGAGTACACAGCTTAAGGCCACGAACAACGATAGGACAGCAGGCAGGCGACACATGATTTGTGCTGTTTCAGCACAAATCAACGCCAAACACATTGCCAATATGGCATTAAATGCTTAGGGCTTTTCCGCCTTCAATCACCCAGCGGCAATGGACTGGACGGTTTGATCTCTTCAAGGCACACCATGGAACGCACCCCCGCCACCCCCGGCACCTGCATCAGCCTGTCCGTCAGGAATGCCGAGAGCGATTTCAGATCGCTGGCCGCCACCTTCAGCAGATAGTCGAAATCGCCGGAAATCGTGTAGCACTCCAGGATTTCCGGAAACAGCCGGATCGCCTTTTCCAGCTTGCGCACCTGCTTGAACTGCTCGCGCGCGATGTTCAGGTTGACGAAAGCCACCACGCCAAGGCCGATCGCCGCCGGCTCCACCTGCGCCGCATAGCCGCGGATGATGCCATCCTTCTCCAGCCGCTGGACCCGCCGGTAGCACTGCGGCGGCGACAGGTTCACCTGCTCGGACAGTTCCACATTGGAGGCGCGGCCGTTGGCTTGCAGGGTGCGCAGCAGGATGCGGTCATAGCGATCCAGTTTTTCCGTCTTATTTTCCATGCTTGTCTCCATATATGCACGATTCGTGCGTATTACATCAAATTCATGGGTCATTATGCACAAATATTTCCATCGCTTGTGATTATCATGTAGCCAGATGCAGCACACCGCATTAAGCCTATAAACACAGCATTTTGCAGCTACCTCTAAGCGCCTCAGCCAGCGTCCGCCAGCGGACAAAAAGTCAGCAGCCTGTCTGCTCCTGACCACGCTAGGTTCTTAGAAGTGGCCTCACCAGGAGCCGACCATGAAGAACCATGCAATAACTCTCGAAGACCGATACTGCGCGCACAACTATGAACCGCTGCCGGTAGTGCTCAGCAGCGGCAAGGGCATCTGGCTGTGGGATCAGGACGGCAAGCGTTACATGGACATGATGTCGGCCTATTCCGCCGTCAGTTTCGGCCACAGCCACCCGACCCTGGTCGGCGCGCTGACCAAGCAGGCGGCGCAGCTGGCGATCGTCTCGCGCGCTTTCTACAGCGACCAGCTCGGACCTTTCCTGCAATTGCTGTGCGAAATGACCGGCATGCCCAAGGCCTTGCCGATGAACAGCGGCGCCGAAGCCGTCGAAACTGCGATCAAGGCGGCCCGTAAATGGGGTCACAAGGTCAAAGGCATTGCCGAAAACAGTGCTGAAATCATCGTTTGCCATGGCAATTTTTCCGGCCGCACCACGACCATCGTCGGCTTCTCGTCGGAAGCGCAATACCGCGACGGCTTCGGGCCGTTTTCCGGCGGCTTCTCCAGCGTGCCGTTCGGCGACGCTGCCGCCATGGAAGCCGCGATTACGCCACGCACCGCAGCCTTCCTGCTGGAGCCGATCCAGGGCGAAGCCGGCATCATCGTGCCGCCCGACGGCTATCTGGCGAAATGCCGCGAAATCTGCGACCGCCACAACGTGCTGCTGATCTGTGACGAAGTCCAGACCGGCCTCGGCCGCACCGGCCGCCTGCTCGCCAGCGACCATGACGGCGTCAAGCCGGACGGCCTGATCCTGGGCAAGGCGCTTGGCGGCGGCTTGCTGCCGGTGTCGGCCTTCCTGGCCCGGGAAGACCTGATGGCAGTATTTACGCCCGGCGACCACGGCAGCACCTTCGGCGGCAACCCGCTGTCGGCAGCGGTGGGCCACGCCGCGCTGCGCCTGCTGCGCGAAGAAAAGCTGGCGGAAAATGCCCAACGCATGGGCGAACGCCTGTTGAGCGGCCTGCGCGCAATCCAGCATCCGGCGATCCGCCAGATCCGCGGCAAAGGCTTGCTGATTGGCATGGATCTCGATCCGAGCTTCATCTCCGCCCGCGAATTCTGCGAGCGCCTGATGCAGCAAGGCATCCTGTCGAAAGACACGCACGACACCGTGGTGCGCTTCGCACCGCCGCTGATCATTACGGCCAACGACATCGACGCCGCGCTGGAAGCGATCCGCTACACATTTACCACCCTTGATACACCTGCAACTCACCTGACCGAAAGGAGCTACGCATGACCAACCACCTGCTGGACCATACCGCGGAAGACACATTCTTGATGTGCGCTCCGGATCATTTTGAAGTGTCTTATGTCATTAATCCGTGGATGGCTGGCAATATTGCGCATGGCAACCGTAGCGTCGCCATGGAACAGTGGACGGCATTGGTGGAAGCCATCGGCCAGGTCGCCAAGATCAAGATGATGCCGGCCATGCCGGGCGTGCCTGACCTGGTGTTCACCGCCAACGCCGGTGTCGTGCTGGGCAATAAAGTGGTGTTGTCGCGTTTCCGCCACGTTGAACGGCAGGCCGAAGAAGTCTATTTCGACGCCGCCTTCACCGCGCACGGCTTTGAAGTACTGACCCTGCCGCCGGAACTGCCTTTCGAAGGCGCCGGCGATGCGCTGATGGACCGCAGCGAAAACCTGCTGTGGTTCGGCCATGGCCACCGTTCGGATATCGCCTGCGCCACCCGCCTGTCGGAATTGCTGGATATCGAAGTGCAGCCGCTGAAACTGGTCGACGCCCGTTTCTACCATCTGGATACCTGCTTCTGCCCTCTGGCCGGCGGCTATGTGATGTATTTCCCGGAAGCATTCGACGCAGCTTCGCAAGCGGAAATCACTGCGCGCGTTCCTGCCGATAAGCGCATCGTGGTCAGCAGCGAAGATGCCTTGCACTTTGCTTGCAATACTGTCAATTCGGGTCGCCACATCTTCCTGAACCAGGCCTCCGACGCCCTGGTTGCACAGCTGCAGGCGCACGGCTTTGTTGTGCATCAGACAGCATTGACTGAATTCTTGAAGGCAGGCGGTGCGGCAAAATGCCTGACCCTGAAACTCAATGAACCACATCAAGGCGCCACGCAGGTCGCCCGTCAGGAAGCTGCATAATCGGTCTTTGGACGCTTATTGAAAATGCGCAAGCCATTGATTTAACGTATAATTTCTGGCATTGCCATTGCAAACAAACCCGGCGCTTTCGGCGACCGGGTTTTTTGCGTCCTTACTGATTAGAGTACGCTAATGACGCCTCCAGCAACACGCCCTGCCGTATCCACCGAAACCCGTCTGCGCGAGTTGCTGGCGCAGCGCATCCTGATCCTGGATGGCGCCATGGGCACCATGATCCAGCAATACAAGCTGACGGAAGAAGATTACCGCGGCGGCCCCAGCGGTCGCTTCATCGATTTCACCGGACCGGGCCGTGAGCTGTTCGTCAAAGGCAATAACGAGCTGCTGTCGCTGACCCAGCCGCACATCATCAGCGCCATCCACGAGGAATATCTGGCAGCCGGCGCCGATCTGATCGAGAGCAACACCTTCGGCGCCACCACCGTGGCGCAAGACGATTACCACATGGCGCACCTGGCCTACGAGATGAACGTGGCCTCGGCGCGGCTGGCGCGCGCCGCCTGCGACAAATATTCCACCCCGGACAAGCCGCGCTTCGTCGCCGGCGCGCTCGGCCCGACGCCGAAAACCGCATCGATCTCGCCCGACGTCAACGATCCGGCGGCGCGCAATGTCACTTTTGACCAGCTGGTCGCCTCGTACCTGGAACAGACCCGCGGCCTGGTGGAAGGCGGCGCCGACGTGCTGCTGGTGGAAACCATTTTCGACACCTTGAACTGCAAGGCGGCGCTGTTCGCCATCGATACCTTCTTTGAGGAATCGGGCCTGCGTCTGCCGATCATGATTTCCGGCACCGTCACCGATGCTTCCGGCCGCATCCTGTCGGGCCAGACCGTACCCGCATTCTGGAACTCGATCCGCCACGCCAAGCCGCTCACGGTCGGCCTCAACTGCGCACTGGGCGCGGCGCTGATGCGTCCCTATGCGGAAGAACTGTCGAAGATCGCCGACACTTTCGTCTGCATCTATCCGAACGCCGGCCTGCCCAATCCGATGAGCGATACCGGCTTCGATGAAACGCCGGACGTCACCTCCTCGCTGCTGAAGGATTTCGCCGAAAGCGGCTTCGTCAATATCGCCGGCGGCTGCTGCGGCACCACCCCGCCGCACATCAAGGCGATTGCCGACACCGTGGCCAAGATCCCGCCGCGCGCTGTGCCGGAGACCACTCATGAAATGCGGTTGTCGGGGCTGGAGCCGTTCACCATCGACGACAGCTCGCTGTTCGTCAACGTCGGTGAACGCACCAATGTCACCGGCTCCAAGGCATTTGCCCGGCTGATCCTCAACGAGCAGTACGACGAAGCGCTGGCGGTAGCGCGCCAGCAGGTGGAAAACGGCGCCCAGGTGATCGACATCAACATGGATGAAGCGATGCTGGATTCGATCGCCGCCATGCAGCGCTTCCTCAACCTGATCGCTTCCGAGCCGGATATTGCACGAGTGCCGATCATGATCGATTCGTCCAAGTGGACAGTGATCGAAGCCGGCCTCAAATGCGTGCAGGGCAAGGCAGTCGTCAATTCGATCTCGATGAAGGAAGGCGAGCCGGAATTCCTGCGCCAGGCCAAGCTGTGCCGGCGCTACGGCGCCGCCGTGATCGTGATGGCCTTCGATGAAAAAGGCCAGGCCGACACCTTCGAGCGCAAGATCGAGATCTGCGAGCGCGCCTACAAGCTGCTGGTGAGCCAGATCGGCTTCCCGCCGGAAGACATCATTTTCGACCCGAACATTTTCGCGATTGCGACCGGCATCGAAGAGCACAACAACTACGCCGTCGATTTCATCAACGCCACGCGCTGGATCCGCGAGAACCTGCCGCATGCCAAGATCAGCGGCGGCGTCTCCAACGTCAGCTTCAGCTTCCGCGGCAACGATCCGGCGCGCGAGGCGATCCACACCGTGTTCCTGTACCACGCCATCAAGGCCGGCATGACCATGGGCATCGTCAACGCCGGCATGATGGGCGTCTACGACAATCTGTCGCCCGAACTGCGCGAGCGGGTCGAAGACGTGGTGCTCAATCGCAGAGACGATGCGACCGAACGCATGATCGAAATCGCCTCGACCCTGAAGGCCGGCGACAAGAAAGAAGAAGCGACGCTGGAATGGCGCAGCGGCACCGTGCAGCAACGGCTAGCGCACGCGCTGGTGCAAGGCATCACGCAGTGGATCGTGGAAGACACGGAAGAAGCGCGCCAGGAATTGCTGAACAACGGCGGCCGCCCTATCCATGTGATCGAAGGACCGCTGATGGATGGCATGAACATCGTCGGCGACCTGTTCGGCCAGGGCAAGATGTTCCTGCCGCAGGTGGTCAAATCGGCGCGCGTCATGAAGCAGGCGGTAGCCCATCTGATTCCCTACATCGAAGAAGAAAAGCGGCTGCACGAAGAGCTGACCGGCATCGCCGCCAAGCCCAAGGGCAAGATCGTGATCGCCACGGTCAAGGGCGACGTCCACGACATCGGCAAGAACATCGTCTCGGTGGTCCTGCAATGCAATAACTTTGAAGTGGTCAACATGGGCGTGATGGTGCCGTGCTCGGAAATCCTGGCCATGGCGAAAGCTGAGAACGCCGACATCATCGGACTCAGCGGCCTGATCACGCCGTCGCTGGAAGAAATGGCCCACGTCGCCAAGGAAATGCAGCGCGACCCCTACTTCCGCAGCGTCAAGATGCCTTTGCTGATCGGCGGCGCCACCACCAGCCGCGCCCATACCGCGGTGAAGATTGCGCCGAATTACGAGGGGCCAGTGGTCTACGTGCCGGACGCGTCGCGCTCGGTATCGGTGGCGCAATCGCTGCTGACGCCGGAACAGCGCGACCAGTACATCGATGAAATCGCGGTCGACTACGAACGCATCCGCGAGCAGCACGCCAACAAGAAGGCGGTGCCGCTATTGCCGCTGGCAGCCGCGCGCGAGAACCGTACGCGCCTGCAGTTTGCGCCGGTCAAACCTAAGTTCATCGGCCGCCGGGTTTTCAAAAATGTCGACCTCGGCACGCTGGCGCGCTACATCGACTGGGGTCCGTTTTTCCAGACCTGGGACCTGGCCGGCCCGTATCCCGCCATCCTCACCGATGAAGTAGTCGGCGAAGCGGCCAGCAAGGTGTTTGAAGAAGGCCAGGCGCTGCTGCAGAAACTGATCGCCGGCCGCTGGCTGACCGCCAACGGCGTCATCGCCTTGATGCCTGCCAATACCGTCAACGACGACGACATCGAAATCTATACCGACGACACACGCAGCAAGGTGGCGTTTACTTATTACGGCATGCGCCAGCAAACCGTCAAGCCGGTGATCGACGGCATCGCCCGGCCGAACCAGTGCCTGTCCGACTTCATCGCGCCGAAATCCTCGGGCATCGCCGACTACATCGGCCTGTTCGCGGTCACCAGCGGCATCGGCATCGAGAAGTACGAAAAGCGCTTTGAAGATGCTCATGACGATTATTCGTCGATCATGCTGAAGTCGCTGGCCGACCGCCTGGCGGAAGCCTTTGCCGAATACATGCATGAGCGGGTGCGCAAGGACTTGTGGGGTTATGTGCCGGACGAGGAATTGTCGAACGAAGCCTTGATCAAGGAAAAATACAGCGGCATCCGTCCTGCCCCTGGCTATCCGGCCTGTCCGGAACATACGGTCAAGGCCGACATGTTCCAGCTGCTGCAATGCGATGAAATCGGCATGCAGTTAACCGAATCGTTCGCCATGTTCCCGGGTGCGGCGGTGTCCGGTTTCTACTTTGCCCATCCCGAGTCGAAGTATTTCGTCGTCGGCAAGATCGGCGACGACCAAGTCAACGACATGGCCGCCAGGCGCGACGTCAGCAAGGAAGACGTCGAGCGCTGGCTGGCGCCGAATCTGTAAGAGTAAAAATACAAAAAGGAGCGTCGCACGACGCTCCTTTTTTTATCTGCTAAGCTGAAATTGTATTGCAATGGAAGAACTCAACGCGTTGGACAAGGTCCAACGGTTGAATGTTCTAATTGCAGATGAGGAGCTCGGCATGCGTCAAAGCCTGGTGTTGAAGCAGCAATTGCAGGAATCCATCAAATCTGAAATCGCCCAGCGCACGCAACAGCATCGCGCGAAAATGGCCATCCTGCGCAACCGCGACGTCCATCTCAGGGCCAATGGCGGCGCCGTGCCGCCCAAGCCGCTGCTATTGCTGGCCCATGGCGATTCGTGGTTCGACTACCCCCTCAACGGCAATGCGCTGGCATTGCACAGCACCGACATCATCGCTCAGCTGGAGAACATGGGTGCGGTCCATCCGGTGATCATGAATCTTTCACACTACGGCGATTCCAGCTCGGATGAAATGGCCTTGCCCAAACAGCAGCGCCTGATCGCCTGCCTGCAGGACGCCACCAACTGGGTCAACGGCAAGCCCGACGCCATCCTGTTTTCCGGCGGCGGCAACGATATTGCCGGCGACAAATTCTGCATTTTCCTGGATGACCCCAGCGCCGGCGGCAGCGGCCTTGACCGACAGCGTTTCCCCAGGCTGCTGGCCATGATCGAAGCCTCTTATCTCGATCTGTTTGCATTGCGCGACAAGTACGCGCCGGGCGTACCCATTTTCGGCCATTGCTATGACTTCGCCATCCCCAACGGCAGCCATCCGGCGTGCGCCGGTCCATGGCTGCTGCCATCGCTGACCTTCGGCGGCTGGACTGCCGATCAGGGCAGCGCGATTGTACAGCAGGCTCTGATCGCCTTCGCCGCCACCTTGCGCGCACTGGCGGCCGTACCCGCCAACAATTTCATCCTGATCGAGACCCAGGGCACGCTGGCCAGCACTGACTGGGCCAACGAACTGCACCCCTATCCGGCCGGCTTCAAGAAACTCGCCACGCGCTTTGTCGGCGCACTGGGGCAACGTTTTTCCGGACATATTTAAGCAGCCTGGCGGACTGCAGCAAATCCGCCAATCATCCCAACCGTCGGCTAGCGCAGGCAAGCCCGATCTTATCCTTGAGGAATCCGCTCCATGTCTTCACTCCGCTTTGGTAAACACCCGCCGAAACATGACTACCGCACGCTGCGCCTGAAGAACTACCTGGGCGCCGAACTGGCGCCGCCGCCGGCTTCCTATGACGTACTGGCGCGTGTCTATCAGAAATTGAGTGCAAGCGACCCGACGCAATTGTTTCCCATGGACGGCAACGATACGCTGGGCGACTGCACCATCGCCGCCCTTGCCCATGCAATCACGACCTACAATGGCCTGGTCGGCACGCAGAAAATCCCCGCCAAACAAGCGATAGTGAAGCTGTACATGCACCTGACCGGCGGCGTCGACTCCGGACTGAGCGAGCTCGAGGTGCTGAATTACTGGCGCAAGACTGCTTTTTCCGGCGAAAAGATCTACGCCTACACCAGTATCGACGTCAAGAACCGCACCCACATCCAGCAGGCGATTCAATTATTCGGCGGTGTCTATCTGGGTTTCCAGGTGCAGGAAAACTGCCTGCAGGAATTCGAGGCGCGCCAGCCGTGGGTACCGGGCAAGCTGACCAACGATGGCCACGCAGTGTATGCGGTGGCGTATGACGCTGCCGGCGTCACGGTCCTGACCTGGGGCAATGTGCAGAAGGCAACCTGGGAGTGGTGGGATGCCTGCGTCGACGAGGCCTACGCCATCCTGCCGGCCGAAGCCAGCATTGCCGATTTTACGCCCGGCTTTGATTTTGCGCAGTTGCAAGCTGATCTGGCGAATGTAGCAAACTAGTCGGCCCGTCTTGGTCAAGGCGGGTCGGGTTACCCGCCCTGCCGTGCCTGAACAACGTCACTGATGTAAAAAAGCCCCGTCGGCGACGGGGCTTGCTAACTGCGAAACCTGTGAACGCGGCCTGCATTACCGATCAGTTATGAGCCCTGACTTGCGGGCACTGCTCGCCCTTGGTGAAGCATGGCGTGATCCAGGCGCATCCTTGCAGCAGGCAAAACATGATGCCCACAGCGCTTGCCTTGCTTATTGCTGACATCATCCGGATTCCGATCTCATCGAATATTTTTCCTCAATTGAGGCTGTTTAGTCGCCACCCAGATGGATGAACTTGTACAGGAAAATCGCCGCGATGATCCAGACCATGACAGGCACCTGCTTGGCGCGGCCGGTAAACAGTTTCAGCGCTGCATAGGCGATGAAACCGAAGGCGATGCCGTTGGCGATGGAATAGGTGAACGGGATCATCAGCACGGTGATCACGGCCGGCACGCTTTCGGTGGAATCTTCCCAGTTCAGGTGCACCAGTTCGCGCAGCATCAGTCCAGCCACGTAGAACAAGGCCGGCGCGGTTGCGTATGGCGGCACGGCGCCAGCCAGCGGCGAAATGAACAAGGCCGCCAGGAACAAAACGCCGACCGCCAGCGAAGTCAGGCCGGTACGGCCGCCTGCCTGTACCCCCGCGGCGCTTTCGACATAGGCGGTGGTGCTGGAGGTGCCGAGGAAAGTGCCGGCCACGATCGCAGTGCTGTCCGCCAGCAAGGCCTTGTTAAGGCGCGCCATCTTGCCGTTGACCAGCAAGCCGGCGCGGTTGGCCACGCCCATCATGGTGCCGGTGGCGTCGAACATCTCCACCAGGAAGAACACCAGCACGATATTCAGGATGCCCATCGACAAGGCGCCCATGATGTCGAGCTTGAACAAGGTCGGCTCTATCGATGGCGGCATGGACACTACGCCGTTGAAGGTATTGCCCCCCACCACGAAGCTCAGCACGGTGACGGTCAGGATGCCGATCAGGATCGCACCCTTGACCTTGAGATGGTCCAGCACCACGATCAGCAGGAAACCGAGGATGGACAGGATCACTGGAATCTGGTGCAGATCGCCGATCTGCACGAAGGTGGCCGGATTGGCGACCACCAGGCCGGAACTCTTGAGTGCGATAAAGCCGAGGAACATGCCGATACCGGCGGTGATGGCAATCCGGATGGTGGGCGGAATGCCGTTGACGATCAAGCCGCGGATGCCGACCAGGCTGACGATGATGAACAAGCAGCCGGAAATGAAGACCGCCCCCAGCGCCACTTCCCAGGATACGCCCATGCCTTTCACCACCGCGTAGGCAAAGTAGGCATTGAGACCCATGCCGGGCGCCAGCGCGATCGGATAGTTGGCATACAGCGCCATGATCAGGGTGCCGATCGCGGCCGCCACGCAGGTGGCGACAAACACAGAGCCCTTAGGCATGCCGGCGTCGCCCAGGATCGCCGGATTGACGAAGATGATGTAAGCCATCGTCAGGAAAGTGGTCAGGCCGGCGATCAGTTCGGTGCGGACGTCGGTGCCGTTTTCTTTCAGCTTGAAGAAATTCTCGAGAAACTGCATTCTGGGGTCTCCTTGATTATTGAACAGAGACGGCAGCGGCGGACTGTGTCTGTATATATAGTTGGTTTCCGTGCTGCCATTCTGCTCGGCTGCGGGCAGAATTCCGGCAAACTGGTGGGGTACTGAATGGGGTCACAAATATGCTCCAGGGTAAATATCAATTATTCCAGCGTGATGATAACCGCTCTCAGCGCCCGTTAGAACCCTGCCGCAACGCTAAATAAATCTCTCCCGAGCCAGATTGCATGCCGCTTTCAGGAATGACAGCCATGCTGCAACCCGCATACATTATTAAATAAACCACAAAATCGGGGCGCTACCCCGCAAACGCCCCCTTTATTTGCCAATTGGAATTAGATATGCGATCTCTATTCCATTCTGCAGATAATTGATATGAGCCCTTTCGTTATATGACGTTACGGCGCAAATGCTAATCTAAGCTCATAATTAATAGGCCGTTGCAAAGTCAGCCTAGCCCTACGTAGTCCCTGCACCGCAGCCAGGCAATACGATCAGATAGGCAGCGTTTTGCAACAGTCGCCAAACCAGAATGGAGATCGTCTTGTCTACGTCCGCATCTAATTCCTCGGCCGATAGCGTCATCCGCTTCTACTATCGTGGCGAAGTCCATACGGTAGATCAGGCTGCGCCTACCCGCACCATCCTGCAACACCTGCGCGAAGACCTGCATTGCACCGGCAGCAAGGAAGGCTGCGCCGAGGGCGACTGCGGCGCTTGCACCGTCGTCATCGGCGAGCAGACTGCCGACGGCGTCACGCTGAAATCGGTCAATTCTTGCATCCAGTTCCTGCCTACGCTGGACGGTAAAGCTTTGTATACCGTCGAAGACTTGAAACAGAACGATGGCGCCCTGCATCCGGTGCAGCAGGCGATGGTGGAATGCCACGGCTCGCAATGCGGCTTCTGCACGCCGGGCTTCGTGATGTCGCTGTGGGACCTGTACCTGAAGAACGACGGCAGCCAGGCGCCGGCCTGCGGCTCGGCCAAGGGCGCATGCCAACCGCAACAACAGCAGCAACAAGCGCAACCGCTGCTGCGCAAAGACATCGACATCGCCTTGTCCGGCAACCTGTGCCGCTGCACCGGCTACCGGCCTATCATCGACGCTGCCCACCGCATGGGCGAACTGCCGGCGGTCGGCTTCGATCGCCAGGCGCTGCAACATGCGCTGCAACCCTTGCAGCGCGACGACATGTTCGTCTATCGCCACGGTAGCCAGACATTCTACGCGCCGCGCACGCTGGCGCAATTGGTAGAGGTGCGCGCCGCGCTGCCGGCCGCGCGCATCCTGGCCGGCTCGACCGACGTCGGCCTGTGGGTCACCAAGCAGATGCGCGATCTGGGCGACATCATTTATCTCGGCCAGGTGGCCGAACTGAACAGCCTCAGCGTCAACCAGCAGCAGATCGAGATCGGCGCCGGCGTCACCCTGAACGATGCCTACGCCGAAATCTGCAAGCACTATCCGGAACTGTCCGAGATGTGGCAACGCTTCGCCTCGCTGCCGATCCGCAATGCCGGCACCCTGGGCGGCAACGTCGCCAACGGCTCGCCGATCGGCGATTCGCCGCCATGGCTGATCGCGCTTGGCGCCCAGGTCGTGCTGCGCGGACCGAACGGACAACGCGTGATGCCGCTTGAAGCGCTGTATCTGGATTACATGAAGAAAGACATGCAGGCCGATGAATTCGTCGAAGGCGTGCGGATTCCATTGCCGCATGCCGGCCAGCGTTTCCGCACCTACAAGCTGGCGAAACGCTTCGACCAGGATATTTCCGCCGTCTGCGCCGCATTTTCCGTGACACTGGATGGCGGCAAGATCAGCGATATCCGGATTGCCTTCGGCGGCATGGCGGCAACGCCGAAACGCGCGGCGCTCACTGAAGCCGCCCTGCTCGGCCAGGTCTGGAGCGAAGCGGTGATGGAAACCGCGGTGGCGCTGATGTCGGACGACTACAAGCCGTTGTCGGACATGCGCGCCTCAAGCGAATACCGCATGAAGACCTCGCAAAACCTGCTGCGCCGGTTCTGGCTGGAAACCCGTATCGAAGCCCCCTTGCGTGCCGACCAGGTCAATCCTTTCGTGTGCGCCTAAGCCGCCGCCGACGAAGATAAAGAGTAGACGTCATGAACAAGCAAACTGAAGTTTTTATGCAAGCCAAGCCGCAACAGCAAGCTACTGCCTGGGCGGAAGTCGGCCAATCGCATCCGCACGAATCGGCGATACTGCACGTGCTGGGCGAAGCCACCTACACCGACGATATACCTGAAGCGCAAGGCACGCTGCATGCCGCGCTGGGCATGTCGCAGAAGGCGCACGCCCGCATCCGTTCGATCAATCTTGACGCCGTACGCAGCGCGCCAGGCGTAGTCACGGTCCTCACTGCCGCCGATATTCCCGGCACCAACGATTGCGGCCCCATCATCCACGACGATCCGATCCTGTCCGAAGGCCTGGTCGAATATGTCGGCCAGCCGATCTTCGTCGTCATCGCCGACAGCCATGACAATGCGCGGCGCGCGGTGCGCAAGGTCGTCATCGATTACGAAGAACTGCCGGCTATCCTGACGCCGCAGGCCGCGCACGCGGCGAAATCGTATGTGCTGCCGCCGATGCGGCTGACGCGCGGCGATGCGCAACAGGCGTTTGAAACAGCGCCGAACCGCGTCAGCGGCCAGCTGTATGTCGGCGGCCAGGAACAGTTTTACCTGGAAGGCCAGATTTCCTACGCCATCCCGAAAGAACAGAACGGCATGCTGGTGCTGTGTTCGACCCAGCACCCGACCGAAATGCAGCACGTGGTCGCGCATGCGCTGGGCGTCCATTCGCACAATATCGTGGTCGAATGCCGGCGCATGGGCGGCGGCTTCGGCGGCAAGGAATCGCAATCAGCCTTGTGGGCCGCGGTAGCCGCGATCGGCGCCGCCAAGCTGAAGCGTCCGGTCAAGCTGCGCGCCGACCGCGACGACGACATGATGGTGACCGGCAAGCGCCACTGCTTCCACTATGACTACGAAGTCGGCTATGACGACGCCGGCCGCATCGTCGCCGCCCGGGTCGAGATGGTCAGCCGCGCCGGCTTCTCGGCCGACTTGTCGGCGCCAGTGGCTACCCGCGCCGTCTGCCACTTCGACAACACCTATTACCTGTCCGACGTCGACATCAAGGCGATGTGCGGCAAGACCAATACCCAGTCGAATACCGCCTTCCGCGGCTTCGGCGGCCCGCAGGGCGCGATTGCGATCGAATACATCGTCGATGAAATCGCCCGCAACCTGGGACGCGACGCGCTGGATATCCGTAAGCTGAATTTCTACGGCCGCAACGACGAAGAGGGCCGCAATGTCACGCAGTACGGCCAGAAAGTCGTCGACAATGTGATCCATGAACTGGTGGCGGAACTGGAAGCCAGCAGCGAATACCGGCAACGCCGCGCTGCCGTCGAGGCATTCAACGCCAGCAGCCCTGTGCTGAAAAAAGGCTTGGCGCTGACGCCGGTCAAGTTCGGCATCGCCTTCAACGTCACCCACTTCAACCAAGCCGGCGCGCTGGTCCATGTGTACACCGATGGTTCAGTGCTGGTGAACCACGGCGGCACCGAAATGGGCCAGGGCATCAACACCAAGGTGGCGCAGGTTGTGGCGCATGAACTCGGGATTCCGCTGGAACTGGTGCGCGTCACCGCCACCGACACCAGCAAGGTGGCAAATACCTCGGCTACTGCAGCGTCCACCGGCGCCGACCTGAACGGCAAGGCGGCGCAGGATGCGGCGCATACGATTCGCCAGCGCCTGGCGGAATTCTTCGCCAAATTACACAACGGCGACGCCAAGGAAGTGACCTTCTTCGCCGGCGCGGTGCATCTGGGCGAGCACAGCCTGCCCTTCGGCGAACTGACGCAAAAAGCTTACCTGTCGCGGGTGCAATTGTGGTCCGACGGCTTCTACGCCACGCCGGGCTTGCACTGGGATCCGAAAACCATGAACGGCCGGCCCTTCTCCTACTTTGCTTATGGCGCGTCTGTATCAGAAGTGGTAGTCGACACCTTTACCGGCGAATGGAAACTGCTGCGCGCCGATGCGCTCTACGATGCCGGCCAGTCGCTCAATCCCGCGATTGACATCGGCCAGGTCGAAGGCGCCTTCATCCAGGGCATGGGCTGGCTCACCACCGAAGAACTGTGGTGGAACAAGGACGGCAAGCTGATGACGCATGCGCCGTCGACCTACAAGATTCCGGGCATCTCGGATTGTCCGCAGGATTTCCGCGTCAAGCTGTTCAAGAACCGCAATGTCGAAGACAGCATCCACCGCTCCAAGGCGGTCGGCGAACCGCCGCTGCTGCTGCCATTTTCGGTATTTTTCGCGATCCGCGATGCGGTCGCCAGCGTCGGCGGCAACCGTTTCAATCCGCCGTTGAATGCGCCGGCCACCAGCGAAGCGATCCTTAAATCGGTCGATGCTGTCCGTGCCATGGCGCGCACGGCCTGATCCGGAGTCACATCATGAGCAACTGGCTGGAAGCGCTCACCACGCTGATCACGCAAACCTCGCAAAACACCACGGCGATCCTGGTCACCGTGGCGCAGGTCGAGGGCTCCGGGCCGCGTGAGCCGGGCGCAAAAATGGTGGTGACAGCGGTTGGCCAGTTCGACACCATCGGCGGCGGCCACCTCGAACTGCAAGCCATCAGGATCGCCCGCGAAATGCTGGAAGAAGGCTTGTCGCTGAGCCGCGAACGGCGCCTGCAGCGCTTTTCTCTTGGTCCTTCGCTGGGCCAGTGCTGTGGTGGCGTGGTGCATCTGGCATTTGAGCGCGTGACGCCTGCCTCGGCCGACTATTTCAGTTTCCTGCAGCGCCGCCTGCGCGACGCCGAAGACAGCTGGCGTCTGGTGGCGCTGGACGACGCTGCGCCGCCAGCCATGTGCGACGCCGACGGTGCACGTCTGCACGGACCGGGACGGCTGCCGACGCTGCCGTCCTTGCTGACGCCTTCCGCCAATCCGCTCGGCGCCTGCACCATCCTGCGCGACGATAATGGCCGCCGCTGGCTGCTGGATGCCTGCCTGGCGACGCGGCCGCAACTGTTTCTGTTCGGCGCCGGCCATGTCGGCGCGGCGATCGTCAAGGCGCTTGGTGATCTGCCTTGCCGGGTGGTATGGATCGACGAACGCGAAGAAATGTTTCCAGACGTCCTGCCGGCCAATGTCCGCATCGAAGCAACCGATACGCCGGAAGCCGTGGTGGATAACGCACCGGACGGTTCCTGCTTCCTCGTGATGACCCACAATCACGCGCTCGACCAGCGCTTGTCGGCGCAAATCCTGCAGCGCGGCGGGGTGGCCTGGTTCGGCCTGATCGGCTCCAAGAGCAAGCGCATGCAGTTCGAGCATCGCCTGCACGAACGCGGCATTTCGCATGAGCGCCTGGCCGAGATGGTATGCCCGATCGGGATTGCCGGTATTGTCGGCAAGGAGCCGGCGGTCATCGCCGCTTCGGTGACGGCGCAGCTGCTGCAGGTATGGGAGCAGATCGCCAGACAACAGCAGACGGCAGCCAGCGCCCCGCAATTGCGCATGCCGCTGCAACTGGTCAGCACTATTTAAATCAAATCTGGATCGGGCCCGGTTTGCATCGGGTCCGTAATGCATCGCCCATAGCGGCCTTAGTCCGCTTTTTATTCAAGGATAGCTCTCATGTCAGCCCCTAGCTTCAGCCATATCGACCAGTCCGCATTGCAAGCCTACCGCGCCAGCGTTCTGCATTTCAGCGCGGATCCCGCCCATCACTCGGATGCCTGTCATTGGCATGAAGACGGCTTGCTGCTGATCGCCGATGGCAAGGTGGTGGCGGCCGGCGACTATCAGCAACTGTCGACGCAACTGAAAGTGGAGCTGAAAGGCGAACTGAAGATCCAGGATTATCGCGGCAAGATCATCATGCCGGGCTTTATCGATACCCACCTGCACTACCCGCAGACCGACATGATCGCCTCGCCGGCGCCAGGCCTGCTGCCATGGCTGGAAAAATATACCTTCCCGACCGAGCGCAAGTTCAGCGACCCGGCCCACGCCGGCGAAGTCGCCAAGTTCTTCATCGACGAACTGCTACGCTGCGGCACCACCACGGCGATGGTGTATTGCACCGTCAATCCGGTTTCGGTGGATGCCTTCTTCAGCGCCAGCGAAGCGCGCAATCTGCGCATGATCACCGGCAAGGTGCTGATGGACCGCAACTGCCCTGAATTCCTGCAAGACACCGCCGAAGGCGGCATCCGCGACAGCGAAGAACTGCTGAAGAAGTGGCACAAACGCGGCCGCCAACTATATGCGATCACGCCCCGTTTCGCGCCGACTTCCAGCAATGCCCAGCTGCAGTTGGCGGGCGAACTGGCGCAGGCCTATCCTGACGCCTACCTGCAAACCCACGCTGCCGAAAATACCGACGAAGTGGCCTGGGTCAAGTCGCTGTTCCCGGAATCGCGCAGCTATATGGACGTCTACGACAAGTACGGCATGCTGCGCCCGCGCTCGATGTACGGCCATTGCGTCTGGCTCGACGATGAAGACCGCCGCCGCATGACGGAAACGCAATCGGCAGTGGCGATCTGCCCTACTTCCAATCTGTTCCTCGGCAGCGGACTATTCGATTTTGCAGGCGCAGACACCGCAGGCGTACCCTTGTCGCTAGCCACCGACGTCGGCGGCGGCACCAGTTTTTCGATGCTGCAAACCATGAACGAAGCGTACAAGGTAGCACGCATGGCGACCACCTATCTGCCGGCCATGCGCATGTTCTACCTGGCGACCTTGGGCGGCGCGCGCAGCATGCAGCTGGAAGGTACGATCGGCAATTTCGTGGCGGGCGCAGAGGCCGATTTCATCGTGCTCGATCCTAAAGCTACGCCACTGCTGGCGCGCCGCAGCGAGCGTACGGAGAGTCTGGAAGAGTTGTTGTTTGCGCTGGCCTTGCTGGGGGATGACCGGGCGATTGCGGCTACCTATGCCGCCGGCAAGCTGGTGCACAGCCGCGCCTGATACGTAAAGCGGACACAATGTGTCCGCTTTACGGCTAGTAATTTGCGAATCTAGCGCCGTTGCTCCACTTTCAATTTATGACGCAGACGAATGTTGTCAGCAACGAGAAGGAGCAACGCCACCGCTGAAATTACGCCAACGCCGCCATTGCCGAGGAAATGCCAGAATATCCAGGCAATCATCGCGAAGGCAGCCGCAGCCGCGAGTAGTTGAATGCTGTCTTTCATATGTTGACCATCTGAAACCGATAGGTTTTTCTTACAGCCATACTAGCGTCACAAATACCTGGCCAGCGACGCAGGTCGTGAATCAGCCAAGGGCGCTTGAGTTTGTAACGATAAGCAGTATGAAGTATATCAGCCATCGATGTTCCTCCTGCCAACGATCTTCCCGTTGCGACGGCTATGCTCCCTATGACAGAACCGACATAGAACGAGGCCGAACACGCAGCAATTATCCCTAATCCTTCCAATCGCGTTCCCGCGCCAATCAATTCTCCGATCGTGACGGCCCGTCCAAATTTATCGATCTGACTGAGAATCACGCTGGCGTTGGCGACAGCCGCTTGCACTGAGCCGAACAAAGAGGCTGGGGCCGGAAGGCCAAGACCCTCCGTGTTTTCCTTGAAGTAATCGTAAAAATCAGACATTCGATCCCGCTCCTGAAATTGCGTTTATTGCAATATCAAGAGGCTATGCTC
Organism: Collimonas sp. PA-H2; assembly: GCF_002564105.1. NCBI lineage: Bacteria > Pseudomonadati > Pseudomonadota > Betaproteobacteria > Burkholderiales > Oxalobacteraceae > Collimonas > Collimonas sp. PA-H2. Next base: position 1,970,122 of record NZ_PDBX01000001.1, read on the forward strand.
GAACAAAACCAATGTCTATTATTTAACTGCAAAAAAGATAAGGAAAGGATTAAAACTACGGCCGCAACACGTACTTGTTCTCGCTAACGCACTCATAGCGCTGCAACACATTGCCGCTGTCGTCCACGCTTTCGAGATACACATCGAACTGCCACAGCCGCGCCATATGGCGCAGCATTTCATCGGTGCCTTCGGCCAGCGGCCGGGCGTCGCTGCGGAAGTGGCGCAGGGTCAGACTGCGGTCGCCGCGGGTGTTGACTGACCAGACCTGGATGTTGGGTTCGCGGTGGTTGATATCGTACTGGCGCGACAGCGCTTGCCGCACGTACTGGTAGCCGGCATCGTTATGGATCGCCGAGACTTCCAGCTCGCTGCGGTTTTCATCGTCCAGCACCGCAAACAGGCGCATGTCGCGTATCAGCTTGGGCGACAAATACTGCGCGACGAAGCTTTCATCCTTGAAATTGCGCATCGCATAATGCAAGGTTTCCAGCCAGGGCGTACCGGCCAGTTCCGGAAACCAGCGGTAATCTTCTTCGGTCGGCTTTTCACAGATGCGGCGGATATCGCTCATCATGCCGAATCCCAGCGCATAGGGATTGATGCCGCTGTAATAGGACTTGGTCACCGGCGGCTGGTAGACGACGTTGCTGTGCGAATGCAGGAACTCCATCATGAAACCGTCGGTCAGCTTGCCTTCATCGTACAGCGTGTTGAGAATCGTGTAGTGCCAGAAAGTGGCCCAGCCTTCGTTCATGACCTGGGTTTGGCGCTGCGGATAGAAATACTGGGCGATCTTGCGCACGATGCGGATCACTTCGCGTTCCCATGACTCCAGCAGCGGCGAATTTTTCTCGGCAAAGTACAGCAGGTTTTCCTGCGTCTCCGGCGGAAAGCGTCCTTCGACGCGTTCGGCGGCTTCTTCCTTTTTTTCCGGCAGGGTGCGCCACAGTTCATTGACCTGCGACTGCATGTATTCGGCCCGTTCGCGCCGTTGCGCCTGCTCTTTTTCCAGCGACAGTTTCTGCGGCCGCTTGTAGCGGTCGACGCCGTAATGCATCAGTGCATGGCAGGAATCCAGCAGCTCCTCGACCTTGGAAAAGCCGTGGCGCTCTTCGCATTCGGCGATGTAAGCCTTGGCATAGACCAGATAATCGATGATGGCGTGGGCGTCCGTCCACAGCTGGAACAGGTAATTTCCCTTGAAAAAAGAATTATGTCCATACGCTGCATGCGCCACCACTAGCGCCTGCATCGTCATGGTGTTTTCTTCCATCAGGTAGGCGATGCAGGGATTCGAATTGATGACGATCTCGTAGGCCAGGCCCATCTGACCGCGCTTGTAGTCGCGCTCGGTCATCAGGAAGTGCTTGCCGAACGACCAGTGCCGGTAATTCACCGGCATACCGGCCGAGGCGTAAGCATCCATCATCTGCTCGGCAGTGATGATCTCCAGCTGGATCGGATAGATATCCAGCTTATAGCTGGCGGCGACGCGGGCGATTTCGTCGTTGTATAGTTCGATCAGGTCGAAGCTCCAATCGGACGGACAGGGCAGCACTTGATTGGCGCCCTTGGCTAGACGGTCGTTCATGAATGGGCCTGCTTTTCAAACAGTTCACGGAATACCGGATATATCTCGCTGGCGCTCTGCACCTTCTTCATCGCAAACTGCGGATTGACGGCCGCGATCTGCTGGTACTCGGTCCACAGATTCTGTTCTTCCACCGTCACCTGGATATAGGCGAAGTAGCGTGAACGCGGCAGGATTTCCAGTTCCAGCAGTTCGCGGCATTTGGGCGAATCGTCATTCCAGTTGTCGCCGTCGGAAGCCTGGGCGCCGTAGATGTTCCAGTCGCCCGGAGGATAGCGCTCGTCGATGATCTTCTTCATCAGTTCCAGGGCGCTGGACACCACCGTGCCGCCGCTTTCCTGTGAGTGAAAGAAGGTATCTTCATCCACCTCGTCGGCCCGCGTGTGATGGCGGATGAAGACGACTTCGATGTGTTCGTAATTGCGGGTCAGGAACAGGTACAGCAGGATGAAGAAACGCTTCGACAGATCCTTGCGCTGCTCATCCATCGAACCCGAGACGTCCATGACGCAGAACATGACGGCGCGGCTAGACGGCTGCGGCACCTTGACCCGGTTGACGTAGCGCAGGTCGAAGGGATCGATGAAGGGAATCCTCCAGATGCGGCCTTTCAGGTGATGGATATCCTCTTCCAGGCGGATGATTTCATCGCGCCGGTCGTTCGGATCGGCCTTCAGCGTTTCCATCAGCGCTTCCAGCTCACGCAGCTTGACCACCAGCGGGGAACCGAGCGCAATGCGGCGCCCGAGCGAGCTGCGCAGGGAGCGGACGATATCGATATTATTGGGACTGCCATCGGTGGAATAACCGGCGCGCATGTTTTTCCAGCTGGGCACCGCCAGCAGGTTAGTCTTGATCAGGCGCGGCAATTCCAGGTCTTCGAAGAAGTACTGCATGAATTCTTCGCGCGACAACTGGAATACGAATTCATCCTCGCCCTCGCCCGAATTGCTGGCGGAACTGCCGCCGCCACCGCCGGAACCGCCGTCCGGGCGGGCGATACGGTCGCCTTGCAGATAATCCTGGTTGCCGGGATGGACCATCTCGCGCTTGCCGCCGGGGCCGTGGCCGAACACCGGTTCGCTGATGCCCTTGCGCGGAATGCTGATGCTCTTGGCGTTTTCGATTTCCTTGATGCCGCGGTCGCGCACGGCCTCGGTCACCGAGCGATGGATGGCCGCCCGGAAGCGCCGTAGAAAGCGCTCCCGGTTGGCAATGCTTTTGTTCTTGCCAGACAGTCTACGGTCGATTATCTGATGCAACACGGTCGGCTCTCCTAGTCGGACGGCATCCGGTGAGTCGCTGCTACTATCGGTTCACCTTAGGCCCCGTTAGTAAATAACTTGAACATTTGTGCGGCCGTAGCTGGCGCGCTGCTGCGTTGCCCACCGCTTGCAGTGCTCGCACTGCGGCGCGTCGGGCGCCTTGCATCGCATCCAGCTACGGCCGCCCAAATGCCCAACTTATTCCCTAACGGGTCCTTACGAGGACTTGCGCACGCGCAGATACCATTCGCACAGCAAACGCACCTGCTTCGGCGTATAGCCCTTGCTGACCATGCGATTGACGAAATCCTCGTGCTTGCGCAATTCCTCGTTAGAACCTTTGGCGTTGAATGAGATGACCGGCAGCAGGTCCTCGGTATTCGAGAACATTTTCTTCTCGATCACCACCCGCAGTTTTTCATAACTGGTCCAGAGCGGATTCTTGCCGGCGTTGGAAACCCGCGCCCGCAACACGAAATTCACGATTTCGTTGCGGAAGTCCTTCGGATTGCTGATGCCAGCCGGTTTTTCAATCTTTTCCAGCTCGCCGTTCAGCGCCGCCCGGTCAAAGCTCTCGCCGGTGTCATGGTCGCGGAATTCCTGGTCCTGGATCCAGAAGTCGGCATAGGTTACGTAACGGTCGAAGACGTTCTGGCCGTATTCCGAATACGATTCCAGGTAGGCGGTCTGGATTTCCTTGCCGATAAACTCAGCATAGCGCGTCGCCAGCGTATCCTTGACGTAGGACAGGTACTTTTGCTCCAGCTCTTGCGGGAACTGCTCGCGTTCGATCTGCTGCTCCAGCACATACATCAGATGCACCGGGTTGGCCGCCACCTCAGTCGAATCGAAGTTGAATACGCGCGACAGTATCTTAAAGGCGAAGCGGGTCGAGACCCCGGTCATGCCCTCGTCGACGCCGGCGTAATCGCGGTATTCCTGGAACGACTTGGCCTTGGGGTCGCTGTCTTTCAGGTTGTCGCCGTCATAGACCTGCATTTTCGAGAAGATGCTGGAATTCTCCGGCTCGCCCAGACGCGTCAGTATCGAAAACTGCGCCATCATCTTTAGCGTACCCGGGGCGCAGACCGCCTTGCCCAAGGAAGAGGTGCGGATCAGCTTTTCGTAGATCTTGATTTCTTCCGACACCCGCAAGCAATAAGGCACTTTGACTATATAAATACGGTCCAGCAAAGCTTCATTGTTCTTATTGTTGCGGAAAGCCTTCCATTCCGACTCGTTGGAGTGGGCCAGGATGATGCCGTCGAACGGGATCGCGCCGAAGCCCTCGGTGCCTTTGAAATTGCCTTCCTGGGTCGCGGTCAGCAAAGGGTGCAGCACCTTGATCGGCGCCTTGAACATTTCGACGAATTCCAGCAAGCCCTGGTTCGACAGGCACAGCCCGCCGGAATAGCTGTAAGCGTCGGCATCGTCCTGCGAATATTGCTCCAGCTTGCGGATATCGACCTTGCCGACCAGGGTGGAAATGTCCTGGTTGTTTTCGTCGCCCGGCTCGGTCTTGGAGATCCCGATTTGCCGCAAGATCGAAGGATAGCGCTTAACTACGCGGAATTTCCGTATATCGCCGTTGAATTCGTGCAGCCGCTTGACCGCCCACGGGCTCAGGATGGATTTCAGGTAGCGGCGCGGAATGCCGTATTGCTCTTCCAGGATGGCGCCGTCTTCTTCGTAATCGAACAGACCCAGCGGCGACTCGTTGACCGGCGAGCCTTTGAGGGAATAGAAAGGAACATGTTCCATCAGCTGTTTGAGACGCTCGGCGATGGATGACTTGCCGCCGCCGACCGGACCCAGCAGATAGAGAATTTGCTTACGTTCTTCCAGGCCTTGCGCGGCGTGCCGGAAATAGGCGACCACTTGTTCGATCACCTCTTCCGCGCCGTAGAATTCCTTGAACGCGGGATAAACCTTGAGCACCTTGTTGGCAAAGATGCGCGACAAGGAAGGGTCGTGCCGTGTGTCGACCTGTTGCGGTTCGCCTATCGCCATCAGCATGCGTTCGCCGGCGGTTGCATAACCGCTGGGATCGGTCTTACAAAGCGCTAGATATTCTTCTAGGGAAAATTCTTCTTCTCTGGTTTTGTCGAACCGACTTGCAAAGCTGCTGTAGATATCCATATCACCCCCGCATCAACGATGTTGCGAAAACAAATTGAAGATTACACTATTGAAAGTTCGACCTCTTCGGATACTCGCAGTTCCTTGATCGGCTACTGTCCTTTTCAACCCAGCCCAGAAGAGGATTATTCGATTTGATTCTAATCCTTTTTCTAACTTACAACAGGATTTTCTCCGTTTGTCACATCCTGCTTCTGATTCCACGGTGCCACTTTGAACAAAATTAACATTCCCGGCAGCGCTAAGATGAAGCACAGAATAAAGAAATGGAACCAGCCGGTTTCCGCCACGATATAGCCGACCGAGGAATTGACGAAGGTACGCGGCACCGCAGCGAGGCTGGTGAACAAAGCGTATTGCGTAGCAGTGTAGCGGGGATCGGTGGCGCGCGCGATGAACGCCACGAAAGCGGCAGTGCCGACGCCGACGCCGAAAGCCTCGCCGCCGATCACGATAGCCAGCACCAGCGGATCGGGACCGACCTGGGCCAGCCAGGCAAATCCCAGGATGGTCGCCGCCTGCACCACGCCAAAAATCCATAATGCCCGATTTATTCCGATCTGCACCATCCAGATGCCGCCCACCAGGCCGCCGACCAGGCTGGCCCACAAGCTGGTGGTCTTGGAAATCAGGCCGATCTGAGTCAGGGAAAACCCCAGGTCGATATAAAATTTGGTGGCAAGCGCAGTTGCCATGCTGTCGCCGAGCTTATACAGGAAAATAAAGGCCAGTATCCACAATGCGCTGCGCCAGCCATCCCTGGTGATAAATTCCTGAAACGGCAATACGATGGCTTCCCGCAAATTCTTTGGCGGCGATCCGTATACCGTCGGCTCCTTGATCAGCAAGGTGCAGATCAGCCCCGGCAGCATGAAACCGGCAGTGACCCAGAACACCGCCTGCCAGCTCATGTGATCGGCCAGGAACAGCGACAAGGCGCCCGGCACCATGCCGGCGACCTTATAGGCATTGACGTTGATCGCGGCGCCCAGGCCCTGCTCGCTTTCGGGCAGGATTTCGCGCCGGTAGGCGTCGATCACGATATCCTGGCTGGCCGACAGGAAAGCCACCAGCGCCGCCATGAAGGCGATGGCCGTCACCTGCGAGTGCGGATCGAGCATGCCCATGGCGCCGATGGCGACGAACAGGGTCGCCTGGGTCAGCAGCATCCAGCTGCGCCTGCGGCCGAGTTTGCCGAAGTGGAAGCGATCCATCAGCGGCGACCAGACGAACTTCCAGGTGTAGGGAAACATCACCAGCGCAAACAAACCCAGCGACTTTACATTCAGGCCGGATTTACTCAGCCAGGCTTGCAGCAAACTGAGCAGGATGAACAGCGGCAGGCCCGAACTGAAGCCGAGGAAGGCGCAGATCAGCATGCGCCGGTTGAGATAGTGATGCCAGGGATTTGAAGCTGAAGTCATAGATGCGCCCGCGGCGGCGGGAGTTGTGGACAATCGTGCCGCCCCTGATTTAAGCCATGGGCGGCAGGAATACCCCTTTATTTTTTACGGGTTTATTTCTTGCGAAAGCGGAATACCGCAAGACTACCACGCCAATTGGGCAGCACCGAGATCGGCTGGCCATCGTGGAGCGCTACGCATTCGAGCACTTCCAGGCCGACTTGGTTCGCCAGTTCTTCAAAATCCTTGATGGTGGCGCAGCGCAGGTTGGGAGTGTCATACCATTCATACGGCAGCGACTTCGATACCGGCATGCGGCCGCGCAGCAGCGCCACCCGGTGCGGCCAGTAGGCGAAATTGGGAAAAGAGACGATCGCTTCGCGGCCGACGCGGGCGATATCGCGCAATACGCCCTCCACATTTTTCATCATTTGCAGGGCCGACAGGCAGAGCACCGTGTCGAAGGCATTGTCGGCAAACAGGTTGAGCCCGGCTTCCATGTCTTGCTGGATCACCGAGACGCCGCGCGCCACGCAAGCCGGGATCTTGGCGTCGTCGATTTCGACGCCGTAGCCGGCGCACTGCTTGTCTGACTGCAGATAATCGAGCATGACGCCGTCGCCGCAACCGAGGTCGAGCACCTGCGAATCGCCGCGCACCCAGTGGGCAATAAACGCCAGGTCGGGGCGCAAGCTGCTTAATTGATCAAAGTTCATGTACGGCTCCTACGGCTTCTGTTGCTGCTGTCGATGCGCTTGCCGGCAGCTGGCCCAGCTCTTGCCAGATGCGGTTGTAATATTCGCCCACCACGCTCATGTAGCGCGGATCGTCCAGCAAAAAGGCATCGTGGCCGTGCGGCGCGTCGATCTCGGCGTAGCTGACGCGGCGTTTGTTGTTGACCAGCGCCTGGACGATTTCGCGGCTGCGTTCCGGCGAAAAACGCCAGTCGGTCATGAACGACACCAGCAGGAACTGCGCCTGGGTGCGGCTCAGCGCCTGCGTCAGGTCGCCGCCGAATTCCTTGGCCGGGTCGAAATAGTCGAGCGCCTTGGTGATCAGCAGATAGGTGTTGGCGTCAAAATATTCAGAGAATTTGTCGCCCTGGTAGCGCAGGTAGGATTCGATTTCAAAATCGATGCCGAAGCCGAACTGGTAGGCGCCGGAACGCAGGTCGCGGCCGAACTTCTCGGCCATGTCGTCGTCCGACAGATAGGTGATGTGGCCGACCATGCGCGCCACCCGCAAGCCGTTCTTGGGCACCACGCCGTGCGCGTAATAATCGCCGCCGTGGAAGCCAGGATCGGTCAGGATCGCCTGCCGCGCCACATCGTTGAAGGCGATGTTTTGCGCCGACAGCTTCGGCGTCGAGGCGATCACCACGCAATGGCGCAGACGGGCCGGGTACAGCAGGCTCCAGGCCAGCGCCTGCATGCCGCCCAGCGAACCGCCCATCACCGCGGCGAACTGCACGATCCCGAGCACATCCGCCAGGCGTGCCTGGGCTTGTACCCAGTCTTCCACCGTGACGACGGGGAAGCCGGCGCCGTAAGGCTTGCCGGTAGCGGCGTTGATGTGCATCGGACCGGTAGAGCCGAAGCAGGAACCGAGGTTGTTGACGCCGATGACGAAGAATTTATTGGTATCCAGCGCCTTGCCGGGTCCAACCATGTTGTCCCACCAGCCGACGTTCTTTTCGTCGTCCTGATACACGCCGGCGACGTGGTGCGAGGCGTTCAGCGCATGGCAGACCAGCACGGCATTCGATTTGTCGGCATTCAGGGCGCCATAGGTTTCGTATACCAGCGTGTAATCCGCTAGCAGCGCGCCGCTTTGCAATTGCAGCGGCGTGGCGAAATGCATGGACTGCGGAGCAACTATTCCTTGGGACATGGTCAATTTGCTTGTGTTGTGTAGAAATAAAAAAAGCCCGAGAGCTTTCGCTAATCGGGCTAAATTCTGGGCTTGTACTTCAAGCTCGCTTTAGCCGTATTTATTTGGCATCTACCGGTCCGGAAACCAGGTGATGCCGCGCGCCCGCAAGCTGAGGTGGTGAAACCATTCAAATCGGCGCGATGGGACAAGAATAACCAAGTCGGGGCTTGGCGTCAAACTATGATGGTTTTGTCATTCCATCACAGCATCAGGCCAGCATGCGCATCTGGCTGACTGCGGTGGCAATCGCGCTGGGTTCGGTGTTACGCAGGATTTTCTTGGTTTGCAGCGTCAGGCCGTCGAGGTCGCTGTTCAGCACTTCCTGCTTCACCGCCAGCAATTGCGCCGGATGCATGGAAAATTCAAGCAAACCCATGCCCAGCAGCAAACGCGTGAATTTGACGTCGCCCGCCATTTCGCCGCATACCGAGACTGGAATCCCGGCCTTGCGACCGAGCGCGATCACGGTCGACAACAGGAACAGGACGGCTGGATGCAAGGGGTTGTACAGGTGCGCGACCTCATGGTCGACGCGATCGATGGCCAAGGTGTACTGGATCAGGTCATTGGTCCCGATTGACAAAAAATCCATACGCTTGATGAACATCGGCAAGGCTAGCGCCGCCGCCGGGATCTCGATCATGGCGCCGATCTTGATGGCTTCGTCAAACTTGACGCAGTCATCGCGCAGCTGCTGCTTGGCCTGCTCGATCATGGCCAGGGTCTGGTCGATTTCAAACGCGTGCGCCAGCATCGGGATCAGCAGCTTGACCTGGCCGAAGGCGGAAGCGCGCAAGATCGCCCGCAGTTGCGTCAGGAACAATTGCGGCTCAGCCAGGCAATAGCGGATGGCGCGCAAGCCCAGCGCCGGGTTGAGCGCGGTCTGCTCATCGTTGTTGAGCGGCTTGTCGGCGCCGACGTCGAGCGTGCGGATGGTCACCGGCCGGCCTTTCATCGCCACCACCGCCTGCCGGTAGGATTCGAACTGCTCGTCCTCGGTCGGCAAGGCGTGCTGGGTGCCGATGCGGCCCATGAACAGGAATTCCGAGCGGAACAGGCCGACGCCGTTGGCGCCGGATTCCATCGCCGCCGCGCAGTCGCTCGGCAGTTCGATATTCGCCAGCAAGGTGATTTCGGTGCCGTCCAGCGTTACCGCTCGGGTTTTCTTGATCTTGCCGAGCTTTCTGCGCGAACGCAGCAGATGTACCTGGCGCTCGCGGTATTGCTTGAGTATCACGGTGGCCGGATCGACGATCACCACGCCGGCGTCGCCGTCGATGATGATCCAGTCGTCCTGCTTGATCAGGCGCGAGGCATTGTTCATGCCGACCGCGGCCGGGATATCCAGGCTGCGGGCGACGATCGCGGTATGCGAATTCTGGCCGCCGAGATCGGTCACGAAGCCGGCGAAAGCGCGGTCGCGGAACTGCAGCATGTCGGCCGGGGAGATATCGTAAGCCACCACAACGATGTTGGCGAACGAAGCGCCGTCGCTGTCGACTTCGGGCAAGCGGGTGGAGGTGCCGGTCAAGACTTTCAGCAAGCGCTCGCCGACCTGCAGCACATCCATCTTGCGTTCACGCAGGTAAGGGTCTTCGATTTCATCGAACTGGTTCGACAACTCGTCGATCTGGGTCACCAGCGCCCACTCGGCGTTGTACTGGCGGTTGCGGACAATATCGAGCGACATCTCGGCCAGCATCGGATCGGAAAGGATCAGCAGGTGGACGTCGACAAACGCGCCCAGCTCGGGCGGCGACTCTTTCGGCAGATCATTGCGGATGGTTTGCAGTTCGGTACGCACGGCGGCGACCGCGTCCTGCAGCCGCTGGACTTCGGCTTCGACCTCGGTTTCGCCAATCAGGTAGTGCTTGACGTCCATCGCAGCCGGCGCCAACAGGTGTGCGCGGCCGATCGCGATGCCGCGTGAAACCGGAATGCCGTGTAAGGTAAAGGATGCCATCTGGTCACCGCTGTATAAAGATAGATAGAGATAAATGCGGAACCGGGTTAGCTGACAGACGGGCGTTACTCGCCTTCGCCAAACTTATCCTGAATTAACTGGTTTAAGGCATCAAAACAGGCTTTTTCATCCTCACCGTCGGCTTCCAGCAAGATCGTGCTGCCCTTGCCGGCCGCCAGCATCATCACGCCCATGATGGATTTGGCGTTGACGCGGCGTTTGTTGCGGGTCATCCAGACTTCACATTTGAACTTGCTGGCCAGTTGGGTAAATTTGGCTGAGGCACGTGCATGCAAGCCAAGCTTGTTGATAATTTCGATTTCTTGTTGAATCATTTTGTCTTTTAATAATGTTAACTATCTTAACTATCAGCTCTAGGCGCGCGTAAATCCGTTCCTGCCATCTGTTATCAATGTGATACACGAACCCGGTTATCCACCCTTACCGCACCGCCCTGGCCGCCGGCCAGCGCCATTTCGGTCACCACGTCGAGCGTATCGTTACGGTAAGTCAAGGCGCGCAGCAGCATCGGCAAGCTGATGCCGGCAATCACCTGGGTCTGGTTGCCGCTGCAAAACGGCAACGTACAATTGGAAGGCGTGCCACCCATGACGTCGGTAATCACCAGTACGCCGGAGCCGTCGTCCAGGCGGGCCGCGGCCTGCTTGGCGAGTTTTTGCACTTCCATCGGATTCTGGTCGGCGATAACGTCGATCGCTTCCAGCCGTTCGGGTGTATGACGAAACACGTGAGAGGCAGCTGCGATGAATGCCTGGCCCAGCGGAGCGTGGGTTAAAAGAAGAATGCCAATCATAGTTTCACTCGAATCCGCAGCGCGGACTATCCCGGTTTACAACGGTTTTACTGCAACACTTACAGCGCACCGGCAAGCTGCCGGCGCTGACGAAACACTACACCAGCTCAGGCCAGGGCTGCTTCCAGCGCATCAATGAACATCTCGGCAACATCAAAACCGGCTTGCTGCTTAATTTCCTGAAAGCAAGTCGGGCTGGTGACATTGACCTCGGTCAAATAGTCGCCGATCACATCTAATCCTACCAGTAACAAGCCGCGCTGTGCCAGCACCGGCCCAAGTGCTTCGCCGATTTCGCGGTCGCGCGCAGTCAGCGGCTGGGCCACGCCGATGCCGCCCGCCGCCAGGTTGCCGCGCACTTCGCTGCCCTGCGGGATCCGCGCCAGCGAAAACGGCACCACTTTACCGCCGATCACCAGCACTCGCTTGTCGCCGGCGACAATCTCAGGGATGAAACGCTGGATCATGATGGTGCGCTGGCCGTTGTCGGTCAGGGTTTCAATGATCGAGCCCAGGTTCAGGCCGTCCTGCCGGACCCGGAAAATCCCGGCGCCGCCCATGCCGTCGAGCGGCTTCAGGATCACATCCTGGTGTTCTTCGTGGAAAGCGCGCAGGCGCGCCGCGTCGCGCGTCACCAGGGTCGGCGAAGTGTATTTCGAGAACTGTGCGATGGCCAGTTTTTCATTATGGTCGCGGATTGCCTGCGGCTTGTTGAAGACGCGCGCGCCCTGGGTTTCCGCCAGTTCCAGCAGATAGGTGGTGTAAATGTATTCCATGTCGAAAGGCGGATCCTTGCGCAGCAGGATCGCATCGAATTCCGACAGGAACATGGCCGCCGGCGCACTGGCGCGGAACCAATCCTTGGCGTCGCCTGTCAGGGTCACCTTGACCACATTGGCGGTCACGATCCCGCTTTCCAGCGCCATGTCTTTTTGCTCGAAGGCATAGATCGTATGGCCGCGTTTGACCGCTTCCACCATCATGGCGTAAGTCGAATCCTTATACGTCTTGAAGGTGTTGAGCGGATCGGCGAGGAAAGCGATTTTCATATTTTCGGCCTTATGGTTGCTGAGGTCAGGACAAACTGATGATTAATATTCTTCAGGGTTCGGATCGGTCTTTTCCATTTCCAGCGAAGCCGCCAGCAAACCGAGGCGCGCTACCACGCCATACATATAGAAGCGGTTCGGTGCGGTCGTGCCCGGCTTGGCCAGCATGTCTGGCAAAGCGTGCTGCTGGGCAAACGCCAGCGGCACGAAATGGGCGCCCGGCGCATTCAGGTTTTCATTGATGCCGCGCTCCGCGTGCACACGGTAAAAACCGCCGACGACATAACGGTCGATCATGTACACCACAGGCTCCGCTACCGCGTCGTTGATGTGTTCGAAAGTATGCACGCCTTCCTGGATGATCAGGTCATGGATCTCGCCGCCGGTCTTGCCGAGCGACAGTTTCTCGCGTTGCTTGCGGCTCAGCTCCTTGATCTGGCTGACATCGGTCACGCTCATCACGCCCATGTCGTCGGTGCCGGCGTCGGCCTTGACGATCACGAACGGCTTTTCGGTGATGCCGTATTCCTTGTATTTCTTGCGGATCTTCGCCAGCAGCGAACTGACGCTGGCCGCCAGCTTGTCGTCGCCGTCGGTGGCCTGGAAATCGACCTGGTCGACCTTGGCGAAAAACGGGTTCAGCATCCACGGATCGACATCGATAAGCTTGGCGAATTTCTTCACCACTTCGTCGTAAGCCGTGAAATGGTTGCTTTTGCGGCGCACAGTCCAGCCGGCATGCAACGGCGGCAAGACATTTTGCTCGTTGAGGTTTTCCAGGATCGCCGGCGTACCGGACGACAGGTCGTTGTTCAGCAAAATGGTGCAGGGATCGAAGTTCTTCAGCCCCAGGCGGCGGCCATTGGCGGAGCGCTCCAGCGGCTCCAGCGTGATGGTGCTACCGTCCGGCAATTCGATGGTTTGCGGCTCCTTGACATCCTCCGCCAGCGAACCGAGCCGCACATGCAGACCGGTCTGGCGGAACACCTGCATCAGCCGCGCGACGTTTTGCAGATAGAAAGTATTACGTGTGTTCAGCTCCGGCAGCAGCAACAGGTTCTTGGCGTCCGGACAATATTTTTCAATGGCCGCCATCGCCGCCTGTATCGCTAGCGGCAGCATTTCCGGCGACAGATTGCTGAAGCCGCCCGGGAACAGATTGGTATCCACCGGGGCCAGCTTGTAACCGGAATTGCGCAGGTCGACCGAGCAATAGAACGGCGGCGTGTGCTCCTGCCACTCCATCCGGAACCAGCGCTCGATAGCCGGGGTAGCTGCGAGGATTTTCTTTTCTAGATCGAGCAACGGGCCATTCAGGGCCGTGACGAGATGCGGAACCATATAAAACTTTCTTTTGGAAACGATGTAGCGTGTGCAAATGCGTTGCTGCCAACCAAAGAAGCGTATTTCAAGACTTCCAAGGCAAGCCGCCGATTCTAACGGGAAATGCATTATTTCGCCGGTAACCCGCCGCAATGTTGCGTAAATGGCGCGATGGTTGCCCGGTGAGGCCGATTAGCTCACTTTACATCGGGCCACTAGCGGATTTTTAAAGCCCTCCGATTGACAAAAAGCGCAGTGAAACATCCCACCTCTGCGGTATATTCGTAACAGACAGGAATTATCTTATATACAACACAAAGCCCATATGTCATTTTATATGCATCACGCTTTATTCAATGAGGCAGTATTTTTATAACACAGGTTAATTCCGGAAAAAGTAATGATAAGGTATATACCTTGTAATTATTTTATGGGGATTTGCCATGACTAAAGAGGCCGTTTTCACCATGAAGATCGAATCAGAACTGCGCGACAAGTTCATGGCCGAAGCCGCGGCAGCGCATCGGCCGGCGTCGCAAATCGTGCGCGAATTCATGCGCGAGTTTGTGCAGCGCCAGACTGAAGCCCGGGAATATGACGCCTTCCTGCTGCGCAAGGTTGAGGCCGCCCGGACAGACATGCAGGCCGGACGCAGCAGCTCAAATGACGAGGTCGAGGCTGAATTCGCTCGGCGCCGCACTGAATTGCCGGGCAAAGCGGGCGCGAACAAGAGGTGAATGTTCATTGGGTAGGCGAAGCTGAGCAAGATCGCAGCGATATCCTGGATTACATTGCGGAGCAGGATCTGGCGGCTGCAATCAGGTTGGATGAATTGTTCAGCCAGGCCGCCCTCAACCTGGCACAGTTCCCGTTCTCAGGAAAGGCCGGCAGCATTCCCGATACGCGCGGACTGATCCCGCATGAAAGCTAGTGCAGTGTTTCACATGTAATAGCGCTTGCTGTACGGGATCGTCAATGAGAGCGTCTGGATTCTCGCTTTGGTGCATACAGCGCAGTGATGGCCGCCTGCTAGACGCCAGATGCTTGCCAAATTACTCGGGCTTAGATTTGCTTGTACATGAAACTTGTATCGGTCAGCTTGCCCGCCGTCGAACGCGCATAGTCCGGAATGATGCCGGCCAGTTCAAACCCCATGGAACTGTACAAGGACTCGGCGGCATCGCCGGTACGGGTGTCGAGAATCAGCAAGGAGCGGCCGTCGGCCCGGGCGATCGCCTCAGCCTGCTGCATCAATAGGCGCGCCACTCCCTTGCGTCTCGCATCAGGATGCACCAGCAACTTGGAAATCTCGGCGCGATGATGGCCATTGGCGGGCGTCGCCAGCACGACCTGCACGGTGCCGACCACCTCGCCGGCAAAGCGCGCCACTAGCAGCCGGCGGCCACCGCTTACCAGCGAGCCGCTGACGCCGTACCAGAAGGAAAAGGCATCTTCGGCAGCCGGCGTGTCGACGAAGCCGATGCTGGCGCCATTTGCCACGCAAGCCATCAGGATATCGGTGAGCGGCCCCACTACACTATCGAACTGGTCAGCCCTGACGTCTTCCACCGTACAGGCGCTCAAGCGTTGCGGGGTGCTGGTCGGGTCCATGGAAATCTCCTGAATCTGCTGTTCTTAAACTGGAAACAAAAAATCCCAGGCGATGGCTATCGACCCGGGATTGTGCAAGACGCCGATCGAACCGCCGGATAGCGGTATTCTGCTATCCGGCCAGATCAGGCAAGGCTTGACCGTGACGTCTTAATCACACATCTCAATCATGGTAGGCAGACTCGCCATGGCTGGAGATATCCAGGCCTTCGCGCTCTTCTTCTTCAGTCACACGCAAGCCCATGACGATATCGACCAGCTTGAATGCAATCAGCGATACCACGCCCGACCAGACCAGCGTCGTCAGCACACCTTCGAACTGGATCCACAGCTGGCCAGGGATCGAATAGTCTGGCAGGACCGCATTGGTGACGTAGTCATAGATGCCTGTGCCGCCAAGGCTAGGCGCCGCGAACACGCCGGTGAGCAGCGCACCCATGATACCGCCGACGCCATGCACGCCGAAGACGTCCAGCGCATCGTCCGCGCCCAGCAAACGTTTCAGGCCAGTCACACCCCACAGGCAAACGAAACCAGCCAGCAAGCCCATGATCAAAGCGCCCATCGGGCCGACGAAACCAGCTGCAGGAGTAATCGCCACCAGGCCGGCCACCGCGCCGGATGCGCCACCCAGCATGGAAGGCTTGCCCTTACCGATCCATTCGCCAGCGCTCCAGCTCAGCACCGCGGCAGCAGTCGCCAGCAAGGTATTGATGAAGGCCAGAGCCGCGCTGCCGTTGGCTTCCAGGGCCGAACCGGCATTGAAGCCGAACCAACCGAACCACAGCAGCGATGCGCCGACCATGGTCAGGGTCAGGCTATGCGGCTTGAAGGCTTCCTTGCCGAAACCGACGCGCTTGCCGATCACGTACGAACCAACCAGGCCGGCGATAGCGGCATTGATATGCACCACGGTGCCGCCGGCGAAATCAAGCGCACCCTTCTGGAACAGCCAGCCGCCGGTAGCGGTCAGCTTCTCTGCGGAAGCAGCATCGACAAAGCCATCCGGACCAGGCCAGAACCAGACCATGTGCGCCATCGGCAGGTAGGCGAAAGTGAACCACAATACGGTGAACACCAGGATCGCCGAAAATTTGGCGCGTTCGGCAAAGGCGCCGATGATCAGGGCACAGGTAATCGCGGCAAACGCACCTTGGAACACCACGTAGGCGAACTCAGGCACCACCACGCCCTTGCTGAAGGTAGCCGCCACGGAATCAGGCGTCATGCCATGCAAGAACAGGCGGCTGAAGCCACCGAAGAAGGAATTGCCTTCCGTGAACGCGAGGCTGTAACCGTAGAGTATCCACAGCACGATGATCAGCGAAAACACCGTGAAGCACTGCATCAGCACCGACAGCATGTTTTTGCTGCGCACCAAGCCGCCGTAGAACAGGCCCAGGCCTGGCAAGGTCATCAGGATCACGAATGCGGTACAGACCAGCAGCCAGGCGGTGTCGCCCTTGTTTGGCACCAGCGCCGCGGGAGCTGCTGCGGCAGGCGCTGCAGCAGCGGCGGCGGCCGGGGCCGGAGCAGCCGCTGCTGCCGGTGCCGGCGCTGGTGTGGAAGCATCCGCGCTGGCGGATGCCACCGCAGCTGCTGGCGCGCTGGCTGCCGGAGCGGACGCCTCGTCAGCCGCCGCAGCCGGCAGCATCGAAGTCGCCGCGATCAGCGCGCAAGACGCTAAAATCGTTGCAAATATTCTGTTCATATTTTCATCCCCTTAGATTGCGTCTTTGCCGGTTTCACCGGTACGAATACGAATAACTTCCTGCAGATCAAATACAAAAATCTTGCCGTCGCCGATCTTTCCGGTACGGGCCGCGGTCTCGATCGCTTCTACCGCCTGTTCCAGGATGCTGTCGTCCACTGCTGCTTCGATTTTTGTCTTCGGCAGGAAGTCGACGACATATTCAGCGCCGCGATACAGTTCCGTGTGGCCCTTCTGGCGGCCGAAACCTTTTACCTCGGTCACGGTGATGCCTTGCACGCCTATCGCCGAAAGTGCTTCACGCACCTCGTCGAGCTTAAATGGTTTGATGATCGCTGTAATCAGTTTCATATCGGCCTCGTTGGTTTTGTGAGACGGCGGCGCGAAGCGCTTGCCGCCGCTGTTTTGATATCGGTCTGTTAGAAGGTCTTCGCCAGAGAAAACACCACGCCGTTGCGCCCCAGGTTCTTGCCGCTCGGGCTGACGTATGCGCCATCCTTGGCGTCGGTGCCGACATAGGCCAGCCCCAAGGTGATGCCGGCGAGCTGGTCAAAGGTCTTGGTGGCGCCGATTTTCCAATCGGTATAGCTGGCGAAGCTGGTGTGTTCCACGGTCTGATGGCCAAGGTGCAGGCCCAGCGTGACGCCAGCGCCGACATCAATATTGGCGCCGGCATCGTAGTAAGCGCTGTTCTTGCTATCGATGGTGCCGAACAGGTTGGTCATCGCATGCGAATATTTGAAGTAGGCCGGTCCGTAGCCAATCTGGCCGTACAGCTCGAAAGTGTTGGCGTTGCGGCCGATCTGGCTGTAGTTGTTGGTCGGGTAGTAGTAGTACAGGCCGCCAACGTCATAGGTAAAGCCGCCCGGCAGGTCGCCGCGCTTGCCGCCGTAGATATCCCACTCCACCGGTCCCTTGCCGCCGGTGCCGGTATTCGCGCTGTCGACAGCATCCTTGATCCACTTGATGTTGGAGAGCCAGGTGCCGGCATACAGACCGGTTGGATTATTGGTGTAGTCGGCGCCGCCCTGCACTGCGGGATCGAAACGCGTTTGCGAAATGCCGCGGAAGCGGTAGTCGTTCACGAGGCCGATGTTGTAACTGATTTCATTGTCAGGCTTGGCATCTTCGGCGTGCGCAAAACCTGCGGTGAAGCTTGCTGCTATTGCTGCGGCTAAAATCAGCTTTTTCATGGAAGTCCCTGTTGGTATGTTGAATGAAAACCGCTAAATCCGTACTCTTCGTACTTTCCATAGCAGAACCCATGCCAACTGTTCCAGCCGCTCCTTTTGCCGGCTTAATACCACTTATGGGGCGATTTATTTGTGCTTTTTTAGTGACTGTTAATTAGGGGACGTTCTTGTGCAGAAATATTGTGCAGTGCAGCGCACCAAAATAAGGCATGCACCTGCCGGCGCATTATTCTGGTGCAGCGATTATCCGATCGAACTACATGACATCTTGTAGTCAGCTACAAATCAACGCCAGGCTTGTTGCAGTAATAACAATGCATTGCGGATCGCGGCCTCATCCACGCCGGCAAAACCCAGCGCTAGGCCGGCACGGTGCTGCGGATTCACCGCCAGGCCCGGGATGCAAAAACGGCTCAGCGGATTGATTTCGACCCCTGCGGCGATAGCTTTCGCCACCAGCTCGGTCTCCTGCTGCGGACTGGCCAGCGGCAAGCTCAGGTGCAGGCCGGCGGCAACCTTGGGCAAGGGTAGTTGCGCGCCGAACAGCGGCGCCCAGGCCGCCAGCAAGGCATCGCGGCGGGAACGGCTGGCACGCCGCATGCGGCGGATGTGCCGCTGGAAATGGCCGGCGGCGATGAACTCGGCCATCACGGCTTGATCCGCCGCAGGCGGGTGACGGTCGCCCATGGCGCGCAGCGCGCCGAGCGCCGGCACCAGTTTGGGCGGCAACACCAGATAGCCGAGGCGCAGGCCGGGAAAGGCGATTTTCGAAAAAGTGCCGACGTACAGCACACGGGCATTGTGATCCAGCGCCGCCAGCGGCGCCAGCGGCGTGCCGTCATAGCGATATTCGCCGTCGTAGTCGTCTTCGATGATCCAGCTGTCGTGGCGTTCGGCCCAGGCCAGCAGTTCGAGCCGCCGCGCCAGCGACAGCGTGACGCCGACCGGATACTGGTGCGACGGCGTCACATACGCCAGGCGGCAGTCGCCATGCAGCGCCAGCTGGCTGGTATCCATGCCATCCTGGTCCAGTCCGATTCCCACCAGCTGCGCACCGGACAAAGCCAAGGCGGCAGCGGCTGCCGGGTAGCACGGATTTTCCACCACCACCTTATCGCCGGCATCCAGCAACAGCTGCGCGCAGAGGGCGATGCCATGCTGGGCGCCGGCGGTGATCATGATTTGCGACGGCTCGCAGACCAGGCCGCGCGCCTGGCGCAGGTAGGCTGCGATCAACTCGCGCAAGCGTACATCGCCGGCAGCCTCGCCATAACCCATCTGCGCCAGCGGCGCGCGACGCCAGAAATTGCCTTGCAGACGCGCCCAGATGGCGCTGGGGAACAGGTCGTAAGCGGGAATGCCAAGCCGGAAGGCGCGCGCCGGGCCGTCAAAGCGGCGCCGCCGTGCCTCAAATCCGCTCAGGCGCTGCTGCATGGATGACAGCTGCATCGCCGGCGCCGCGGCGGCCGGCACTACCGGACCAGCCACAACCGCAGCCGCCAGGCCGTCGGCATAAGTGCCATCGCCGACCCTGCTGCTGATATAGCCTTCGGCGTACAGCTGTTCATACGCGCGCACCACGGTGTTGCGCGATACCTTCAACGCCAGCGCCAGGTTGCGCGAAGTCGGCAGCTTGATGCGGTAAGTGTCAGGGGCCGCCAGGATGCGCTGGCGCAAGGCCAGGCATAGCTGCTTGGCCAGGCCTTTGCCGCCGTCGAGCGCAATCCCGGCCGGGTCCAGATTCATCGACAGCGCCGGCGCCGCAGGTTTCATCATCAGTTGCGCTGGGGCGATGCCAGCAATTCCCGCAGCCAGGGTTTCCAGACTACAGCCACCGTGTGGGTGCCATGGCCGCGCGTCGCGTCGCTCAGCTTGACCATCACCATGCGCGCGCCCGGCACGCGTTTGACGTCGCGCTCCAGAATGCCGATTTCCGGCGGATTGATCAGATCGTCAGCGGAGTTGACCGCGATCAGCGGCGCCCGGATTTTATCCAGTAGCGGCCCGGGATCGTAGTCGCGCGAAGCGTCCATGAAATACAGGGTATCGTTGGCGTCGGCGCTTTTCATGGCCGCCGCTACCGCGTTATCCAAGGCCTGATCGGCTTGCGCCAGGTCCGGCATCTGCTGTTGCCGCAGCAAGGGATTGCTGGACATGAAAAACAGCATTTGCTCGGCGGTGCGCAAGCTCGGCGGCTGGCTGCTGTAATTGCCGCCCTGCCACGCCGGATCGTTGCGGATGGCGTCGATGATGATGCGGCGCCAGACCCGGTTGCGGCCTGAAATCTGGCTCGGCACGCTGGCCAGCGGCATCAGGGCATCCATGAAAGCCGGATGCTGTTCGCCCCACATCCAGGTCTGCATGCCGCCCATTGAAGTGCCCATCACCAGGCGCAAATGATTCACTTCCAGGGTTTCCGTCAACAGCCGGTATTGGGCCTCGACCATGTCGCGGTAACCGTAGTGCGGAAACTTGGCGCGCAAACCGTCGCTCGGTTTGCTGGAATTGCCGTGGCCGATACCGTCCGGCAGGATCAGGAAATAGCGCGAGGCATCAAGCAGCTGGCCCGCGCCGAACAGCTCGCCGGAAAATTCCGGTCGGATGAACTGGGCGCCGGTGCCGCCGGTGCCATGCAGGATCAGCACAGCATTATTGACTTTACCGTCGGCGCCGCGGCGCGGCTCGCCGTAGGTACGGTAATGGATGCGCAGTTCCGGCAAGGTCTCCCCGGAAGCAAAGCGAAAGTCCTTGAAAACCACGTCATGCTCCGTCGCTTGCGGTTCGTTCGCCTGGACGGCTGCGGAAAAGCAGAACGCCGCGCACAGAAGCAATAGTTTCGCTTTAACCATGTCTCTCCTCGATAATTGTCTTTTATGAAAGACTATCATTAGCTGCGCCAAATCGCAGAATTTACTGAATTGGATCTACAAATATAATCAATCTTGGATCTTTGATGATACCAACTTCTGGCGCTACGATGAATGCTGTTTTGTAACCGGCTCCGCTACCTACCGTTAGCGAGTAAATCCATTTCGACAGGAGATTATCTTGGCTTCAGAATCCGCATCCCATTCAAATATTGTTATCCAGTCGCTCGGCGAACGAGACTTCGCTGCCTGGGAGCCGCAATGGCTGGGCTATCTCGGCTTTTATCAGGCGGAGGTTACCGCTGCCGTGCGCCTGGTCACCTGGCAGCGCCTGCTCGACCCGAAGGAACCGATATTCGGCGCCCTGGCCACCGTGGACGGCAAGGCGGTCGGGGTGGTGCACTGGATATTCCATCGTTCTTGCTGGACGGTAGAGGATTCCTGCTATCTGCAAGATTTGTATGTCGCCCCTGAACAGCGCGGCACCGGCCTCGGCCGGCTATTGATCGAACATGTCTACGCTGCGGCCAAGGCGGCCGGCAGCACGCGGGTGCACTGGCTGACCCGCGAGACCAACAGCACGGCGATGCAGTTGTACGACCGCATCGCCGATCGCTCGGGCTTCGTGCAATATCGCAAGCAGCTGGCTTAAGCAGTAAAGGCTTAAACTGCCGCCTCCAGGCAGAATTTCGATGTAGGGTTTGCTCGTATCGGTTATCATTTTTCTTATTTACCGCCGGAGGGCCGCCATGAACAAACCCAATTTTTTCGACGACATCCAAGCCAAGATCAACCAGGCCATCGAAAACTCCCCTGCCAAGGACATCGAGAAAAACGTCAAGGCCATGCTGGGCCAAGGCTTCGCCAAGCTGGACCTGGTGACGCGTGAGGAATTTGACGTGCAAGCCCAGGTGCTGGCCAGCACCCGCGCCAAGCTCGAGGCGCTTGAAGCCCGCGTGACGGAGCTTGAAGCCCAGTTGAAGCAACCATAATGCCGCGCCAGTGACGCTGGCTGTACTAAAAAGCCGGGCGCTGGCAGGCATGCAAGCGCCCGCAGTCACAGTGGAAGTCCACCTGGCCAACGGCCTGCCCAGCTTCACCATCGTCGGCCTGCCCGAAACCGAGGTCAAGGAGTCCAAGGACCGGGTCCGCGCAGCGCTGCAAAATGCCCGTTTCGAATTCCCTTCCCGCCGCATCACCGTCAATCTGGCGCCAGCCGACCTGCCCAAGGAATCGGGTCGTTTCGACTTGCCGATTGCGCTCGGCATCCTGGCGGCGTCCGGACAAATTCCGGCGGATGAACTGGACGACTACGAATTCGCCGGCGAACTCTCGTTGTCCGGCGAGCTGAGGCCGATACGCGGCGCGCTGGCGATGACCTTCGCCATGACAGCCTCCAGCTCCAGCACCACTTCGCCTGCCGACAAAAGCCGCGCCTTCATCCTGCCGCAAGCCAATGCCGACGAGGCGGCACTGGTTACCGATGCCCGTATTCTCCCCGCCGGCAGTTTGCTACAAGTGTGCGCTCACTTCTCCTCCAAGCAAGCGGAAACAAGATTATCGCGCCACGCAGCCGAACCGCAGCGCAGGCCGCCGCACTATCTGGATTTCAGCGATGTCAAAGGCCAACTGCAAGCCAAACGCGCACTGGAGGTCGCCGCAGCCGGCGGCCATAGCGTACTGCTGATGGGGCCGCCCGGCACCGGAAAATCGATGCTGGCGGCGCGTTTCCCCGGCATTTTGCCGCCCATGAGTGATCGCGATGCGCTGGAATCTGCGGCGGTGCAATCGCTCACCAGCGGCTTTTCCAGCGCAAAATGGAAGGTGCGGCCGTATCGGGCGCCGCATCATACGGCATCGGCCGTGGCGCTAGTGGGCGGCGGCAGCCCGCCGCGTCCCGGTGAGATTTCGCTGGCTCACCGCGGCGTCCTGTTCCTCGACGAATTGCCGCAGTTCGACCGCCGCGTGCTGGAAGTATTGCGAGAGCCGCTGGAATGCGGCCGCATCACGATTTCGCGGGCGGCCCGCCAGGCCGACTTCCCCGCGCAATTCCAGCTGATCGCCGCCATGAATCCCTGCCCTTGCGGCTACCTGGGTCACCCGGTCAAGCAATGCCGTTGCACGCCTGACAATATCCTGCGTTATCAAAACAAGATTTCCGGCCCGTTGCTGGATCGGATCGACATGCAGATCCAGGTGCCGGCCTTGCCGCAGGATCAGTTATTGAAAGCCGCCGACGGCGAATTGTCAGCAGCGATAGCAGCCAGGGTGGAAAGAGTATGCGAGCTGCAAGTGGCGCGCCAGGGCAAGCAAAACAATGGCTTGTCGGCCAAGGAAATCGATCATTTCTGCAAACCCGACAGCGCCGGCGAGAAGATACTGCAGGGAGCAATGAGCCGCCTGAACTGGTCGGCGCGCGGCTATCATCGCGTGCTCAAGCTGGCGCGCACGATTGCCGATCTGGAGGGGACAGAGCAGGTTATTTCAGCCCATGTGGCCGAAGCAATCCAGTATCGGCGCGGCTTGCAAGAAGTCTAGCCGTCCGCCTTGAAAAAGGCGAAACGCTACCTCAACATCAACGTCATGAAAAGAGCAA
This sequence comes from Collimonas sp. PA-H2, assembly GCF_002564105.1. Classification (NCBI taxonomy): domain Bacteria; kingdom Pseudomonadati; phylum Pseudomonadota; class Betaproteobacteria; order Burkholderiales; family Oxalobacteraceae; genus Collimonas; species Collimonas sp. PA-H2. The sequence continues at coordinate 1,993,582 of NZ_PDBX01000001.1, forward strand.
TTCTTTATCTATTCAAGGGCGCCGTACCGGCAGGGCATCCGCCCAGAAAAATGGCAGCGCTGGCAGCAAGCGTCCATTTAACGAAATATACACAAATGTTCTCTATTTTCTTGCCTCGTAACTCAATGTCTTGCACGGTTGAATGCGCGCTCAAGCATGATGAAATTATCCACGTCTGTTAGAACGGTTGATTAATTCCGCTACCGCTTTCCTTGACCGTACTTCCATCTTTGATTTCAATCGGCGTTTCTGCTTTTACAAAACTATTTTCTTGCACCACTACTTCCCGGCTGTTGCTCAGTCCGATCGCAATCGTCTTATCCATGCTGCCATCCAGCCGTATGGCGTTGTTGCGTACGACAGATCCATCTCCATTGCGCAGATAGAGTGTATAGGCGGCCACGCCGCGATTATCACTTCAGGGAATTATCTTTTTCTGCATATTTGCTGTCACCGTTGATGCGCACCAGCTTGTCGAAGTTTTCTACGGTATTGCCTTCTATGAGCACATCGGTGGAATCGAGCAGGTTGACCGCAGCAGGCGCTTTGCCGAGCCATCCGCCTTTGTAAATAATCCGGTTGTTGCGCACCACCGCGCCGTGCGCATCGCGTAATTTGATCGCAGCATCGAACGGCTTGGCATCGCCGTTGCGGTGAATGATGATGGTGTTGTTCTCGATGATACTGCCAGGGCCGTACATGTAGACCGCCGTATGACCATCGACGTCGATGGTGCTGTCGCGCAGTACGTTGCCGCCGCCGCCCATTACGACACCGCGCCAGCCGGCGTGGATGGTCATGTGTTCTACCAGATTACCGGTCGGCTGGTAGCCAGGGGCTTTTTTATCTAGTGATTCAGACGCGGGAAGGTCTTCGTATTCTGCGTGGCTAACACTCTTTGATTGGCATATGATGGCAGACCAGCAATGCTCAGACTACCATCTCCGTTTTCGAGACTGACGCCCAAAGAATTACGCTTGCCTGGAACATCAATGATTGCATTGCGTACTTTGACATGCCGAATCCCGTCCCAAGCTACCACGCCAAGCAAATTATCAACTTCGCTTTTAAGCAAATGTCCTTGCAAGTCGATATCAAAGACACTGCTCTCTGACAATAGTGGATTACGCATGAGCTTGTGCAGCACTTTATCTGGATATTCGTTTCGATACTGAATTGCAATCATAGGTGCGCCTGAAAGTGCCATAAGACCGCCAGACTCAACAGAAAATACCCGTGGCTGGACAATGTCGTAAGTCAGGCAATACTTGGCGCTTGTCTCTGCATAGCCAGTACGCAAAGCATGCCTCTCCAATTGACGGATCGGTTCGCAATCCTCGGCTGACGCGCTTATCGCGCCAATCAATCCTAAGCAGCAGAGATGCATTGAAATAAATATTCTGAACATTGCGCTTCCTGTGATTTGCATTTGTTCAGAGCGATGAGTCGATTCTTCTTTGGCAATATCATTCTTCGGGATTCGATCAGCTTGGGCTCTATTGAGAATAATTTCTTTGAAATTAAAGACCGGTGTAAATGATACTTCCTCGGTGATCGCCGGAAAGGCAATAAGCAACGAGCTCCCCATCAAATTAATCCGCCAAGATAAAAATAATTTATGGGAAATGAGTAAAGGCTTTGCCATTTATATCGGCTCTAGTCTTTCAAACATTCGCAATCCGTCCAATAATGCACAGAAATCGGACCACAATCCCAGGGTGCAGCAATCAGCTTTTCGATAACGAAATCCGTTGTCTTGGAGGATACTGTTTCAATCAAAACGCATTGATTCACGGCGAATGTCTTTTCGGAAAATTATGTCTTTCCAAATAAAATTTAACGCAAGCCATGGCCATCATTAAGGACAAGTCGTGCAATAGATTCACAGCCTGTCGATGACAGCAACACATGAAGTAGCACAGCCATTTTTAGGCATTTGGATATCAGTGAACGAAAAATCATGTGAGATATGTTGTAAATATTATGGAATAAAAATATCAAAAATGGACTGTCTCCTCCGAAAGACGAACCCGCTTTTGCGAGAAGAGTTCAATCTCAAGAGAACACAATTCACAGGCGTGTCTTAACTATGCTTTCCAAATGATGCGGCAATGTCGTCATACCCAGCTATTTGTCGACATGTTGTACGGCTCAAAGTACACCGTAGGCATGGGCAACAATTTTCCGGAATATTCCATTGGTGGCAATTCAATACGGAAGCGAGTCGGAATTACTGGGCCGGTATCGAAACGCATGATGAATTCGATGGAAGCGACCGACTTACTGTGATTACCATAATTGCAGGTGGGGACTGGCGGCCGCGCGTAATACCTCAATATGCGACTATCTGGATGATCGATATCAACCCCGCTGATTCCTCGCTGAAAGGCGTAGACATGCCAAAGCTCCGGGTCTGGATGATAAGCGCGCCTGTCGGTGATTAGTCGAATCTCTCGATGATCCAGCTTGAGCAGGCAAGCTGGTATAAGACGACCATAGTCCAGTTCCAATAGGTGAAAATCTTCGTGACGTCTTTTTTGTGATCCGTCTGATCTTTGCGCGCGACGTGGTAGAGGTAACATTCCCACCGGCAGATCAAGCGCCATATGCAAGCCAGACCGTGGAAATTCCGGTACATGCCTTTCCGTCTCATCGCGTCCGCGCCATGGTTGTGGCTGCGCACCCAGTCCTATTGGCATGATCACCGGTAGTACCGAATCGGTGGCCATACCATCTATAAAACCCAGCACCTTCTTTTTGTCAGGCTGGCTGTTACTGACAGCTTCGTCTTTTATCTCTTCCCATTCGATGAGTGGCGATTGTGCCGTGCTGTAATCGACGCGCTTCTGGCCAGGCCATATATTCGGATTCAAGCCGTTGAACAAATCTGTTTGGGAAAATGCTCTTGGAGCAAATTGTCCAAGCGCTGTGCCAAGGCCAAATTGCAATATGCTTCCACGCTTCATTTTATGTCTAGGCAAAGATATTTGTAGTTACGGCGTAGGGCAAGGTGTGCTGACATCGAGGTTGGGCAGAATTGCGGCTAGATAGCAACCGGACTTCGCGCAGCCATCTCATTGCTGTCAAGCCTTTGAGTCCATCACAAAAAAACAAACTGAAAATGTCGCAATTTCATTTTGCGCTGTCGACCTCGCACTCAGCCAGGTTTTGAATACCTTGTATTTCACTTGCATGTTTCTCGTACAATTCTTCGATCCGCGACTGAGTCATCTTGGAATCGTTCGTCAGCACGGCGCTACACAATTCATTTGACAACAGATGCTTGCGAACGATACATGCGCGCGCCCGGCCCATGGCGGCAACCTGCTCCTGGAATTGCGGCACAGCAAGCAGGCTGACGCCCATGGACGTCTTTTGGTTGGCAGGATCCTGCACCATGCAGATCATGGCAACGGGGCCCACCCATAATTCACCGCCACTGGCATGAGCAGCATGCGCCATTCCTGCACCCAGCAAAATCGTTACCTGTCCCAGAGCAGCCAGATTTTTTTTCATTTCCACATGTACTCCGTATTCCCTATGTGCCGAACGAGAGAACTATTTATCAAACCCCAATGTTCGTTATTGCCCAGTCGATGTACCCGTCCGCATAACGGCCTGCTCGAAATTATCGACATGGTTATTTTCCATTTGCACGCCGTCACCATCTCGCAAAACGACGGCTCCTGTATTTTCTCTCGGTCCATAGTTCAAGATGGTATTGCCGCGTACGACAGCCCCCTCACCTTCCGACAGATCAATCCCATAACGCGCAGCATCGAAGGCCCCTGCAACTGTAGTTAAGCGATTTTTCTCAATCGTGGGATGAGGACCGACAATCGTCAAAGGTGTCGTGCAATCTTTGCTGGCTACAACATCGTTATTGCGTACGATCGCGTTAGCCGCAAATATGTGAATGCACCCAGTCTCAACACGGACATTCTCTATATGCGTGAAATTGTCACCAACAAAGAAGCCCGATGACCGTGGTGCATTTATATTGATATACCCGTTTTTTATTTCGCCATTTTTAATAAAAATATTGCGACCGCGCCCAAAAATTTCAAGAGGACGCCCTGATCGACTGAAGGTATGTCCACGCATATCCACTTCGACATCGCTCGCAATAATTTGCAAAAATGGACTGCTGCCACAACTACCCATCCATTCAGAACAACTAAAACGGTAGTCTTGATCAATACAATATTTTCCTGGTTTGTCGACATAAAGCAGGGGACGAGAAAATTCTTTTCGATTCCAGTGGAGCACCTCGCATGATGTAACTGGACTGTTAATAAGTTCTGCCGCATGTGTCGGCTTAGAGAACATGTATCCAAGCAATACAACATTGCAAGCTATTAGTGCAATAAATTTATTTAAAAATGTATTTGTTCTCCGCATAGCTACCAATGAACCCTCCGATGCAAATGAAACACTTATGACATTTCCTTTTGACACTTAATTCGCCTTTAAACAAGATGTGATGCAAGTTCCCGGATAATTTTTTTGATCCAAGCCGGCTAGATTTTTCTTCCTATTTTTCGCAGCTTCGACCTCGTCATATCCCTGCTCGCCTTTGGGCCTCATATTAATATCATCAAAGCCCAACAACATCAGACTTGCCTGTAGTGCGTCAATCTTCGAAGCGAAGTTCGGATGCTCAAGGTCTGTACTAGCCTCCTTTCCTTTCGTACTTTCATCCGCTTTTACAGCATTAAATTGTTTAAGAAGAGGCACTAGGTCGTCAAACGATTTCTCAGGAGTCGATAAACCCAATTGCCCTTTCATGTTAATCATTTGCGTGTAAACATCTTTCTCCATCTCTAACGTGCGGGCCTCGTTTGTATTCCAGCCAAAGTGGTTATAGGTCATATCTGGATTGGTAAACAAATAGCCATGTCCGATTCCAAGCTGGGTATCCGAAAGAGGTACATGCCAGACAGCATCGACAGGGATATCATTTGAATCTCGATGAGAGAATGTATCCTGAAACGCATGGAGATACTCCCCAAAAAATTGCAGACTTGGACATTTTGATGGTGCGTTTTCAGCTGCACGCAAAAGGTTCAACAACTGTTGGCTAGGATCGGTCAGTGCAAGGTCAAGATTGTTATTTTTGTATTTTTCCGCTGTCGTGCCAGTTGTACCATCCGAAAGTGTGAAATGGTAGTTCTTTAAGCGAGGCTGGTTATCGAATATGGATTTTATATATTCCGGTGACCCTGTTTCATCTAAATCGATTGGTTCCGTCAAGGGATTGTCATCGACAAACTGGGCAGCAAGTGCAATCGTCCTGGCATCTTCTTTATCTATCCCGGCCGCTATGGCAAGAAAATAGGTCATGTAATAGTGAATATCGGATTGGTACAAACCTAAGGGATCAATCTTATTTATCGGATCCCCCTGCACATACGAATAAGGATCCGGCCCATCCAGATATCCCAACGGATCAGGCTGCAAGTAACGCCCCGTGGCAGGATTGTAGGTCCGGTGGAAGTTATCATGCAGGCTGGTCTCTGCGTCGTAGTACTGACCTGGAAGACGTAGGTTAAGTGTGCTGCCGTCCTTGCTTTGTATCTTCGCCTGCCCCCACGGCGCAACATCCGCCTGCCACACGACATGCTGATCGCCGTCGGTCATGGCAATCGGCGCGCCGCGCTGATCGGCATGGATGTATAGAAGACGATTGGATTTTCCCGCTTCGCTTTCCAGTTTGGCGACTGGCGCGGCTTTGCCGTCTTCGCTCAGATACAGGTATTGCGCGCTGATGCGCCCCTGTTGGTCGGTCTCCGCCACCAAACGGTTTTGCTGCCACAAATAGTGCGTAGTGACGGCAGCTTCCTGGCCCTTGCCGTAGACAGTTTTGACGATACGCTGGTTGAAGCTGTTGTAGCGATAGGTGGCTACCGGCGCGCCGCTCTTCGCATCCGTAACGGTTTCAATCTGCCCTTCGGGCGTATAGCTATATCGATACTGTCCGTCATCCACCGAACGGCCCAGCGCATCACGCTGGTTGCGTATGCTGCGCGCCATGCTGTCAGCCGAAACGGCTGTCTTCTGCAAGTGAAACAGGGGTGCGGCTGGCTTCAGCGCGCCAAATCCGCTGTAGTCGTAGCTGGCCTTGACGATGTTGCCGCTGGCGTTGGTTTGCGTACCGGCTGCTGCCTGCAAGGCACGGATGCGTGGACCGACGCCGTAATCGTAGCTCCAGCTGGCGATGCTGTTGCGGCCGTCGCCGATCTTGAGCGAGGTTAAACGCCCGGCGATATCAAATCCTTTCGCCGTCTTGATTCCGTTGCCTTGGGTATAGCCGGTCAACCCGTTGTATGGACTAAAGCCGATCTCGGCGACCACGGCCTGCTTTGGCAGAACGGCTTTGGCCCATTGCAGCCAGCTTGGCAGTTTCTCGATCTGAGCTGCCATGCCTGCCGAGCGCTCGCCTTGCAGGCTGATGCTGCGCGCTACCTGGGTTGCCTTATCGCGTTCAATCCGCATGACCTGGCCATCGGCCAGGCGCTGGGTGCTGGGCTCGCCGGTGCGCGGATCGTAGGTCGTAGCCAGGGTGTAGCTTTGCCGGTCGATGGTGATGCGGGTCTGGGCGATGCGGCCTGCGGCGTCGTAGGCGTAGGCGGTGGTTTGAACCGGATCCGTCACTTCCATCAGGCGATTGCCCTGATAGCGCAAGCTCACCGTCGAGACTTTGGCAGCGCCGGCGGAGGTGGTGGTCTTTTGAATCATGCGGCCTGCCAGGTCGTAGCTGAAAGCGATGCTGCTGCCGTCGGCCTGGTCAAGCCGGATCATGCGGTCGCGCATATCGTAGCGGGAGGTCTTGTTGCCATAATCGGGCAGGTGCATTTTCAGCACCCGGCCGAAATCGTCGCGCACGAGATTCTGCCGGATTTTACTTGCCGTCTCGTCGGACGCCGCCGGCGCTAGCTGGAAATCGACGCGCAGCATGCCGTCTGCCGCCAGGTCGATGTTGGCGCGCGCGGTACTGCTCTTGTTTTCTGCGCTCAGATGCAATACATCGTCGCCATCCAGATGCCTTGCCAGTCTTCCTTGCGCATCATAGGCATAGGTATCGATCCTGCCGTCCGGCAGCAGCTGGCGCGCCAACCGGTTGTTTTCGTCGTAGCTGCGGTAAGTCGCCCGCACCAGCTTACCTTGCGATTGTTCAGCTGCTGGCTCGTACAGGCCGCTGACCTTGAGCTGGCCTTCGGTATCCAGGCTGAGCTCGCTGAAATACCCTTGCGCGTCTTCCATATGCACCGGGCGGCCTGCGCTGTCGTAGCGCAGGCTGATTCCGCGGCCGGCGGCGTCCGACAGCGCGCTGACCTGGTCCAGCGCGTTGTACTTGCGCTCGGTCACCAGGCCGGCGCGTTCCGTGCGCGTCACCATGCCTAGCGTGTTGTATGCCAGATTGGTGACGATGCCATCGTTCGCGATATCCTGCGCCAAGCGCCCGGTGCCTTCGTCACGCGTGAAGTGGCGGCTGAGATTGAGCGGATACGTCACTGCCGTGACGAAGCTGCCGCGATTGTCGTAAGCAATCTCGGTCACATCGGAATCGCTCGGATCGCTCTTTGGTCCGTTAGCCAGCGGTCCGTCGATCCGGCTCAGCAGGCTGCGGCCGTTGATCTTGCTGTAGCCGTAGCTGGTGCTGCGTTCGATGGCTGTGGCTACATCCTTGTCGTCGATTGCAGGCGCAAAGCCGCTCTCGCTGACCTTGGCAACCTGGCCCGCATCGTTATAGGTAAACCTGGTGATCACTTCCTTGCCGGCGATCACGCTCGGACGCGCAATCACGATCGGCGTCATGCTCGGCAGCGCAGCGGGATTGTTCTTGTCCAGCGCCGGATATTCGTAGCGGGTGAGCCATTGCGCCGACTGCGACTTACCATTTGCGTAGCCGACGCGGCTGGTACGCACGATCCGTCCGTAACTATCGAAGTCGGTCTTGCTAGTTGTAATCGCCTGCCCGCCATCGTTCAGCTGCGTGGTCTCGGTCAACCGTCCGACCGCGTCGTAGCCGTAGCGCACATTGCTCGGACCGCAGCTGGCGCAGCCGGGACCGCGTACTTCCAGCAAGCGGTACTCGCCGCCGATGATGGCGTAGCTGTAGCTGGTGGTTTGGCCCAGGCTGTTGGTCAGGATCACCTTGTTGGCCTGCTTGCGGTCGAAGATCACTTGCTCCAAGCCGGTGCCTGGCGCCAGGCGCTTCGGTTCCAGCGGCTTGCCATCCTTATCCGTCTGCAGCCGCGCCGGACTGCCTTTGGTGCTCAGGATGCCGCGGCCGTTCTGGTCGTAGATCCAGGTGCTCAGCCGTTGATTGAGCTGCTTGCCGTCGCTGCCGCTGCCGTTGACCGTGATGCCGGTCAAGAGTGTCGGGAAATGCGGGTCTTCATAGTGGTACAGGCGGCTGACGCTGCTGCTACTGGTGCCGCGTTCGGTATAGGCGTGCGCTTTCTGGCCGGCGTCGTAGCTGGTCGGGATCGCCACCTTGACCAGGTTCGCCAGCAACAAGTTCTTGTCCAGCGTGCTGCCTGGCGGCGCTGCGCTGCCGTAGCTATAGCCGAAGCGGCCCACCGGACTGTCGATGCTTTGCACGCCGCGGAAACGGTCGCCCTGGCTCGCGCTCTGCTTGTCGAGATAGTTCAGGTGCAGGCTGCGCCCTTGCGGGTCGGTGACCTTCAGCAGCATGCCCTTGGCGTCGCGCGTCAGGCTGACGAATTCGCCGGTCGGGGCGGCGATCTGCACCAGCTTGCCGTCGCTGTTGAAGTTCAGCTGGCGGCCGTTGGGCCAGGTCCAGGTGTATTCATCGCCGCTGCTCTTCTTCTCGATGGCTAGCTTGCCGTTGGCTGGATTGAGGCTGCTGCACAGGCTAGGGTGATCCGCATCGCGGTTGAAGATGATGCGCGTGCCGTCGGCCTGGACGATCTGGATCGTGCTGCTGGACACATACAGGTCGGTTTCATAGCTCAGCTTCCAGCCGCGGCCAAAAGCGCCGTTAGGCACGTTGGGCATGCTGTACTGGCTGTTGTAATGGCGGATGATCTCCAGCCCCAGCACGCCTGGCAACGCCGGCAAGTCCACTTCTTGCTGGTACTTGTTGCCGTTGATGATGTTGATCGGGTTGCCCGCGCCCTGGTTGGTGCTGCTGTCGTTACCCAGGCTGGCCGCTTGCGTGCCGCTGTTGCAGGTCTGGCCGCCAGGACTGGGGCCGCAAGCCTGCACCGAGGCCGATCCGGAAAACAGCGCGGCCAGCAACGCCACCAGCGCAAATCGCTTCGTGGAAAAATGCAATTTCTTGGCTTTCTTTGACATAGTTTTTTTATTTGGATTGACGTACGGTATAAGCAAGCCGTCGACTTTCATGCATTCAACATGTCGAACAACGGCGCGAAGCAGTTTCAGATACAGGGTGCGCGAAGATCCTACCTAACCAACCGAGACTTTTTGGTGCAAATGGCTTGAGCAACGGGTATCCCGTTCCCATATTTTTATCAGGTTTGCAATTGGCACTTCGCAAAAATTCGATCACTACTTTTCCATCTTCATCGTCCACCTGGCCCAGCATTATTTGCTTCCCCTTGAAGTCGTTCTTTGGCTCCGCTAGTTTTTACCAGCCTGGATCGACGACTTTGCCATTCACAATCTTTGCCTCGCGAAAATCCCCGCCGGCCATTTCATACGCCTGCCCATAGATGCAATCGCGAGGATCTTTGCAATGCTTGTAGCCCACGTCAGGAATCGGCACACGCCGTTGCACATCCCATCCCAGCAAAATGCCGTTGTCCTTCAAGCGCAGCTTGATGCGCAAGACGCCGCCGTTTTCGCGGATGTAGTTCAGAATCTCGTCGGGAATACGTTCGGCCACGGGGATGGTGTAGTCGCCGATAATGGTGCCGCCGTTCCAGCCACCGCCTCCCGGTTTTTGCCGAAATTCACCCACGCGCCAGGTAGCTCGAATCGTTTTCGGCAGCCCTCTTTCACCGCCAGGATAGGCTAATTGCCCGCCATTCTTTAGACTGAGAGAGCTAGGCGCATCAATCACGTAACCGCGATCGTCGTAAAACGTCACTCCTTGTTTCAAGCTAAGCGCATCCATTACCAGATCGCCCATGCCACCCGTACCGCGAAAGCGGTCAGTATCGGAATTCCCGCCCTGCGCCGCATCAGCACCGGCCATCGCCTTGCATGCAAACAGCAGGGTCAGACTTGCCAATATGCCCAAGAGCATGCGTGTCATGGCTTGAGAAGGAAGTAAGCCGTCTTTCAAGACGTCACCGTCAAAGCCAGGGATCGGGCTCGGGCAGCAGGCTTGCACCGGCGCCGATACGAAAACAGCGCTGCCAGCGGTTTAGGCAATAGCCGCATGACTAGGCTCCGTCACAGACCGGGCAATTAGGACCCGTACAGGTTCCGCCCGGATCAACCGGCTTGGGCGGCACTGTGCAACCGACACTGCCGCAGGCAGGAGGATCGGTGGTGACGACAGGCGGATCCCCCGGATTGGTCGGATTGCCGCCGTTACCCATGCCGGGAACCGACACAGGGTTATCCGGCTCGATGGCGTCCGACTGCATCTGCATGGTGACGTCGGTCACCACCGGTATGCGGCCGTTGCTGACCAGTTGCGTGTAGACGGGGTCGGTCTTGGTATCCAGCCATTTCAGGTACTTGGTGTAGATCAAGCCCATCAGCGGCACCTTGGGCGCATAGCCTTGCGTGATGCGGACCTTGATCACGTTGGCGTCCTGCAGGCTCTGACCGGAACTGCCGCCGATCTTGCCGGGATCCTTGAAAGCCAGGTTGCGATTGGGAATCACGCGCTTGCCGTTGCCGACCGTTTGCGTGAGCGAATCGTCCTTCCAGTCGTCGAAGCTTTCCTTGGTCGGATTCAGCAGTTCTATCCATGCGCCGCCCTGGGTCATGGATTTCGTGCAGGTAGCCTGGTCGTCAGAGGTAAACGTCGCGCCGGCGACGGCTTGCGCCGCCGCCAGATCGGCAGGATTCCTGGTGGTTTCGCAGATCGCCAGCGCCCGCGACCTGGCCAGTTCCTGCGTATTCAGGCCGCCGCCATACAACGGAATCAAGGCATTCGCATAAGCCTTCCCTACAGAGTTCAGGCTGGCGTTGGCCATGCTGCCGGCGCGCGCGGCCATGAAGCTGGCCTGGTTCATCTGGTTTTTGGCGAAAAACAGCATGCCGTATTGCAGAACGGCCAGTCCCAGCAAGCTGACGATCGGACCCACCACCGCAAACTCGATCATCGATGCCCCGCGCTGCAAGCGCATGGATGGCTTTGCCGCAGGTTTTCCATAAGGCGGCATCGATGGCTGGGCGCCGACGGTATCGCTGCGCTTGCGAGCCTCTAAGCTGGGGTGGCATAGGCGGTCGCCATGGCGGATTGCCAGCCGCTCGATCGCCCCGGCGGGTAACTCCAGCGTGTGGACAGCGCGTGCCAGAGGCCGCCCCTGCCCGTCCCGCCCCGAACTGCGGCTGGCACGCCATGGCTTAAGCTGAGGAATGCACTTGGTGACGACGCCATCGCCATCAAGGTAGACCACATCGATCGCGTAGCGCATGAATGCCGTATGCACGCTCGGACAGCGGGTAATCAGCAGGCCTGGCATGTTCTCCACGCAGCTGCGCATGGGCCGGCTCATCATCAGGCCGACAAAGCGTTGCAGGAAATTATCGGCCAGCCTGAGTGTCAGCTTGTGCACGCCACTGCCGGTGTGCATGGTTGCGGGATGGAAGCTTTTCATAGACCTGAATGTAGGAACTTCATCACAATCGGAAAGAACAGCACAATGAAGGTGCAAGGGAAAATAAAGACAATCAAGGGAAACAGCATTTTTACCGGCGCTTCCATGGCCAGCTTTTCCGCCCGCAGGAAGCGCTCGGTACGGCGCTGGTCGGCCTGCGCCCGCAGCACCGGCCCTAGGTTCATGCCCATGCTTTCGGCCTGGATAACCGCAGTCGTAAAATTGGTGACGCTGGCTTCATTGAGACGGTCGGCCATGTCGCGCAAGGACATGGCGCGGCCCTTGCCGGCGCGTATGTCGCGCAGGACGCGCTGGAACTCTTCCCGCAATACGCCTTTCGGTCCCTTCGCGACAGCCTGGTTCATGGCGCCCTGCATATTCAGGCCGGCCTCGACGCACAGCGTGATGATGTCGAGATAGAACGGCAGCGTCTTGAGCAGCTCGCGCCGCCTCGCGCCCAGCAGGTCGCTCAGCCAGATCGCCGGGTAAGCCCAGCCGCACAAGGCGCCGCCGGCGCATACCTGTAGATAGAGGCTGCCGCTAAAGCCTGCGCTATCGGCCGAAGCATGATCGAAAGATCCGAGTCCCCACCAAAACATCAGCGCCGTCAAAATCGCTGAAAATATGCGGCTGGCCAGGAATTGCGTCGGGCTGATGGTGAAATCCAGTCCGGCCTTGCGCAGCCGCGTCAACAGCGCGCCATGCACCTTGCTGGAGACAAGCGGATCGATGTAATAGCTGATTGCCTGTATCGGCCACCAGGCCAGACGGAAACCGATAGGCGGCGGATCCTTGTATTCACGGTCCTCCTCCGGCACGGCAGCCACTGCGCGGCTGACCAGCCAGGCCAGCAAGGCCACCGACAGGCCGATCGCCAAGGCAAACAGCAAGCTGATCAAGCCGAAATTATTATTCATGGTTTCCTTCATATCGAGGCTCTTTTGCCGATCACACGTCAATCGCAATAATCTTGCGGATGACAAACACGCCCATGAACTCAAAAAAGGCTATCACTCCCAGCGTGGCCCAGCCGGTGCGGCTATGCCACAGCAGGCTCATCGCTTCCGGCTCCATCTTGTTGAGGATTGCCATCAGCACCATCGGCAACAGTCCCACCACCCATGCCTGCAATTTTCCTTGCGCCGTCAAGGCCCCGATCTTTCCTTCCATTTGCAAACGGCTGCGGATGGTGTTGGCCGTGCGCTCCAGCGTCTCGGCCAGGCCGCCGCCGGTTTCATTGGCGATACGCATGGCCGACACCACCAGCGTCGTGGTCTGGGTAGGCATGCGGCGCGCCAGGTTGTTGAGACTCTGCTCCAGGGTCACGCCCAGGCGCTGCTCGCGGATCATCAGCGAAAATTCCTGCCCCAAGGGCGCTTGCGCCTCAGTGACCAATTGCTGAATGGCAGAAGTCAGGCCGACGCCGGCGCGCATGCCGCCGGATAGCATCATCAGCGCATCCGGCAGCTGTTCCTCGAATTTACGCAGGCGGCGTTTGCGCATCCATCCATACAAAGTACGCGGCAACAGTGCCAGCGCAAAAAACACGGGAATCGCAATGATGACCGTGCCGGTGATGATCCATACCAGCAGTCCGCCCAGCGCCATGACCGCAAGATTGGCCACGAACAGCTTGGCTGGATCGATGAACAGGAAAAACTCCTGCGCCTGGAACTTGGTGCGTTCGGTAAAACTGGCGCGGTAGCGATTCATCGTCACCGTTCCCATGTCGATGACGAACCAGCCCAGCAATCCCGCCGACAGCGCCACGACGACGGTAATGATGGTGAGCATGTTGCTGTTATTCATGGCTCGGTCCTATACATTGGCGCTATGCATGGCGCCGCGTTCGTCACGGCCGCTTTCATCGAACGGCTTGAAGATGGCCATGTCAAGATCGCTGCCGGTGGCGCGCAGCTCTTCGTAGAAGGTCGGCACCATGTCGCAACCGGTGAAGAAGCCGGTTACTTTATTGTTCGGCCCGGTATAACCCTTGTTGACGAACTTGAACAATTCCTGGATCTGGATCTTGCCACTTTCCATGCCGGTCAGTTCGGTGATGCTGGTCACCATCCGGCTGCCGCAGGCAAAGCGGGTCTGCTGCACCACGATGTCGACCGCCGACGAAATCTGCTCGCGGATCGCCACCAGCGGCAAGTCCATGCCCGCCATCAGCACCATGGTCTCCAGCCGCGCCAAGCCGTCGCGCGGCGTGTTCGCGTGCAAGGTGGTCAGCGAACCTTCATGGCCGGTGTTCATCGCCTGCAGCATGTCCATTGCTTCCGCACCGCGGCACTCGCCGACCACAATCCGGTCGGGCCGCATACGCAACGTGTTCTTGACCAGTTCCCGGATCAGCACAGCGCCCTTGCCTTCGACGTTGGCGGGACGCGATTCCAGGCTGATCAGATGCTCGTGATGCAGCTTGAGTTCTGCCGCATCCTCAACCGTGATGACGCGTTCGCCGGTCGGGATGAAATTGGACAAAATATTCAGCAGCGTGGTTTTTCCTGAACCGGTGCCGCCGGACACAATGATGTTCTTGCGCGACACCACGCAAATTTCCAGGAAGCTAGCCATCGCCGGACTGAGTGCGCCGAACTGCACCAGATCCTGCGCTCCCAGTTTCTTTTTTGAGAATTTCCGAATCGTCAGGCAGGAGCCTTTCAGCGCCAGCGGCGGAATGATGGCATTCACCCGCGAACCGTCTTTCAGGCGTGCATCCACCATCGGCGAGGATTCGTCGATACGCCGCCCCAAGGGCGCGACGATGCGCTCAATCACCCCCATCACCGCCCGGTCTCCGGTGAACGTCAGCGGATGCTTCTGCAAGCGGCCGGCACGTTCAACATAGATTTCGTCGAAGCGGTTGACCATGATTTCGGTCACGCTATCGTCAGCCAGCAACTCTTCCAGCGGCCCCAGGCCGATCGCCTCGTCCAGCACCTGCTTGCACAGCAGCTCGCGGTCAAGTTCCGCCGGAATGTCCAGATCCACTTCGCGCAAGATCTGCCGGATCAAGGCCTCGGTCTCCTTGCGCAGGTGCTCGTCGGTCATGCTGTGGACGTCGTGACGCCGCAGATCCATCGTTTCCAGCAGCTTGGTATGGATGCGCTTGCGCCACTCGAATTCAAGTTCCTTGCGTTTAGGATCCGGCGCAATCACCAGCGCGAAGCCCGCGCTCGGCGGCGGCGCCTTGGCGCCGGCATGGTCCAAGGCTTCCGCATCCGCCTGTTCCTGCAGGATCTGGCGCTGGACCCGCTCCGCCGTCAGGCGCGAAGCCTTCAATTCGTCGGTCGCCATCTGGTTGCGGATCGCAGCCGTGTCGGAGCGCGACTTCGGATGCGCCGCCTGGACCATGCCGGAACTGGCGCCAAGCTCCGTTATGCGAAGCTTGAAGGGACCGATGCCGACCACTTCGCTTTCCTTCAGCGGGCCATACTGGCCATCGATGCGCACGCCGTCGACGCTGACGCCGCCGAACGACCCCATGTCTTCAAGCAAAACGCCGGAAGGCGTCTTGAACAGGCGCGCATGTTCCTTGGATACGCGCCAGCTATCGAGCCGGACTTCATTTTGCGCACCTTTGCCGATCACGCATTCATCAGGCGCCTGCACCAGCTTTTTATTGCCGTCGGAGTCAAGTATTTCAATTTGGAGCATGGTTGTACCTTGGTTTATTTCTATTGCGCCGCGACCGGCAGCAGCCATTGCGTAGCGACC
The DNA here is from genome assembly GCF_002564105.1 of Collimonas sp. PA-H2. NCBI lineage: Bacteria > Pseudomonadati > Pseudomonadota > Betaproteobacteria > Burkholderiales > Oxalobacteraceae > Collimonas > Collimonas sp. PA-H2. Next base: position 2,009,076 of record NZ_PDBX01000001.1, read on the forward strand.
CAACCGCGCTTGCCGTCGACCTGCACCGGCGACCAATAGCCATTCGGCACTTGCGGCAAGCCTTCAACGATGCTGCCACTCGCTAGTTGTTGAATCACCGGCGCGTTGACATCGGCGCTGGCCCGCAACGCCAGCTGATTCAGCGTTACGCGATAGCGCTTGGCTTCGTTCGCATCACCGCCCTTGGCGTTGGCCGTAACCGTAGTGGCATTGGCCGGCTTCAAGTTAGGATTGCCGGCGCCGATGAGGCTGCCTTGCTGGTCGGGACGGGCGATCTGGCTGCCCGCATACGGATGGATAGTCGGCTGCAGTTTCGATGGCTCTACCGATGCGCTGGCGACCCAGCCATTGATCGCACCGATGACGACGTTGCGCCACTGAGGGAAATCCACCGGCTGCGGATCGAGGCCGCCCATCTGCACGATGGAACCTCGTCCCAATTGCAGCAATGCCCTGCTTTGCGGATTGGGCTCGGCTCGCACGATCAAGCCGTCGGTCTTGACCTGCAGCGAGCTGCCGCCGGACTGCAACGGGTTTTGCCCCGCCGGCACCAAAACCGCACCGGTAGCCGCCTTGATGCCGCCTGCCTGGGCCGGAACGATAGACGCCGGTTGCACCGGCGTCAGTGCCGGTGCGACGGCTTGCTGGTCGCCATCTTCTGCCGCAGGAGCATGCAGCGGCGCCAGCGATGGCTGGCCGGTGCGCGCCGGATCGACGCCCGGTTGCAGCGGAGTGGTCAGATACGGTTGCTTGCCGAAATTGTCTTCCAACCGCTGGCCGGTGCGCTGCACACGGTCGACCAGTCCGGCTGAATTGCTATCGACCACGGTCGGAGTCACGAACACTACCAGTTCGGTTTCATCATTCTGGAAACGCTTGGAACGGAACAGGGCGCCCAGAATAGGAATGTCGCCGAGGAAAGGAACCTTGTCGATATTATTGCTGCTCTTGCGCGAGATCAGTCCCGACAGCACCAGCGTCTCGCCGTTCCTGACATTGAATTCCGTGTTGGTCTTGCGGGTGCTGATGGCAGGACCGGCGGTGGTGATGACGGAGCCGTCGATAGAGCTGACTTCACTTTCAATCTTGGCGCGGATCACACCGTTGCGGTCGACCCGCGGTTCGATATCGAGCTTGATGCCATATGGCTTGAACATGACGGTCAGGCCGTTGATGGACGAAACCGAATACGGATATTCGCCGCCCACCAGGAAACTGGCTTTGGAACCGTTGCGGGCCGACAGTTGCGGTTCCGACAGGACCGTCGCTTTGCCGTTTTGCGCCAACAGGTTCAACTGCGCATTCAGGCCCAGGTTGACCGCACTCAAGATATTCAAAGCCGACGGCAGCACCACGCCGGTGCCGGCGTTGCCGCCGGGAGCTGTGATCGGCGGCGGGTTGTCCTGGCCGGTTTGTATATTGATCTGATACGGTCCATCGTTGCCGCGTCGCGCCGGCCTCCAGATGCCGCCGATGATGGCGCCGCCGGTAGAGGTCCATTTCAAGCCGAGTTCCTGCAGCTCGCTTTTCGGGAACTCAACCACCTTCACGTCCATCAATACCATTTTTTCCCAGCCCAGCTGGTTGGTGAAGTTGACGATCTGCGGGTAACGCTTGGCAAGATCGTCGATTTTCTTGATGTCGACATCGGCCAGGTCGTCGCCCTCGACAATCACCTTGTCGCCGATAATCGAAGCCTTGGTGTTGGGGATAGTCGTCAGGAAGGCAGCGATTTCGCGCGCGAAACGGCTGGTGTCGCCTGGCACGATATTTATCTTGACGCGCTGATAGCGGCCGTCTTCATTCCAGATGAACAGAGAGGAGGTGCCGATGCCATTGGCAAACAGGATCACCTCTCTGTTGTCCAACGCCGCCGCGCTCATGATCTGGCCGTTGCCGACAGCGATGCGTGCTACGCCCGGCGCTGGAAATACGCGCGACTCGCCGACGAACATTTCGATTTCCGGAATCTGCGCTTGGTCGTCCTGCTTCTTGATCGGGCTGTAGGGCTGATTCAAAGCGACGTTCGAGCGCTTCTGACTGGAGCGGTAAGTATCCGCGTAGCCGTTCTTGAGCGGCAGATTGCTGCCCTTGTCAGCGTTGCCTTCAGCACCAGGGATATTTGACGGAACGCTCTGTGCGAAGGCGGCCATGTCGATCCCGGCAAAAGCAAGCGCCAGGAAAAACATCAGCGGTTTGACGGGGAAACGGCGAAGTTGCTTGTTGTTCTTTATCATGGATTTAATTCGTTACTCTGTTCAAATGACGTTCAATTGCTGCTTGCGCTGCATACCTGGTTTAACGCTGGCCGCCGTTATTGATGACTGCCACCGCAGGCTGGGCTGAATTGGGATTGGCGCCCGCCGCGGTGGTCGCCGGCGCACCTGGTTTAAGCGAGGCTGCCGGCGGCGCACCGTCGAACTGGCCTGGCTGGCTGGCCGGCGTCTGGAATTTGCCGAGGACCAGCGCTTCTTCCGGGATCTTGATGGTGCCGCCGCCATAAATTACCGGCACCACGTTGTCCGACGGTTCACGGGTGCTGCCGCCGGTCAGGCCGAGCAGAGAGGCGACATCAGCGTTGCTGTTGCCGATCGGTTGCTTGTCTTGCGGATTGCGCAGCAGCGCAGTGAGTTTCCCCGCTTCCCGCGCGACGATGATGTTCTGCGCCTGTTCCGGCGAAGTCTCAAGGGTCACAGTTGAATACTCGCGTCGTTCGCCGCTCTTCGGGTCGTCGACCGAGCGTTGGCCGGTGGCCATCACGGGAATGCTTTGCAACAGCGGAAAGGTGACTTTCTTGCCCTTCCTGTCAATGGTAGCCATCAAGTCCACCATATCGCCCGGCTCCAGCATGCCCGAGATGGAATTGATTTCATCGACTGCCACGGTCAAAGCGCGGTGACCTGGCTCAACCCGCGCCGAAAATGTAGGAGCGCGCTTGGTTTCCATCAGCCCCCAGAGAATCATTTCACCTGCATTCACCGGATATGCCAGCACCTGGCCTTCGACGCGATCAAAGGCGTCCGGCGAAATCGCTTGCGAATGTGCATACTGCAGGGGCACCGGCCGCACAGCGACATTTTCCGATGAGAGCCGCTCACCCTTCTTCAACTCGCGTTTGGCCACCACGATATTGACCGTCTCGCCTTTGCTGCGCGCTTCGATTGCCTCCATCTGGTGCGACAGGAAACTGCGGGCGGCCAGCGCGGCCAGCAAGCCGATGCCGAGCGCGACGCCAAGGATGATCCAGGTTTTGCCCGGTTTGAATTTTTTAGGTAGGGAAAGCTTCATAAAGTCGGTTCGAATCAGAGCGGAAGTGAAAGGGAATAACTGTATTTGTGATAGGCCACCTTGAAGGCGTCGATCAGTTGCCAAAGCACGCTGTTTGAATCGATCATGCCGACGCCCAGCGCGAACGCGAGGGCAGCACAGACCACTGCATACTCAAGCGATGCCTGGCCTGTCTGTTTGCTCAGGCGAGCGCCGCCGGCGATTTTCGAACTGCTCATTTATAGCTCTCCATCTGCGTAACAATGCTAAGTACAATCGAGGTGCTGCCGTTGCCGTCGCGGCCTATGGTAGCGACGGCTTCTTTTCCCGCTCCCTTGAACAGCAAGGTCTTGCCGTTTCTGAAGCGCGCCGGCATGCGGCTGAGCGTTTGTTCATCCGGCGTCACCTCGCGTTCCAGCTGCTGCCCGTCGCGCGCCATGATGTCCTTGATCGCATTGGCATTCAGGGTTTCGCTGTAACCGTTGGAAATCACCAGTTGCGTACTCGTTTTGTCGCCGTCCTGCGACGATATCTGGCTGATGATTTTCGAACCGGAAGGCAGGCGGTTCAGCCAGCGCGCATTGTTGTCCTGCGTTTTTTCCTGGGCCTGGACAGCTGCTTTCAAATCGGTCACCGCCGCCATGCCTTTACTGCCCCGCCCCGCCGCTTCGACCTGTACCGTGAGATAGAAACGCCCTTCCGCCCGGCCCAGGATCTGCTTGTTGCCAAGCGTGTTTTCCACCAGCGGCTTGCCCAGGCTTTGGCGAAACCAGTCGAGCAGCTCCGCCGGGCTTTTCTGCGATACGAAACCTTGTATCCGCATCGGCATGCCATTGGCCGTGATCTGCTCGCCCACGCCAAAGGCATCGGCTGACTTCGGCAACGCAATGCTTGGCCAAGTGTTTTGCGCCGACGCCGGCCCGTAAAACAACATGCCGCCGAGGCCGATCGCCAGCAGACGCATGAATAAACAGCGGCGCCAGACCTGCCCTGCGCCTGTGCGCAGGCTAAAAAACGGCTGCATCATTTGCCTGCTCTCAAACGATCGGGAGGCACCACGTCTTGCCAGAAATCTAGCTTGCCCAGCTTCGGACCCTTGGTAATCCCCCCAGGCAGTTCGATCACCATCACGACCGGATCGACGATGACCGACAACGGCGCCAGTGCCTTACCGGGAAAAATCGCTACGTTGCTCAATTTGTCTTGCACCCTACCCGGATCTTTTCCGGACCAGCCGTCGATGAGCAGGCTGGTGCTGCGGCTCATGCGCAAGTTGATGGTGTCGAAGGGCTTGTAGAATTTCAGGTCGTCCGGCAGATTGGCCAGCGTCACCGAGACATTGGCGCTATAGATGCCGCGATCCTGGAGCGAGAGCGGGCTCTTCAGCAAAAACGGCTGGCCGTCGCTGGCCGAGGCGAATCCGCCGCTGTGGTCGCTGTTATGGTCGAGGCCGAAACTGACATTGACGTCGCTATCGAAGTGCTTGATCAGCGGCGCATCCTTCGGATCGCGCCAGAACATGTTTTGATTGGCTTTGAAATCGCCGGCGACGTCATTGGTCTTGATGGCGGCGTCCGGATTACTGAAAAAACGACGCCTTACCTCGGCCGCCAGTTGCGCCGGCGGCTTCCAGCTGCTGACGGAATCATTGCGCGTCATTGCCTCAAAAGCGACATAGCGGCTGGCCAGCTGCGTGCTGTGCGCGATGTCCTGGTACTTGGCGATCATCGGCACCAGCAGGAACAGCGGCAGCAACGCCACCGAAATCACCAGGAATTCCGTCAGGGCCTGGCCCTTCTCAGCAACCAGTGCGTGCTTGCGCAAAGCTGGCATGGCTGTGCGCGCAGCGCATGTCATGGCTTGCCTCCAAGTTCAGTTACCTGAAAGCCGCCAGCCAGATGCGGCGCGAACACGTTCTCGCCGACGCGGACATCCTGCGCTGCCTGCCTGGCGGCCAAGGAAATGCCTTTGGCGGAACTACGCTCTAGCACCAGTTTCGCGGCCGGCGCAAAGCTGCCGCCGTCGGCGACGCACATGGTGTCGCCGAGGAATTTTTCAGGGTGGCAGGCAATGCCAAGAATGGTCTTCGACGGCCCGGACGCGGCTGGCATGACTGCCTCCATCTGCGCGATGACGCTGGCCGGAATAGCCGGATTGCGTTTCATCTGGGCGATCATGTCGGCCGGATTCTTTCCTTGCGACGGCCGCGCTTTGCGATGAGTATCCATCGCGCACTGGCCGCGCGCCGTCTTGGCGACCAGGTCGATCTGGCACAAGCCGGCCGACGACTTCAGGGTCGCGCTGGTCCAGATACCGCGTTGCCTGGATTTGGAGCGGGCTGCCAGAGTCGGGCCATCTGCCACGCTGCAATCGTCCGGATTCAATATATAAGTCCAGGCGGCGCTGTAGGTGATGGAGAAATTCCTGGAGGCGTAGAAATCTTCGCGGAAGCCGTTCAGCTGTTGCGGCCATTCGGTCGGCAGGTTGACCGGCTGGTTTGCTTGGCGTTTGGTGGCGGCGCAGCTGGCGACATCGCGCTTGAGCTGCTCCAGCCGTTGCGCATTATCCGGATCGCCTTGCAGCGCGCCCTGCAGGCGCACATAGTGCACCAGCACTTCCTGACCGCCCTTGCCTGCTTCATGCGGCATCGGCGCGTTCAGTACGTCGCGTTCCAGCCCGGTCTCGGCAAACGCCGCAGTGGACAGCAATGCTGTTATCGATGCGGCGGCGAAAAGACGTCGTGGAAATTGTGCAGTGGCTGATTTCATGGTGGTAGAACCGTTCCTTGGAGGGCTTGGGCAACTGCCTTGATATCATCCGGCACTTCAATCAGATGCACTTGCCAATAGGGATTGAACAAGCTCGCCAGCTCGGTCTTGCCGTCGGCGCGAGGCACCGGACGCGCAAAGAACACCTCCGATGCGGAGACGCTGGCGTAGTAGCCGCCGGCAGGCGCGCCCTGGTAATTATTCAAGTGCGCCGATGGCTTGACCCGCGAGCGGGCATCCGAGGTGGCGGTCTGGTCGGCCTGGCGCCTGAGGCGGATGGCGAAGCGGATCTTGGGATCCTGCTTGCTCTTGTCTGCGTTGTCCGGGGTATAGGCCAACGCCTTGTCGGACAGCTCGAAAAAGCCGGGCAGGCCAGTGTAGTTCCAGTCGTTGCTGGAAGCCATTGAAGCCGCTTGAGAATTTTCCCGGCCGCTGGTGACCGTGCCACCACCGCCCGAAGAATTACCGTCGTTTGCGCTTTGTTTTCCGTAGCCGAGTGCGTTTTCGTTAACATCACAAGTAAAAGGACGCCATCTATGTTTTTGAGGGTGATAGCGGTATATAGACGCGGTGTCCAGCGCACGCCACTCGTCGTAACCTATCAGCTCTGTCCCTCCTGCACGATTGACGTAGTCAAAATGCATACGAGCAAGTGGATCAATACATCCAGGAACCAGTGCCGTACTACGCCAATGCCGGACCGGCACAAATGGGTCCAGATTGGCCGATGTTTTCGTCACCTGCGCAAACCGCTCGCGCTGATCGCCGCTGTAGCGCTGCATGACCGGCGAGCCGTCGAAGGCGAAGAAAGTATCCAGCAGCGGCACGGTATCGACCTCGACGCTGCCGTCATTGACGTAGTTAGCGTTCGCCACCTGCTGCATCAGGTCTTTGCGGGCGATCGGCAAGGTCGCCAGCATGGTGACCTGGGACGCCTGCAAGATCGCCTTGGCGGCATCCGATGCGATCACCATCGCCTCAGCGGCGACTTGCACCGCTTCGCTGACCATTTCCACGGTGCCGATGATGTTGGCGTAGTACAAAGCGAAGCACACCGGGATGTATAAGGCCATGCCCTTGGCCACCGGTTCTGCTGTGTAATAGGTTTCACAACCCAGCTGCGCCGTGCTTTCGGCGTGGGTCTTGGTGTACTGGGCCCATGAAGAGAGGCTGACCATTTGTGCAATGGTCACCTCGTTGGCTACCATCGCCCGGTTGGTATAGGCGATGTAGTTCAGCGCTCGTGCGTGCATCACCCCGGCGCTGTAGGCGACAGCGTCGGAGGTATTGACGAGCTTGGTTTTTTCGCGGGAAAGCTGACCGGTGTTAAAAAGGAAGAAAAGCGCGGCCAAGCCACCTATGAGGACAAAAATCCCATAGATGAGCGCTTGGCCCTGCTGAAATCGCCTCCCCTTGAACGCTGGCCAGCTTCGGCGAAAGCTGGCGCGTGGCATGATGCTTGGTACGCTATAGAGTTCTGGCTAAGTCTTAGCGAGAATTGTCGTTAGTGTATTTGTCCAGGCCTTTTTTCTTGGTGCCTTCGGCTGTAGCCTGAGTGGCTGCGCCTTGGGCTGCTGCAATTGCTGCGCCGCCGGATTGGCCGGAAACTTCGTTGGCAATACCTGCGGTCTGGCTACGGATTGTTTGGCCGAAGAATTGATAAACAGCGATCGCAGCGACGGCGATCAGTGCAACGATGATGATGTACTCGGTCATGCCTTGACCGCGCTGTTTATTTTTGAATGTAAACATCTATGTATTACTCCCCAATTTTTTAATAAATAAAACAACAATCGCGCAACCTGATATCGGCTACACATTTTTTTTGGCACCCTGTTACAGGTGCTTTTATTACAAAATTCCCTCTAGGAAAGATGTTGCCCATTTAAAAATGTTACGTCAAGAAATGTAATTCTTTATGTCAATATTAGTTGTTATTTGTTAACAGGCAATTCTTGACAATTTGGCAGTGATCGGCATTGCCGGCGTTTTGGCACATCTGCCGCAGTGGCAGCGCAAAAGCCGCAGCGGCGCGCCGTTTTTGGCCCATTTACAGCCTATTTGCGGGACGCTTGCGAGCGCAAGAACGCTGCCACTCTGGCAAACAAAGTTAGCCAAGGCATAACTGATAGGCGTTACAGAAGATGCAAGTCCTCACTTACCCATAGGGTCTTGATGTAACGTTTTGTAATGCGTACTTGGGTTTAAGCTGGTTTTAATTTTCACCCCGTATGCTGGATTTCGTCGGCACACAGAAGTCAAAACCGCACCTGCTCGTATCCCGCAGCCTGGGGAAAATACTCGGAGGAAGCATCATGAATAAGCGCACTCTTCTCGCACTCAGCGCATTGCTTGCCGCTACGCTAGCCGTCAATGCCAGCGCAGCTCCCACTGCTGTCACCAAAGGCGTGGCCACCTATATGTCCGGCGGTATCGGCGTCGATGAATCGACCCTGATACAGCAGGAAGCAAAGAACTATCCGCTGGAATTAGAGTTCCTCATCAAAGCAACGCCCAAGGATGAATATGCTGCCGATATCCACGTGAAAATCAACGATGCGAGCAACAATGTCGTGCTGGATACCGTTTCCAATGGACCGTTTTTCCTGGCCAAGCTGCCTGCCGGCAGCTATCACCTCGCAGTCGCCAAGAAAGACCAGGTGAAAGAACGCAAGATCGCGATTACGCCAGGATCGCATCAGCACATCATGTTCGAATGGCTTGAATGATTACCTGGCCAGCAGCAAATTATGTGACGCTATCAGTTGGCGGCAGGTGATATATAAAAATTTTATGAGCTCTTAGAAGAAATGCATTGCCTTGATCAGTATTTAGCACGTGACAAAAATGGCCTGTGGCGTACTATGTAAATGCATCGAGCGCAAAAATTCTTTTAGTACTGAAATATGTCTGTCAAAACAGAAACATATGCCTCAGAAAAGGAGCTGAAAAATAATATTTTCACTAGCTGGCTTGAAAACTGCTTATTCGATCATTACCTTCTGTCCTAACTACCGGGAGCGCATATGAACCTGATTTATAACAGTGACCAATACAGCGTCGTCGAATTTGGTGCCGATGAACAACGCGAAGCTTTACGTTTCGGCGGCTATGAAATCGTCGATAAATCGTTCAAGCGCGAGATTTTTATTGCTGGTGCCTTGGCTGAATTTTTTCGTAAAGGGGTCGAAGATCTGATTGCGACCGAGCCGAGCATCGAGGATATCGATGCTTTCCTGGGCAACTATGACTCGATGATGAGCCAGCCCGTTACCTTGCAATAACCCAGCTACTGTCCAATTCGTTCCAGCCAGCCCGAGATTGCCGATAACTACGGCAAGCCGGGCGGGATGCTTGAGGTATATTGCCGTACCTTTCACATTGCATCCGGTACGTCGATATGTATGCCAATTCCAGCCCTATCCATAGCGCCCAGAGCGGCATCCACGAGCAGCTTGCGGCCACCGTCGCCAGGCACGCCTCGCACACGTTTCAAAAGCCCGTCAGTCCTTACAATCAAAGCGCATTCGACGACAGCATCGCCGCCTGGCGGGCGGCCGGCAGCCCGCCCCTGATCCTTGATGCCGGTTGCGGCGTCGGCTTGTCGACCATGCACCTGGCGGCGCAGTACCCTGATCATTTCGTCATCGGCGTCGACCAGTCCGCCGACCGGGTCGGCCGCAACACGCTATGGCCGGGCCCGGCAGCGCTGCCGCCCAACTTCATCCGCATTCGCGCCGACCTGGTGGATTACTGGCGGCTGCTGCTGGCGGCGCGGATTTTTCCGGCGCGCCACTATCTGCTGTATCCGAATCCCTGGCCGAAGATAGGCCAGCTCAGCCGGCGCTGGCACGGCCATCCGGTATTCCCGACCATCGTTGCGCTGGGCGGGATCCTGGAATGCCGCAGCAACTGGCAGATCTATGTCGAGGAATGCGCCAGCGCCCTGCAACAGTTAAGTGGCCTGGCGGTCGGCTGCGAGCCCTATCTGCCGGCGCAGCCGATCACCCCGTTTGAAAGCAAATACCTGGCGTCAGGCCATCAATTGTGGCGCTGCCAGGTGCTGTTCGCCTCTGCCGACAACCCCTGAAAAGAAAATCCCCGCAAACCGTGACGGTTTGCGGGGATTTTTGCGAAGCGCTTAGATTTCCACCTTGGTGCCCAATTCGACCACCCGGTTGATCGGGATATGGAAAAAGTCGGACGGCTTGGCGGCATTCTGATACATCCAGGCGAACAGCTTTTCGCGCCATAGCTGCATGCCGGGAATCTTGCTCGGGATCACCGTATCGCGCGCCAGGAAGAACGAGGTATCCATGACGTCGAACTCGAGGCCGAACTGCGCCGTCGTCAAGGCCATCACGGTTTGCACGTCAGGCGCTTCCTTGAAACCGAAAGCGGCGCGCAAGACGTAGACATCGCTGCCCAGTTCCTTCAGGGTCAGGCGCTTGCTGTCTTCGACAAACGGCACATCCCAGATGCTGATTTTCAGGAAGAACACACGCTTGTGCAAAATGCGGTTGTGCTTCAGGTTATGCAGCAAGGCGACCGGCACGGTAGTCTTGTTGCCGGTCATGAACACCGCGGTGCCGTCGACCCGGTGCGGCGGATGCGCCAGCAAGCCTTCGATGAAAGGTTCCAGCGGGATCCCTTCATCCTTGCTGCGTTCACGCAGCAGCATGCGGCCGGCGTACCAGGTCATCAGCAGGAAGAAGGCGATGGCGCCGAGCAGCAGCGGGAACCAGCCGCCGTCGACGATCTTCAGCAGATTGGCGGCAAAGAAGGCGAAATCGACAATGAAGAAGGCGCCGATGACCAACGCCACCAGGAAAGGATTCCACTTCCAGACCGTGCGCATGACCACCGCCGCCAGCACCGTGGTGATCAGCATGGTGGTGGTCACCGCCACGCCGTAAGCCGCGGCCAGGTTATCGGATTTCTTGAAGGCCAGCACCACGCCGACCACCAGCAGCAGCAGCATCCAGTTGATCACCGGCACATAGATCTGGCCGCGCTCGTCTTCCGAGGTGTGCAAGATGCGCATGCGCGGCACAAAGCCCAGCAGGATGGCCTGGCTGGTCAGCGAGAACGCGCCCGAGATTACTGCCTGCGATGCAATCACAGTGGCAGCAGTCGCCAGGATCACCATCGGCAACAGCAAGGAGTCCGGCACCATCAGGTAGAACGGATTCTGGATGGCGGCCGGATTGACCAGCAGGTTGGCGCCCTGGCCGAAGTAGTTCAGCATCAGGCAAGGCATGACGGTAAACAGCCAGGCAAAGCGGATCGGCCGGATGCCGAAGTGGCCCATGTCGGCGTACAGGGCCTCGGCGCCGGTCAGCACCAGCACCACCGAACCCAGCACCACGAACGCTTGCAGCGCGTGCTGCTGCATGAAAGCATAAGCGTAGTAAGGATTGATCGCCACCAGGATTTCCGGCGCCTTGATGACGTTGTAGACGCCCAGCAAACCCAGCGAGACAAACCACACGAACATCACCGGGCCGAACAATTTACCCACCACCGTGGTGCCGTGCTTCTGGATCAGGAACAAGGCAATCAGGATCACCAGCGACAGCGGCAAGACATAACGCGTCAGCCCCGGCGTGGCGATTTCCAGCCCTTCCACCGCCGACAGCACCGAAATCGCCGGCGTGATCACGACGTCGCCATAAAACATGCAGGCGCCGAAGACGCCCAGCATCATCAAGGTCTTGGCGCGCTTGGAACCGTTCTTGGCGGTGCGCAGCGACAAGGCCATCAGGGCCAGCACGCCACCCTCGCCGTTGTTGTCTGCGCGCATCACGAACAGCACGTATTTCAGCGAAACCACAATGGTGATGGCCCAGAACAGCATCGAGATGATTCCCAGTACTGCGTTCGGCGTGAATGGAATGCCATGGTCGGTGCTGAAACATTCTTTCAGCGCGTACAGCGGACTGGTGCCGATATCGCCGAACACGATTCCCAGGGCAGCCAGCGTGATGATGTGTAGACGGGGTGACTTGAATCCAGGCTTGCTGCTGGTTTGCGTTGTACTCATGTTTTCTCTCATCTTATTAGTAAGGCCCCGTCAGGGAATAAGTTGAACATTTGTGCTGGCCGTAGCTGGCGCGCTGCTGCGTTGCCCGCCCAAATGCCCAACTTATTCCCTAACGGGACCTAAGGGCAAGTCCGGCCATACCCCAAGCCTGCTTACTTCAATTTGATTGCTTTTTTTAAACTATTTGCCGCATTGCGCAAGGTGGCGGATTTTACTATCGAACCCTGTGCGGGAACTAATTTCTCGCAGCGCCGCCGTTGCTAAAATACATCCTCGCCCTGGCATTTTTGTGCCTATATTCCGGGCTCATATAATGCAATACCTGCCTCCTGGAAACAGGGTAGTTCTCACCCATAACAAAAAAACATTAGGCACATCTTATTCTTACCTAGGCATCTTTTAAAGCCAAAGCCCGTTCGTACAGGGCATTTTTCTTTTGCCCGGTGATTTGTGCGGCCAAGGCAGAGGCTTGCTTGATCGACAATTCCGCCAGCAGGATCTGCAAGACCCGTTCGCCCTCGGCGCTGTCGTCAAGCGCCACCGGCGCCGCTTCAACCAGCACCACGAACTCGCCCTTCTGCCGGTTGGGGTCGGCCGCCAGCCAGGCTGGCGCCTCGCCCAGGGGGCAGCGGTGGACGCTCTCGAACAATTTGGTCAGTTCGCGCGCCAGCACGATGCGGCGTTCCGGCCCGAATGCCTGCAACAAGGCGTCGACGGTTTCAACGATGCGATGCGGGGCTTCGTACAGCACCAGCGTGGCGCTGGCGCCGGCCAGGCCGGCGAGTACGATCTCGCGCTGGCGTGCCTTGCTCGGCAGAAATCCAATGAACTGGAACTGGTCGTTGACCAGCCCGCTGACCGACAGCGCGGTCACGGCGGCCGACGGCCCCGGCAGCGGCAAGGCACGCAAACCAGCATTCAGCACGGCGTCGACGATGCGGGCGCCTGGATCAGACACCGCAGGCGTGCCGGCGTCGGACACCAGGGCGATCCGTTCGCCTGCCTGCAGGCGCGCCACGATCTTTTCCGCCACTTCCCGCTCATTGTGCTCATGCGCCGCCAGCAAGGTCTTGGACAAGCCGTAGCGTCCCAGCAAATGGGCGGTATTCCGGGTGTCCTCACAGGCCACGGCGTCGACCATCGACAATACGTGCAAGGCACGCAGGCTGATATCGCAGACATTCCCGATCGGTGTGGCCAGCACATATAATGTGGACGCGGGATACGCTTGCTGCGCCACCTCGTCCAAAATCACGGGGTTGATGAAGGCGCTGGCAGATTGATGAGTCATTGGGGAGTTATGAATGTTATATAAATGGGCCAAGCTGGCTAAATGGGTCAAGCTTGCGCTAGCGGCGGGTATCCTGTTGAACGGATTGTGCCCGCCTGCGCTGGCAAACACAACCTCGGTCGACGTCACGGCTGCCGATGCCGACGCCAATGTCATCCCGCTGGCCAGCATCGCCCTGCTGCTGCCATTGCGCTCAGGCCCGCTGGGCGCGGCCGCCGATGCGGTCCGCAGCGGCTTCCTGAATGCCTACGAACGCGACAAGAGCGGCCTGGAAGTGACCGTGATCGAAGCCGCCGACACCGCCGGCGACATGCTCGCCGCTTACAGCGCCGCCAGCCAGAAGTACGACATCCTGGTGGGACCGCTATCGCGTACCGGCCTGACCGCCATCCTCCAGAACGGCCGGGTGGACAAACCGACGATCGCCCTGACCCAGCCGGACTCTGCCGGCGCCTTGCCGGCGCAGCTGCTGCCGGTGGGCCTCTCGATTGAAGCTGAAGCGCGCCAGGTGGCAAGCTGGGCCGGCGCCGACTACGCGCCGGGCAAAGTGCTGGTGCTGAGCACCAGCGCTGCCTGGCAAAAACGCGTCGCCAACGCTTTCGCCCAACAGATCCAGGGCAGCGGCCTGCATGCCGACATGGTGACGCTGAATCTGGAAAACGGCGTCTTCAACGCCGATGCCCTGACCCAGCTGCAGCAACGGGTGGAGGGCGACATGCCACGCCTGCTGTTTGCCGCGCTGAATGCCGACCAGACCAGGCAGATACGCAACGCTATCGGCGACCAGACCCCGATCTTCGGCATTTCCCAGTTGAATCCGCTGACCCTCAACGACAACAACCCCGAGCACCAGATCGCCGAGCTGAATGGCGTGCGGCTGGTGGATATTCCGTGGCAGGTGCAGCCGGACCACCCGGCGGTGATGGTTTACCCGCGCCAGGAAGTGGCAGCCGACCAGCGCCGCAATGCCGACCTGGAGCGCCTGTATGCACTGGGCATCGATGCTTTCCGCATCGCCCGTGAAGTCGCCACGCGCAATAGCGTATTCCAGATCGACGGCGTGACCGGCAAGCTGAACGTCCGTTTTGGCGTCGGCGCCCCGAGTTTCGAGCGGGTCGAGCCGACCGCTATCTATCAGAACGGCGTCGTCATGCCGCTTCAAGCTCAGTGAAGTCCAGGCCAGCCGCCTGATGAAGATGCCCATGCCGAGCAGCCAGGCCAGCGGTAAATTGGCGGAAGACCAGGCACTGCTCTATTTGCAGCGGCACGGCCTCAAGCTGGTCGCCAGGAATTTCCGCTGCAAAGGCGGCGAGATCGATCTGATCCTGGCCGAGCCGGCGCCGCATAAAGGCGCGCAGGAGCTGCTGGTGTTTGTCGAAGTCAGGCAACGCCGCAGCCAGCGCTTTGGCGGCGCGGCGGCCAGCGTGACCTCCGCCAAGCAAGCCCGGCTGATCCTCGCCGCCCAGGTTTTCCTGCAGCGCTATCCGCAGCCGCCGGCCTGCCGCTTCGACGTGCTGGCCATGGACGGCGACAATATCGACTGGATCAGACAGGCATTCGAAGCTTAGTGTCTTGAGTCAGAAATTCGTTGAAGAAAAGCGATGAAATCGGCGCCATGCGTCGTTGCAAATACAGGGGCACCACCCTTGCTCCGTTTTGCGCGGGGCGGCCATCCGCCTAGCCTGACACCGACTTCATCACTTTTCTTGTGCAACGAACCTCTGACTCAGGACACTAGACCCCGCTATAATCAGCGCCAGACTAATCAAAAACCCGACCGCCACACGCTATACGGCGGCAGCATTCCACTCTCAATACCGACATCATGATAAACCAACGTATCCTGGCGCACTTCAATGAAAGCGCCGAACTCAAGGCCCGCTCGGCGGAAGTCCTGGCTGCGCCAATTGCCAGCGCGGTTGAACTTATGTTCTCCGCGCTGTCCAATGGCAACAAGATTCTTGCTTGCGGCAACGGCGGCTCCGCTGCCGACTGCCAGCATTTTGCGGCCGAACTGGTAGGACGCTTTGAACGGGAGCGCCTGCCGTTGCCGGCATTGGCGCTGACCACCGATACCTCGATCATCACCGCGGTCGGCAACGATTACAGCTACAACGAAATCTTTTCCAAGCAGGTGCAAGCGTTTGGACAAGCCGGCGATGTGCTGTTGGCGTTTTCCACCTCCGGCAATTCGGCCAATATCCTGGCGGCCATCGATGTGGCGCTGGAGCGCGACATGCGGGTGGTGGCCATGACCGGCAAGGGCGGCGGCGCCATCGGCAAGAAACTGACTGAAGCAGATGTCCATATCTGTGTGCCGCACGACCGCACCGCGCGCATCCAGGAAGTGCATCTGCTGACGATTCACTGCTTATGCGACGGCATCGATGTCGCTTTATTTGGAGGAGATGCGAATGATTGACAGGCAAAATCCGCGCTGGAGCAAATTGCAACGGCCATTGGCGGCAGTAGCACTGTGCGGCGCCGTAGTGATGGGATTGCAAGGCTGCGTGGCGCTGGCGCTGGGCGGCGCCGTGGCCGGCGGCTTCGCGGCGACGGATCGCCGCACGCTGGGCGCGCAGACCGAGGACAAGGCCATCATGGTCAAGGCCGAAACCCGGGTTCCCGCCGTGGTCGGCCAGGATGGCCATGTCAACATCACCAGCTACAACCGTAAAGTGCTGCTGACCGGTGAAGTACGCGACGATGCCGCCAAGGCCGCCGCGGAAAAGGAAGTGCAAACGATTGAAAACGTTCATACCGTAGCGAATGAACTGGCAATCGGTGCGCCCTCGAGCTTCTCCGCGCGTTCCAACGATACCTTCATCACCAGCAAGGTCATCGCTTCGCTGGTCGATGCCAAGGACGTGTTCGGCAATTCGATCAAGGTCGTCACCGAACGCGGCAATGTCTACCTGATGGGCCGGGTCACCGAACGCGAAGGCAAGCGCGCCGGTGAAATCGCCGCCGGCGTCAGCGGTGTGCAAAAAGTCGTCAAGGTGTTCGAATACATCACTGAAGATGAATTGACACAAATGTCATCGGCGCCGCGGGAGTCGGCCAAGCCTGCCGCACAGCCTTCACAGCCTTAAAAGCGGGCAGCAGGCCGGAAGCGGCTTGCATTTCCTCAGCTAGTCAAGTAACGTTGCCGCTGGACAAATGTCCGGCGGCTTTTTTTTGGGGAAAAACATGTTCGGTTTCATCATCTTTCTGGCAATTGTGCTGGTCGTCGTATTCTGGGTTGTCGGCATCTATAACCGTCTGGTGAGCTTTCGCAACCGCTTCAAAAATGCCTTCGCGCAGATCGACGTCCAGCTGAAACGCCGCTACGACCTGATCCCGAACCTGGTGGAAACCGCCAAGGGCTACATGAAACACGAGCGCGAAACGCTGGAAGCGGTGATTTCGGCGCGCAATCAGGCGGTCACTGCTAACGCCAAGGTCGGCGGCAACGCCACCGACGCCGCCGCCGTGCAACAGATGGCGGCCAGCGAAGGCGCGCTGAGCGCCAGCCTGGGCAAGCTGTTTGCTCTGTCGGAAGCCTATCCCGACCTGAAGGCCAATCAGAACATGATGCAACTGACGGAAGAACTGACCGGCACCGAAAACAAGATCGGCTTTTCGCGCCAGGCGTATAACGACAGCGTGATGGAATACAACACGGCGATCGAACAATTCCCGGGCTCGATCCTGGCCAATATGTTCGCCTTCAAGCAGGCAGAATTGCTGCAGGCGACCGAAGCGCCGGAAGAGCGCAAGGCAGTCAAGGTGACGTTTTAAGATCCGCGCGTGACCCTGACAAAACCGCCGCTGGCGGTCTGAGCCATGACGTTCTTTGAACAGCAACACCAGGCGCGCCAGGAAACCAGGAAACTGGTGTTCCTGTTTGCGCTGGCGGTGATCGCCATCGTATTCGCCGTCAACCTGGCCATGGCGCTATTGTGGAATTTCAAGTTCGGCAGCCACCACGAGCTGTTGCACAGCTATCCCAAAGGCTTCTTTGCCATCAATACCCTGATCACGCTAGCGCTGATCGGCGGCGGCACCCTGATCCAGACTTTCAATTTGCGCGACGGCGGCGATGCCGTGGCGCTGATGGCCGGCGGCCGCCTGATCTCGCCCGCCAGCGGCGATCTGCAGGAACGGCGCTTGCTCAATGTGGTGGAGGAAATGGCGCTGGCTTCCGGTATCGCCTGTCCCAAGGTTTATCTGCTCGAGCATGAAGATGCGATCAACGCCTTTGCCGCCGGCTACAACCAGAATGAAGCCGTGGTCGCAGTCACGCGCGGCACCCTCAACCGCCTCACGCGCGATGAATTGCAAGGCGTGGTCGGCCATGAATTCAGCCATATTCTGAATGGCGACATGCGCCTCAACGTGCACCTGATCGGGGTCTTGTTCGGCATCCAGATGATTGCCGGCTTCGGCCAGCAGCTGATGAATGTCGGCCGCTTCTCCACCAGCAGCCGCGACGACAAGGGGCCGCCATGGCAGCTGGTGATGCTGTTTGCCGGCCTGGCGCTGTTCGTGGTCGGCTACATCGGCATCTTCTTTGGCCGCCTGATCAAGTCGGCGGTTTCGCGCCAGCGCGAATTCCTGGCCGACGCCAGCGCGGTCCAGTTCACCCGCAATCCGGAAGGCATAGGCGGCGCCCTGCGCAAGATCGGCGGCCTCACCGACGGCAAACGGCTAGGCTCGCAAATCGATCACCAGAACGCGGAACAGCTGTCCCATCTGTTCCTCGGCAGCGTGCGCCCCAACCTGCTGGACGGCTGGTTCGCCACCCATCCGCCGCTGACAGAGCGCCTGCAACGCATCTACGGCAGAAGCATGGGGCCGCTGGAAGCGCCGGAACTGCCGCAGCCTTATACGGAAAACACGGCCCGTCTGGCAGACCTGCCGTTTGCCGCCGCCGGCTTTGCCTGCGCCGTAGCGCCAACCGGCTTGCCTGCTTCGATCTCTACCGCGACAGCCACGCCTACATTGGAATTCGGCAACAGCAGTAGCCGTTCACCGCTGTCGCCGCAACTCGATGGCGCGGTACGCGATCCGGCCGGCGCTTGCGCCGTCGTGTATGCACTGCTGCTGGGCGAAGGCGCGGAGCGCGATGTGCAACTGGCGATCCTCAAGAAAGAAGCGCCGCAGCAGGCCGCCTTGACCAGCTTCCTGGCAGAAGCCATCGTCCAGCTGCCGCTCAGCGCCCGTTTGCCGCTGGTCGACCTGGCCGCGCCGGCATTGCGCCAGCTGCCGCAGCCCGCGCGCGACCGCCTGCTGGCGATTGTCGAACAACTGATCGCCGCCGACAGCCGCATCACGCTGGCCGAATTCGTGCTGCAGACCATCCTGGCGCGACGCCTGGCGCCACGCGCCGGACGGCTGCTGCCGATCAAGTTCAATCGGGTATCTGACCTAAGCGCCGACGTCGCCTTGCTCTTATCGCTGGTAGCCCATGTCGCGATACCGTCCGGCCGCGCCGATGTTACTGCCGCGCGGCTGGCTGCATTCCTGCGCGGCGCCCAGGCCTGCCCCGAACTCAAGCTGGCGGCCCAGGATTATTGCGACGGCGCCAAGCTCAGCTTCCCGCGCGTCCGCCAGGCGCTGGATAACGCCAACCAGCTGGCGCCGCTAGCCAAACCGCAGCTGATCAAGGCGCTGCTGGCAGCCGCCGACGACGGCAAGCCCTTGGAAATCGCCAGCGCTGATATCTTGCGTGCGATTTGCGCGGGCATCGAAGCGCCGATCCCGCCGGCTGTCGCCGCTACCTACCAGGCCTATCCCTGGCAGTTCGACAACTAGCCAGGCGGCAAATCCAGACTTTCCGGCAAAACCCGCAACGGATGGCTATAATGATTGTTCCCGGGCCTTGCCCGTATTGGATTTCTGTCATGCAAGCTCAAACTGAAAACACGGCCGGCAAGCGGCTCTGGATCAAGCTGGCCGGTACAGCGGCGGCGGTAGCGCTGGCTGTGGGCGGTTACATGTCGATGTCGAATACACACGCCGCGCCGGATGTCAGCTTCACCAACCTCAAAGGCGAACAGGTATCGCTGAAGAGCTTGCGCGGCAAGGTGGTGATGGTGAATTTCTGGGCCACCAGCTGCACCACCTGCGTCGCCGAAATGCCGAAAATGGTGCAGACCTATAATGCCTACAAGGACAAGGGCCTGGACTATATCGCCGTGGCAATGAGCTACGACCAGCCTAACTACGTCGTCAATTTCGTGCAGACCCGCAGCCTGCCGTTCCAAGTCACGCTGGATACGCAAAGCAAGCTGGCGGACGCCTTCGGCGACGTCAAACTGACGCCGACCACCTTCGTGATCGACAAGCAAGGCAATATCATCAAGCGTTATGTGGGCGAGCCCAAGTTCGCCGAATTGCACGCGCTGCTGGACAAGGCGCTGGCCACATAGACAAAAAGGCGCTGCGAGCGCCTTTTTTTACGGCCGCGCGTTTCCTGCCTACCTGGAAGTGGCGCCGCGCGAAGCGGTGTCGTACAAGCCGGATGCCGTGCGCAGCAACTTGGCGGCGTCGCCCAGCGACTGGTTCGACAGGCCGGTATCGGAGAGTACGGTGATCAGGCACTCCTCGCGCATTTCACGGTATTTGAGGCAGAGCGCATAACCTTCGCCGCTGGCGGAAAAATACGCTTCCTTGCCGACTTTTTCACTCTTGATGTAACCCGCTTTCACCAGTTTTTTCAGTGCATAACTGGCAATGTGTGTATCCTCGATATTCAACACGAAGCAGATATCGGCCAGGCTTTTTTTACGCTCGCGGTGGCACACGTGATGCAACAAGGAGACCTCGACGGGCGTCATATCCTTGACCCCGGCAGCGGACATGCAGCGCGACATCCAGCGGTTGAACGCGTTGCCCGCAATAATCAAGGCATATTCCAGCTCAGACAATTCGACGCTGCTTTCCGACGCCAGATGGGCGGAAGACAGGATTTTAGGTGCGCTAACGTTCATATGGATCTCACTAAACGCCAAGAAAACCAAATCATACAGCCAGTTGCCGCAATTCCAGGTTGAATTTGAGGCATCGGACAGGCTGTATTTCAACAACAATATAAACTATTTACATACAATTTATTGACATTTTATTTTTGATGAACGATATTGCCCTTTGCTTAAACTCTGGTCTACAAAGAGTAAGCTGGTTGGGGGCAGAGGATTCGGGATCGTGAGACGACGGCTGTCCGCAATTGTTTTCTGGGCAATTTAATGTTGATCTGATCAGTTGACGGCGGGGCCGCTCGGACGGAGCGGCTTGGACTCAGTCCTGCCGGGCTGACATCGTGCACAAGGAATCCGGCCGCAATGACCCAACCCGTCATACAAGCTCTCGGCGAATACGCTCTGGTACTGAATACCGGAGCCAGCGCCACTCTCGAATGCCAGCAACGTTTGTGGGCGATCGCGGCGAAGGCGGCGCATTGGCCGCATGTGCGCGATGTAGTACCCGGCATGAATAACCTGACCATCCTGTTCGACCCGCTGGCCAGCGACGGCCGGCAACTGGCGGAAAAGCTCCAGGCTGCCTGGGACGCCGATTCGATCAGCCAGAAAGCCGGGCGCAAGATCGACATTCCCGTGGCCTATGGCGGCGAAAACGGTCCCGACCTGGAACAGGTGGCGCGCCATACCGGCTTGTCGCCGGCGGAAATCGTCAAACGCCATACCGCGGCAGAATACATCGTTTACTTCATCGGCTTTCAACCCGGCTTCCCCTATCTGGGCGGACTCGATCCCAAGCTGGCGACGCCGCGCCGCAGCGAACCGCGCCTGCTGGTGCCGGCCGGCTCGGTCGGCATCGGCGGCAGCCAGACCGGCATCTATCCGGCGGCCTCGCCGGGCGGCTGGCAACTGATCGGCCGCAGCGAGCTGCAGCTGTTCGATCCCGGAGCCAATCCGCCCACCCTGCTGCAACCGGGCGACCGCGTGCGCTTCGTCGCCAGCGAGGTGGCGGCATGATCAAGATCATCCGCGCCGGCCGCATCAACTCGGTCCAGGACATGGGCCGTAACGGCTTCCGCCATCTCGGCATCTGCCAGTCGGGCGCACTGGACCGCACCGCGCTGGCCATCGCCAATCTGCTGGTCGGCAATCCGCGCGACTGCGCCGCCATCGAATTCACGCTCGGGCCCTGCGAACTGGCATTCACCGTCGACACGCGCATCGCCATCGGCGGCGCCGATTTCGGCGCCACCCTGGACGGCCAGCCGCTGCTGCCGTGGTGGAGCGTATGCGCGCGCGCCGGCCAGACCCTGAAGCTGAACGCCGCGCGGCATGGCATGCGCAGTTACCTGGCAGTCGCCGGCGGCATCAATTCCGCCGCCCAGCTAGGCTCGCGCGCCACCGATCTGCAGGCCGGCTTCGGCGGCCACGGCGGCCGCGCCTTGACCGAAGGCGATGCTCTCTCCGCCGGCGTCCCGGACAACCCGGCCGCCGCGGTCCACAAGGCCGCCGCATTCGGCGTGCGCGCGCCATCCTGGTACGACGCCGACGATACGGAAACACTGGAGATCCGCGTCATCCCCGGCCCCGAATACGACTTGTTCAGCGCCACCGCGCAAAAGACTTTCTGGAACAGCAGCTGGACCCTGACGCCGCAAAGCAATCGCATGGGTTTCCGCCTTAGCGGTCCGGAGCTGAAGATCAAGAAAAGCGGCGACCTGCTGTCGCATGGCGTGCTGCCGGGCGTGATCCAGGTGCCGCCCGCCGGCCAACCTATCGTGCTGATGGCCGATGCCCAGACCACCGGCGGCTATCCGAAGATCGGCGTGGTGATCGGCGCCGACCTGGCCCGCCTGGCGCAGCTGCGCTTCAACCGTACGTTGCAGTTTGTCGAAACCGACGCCGACGCGGCGTGTGCAGCGCTGCGCGAGGAAGCTTTGTATCTCCAACAGATAACAACCGCGATGCACTGGCTGCGTCCGGCCAAATAGGAGCAGATGATGCCCAGGAAAGATAAACGACAGCAGGTAGACCTCAACGCCGATCTCGGCGAACAAAGCGTTGGCAGCGCCGGCAACGACCATGCGCTGCTGGCGCTGGTCAGCTCGGCCAACATCGCCTGCGGCTGGCACGCCGGCAGCGCCCTGATGATGCAGCAATGCGTGCAATGGGCGGTGGTGCAAGGGGTCGCCATCGGCGCCCATCCGAGCTTTCCCGACCGCGACAATTTCGGCCGCACCGAAATGCAGCTGCCGGCCAACGAAATCTATAGCGGCGTGCAGTACCAGATCGGCGCATTGGCAGCGATCGCCGGCGCCCATGGCGCGCAGCTGGCGCACGTCAAGCCGCATGGCGCGCTGTACAACATGGCGGCGCGCGACGCCGCGCTGGCCGACACCATCGTCGCCGCGATCCGCGATGTCGATCCGTCGCTGGCGCTGTTCGGCCTGGCCGGCAGCGAACTGATCGCCGCTGCCCACCGCGCCGGCCTCGCCGCGGTAGAGGAAGTATTCGCCGACCGCGGCTACATGGCCGACGGCAGCCTGGTCAAGCGCGGCACGGCGGGCGCCCTGATCGAAGATGAAGAACAGGCATTGGCACAAACCATGCATATGATCCGCGAGGGCAAGGTCCACGCCATCGACGGCAGCTGGCCGGCGGTGCGCGCCGATACGGTCTGCCTGCACGGCGATGGTGCGCATGCGCTGGAATTTGCGCGGCGCATCCGTGCCGAACTGAGGCAGCAGGGCATCGCCATCCGCGCGCCGCAGATGAGCAGCAGCGACGCCTTGTTTCCCTTGCTCGGGTAATTAGTTCTTCGACAGACGCTTCAATCACGTAGTTAATAAAATCGGCGGCGCAGCAACGACCGTCATCAACATGAGGAGATAGCAATGACCGTAACGGAATTACTGCCGCTGATAGGGATACCGATCGTGGTGGCCGGCTTCGCATTTAAATTCAACCCCTTGCTGGTGGTGACCGTGGCGGGCCTGGCGACCGGCCTGTCGGTCGGCATGGATCTCGGCACCCTGCTGGAAACCTTTGGCGAAAAATTCGTCAACAGCCGTTCGCTGGCGACCTTCCTGCTGATCCTGCCGGTGATCGGCCTGCTGGAAAGCTACGGCCTGAAAGAACGCGCGCAAGACTGGATCGCCAGCCTCGCCAACGCCACTTCGGCGCGCATCCTGATGCTGTATTTCGTGCTGCGCCAGGGCCTGGGCGCGCTCGGCCTGACCTATATCGGCGGCCAGGCGCAAACCGTGCGGCCCTTGCTGGCGCCAATGGTGGAAGGCGCCGCCGTCGCCAAATACGGCGAGCTGCCGCTGCCCATCCGCGACAAGATCCGTGCCCATGCAGCCGCCTGCGACAACATCGCGGTGTTCTTCGGCGAAGACATTTTCATCGCCTTCGGCGCGGTGCTGCTGATGGATGCCTTCCTCAAGGAAAACGGCATCACCAATATCGAACCGCTGCATCTCGGCCTGTGGGCCATCCCGACCGCCATCGCCGCGCTGATCATCCACATGGTGCGCCTGACGCGGCTCGACGCCAGCATACGGCGCGATGTCGAAGCCTGGAAAAAATCTGAAGGCGGTTCCGAAGGCAAGGAGGTGGCAGCATGAAGACGCTACTGACCATCAACGAAATCTATTACCTGGTCGGCATCATCGTCATGCTGCTGGTCGGCATGACTCTGCGCGACAAAGGCAATCCCAAGCGCCTGACCACGGCGCTGTTCTGGTTCCTGTTCGGTTCGGTCTTCCTGTTCGGCGACATGCTGGTGGCTGGCCTCGGCAAACCGATGGCGTATCGCGTTATCGGCGTCATGGTGGTGGCGATTTCGCTTATCGCCGGTTGTGGCCTGCTGTCTGTCGGCACGTATCTGCAGCGCAGCGCCGCTGACCGCCAGGCATCGGCCAACCGCTTCGGCAACTGGATCTTCCTGCCGGCGCTGCTGATTCCTCTGGTCACCGTGCTGTGCACCGTACTGCTGAAGAACGTCGCCATCGGCGGCGTCTACCTGCTCGACCAGAAACAGCTGACCCTGGCCGCCCTGTGCATCGCCAGCGTCTGCGCCATCCTGGCCGGCTGGAAGCTGACCGGCGGCACGCCGCTGCAAGCGGTACGCGAATCGCGGCGGCTGGTCGACGCCATCGGCTGGGCCGCCATCCTGCCGCAGATGCTGGCGATGCTGGGCGGTGTCTTCGTCGCTGCGCAGACCGGCAAATCGGTGCAGGAAGTCGTGACCCTGTTCGTCAATCCGGACAGCCGTTTCCTGCTGGTGGTGATTTATTGCGTCGGCATGGCCTTGTTCACCATGATCATGGGCAACGCCTTTGCCGCCTTCCCGGTGATGACGGCCGGTATCGCCCTGCCATTCCTGATCACGGGCCAGCACGCCGACCCGGCGCCGCTGGTCACCATCGGCATGCTGGCCGGTTACTGCGGCACGCTGATGACACCGATGGCCGCCAACTACAACATCGTGCCGGCGGCGCTGCTGGAACTGACCGACAAATACAAGGTGATCAAGATACAGATCCCGACTGCCGTGACGCTGCTGACGGCCAACATACTGCTGATGTACTTCATCGTCTTCCGCTAAGGAGCAAACATGCATCTCACACTTGACCAGGTCTCGGCTTTCGCGGCATTGCCGTTGCGCTCGCTGCGCCACGAATATCCGAACCACATCATGCACGTCCTCAACAATGCCGACGACGTGCTCTCACCGCGCACCCTGCATCCGGTGTTCTACGGCTGCTACGACTGGCATTCGGCGGTGCACGGCTACTGGCTGCTGGCGCGCTGCGCCCGCCTGTATCCGGCGCTGCCACAGCAGGCCGAGATCACGGCGCTGTTCGATGAGCATTTCACGACCGCCAACATGCAACAGGAACTGGCCTACTTCCAGGCGCCGGGACGGGTTTCTTTCGAGCGCCCGTACGGCTGGGCCTGGATCGTGGCGCTGGCGCAGGAGCTGGATACCTGGCAGCACCCAAAAGCCAAGACCTGGCTCGCCGCCATGGAACCGCTGGTGGCGGAAATCCGCAGCCACGTGTTCAGCTATTTCACCAAGCTCAGCTATGCGATCCGGGTCGGCACCCATTACAACAGCGCGTTCGCCCTCAAGCTGATCCTGGATTTCGCCCGCCACCGCAAGGATGCGGAACTGGAAAGCGCCGTGGTCAACTCAGCCTGCCGCTACTTCATGGGCGACAGCAATTACCCGGCGCACTACGAACCGGGCGGCGACGAATTCCTGTCGGCTGCGCTGACGGAAGCCTTGCTGATGAGCGACGTGCTGGAAGCGGATGTGTTCCCCGACTGGTTCGCGCAGTATCTGCCGGCGCTGGGCGATATCGAGCGCCTGATGAATCCGGCTGACGTCAGCGACCACAGCGATCCCAAGATCGCCCACCTGAACGGCCTGAACCTGAGCCGCGCCTGGTGCATGAAGCGGATCGCCCGGCGCCTGCCGGAAGCCGATCCAGCGGCCGCCATCTTGAGCGCGGCGGCGCGGCGCCATATCGAAGTGGGCCTGCCGAATGTGGTCAGCGGCGAATACGCCGGCGAGCACTGGCTGGCGACCTTCGCCATGCTGGCGCTGGAACCGCTCAACTAGGGCTGGCGCAGCATGACTCAGCCAATCATTCTGCTTACCGGCTTCGAACCGTTCGAGCAGGAACCGCTCAATCCCTCCTGGGAAGCAGTGCGCGCGCTCGACGGCTGGCAATGCGAGGGCGCGCGCGTGGTGGCGCGCCAGCTGCCCTGCGTGTTCGGCACGGCACTGCAAACGCTGGATGAACTGCTGGCCGAATTCAAGCCGATGCTGGTGCTGTGCGTCGGCCAGGCAGGCGGCCGCAGCCAGCTGTCGCTGGAGCGGGTCGCGATCAATGTCGACGATGCACGGATTGCCGACAACGCCGGCCGCCAGCCGATCGACCAGCCGATCTGCGGTGACGGCCCGGCCGCCTATTTCTCGACCTTGCCGATCAAGGGCATGGTGAAGGCGATGCGCGCCGCCGGCGCCCCGGCCGAAGTCTCGCAAACCGCCGGCACCTTCGTCTGCAACCATGTGTTCTACGGCTTGATGCATAGCCTGGCGCAGCAGGCGCCGGCAGTGCGCGGCGGCTTCCTCCATATCCCTTACATCCCGTCGCAGGCGGCGCGCCATCCGGGCCAGCCGAGCCTGGCCCTGGACACCGTCATCGACGGCTTGCGCGCGGCTCTCCAGAGCGCCATGAGCTTGCAGCAGGATGTGCTTGAGAGCGGCGGCCAGCTGCATTGAATGGCAGCCAGGCAGCTCCGGCGAATTTCCTGATTCCTGGCCGGGCCGATCTTGTATCATAGACGCAACCGGGGTAGCTTGATGCGCCCCGATGATCGAGTCTTGCTACAGGAACCCGTATGTCGGAAACTCAAGTCGTCGTCGTAAGTCCGGAAGGCGAGCTGTACGCTGGCAGCGCCGGATTGGTCACCTTGCCGGGCATCGAAGGCTCGCTCGGCATCCTGCCCGGCCACACGCCGCTGCTGACGCGCCTGAAGCCTGGCGCAGTCCACATCACACGGCCGTCGGGCGAAGACGATTTCATCTATGTCGCCGGCGGCTACGCAGAAATCCAGCCGCATTCTGTCACCATCCTGGCCGATACCGCGATCCGCGGCAAAGACCTGGACGAAGCCAAGGCCACGCAGGCGCGGCAACAGGCCGAGGAGCGTTTGCAAAACCTGCATTCGGATATCGACTATGCGCTGGCGCAAGCCGAGCTGGCGCAGGCGACTGCCCAACTGGCGACGCTGGCGCAAATGCGGCGCGGAAAATAAAGCAGGCGAGACGGTAGACTTAGGCCTCGCCCTCAACCGTCAACGCGGCTGTGGCCTATCTTGGCCCGGCCGGTTGCCGCCATTCGGTGGCCGTCCGCCACCACCCGGAGGCCTGCCGCCTGGAGGCCGTGCTCCGTTACCTGGCGGCCTGGCGCCGCTCTGCGGCGGACGCTGGCCATTCCCGAATTCTGGCCGATGCGGCCGCTGCGGAAAGACCCCTGGCGGCTTCGGCCTTGGCGGCGGCGGTCGCACCACGGGTGGCCGCGGACGATGCGGCCGGTGCGCCCAGTGCGACTGCTGGCCGTACCACGGACGGCCGCGATAATACTGGCCCCAATAGCTGCCGATGGAAAAGACGATAATCGGCAGTCCGATCGCGCTGCCGTAAGTGATCAGCGGTACCTGGTTGCCCTGGTAGGGATAATTCAGGTTGCGGGCATAAACCCAACCGCGATTGCCATCCTGCAAAGTAACGTCGCACCAGCTATAGTCATTCACGCAACCCGCTACCTGCACCGGCGTGCCCGGCCCCAGCTGAGCCACCAAAGGATAATCGCGCGCCGGGCCGGCGCGCAGATTGACGGGCTTGCTGGTGAAGGCCTGCTGAGCCGCGGCGGCCAGCGGAGCAGCAAGGCAGGCGGCGGCGATCAGGGAAATCAGACGGTTGCGGATCATAGGCGGGCTCCTGAAAGTACGGCAATCGATGGCGGCGTCTTGTTCAAGCGCTTTCAAGGATACCCTTGAAAACTTGCGGTACGACAATAAAAATGTGTATTTCCCAAGCCGATCCTACTCTGAACCGTCCAGGCTGGCGCGCAGCATTTCGATAAACAGGCGCAAGCCGGTAGGCAGCTGGCGCCGGCTCGGGTAATACAGGAAAAATCCCGGTATCGGCGGACACCAGTCGTCCAGCACCCGCAGCAGGCGGCCCTGCGCGATCCATTCCCTGGCCTGTTCTTCGTACAGATAGCTGAGGCCGATACCGTCCAGCGCCGCCCGCAGCATCAGCTCATCGTCGTCCAGCAGCAAAGGACCGTCGACCGCCACCGCCAGCGTCTCGCCATCCTTGGCGAATTCCCAGGCATACAGCGCGCCGCTGGGAAACCGGCGGCCGATGCAGGCGTGCTGCTTCAAATCCTGCGGCTGCCGCGGCAAGCCGCGCCGGGCCGCATACATGGGTGCAGCCACCACGATCAGGCGCAGCGGCGGCCCCAGCGGCAGCGCGATCATGTCGCGCGCCAGGCTTTCGCCGAAGCGGATACCGGCATCGAAACCCTGGGCGACGATATCGACCAGGCTATCGTCGGTCACCACTTCCAGCCGGATTTGCGGATAAGCCGCCAGAAAGCGCGCGAAAATCGGCGCCAGCAGCCAGCGCGCCGCCATGCGCGGAACATTCAGGCGCAGGCTGCCGCGCGGCGTATCGCGGAACTGGTTGACCTGATCCAGCGCCTCGCCGATTTCGCGCAAAGCCGGCGCCAGCCGCGCCAGCAACTGCTCGCCAGCCTCTGTCGGGGTCACGCTGCGGGTAGTGCGGTTGAGCAGGCGCACTCCCAGCCGGGTTTCCAGCGTGCGCATGGCGTGGCTCAGGGCGGAAGCGGAAACCCCGCATTCCGGCGCCGCCTTGATAAAGCTGCGATGGCGGGCAACGCTGGCGAAAGCATCCAGTTCATTCAGGTCGGGCTTGTCCATTGATGAATTTTTTTCAGTATTACATCAAATATAACATGGCTTATCGCTAGCAATTGCTCGGAGGATACTGATCCCGTCATCACCAACCAAGGAACAACTCCAATGAAAACCCGCACACTTGGCCGCAACGGCCTTAAAGTTTCCGCCATCGGCCTGGGCTGCATGGGCATGAGCTTCGGCTACGGCGCCAGCGACGACGCCACCTCTATCAAGACCCTGCAGCACGCAGTCGATCTTGGCGTCACCCATTTCGACACCGCCGAACTCTACGGCCCCTACATCAATGAAGAACTGGTCGGGCGCGCCCTCAAGGCAGTGCGCGGCAAGGTCACCATCGCCACCAAGTTCGGCTTCAAGATCCTGCCGGAAAGCAAAGATGTGCAGGGCATGGCGCGCATGGCGGGCGTCGACAGCCGGCCGCAGCATATACGCGAGGTAGCCGAAGCGTCGCTGCGGCGCCTTGGCGTGGAAACCATCGACCTGCTGTACCAGCACCGGGTCGATCCACAGGTGCCGATCGAAGACGTAGTCGGCGCCATGGCCGACCTGGTGCGCACCGGCAAGGTGCGCCATCTGGGCTTGTCGGAAATGTCGGCGGCCACCTTGCGCCGCGCCCATGCGGTGCATCCGATCGCCGCGGTGC
This sequence comes from Collimonas sp. PA-H2, assembly GCF_002564105.1. Classification (NCBI taxonomy): domain Bacteria; kingdom Pseudomonadati; phylum Pseudomonadota; class Betaproteobacteria; order Burkholderiales; family Oxalobacteraceae; genus Collimonas; species Collimonas sp. PA-H2. Next base: position 2,038,573 of record NZ_PDBX01000001.1, read on the forward strand.
AATCGGAATACTCCTTATGGAGCCGCGACCAGGAGCAGGAAATCCTGCCGCTGTGCGTCGAACTGGGCATAGGATTCGTACCGTACAGCCCGCTGGGCCGCGGTTTCCTCGCCGGCAAAATCAGCAGCAACGATCAACTTGCAGCCGACGATTTCCGCCGCATGCTGCCGCGCTTCCAGGACGGCGCGCTGCAAAGCAACCGCATCCTGCTGCAAGCGCTGACGCCGCTGGCCAGCGCACGCGGCTGCACGCCGGCGCAGCTGGCGCTGGCATGGCTGCTGGCGCAGGGTGAACACATCGTACCGATTCCCGGCGCGCGGCAGATCAAACACCTGGAAGAAAATGCCGCAGCCGCCGACATCGTACTGCGCGCCGACGAACTGGCCGCCATCCGCGCGGTGCTGGATGAGGACCTGGTGGTCGGCCAGCGTTACGGCGCACCGGAGCTTGAACTGATCAATCGCTGATGCGCGATCCGCGCCTTTCGATATAGCGCCGCACCAGCCGCATCGCCTGCACCAGTGGATAGCAAAACAGGAAGAACCACAGCATCGCGTACAGGTAGATCCACAAGATGATTTGCGTCTTGCCGATGGCGTTGACGACAGTATTGCAGCTGCTCACCAATTCGCCGACGCCGATCACCGAGGCGGCGCTGGAGGCCATGACGATGAGGACAAAGTAATTCGCCCAGTTGGGGATGAACAGCATGGCGTCGCGACGATTGCCGCGGCGCCACTGCTGAATCGCTGCCAGCAGGTTGTCCGAGACAAAGCCGGTCACCGCCATGGCCAGCGCCAGCGCGGCTTTCAGCCATGCAGGAATAGGCAGGACAACATCAAGGCAGGGCACGGCCAGCTCTGTCGGCAGCATGAAGACCAGATAAAACTGGAATACAAAGGTCGGCACATCGCGCACGAATTCCGTGAGCACCGCGCTGCCGCCGGCAAGCCAGGAACAGGTGGAAGCACGCATCGACGCCAGCGCCCAGCCCAAGGCGGTGCCGCTGCCCATGGCCGTAGTCGATATGAGGATATTCCAGAGGAATCCTTGCGCCAGAAACGGCGACCAGTGCAGCAAGCTGTTCAGTACCTCGCCGAAACCCATTGCGCGCCCTTCCTTCCGGCCAGCCGAAATAATCTGATAACGCTAAAACTCAGGATCAGGAACAGCAGCATCAAGGTGTTCATCACCACGCCGACCTCGCCGTGCTCGGCGATAATGGAGGTCGAGACCGACAGCAGGTCCGGCACCGATATGGCGCTGGCCATCATGGTCGCTTTCGAGACATTGACCAGGGCGGCGCTGACCGCAGCCGACGTCAGCACCATGACCGCGGGAACCGTCGCAGGCCGCAAGCGGAAGCCGGCGAGCTCTTTGCGACGCGCCTCAGCGGCGTTCATCATCACATTCATCACGCTGGATCCGGTCGCATAGGACAGGCAAGCCACCACCACCGCAAACGGACTCAGCCTGACATCCCACAACGCTGCCGCAACGCTGCCGATGCCGAAGAAAAGTACGTAGATCTGCAGCAAGGGCGGCGTCATCCTGCCGATCAGCGCGCCCAGTTGCACCGCGCGGCTGGCAACCGCAATCTCGGCATCGGCGATCACGGCGAAGGCTATCCCCACCGCCAGGCTGCCCAGCACACAGGAGAGCGTCAGCGCCAGCGTCGTGAGCGCTCCTTGCAGGAACTGGCTGCGCTCGTAATCGTCATAGATGAATGTCAGATTGATGCCGCTGCGTTCCTTGACATAGAGGCCGATTTTTCTCAAGCCGCTCACCTCCGACGAAGTAACGAAGATCGGATTGCGGCAGGCTACCGGCCATTGGCCGCCGGCATCGCGGCGGCAGATGAATTGACCGCCGGCGTCCCTTGCATTCCAGCGCTGGCTGGCGTCCGTCAGGAAGCGGCTGGGCGACAGGCCCCACTTCTGCTCCAGCCCGATCAAAAAGCCTTCCCGATGCCATGCCGCGACGCTGTCGCCGATGAATCGATCGAGACCGCCGCCGTTCTCGGAAGCGGTGACGGCGATCGACCATGGCGTGATCAACTGCGGCGCCAGCGACGCCCGGTAATCCCGCCATTCCGCGGAATGCAAATCGCCGACGATAGCCGTATTGTCGAACAGCCAGCCGACACAGCGTTTGTCGCGCACGGCAAGCTTGGCGTCACGTCCGTTGCCATACATCTGCAGCGTCAACAGATGGCGCTCGCTCATGGTGCGATTGAAATAGCTGCCCTGGGTGGCGCAAACCTGCTGGCCGCGTAAATCGCTCCACCTGGCGAAGCTGATCTCGGGGCGCGTCATCAGCGTCACTCCGGAGGAGTAATAGCTGGGTTCGACCATGGTGGCAATTTTGCGGCGTTCGGCGGTGTCGCCGGTAGTGGCGATCACTATGTCTACCCTGCCCTCATCCAGCTCCTGCAAGCGGTTGGCCCCGGTCACCGCGACCTTGCGCAGGCGCACTCCCAGCCGCCGGGCCAGGTCGGCGGCCAGATCGTGTTCAAAGCCGATAGGCACGCCAGCCTGATCCAGCATCCCGAACGGCGGATAGTCCACCTTCACGCCGACGACGATTTCGCCACGCTTCCTGATCATGTCGATACGGCCGGCGGCAAACGCGTCGGCGCCGCTCGCCAGGAGTAGCGCAGACAGCACGGCAAGAAGAAATTTAGCTCTGGACATGGAATTTTTCAATCAGGTTTTCTTCTCGGCAGGGCGGCATGGCAAACCAAGCCTTGCATCTCAAACCCGCTCGGCTATGGCTCGGATGCCATAGCCAAACGCTGCCGGCAATACCGGCAGGAGCAGCCGGTCGAGACGGCGCGCCAGCGCAGACTGCGTGACCAGCCATTCCGGCAACAAACTTTCCGGCGTACATTCACCTATCCGGAATCCGCAGTGCGCCAGTTCTTCAGCCAGGCTTGCCACCGAATAAAGATGGTAGAAAAAAACCACGGGCTTGCCGTTGATCGCGCGCGAAAAGAAGATGTTTCCCGCTTCGTCCTGTGGCGCCCGGGCTTGCCCGAGACGTCGCTGAATGCCGAATTTCAGGAGTTCGAACGGCCGCCGCCGATAGATGCTGGGGACCGACAGGATCAGCCTGGCGCCAGGCTTCATCAGCGTGCGTACTTTGCACAAAGCCTCGATCCGTTCTTCCCGCGCGCCGATGTGCGATAAAACTCCGAACAGCATCAACACCAGATCGTAGGGTTCTTGCCTGCTCAAGCTCTCCAGGCCGCCATGAATCAAGGTGACACGCTCACGGTACGGCGTCCGCCTCAGCTCGGCGTCAAACTCTGCCAGCGACGCCAGCGAAATGTCATAACCGGTTATCCTGGCCTGGGTGCGTTCCAGCAAGGGCAGTCCGTAGCGGCCGTTGCCGCAGCCGAAATCGAGAATGCGGCTGGCGTCAGCGGCGCCGCCCGCCATGACGTAATCCAGCGTCGCATGATTAGGCACCGGATAGCGCAGCCGGTAACCGCTGCTCGCATAATAGTGATCATATGTTTCGCTCATGGCGGCGACAACGTCGAGAGCTTGCTTTTCCATTACAGTGACTCCTGGAAGAGGTTAACTAGCAAGAATGCTGCCGTTTGCAGTCCGGTCGCAATTCGGCAATCGCCTGCCTGAGGCTTGCGCTTTTGTCGTCCTTGGCAATCCAGCGCTCGATTTTTCCGATCATCCATTCCTCTCGTTCGGAAAAAATCTTTCCTTGACTCGCATGCCGCTGCAGCCACTTCAGCATCAGAAAGCTCAAGGTCATCAGGACAAAACGGCGAACGCCCTCGACATCCGCGACCCCGCGGCGCAAGCCGACCAGCAGCCACAGCGCCAGCAGCGGCATCAGGTAACGGTCAACGATACTGGCCAGCGCCGGCGGCAGACTGGCAAATATCCACGGCGTACCGCTGCGGTAAAACTCAGGCGCCACTGCATGCAGTGGCAAATCCGCTGCAAGATAGGAAGGAAATTCGCGCGGCTGACTGACATAGTTTCCAGCGCGATGCACTTCAGCCATGGCCTCCAGCAACGCGTAGGCAGTGGCCGGCGGCAGCGTCTTTTTAACGATGATCGAGACCCGTGCGGCAAGCAGCTGCATATCCGCGGAGGGAATATTCTTGTCGCGGTCGTAGATGCCGGCAGGCAGCACGGCGTGCTGCAGGAACGGGATGTCCTTTACCATGGCGTCGATTTGCCCGACTTCGACCAGCTCCAGGTCTGGATTGGTCGCCAGCTCGATCACCTGCCTGTTGTCGGCGCCCAGCATGAAGATGCCGGCATCGGTTCTGCCCTCTTTCAATTGGCGGATGGCGTCGTCCAGTTCGCGATATTCGATGACGGTATTGGTCTTATCGATATTGCTGAGCTTGAATATTTTCGCCGCCGCCTGACTGGTCACGCTTCTTTCCGGCGGCAACACTATCCTCAATCCCCTCAAGTCAGAGAAAGTGGCGATCTTTCTTTGCTTGCCGGAGACTCGGTGCGCAAACAGGAAAACCGGCTCCAGCTCGATGTCGCCGAGCGAGGCGATGTTGCGGAGCTTATCGACATGCAATTCCTGAGCGACAAAACCGACATCGATGCCGGAATCGCTGTCGTTGACCATGTCGGCAATGGTTTCGGTATATTTTTCCGACCGGATTTTCACCCGATAACCTCTTTGCTCAAGCAGTTTCCTGTACGCGATCGCATGCTGGTAATAGGTGCCGCTTGCGGGGCCGGCGGCTATCGTGATTTCCTTCGGCGGCATCGCCATCAGCAGCATGTGGGCGATCAGCATCAACGCCAGTCCATAGACCACCATGCGCGTCTGCCTGATTCGTCGGGTTCTTGAAAACATGGCGTGGATTCCGCTGGAAAATATGTAATGACGGGCCGATCCGGCAGGCTCGCTGCGGTCGCCGCTCTATATCTAGCCTGGCGCCGCTCCGATACTTGCAGGATAGAGTTGCGGCGGCCGTTGTTCCTGACGGTTTCTGGCGGCTCTGAAACGTCGATTCGAGCGCTTCGCATCTGTCAGAAATGATCAGGAAGGCCGCAGCCGGCACGCTCTACAGTGGATGGCAGCCGAGCCTGGATGTCGCGACATTCTCTGCACGCCATGAGAACAGCTCACGAATAATCTCGCTCCGTATCATCCTGAAAATCCTTGAGGAGCAGGTAATGAAATCCACCGATGAAAAAGCATCTGCCGGCAACTTCCCGCGCGGGGATGAAGCAGACCGCTGCCGTGCGCACGTCGATTTGAAATCGTCATCTGATACACGGACTCGCGTGGCCGTAACGCACGTCATCTCTCCGGCCTGTCCGCTTTTTCATTTCGATGTCAGCTTGAATGAAGAACACACCTGGCTGCAGGTCGCCTGCAACGGCCAACCTGTGGTCGATCTTGGCGAGCGCATCCATCACTACAGCTTGCTGACGCTCGCCAGGCATCGGCTGCACGATGCAAACAGAGGCTACGAAGCGGACAGCCAGGGCTGGATAGGCATAGAGCAGCTGTCGAAAATGCTGGGGCTGGATACCGGATATCTGAATATACAAATATTCAGGGCCCGCCAGCAGCTGAAAAAATTTCTGCCCGACGCAATCGGCAGCGGCGCTGTCATCGAACGACGCCGCGGCGAGATCCGTTTCGGAGGGCATGCATTTCGCATCATGCGCGGGGCAAAGCTGGAGGGCGAATTCATGCCACAGTCCGAAGAACAAAAGATACTTTCGCAGTTGCCGCCATCCGCAATGAGTAGTCGCTCCATGTAATCGCCTGTAATCGCCTTGCTGCTTTGCCTGTCCTATCTTTCTCCTGCGTTCAAGACAAATACATCGGGGAAAGAGATGCTGGCAAGGCTCAACTTCATCAATCGGACAGACAGCGGCCATCAGGCGAGCATCCTGGTTTTCCAGGACAATGCGAACGCCGATCTGCCGCCAGCGACGGTGGCATGGACGGTGATCCGGCATTGCGGCAAGGACTGCAGCCACCCGTTTCTCTATTCGAGCGATTTTGAAATTGCTCTCAGCGATGAATTTGGAAATTATTCGCCACGCCAGGCGGCGCCGTGCGGCAGCTGGTTCGCCGTCACTGCTTGCGCCGTGGGACGCCAATTATCGCGCCGCGGCGCCGCCGACAGGAACCGCCAGATCGTGCTGAGGAATGAACTAGCGCGCGGGGCAGTGAACGCCAACATCTATGCCGCCGGCAGGCTGCTCGCCTGCAGGAACGGCATCGCACCGGGGCAAAAAGCGCTGTTCGAATTCAAGCAGACGCTCTCCATCGGTATCGCAACGCAAGCCGAAGAAGGACAAATCATCGATGTCGCCGGCATCGCCGGCCCGTTGACTGAACTGTCGCTGTCTGGCGTCGCCAGCGCTGACATCGTCATGAGCGGCGGCGGTGCGGGAAATACGGCAAGGCCCTACGAATTCAATCTGGACAATTTGCAAAAGGCTTGATTGCAGGCGCAGTACCCGTAGCAAAACCAGGCGACGCATGGGGTGTCGTCTTTCTCAACTTTGGAGCGATAGCAATGGATATCAAACTCAATTTCATCAACCAGTCCAACGATCTGAACAATTCTCAAATCGTGGTTTTCCAGAAAAACACCGCCTCGGATTTCGACGAACTGTCGGTCGCCTGGAAGATCATCAAAAATTGCGGACAAGGCGACAATCACCCGTTCACTTTCCCGATGACGATGGCAGTCGGCGCCAGCGACAGCTACGGCAACTACACGCCGCAACTGCCGGCGCAGAACAGCCAGCTGTTCCACGTCAGCCTGACAGGTTCGGGCGACACGCTGTCGCTGGCCGGCCCAGGCACCAGCTCCAAGGAAGTCCAGCTCAGGAACGATCTCGACAAAGGCGCAATCAACGCCAGCATCTATAAGGATGGCCGGGTGCTGGCGACCAAGACCTCAATCGCGCCGGGACAGAAAGCGGTGTTTGAATTCAAGCCGACCCTGTGGATAGGCGCGGTATCGCAAGTAGTCGAAGGACAGGTGATGAACTCCGCCATCATGTCCGACGTGAACACGGAAATCTCCCTGCTGGGCATCGCCAGCGCTGACATCATCATGACCGGCGGCGGTCCTGGCGTCGGCTCGACGGCGTTGAAATTCAGCCTCGAAAACATAGTGATGGCTTAAGCAGAAGATGCAGCATCCATCTGCCGGACCGGATGGATGCTGTTCATATCATTCCCGCACCACCTTGAAAGGTCTATTCCATGGCAATCCTAGCCAGCCTCGAAGACATGATACTGGCGATAGCCGGTTCCATCATGAACGCCCAGCACATGGTGGAGAAAGCCCAAATGGCGAATATCGCTTCGTTCTTCGATGAGCAGCACCAGCCGACCGCGATCGACCTGCAGCTGCCGGCCATACACAGCACAACCAGCGAAGGCGATCTGTACCGCTATCGCTTGCCTTTGATCTCGCTGGTTCCGCATAGCTCATTGATCATCGGCGAGGCGGAAATCGACCTCGATGTCGAACTGGCTGCGTTTGAAAAGCAAGAACGCAGCGGACACAACGCTTCGTTCATGAGCCAGGCCGGGCTGGCGGCGCCGGCGGAAAAGAAGGCGGCCCTGATGGTGAACCCCGAGACCGGCGGCATGGCCAAGCGCAGCGGCAACGCGGCTCACATCAAGCTCAAGCTGGTGGCCACTGAAAAATCCGAAGGCCTGGCCAGACTGGTCAACGATGTGGTTAAGGGTCAGGGCCACGCTGGCGCGATCTTGCCAAAGTAAAGACCGCCTCTACCAAACCACGGAGATTGCCTTGAGCACAGAACGCTTCCAGCTTACCGAGATGCGCTATATCAAACGCATCGTAGTCGGCAACGACAATCCGCAAAACATCAAGACCGAAGCTGAAATCGAAGAGGCCATGGCGCTGGTCAACCGCTGTCTTGCCGGCAGCCCGCGTGGCTATATCCTGAATACCGAAAAGAGCTTCGGTCTATACAACATTGGCGAGCATCAGGTGGTGTTGCAGTATGCCGTCTATAACATCGGCTTTGCGCGCAAGCCGATGTACCTGGATTAGCGGCCGAGGCCGGCATGGCATCCGTCATTTCTTCTCTCGACATCTTTTGCGAAGCGCTGGCGGCGTCGTTCGACAACGCCAATCTGGCGCTGGCGGCGATGCCGCGATCGCAGTCGGACGTCATGGCTGAATTGCGCTACTCAGCGTTCGACGGCTCATCTCTTGTCATCTCGCTGGCCGAACTCTATCCGCAGCGATGCCTCGCCTTGCACGCCTTGCAGTTTCATGTGCGCTGCTATCGCATCAGGCACACCCTCAATCCCTACGCACCGGCACGCGACGCCATCGCCCTGCGGCCGCCGCCGTGGTGGCAAAGAATGCGCCAGCCCGCGCTGGCAATCAGGCTCGATATCCACATCATCGACGGCGAGCTATCCATCGCATTTCGCCGCGCGGCGCCGCACAGTCTGCGCCGGGCGAAATCGGATTGGATCTTTCTTCTCACGCCCGAACAGGAAAGAAAAATTGACATGCTGCGTCCCGGCCGCAAGCACCACGGCTGCGGTCGCCTGGCGGCCGATGCCTGCCTGAAATGGCTGCGGCGCTTGACAGGAAATGTCATGCCTTAGAGGGCCGGCGCCTCATAAGCTGTTAATCGACGGCTGGCCATTTCGGCCGCTTCAGTCGGCAGAACCGGCCGCACAGCCGTCCATGCTTTCACGCCACACCGGGCAGCGCTTTGTCTGGCGTGGATTTCCCGACCCTTCCGGGTCTTGTCACTCAGGAGAAAATGATGTCCGAATTAATCGATATGGCTTCACAATTCAAAGGCTTGCCGATGGGCGACCTGATTGGCGGTCCGCTGACCGCGGCTTGCGATGCGCAGATCAGGCTCGCCAACGCCACCGCCGATTTCATCAAGTACGTCGGCTTCACGGCGCCGTCGAAAGACGATCCCAACGGGGTCGGCGCGACGCGCACCGCAAAGTTCTCATTTACGCGCCAGACCGTCGATCCTGACGATCCAAGCAAGACGGTCGACGAAGATGTCTCATTGAATGTGCCGCTGCTCTCCATCGTCAAGGTTCCCAGCCTGTCGATCACCCGGGTCGACATCACTTTCGATATGGAAGTGAAATCGTCGTTCGCCGTCAAGGAGTCGCAGGACGCATCGGCCAAATTATCGGCAGACATGAAATTCGGCTGGGGCTGTTTCAGCGCCACCGTGCACATCGAAGGCTCGGTCGCCTCCCACAAGGAAAACACGCGCAGCTCGGATAACTCGGCCAAATACCACGTGCAGGTGCTGGCAGAGGATGGCGGCATGCCGGAAGGCCTGGCGCGCGTGATGGATATCCTGCAGACCGCTATCCAGCCGAAGGTCGGCGGCAGCGCCAAGCCAGCCGCCGCATCCACCCTGCAGTAAGCCAGCCGGCGCTGCCGCGCGGTCCGCGATCAGGTGACTCCGACCGGCCGGATCACTTGATTTTTGACGACGACAGCCTGACCACCATCGTTTTCAGAAAAGGCACCGATCATGAAAGAAATCACCAAAGCGCAGTTCGCAGCCATGCTCAGCACTCCCGCCGCCAGGCAGCATATCGACGCCTGGATCCAGCCTTTGAATAGCGCCATGGAAGAATCCGCAATCACTTCGCCGGCACGGCAAGCGGCATTCCTGGCGCAGATCCTGCATGAATCCGGAGAATTCCAGCACCTCGTCGAAAACCTGAAATATTCGGCAGAACGGTTGCGCCAGGTATGGCCGAGCCGCTTTACCAGCAACGAGATTGCCGCGGCATACGGCTACAACCCGGAAAAGATCGCCAACAAGGTATATGCAAGCCGCATGGGCAACGGCGATGAAAGCAGCGGCGACGGCTGGAAATTTCGCGGCAGAGGACTGATCCAGCTGACCGGACGCCAGAACTACACGAAATGCGGCAAAGCGCTTGGCCTGGATACGGTGGGTGATCCCGATCTGCTGGCGCAACCCGCCGGCGCGGCACGCTCCGCCGCATGGTATTGGGGATCGCTGAATTTAAATGGGCTGGCCGACGACAAGCCAGGCGTCGATGCGAACGATGAATTCATCAAGATTACGCGGCTGATCAATGGCGGAACTGTCGGTTTGCTGTCCAGGCTCACTTACTGGAAAACCTGCAAGCAAGCGCTCGCAGGCGGATAGCGCGGTATGGCGGATGGGCGCCACTCTCATCGGAACATACCGCGGAAGAGCTCTGGATGCCGCATGCGTATGGCTCGATTTCGCGCAATGTTGCAGAACATTTCGCTATGTCGCCCCAAGTTGCAGCTTGCATCTCCACGCTTACAACAACTTGCCAAGAACGTCAGAAATTGTAAGGAAGTTACCAGGTTGATGTTTTAGTATTTTTTCCATAGGGCAACTACAAGCGACCGGACAAAATGATTAGTCTTCTACTGCTTAAGGGTGACACCGGGAATGTCGAGCAACTGAAAGCGATTTTTAGTAATGCGGGATTTCAAGTCACCCATGTTACAGACATCGCCGGACGCTGCCGCCACCGGGCAGGCGACATGCCAAGTCTGACCGGCGTTGTTGAAGACTGTCAGGGCAGCGAGGAAATACTCGGCCAGACTCAGCAGCACAGTACATTCCCGCTGCCGTACCGCGCCGGAGCAGATGATGGCATCACCATCTTTACCACCGCCGGCGGCGAGCCGCAGCAAAGCGAAAATACCGGCATGCCGGCGTTGCAGGCATTCATTGTATCCCTGGCCCGGAAGTTCACTTGCGGCTGGCGCCTGAGCATGCGCAACCGCACCCTGGAAGCGCCTAACGGCGCCAAAATCCGGCTTACCAGCCTGGAATTTTCCTTCATCAAGATATTCGCGCTGTTCGATTCCGGCGAAGCCGTGTCGCGCAAAAAGATCGTGACCGAGTTTGGCGAGGATTACCTGACTTACGATCAGAACCGTCTGGATACCATGGTGACACGGTTACGCAAGAAAATAGAGATCGAGGCGAAAATGGCGATTCCCCTGCATACCGTGCGGGTCCGGGGCTTTGCTTTCGACGACGTACTCATCCTCGACATGTAATCCCCGCCGCCTCGACCAGTGTTGGCAGTTGCTTATCCGGCTGACTAGCTGACTAGCTGACTAGCTACTGCGTATTCACCGCCATGCCGGCGTCATGCGCCTGCTGGTCGGCATGGTAGGAACTGCGCACCATCGCGCCCACTGCCGCGTGCGCAAAGCCCATCTTGTAGGCTTCTTCTTCATACATCTTGAAGACGTCAGGATGCACATAGCGCCGCACCGGCAGGTGATTGCCGCTTGGCATCAGGTACTGGCCGATGGTCAGCATGTCGACGTCGTGGGCGCGCATGTCGCGCATCACTTGCAGCACTTCTTCGTCGGTTTCGCCGAGGCCGACCATGATGCCGGACTTGGTCGGAGTGTTCGGGTGCAGCGCCTTGAAGCGCTTCAGCAGGTTCAGCGAGTATTCGTAATCGGAGCCAGGACGCGCTTCCTTGTACAGGCGCGGCGCGGTTTCCAGGTTGTGGTTCATGACGTCCGGCGGCGCCAGGTTGAGGATTTCCAGTGCGCGGTCCATGCGGCCGCGGAAGTCCGGCACCAGGATCTCGATGCGGGTATTCGGCGACAGCGCGCGCACGTGGCGGATGCATTCGGCAAAGTGGCCGGCGCCGCCGTCGCGCAGATCGTCGCGGTCGACGCTGGTGATGACCACGTAGTTCAGTTTCAGCGCGGCGATGGTCTTGGCCAGGTTTTCCGGCTCGTTGACGTCGAGCGGATCGGGACGGCCGTGGCCGACGTCGCAGAACGGGCAGCGGCGGGTGCACTTGTCGCCCATGATCATGAAAGTGGCCGTGCCCTTGCCGAAGCATTCGCCGATGTTCGGGCAGCTGGCTTCTTCGCACACCGTCACCAGGTTGTTGGCGCGCAGGATGTCCTTGATTTCGTAGAAGCGCGAGGAAGGCGAGGCTGCCTTGACGCGTATCCAGTCCGGCTTTTTCAGACGCTCGATCGGAATGATCTTGATCGGGATGCGCGCGGTCTTGCTGGCGCCCTTCTGCTTTTCGGACGGATTGTAAGCAGCGCTAGCAACAGTGGCTTCGGCTGGCAGCGACGGCGTGGTTTCTGTGGTCATGGTCTGTTGGAGTCCCGGAGGGCGCTCGGTTAAATCGCGCAGTTAAACCACGCAGTTAAATTTTTCTATCAAGTGGTCAGCAAGCGCTAACTGCATCTCAGAGAGAGCTATATCAACGCCTAGTGTTTTCATATCGACGGTCTGCAGGCCTTCGTAGCCGCACGGATTGATCCAGGAAAATGGCGTCAGGTCCATGGCGACATTGAGCGATACACCGTGGTAGGTGCAGCCGCTGGCCTTTACTTTCAAACCAAGCGCGGCGATTTTCGCACCTTGCCAGGCGCCGTCGGCAACATATATCCCGGGCGCGCCGGGCTTGCGTTCACCGGCCAGATTATACGCTGCCAGCGTGTCGATGACCGCCTGCTCGATACTTTGCACGAATTCGCGCACGAACAGGCGGGCGGAGGGACGGCGGCGGCGCAAGTCCAGCAGCAGGTAGATCACCACCTGGCCGGGGCCGTGATAGGTCACTTCGCCGCCGCGGTCGGTCTGGATTACCGGAATATCGTGCGGCGCCAGCACATGGCTCGGATCGGCGCCCAAACCCAGCGTATACACCGGCGGATGTTCAACTATCCACAGCTGGTCGGGGGTATCGACGCCGCGGGCGGCCGTAAACACGCGCATGGCCTCAAAGCTGACGGGGTAGGATTCGACGCCGCGCTGGATGATCTGAAGACTGGGCGGGTAATCGGAGGAACGGAGTTGCTGCGCACTGGACATAGGCGCCAGTGTAACGAAAAAAGGCGGGCGGCGTGCAAAAGCGGCTGCACGCCGATGCCCCGCCAGGTCCTCAGGGGGCCAATAAATCCTCGGGAGATTGCCAGTTTGGCAATCGGCTGATGCGCTGCAGCCACGCCGCGACACTCGGCGGCGGCACGACTTCGGCGGCATCCGCCCAGAACAGGTAGCCGCACAGGGAAAAATCGGCGATGGTCGGCTGATCATCGATGATGAAAGCGCGGCCGTCGGCCAGTTCTGTCTCCAGCTTGGCGATATCGACGTCAAAACGGCTCTGCAGCCAGCCGACGGCGCCGGCCGGATAATCCTGCGGGGCGAAGCTGCGCGCCCAGCGCAGCTGCGGCAAACACATGCCGAGCCGGTTGGCTTCCCAGAACAGCCATTCGCGCACGCGCGCCATGCGCAGCGGCGATTCCGCGCCGAAGCCGCCGGTATGCTCAGCCAGATGCATCAAAATGGCGTCGGACTGGATATACGGCACATCGTTGTGCACCAGCAACGGCACCTCGCCGAACTTGGCGAGGCTGCGGAACGGCTCAGGCCGCAAATGGCGCGGCTGGCCGATATCGATAGAATGGTAAGTATGGGCAACGCCGCTGACTGCCAACATCAGACCGACTTTGTATGCGTGTCCGGAATCGGCGTTGCCGTAGAACGTGATCTGATCCGCCATATCCGCCATCGGATCAGCAGGTTGCCGGCGTGGCGCCTGACGTCAGCGACTTGCTGAAGCCAGCGCGTGCGCTGACTGCCGGCAGGCGGCCCGACAGCTGTTGTACTTGCACCACGCTGTTGCCCTTGTGGGCTTCGATCACGACATGGCTGTCGGCGGCGACATGCAGGAATTGCCCGGCCGACAACCAGTAGTCATCGCCCTGGCCGGAAACCGTTACCCATACGCGGCCTTGCGTGATTTGCAAGGTTTGCGCCACCGGCGCGATCACCGACAGGGCTTGCCCGGCGCTGATAGTCAAAGACTCTTTAGCTAATAATTTTCTCATGATGCTGCTCCTTGAAACTGCTGGTATATTGATCGCTATATCCTCTTCAAGCGCTTGATATAGCCATTCCTTGTTTCTACAGGGTCATTTTAATCAAATGAAGAGTGTTAACAAAACGAGTAATTTTCCCTTTCCTTGCTAGTTTTTCTCATACAAACCCGAGTCCGCCGTGGCCGATCTCAGAAAACTGCCGAATCTCTCCGCCCTGCGCGCCTTTGAAGCCGCCGCCCGCAATGACAGCTTTTCGCGCGCTGCCGAGGAAATCTATGTGACGCCGGGGGCGATCAGCCACCAGATCCGCGCCCTGGAACAGGAATTGGGAGTGCAGTTGTTCCTGCGCCACGGCAAACGCATCACCATCACCGCCCAAGGCCAGCGCTTCGCCGCCACTATCCGCAAATCGCTGAATGAAATCGCGCTGGCCGCCGAAGCACTGAAATTCGACGCCACGCAGAAACGCCTGACGGTTTCCGCCCTGCCCTCGTTTGCGGCGCGCTGGCTGGCGCCGCGGCTGTGGAAATTCATCGATCTGCACCCCGATACCGAAGTCGTGCTGCAATCGAGCAACCATCTCAATGACCTGGAGCGGGAACCGATCGACGTCGGCCTGCGCTACGGCCTGGGCAACTATCCCGGCCTGGTGGTGGAAAAACTGATGGACGACTTTTATTATCCGGTGGCCAGTCCGCACTACCGCGACGGCAAGCTGCCGAGAACGCCACAGGAACTGGAGCAGTGCAGCTTGCTGCGCATGGATACAGAATCGTCCTGGCAGCCGTGGTTCGAGGCGGCGGGCGTGGATCTGGTGGAGCCGACCGGCGGCTTGCTGATCGAAGATGCCTCGATGCTGCTGCGTTCGGCTTCGGATGGCTTGGGGATAGCGCTGACGCGGCACGCGATCGCGTTGCAGGAAATTGCTTCGGGCGAACTGGTGCGCCTGTTCGACGTCGTGGCGCGCTGCCCCTTATCCTATTATTTTGCCTGCACCAAGGAAGCGATGGACAAGCCGCAGGTGCAGGCTTTTCATCGCTGGCTGACAGCTGAGGTCCGTGCTTTCAAGGCGCAAAGCGAATGGCCCGGGGAACCCGAGCCCTGATTTCAGTTGGATTTACAGCACCATCTTGACCATTGGATGGGAAGACAAGGCGCGATACAGATTGTCCAGCTGCTCGCGGTGGATGGCATACACGTTGGCCGTCAGACCGGTGTAATTGCCCTTGGACGATGGCCGCACTTCCAGCTTGTCGATATGAAAAGTAGGATCGTGCTGCAGCACCACGCCGACGATGGTCTCGACGAAAGCATCATGCGTCGGTCCCATGATCTTGATGGGGAACACGCTGGGATATTCGATCAGGCTTTCTGCTGGATCGATGGGCTTGGTCAGGTCGGTCATGGTCTTTACTCTTCAGTGATGTTGCAGGCAGGTAGCTAGTTTACTCTCCCAGCTTATCAGCGGCGCAGGATTCTGCAAGAATGGCTTGTGTAAATGAAAACAGGGTGGAAATCTTCCACCCTGCAACCATTCCTCCGACTACCTGAAAGAAACCCGTTCCTTTCAGGTAGCGGCCTTGGCCTGCTGATAAGCCTCGTATAACTGTTTGTATATGGGGCCGGGAGCGCCGTTTCCAATGGCCTTGCCATCTATCGACACCACCGGCAACACTTCCTTGGTGGCCGACGACAGCAACACCTCGTCCGCATGGAACACCTCTTCGCGCGCAATGCGGCGCGCCTCGAAAGGAATACCGCCGGCGGCGCACAGTTCCTCGATCAGGCGGTAGCGGATGCCTTCCAGGATCAGGTTGTCCTTGGGCGGCGCCATCAGCTTGCCGTGCTTGACGATCCACACATTGGACGAGGAAGCCTCGGTCAGCCAGCCGTCGCGGAACTGGATCGCTTCCACCACGCCGTGTTCAGCCGCATTCTGCGCCGCCAATACGTTGCCCAGCAGCGAGATCGACTTGATCTCGCAATGCAGCCAGCGCTGGTCTTCCATCGCCACGCAGGGCACGCCGCTGGCGCGCAAGGCGGCGCTCGGCAGCACCAGCGGATTGGTCATGATGAACACGGTCGGCGTCAGCGGCTCCTTGGGAAACGCATGGCCGCGCTTGGCGACGCCGCGGGTGACGTGGATGTAGACCATCTGGTCATCCGCCGGATGGGCCGCGATGACGCCGTTGATAAGCGCCATCCACTGCTCTTTGTCATGCGGATTCGGAATACTGATCTTGGCCAGGCTACGGAACAGGCGCGCCAGGTGATGTTCCGAGCGGAATAATTTACGGCCGTAGATAGGAACCACTTCATACACGCCGTCGCCGAAAATGAAGCCACGGTCCAGCACCGGGATGCGCGCTTCGGACAGCGGGGTCATGCTGCCATTGAGATAGACCAGCGGATCTTGCATGATCGGATTCCTGAAAAAGTAGAGACACCAATTCTGGCACAGCGCCGGGCCGCAGGGTATGCAAAAAAGGTATGCGGAAGCGTGTCAGAAACGCACTGACTCTGCGCTCATGCAGCCGGCGCTTGGCCCGCTGCCGCAGCAGATGATTTTGTGCGGTAGCATGTGCGTAATTCAACTTCCGGGAAACCCTAGCGTTTCTCCTCCCAGCCCGCCATGACCAAGTCCAAGTCGATTACCCGCTGCGCCTGGGCCAATCCCGCCAATCCGCGCTATCTTGCTTATCACGATGAGGAATGGGGCCAGCCCTGCCACGACGAAGTGCGCCTGTTTGAAATGCTCAACCTGGAGGGTGCGCAAGCCGGCCTCAGCTGGGAAACCATCCTCAACAAGCGCGAGAATTACTGGCGCGCGTTCGACGGCTGGAACGCCAAGAAGATCGCCCGCTACGACCAGGACAAGGTCGCCGCCCTGCTAGCCGACGCCGGCATCGTCCGCAACCGCCTGAAGGTGGCCGCCGCTATCAGCAACGCCCAGGCTTACCTGCGCCTGCAGGCAGAGCTGGGCGGGCTCGATGCCTACCTGTGGGGATTCGTCGACGGCGAGCCGATCCAGAACCAGTGGACGTTACTGGGAGGCAACCCTGCCAAGACGCCTTTGTCGGACCGGATTTCCAAGGATCTGGCCAAGCGCGGCTTCAAATTCGTCGGTTCCACCATCATTTACGCCTACATGCAGGCGATCGGCATGGTCAACGACCATTGCGTCGAGTGCTTCCGCCACCACGCCGTACAGGAGTAATTGTTCGCGAAAGCGGTTGCGGGCGGTCACACAAGGTATCATCGCGCCATTCCTCGATGCTGATGAGGTTGTCATGTGTTTGTTGCCATGACGACCGCCCCGCCATCCCGCGCCGCCCGCTTTCACTCCATTACTCCCATTCCAGGAATTCACATGACAACCGAAAGCTTTATCCCCGGCAAAGATGCCTCGCTGGAATCGTCCATCGGCTTGATGCAATCCAAGCTGGAAAAGCTCGGCTTTCATGTTGAAGAGAAGTCCTGGCTGAATCCTGTCGACGGCGCCTGGTCGGTGCATATCCGCGACCGCGATTGCCCACTGCTGTTCACCAACGGCAAAGGCGCGTCGGAACAGGCTTCGCGTGCGAGCGCACTGGGTGAATTCTTTGAACGCCTGTCCTGCAATTATTTCTGGACCCATTACTACCTAGGCGAGAAGAATGCCGACGCCGCCTTCGTGCACTATCCTCGCGAACAGTGGTTCAAGCTCAACGACGACGACGAAATCTGGCCTGAAGGCTTGCTGACGCCCGAGCTGCAAAAATTCTACAACCCGGAAGGCGCGATCGACGCCACCACCCTGGTCGATTACAACTCGGGCAATGAAGAGCGAGGCATCTGCGCCATCCCTTATGTGCGCGAGCGTGACGGCGCCACGGTCTGGTTCCCGGTCAACATCATCGGCAACCTGTATGTCAGCAACGGCATGTCGGCCGGGAATACCGCAGCCGAAGCGCGCACCCAGGCGCTGTCGGAAATCTTCGAACGCGACGTCAAGTTCCGCATCATCAAGGAAGGCCTGTGCCTGCCGGACGTGCCGGAAGAAGTCATCGCCCGCTACCCGCGCATCGCCGCCGGCATCCACGAGTTGCGCGCCGCCGGTTTCGGCATCCTGGTGAAAGATGCATCGCTGGGCGGTAAGTACCCGGTGATGAATGTGACCCTGCTCAACCCGCGCGACCAAGGCTGCTTCTCCAGCTTCGGCGCCCATCCGCGTTTCGAGATCGCGCTGGAACGCGCCTTGACCGAGCTGCTGCAAGGCCGCGCGCTGGATGCGCTGGATGGCTTCCCTGAGCCGAGCTTCGACCTGGAAGAAATCGCCCACTCGCAAAACCTGGAAATCCATTTCGTCGATTCCAGCGGCATCATCAGCTGGAACTTCCTGCGCGCCACGCCGGATTTCGCATTCAGCGACTGGAACTTCAGCAACACCACCGCCGAAGACTACGCCTGGTCAGTGGTCGCCATCCACGCCACCGGCCACGATATCTACATCGCCGATTTCAGCCATCTGGGCGTGTACGCCTGCCGCATCCTGGTGCCCGGCATGTCCGACATCTATCCGGTGGAAGACCTGGAATGGGACAACAGCAGCGTCGGCAACGATATCCGTGAATCTATCCTGTACCTGGCCGATCTCGACGACGACGAATGCGTCGACTTGCTGGAAACATTGAATGAACTAGGCCTGGCCGACCAGCGTCCGGTCGCCGCCCTGATCGGCCTCGCCGCCGATGCCGGTTCGCTATGGAAAGAACTGCGCGTCGGCGAACTGAAAACCCTGCTGGCGCTGGCCATCGGCGATCTCGACGCAGTACGCGAAGGCTGCGACTGGATCCGCCATTTCAACCAGATCAGCGTCGAACGCCAGTTGGTGTACCGTTGCATCGAAAGCCTGATCGGCCTGGGCGACGCCGCTGCTTATGCCGACTCGCTGCAGCACCTGTACGGCGCCGCTACCTTGCAACAAGCCGAAGCCCTGCTGAAGCGCGAACAGCGTTTCTTCGGCTTGAACGCGCCTGGCCTCAACCTGGAAGGCTGTGAGATGCATCAGCGCTTGCTGGCTGCTTATGGCAAGCTGAATGCCGCCAAGCTGGCGTAATACGCGAACCGTCAACTACCCCGCTTCGGGGTCGTTGTTTGCCAGCACGTAAGCGACAGCGTCCATCAGCTGCTCGACCAGCTCCGGATCCATGTATTGATATTCATCGGGAATATCCAGCACATGGATCCGTTTATATTCCAGCAAGCGCCCGAACTCTGCCTGGATGCGATTCTGGTGTTTCTTTTCCATCACGAAGATCAGGTCCGCCCAGCTGATATCAGCAGCGCTGATTTTTTTGCGGGCATTGGGGCTGGTGCCTGCTGAACGGGTCTGTATCCCCAGCTGGCGTCGCCATACCTGCTCGCCTGTAGGGCTGCGCCACTGGTTGCGGCTGCAGACAAAGAGTAATTTGGTCATTTGCCGGTTTGCTATTTATTAATCTGGCAGCATGGTACACGGCTCAGCGCCCCTTTCCGTCCGCCCCTCCTTCTGCTACATTGCCGCCATGCCTAAACTGACCTTAGACCGGATCCTGCAATCGCAGGGTTTCGGCAGCCGAAAATATTGCCGTGAGTTAATTGAAGATGGCGAAGTCGCCATCAACGGCGTCGTCGTGACCGACTACAAATCCGTGCCGGACACTGACGGCCTGGTGTTCACCCTGTTCGAAGAAGAATGGACCTACCGCGAGCACGTCTACATCGTGCTCAACAAACCCAGCGATATCGAGTGCTCGCGCAAGCCCAGCCACCATCCCGGCGTGCTGAGCATCCTGCCTGAGCAATTCAGCTGGCGCGACGTGCAGCCGGTCGGCCGCCTCGATCACGATACTACCGGCCTGCTGCTGATGTCGGACGACGGCAGCTTCATCCATGCCCAGTCCTCGCCCAAGCGCCATGTGCCCAAGCTGTATGTCGCCACCACCCACGAACCGGTGACCGAGGAACTGGTGCAAAGCTTGCTGGCCGGCGTCAAACTGCACGATGAGCCGCAAACCCTGGCGGCCGTCAGCTGCCGCATGCTGGGCACGCATGAAATCGAGATCGTGCTGGAACAGGGCAAATACCACCAGGTCAAGCGCATGCTGGTGGCCGCAGGCAACCATTGCACCGCCCTGCGCCGCACCGCCATCGGCGGCCTCACGCTGGAGGCGCTGGAACTGGAAATAGGGGAATGGTGCTACCTGGAGCCGGAACACCTTGCCTTGCTGGTGCCAGCCTAAGGCGTAAAAAAAGCGCAGGGCTCTGGCCTTGCGCTTTTCTGTTTCCGGCTGTTGCCGCAGCTTAGTGCGAACGGATCATGGTACCGAAAGCCTGTTCGGTCAACACTTCCAGCAGCAACGAGTGCTCGATCCGGCCATCGATGATGTGCACGGTGTTGACACCCGACTTGGCCGCATCCAGGGCCGAGGAAATCTTCGGCAGCATGCCGCCGGAGATGGTGCCGTCCTTGAACATCTCGTCGATTTCACGGGCTGACAAGTCAGTCACCAGATTGCCTTGCTTGTCTTGCACGCCAGCAATATTGGTCATCATGATCAGCTTTTCCGCGTGCAGGATTTCAGCGATCTTGCCGGCCACGACGTCGGCGTTGATGTTGTAGGCCTGGCCGTCGGCGCCGAAGCCGATCGGTGAAATGATCGGGATGAAGGCGTCGTCCTGCAGGGCCTTGACCACCGCTGGATTGATCGCTTCAATTTCGCCGACAAAGCCGATGTCGAGGAATTCGCCCGGATTTTCGCGGTCCGGCATGCGGTACTTGCGGGCGCGGATCAGGCCGCCGTCCTTGCCGGTCAGGCCGACTGCCTGGCCGCCGTAGTGGTTAATCAGCATCACGATATCCTGCTGCACTTCGCCGCCCAGCACCCACTCCACCACTTCCATGGTTTCTTCGTCGGTGATCCGCATGCCTTGCACAAAAGTGCCCTGCTTGCCGATTTTCTTCAGCGCGTTGTCGATCTGCGGGCCGCCGCCGTGCACCACCACCGGATTCATGCCGACCAGTTTCAGCAAGATGACGTCGCGCGCGAAGCCGTGCTTCAGGCGTTCTTCGGTCATGGCGTTGCCGCCGTATTTGACGACTATGGTTTTCCCGTGGAATTGACGGATGTACGGTAACGCCTCGGCCAGAATTTCAGCTTTGATTCCTGGGGCAACGTTGGCAAGATCGTTGGTCAAATCGGCCATGAACAGTCCTACAAGAGATTTCCGGACAGCTGCCTGAGGAGGAATCGCGGCCCGGCGGGCGCCGGCAGCTAACGATTCTTCTGGGACTTAGTGCAGTGCTTCGCAAATAATGAAACTTCATAAACGGCGTCTTTTCGCGCCATGCGTCGTTGCAAATCCTCGCGATAGTCTCGCTATCGCTCCGGTTTGCGCCTAGCCTGGCACGAAAATCCACCATTTCTGAAGCTCCATTACTTACAAAGCACTACACTAGGACAGCTTGTCAGAAGAGAATAAAAGGGTGCAAAGACTGCAACTCGGAGGAGTTAAAAATCGCTGCGCGATGAATCAGCGAGATTTTACATTGAAATGCCTTGGCTTAGGTGTGACAAGCGTGTGATGTGTTGCGTAGATATACCACGGCGGCCAAGATGGTTATCATGACGGCCGGGGTCTTCCCGACTTACTGCCCGCCTGAACAAAGGATAGCCAAAATGGCGCAATGCCCATCTTGCCAGCAAGCGTTTTTCTGCGGCGCCGGCCAGCATCCGGCCCAGCCCTGCTGGTGCAGCGGGCTGCCGCCGCTGGCCAGCGCCAGCCTGGCAGCTACAGCCAAGTGTTATTGCCCAGCCTGCCTGGAGCGTTTGCTGCAGGCGCAGGCCGCGGCCGCTCAGAAAGCGTCGCCTTGACGATCAAGGGCAGCTGCGTACTTCCTGGGTCGGAAAATCGGTCTTGATCTTGTCGAACGCCAGCCTGGCGTCGCCGCCCATGTCGCGCAGCTGGAACGCTACCTTGCTGGAGCTGACGCTGCGGGTGCCGACCTTGGCGCCGCTCAGGCCGCGCTTGGCCAGGCTGGCGACCTGCTTCTGCGCCGCTTCGTCGGTCTTGAAGATGCCGAGCGAGATGCCGTAGCGCAGCGCACTGGAATCCTGGATCACGAAAAAGTCGTTGATGCCGAGGCGCCGCACTTCATCGGCCTTCTTGTCAGCCGCGTCCTTGCTGCCGAGCGAAGGCAGGTAGACCATGTGGCTGGCGACTTCCTGGATTTCCCTGCGCACGAACTTCAGGGTCGGCGTGCGTTCCGCCAGCTGGCTGGAAAAACGGCGCGCTTCGGAAGCGCTGAAATTGCCGATCTCGGTACAGGCGACCGGCGCCAGCTCGGCCGCCGATGGCGTGCTCGCCGCCGCGCCAGAAGCGGAAGCAGTTGCCGCCGCGGTTGCGGCAGGCACGCCATCGCTGGCGACCAGCTTGATCTTGTCCGCCTGCAATTGCTTGCCGATGCGGGCCGGCTCCCGGCCGTCGCTGTAGAGCGCGCCCAGATAGCCTTTTTGCATGGCAAACAGGGTGGCGTTCGCCAGTAACAGCAACCAAAAGAATAGTTTCAACATGTTTTAAATAGTCGCCGCAGCAGTTTGTAGACCGATCAATACCAGATTATCAACTGTTTCATGCCGGATGGACAGGTAGGGCGCAATCAGCGCCGCCGAACCGCCCGCCACGATGCAGCGTACCGCCGCCCCCGCGGCCTGCTGCCCGAGCAAGGCAAAGCCGCGTTCGATAGCCCCGACCTGCGCGTTGATGCAACCGCTGATGATAGCGCCATCCGTGTTGTCTGCAAACTGCGTGTCGACTTGCACGTGGTCGGTGATATGCGGCAGTTTCGCGGTACTGCGCGCCAGCGAGGTCGCCATCAGCCCCAGTCCGGGCAGGATCATGCCGCCGCTGAACACGCCGTCGGCCGTGACGGCGTCGATCGTGGTCGCCGTGCCGCAGGTGGCGACCAGCAAGGTCTCCTGCGGAAACAGCTGCTGCGCTCCCAGCGCCGCGGCAAAGCGGTCACAGCCAAGCTGGGCCGGATCGCGATAGCCGTTGCGCAAGCCCGCCAGCCGCGGCGGCGAGACAAACCAGTTGGGCCGCAAGGCGGCGCCGAACACGATCTCCAGCATGGTCTGCAGGCGTTCCTGCATGTGTTCGCCAGCCACATTCGATATCAGGATGCGCGCCACCGACTGCTTGCGCCAGCGTTCGCTCAGCATGGACAGCTCCGACAGCGCCGCCGAGCCGCTCTGCAGCCAGACGCCCGGCGCCGCGCCGGCTGCCGCCAGTGCCCATTTGATGCGGGTATTGCCGACATCGATCAATAGCATGGCCATGGCTCAGCCTTCCTTCGCGCGCAATGAAATGTCGCCGGCCATGACGGCAAGCGGACTGGCGCCGCCATCGGGCTGCAGCATCAAGCGGCCGATCTGGTCGATGCCGAGCGCGCGGCCTTCATGCAACACCTTGCCCTGGTCCAGGATCAGCACTTGTTGGCCGGCAAACGCATGCAGCCGGTTCCAGCGCTCGACGAAGGCCGGCAAGCCCAGGCTTTCGAATTGCCGCATGCTTTGCGCCAGCGCGCTCAATAAAGACGCCAGCAGCAGATCGCGGTCCTGCGCGGCCGCCGCCGGCAGGCTGGCGGCGCGCTGGCCGATCTGCTCTTGCAGCGGCGCCGGAACGCTGAGATTGATGCCGATGCCGATCACCGCCCACACCTGGTGATCGGGCGCGGTCGCGGTTTCGATCAGGATGCCGGCCAGCTTACGACCGCCCTGCAGCACATCGTTAGGCCATTTCAGCTGCACCGCGACGCCGAAATCGGCCAGCGTCTCGGCAATCGCCACGCCGACCGCCAGCGGCAGGCCGACCAGTGCATGCAGCGGCGCGGCGAACGGCCAAGCCAGCGAAAAGGTCAGCGCTGCCGCCGGCGCCGTCAGCCAGGCGCGGCCGGCCCGGCCGCGGCCCGCGGTCTGGGTCTCCGCCACCAGCAAAGTCGGCGCGCTGAGCCCGGGCCGCCTGCTGTTGGCGACAGCCAGCCGCGCCAGCAGATCCGCATTGGTGGAACCGGTCTCGGCCACCACTTCGATCTGGCAATGCTCGGCGTGATGGCCGGCAAAGGCAGCAATGCGGGCGGCCGACAAATGGCTGGCAGAAGAAGTTGATGCAATAGTTTGAACAGTCATGCCGCGCATTGTAACGGGAGTTATGGCGGAGTGCGGTCTGCAACGCACGGTCCAGCTATGGAAAATATGGCGACGACCGCTTTC
Organism: Collimonas sp. PA-H2; assembly: GCF_002564105.1. Classification (NCBI taxonomy): domain Bacteria; kingdom Pseudomonadati; phylum Pseudomonadota; class Betaproteobacteria; order Burkholderiales; family Oxalobacteraceae; genus Collimonas; species Collimonas sp. PA-H2. Next base: position 2,062,756 of record NZ_PDBX01000001.1, read on the forward strand.
AGCAGGCATTTTCATTTCATATCAGACAACTTGCCCTTGCCAGTGTAGTGCTTCGTAAATAATGGAGCTTCAGAAATGGTGGATTTTCGTGCCAGGCTAGACGCAAACCGGAGCGATAGTGGTGCTATCGCGAGGATTTGCAACGACGCATGGCGCGAAAAGACGCTGTTTATGAAGTTTCATTATTTGCGAAGCACTGCACTAATACACTTTCCCTACAAGTTTTATCACTACTGCAATAGTGCTAAGGACAATTCTCCCTTAAACTGGTGCGATGCCGAATCCAGATTCCTCTACGCCCGTTCTCGATATCACAGATGGCAGCCTGGTCGCCGCCCGCGGCAACTGGCAAGTGCACGCCCTGACCCGGCCGGGCGTGATCCAGGCCATCCAGGCCAAGCTGAAAGGCCTGAGCCGGCAATCGGCCGCGCTGCGCTGGGATCTGTCGCAAGTCGGCACGCTTGACCATATCGGCGCCCAGCTGCTGTGGAATGCCTGGGGCAAGCAGCGGCCGCAGCAACTGACCGTGGCGCCGCAGCACCGCGACTTCTTCCAGCGCCTGGCCGATGCCGGCCCCCTGCAGCTGCCGCCCAAGCCACCGCGGCGGCGCCTGTTCAATGCCATCTACGACATGGGCAGCGGCACGCTCGGCCACGTGGCCGGCTTCATCACCTTGCTGGGACAGCTGGTGCTGGATTTCCTGCGCATGCTGCAGGTGCCGCAACGCGCCCCCTGGAAAGAAATTTCCGCCAATATCTATCATGTCGGCTACCAGGCGCTCGGCATCACCGCGCTGGTCGGCTTCCTGATCGGCGTCGTGCTGTCTTTCCTGTCGGCGCAGCAGCTGCATACCTTCGGCGGCGACATCTACCTGGTCAACATCCTCGGCATGAGCATCATCCGCGAACTCGGACCGCTATTAGCCGCGATCCTGGTGGCCGGCCGCTCCGGTTCGGCGATCACCGCCCAGTTGGGCGTGATGCGGGTCACCGAAGAACTGGACGCGATGCTGGTGATGGGCCTGCCGCACGGCTTCCGCCTGATCCTGCCGCGCGTGCTGGCCTTGCTGGTGGCGATGCCCTTGCTGGTGATCTGGACCGACGCCATCGCCTTGCTGGGCGGGATGACGGCGGCGCAATTGCAGCTGGGCTTGTCGCCTACCTATTTCCTGCAGCAGCTGCCGAATGCGGTGCCGCTGCCGAACTATCTGATCGGCCTTGGCAAAGGCGCGGTATTCGGCGGCCTGATTGCCATGGTGGCCTGCTATTTCGGCCTGCGCATCGAGCCGAATACCGAAAGCCTGGGCCATGGCACCACCACTTCGGTGGTGACCGCGATCACCATCGTGATCGTGGCCGACGCCATCTTCGCCATCATATTCAGCGGCGTGGGGTTCTGATGAATAACACGCAACCAAGCACCCAGCCGATTATCGAAATCGACAAACTGTGGACCCAGTTCGGCCCGGCAGTGATCCACCAGGACCTAGACCTGCGCATCGCCGCCGGCGAAATCGTCGGCCTGGTGGGCGGCTCGGGCTCCGGCAAGACTACGCTGGTGCGGCAGATCCTCGGCCTCAACCGCCCCACCAAGGGCAAGGTCAGCGTGTTCGGCACCGATATCAGCCAGGCAGACGTCGAACAGATGTATGCGCTGCAAAACCGCTGGGGCATGCTGTTCCAGCAAGGCGCGCTGTTTTCCGCGCTGACCGTGCTGGACAACGTCGCGCTGCCGATGCGCGAGCTGCGCGCCCTGCCCGACAGGCTGATCCGCGACGCCGCGCTGCTCAAGCTGCAGATGGCCGGCATCGGCCCCGAGCATGCATTGAAAATGCCATCCGACCTGTCCGGCGGCATGATCAAGCGGGTGGCGCTGGCGCGCGCGCTGGCGCTGGAGCCGGAGCTGCTGTTCCTGGACGAACCGACCGCCGGCCTTGATCCTGCTTCATCGGCTGCGTTTATCGAACTGATACGGTCGCTGCACAAGGACATGAGCCTGACCGTGGTGATGATCACCCACGACCTGGAACCGCTGCTGGCGCTGTCGACCAAGATCGCAGTGCTGGCGGACAAACATGTCATTGCCTACGACACGCCGGAGCGCGTCATGAAAGTGCGCCATCCGTTCATCGAAACATTTTTTCTCACAGCCAACCGCTTTGAACATGAAACCTGCGGCTAATTTGCAACTATTGGCAACTAAGCCGCTGCTGGCAGCATAGATAGGAAACACCATGGAAAACAAAGCACACGCCCTGATCGCCGGCCTGTTCACCGTGATCTTGCTGATCGCGGCAATCATCGGCGTCATGTGGTTCAACAGCGACCGCGTCGAGCGGGTGCCTTATGAGATCGCCACCAAGCTGTCGGTGCCCGGCCTCAACCCGCAGGCCGATGTGCGTTACCGCGGGCTGGACGCCGGCAAGGTCGATACGATCACCTTCGATCCCAAGTTTCCCGGCCAGATCCTGATCAAGATCAAGATCAATCCGGACACGCCGGTGACGCAATCGACCTTCGCCACCCTGGGCTACCAGGGCGTGACAGGGATCGCCTATATCCAGCTGGACGACGACGGCAGCAAGCCGCTCAAGCTGGCCAGCAGCAAGCAGCACCTGGCCCGCATCGAGCTGCGCCCCAGCCTGTTCGACAATCTGCAGAGCAAGGGCGCGATAATCCTGTCGCGCGCCGACGAGATGATCAGCAAGCTTAACGACCTGCTGGACCCCGAAAACCAGAAAACCATGGTCAAGGCCTTCAGCGATGTCAGCCAGACCGCCGATGAATACCGGGGCATCCCGCAAAAACTGGAGCCGACCATCCGCCAGCTGCCGGCCCTGACCGGCGAGCTGAACCAGGCCTTGGCATCCGTCACCGCGCTGTCGAACAACATGAGCGTGCTCAGCAAGAACCTGAACAGCCTGACCGCCAGCCTGCAGGGGCCGGACGGCGCGGTCAGCCAGCTGGGCGGCGCGGTGCAGAACATCGGCTCGGTCGCCAGCGGCGTGGAATACGAGACGCTGCCGCGCTTCAATACGCTGACCAATGATGCGCGCACCTCGATGCGGACGCTGAACCAGACCTTGGACCATTTCAACCAGCAGCCGCAAAGCATTCTGTTCGGCAGCAAAGGCCTGCCGCCTGGCCCTGGTGAAGCGGGCTTTGTCGCGCCAGTCAAATAACAATCTAAAGGTAAGCCATGACCATCCCACGAATCCTGTCGGCCCTCGCAGCGCTGGCTCTGCTTGCCGGTTGCGCCAGCAAGGTTGACGCACCGATCCAGTACGATCTCGGCCTGCTGCCGAGCGCTGCCGCGAGCGCTGCGCCGGCCTTGTCCGCCATCAGCGTGGCCGACGTCAATACGCCCGCCTGGCTGGACAACAACATGATGTTCTTCCGCCTGGCCTATGCCAACGAACAGCAGCCGCGCCCCTACGCCAGCAGCCGCTGGACCATGCCGCCGGCGCAGCTGTTCCAGCAGCGCCTGAAAGCGCGCATGGCGCAGGCGGGCGGCGCCGTGCTGGCGATGTCGGATGCCGCGCTCAACGTTCCCCTGCTGCGCATCGACATGGACGACTTCACGCAAACCTTCGATACGCCCTCGCACAGCGTAGCGCTATTGCAGGTGCGCGCTTCGCTGTTCAACGGCCGCGTGCTGCTGGCGCAAAAGAGTTTCAGCAGCCGTGCCGAAACCCCGAGCGCTGACGCCGCCGGCGCGGCGCGCGCTTTTGTCAGCGCCAATGATGCCGTGATCGGCGACATGATGGCCTGGCTGGCGACGGTGGCGCCGAAAAGATAATGTCGCAAACACTTGCACCAGAAACCGCGGCGCCGCGTTCTTCGGCGGCTTCATCGTTTGCCCGCGTCAGCCTGCTGATCTACCTGCTGCTGATCATCTATGCCAGCTGGTATCCGTTTGCCGGCTGGCGCGATCTCGGGCTGAGCGCCTTCGCCTACCTCCGCGCGCCGCTACCGCACTACTGGACCGTATTCGACGTCTGGACGAATGTCGCCGGCTACCTGCCGCTGGGCATGCTGATGGTCTTGTCGCTGCCGCGCTCGCGCCGCTGGTCGCCCTACTGGGCGGTGTTGCTGGCCAGCGCTGCGGGCGTGCTCATCTCCGGCAGCATGGAAGCGGCGCAGACCTTCCTGCCGACCCGGGTCGCCTCCAACCTGGACCTGATGACGAACAGCATCGGCGCCCTGCTCGGCGCGGTGCTGGGAGCCATCCTGCGGCCGCGCTTCGGGCCTGACAGCCGCCTGTTGCAGCTGCGCGAACGCTGGTTCAACCGCGAAGCCAGCCAGGGCATGGTGGTGGTCGCCCTGTGGCCGCTGGCGCAAATCTATCCGCTCAGCCACCTGTTCGGCTTCGGCCAGGTCACCTCGATGCTCTCCACCTGGCTGTCCGACCTGCTGGAACAGCCGGTCGACCTGCAAGGCTGGATCACCAATGATTTCCAGTTCAGCGCAGACCAGTACTGGCTGACCGAAACCATCATCACCGCCTGCGGCCTGACCGGCGCCGCCCTGACCTTCCTGATCCTGCTGCGCCAGCAGGCGCCGAAGCTGCCGCTCAGTCTGCTGCTGGTGTTCCTCACGCTGATGCTCAAGACGCTGGCGACAGCGCTGCTGTTTGCGCCGGATAACGCCCTGGTCTGGCTCACCCCCGGCTCCTTCGGCGGCTTGCTGATCGGCGGCCTCATGCTGAGCGGCCTGGCCTACGCACCGCAGCGGGCGCAACGCCGGCTGGCGGCGCTGACCCTGATCATCACGCTGCTGCTGGTCAACATCATGCCGGACAACCCGTATTACACCGAAACCCTGCAGACCTGGACCCAGGGCAAATTCCTCAACTTCAACGGCGTCGCCCAGTTCCTGGCCCTGCTGTGGCCGTTTTGCACGCTGTGGTTCCTGTTTCATCCGATGCACAAGCGGCGCGCCAACAAGCAGCAGCGGGATTCCAGGTAGCGGCCGCACCTCGTCGGCCACACCTCGCCGGCCGCCAGGAAACAAAGTCCCGGCGGGTGTATGATTCCTGCTTCCTGCTTGCAGCACGCAACCCACCATTTCGACACCATGAGCGACAAACCCTTTTACGAACACCACGTCTTCTTCTGCCTCAACCAGCGCGCCCCCGGCGAGCGGGTCTGCTGCGCCAACAGCGGCGCGCAGGCGGCGCAGGAACATGCAAAAAAACGCATCAAGCAGCTCGGCCTGGCCGGCGACGGCAAGGTGCGCATCAACAAGGCCGGCTGCCTGGAGCGCTGTGAAGAAGGACCGGCGCTGGTGATTTATCCGCAGGGCGTCTGGTATACCTACGTCGACAATGAAGACATCGACGAAATCATCGACGTCCATATCGTCGGCGGCAAGATCGTCGAGCGTTTGAAAATATAAGCAGCTACGCAGTACATAACATCGTCACCCAGTTGAATTGATCCAATGAACGCCCAAACCTTATCCTTCTTCATCGCCGGCGCCGCCGGCCAGCTTGAATGTGCGCTAGACCTGCCTGATTCTTCAATCTTCCCGGCGCCGCGCGGCCTGGCGCTGGTGGCCCATCCCCATCCGCTGTTCGGCGGCACCATGGACAACAAGGTGGTGCATACGCTGGCGCGCGGCTTCCTGGCGCTCGGCTATGTCACGGTGCGCATGAATTTCCGCGGCGTCGGCAAATCCGAAGGCGCGCACGACGAAGGACGCGGCGAGACCGACGACATGGCGCTGCTGCTTGCCCACATGCGCCGGCAGTATCCTGAGCTGCCGCTGGCGCTGGGCGGCTTTTCCTTCGGCACCTTCGTGCAGTCGCAATTGCAGCAGCGGCTTATCGATGCCGGCACGCCGGCCGAACGGCTGGTGCTGGTCGGCACCGCCGCCGGCAAATGGCCGCTGCCGACCGTGCCGGCCAACAGCATCCTGATCCACGGCGAACTGGACGAAACCATTCCGCTGAGCTGGGTGTTCGAATGGGCGCGCCCGCAAGACATCCCGGTGATCGTGATTCCCGGCGCCGATCATTTTTTTCACCGGCGCTTGCAACATATCAAGAATCTCATGGTCGAAATGTGGCATCGCTGAGCCGGTGATTTGAACGCAATTCAAGCTGCTTGAATTATTGTTAAGTCGACCGGCAGGGCGGTAGCGCTATAATTCTATCGGCACGCTTGTTTGCGGTTGTTTGCTCACCGTCTCCGCTTACGCATTTTTTCAACCCATTCACACCAACAAAGTTGCTCTTTGTTATCATCGATGCAGGTTTGCTGGCTCTGATTTCATTACTCGATATTCCATGAAAAAAATATTCGCGGCGCTCGCTGCAACTGTCCTCTCCATATCCGTTGCCTTTGCCCAGACCCTGCCGTCGCCGACAGTGGCGGCAAAATCATGGCTGCTGCTGGACACCACCAGCAACCAGGTGATCGCCTCGCAAGATCCTGACATGCGCATCGAGCCCGCCTCGCTGGCCAAGATCATGACCGCCTACGTGGTCTTCGACGCCCTCAAGACCAAGAAGGTCAGCCTCGACCAGATGGTGACCGTCTCGGCGCGCGCCTGGAAGGTCGACCCGAGCAGCTCGAAAATGTTTATCGATCCGGCGACGCCAGTATCGATCAATGACCTGCTGTACGGCCTGATGGTGGTATCGGGTAACGACGCCGCGGTAGCGCTGGCGGAAGCCGTGGCCGGCACTGAAGATTCCTTCGTCGCGCTGATGAACCACGAAGCCGAACGCATGGGCATGAAGAACACTCACTTCGGCAATCCGCACGGCTTGCCAAGCGCTGACACCTACTCCACCGCGCGCGACCTGGCCACGCTGGCAGCGCACGTGATCGTCGATTTCCCCGAGTTCTACAAGATCGACTCGACCAAGAAGTACACCTACAACAAGATCACCCAGCCTAACCGCAACCGCCTGCTGTGGAGCGATCCGACCGTCGACGGCATGAAGACCGGCCACACCAGCAGCGCCGGCTATTCCATCATCGCCAGCGCCAAGCGTCCGAACGCCGGCGGCGACCGCCGCCTGCTGACTGTCGTGATCGGCACCAACTCCGACGGCACCCGTACCCAGGAAGCGCAAAAGCTGCTGAACTGGGGCTACCAGAACTTTGACGCGGTCAAGCTGTACGCCAAGGATCAGGCCATCGACACGCCGCAAGTCTGGAAAGGCGCCAAGAGCCTGGTCAAGATCGGCTTCACGCACGACGTCTACGTGACCGTGCCGAAGGGCATCGCCGACAAGATCAAGCCAGTGCTGGAACGCACCGATCCGCTGATCGCGCCGATCCAGCAGAACGCCAAGGTTGGCACGGTCAAGGTCAACGCCGATGGCAAGACGATTGCCGAGTTTCCGGTGGTGGCGCTGGAGAGCGTCGGCCAGGCCACCATCTTCGGCCGCGCCTGGGATTCGATCCGCTTGATGTTCAAATAAATGCAGAAAACCTGAGCGTTTTCATCAAAGAAATTGACAGCTGCGGCTGTAATGCCGTTCAGTTAAGACTGAGCGGCATTTTTATTTGCGGAACTCGTAGGGTGGGCACTCCGTGCCCGCGCGGACGGGCCGGGGCGTGTAGCCGGGGCACGAATGTCAGGGACACGAATATCCATGATACTGCGTGGGCACGGAGTGCCCACCCTACGCCATGTCGTTCTGCCCTAACTGAACAGCATTACAGCTGCGGCTGTCATTTTTTTTAACAAATAATCATTCGCATGCAATGGCTGGACAGCTGTATCACTCTGTAGCATCTCGTTACAATTTTGTTTCCATGTAACAATTAAATACATTGCAGCCGATGAAAATCGGGAGGTACACTCCTTCCCCATGGTCAATCCAGGCCATCATATAAATGATGTAGCGCGCACCACAATGCGGCGCCGACACATGGTAGTACAACAGGAGGAATAACATGATGCTCAGCTTCATTCGTTTCCAGCCGTACGCCCTTCAAGCCGCATCAAGACCTCCCGCCTCGCCTCTGCACTCCTAGCTTCTCGTCTCCTTCGCATTACCGAATTTCAACCCTGGCGTTCTGCGCCCGGGTTGTCTTAGACGCACTCGTCGTTCCGCCATGGCAGGTGGCGGCCCGCCGGTGCGTCGATTCTGCAGCGAGACGCAATCTCGCTCCAGTTGCGGTAACCGGACGCTCCCGATCGGACGTCCGGCTATGTCAATTCACATCAACTATGGAGAGATGCAATGAAATTGAATCGCAAATTAGTCGTCCTGGCGCTGTCTTGTGCTTACGCCAGTGTCGCACTTGCAGGCGCAGTCAAGGGATCCGGCGACTCAGTCTACAAGCCAACCGGCAAAGGTTGGGGCGAACTCGACCTGGACGTGCAGACGCATGCACAAAAAGCGGCAACCCTGAGGGCGCAGCGCACCGCCAACCTGACCAATCAGGGCGGCCCGGTGATGACCGGACCAAAGAACGTCTACTACATCTGGTACGGCACTTGGGACAGCGCTTCGCAAAACGTACTGACCAACCTTGGCAACCACATCGGCGGCTCGCCTTATTTCAACATCAACACCACATACACCGATAAGGCCGGCACGCATGTGCAGAACGTGGTCAACTACGCCGGCACAGCTACCGACAGCGGCTCGCTCGGCACCAAGTTGTCCGATGCGAACATCGAAACCATCGTCGCCAACAGGATCAATGCCGGCGCATTGCCGCTGGATGCGAACGGCGTCTACTTTGTGCTGACCGACAAGAACACCACTGCAACTTCGGGTTTCTGCACCCAGTATTGCGGCTGGCATACCAACGCCACGATCAACGGCCAAAACATCAAGTACGCCTTCATCGGCAATCCTGAAACCCAGTGCGCCAGCTCGTGCGGCGCCAATACGCCAAGCCCGAACAACACGCCGGGTGCGGATGCGATGGCCAGCATCGTTTCGCATGAACTCGAAGAAACGACTACCGATCCGGACGGCAACGCCTGGTACGCACTGTCCAACGGCATGGAAAACGGCGACAAATGCGCATGGAATTTCGGCGCCACATCGACCGCCTCCAACGGCGCTGCCTACAACCAGACCTTCGGCACCATGAAGTATCTGATTCAGCAGAACTGGACCCTGCTGCCGAGCCAGGCTTGCGCCCAGCACTATCCGTGATGGCAAGACGGCCGTGATGTAACATGGAATTCCGCCGCGGAGCGCTCCGCGGCGGAGCTTCCGCTGGTCTTTCCCATTCAATCGCCGAGTCCAAGCCATGAAAAAACTTCCCCTCCTGCTGGCGCTGCTGCTGGCACACCCGCTATCCGGTTTCGCCCAACAAGCCGCCGCCCCGGTCCAGAGAACCGTACCGACCGTCACCCGCTCGGTGCAGATTTTCAGCACCCTGGAAAACGAACTGAACGACGCTGTCCAGCAGCGCAATAACGGCATCATCGAGAAACGCCTCGCCGACAACTACGAAATGCGCACCGCCGCCGCTCCCGGCACGCCGACACCGCGCGCGGAATGGATCGCCAGCGCCCTGAAGCAGGCGCCGTTCGCATCGCAGGTGCAACAGATGGCGGTGCATGAGTATGACAGCCTGATGGTCGTCAGCTTCCTCTGGTCGCTGGATGTTGTCGCCTCCGATCCGCTGGCAAAGAGCATATTTGTCGTCGACACCTGGAAACAGGTCGAGGACGACTGGAAACTGGCGACCCGCTACGCGGCGCCGGCCGATGCGCAACACAAGAAGGTACCAGGCGTAGACTTGTCCGCCATCGACGCCAAGAAAAAATTCTGACGCCGCAACCTGTCTCGTTTAGTCTTTTTTACCAATGGGAACGCCATGACCCGCTTCAAAAAAACCTTGCTCCTGCTGCTTGTCCTGGCAGCCACCAACGCCAGCGCCGAGACCGCGCAAGAAGCCCGCATCAAGAAACTGATCGAGCCGCGCATGGGTGTCGGCATCAAGGTCGATTCGATCAGCAAGACGCCGTATGGCGGACTGTATGAAGTGCGCACCAACGGCGACATCTTCTACACCGATGAAAACGCCGACTACATCGTGGTCGGCAAAGTCATCGACAGCCATACCTACAAGGATTTGACCAAGGAAAGAGTGGACCAGCTGGCGGTGATCAATTTCGCCGACCTGCCGCTCGATGCAGCAGTCAAGACCGTCAAGGGCAATGGCAAGCGAGTGCTGGCGATCTTCGAAGATCCGAACTGCCCCTACTGCAAGAACCTGCACAAGACCCTGCAGGAAATCGACAATGTGACGGTCTACACCTTCCTGCTCAATATCCTGTCCGACGATTCGGTAGTGAAGTCGCGCGATATCTGGTGCTCGGCAGACCGCAGCAAGGCCTGGAACGACTGGATGACCAACGGCAAAGCCGCAGCGGCGGTCGCGGCGGCCTGCCCGACGCCCAACGACCAGGTGCTGGCCTTAGGCAAGAAGCTGCGCATCGTCGGCACGCCTACCGTGTATTTCGCCGACGGCAGCCGCACCGGCAGCGCGCTCGACGCCAAGGCCCTGGAGCAGAAACTGGCGTCCCTGAAGTAAGCTTGGCGTCCCGTTAGTCAACGGCGGTTGCGGCGACTCCAGGCTTCCAGGAAGGCCAGCGTCACGCTGGCCTCGTTGGTTTCCGCCAGGCCGCTGCCGAAGAAAGCGCCGACATCCTTGAAATCATTGCCGCCGGCCAGGTCCGACAAACTGCGGAACGCGATGAAAGGCACGCGGTTGGCGTAAGCCACCTGTGCAAATGCAGCGGTTTCCATATCCACCACTTGCGCCTGCAGATTGTCGTAGAGATAGGTGCGGTATCCCGGATTGGCCAGGAAAGCGCTGCCGGAAACGCCGCGCCCGCCTACCCGCAGCTCAGGCTGGACGCTGACGCACAAGGAGGGATTCTTCGGCCCACATTTCGCCAGCGCCGGCTTGAGCCGACGCGCCAGCGCCAGCATTTCAGGATCGGCCTGGAAATCGAAACGAAATTCTCCTTGCGGCGCATTGCTGGCATTCATCACGAAATTGTCGCGCATGAACAGGCCGCTGCTGAGCGGACCGTTTGGTGTATTGAATTTGAAATCCGGCCGCGGCTTGCCGTTCTCGCTCGCCAGCTTGACGCCCAGGCAGCTGACATCGCCGGCCGCGCCGCAGGGTGCAGGCAGACTGCCGTCACCGTTCCAGTAAACTTCCATCGGCATCGCCCAGCTCTCCGGCACGATCACGTCGCCGACATGGCTGGCCGGATTGACGCCACCGGCAATGCCGCTCATCAGCAAACGCTCAATATGGAAATGATTCATCATCAGCTGCGTCACCATGGTGGCGTTGACCACGCTGACGCCGCTCAGCACGATCACCACCGGATTGCCGCGCAGCTCGCCAGTGGTAAACCGGTTACCGTTGACTTTCCAGTCGCGCTTTTTCTGCGTCTGCTCCAACAGGATATCGGCTTCGGCGCCGAACGCCGAGACGATGCCAATGCGCGGCTTGCACTCGCTCAGGCAATGATTTTCCGCGCGCGGCGCAGCGCTGGCAGCAGTTGTCAGGGCAGCGCCAAGCAGCAAGGCGCAAGCGCTACGGCGCAGCATGTTGAATACAGGAAGGTGGGCAGGCAAGGGATTTCCTTTCGCTTAATGGACTGATGCAGCGGACAGCATAACCCAGGGAACATCTTGCAGAAAAGGCCATTAAGGCATTTCCACTCCGGATATCGACCGAGGAACAGACGATCCGACGCGACGGCGCCACAGCAGCAAGCCGATCGCATAGGCGACGTAGTAGCCGGCCAGGATGCCGAAGATCAGCAAAGTCAGCGGGCTGCCGGAAAATTCGGCCGATGAAAAGGTATTCGACGCCGACGCCGAATAGAGAAGCACGCCGCGATAAACGAGGCGGCCGATGAACAGCGCCGACAGCGCTATACCCAGATGAAGGCTCGGCGTGTAAAACAGCCCCTCTGGCGTTTGCTCGAACCTGGTCAGCCTGATGCCATACCAGCCCAGGGCGGCGCCGGCCGCTGTCCCGCCCAGCAGTGCCGCCGCATGCATAGGGTGCACGGCGGCGCCAAGCAGCAGGGCCGCGATCAGGATGCTGAAAAAAATTATGCGGATCCAGGTTCGCCGATTCGACATTTTCTGGCGCCCGATCATGCGCCGGGTGCGCGAGTACAGGCGCCAAACCACCAGCGCGGCAATGCCGGCATAAACCACCAGGGAAGGATGAGCGGGAATCGCCATGCGTTTAACTCCAAAGGCTGAAGAATCAGTTAATGGGATCAAGTCAGCGGATCAATTCAGCGGATGAGCCGAGATCAGTTCAATATCGGGCAGGTTTTCAGCGACTTCCCGCACAGAAGAATACGCCAATAATGCATGTACCACCTGCGGCAAGGGCTCTGCCCAGATTTCCGGCAAGTCCCGTTCCTGCTCCGCCAGCACCGGAAACGCCAACCGCTCCAGCGGCGGCATGAATTGCGCATCGACGCCCGGCTTGTTGCCGCGCGCATCGATGCGGTACCAGCCGTGGTTCTTCAGGTACACCGCATTCAAGCCATGCAGGCAGAACGGCGGCCCTTCCATGCCCACCGACAGGCGCTGGTAGCACAAGCCGACCGGAATCCCGTTGCTACGCAACAGCGCCGCCAGCAGATGGCTCTTGGCGTAGCAATATCCCGTGCCGTGGATTAATACATCGGAAGCGCGGCAAGTCACCGGATCGCGCTTGAAATCCCAGCTGTGCTGGATGGCGTCGCGCACGAATTCGAAGCAGGCTTTGACCACTTCCTCTTCGCTGGCGCAGCCATTCGCCAGGGCGGTCGCTTTGGCGGCTACTTGCGGGTGGTCGCCGTCGATGTAAGTACTGAATGCCAAGTAGGGTTTCACGCCGCCTGCTCCGCCGCTTCAAAATTGATTTGCGCCTGCTCACGCACCTGGGCTCGCCGCAGTTCCCACAGCTCGCGCAATTTGTCCGAACGCAGTTCGCGCTCATCCGACTCGGAGACGAAGCCGACCTCGCCGTTGCCGTCGGCGACGGTGCGGCTGAAACTCCATTCGCGCGAGAATTCCGGCTTGATGGCGCCGGCGTGCTTGGTCGGCATGGCGCAGATCAGCTGCATACCGAGGTTATCTCTCAGGAATTTCAAGACATCGCGCGCGCGGCCTTCATCCATCTTGGCGAACGATTCATCGTTGACCAGCAGATGCAAACTATTGCCCTTCTCGAAACGCTTGAGACGGTTGGTCACCACGGCGGCGTGGATGATGTAGGCAGGTGTTTCCAGCTGACCGCCGGAACCGGTGCCCCATTCCGACAAACGCACGTGCGAGCCGGTATCGGATTCCTTGTATATTTCGTAGCGGCGGTAGTTGCGATAATCGGCAACGCGCTGCAACTCCTTGACCGCCTTGTCTTCATCGTCCGACAACAGCAATTGCACCAGGCGGTCGCGCACCAGGCAGTTCTCCGCGCTCAAGGCGGGATCGGCAAACAGGCTGCTGCTGGCTTCCTGGGTATCCGCCATTTCCGAAGTGGCGCAAAAGAAGTCATAGTAAGCCTTGAATTCCGGAATCCATTCCGACCAGTCGATGCGGAATTTGTCGGTGCCGAACTTGAGCTTGTCGAGTTCGGTGTTCAGCGTTTTCAGGGTACGCACACCGGTATCGACCGCATTCCGGATCTCGTAACAGAACTGCTTGGTAAAGACGTCGTTGAACGAGGATTCGGCAGTGCGCAGCTGTTCCAGGTTCTTGATCAGGCCGATGTCCTTCTGCCGCGTCAGCTGCGCGCGGGTGCGTTCCTGCAAGTTCACCATCATGGCGTACAGCGGCGTGAAATCGCCATCGCGCAGGTCTTCGCCCTGGGCTACTTCAAAGCGTTCGTCGATGCGGGCGTGGGCGTGGTACTCGCCCAGCGCATTGCGGGCATCGCCGTACAGCTGCCAGCTGAGCGCAGTCTGCTTGCCGACATTGTTCGATGCCTGCGTCTGCGAATAGCTGCCGTCGTTGATCCAGCCGGCCACTTCATCGGTCACGGCAGTGAACGACAGGCTGCCGTTGACGATGCACAGCTGGCGCAGGCGTTCGCTGTCGGTGTCGACCCGGGTCTGCTTGCCGCCCAGGCCCAAATTCAGGCGGGTAATCGACGCCTGATGTCCCTGGATGGCTTTTTCATGGCCGCCGATATTCTTGCTGCATGCGGTCTTGCGCGCTTCCAGCGCGGCGATTTCGAGGCTGAGCGCCTGCGCTTCGTCTTCCAGCTTGCTGACCTGGGTCAGGTCGAGCCGGCTCATGTCCTGGCGCGCGGCGTCCAGCTGCCGCACCAGGCTTTCGAGATCATCGATGGCGGCGAACGAAGGACATTGCAACTGCCCCATCAGGGCCAGCGCGCCTTGCAGTTCGCGCAGCTGGGCGCGGATCTGCGTCAGTTCCTGCTCGGCCTGCGCATGCTCCTGTTCGGCGCGCTGCTTGGCCAGGCGCTTGGCTTCCTGGCCGAACACCAGCATGTCGGTATCGGTAGTGAACATAGTGCGCGAACCGCTGCCCTTGCCGTCCTTGGTCAGGCCGCGCGAGGTGTGGCGCAGCGCTTCGGTATCGGCGACCTTGACCACCTGGCCGAACTGGTCGTGCAGGTAGGCGTGGGCAATCGGATGCTCGGTGCTGAGTTCGTGGATGATCGAATCACTCGGAGTTCTTTCGACTTTCAGGTTCTTCAGGCAGAAGCTGCCCTGGATCACATTGGCGCGCAGTTTTTTCTGGCGCACGAAGTCGATCGCCTTGCCTTCCCAGGCCTGGTCCACCACCAGGTTGAAACGGGCGCCGCCGAGATAGCCTTCGATCGCCGCCTGCCATTCGGCTGAGGCCGGCTCGACCAGGTCGCACAGCACCTGGGCGCGGGCGGCGCCGAGTTCGGCACGGAACTCCTTCAATGCGTGGCGGATATGTGCGGGATAATCGGCGCCGCCTTCGGCCAGGTTGGCTTTGCGCGAAGCAGCGTCCTTTTCGCGTCGCAAAGCCTCATGCTCGCCGGCGCGCAACTGCGCGATTTGCGTGTGCAAAGCCGAGACAAAACTCTTCTCGGTGCCGGCCAGCGCGCCGTGCAATTTCACCAGCGCGGCGTCGATGCCTTCAAAGTCGTTGACCAGCATCAGCGATTTCAGCACGTCGACCTGCTCGGCCTTGGCCAGTTCGCCGATGCTGCGCAGATGGCTGGCAATCTCCAGCGTGCCGGCAGCGGCCAGCGCCAGCACGACCTGGCGGGCGGCATCGGCAATGTCCTTTTGCTCCGACGGAATCTGCATGCCGGCGACGTTGCGCGCCGCGCTATCCAGCTGCTGCGCCGTCTGCGCGTTATGCAACAGCGAATTGAAGACGGCCTTGATCTTGCCATCGCATTGTTCGATCTGGTTCTGGATCCTGGTCTTCTGCTCGGCGGCGGGAATCCCCATCATCTGCGCGTGGATCTGCGTCAGGCTGCGGTTCTTGGCGTTGCGGTCCTGCTCCAGCTTGTCGACGCTCTCGCTTTCATCGTCGATGAGCGCTTGCAAACCCTCGATCGCAGAGGTTGCTGCTTCCAGCTGGCGCTGGTCTTCGCGCAAGGCCAGCGACGACGCCAGCAGCTGCGACTGGCTGGCGGCCTGATGCGCGCGCGCGGTGTCGCTGACGGCTTTGCCCAGCAGCTCCAGGCGCTTGACGTTGTCGCTCAGGCGTTCGCCTTCCTTGCGCAGCTCGTTGACTTGGCGCATCAGCTTGCTGATCTGGCCGATGCGCTGTCCCAGCTGGGTGGTGTCGAGTTCCAGGATCTGATGCTTGACCAGGTCGTCGACGCTGCCGATAGGCTTGTGCGCGATCGACTGGCTCCAGGCGCTGGCTGCGCTTTCGGCTTCGGCGAAGGAGACGGTTTTCTGGCCGCGGAAGCGGCCGTACAGCTGGCACAGGTACTCGCGCTTGCTGTCGCGGAAGTTGGTGACGCCGTGATATTTCCCGGACAGATGGCGTTCGATCTTTTCCACCGCCACCACCGCCATGCCGCCGTCGATCTCGGTCGAAGTCAGGTCGCCTAGCTGCAGGGCGACGCCATCGATGATCAGCAGCGCCAGCCGTTCCGATACCGCCTGACGGCGTTCGCCGGCGCCGTCGACGCGCGCCGAAGCCGCCACCAGCGCGGTGAACTCGCGTCCCTCCTCGCCCTCGCTCGGCTTGAACACCGCGGCCACATAGCCGTGTGCGCCGTTGGGACGAGCGAACAGATTATCCTCGGCGCCGACTACATAGGACCACAGGCTGCGCTTGGTCTTGCCGTTGCGCGCGCCCTGGGTGGTCTCATCCTGCCCCGGGTTATAGCTGAAAATATTCTGGTAGACCGCGGTCATCACGGTTTGCAAGGCATCCAGCATGGTCGATTTGCCGGAACCTGTAGGGCCGGTCAGCAAGGTCATATTGCCCATCGGGTATTCCTGCGAGCGCAACGCTCCCCAGTTCACCAGGATCAGTTTATCCAGCTTCATTCCACGTTTCCTTCAATGCTTTCTTCTTGCTCTTCCATCACCGCTGGCACGCTGGCCTGTTCATCGTCGCTCGCTGCACCGAGCGGCAGCGGCTCGGATTCCAGCGCCGCTTCCAGCATATCGTCGCTGATGATGCCGAGGATGGTCGGCCGGATCGCCAGCAGCGCGTCCTCGTCATCCATGGAGAAATTGGCGGCCAGGCGAATCAGGCGATGCCGCTTGAGGTCGTTGAGCAAACGCTGGCGTTCCACATTGGTGGGCGGCAGCGCCCGTTTCAATTGCGTCTGCAAGGTCGCCGACAGTTCTTCGAAGCGGGTCAGCACTTCGCCCGCATCGGTGAGGCGGTTGCCGCCCTCCGACAAGCCTTGCTGGTACTGGAAACGCAGCGCCAGCGCGGCGGCGACGAAATCCGGCGACAGTCGGGCGCGCAATCCTGGCACCGACTCCAGGCCGTCTTCCGGCATGCCCGGCACTTCGGCGCCGGGCGCATACAAGCGGAAAAACTCGCCCTTCAGATTGTGCTCAAGGCGGAAACCGGCGAGCTGGAAATAGTCGTGCAGGCAGGCTTCGATGCGGCGCGCATCGTCGTACAGGCGTTGCTCGACGCCGTCTTCCTCGCGGATCACGATGCCGGCGGCAAACAGGCGGCCGACGATTTCGCGGAAACGCTCCAGCGGCAGGTTGTGCAGCGCCAGTTGCTCTTGCAATGCTTCAATCAGTGTCATGTTTCATCTCGATCTGGTAATCGTCGCCGGCATAAAACTCGTTCCAGAGTTTGCTCGGTAATTTCTGCACGGTGAGCCGTTCATCGCGCGCACCGCGCACGGCTTCCACGATTTGCATGTTGTTGAGGACGTCGGTGGTGGTCGCCACCGGCAGGGTCGACAGGCGGATCGGGCGGTCGCGCAGGCGCAGTTCGGCGCGGATGCGGTGCACGATGTCGTCGTTGGAGAGGGCGAAGGCATCGGCTTCGGCGCGGTACATGGCGGCTGCCAGACGGGCGTCGCGCGTCACCTTGGGCTGCGCGGTGACGGTCAGCGCCTTGCGCCGCTGCGAAGCGCTGCGCAGTTTGAAGGAGGCCGGATCCAGCAAGCGGATTTCGGCGGGAGCAATTGCCGCGCCCAGCCGTTCCAGCAAGGCGTCCTGAGCATTGCCAGCACCGCTCAGCTTGGCGATCTTGCCGATGGCGACGCTGTAGGCCTGGCGGGTGTGGCCGCCGCGCAACATCAGGGCTTGCTGCACGATGCTGGCGGCGCGCTGCATGTAGACACTCATCGCCTTGATCAGCTCCGGATGCTTGGTGGTGCAGGCGGCTTCCACCATTTCTTCGATGCGGTCCAGCATCCAGTCCAGCGTCGACGGCCCCTGCCGCTCCTGGCTGGCCCAGCGCGCGATATCGTTGAGCTGCTCTTCCAGCGCCCGCGCCTGGTCGTGTTCCAGGCTGTGCAGGCGCGCAATCACGTCGCGGATGGCCTGACGGTGGCGCTCAATGCTGTCGGCGGTCAGCTGCTTCTTGAATTCCTTCTCGAAACGGTCGAGAAACTCCATGAAACCGTCCCACGGCGTTTGCGAGGCTTCCAGCATCAGGCGCCGCACCAGTTCCTGGAAGTAATCGACACCCTCGGACAAATCGCTGATGACTTTTTCGGCATAGTCGTAGGCATCGATCAGATCGTATGCGTCGACATTGCGCAGCGCGGCGTTGAGCGCGTTGCGGCAACTACGCACATTGCGCTGGCGGGTGCGGGCGCTGCGCCGGTCGATGGCCCAGAAGGCTTCGGCAAACAGCTTGCCGGCGCGGGTGAAGCGATAGGCGGTGACCAGGCCGGCGCGGTCGCCGAAGGTTTCCAGCCAGCCGTCCCTGAGCAAGGTGCGCAGCAGCGCGCTGCTGCTCTGCTGGTCGTCGGCGCCGGCCGGGATCAGATCGTCGTCGGCCAGTTCGGCGGCGGCCTCCTCCTGCTGCGGCAGGATCTGGCGCGCCTCTTGCAACGCCTGCTGCACCACCGGCAGCAGCAGGTCGCGCAAGCCGTCGCGCGTCAGGTTCTGGCCGTAGTCGGCGCTTGGCCCGTGCAGCCGCTCGTACAGCGCACGCACACAGGCCACCACCACGCTACGGTGCTTGCCGGCCAAGGGCCTGAAGAAATTTAGTCGGTCTGGTTCAAAAAACAATCGGATTGCCTGCAAAAGTTGCAAAAAAACGAATATATCGCGATATTGGCGCTGGCCGCTGCGCTGTAAACAAATAGCGCTCCGGCCAATTTACCTAACTCGCCATTGTAAAGGCTCAAGCCTGCCAGCAGGTAGCTTAGACAGTAGACAGAAGACCAGGCTATCCGTAACATCCATTTCCACAATGCAATAGATATTGCAAGAACAGCCATCGGGAGACATCCATGCCATCGAGCCGCCGCCACAATATTGCCGTTCAGCCCAAGCCGGGTGACGCCTGTCCGCAGCAGCATCTCGCAACATCGGTCAGCGCCGTGCCGCCAGCCCTGGCGCAAGTCCGATGACATCCGTCCCGACAGCCGTACAAAACCTGCCCGCCGCCCCTGCCAACGTCATCGATGAAGCCGGCCAGCCGCGCATGGGCCGCTATGCCGGCCGCACCGGCGCCATCGACTGGTCGGCGCTGGCTGCGCCCTATGCCCGCAACAGCCTGTGGCGGCGCTTCCACCACAAGCGCTGGCAATACGTGGCGCTGTCGACCCCGCAGTTGTTCTGCGGCATCGCGATTGTCGATGTCGGCTGGACCAATACCGCCTTCGCCTACGTCTTCGACCGCCTGCAAGGCAAGCAGATCGCCGGCTTTTCGCAGGACGGCGTACCCGGCCTGAGCGCCCAGGTCAGCGAGCGGCCGGACGGCGCCAGCCGCTTCAGCTGCTTCGGCCACCGCATCAGCTACTTGCCGCCGGACGGCAAAGGCAGCGATGCGGGCGGCAAGTACCACCTCAGCTTGCACAGCAAGCAGTTCAGCATCGAAGCCGAATTCGACGACAGCCGCGCCGCGCCGCTATTGCTGGCGGTCGGTCCTATCGTCAACGGTTCGGTGCATGCGACCCAGAAATCGCCTGGCATGGCGCTCAGCGGTGAGGTGCTGGTAGGCGGACAGCGTTTCGATCTGCAGGATGGCATTGCCAGCTTCGACTATTCCAACGGCTTGCTGGCGCGCGATACCGAATGGCGCTGGGCCTCGGCCCACGGCCTGGATATCGGCTTCAACCTGCAGGCCGGCTATTTCGGCCAGCAGGAAAACGTGCTGTGGCTGGACGGCCAGCTGCATGCGCTCGGCCAAGCGCGTTTCGAGTACGATGCGGCGGCGCCGCTGGCGCCCTGGCATATCTATACCGACGATGGCTTGCTCGACCTGCAATTCACGCCGGAAGGCGCGCGCCGCGAAAACAAGAACCTGCTGATCGCCGCCACCCGCTATATCCAGCCGATCGGCAGTTTCAGCGGCTGGGTCAAACCGGAACCCAATGCCGCGCCGCGCGCGGTGGCACACCTGGTGGGCGTGACCGAGGAGCACTTCTCGCGCTGGTAACATTGCCTTTAGCCAACTTAAGCGCCGGGCGATTTGTAAATTTCCAACACCTGCTGCATTTCCCCTGCGCAGCCCATACGTTTGGTATACCATTGCCGGCCAATTTTGTGTGCGAGGTATGGCGATGTCAAATGCTTGTGGCGTGGATTTCGGCACGTCTAATTCCACGGTTGGCTGGAGCAGGCCCGGACACAATGCCTTGCTGCCATTGGAAGACGGCAAGGTCACCCTGCCCTCGGTGGTTTTCTTCAACGCCGAAGACGACGCCTTCAGTTTCGGCCGCGCCGCGCTGGGCGCCTACCTGACCGGTTACGAAGGGCGCCTGATGCGCTCCCTCAAGAGCCTGCTCGGCTCCAGCCTGATCGACGCCCAGACCGAAGTCGGCGGCCGCGCGCTGCCGTTCCGCGCCTTGCTGACCCATTTCATCGCTGAACTGAAACAACGTGCGGAAAACGCTGCAGGCAAGGAATTCTCGAGCGTGGTGCTGGGCCGTCCGGTATTTTTCGTCGACGACAACCCGACGGCGGACCAGCGCGCGCAAGACACCCTGGCGGAAATCGCCCGTTCGGTCGGCTTCCAGCATATCGATTTCCAATACGAGCCGATCGCCGCCGCCTTCGACTATGAATCCACCATCCAGCGTGAAGAACTGGTGCTGATCGCCGATATCGGCGGCGGCACCTCGGACTTTTCGCTGGTGCGCCTGTCGCCGCAGCGGGCCGCCAACAGCGAACGGCGCGACGATATCCTGGCCACCGGCGGCGTCCATATCGGCGGCACCGATTTCGATAAGTACTTGAGCCTATCGAGCGTGATGCCGATGCTGGGGCTGGGCAGCCGCCTGCAAAACAATAGCGAAGTGCCCTCCAGCTATTACTTCAACCTGGCGACCTGGCACACCATCAACCAGATCTATACCCGCAAGGCCTGGCTGCAGCTGAAGGACGTGCATCGCGAAACCGTCGAGCGCGAGAAGTTCGGCCGCCTGCTCGACCTGGTCGAACAGCGCGCCGGCCACTGGCTGGCATTGCAGGTAGAGCAGGGCAAGATCGGCCTGTCGGATGCCGAAACGGTGCAGATGAGCCTGGACCGCATCGCCCCCGACCAGGCCCTGAGCCTGACGCGCGAACAGTTCAACGCCAGCATCACCCATCTGGTCACCAGCGTGGAAGATACAGTCACCAACCTGCTGCGCGATGCCGGCGTCACGCCGGCCCAGGTCGATACGGTGTTCTTCACCGGCGGCTCCAGCGGCGTGCAGCTGCTGCGCCACAAGATCGCTGCCCTGGTGCCGTCGGCAAAAGCGGTGGAAGGCGATCTGTTCGGCAGCATCGGCGCCGGCCTGGCGCTGGATGCTGTGCGCAAGTTCGGCTGAGCGGTCTCTTTATTCCAACCCCGGCTCGGGCTTGCGTTCATCCGGCGCATGCCGTTTGGCCTGGCCCAGGCGCTGTGCATGATAAATCCCGGTGTGGCCGGAAAACAGATAGCTGACCACACAGGCGATGCCCGCCAGCACGCCGATTTCCGGTCCGAATAATTCGATCGCCATGATGGTCGAGGCGATCGGCGTATTGGCGGCTCCCGCAAACACTGCCACAAACCCCAGCCCGGCCAGCAGCGGAATCGGCATCGATAAAATCTGCGCCAGCGCGTTGCCCAGCGTGGCGCCGATGTAGAACAGCGGCGTCACCTCGCCGCCCTTGAAGCCGGAAGCCAGCGTCACTACCGTGAACAGGATCTTGCCGCCGAAGTCGTACAGCGGCAGCGGCTTCTCGAAAGCTTCGACGATGGTCGGAATCCCCAGCCCCAAATACTTGTCGGTGGCCGGCAGCATGGCCAGCAAGAGCACGGCGACACCACCGGCAAACGGCCGCAAGGGCGCGAACTTGATCCAGCGCTTGACCAGCCGCGACAAACCATGCGTGGCCTGCGCAAACAGCATGCCGACCAGGCCGAACACGATCCCCGCCAGCAGCGTGGCGGAGAAGATGCCGAGGCCGAAATGCGGCACGAAGGGAATCGCATAGTGGGTGTGCTGCACACCCAGCAAAGCCGGGATCTGGTCGCTGATGATGGCGGCGATGAAACAGGGCAGGATGGCGTCGTAGCGCAGGCGGCCGATGGCCAGCACTTCCAGGCCGAAGATGGCGCCGGCCAGCGGCGTCCCGAATACCGAGGCAAAGCCGGCGCTGATGCCGGCCATCAGCAGGATGCGCCGCTCGTCCGGCCCGAGGCGCGCGATGCGGGTCAGCACGTCGGCCAGGGCGCCGCCCATCTGCACCGCGGTGCCCTCGCGGCCGGCGGAACCGCCGAACAGATGGGTTATCACGGTGCCTAGGAAAATCAGCGGCGCCATGCGCTTCGGCACGATGCGCTTGGGGTCGTGGATCTCATCGATAAGCAGGTTGTTGCCACCCTCCACCGACTTGCCGAGGAAGTGATAGATCAAGCCCACCGCCAGGCCGGCCAGCGGCAGCAGCCACAACAGCCAGCGGTGCGCATTGCGGGTATCGGTGGCCCACTCCAGCGACAGCAGCAGCAGCGCCGACGCCAGGCCGGCCAGCGCGCCTACCAAGGATGCCAGGATTAGCCAGCGCGCGAGATACGCCAGCATCAGCAGCTGTTCTGGATAGTTTGTTTTTTTCATCATAAGGAGAAACAGAAGATTTGAAGAACTCAAACCTGAATGGCAGGGCAACGTAAATCAAAACACGTGCGCCTACAAATCCCATCCAGGAACTTGTAGGCATTTCGGGAAGGCATGCCATCTCCTACTGCAGCGCCATTGTGCCGGACCATGCGGTCCAGCGCAACCGGGATTCATCGCCAGGCCGCAGCGGCGTTCAGGCCGGATCGAAAGTAGTCAGCCTGGCCAGCGCATCCAGCCACCAGGTCAGCGCCGGGCCGACCTGGCGGTCCGGCCTGTATACGCACTGCATCGGCAGCGCCGCGCCCGCGGGTGGATGGGCCGCCGTGACGATAGGCACCAGCCGGCCGCTAGCCAGATCGTCGGCGATGACATGGCGCGGCATATAGCCCCAGCCCAAGCCGGCGCGCAGCAGGGCGTGCTTGGTGCCGAGATCGCTCATGCGCCAGGCCAGCGAAGAATGCACCGAGAAATCCTGGTTGGCGGTGAGCGCGCTGCGGTCGCTCAGCACCAGCTGCACCTGCTGCTCCAGCACATGGCCGGGGATGCGGCCCTTGATCTGCGCCAGCGCATGGGCCGGCGCCACCACGCCAACCAGTAGCACGCTCGGCAAGCTGACGTGCAGCAGATGGGGCGGCACGATCGGCAGGGTGCCGAGCACGCCCAGCATCGCCTCGCCGTCGATCACGCGTTCGGCGACGGCGCCCAGCGCTTCGATTTCCAGGCGCACCGTGACGCCGGGAAAGGCTGCCCGGAAATCCGCCAGCAAGGCCACCAGCGCCGTGGTCGGGAAAAAAACGTCGAACGCCAGGGTAATCTCCAGCTCCTGCCCTTGCGAATAGGCGGCCGCGCGCGCCTGCATGGCGTCGACCTGGCCCAGCACCTGGCGCGCATCGCGCAACAACTCGATGCCGGCGGCAGTCAGCTGCGGCCGGTAGCTGCCGCGGTCGAACAAGGGCACGCCGAGCTGGTTTTCCAGCGTGCTGATGGCATAGCTGACCGCCGATTGCGCCCGGCCCAGGGCGCGCGCCGCCGCCAGGAAGCTGCCGCTGTCAGCGACCTGGGCGAATACCCGCAGTTGATCCAGCGACAGTCTCTCGATATTCATGGTGCCCCAACATTATCGAATAATTAGATATAGATTATCGCAAGATAAGCAATATCTTGCAAAACTCAGGAGGATTAAGATGGTTTCGTTCGCTGCAATCAGTAGCCGATAACCGGTGGCGCCAGCAAACGCTTGCTTACCTCGGTCTCATAACCCAGTTTTACATCTACTTATAGATTGGACACATCATGCAAACTTCGCCAAACCTGTACCGCATCGGCCGCGTCCTGCTGGCTTCGCTGTTCCTCATTTCCGGCATCCTGAAGATCACCGCCTTTTCCGGCGTGGCCGGCTACATGGCCAGCCTCGGCGTGCCGCTGGCGACCTTCGCCGTAGCCGCCACCATCGTGGTCGAAGTCGGCGGCGGCCTGGCCATCATGGCCGGCTGGAACGTGCGGCCGATCGCCATCATCGTGGCGCTGTTCACGGTCGCCGCAACCCTGACCGCGCACCGCTTCTGGGAAGCCGATCCGGCCAATTTCCAGAATCAGCTGAACAACTTCCTGAAAAACATCTCGATCATCGGCGCGTTGCTGATGCTGGCGGTAACGGATGACGGAAGCTCGAAAAAATAAGCAATAGATAAACTCTTCAAGGAACGGAGCAAATGATGAAATTCAATCGCCAACTCGAACGCCTGGTCACCGGCATCAACACCCAGGATGGCGCGGGTGTCAGCCTGGTGCGGGTCTTGACCAATGATCTGCAGCGCCGGCTGGATCCGTTCCTGATGCTGGACAATTTTCACTCGGACAAGCCGGAAGACTACCTGGCCGGCTTTCCCGACCATCCGCACCGCGGTTTTGAAACCGTCACCTACATGCTGGCAGGCCGCATGCGCCATCGCGACAACGCCGGCAACGAAGGCTTGCTGCAAGCCGGCGGCGTGCAGTGGATGACCGCCGGCAGCGGACTGGTGCATTCGGAACTACCGGAACAGGAAGACGGCCTGATGAGCGGCTTCCAGCTGTGGCTCAACCTGGCCTCGGGCGACAAGATGATCGCGCCCAGCTATCGCGACCTCCAGGCCGAGCAGATTCCGCAGGTATCGCCGCAGCCTGGCGTCAAGGTGAAAGTGATTGCCGGCGAGGCTTTCGGCACCGCCGGCGCAGTGCAACGGCCGCATACCGAGCCGCTCTACCTGGACGTGCAGCTGGAAGCCGGCCAGCAGCTGGATCTGCCGATCCCCGCCGGCCACAATGCCTTCCTGTATGTATACGAAGGCGGACTGCGCATCGGCACAGACAGCCGCAGCGCACCGGCAGGCCGCATGGCGATCCTGAGCAACGTTGCCGATGCAGCCGGCGTCAGCCTGCAGGCAGATGGCAACAGCCGCTTCCTGCTGATCGCCGGACGGCCGCTGAATGAACCGATTGCGCAGTGGGGGCCGTTCGTGATGAATACCCGCGAGCAGGTGGAACAGGCGATCCAGGATTTCCGGGATGGCCGGATGTAAGCAGCCGCGACGTCGTGCCGAAGCGGGTAAGGGCTCATGCCTTTACCCGCTTTTTTTTCTAGGGCATGAACGCGCGCTGATACTTGCCGGCTACCTGTTCCAGCAATGCCTGCAGCGCCGTTTGCGGATACCAGTTGCCGTTGGCCATGACGCCCAGCGGCGTGCGCAATGTCGCCAGGTCGTCCAGCGGATTTTTCTCCGAAAGAATCAAATCGGCGCGGCTGCCGACCTGGATCGTGCCGAACGCTTCGGCGTCGGGCAAAGACTGCCGGATCAGCTCACCCGGCACGCGGGTAGCGGCAGCGAGAACCTGGTAGCGGCTAAGACCAGCCTGCTCCAACTCCTGCAGGTCATCGTGCAGCGAATAGCCGGGCACCAGGCCGGGAATCGTCGGCGCGTCGGTGCCGGCAATCAGGGGCACGCCGGCGTCCGCCATCTGCTTGGTGAAAAGCCGCAGAAATGCGAGCCTGGCGCCAAGATCGCCCTGGCGCCGGGCATAGTCTTCGCCGCCCCATTGCAGCCGCCGGTCGGGCGCCAGGTAGCGCGCTTGCGGCATCTGCAGATAGCGCTCGACCACCGCCGGCTTGCCCCATTGCCGGGCAATCGTGGCGTAGGTGTTGAGATCGGCGGTAACGAAAGCATGGTTGCGTTTGACGAAGGCGATGGCCGCCGGAATTTCAGCGCTGTCCGGAGCAGCGTCGGCCGGCGCCGGTTTACCGTCCTGGCCGGGATGGAAGAATGTCGTGTACATGAACTCTTCCGCATGCGCCACCATAACCTGGCCGGCATCGAGCTGACGTTCCAGCCCGACCGCCGTGACGCCATGCCCGACCAGCGGCATGTGCTGCTTGCGGCCTTCATCCGCCAGCGCCGCGAAACTCTCGGGCGACAGATTGTTGTACACCTTGATGAAATCGTAGCCGTTGGTTTTCGCCAGCCCGACGACGGCGCGCGCCTGCTCCGCATTGCTGACCACGAAATGGCCGTAGCGGGGCGAACCGTCGACCTCGAAACTGGCATACACATGCGGCCCGGCGATCTTGCCGCGATTGACTTCAGGCCGGATCTGGGCGATGAAGCCGTTGGAAGCCTCGCCCATATTCAGCACCGTAGTGACGCCATTCGCCAGATAGACCTTGAGGTCGCCGCTGGTGTCCGAATGGGTATGCATGTCGGCCAGCCCTGGCGACAGGAATGCGCTGCCATGGCCGTCGACGATGCGGGCGCCGGCGGGAATCGGCAGCGCCGCGCCGATCGCGGTGATCTTGCCGTGCTCGACCAGCACCGTTTGTCCGGGCAAGACGCGCTCCGTCTCCATCGGCAGCAGATTAACGGCGACGAAGGCGGTGACCGCATTGTTCTCCGCGGCTGGCGGCGGCGCGGCTTGCGCCAGGACCTGCGCGCACAATAACAACAGGGGGGCTACGATGAGGATGGGCAATTTCAATTACGGTCTCCTTGGGCACGATGATGGTCGGCGTGAATATTTCTTACTGGAATTATTGTGCACCGGCATTCTAATCCATGCAGGGAAAACCGCTCAGCAGGCGCTACCTGCTTTCCAGCGACAAGGCCAGCGTCTCCTTGATCTCCTCCATCACCACATAGCTCTTGGACTGCGCCGCCCCCGGCAGCTGCAGCAGCATGTCGCCCAGCAGCTTGCGGTATTCCGCCATTTCCCGGATCCGCGCCTTGATCAGGTAATCGAAATCGCCGGACACCAGGTGGCATTCCAGCACTTCCGGAATGCGCAGCACTTCGCGGCGAAACTGCTCGAAGGCGTTGGCCGATTTCTGGTTCAGCGTAATCTCCACAAACACCAGCAGCTTGGCGCCGACCGCGGCCGGATTGATGCGCGCGTAATAGCCGTCGATGACGCCATCGCGCTCCATGCGCTTGACCCGTTCGATGCAGGGCGTGATCGACAGCCCGACCTGCTCGCCCAGGTCCTTCATCGACATGCGGCCGTCTTGCTGCAGCAGGCGCAGGATGTGGCGGTCCAGCTTGTCCAGGGCGCGGTTGGATTCCTTGTAGATTCTCATGACGGTTTTTCTTAAATTTTTAGTACTAATTACTGAATTTCTCGGTTTATACAGTAACAAATGCTGGGAAATTGCTAATAGCATAGCGCTTATTACTGCAAATCAAAAACAATTCATTACTACGCATTCCGTATCGCCAGCCCGCCGGATTTCCAGCGCGCAGTAAGATACGAACAGGCGTTACGGAGATTCAAGATGCGAGTACTTATCCTTGGCAGCGGCGTGGTGGGCGTCACCAGTGCTTATTACCTGGCGCGCGCCGGTCATGAAGTGACCGTGATCGACCGCCTGCCGGGCCCGGCGCAGGAAACCAGCTTCGCCAACGCCGGCCAGATCTCGCCCGGCTATGCCTCGCCCTGGGCCGCGCCCGGCATCCCGCTGAAAGCCCTGAAGTGGATGCTGCAAGAACACGCGCCGCTCTCCATCACTCCCGACGGCACCCTGTTCCAGCTGCGCTGGATGTGGCAGATGCTGCGCAACTGCAGCTCGGCCCGCTACGCCGTCAACAAGGAACGCATGGTGCGCCTGGCGGAATACAGCCGCGACTGCTTCAAGGTCTTGCGCGCCGATACCAACATCGCCTATGAAGGCCGGCAGCTCGGCACCATGCAGGTATTCCGCAGCCAGCAGCAGCTGGACGATGCCGCCAAGGATATCGAAGTATTGAAAGAAACCGGCGTGCCGTTCGAACTGCTGACGCCGGACCAGCTGGCGCAGGCCGAACCGGCGCTGGAAGCGGTCAAGCACAAGCTGAGCGGCGCCTTGCGCCTGCCCAACGATGAAACCGGCGATTGCCAGATGTTCACCACCAAACTGGCGCAAATGGCCGAGGAGCTGGGCGTACGTTTCCGCTACAACGTGCAGATCGACGCCCTGACCTTGTCCAACGGCGAAATCGCCGGCGTCCAGTGCGGCTCCGAGCACTTGCAGGCCGACAGCTATGTGGTGGCGCTGGGCGCCTACTCCACCGGCTTCCTCGGTTCGCTGGTGGACATCCCTGTGTATCCGCTGAAAGGCTATTCGATCACGGTACCGATCGTCGATGCCGAAGCGGCGCCGGTCTCCACCATTCTCGACGAAACCTACAAGATCGCCATCACCCGTTTCGACGACCGCATCCGGGTTGGCGGCATGGCTGAAATCGTCGGCTTCAACAAGACGCTCAAGCCGAAACGCCGCGCCACGCTGGAGATGGTGGTCAATGACCTGTTCCCGGGCGCCGGCAATACCGCCGCCGCCAGCTTCTGGACCGGCTTGCGGCCGATGACGCCAGACGGCACGCCGATCGTCGGCGCCACCCATATCCGCAACCTGTTCCTCAATACCGGCCACGGCACGCTAGGCTGGACCATGTCCTGCGGCTCGGCGCAGCTGCTGTCGGACCTGATTTCCGGCAAGCGGCCGGCGATCGCCGCGGATGACCTGGCGGTCGGCCGCTACAGCAAGGACTTCGGGCAAGCGGTGCATCCTGCCTATGCCTGAAACGCCCCTGGCCGGCGTGCAGCAAATGTGATCCACACAGTTTTTAAGCGATTTTTGAGCGAAACCCGATGAACCCACAAGCAGCACATGCCGGCGCGATCCTCACAGTCAACCTGGATGCGGTACGCAGCAACTACCGCCTGCTCAGGCAGCAGGCCGGCAAGGCCACCTGCGCCGCCGCCGTCAAGGCCAATGCCTACGGCCTCGGCGCCGACAAAGTCGGGCCGGCGCTGGCGGCGGAAGGCTGTCGCCACTTCTTCGTGGCGCATCTGGATGAAGGCATCGCACTGCGTCCGCACCTGCCCGCCACCGCCGAGATTTTCGTCCTGCATGGCGCGCCGCCCGGCACCGAACGCGAACTGATCGCCCACGGCCTGACGCCGGTGCTCAACAGCCTGCAGCAAATCGAAGCCTGGCATACGCTGGCGCAAACCCTGCAGCGGCCGCTGCCGGCGATTTTCCAGGTCGATACCGGCATGTCGCGCATGGGCTTGCCGGCGGCCGAAGCGGAAGCCTGGCTGGCCAATCCGGCCTTCATGGAAAGCATCCCGCCACTGTTCCTGATGAGCCACCTGGCCTGCGCCGAACACCAGGACCATCCGATGAACGCCAACCAGCTGGCGCGCTTCAAGAGCTGGCGCCAGCGCCTGCCGCAGGTCGCCGCCAGCCTGGCCAATTCTTCCGGCATCTTTCTCGGCCCCGACTACCAGTTCGACCTGGTGCGTCCAGGCGCGGCGCTGTACGGCATCGCGCCGGTGGCCGGCGCCGCCAACCCTTTGCAGCCGGTGGTGGCGCTGCACGGCCGCATCATCCAGAGCCGCACCATCCAGCGCGGCGACCACGTCGGCTACGGCATCAGCTATAGCGCCAGCGAAGAACGGCGGATCGCCACCGTCGGCGTCGGCTATGCCGACGGCTGGCTGCGCAGCATGAGCAACCGCGGCATCGCCTTCATCGACGGCCAGCCGGCGCCTATGGTCGGCACGGTTTCCATGGATTCGATCACCATCGATGTCAGCGGCATCGCCGCCGAGCGCGTGCAGGCCGGGGCCTTGGTGGAACTGATCGGTCCGCATCGTACGGTGGACGAGGTGGCGCGGCTGGCCGCCAGCATCGGCTATGAAATCCTGACCGACCTCGGGCGCCGCTATCACCGGGAATACATCGGCGGCTGACATGGCCCGCAGCGGGGGCAGAAAATCTGCCCACCGGTTTTCCCTCTCATGGCGCCAAAGTCGTAGAATCAAGTACTCCTGCAACTCTCCCCGCCGCCGCCATGACTAAAACAGCGTTATCCGCACAGCTCGCCAGCTGGATCGACAGCCACTTTGACGAAGAAGTCGGGTTCCTGCAAAAGATCGTCCGCATCCCCACCGACACCCCGCCCGGCAACAACGCGCCGCACGCCGACGCGGTGGCCGAACTGATGACGGCATGGGGTTGGCAGGCCGAGAAGCACCCGGTGCCGGCCGCCACCGTCAAGGACTACGGCATGGAGAGCATCACCAACCTGATCGTCCGTCGCAAATATGCCGGCGCCGGTCCGACGCTGGCGCTGAACGCCCATGGCGACGTGGTGCCGCCGGGCGAAGGCTGGAGCAAGCAACCGTACGGCGGCGAGATCGAAAACGACCGCATCTACGGCCGCGCCACCACAGTCTCCAAAGGCGATTTCGCCACCTATATTTTTGCGGTGCGAGCGCTGGAAGCGCTGGGCGTGCCGCTCAAGGGCGCGCTGGAACTGCACTTCACCTACGACGAAGAATTCGGCGGCTTGCTGGGACCTGCCTGGCTGCTCGAAAACCAGTTGACCAAACCGGACCTGGTGATCGGCCCCGGCTTCAGCTACAACGTCGTCACTGCCCATAACGCTTGCCTGCAGTTTGAAGTCACTGTGCATGGCAAGGCTACCCACGGCTCGATGCCGGAAACCGGCCACGATGCCTTGCAAGCCGCCACCAAGGTATTGCAGGCGATCTACGCCAAGCTGCCGGAGTTGAAAAAAATCAGTTCGGCGATTCCCGGCATCACCCATCCCACCATGATCGTCGGCCGCATCGACGGCGGCACCAACACCAATGTGGTGCCGGGCAAAGTGGTGCTGAAAATGGATCGGCGCATGATTCCGGAAGAAGATCCGGTCGCGGTCGAAGCCGAGGTGCGGGCCATGATAGCCGCCGCCGTCGACGGCTTGCCCGGCATCCGCGTCGAGATCAAACGCCTGCTGCTGGCGCGCGCATTGCGCCCCCTGCCCGGCCACGAAAAGCTGCTGGCCAGCGTGCAGGCGAATGCGCTGGCGGTGCTGGGCGAGGCGATCCCGGCCAACGGTTCGGCGCTCTACACCGACGCCCGGTTGTATGGCGAGCACGGCATTCCGGTGGTGCTGTACGGCGCCGGTCCGCGCACCCTGATGGAATCCAACGCCAAGCAGGCCGATGAAAACCTGGCGCTGGATGACTTGCGCAAGGCTACCAAGGTGATCGCCATGACGCTGCTGGATTTCCTGGCAGCATAAGCTGTAGCGGCCGGCGGCTGCGAAAAACGGCCGCCGCGCAGCACACGCCGGACCGCCGCCGGCAGAAAACCCTATGTTCCTGTAACATAAGCATTCGCTTGAGCGCCCAAAGCATTTATTTTGTGCAGCCTCCCGGCAGTTCCTGCCAGCGCATTCCACCCGCTTCAAATATTTAACCCGGCGCCGGCAACTGGCGCAACCCTAAGCATTCCATGACAAACACAACTGCAACTTCAGCACCGGAGAGATTTCTCCCGGGCTGGCTCTTATTGCTTGGCGCATTGACCGCCATTGGCTCGCTCTCCATCGACATGTATCTGCCGAGCTTCCCCACCATCGCGCAACAGTTCGGGGTCGGCAGCAACCTGGTGCAGCTGACCCTGGCCGCCTTCCTGGTCGGGCTGGCGGTCGGCCAGATGTTCTACGGACCGTTGAGCGACCGCTTCGGCCGCAAGCCGCCGCTGTATGTCGGCATGAGCTTGTACCTGCTGGGATCGCTCGCCTGCATGGTATCGCAGGACGTCACCGCGCTGATACTGTTCCGTTTCCTGCAAGGCCTGGGCGGCTGCGCCGGCATGGTGATCGGCCGCGCCGTGATCCGCGACCGTCTCGGCACCACCGGCGCCGCCAAAGCGTTCTCGCTGATGATGCTGGTAATGGGCTTGGCGCCTATCCTGGCGCCGCTGATCGGCGGCGCCGTGCTCAAGCTGTGGGGCTGGCGCGTGATCTTCGGCGGCCTGGCCGGCTTCGGCCTGTTCTGCCTGCTGGCGATCCACTACACCATGCAGGAAACGCTGGACCGCCACAAAGCCGATCCGCTGCACCTGGGCCGCACCCTGAAGCAATACGGCCGGCTGCTGCTGGACCGCCAGTTCGTCGCCTATAGCCTGGTCGGCGGCCTGATCCAGGGCGGCATGTTCGCCTACATCACCGGCTCGTCCTTTGTACTGATCGAACTGCACGGCATCAAGCCCGAGCATTTCGGCTTCGTCTTCGGCACCAATGCCTTCGGCTTGATCGCCGCGTCGCAAGTCAACGCCCGCCTGGTCGGCCGCTACTCGCTCGACACCATCCTCGGCCGCGCGCTGTGGATACCCGCAATGCTCAGCCTGAGCGTGGCGCTGCTGGTGGCCTGCGGCGTCAACAGCCTGCCGGTGCTGCTGCTCGGTTTCTTCGGTTTCCTCGCCAGCTACGGCTTCATCAGCCCGAACGCATCCGCCATCGCCTTGTCGCAACAGGGCAAGCAGGCCGGCGTGGCGTCGGCGCTGATGGGCACCCTGCAGTTCGCGCTCGGCATCACTTCCGGCATCAGCATGAGCCTGTGGCATGACGGCACGGCAGTGCCGCTGATGGTGGTGATGGCGATCTGCGGCGTCGGTGGTTTGCTGCTGCATCGCCTGGTGGCGCGGCCCGAGCATCAGCGCCTGATGCAGACGGCAAAAGCATGAGCGCAACAGTGGTGGCGCAGGCTGGCAGCGCACTGGTTTCATGGAGCGGCGGCAAGGATTCCTGCCTGGCGCTGTGGCGTGCGCGCCAGAGCGGGATGCAGATCGAGCGCCTGATCACCGCGCTCGATGAAAGCGGCCAGCGCGCCCGTTCGCATGGCGTGCCGCCGGCCTTGCTGCAAGCCCAGGCCGACGCGCTCGGCGTTGCGCTAGAGTTCTACAGCGCCAGCTGGCAGCAGTATGAAGAAAAATTCGTCGCCGCCTTGCGCGCCGCTCACAGCGACGGTGTGCGCCATGCTGTGTTCGGCGACATCGACCTGCAGGCGCATCGCGAGTGGGAAGAAAAGGTCTGCGCGCAGGCCGGCCTGCAAGCTTGCCTGCCCTTGTGGCTGCAACCGCGCCGGCAGCTGGTGGATGAATTCCTGGCGCTCGGTTTCAAGGCGGTGGTGGTCTGCATCAACGGCAATTACCTGCCGCAGGAATTCTGCGGCCGTGAATTCGATGCCGCCTTCCTGGCTGATCTGCCGGCCGGGGTCGATGCCTGCGGCGAGAACGGCGAATTCCATACCTTCGTCTACGACGGCCCGGCGTTTGCCCATGCGGTGCCGTTCCAGCGCACCCGCATCAGCCCCTACCAGGCGCCGCCGGAACTGGGGTCGACCATATTTTATTTTCAGGAGCTGGCGGCAATCTGAAGCATCTTTATCGATCAGGGCTAGCGTTGCAGCCGTGCGCCTGCCCGATATTGCGTAAAATGCCATATGCCGTCCGTTCACAGCGCGTCGCAGACAGATGCCAATAAAATAATACCTGCGCCGCCCCTCACTCTAGATCGATCACACCATGCAAGCAGGAATGCTCTACGCCATCGCCTCCTATGTCCTGTGGGGCTTGTTTCCGATTTATTTCAAGGCGCTGGAAGCAGAGGTTCCGCCGGTCGATATCGTCGCCCACCGCATCTTCTGGTCCTTCCTGTTCCTGATGATCGTGCTGACCGTGCGCAAGCAGTGGGCCTGGGTCGGGCCAATGCTGCGCCAGCCGCGTGTGATCGGCGGCTTCGTCGCCAGCGCCCTGCTGCTGACCGCCAACTGGACCACTTATATCTGGGCGGTTAACAATAACCACATCGTCGAAGCCAGCCTGGGTTACTTCATCAACCCGATGGTCAGCGTCGCGCTCGGCCTGGTGTTCCTGCACGAACGGCCGCGGCCGCTGCAATGGCTGGCGATCGCCATCGCCGCCGGCGCCGTGCTGTGGCTGACCTGGCAGGCCGGCCATCCGCCCTGGATCGCGCTGACGCTGGCCGTGACCTTCGGCGGCTACGGCTTGCTGCGCAAGACCGCCAGCCTCGGCGCACTGCCCGGCCTGGCGCTGGAAACCGCGCTGGTGCTGCCGCTGGCGCTGGCCTTCCTGGCGTATACCTCGCTGCAAGGCCACAACACCTTCAGTAGCGCCTCGACCTCCACCAAGTGGCTGCTGGCGGCGGCCGGACCGATTACCTCTATCCCCTTGCTGATGTTCGCCGCCGGCGCCCGCCGCATTCCCTTGTCGCTGGTCGGCGTGCTGCAATACATCACGCCTTCGCTGCAATTGCTGTTCGGCGTCTGGCTCTACGGCGAACAGCTGGATGGCGACCGCCTCAACGGTTTTATCGTCATCTGGTGCGCTTTGGCGCTGTATTCGGCCGAGGGATTGTGGCGTACGTTTAAAATACGCCCAGGCGCATCGGCTTGATGGATTGGCTTAACAACTCGTCAACCTCGCGCGCATAGGTTATTCTTGGCAGTTCCGGCCCGCTAGCACGGGCCGCTCTATTCACCGCATTACTTTTTATTATCACTGCTCCTCATGGCCCAATACGTCTACACAATGAACAAGGTCGGCAAGATCGTGCCGCCAAAACGCCAGATCCTGAAAGATATTTCGCTGTCGTTCTTCCCCGGCGCCAAGATCGGCGTGCTGGGCCTGAACGGTTCCGGCAAATCGACCCTGCTGAAAATCATGGCTGGCATCGACAAGGATATCCAGGGCGAAGCAGTCCCGATGCCGGGCCTGAACATCGGCTACCTGCCACAGGAACCGCAGCTCGATCCGGAGCAGACCGTGCGCCAGGCCGTCGAAGGCGGACTGGGCGAAGCATTTGAAGCGCAAGCCAAGCTGGACGCGGTGTACGCCGCCTATGCGGACGAGAATGCCGACTTCGACGCGCTGGCAGCTGAACAGGCGCGGCTGGAAGACATCCTGGCCACCGCCGGCGACGGCAATCTCGACTTGCAGCTGGAAATGGCCGCCGACGCCTTGCGCCTGCCGCCATGGGACGCCAAGATCGGTGTTTTATCTGGTGGTGAAAAACGGCGCGTGGCGCTGTGCCGCCTGCTGCTGTCGAAACCGGACATGCTGCTGCTGGACGAGCCGACCAACCATCTAGACGCCGAATCGGTGGACTGGCTGGAGCAGTTCCTGCAACGCTTCCCTGGCACCGTGGTCGGCATCACCCATGACCGCTACTTCCTCGACAACGCCGCCGAATGGATCCTGGAACTGGACCGCGGCCACGGCATCCCGTGGAAGGGCAACTACAGCTCATGGCTGGAACAGAAGGGCGACCGCCTGAAGCAGGAAGAAGCGACAGAGTCCTCACGGCAGAAAACCATCGCCAAGGAACTGGAATGGGTACGCCAGAATCCCAAGGGCCGCCAGGCCAAGAGCAAGGCGCGCCTGGCCCGCTTCAATGAGCTGAGCGAACACGAATACCAGAAGCGCAACGAGACCCAGGAAATCTTCATCCCGGTGGCCGAGCGCCTGGGCAATGAAGTGATCGAATTCAAGAATGTCACGAAATCGTTCGGCGACCGCATGTTGATCGATAACCTCAGCTTCCGCATCCCGGCTGGCGCCATCGTCGGCATCATCGGCCCGAACGGCGCCGGTAAATCGACCTTGTTCAAGATGATCACCGGCAAGGAACAGCCGGACAGCGGCGAAGTGGTGCTTGGCACCACCGCCCGCGTCTCCATCGTCGACCAGTCGCGCGACTCGCTGTCGGACCAGAAAACCGTGTTCGAAGACGTCTCCGGCGGCGCCGACATCCTCACCGTCGGCCGCTTTGAAATGCCGTCGCGCGCCTACCTGGGCCGCTTCAACTTCAAGGGTGGCGACCAGCAAAAGATTGTCGGCAACCTGTCCGGCGGTGAACGCGGCCGCCTGCATCTGGCCAAGACCCTGCTACAGGGCGGCAACGTGTTGCTGCTGGATGAACCGTCCAACGACCTCGACGTGGAAACCTTGCGCGCGCTGGAAGACGCCTTGCTGGAATTCGCCGGCAGCGTGATGGTGATCAGCCATGACCGCTGGTTCCTGGACCGCATCGCCACGCACATCCTGGCCTTCGAAGGCGAATCGCAGGTATCGTTCTTCGACGGCAACTACCAGGAATACGAAGCCGACAAGCGCAAGCGCCTGGGTGAAGAAGGCGCCAAGCCTAAGCGCATCCGCTACAAGCCTGTGACGCGCTAATAGATGTAAAACAAAAAGGGGAAGCACAATGTGCTTCCCCTTTTGTTATCTGCAGCGTTTAAGCATTAAATATGCTGCCAGGCCAGGATGCCCAGCACCACGCTGACTCCCGCCGCGCCGTAGGCCACCTTCTTCAGCCATTCCTTGCGTGTCAGCAGCGTGATCGCCGCCAGCGAAATCGCGATCTGGATCGCCGTCATCGCCTGCGCCCAGCGGTGATGCTGGTGCAAGACCTGCTCCGACTTCTCATCCCAGGCACTAGCCTCTTCTTCCAGCTCCTGCGCCTTCTTTTGCACCACTTCTTTTTCGCCCTTGTAGCGCGCCGCCTCGGCTGCGTAGTGCGCCGCGTCGACGCCCGGAATATGGGTCGCCAGTTCGGCCAGGTTCTGCCGGCTGGATTTCGCCTGGTAGTAGTTCCACTGATTGGACGCTTCGGTTTTCTTGATGGCGGCGTTGTTCTTGTTCATCGCCGCCTCGCTCTCGGTGGAACCGGCCTGGTAACTGAACATGGCGCCGACGGTTGCCATGATGGCGGTCATCACGGCGATCTTGCCGGCGAAATTGTCGCCGCTGCCGTGGGCGTGCTCGGTGACGTGTTCCAGGTGGTGTTCGTGCGGGCTGGGGACTTCGAATTCTTCGGACATGGCTCTGTTTGTTAGATATGAATGGATTAGCGTGCGATGATGAAGACTACCATCAAGGCAGGCCGGATATCAATGGATCACCATCGATATCACCCCCAGCCCCAGGCGCCGCAGGTCTTTGGCGGCAGCTACCTGCATGGGCGCCACCGGGGCAGGAATGGAAAACAGTATCAGCATCCGGCCATGGTCTTTTGCAAACAATGCGGCGGGAATCCTCAGGCGGCGGCGACCCTCGCTTGCAGCCAGGGTATAACGCAACTCTCCGACCAGTTGGCCGTTGACGCTGACTTGTATCGCCTGCAGCGGATTCTGCGGCGTCAGGAAGGTCTGCCCGGTAATCTCCAGCTCGCGCTCGGCCGCACCCTGCCCGCCTGCATCCAGCCATAGCGCTGCGAGGTTGCCGTCGCTCCAGCTACCCCACGCCTCGAATCTGGCCCAGCCGCCCGCGCGATACAGATCGGCGTTGCCGCCGCTGCGAAAATCGATTGCAGTCCCAAACGCATAGCCGGCAGGCGGTGCGGCTGCCGGCAGCGCTACCGGCTGGTGCATTGGCAGACATTCGCCGCAACTGCGCCAGCCCGGCGCCAGTACGCGATAACCGTCAATCTCTCCCACGAAATCGGCCGGCCCGGCATTGTTTCTGGCCTGCTCCCACAGCAGGCTGGAAACCGGGTCGCGCAGGAAGACATACAGTGTCTGCGCCTCGTAATCCGCGGCAAACACCGTCGCCGCCGTCCGCCGCTGCAGCGCCGCCAGCCGGCCCGCATCTATGCGGGCGAAATAGCCGTCATTGATCTGCATGCGATGATTCGACGCCAGCAAGGCAATCGGCAAATACCCGTCCGGATCGGCTGCCGGCATGGCGAGCGCGATGCGGCGATAGCGCTGCGGCGCCTGCTGCCAGAAGGCCGACTGCAGAGGCGTAGTCCAGGTCCCGTCCTGCATGTAGGCGCGGATATTCCTGGCCGCGGTATTGCTGTCGACCAGCTGGAACAGCAGCAAGCCCGAAAGCAGGTAGGGCAGCACGCGGCGTCCGATCAATTTGAAACAGGCATACAACAAGGCCAGATAGATCAGATAGAACACGGGCCAGAACATGCGGCCCGACACTCTGAAAACACTGGCCAGCGATTGCAGCGGACCCGGCAGACGATAGACCAGCAGATCGCGCTCGCCCCAACCGATGTAGTTGCTGAGCGCCAGCAATGTCAGGATCGCAGCAATCAGCAACAACGGCAGCAGCGTGGCCCAGCGCCAGGCCAGCGCCGCGCGGCCGCTTTTGGCGATGAGCATTGCCAGCAAGGCCAGCGGCAACAGCATCAGCATGCCGCTGCCCAGATAGCTGAACCCTTCATATTCGCCCGAGCTGCGGGACAACTCGGGCAGGAGGGCCGACCACCATCCCATGGCATCAACCAGGCCAAGCAGGCTCATGCGCAGATAGCCAAAGCCGGCTACGCCGCTCAAGCCATCATGCAGCATGAAATAGCCGGTGCACCACAAGACGAGCGCCAGGCAGGCGCCTGCCAGCAAAGCATGCGCGAGCATCGTCCGCAAGGACATCTGTTTTTTCAGCCAACGCTGCAGCAGGTCGGCAGCCCACAGCGCCAGCACCATGGCGAGCAGATAGGCGTGCGTCAATGCCGCGGCGCCGAGCAGGACCAGCCAGCCGCGGGCGCGGAATCTGTCGAAAAAATACAGGTACAGCCCGGCCAGGATCAGCCAGTGCGCGGCCAGCGCTTCATGCTCGACATGAATCCGCCACCATAAAGGCGGTGCGATGACGAAAAATGCCGTGCCAAGTAAAACCGCAATGCGCTCTGTCGAAAACAAGGACAGTAATTTATACGCAAAATAAGCTTGCAGCACGACGCACATGGCAAGCCAGATGCCGATGTATTGAAATGGCTCAGGCAGGAAAGCGGCAAACGGCTTGAACAGAAATGCAAACAGCGGGGTCGAGTCGGTATAAACAATGGAACTGGCAAGGCTTTCGCCGTAGTCTCTGTTTGCCCCTAACGGAAATTGCAGCAAAGGCGTATGCCGGAAAAAATTCCAGCCGAGGAAATGCTGGCTGAAATCGCCACGCATCAGCCACGCGGTAGAGCCAGGCCAGACGATTGCGCCGCCTGTGTAGAAGACAAAGGCCGCCAGTCCGATCAGCAGCGTCCATATTGCCGGCGGAATTTTCTTCAACAGCGCGCCGCCCGCCGCAAACGTGGGCTGCCGCGGCACTGTCTGTTTGCGCAAGGCGCGCCGCAAGCGGATGACAGGACGCTCGACCAGGACGTAGGAGATGCCGGCCAGGGCAATCGAACTGGCGATCAGGGCGTAGACATACCACCAGGCGTCACCGCTGATGCCCAGGCTCTGGAACAGCCAGATGAGCAGGAAATGATTCAGGAAGACGCCGTAGCTGAGATTACCGGCCAGTTCTTCCAGCCGGCCAAAACTGAGGCGCGACAAACCCCAGACCAGCGGCACGCCGAATACCAGGCCGGTCAGCACTTCAAAGGTGAACGGCAATTGCCAGGCGGGATGGCTGGCGACGCCTGCACACATCACGCAAATCGTAAGATAGGCCAGTCCCAGCGCGGCCTTGCTGGGGGTACGGTAGAGATAGCTGCCCAGCAAAAACATGAACAGCGTGCCCGGCAGCATGCGATAGCCCCAGATATCCGGATTCAGGATGCCGAAATAGGCTAGCAGGAAAAATGCGAGCGAGCCAAGAAACACCGGCCCGCGCACATTGCAGATGATGACGAAAGGAATCACCAGGTAGAACTGCGACTCCAGGCCAAGCGACCATGCCTGGGGAATAATCTGGCAGTTCAGGAAATACTGGAAGAAATTCAGCGGCAGCATGATCGCATTCAAGGCGATGTGCGGCAACGTCAACTCAGCGATGAATGGCGAAACCGGACGGGCAATCGCGATCAGCAACAGGGTCAGGAAAAAATAGAACAGGAATTGCGGGAACAGGCGCATCGCACGGTCCAGGTAAAACCTGCCGACGCTGGACAGCTGCGTGTAGTTGCGGTCCAGCAGAGCGGTCATCACATAGCCGCTCAGGATGAAGAACGACACCACGGCGAACACCCCGATGTTGCGGCCTTGAACGCTGATGCCGAGATGCGAAAGCAGGACGGCGATGGCAAGCAGCAGGCGGTAGACTCCCACTCAAACCTCCGACGTGCGGCGGATCCCGGCCATTACTGCCGGCCGCCGGCGATCGTCATGGATACCGCACCCAGGCCGAGCGCCCGCACGTCCTTGCTCTGCATCGCCTGGATCGGCGATACCGGCTCGGCGACAGTAAACAGGATCAGCAGTTCGCCGTGATTTTTCAACGCCAGCGCAGCCGGAATGCGCAGCTCCTGCACGCTCTCGTTGCGTTCCGCACTGTAGCGCAGCTCACCTATGGCCTGGCCATTGACCGACACCTTCACCGTCTGGTTCGGGTAACGGGGCGGTACGAAAGAATGGCCGCTGACGGTCAGCGTCAGGTCGCCGGTGATTGGGGCGGCAAGCTGCAGCCGCATGGCCGCCTGGTTGTCTTTGCTCCATGTACCCCAGCTTTCAGGCGTAGCCCAGCCGCCGGCCAGGTAGGGGCCGGCATTGCCGCCGTCGCGGAACTCGAGCGCCTGGCCCAGCGTGTAGGCAGGTGCGGCCGCCGGTACCGCCGGAGCCGCCGGCAGGTACAGGCTGCGGCAGGCGCCGCACTGCATCCAGCCCGGCGCCAGCACGCCGAGCCCGTCGAGCCGGGTAACCAGGTCAGCCGCGCCGGCGCTGGCTTTCGCCTGCTCCCAGAACGCAAGAGACAGCGGATCGTTATAGAAGACATACAGGGTATGCGGATCATAGCTGCCGCTGGCTACCATTTCCGCGGTCTGGCGCTGCAAGGCCAGCAAGGCGTTTTTATCCCAGCGCGCAAAGTAGCCGCTATTGATCGGCAGGCCATGTTCCGATGCATACAAGGTCAAGGGAAAGTAATCGAAAGAATAAGCGCTCGGCATGACCACGGCGATACGGCGATAGCTGGCCGGCAGCTGCTTCCAGAAAACAGACTGCAACGGCGATTGCCAGCGATAGCCGCCGATGTTGCTGCGGATATTCTGCGCGGCGCTATTGCTGTCCCATAGTTGCAGCGCCAGCAGCGCTGCCAGCAGGAAAGGCAGCCAGCGCTTGCCGATCAGATTGAAGGCGATATGGAAAACGCCGATATAGATCAGATAGAACATGGGCCAGAACATGCGGCTCGATACCCGGAAAACATCCGCCAGCCGTTGCAGAACATCCGGTAAGCGGTAAACCAAGAGGTCGTGCTCTGCCCAGCCGATCGAATTGCTCAGCGCCTGCAAAGCCAGCACCAGCGCTGCCGCCAGCAACGGCAGCAAGGTCGCCCAGTGCCAATGCAGTGTGGCCCGGCCCTTGCTGCGCACCAAGAGCAGCAGCGCCAGGACTGCCAGCAGCAGCATGCCGCTGCCGAGATAATTGAAGCCTTCGTATTCACCGCCGCTTCTGGGCAGGTCAGGAAGGATTCTCGACCACCAGTGAAGCGGATCGAACAAAGCCAGCAAGCTCATGCGGAAATAGCTGCCGTAAGGTGTGGCAAGGCTGCCACCTACCATGAAATAGCCGCTCACCCACATCAGCAGCGCCAGGCAAGCGGCGCTCACGGCTGTCCGTCCAGCCAGCGTCCGCAACGACGCCTGGTCTTTAAGCCATCGCTGCAGCATGTCGGCGGCCCAGATCGCCAGCACCATGGCGAGCAGGTAGGCATGCGTCAGCGTCGCCAGGCACAGCAGCAGCAGCCAGCCGCGCCAGCCTGAGCGGTCCCTGAAATACAGGTACAGGGCCGCCAGGATCATCCAGTGCGCCGACAAGGCGTCGCATTCCAGCAGCATGCGCCACCAGAAGGGCGGCGCCAGGACAAAAAAGGCGGTCGCCAGCAGCACGACGCACCGGTCGCGCGAGAACAGCGATAGCAGCTTGCATGCGAAAATCCCCTGCAGCATGGCGCTCAGCATCAGCCAGATGCCGATGTACTGGAACGGCTGCGGCAGCCAGGCGGTAAAAGGCTTGAACAGGAAAGCGAATAACGGTGTCGAATCGGTAAAGACAATCGAACTGCCCAGCGTTTCGCCGTAAGCAGGGTTCGCTCCCAGAGGAAATTGCCACAGCGGCGTGTGCCGGAAAAAATTCCAGCCGAGGAAATGCTGGCCGAAATCGCCGCGCATCAGCCATTCAGTGTAGGTGGGCCAGACAATCGTGCCGCCGGTATAAAACACAAAGGCGGCAAGCCCCATCAGCGCCGCCCACGGCAAGGGGGAGAAAAACAGCGGGAATTTTCTAGTCATTTTTGGCGGGAACGCTGGTCTGCGGCCGCTTCGACCTGAACGTCCATAATGCGTTGGCGGAATAAGTCAGCAGCAGCACCGCCACTGACGACAGGATCTGCGCCACCAGGTAATTGAGCGCCAGCGGCACGGTCAGCAGATGCATCAGCCCGGTATTCAGCGCGATGCCGGCAATCGCGATCAGGGCGAAGCGGCTAGCCGTCTGCAGATGGCCGGCTTGGCTCTGGAAGGTGAGCCAGTAGTTGAGGCCGTAGTTGACGATGGCGCCAGCCAGGGCGCCGGCCGCCGAGGCCGGCACCGGGCCGGCCAGGCCGCCCTGCACCAGCAGGACCAGGATGCCGTACTGGCACGCAGTACCGGTCGCACCGACCGCGGCATAGATCAGGAACCGCCTGTAGCTCAGCATCGACATCGACATCAGGCCGCTAGTCTTCCGTTTTCTGGTAACG
Source organism: Collimonas sp. PA-H2 (assembly GCF_002564105.1). Lineage (NCBI taxonomy): Bacteria > Pseudomonadati > Pseudomonadota > Betaproteobacteria > Burkholderiales > Oxalobacteraceae > Collimonas > Collimonas sp. PA-H2. The sequence goes on from NZ_PDBX01000001.1 coordinate 2,105,433, forward strand.
GCGCCGGACCAGGTAGATCGGACGCCCTTTTGATTCCAGGTAAGTCCTGCCCATGTATTCGCCAAGCACGCCAATCCCGATCAGCTGTATGCCGCCGAGGAACAGCACCACCGTCAGGAGCGAGGCATAGCCCGGCATGTCGATGCCGTAAATCAGGGTTTTGCAAATGATTACCAGGCCGTAGATAAAGGCGAGCAATGAAATCGCAAAGCCGCAGTAAGTCCACCAGCGCAACGGCACAGTGCTGAAGCTGGTGATGCCCTCCAGCGCGAAATTCCACAGGCGCCAGCCGGAGAACTTGGACTCTCCCGCGCTACGGGCTTCTCGCACATATTCCACGGTGGTGGTGCGGTAGCCGACCCAGGCAAACAAGCCTTTCATGAAACGGCGGTTTTCCGGCAATTGCTTGAGCGATTCCAGCACCTGGCGGTCGATCAGGCGGAAATCGCCGACGTTTTCAGGCAGCTTGATGTCCGACACCGCGTTGTAGAGGCGATAAAACAGGCTGGCGCTGTTGCGCTTCATGTAGGAATCGCTGTCGCGGTTGACGCGCTTGGCCAGCACCACTTCGTAACCGTTCTGCCATTCCGCGATCAAGCGCGGGATCAGTTCGGGCGGATCCTGCAGGTCGGCATCGATGGGAATGACGGCATCGCCCCGTGCCTCGTTGAGGCCGGCGGTCAGGGCTGCCTCCTTGCCGAAATTGCGCGACAAATCGATGACCCGCAGGCGGCGGTCCTGGCTGGCGGTGGCGATCAGCTGGGCCAAGGTATCGTCGGCGCTGCCGTCGTTGACGCACACAATCTCGCAATCGAAACGATCCAGAGCGGCCAGTATCGGGCCTATGCGCTGGAAAAATGGCCCGATCGCCGAACTCTCGTTGTAGAAAGGAACCACTAGCGACAGTAGTGGCTTGCCGGGCGCTTGATCGTTTGAATTCACAGGCATTGCATGGGTAGGTTTATCGCTGGTGCGTCAGTCATCTTAGCATCATTCCCCACAGAAACAGCGTAAAGCTGTTGCCGCTGCTACAAGAATCCAACACCTGCAAAGTACCGCCGCTGCATAAAAAAGCCAGCTAAATCATTAGCTGGCTCCTGACTGCCCGGATCACGGACGCATGATCAATAGGTGTAGAACATGCGCTGGATTTCCTTGGTGTCCTTGGTCTTGGTCAACGCCAGCATCAGCAAGATGCGGGCCTTTTGCGCATTCAGCGTATCCGCCACCACGAAGTCCAGTTCGTCGTCGTTGGCTTCGCCGTTACGGGCTACGATGCCCTGGCCGACGCGGCTGGCGCGAACGATGATCACGCCTTTCTTGCGCGCTTCCACCAAAGGCGTTTTCATTTGCGCCGCGACGCTGCCGTCGCCGACGCCAGCCTGGATGATGCCCTTGGCGCCCGAAGCGACTTGCGCGTCGAGTGCGGCGCGGGTCATGTTGGCGTAGCCGTAGATGATGTCGACCTGCGGCAGCACGTCCAGCTTGCTGATGTCAAACTCTGTATCGACCGTATTCTTGCGGGTCGACTGGCGATAGAAGTAAGCCTTGTTGCCCTGGATGTAGCCCAGCATGCCCAGTTCGGTCGACTTGAAGGTGTCAGTGGTCGAGGTATTGGTCTTGCTCACTTCACGCGCGGAATTGATCTGGTCGTTCAGCGATACCAGCACGCCCTTGCCGATGGCATCCTTGCTGCCGGCCAGCAGGACCGCGTTGTACAGGTTGATCGGGCCGTCGGCCGAGATCGCGGTCGATGGACGCATGGCGCCGACCACGACCACAGGCTTGCGGCTCTTCACGGTAAGGTCGAGGAAATAAGCGGTTTCTTCGATGGTGTCAGTGCCGTGGGTGATGACGATGCCATCCACATCCGGTTGCGCCAACAGCGCGTTGACGCGCTTGGCCAGCTTCAGCCAATGGTCGTTGGTCATGCTTTCGCTGGCGATCTGGAATACCTGCTCGCCCTTGACGTTGGCGACCTTCTTCAGCTCTGGAACCGCTGCGATCAGTTTTTCCACGCCTACGGTGGCCGACGTATAACCCACGGTCGTGGTGCTGTCGGCGCCGGTGCCGGCGATGGTGCCGCCGGTCGCCAGGATCACGACGTTAGGCAGTTTGGCTTGATCTTGCGCCTGCGCCGCGAAAGTCGACAGCAATAAAGCGCCGAACATCATCAGTGCGTAAGAATGGAAGGCGCGCATTGTAAGTTTGCGGGTAGACATAAATCTCCTGATTTTGTTAATAGTTGTGGACCACAGCCTAGGCTCGAAAAAGATCAAGCAGCGGTCACGCGACAGTTCTACATTCTGCAAATGCGCCATCGCGCAGCGAAACTGTAACGGAAAGTGGGCAGTCAACCTATGCCAACTATGCATAGGTTTATGCATAACCGTTATAGACGTCGCAGTGGTCAGGCTTGCAGGCGTGCGATTTTATTATCAAAAAGAAATGCCGGTCAACGCCTTCCACCGTGTACTTACGCTGCGGTATTCACCTCGGCTGCGCGCGTGATGTGCAACTCGCGAGTAGGGAACGGGATCGAGCAGTTCACCGACTCCAATGCTGCTTGCACGTTTTGTGCCAGCGACCAGCGCACCGCCCAGTATTCGGAGGTGGTGGTCCAGGCGCGCATGTTCAGCATCACCGCGCTCTCGGCATGGTCGGTGACCACCACCAGCGGCGCCGGCGTCGCCAGGATCCGCTCATCCGCCAGCAGCAGTTTCTGCAAGGCCTGGATAGCCACGGCCGGATTGTCCCGGTAGTTGATGCCGAGCGGCATGTCGATACGGCGCGTATTGTTGCGGCTGAAGTTGGTCAGCGCGCTGTTCCACAGCTGGTTGTTAGGCACAAACAGGCAAACGCCGTCGGCCTTGGTCAGTTTGGTCGCAAACAGGCCGATTTCATCGACCGTGCCTTCGACGCTGCCGTTGGAGATGTATTCGCCGACCTGGAATGGCCGCAGTAACAGCAACATCATGCCAGCCGCGATGTTTTGCAAAGTCCCTTGCAAAGCCAGGCCGATCGCCAAGCTGGCGGCACCCAGGACGGCGATGATACTGGCAGTCTGCACTCCGAACTGGCCCAGCACGGCGACCAGCGTGATCAAACGTACCAGCCACAGCAGCAAGCTGCGCAGCACCGGCCGCAAGGTGGCGTCGAGGCTGGCGCGAATCATGACGCGGTCCAGTGCATTGGCGAAGCGCGAGGACAGCCACCAGCCGACCGCCAGCGTGAAAATGGCCAGCACCGCATTCAGGCCATAGTGCAAGGACGATTCAAGAAGGAAGTTCCAGAGCGTTGTAAGTTGATTGACAGCTAATATGTTCAAGGACAGCTCCTGTTGCTTGTGTGAAATAGTGCGGACCGGGTCCGCGTCCCAAGCTCCCTATGTTACCAGTTGCCTTTGGTGCAACCCGCCGAACGGCTTTGTGTCCGATGCATAGCAGAGCTTGCTGCGAGCGATATCCGAAGAAAAAGCAGGATCTGCATTGATCTGTACATGGATACATGGTTCCCGCCCCTGCCTGGATTAACTCGCCCTCGACGTTAACTTCATAAGCTTGCTACCATATGCCGATCCGCCCTATCCGGCCCGCGTAAATTTCCCTAGCGACACAATGAGCAAATTCTGGAGTCCCATCGTCAGCCGCCTGACGCCTTACACCCCCGGCGAACAACCCAAGCTGAGCAAGCTGATCAAGCTCAACACCAACGAGAATCCCTACGGACCGTCGCCGCTGGCGCTGGCCGCGATTGCCGCCGAGGCGGGCGACAGCCTGCGCCTGTATCCCGATCCCGAGGCCGATGTGCTGAAACGGGCGCTGGCCGAGCAGAACGCCGCGCATGGCATCACCAGCGCCCATGTGTTCGTCGGCAACGGCTCCGACGAAGTGCTGGCGCATGCCTTCCAGGCCCTGCTGCAGCATGAAGAGCCGATCCTGTTCCCGGACATCAGCTACAGTTTTTACCCGACCTATTGCGGCTTGTATGAAGTGGCGCACCGCACGGTGCCGCTGGCGGCGGATTTCAGCCTGCGCGTCGACGACTACCTGGGCGTCGACGCCGGCGGCATCATTTTCCCGAATCCGAATGCGCCTACCGGCTGCCTGCTGCCGCTGGCCGAAGTCGAGCGGCTGGTGGCGGGGCAGCCCGACTGCGTAGTGATCGTCGATGAGGCCTATGTCGATTTCGGCGGCGACAGCGCGATCCCGCTGGTAGCGCGCTATCCTAATCTGCTGGTGGTGCAGACCTTGTCGAAGTCGCGCTCGCTGGCCGGCTTGCGGGTCGGCTTTGCGATCGGCCATCCGGATCTGATCACGGCGCTGAACCGGGTCAAGAACAGCTTCAATTCCTATCCGCTGGACCGCATGGCGATCGCCGGCGCCACCGCCGCCATCAAGGACCAGGCGCATTTCGACAAGACCCGCCACGCAGTGATGGCCAGCCGCGAACACATGGTGGCGGGGCTCACAGAGCTCGGCTTCGAGGTGCTGCCGTCGGCCGCCAACTTCGTGTTCGCGCGCCATCCGCGCCATGACGCCGCCAAGCTGGCTGCCAGTCTGCGCGGCGACGGCATCATAGTGCGCCATTTCAGCAGCGCCCGCATCGCCCAGTTCCTGCGCATCACGGTCGGCACCGATGAGGCTTGCCAGGCTTTACTGGATGCCTTGCAGCTTCACCTGCAGGCATTGCCGGCCGATTTCTGATCCTGCCTCAGCGCGGTTGCGCCGGTACCGCCGGCCGCGCTGATTCCGCTATCTGCACGGCTTGAATCTGCACTGGCCGTCACTTTTCCTTCACTCAATGTCCAACCCTGCCGCTTCATCCAGTGCCGCCAACCCGCGCATGCGCCAGGTAGCGCTGCCGCTGCTGTTCCTGCTGCTGGGCGTGATCTACGCCAGCTGGGTCTCGCGCATTCCGGCGCTGCGCGATCATTTGCAGCTGGATCCGGCCGGCCTCAGCCTGTTCCTGCTGGGCGGTGGCGTCGGCGCGGTCAGCTCGTTTCCGCTGGCGGCCTGGCTGATCGGCCACTACGGCGCTCGCCGCGGCTGCTGGTATGCCGGCGTGGCCTTGCTGCTCACTGTCCCCTGCCTGGCGCTGGCGCCCAACCTGCCGCTGCTGATGCTGGTCATGCTGTGCCTCGGAGTGTGCTCCAGCTGCTTCAATGTCGCCATCAACGCCCTCGGCGCCGAGGCGGAAAAGATCGCCGGCCGTTCGATCATGTCGCAGCTGCACGCCTGGTTCTGCGTCGGCACGCTGTCCGGCGCCTTGCTTGGCAGCGCCATCGCCGGCCTCGGTATCGGGCCCTTGTTGCACTTTGCCGCGATTGCCTGTTGCGCATTGATCCCGCTACGCCTTTGCTATCGCGCCCTGCCCAACGACCGGCCGCAATACATCGCCGGCAAAAAGCACTTCGCGCTGCCGCACGGCCCCCTGATCGCGCTCGGCATGGTTGCCTTTGGCGGCGCCATCGTCGAAGGTTCGGTGGCCGACTGGAGCGGCGTCTACATGAAGGACCGGCTGCTGGCCAGCGACGGCGTGGCGCCTCTGGCTTTCGCCTGCTTTGCCGGCATGATGCTGCTGACCAGGCTGGTGGGCGACAAGCTGAAAGAAGCATTCGGCGCCCGCCGCATCGTCGCCAGCGGCGCGCTGGCGGCCGGCATCGGCATGCTGATTGCACTGGCCGCCGGCGAAATCCCGTTCGCCATCGCCGGCTTTGCGCTGACCGGGGTCGGCGTCGCCACCGTGTTTCCGTTCATCTTCAGCGCCGCCGGCCGTCATGGCCCGACCGCGTTGGCGGGCGTCACCACCATGGGCTACACCGGCGGCCTGATCGGACCTCCTGCCATCGGTTTTATCGCACATGGCTTCGGACTGACAGTGGCGCTGTCGCTGGTGGGTGTGCTATGCGCGGCGGTAGCGCTGGCGGCGAGCCGCGCCAAATGGCTTGAGTAGACCGCACTGCGCTAAAATGTGCCCTGACCCACTTCTACCAGGAGTCCGTATGACGCTTGCCTCAGTCTCTTCACTGCCGCGTTCCTTACTGCGCGGCCTGGCCGTCAGCGCCGCCGTCGGCTTTACCCTGGCCGCTTGCGCCGGTACGCCGCCGGCGCCGGTGGCCGGCAACGATCCGGCGTTGTCCGCCGTGCGCTGGGAATTGACCGGCTGGACCGGCCACACTGTCCCGCATGGCGACAATGGCGAACCCGTGATCCTCAATTTCGACATGCAGGATGGCAAGGGCAGAGTCAGCGGCCGCGCCGGCTGCAACCAGTTTTCCGCGCCCTACTCGGTGCGCGCGGCCGGCCAGCTGACCATCGTCGAGGCCGTCACCACGCGCATGGCTTGCGCGCCGCCGGCAATGCAGTTCGAAGCCGATTTCCTCGACAAGCTGCAAGCCGTCAACAACTACAAGATCAGCGGCCCGGTGCTGGAAATGACAACCGTGGATGGCCAGACCCTCAGCTTCTATCAACGCGAAAAACCGAGCGCTGCCGCCAAGATCAAATTCGTCTACGTCGCTTCGCAAAAAATGCCGTGCAGCACCGGCATGATGCGCACCACCTGCCTGCAGATCCGCGAACGCAAGGAAGATCCGTGGCAGCTCTGGTACGGCAATATCGCCGGCTTCAATTTCGAGCCCGGCATCGCCTACCGTCTGAGGATCCTGGAAGAGCCGGTGCTCAATCCGCCGGCCGATGCCAGTTCGATCAAGTGGACACTCGACATGATCGTGGAACAGGAAGTGGTCAAAAAATAATGGCGCTATCGGTAGACAATAATGAGCGCCGGCAACTGTTGCTGCTGCCCGGCTTCATGCTGGATCAAACGCTGTGGGACGACATGCGCGAAGGCCTGCAGCAACTGGGCCAGCTGCACTTCGGCGATCTCGGCCAGGATGATTCGATCAGCGCCATGGCGGCGCGCGTGCTGCGGCAGGCGCCGCCGCGTTTCGTCCTGATCGGCTTTTCCATGGGCGGCTACGTGGCCCAGGCCATCATGCAGCAGGCGCCGGAACGGGTGATTGCGCTGGCGCTGCTGAACACTTCTGCACGGCAGCAGAACCCGCGCGAAATCGCCGGTAACAAGGTGCAGCTGGAACTAGCGCGGCAAGTGCCGTTCAAGGGCCTCACCAGCCGCGCCCTGGCGTCTTCGCTGCATCCTGACCTGGCGCATGACCGCGTGCTGCTGGAGCGGCTGCAAGCGATGGCGCTGAGCAACGGCAAGGAAGTCTTTATCCGCCAGTTGTCGGCCCTGCGCAGCGACGGTTACGCCGAGCTGCACAACATTCATTGTCCGACGCTGATCGTCGCCAGCAGCAACGACCAGCTCAGCAGCGTCGCCGAGTCACAACAGATGTTGGAGCAGATCGCCACGGCGCGCATGGCGCTGATCGAAAACTGCGGACATATGACACCGCTGGAAAAACCGCGCCAGCTGCTGCAGATTTTGTCCGACTGGATCAGTACCATCGAATGACGATGTGACCCGACCTTAAGGATTGCCAGCCATGTCTTTGCCACTCCGCCCCATCGCTTTTGTCCTGGCCGCATCCAATCATGGCAGCATGATCGTGAACCGCAACGATCATCACGGCGTCAATGAAAATAACGGCTACGGGGTCGGCTATCAGATACTCAGCAATTCCAGTTTCGACGCCAGCGAGATAGATTTTGCGCTGGCCTTGCTGAATTGCCGGCGCCGTCATTTCGGCGACGGCGTGTTCGCCATCGACGGCGGCGCCAATATCGGCGTGCATACCATCGAGTGGGCGCGCCACATGCATGGCTGGGGCCGGGTGCTGGCGTTCGAAGCGCAGGAAGTCGTGTTTTACGCCCTGGCCGGCAATGTCGCCATCAACAACTGCCTGAACGCGCGGGTGAAGCTGTCGGCGCTGGGCGAGCAATGCGGCGAACTGGTGGTGCCGCAGCCGGATTACTTCAAGGCCGCCAGCTTTGGCAGCCTGGAGCTGCGCCAGCGGCCGAATACCGAATTCATCGGCCAGCAGATTTCCTACGAAGCCGACGCCGGCGCGACAGTACCGATGGTCAGCCTGGATTCCTTGAAACTGGAGCGCCTGGACCTGGTGAAACTGGATGTCGAAGGGATGGAACTGGATGTGCTGCGCGGCGCCCGCGCCACCATAGAAAAGCATCGCCCAGTCATGTGCATCGAAGTCCTCAAGTCGGAACCGGCAGCGATTGAAGCCTTTCTCAAGGAACTGGGCTATCGGGTGTTTCCGGCGGGACTGAATGCGATTGCGGTGCATGAGAAGGATCCCACGCTGGCGCATATTTCGGTGACGGACGGCCAGGTGCTCCTGACTACCTGAAGCGATTACTGCAAACGGATCAGGCTGCTCGGCCTGACCCGTCCTCAACAAAACTTACAACGCCAGACGTTTGCGCGCCGCCTGGTATTCAGTCTGCAGGCGATCCACCATCTGCGCCACGCTCGGCACGTCATCCATCAGGCCAACGCCTTGGCCGGCGCCCCAGATATCGCGCCAGGCCTTGGCGCCGCTGCCGCCGGAACCGAAATTCATCTTCGATTTATCCGCTTCCGGCAGGTTGTCCGGATCGAGGCCGGCATTGACGATCGATTTCTTCAGGTAGTTGCCGTGCACGCCGGTGAACAGATTGGTGTACACCACATCCGCGGCTGTGGACTCTACGATGGCCTGGCGATAGGCATCGTCGACATGCGCTTCCTTGGTCGCCAGCCAGCGCGAACCGATATAGGCAAAGTCGGCGCCCATCGCCTGCGCCGCCAGGATCGCATCGCCGGTGGCGATCGCGCCCGACAAGGCAATCGGACCCTTGAAGAATTTGCGTACTTCACCCACCAGCGCAAACGGCGACAGCGGTCCGGCATGGCCTCCGGCGCCGGCCGCCACCAGGATCAGGCCGTCGACGCCGGCTTCCAGCGCCTTTTGCGCGTGGCGGATCGAGATCACGTCGTGCAGTACGATGCCGCCATAGCTGTGGATCGCATCCATCATTTCCGGCGGCGGCGCGCGCAGGCTGGAAATGATGATAGGGACCTTATGCTTGACGCATACCGCGACGTCGTGCGCCAGGCGGTCATTCGATTGATGGACGATCTGGTTGACCGCGATCGGGCCGATCTTGGCGTCGGGATGCTCGGCCTGGTAAGCCGCCAGTTCCGCTTGCAGATCGGTCAGCCAGACATCCAGCAATTCCGCCGGCCGGGCGTTGAGGGCGGGGAAAGAGCCGACGATGCCCGCCTTGCATTGGGCGGCCACCAGGGCCGGGCCGCTGGCGATGAACATCGGCGAGCCGATGACGGGAAGGCTCAGGTTTTGCAACGCAGCTGGCAGTGCCATAACAACCTCTTGAATTGGGAATTGAATGACTGATTATAGGGGGAAGCCAAGAATAAAAAGTACGATCGTGCTAGATTTTGTCCTCTAAACCGGGCTATCGGCTGACTCGCTTCGATATTGGCACAACTCCGCGTTAGCGGTTTAACAAGCAGCCGTCGCGCACTTCCGCCGCCCCGGCGCGAAGCAACTGGGCCACCGTCCATTCGGCGAGCTCAGCGCCGCTGAGCCGCAGATAGCGGCGGTTGGCGGCCTCAACCAGCGGCAGGCTGGTCAGCATCTGCTCCACCTCGGTCAATCTGATCTGTTGTCGTTCCAGCAGCAAGAACTTGAGCAAGACCTTGATGGCATTGCCGGCATTGCGCTGCGGATCGGCGGCCAGATAGGCGAGCCGCGCAAAAGCCCTTTCCAGCGCGGCGCCGGCGCCGGGAAATGGACTGCCGTGACCGGGAATCACCAGCCGCACGTCGAGCGATGCGATCAGCTCCAGCGTTGCCTGCGCCTCGGCAAAACCGGATTCGCCATCCAGTTCCGGAAAGATCACGCCAAAACCGTTTTCCCACAAGGCATCGGCGGAAATCAGGATGCCCTGCTGTGGACAATAAAAAACCAGGGAATGCGGATCGTGCCCGGCCGCCGCCAGCACCTGCCACTGCAGGTCGCCCAGGGTCAGCCAGTCGCCGGCCTGCAGGGTATCGTCGAAAGTGAACGGCGCACATTGCTGGCCGGTGCCGCTGTAGCTCAGCGCGTCCCGGTCCCAGCGCCGCACCTGCTCGGCCTGGCCGGCGGGAATCGAGGTCCGGCAGCCATAAGCCTGCTGTAGGGCGGCGTTGCCGCCGCAATGGTCCGAATGCAGGTGAGTGTTGAGCAAACGGTCCAGCGGCCGCCCTTGCAAGCCGTGCGCCACCAGCGCCAGGGTTTGCGGCGCATGCGTGAGATAGCCGCTGTCCACCAGCGCGGTCTGCTCGCTGCCAAGGAACAGGATGTTGTTGGACGACAGCCAGCCGCGTTCCAGCACCCGCATGGTCGGCGGCAGGAAGGTCGCGCTCATGGCGCGCGCCGTTGCCGGATCAGCTGCCAGATGGCGCGCTTTTGCAGCTCGCTGGCGCTGCCCCACAGGGCGATTTCATCCAGTGTGCGCTGGCAGCCGTCGCACAAGGCGGTTTCCGGGTTCATCACGCAGACGTTGATGCAGGGCGAGATGCTGTAGTCCGTGCCAGCGTCGACAACCGCAGGCGCAATGACGGACTTGGTTTGCTGATTTTTCACAATGTCTCTGATTATGCTTTTTATACTGTTTGTGCTGGTGATTGTGTCGCTTATCCATATAATAAGCGACATCGCCTCCTTCCATGACCCCCAACGCATGCTGAACATTTTACTGGCCGAAGACGAAAGCGCGATTGCCGACACAGTGATCTACGCGCTCAGCAGCGAAGGATTCCAGGTCCATCATTGCCTGCTCGGCGGCGTCGCCTTGCAACAGGCGCGCAGCGGCCAGTTCGACCTGGCGGTGCTGGACGTCGGCCTGCCCGACATGAGCGGCTTCGATGTCTGCCGCGAGCTGCGCAAGTTTTCCTCGCTGCCGGTGATTTTCCTGACTGCGCGCGGCAGCGAAATCGACCGCCTGATCGGTCTCGAAATCGGCGCCGACGATTACATGGTCAAGCCTTTCTCGCCGCGCGAGCTGGCGGCGCGCATCCGCGTTGTCCTGCGCCGCCTGGGCCACGCGCCGGCGGCCGAAAACAGCACTGCCGTTAGCACGCCAGCCATCGTCACGCTGGGCGCATTCGAAATGGATACGCTCGGCATGCGCATACGCTATGCCGGCCAGGCCCTGCAGCTGACGCGCTATGAATACCTGTTGCTGAAGATGCTGCTGAGCCGGCCGGGCGGCATTTTCAGCCGCAACCAGCTGATGGACTCGATCTGGCACGACGCGCCGGACAGCACCGACCGCACCGTCGACACCCACGTCAAGACCTTGCGCATCAAGCTCAAAGCCGTGGCGCCTGCGGCCGACCCTATCCACACCCATCGCGGCCTCGGCTATTCGCTGGAACTGGCGCCGCCATGAAGCTCGGCATCCGCATCCTGTTGGGCTATTTCCTGATCGTCGGGCTGGCCGGGGTCTTTATCCAGCGTGTTTTCCTGGCCGAGGTCAAGCCAGCGGTGCGGCAGGCGATGGAAGACACCTTGGTCGATACCGCCAACATCCTGGCCGAGCTGGCGGCCGACGACATGAAGCAGAACCACATCGCCGACGGCAATTTCGCCAGCCGCGTACGCGAATATGCGCATCGCGGCGTCGACGCCAAGATCTGGAGCTTCCGCAAAACCACGCTGGATTACCGCATCTACGTCACCGATCTCAAGGGCATCGTGCTGTTCGATTCCACCGGCCGCGCCGTCGGCCAGGACTATTCGCGCCGCAACGATGTCTACCTGACTTTGCAAGGCAGCTATGGCGTGCGTTCCACGCGCGATGTCGACAGCGATGAACGCAGCACCGTGATGCACGTGGCGGCGCCGATCATCGACAATGGCAAGATTATCGGCGTGCTGACCGTGGCCAAGCCCAATAACACCTTGCAGCCGGCGATCTCGCAAAGCGAGAGAACCATCCTGCGCTGGGGCGCCTTGCTGCTGTTCCTGTCGCTGGCGGTCGGGCTCGCGGTGACCTTGTGGATCAGCCGTTCGCTGGGGGCCCTGCAGCGCTACGCGCGCGCGGTGACTGCTGGAGAACGGGTGCGGCCGCCGGCCAAGGGCGCCAGCGAAATCGTCGAGCTGGGCCAGGCGCTGGAATCGATGCGGCAAAAGCTGGAAGGCAAGCAGTATGTCGAACACTACATCCACAGCCTGACCCATGAAATGAAAAGTCCGCTGGCGGCGATCCAGGGCGCGGCCGAACTGCTCGATGAAAACCTGCCCGCTGTCCAGCGCCGCCGCTTCGCCCATAACATCCGCAGCCAGTCGCAACGGCTGGCGGAACTGATAGAGAAAATGCTGGCGCTGGCGGCGATCGAACACCGGCAAACCTTGGAAAACGTCGTCGCCATCGATCTCGGCGAGCTGCTGGATGAAGTCATCAACCTGCTGGAACCGCGCCTGCAGCGTGCCGGGGTCAGCGTGCGCAGGGATATATATCCACCGGCGTCGGCGCTGCAGCCGAAAATCCGCGGCGAAGTTTTTCTATTGCGCCAGGCGCTGATCAACCTGCTGGACAACGCCATCGATTTCTCGCCGCCGAACAGCGTGATCGTCATCAAGAGCGATTTCTCGCAGCCCGGAACCGTCAAGCTGTCGGTGCGGGACAGCGGCCCCGGCATCCCCGCCTACGCGTTGACGCGAGTATTTGAACGCTTTTATTCCTTGCCGCGGCCGGGCAGCAACGAAAAGAGCACCGGCCTCGGCCTGTGTTTCGTGCAGCAGGTGGCGGAGCTGCACCATGGCAGGGTCAGCTTGCGCAACTGCAGCGAAGGCGGCGCCGAGGCCCAGCTGAACTTGCCAGCCGATCCAGCCTGAGCCCGTTTTGGCCCATTTTTGCCCACTTCACACCCGCTTCACATTAGCGCCGCAGCGGCCTCGCAAAGCCGCCGCCGTCGTTTCACACATGCTCCGTACACTGGAAAGCAACGTGACCCCCTGTCACCTTGACCCGAACGAGAGAGACCATGAACCGACCTTTGCTACTCAAACTGCTGGCGATTATTGTGCTGACCCTGCTGATCCTGATCCCGTTGGGCCTGATCCGCGACACCGTGCAAGACCGCCAGCAGCACCGACAGGAGGCAATCGCCTCGATCGCCGCCAGCTATGCCGGCGGCCAGACCATTACCGGACCGGTGCTGGTGGTGCCGTACAAGATCAAGATCGATGAAGTGGCGCAGGATGCCGAAGGCAAGAAGATCTTCCGCAGCCGCAACGAAAACCGGCAATACCTGTTTTTCCCGAAAGACTTGCAGATGCAGGGTGAGCTGCTGCCGAACGAGCGTTATCGCGGCTTGCACAAGGTGCATGTGTATGAATTGCAGAGCAGCTTCAACGGCCGCATCGATTATCAGTTGCCGCCGGCCGCGCAACTGGCCGCTGAGCAAATCACCTTGTCGCATCCCTATCTGGCCATCGGTATCAGCGACGTGCGCGGCCTGCTCGGTGCGCCGCTGCTGAAAATAGGCGGCCAGGCCTTGCCGCTGGAGCAAGGCGCAGGTGGCCTGGGCAAAGGCATGCATGTAGCGTTACCACAACCGGGCCTGGCCGAAAGCGGCAGCCTGGACGTTTCGCTGGCCATGACCGTGGCCGGAACAGAAAGCCTGGCGATCACGCCGGTTGGCGACAGCAACCGTTTCGAACTATCTTCGAGCTGGCCACATCCGCAGTTCGGCGGCAGCTTCCTGCCGCGTACCCGCAGCGTCAGCGAGCAGGGTTTCCGCGCTGTGTGGGAGGTGTCATCGCTGGCTTCCAATGCACAACGCCAGTTGCGCAGCGGCGACGACAAGACGGGCGTGGAAGGCCTGGACATCCAGCTGGCCGAACCGGTGAATATTTATTCGCAGGCGGACCGCGCCACCAAATACGGCTTGCTGTTCGTACTGCTGACTTTCGTTGGATTCTTCATTTTTGAAATGATCAAGCAGCTGCCTATCCATCCCATCCAGTATCTGCTGGTAGGACTCGGACTGGCGATCTTCTTCCTGATACTGGTCAGCCTGTCCGAGCATATCGCCTTCTGGATGGCTTATCTTGCCGCCAGCGCCGCCTGCATCAGCCTGCTGACCTTTTACCTGAGCCAGGTGTTGCGCAGCGTTGCCCGCGGCCTGGGATTCGGCGCCATGCTGACGCTGTTGTACGGCACCTTGTACGGCCTGCTGATATCGGAAGACAACGCCCTGATGCTGGGCAGCCTGATGCTATTCGTGATCCTGGCCGTGATCATGATCGTCACCCGCAAGATCGACTGGTATCAGACAGCCGCACCGAACAAGCCTGAGATCGCTTAAGCGCCACAGACAAGGAGATTGCAATGGCAACCGGCATTCAAGTAAATCCAGATATATGGACCACGCGGGAACTGGGCCTTATCTTTCTATATGGATCGTTGTACCTGCTCAGCCTGACCTATGCAATATGGCAGGGATGTCGCGCCGCCAGCCAGCGATGGTACTGGATATGCTGCGCGATATTGATCGTGGCCGGCACGCTGACGATGATTTATGCCGTGCCAGATGCTCCTGACAGCGGCGAGATGCCACGGCAATTTGGACTTGGCGTCTGGCCGATGCTGTTCGGGTTGCTCGGCGCCGTGGCAGGCATCGCAGCGCATGCGCTGCGCCGCTTGTTCATGCGGCCGGGCCTATGATTCCTGGGTTCAGGTCCGCAGCGCAACGTCCGCCACCGGCGCCGCAGTCATGCTCACCAGCTGCCGTGGCGTCAGGTTGAATACGGCATGCGGATGTCCGGCAGCAGCCCAGACACTGTCCAGCTGCAGCAGATCCTGGTCGATCAGCATCAGCGTCTTGCCGACGTGGCCGATCGGGCAGACGCCGCCGATGGCATAGCCGATACGCTCCTTGACGAAGCGCGCATCGGCCTTGCCCAGCGGCCCGACAATGGCGGCAACCTTGGCTTCATCGACGCGGTTGCTGCCGCTGGCGACCACCATCACGGCAGCGTCATCGGCCAGGCGCCGGAACACGATAGATTTGGCGATCTCGGCCACGCTGCAGCCCAGGCCGGCGGCGGCTTCGGCGGAGGTCTTGCCGGTTGCAGGCAGCATCACGACCGGCCGGTCGTGTCCGATGGTAGTCAGCAGATCGGCAACGCGCTGTGCGCTTTCCGGTAATTTTTCCATACGATCGTCGTCTTATCCAAAAATGCGGTCCTGGCAAAACGCCGTGGCGGCGTCTTACTTGGCGGCGTCAAAATACTGGGCGTGCAGCTTGTCGTAGCTGCCGTCAGCCTTGATGGCGGCCAGGCCCTGGTTGATTTTTCCCAGCAATGCGGCATTACCCTTTTGCACCGCGATGCCGAAATATTCTTTCGGGAAATTATCGTCCGTCACCATGTGGATGCCCTTGACCTGATTGTTGGACAGATAATGCACCACCGCGCCCTTGTCGGCGATGACCGCGCTGACGCCGCCGGTTTCCAGCTCTTTCATGGCCAGCGGAGTAGATTCAAAACGTTTGATGTTTGCATTGTTGTCGCCCGCCAGCTTCTGCATCATTTCATCGCCGGTAGAGCCTTGCAGGACGCCAACCTTGAGCGGCTTGAGATCTGTGATCTTGCCGATCTTGGAATCGTTAGGCACCACGATCACCTGGCCGGCTTCGAAATAAGGATCCGAAAAATCGACAGTCAGCTTGCGCTTCTCGGTAATCGTCAGGCCGGAAACGATAATGTCGCGGTCACCCTGCGCCAGTGCGGTAAAGATGCCGTCGAAAGGCGTATTGACGAACTTGACCTTGAATCCTTCCTTTTCCGCGACCGCCTTCAGCACGTCGATATCGAAGCCCACCAGTTCCTTGTGCTCGTTTTCGTACTCGAATGGCGCATAGGTGGCGCCGGTGCCCACCACATATTCTTTCACCGCCGCGCTGGCGGCCGGTGCGTCTTCATGCTTGCTGCATGCGCTCAGTGCGCCCAGGGCCAGTACGGTCAGCAAGGCGGTTTTGATAAGAGTATGTTTCATGGTTCTTCCGTTTTCTGTTGATAGGCAAAGCTGATATGAGGGATTATGCACTAACGCCGGCAACAGCCGCACCAAACGGGTGCGCAAGGCAAGATGCAGAAATCCCCAGCTGGATTACAGCATCATCCATGCCAAGCACAGACATGCTGCCAAGAGGGGGCGGCTGTCCTTTCAGCTTTCAGCCGGCGCGCTTGGCGGCAATCGCATTACCCGCATGGCTGGCCGATTTGCGTCCCAGGTGGCGTGAAATGAACTGGCCGGCGTCGACCACCGCGTCCAGGTCGATGCCGGTTTCGATTCCCAGTCCCTGCATCAGGTACAGCACATCTTCCGAAGCCACGTTGCCGGTGGCGCCCTTGGCGTATGGACAACCGCCGAGGCCGGCGACGGAAGAGTGGTAGATCGAAATTCCGACTTCCAGGCTGGCGTAGATATTCGCCAGCGCCTGGCCGTAGGTATCGTGGAAATGACCGGACAGGCGCTCGATAGGAAATTCCTGCACCAGTCTTTGCATCACACTGTGGACTTTATTGGGCGTAGCGACGCCGATGGTGTCGGCGATATCGATTTCATCGCAGCCAAGGTCGCGCAGCCGATGCAGCACGTCGACCACGGAGTCGATCCCGACTTCGCCTTGATACGGGCAGCCGAACACGCAGCTGATGCTGCCGCGCAGGCGCTTGCCTTCCTGCTTGGCGAGCTTGGCGACATCGCGGAAACGTTCTATCGATTCCGCGATCGAGCAGTTGATATTCTTTTGCGAGAAAGCCTCGGACGCCGCGCCGAAGATCACCATCTCGTCGGCGCCGGCGGCCAGCGCCGCTTCCAGGCCTTTCATGTTCGGCACCAGGGCGGAATAGATCACACCCGGCTTGCGCTGGATGGCCGCCATCACTTCGGCCGAAGTAGCCATCTGCGGCACCCATTTCGGCGACACGAACGACGCCGCTTCGATGTTGACGAAGCCGGCCTTGGTGAGCTGGTCGACCAGCGCGATTTTCACGTCGGCCGGGATGGTTTCCTTTTCGTTCTGCAAGCCGTCGCGCGGACCGACTTCAACGATTTTCACTTTGCTGGGGAATGTCATTGCTTGCCTCTTATTTTGCTTATCAGTAGCCGTTGCTGCGATCGATGATGCCGCTCACCGCTTTACCATGTTCCAGCAACCGTATCTTGTCACTGATCTGCCGCACCGAATCCTCGTCCACCGTAATGGCCGAGATATGCGGGGTAATGCTGATGCGCGGCTCTTGCCAGAACGGATGGTCCGGCGCCAGCGGTTCCTGCTCGAAGACGTCCAGCGTCGCCGCGGCGACCTGTCCTTCCTGGATCAGCGCCAGCAGGTCGGCTTCGACCACATGGCCGCCGCGGGCGACGTTGATCAGGTAAGCGCCCTCCGCGCCTTTCTGCAATTTCTGCAGGTTTTCCCGGTTGACGATGCCGCGCGTGGCGTCAGTCAACGGCAGGATGCAAACCAGCACCCGCGACGCCCGCAGGAAATCGTCGAGCGCTTCAGCGCCGACAAAATTGCGTACGCCGGGGAGATCCTTGGGAGTGCGGCTCCAGCCATTCAGGGGAAATTCAAAATGATGCAATGCCGCGGCGATGCGCGAGCCAAGTACGCCGAGGCCAAGGATGCCGACGCTGAACTCGCGCTTGTCAGGTTCCGGCAACGGCTGCCAATCACGGCGCGCAGCCTGTTGCCGGTAAACGTCGTAGCGGCCGAAATAGCCGAGCACGGCATGCGTGACATAGCTGGCCATCTGGACCGCCATGCCGCCGTCTTCGATGCGGATCAGCGGCACGCCTGCTGGCAGCGCGTCGCCCAGTTTCAGGATGGCGTCGACGCCGGCGCCCAGGTTGAATATCGCTTTGAGATCGTGGCGTCCCTGCAGCATCGCTGCCGGCGGACGCCATACCAGGGCGTAATCGGCGGGAGCGTTGTCGCCTTCCTGCCAGCAGCGGATTTCAGCTTGCGGCAATGCTTTGCCGAAGTCGGCGATCCAGGTCTCGAAGTCACTGCCTGGGGGTACGTAACACAGGAGTTTCACTGTTTGGTCCTCTTGCTTTTACAACGCGAATGCTATGGCATTTACTCCGTGGTCCGTTAACTGGGGTCAGAGTTTTTTTGCGACGATGAAGCTGTCGCAAAAAAACTCTGACCCCACTTAACTCCTTATGCTGGTTTGAATACCAGCAGCTGTGCCGATTCGCTCACCTGGTCGCCCACCGCGTACAGCAGTTCCTCGACCAGTCCATCGGCGGGGGCGGCGATGGTGTGTTCCATTTTCATCGCTTCCATGATCAGCAATGGTGCGCCTTTTTTCACTTGTTCGCCTTGCGTCACCAGCAGCGCGACGATCTTGCCCGGCATCGGCGCGGTGAGGCGGCCGCCTTCGGCTTCGGCGTCGCCGGCGTGCAGCAGCGGATCGAGATAGCCCAGCGTGTACTGGCTGCCTGCGTAAAACACGTGGAACTGTTCGCCTTCGCGCACCACGGTGCCGGCCACGGTGCGGTCGCCGAGGCTGATTTCAATCTCGTTGCCGGCTTGATGCAGCACCGTCATCTGGCGGAAACTCTCGCCCTGCAGCTGCGCATGGTGCAACAGCCAGCGGCCGCTTTCATACATGACGTCCAGCGCTTCGGGCTGGTCACCGTCGGTAAAGGCGAGCCGGCGCTGCAGGTTGCTGTTCAGGCGCCAGCCGTCGGTGCTGGTCCATGGATCGCTGCCAGCGTTCTTGACGGCATTGCGTTCCGACAGCAGCAGCGACGCCGCCGCCAGCGCCAGTACTTCAATCGCCGCCGGCGCGGCTGCCGGAAACAGCGCGTCGTGATGGCGTTCGATCAGGCCCGTATCCAGGTCCGCTTGCGAAAACGCCTGGCTGCCGATCAGGCGCTGCAGGAATTTGACGTTGCTGGCCAGGCCGACGATCTGATATTGCGCCAGCGCGGTCGCCATTGCCGCCAGCGCCTGCTCCCGGTCCGTGCCCCAGACGATCAGTTTGGCGATCATCGGATCATAGAACGGCGAAATGGCGTCGCCTTCGCGCACACCGGAATCGATGCGTACGATACTGGCGGCGGACTGGCTGACTTCGAATGCGCTTGCTGCCGGCGTACGCAAATGGCGCAGGGTACCGATCGACGGCAGGAATCCCTTGTCCGGATTTTCTGCGTAGATGCGCGCTTCCAGCGCGTGGCCGTTCAGTTTCAGCTGATCCTGCTGCAGCGGCAGCGGCTGGCCGGAGGCTACCCGCAATTGCCATTCCACCAGATCAAGGCCGGTGATCATTTCCGTCACCGGATGCTCGACCTGCAAGCGCGTGTTCATTTCCATGAAATAGAAAGAACCGTCCTGGTTAGCGATGAACTCGACCGTGCCGGCGCCGACATAGCCGACCGCCTTGGCCGCCGCCACCGCGGCTTCGCCCATGGCGCGCCGGCGTTCCGCCGTCATGCCCGGCGCCGGCGCTTCTTCCAGGACCTTTTGATGGCGCCGCTGTACCGAGCAGTCGCGTTCGAACAGGTAGACGCAGTCGCCCTGGCTGTCGGCAAATACCTGGATCTCGATGTGGCGCGGACGCGTCAGATACCGTTCCACCAGCACCTTGTCGTCGCCGAAGCTGTTGATCGCTTCACGCTTGCAGGAAGCCAGCGCAGCCTTGAAATCGGCGCTTTGCTCAACGATGCGCATACCCTTGCCGCCGCCGCCAGCGCTAGCTTTAAGCAGCACCGGGTAAGTAATTTTGTCGGCTTCGCTCTGCAGGAATTCCGCATCCTGGTTGTCGCCATGATAGCCAGGCACCAGCGGCACCTTGGCTTTTTCCATCAAGGCCTTGGCGGCGGACTTCGAGCCCATGGCGGAAATCGCGCTGGCCGGCGGGCCGATGAACACCAGGCCGGCTTTGGCGCAGGCTTGTGCAAACCGTGCGTTCTCGGACAGGAAGCCGTAGCCCGGATGAATCGCCTGCGCACCGGTGGCCAAAGCCACTTCGATGATCTTGTCGGCGCGCAGATAGCTTTCCTTGGCCGCGGCCGGGCCGATCAGCACCGCCTCGTCGCATACCGCGACGTGCTTGGCGCCGGCGTCGGCGTCGGAATAGACGGCCACGGTCTTGATGCCCATGCGCCGGGCAGTGGCTGCCACGCGGCAGGCGATCTCGCCGCGGTTGGCGATCAGGATTTTGGTAAACATGTGGTCTCCCCCTTTTATATTTATTGTTTCTGGGTGTTGTCGGCGGCGGCGTCAGCGGTGACTTCGCAGCGCGCGTCGAACGCCGAGGAGCGCGAATGCATGCCGAGTTTTTCCAGCAAGGCGCGGTCTTCTTCCACTTCCGGATTGCCGGTGGTGAGCAGCTTGTCGCCGTAGAAAATCGAGTTGGCGCCAGCCAGGAAGCACAGCGACTGGATCGCTTCACCCATCTGGCGGCGGCCGGCCGACAGACGCACCCATGCCTTAGGCATGGTGATGCGCGCTACCGCGACGGTACGCACGAATTCAAACAGGTCGATCGGGTCGATGCCGTGCAAAGGCGTGCCTTCGACCTGCACCAGGTTATTCACCGGCACCGATTCCGGATACGGTTCCAGGTTGGCCAGCTGCGCCACCAGGCCGGCGCGCTGCAGGCGCGATTCGCCCATGCCGACGATACCGCCGCAGCAGACCTTGATGCCGGCGCCGCGCACGCTGTCGAGCGTGTCCAGGCGGTTCTGGTAATCGCGGGTGGTGATGATGTCGCCGTAGATTTCCGGCGCGGTATCCAGGTTGTGGTTGTAGTAATCGAGGCCGGCGCCCTTCAGGCGTTCCGCCTGGCCTTCGCCCAGCATGCCCAGGGTGGCGCAGGTTTCCAGGCCGAGGGCCTTCACTTCACGGACCATTTCTTCGACCTTTTCCAGGTCGCGGTCCTTCGGCTCGCGCCATGCCGCGCCCATGCAGAAACGGGTAGCGCCGTGCGCCTTGGCCTGGCGCGCCGCTTCCAGCACGGTATCCAGCGGCAGGATTTTTTGCGCGGTGACGCCAGTGTCGTAGCGCGCTGCCTGCGGGCAGTAGCCGCAATCTTCCGGACAACCGCCGGTCTTGATCGACAGCAGCGTCGCCAGTTCGACTTCGTTCGGATCGAAATTTTCGCGATGCGTCTGCTGCGCCTTGAACATCAATTCGTTGAACGGCAGGTTGAACAGTTCCAGCACTTTCTCTACCGGCCATTTAGCGTCTTCAGGGAACACCATAGGTTTGGCGGCAGGATGTAATGTAATTGCTTGCGATGACATGATCAGACTTCCTTTGTATTGAGGGAATAAGTTTATTAAGAGCGATTGCCGGATGGCTCAGGCCAACCCGGCAAACTGGAAAAATTCAAATGACTGGCTGCCGCCGCGGTCAGCGCCTTGGCCGGCAAGGCATCCATGCGCGGCACGTGGCCCAGCAGCGGCGCCGCTATGCGGCTGCTGAGCGCGGTGATATTGGCGTCGCCATTCAGCATGTGGACATCGGCCGTATTGGCGACCCAGCCGGCCAGGCGCAAGCCGCGCGCGGCGATCGCTTCCACCGTCAGCATGGCGTGGTTGATGCAGCCCAGCCGCAAGCCGACTACCAGCACCACCGGCAAGCCAAGCTGCTGCGCCAGGTCGGCGGTGTCTTCGCGGTCGTTGAGCGGCACGCGGAAACCGCCGACGCCTTCGACCACCAGCGCATCGGCCTGCTGCGCCAGCTGTTGATAACACGACAGAATATGGGATACCTCGATGGTTCTGTTCTCTTGCGCCGCGGCGATGTGCGGCGCGGTCGGCTGTTGCAGCAGAAACGGTGTGGTCAGTTCCTGCGGCAACGCTACGCTGGCTTCCGCCGCCAGGATATCGGCATCGTCGTTATGCCAGACGCCGTCACGCAATACGGCGCCGGCCGCCACCGGCTTCATGCCGGCGCTGCGCACGCCGGTTTTTGTCAGCGCATGCAGCATGGCGCTGGCGATCAGCGTCTTGCCGATTTCGGTATCGGTGCCGGCGATGAACCAGGCAGCTTTTGCTTGATTGGTAATAACGTCAGTCATGGCCGATCACGCTTTCAAAAACGGCGGCGGTGCGTGCACCCAGCAAGGCGATTTCTTCATCGTCCAGGATATACGGCGGCATCAGGTAGACGGTCTTGCCGATCGGCCGCATCAGCAATTCATGTTCCACTGCGCTGCTGAAAAAGCGCCGCGAAAATGTGGCTGCCTGCGCCTTGCTTTCGATCACCGCATCGAAGGCCCAGATCATGCCGCGCTGGCGGAAGTGCTTTACTTTCGGATGCTGCGCCAAGGGCGCCAATGCCGCGCTGATTTTTTGCGCGCGCAGGCGGTTGGCGTTGAGCACATCGTCTTCCTCGAAGATCGCCAGCGTCGCCAGGGCGGCGCGGCAAGCCAGCGGGTTGCCGGTGTAGGAATGCGAATGCAAGAAGCCGCGGGCGACGTCGCTGTCGTAGAAGGCCTGATAGATTTCGTCGCGCGTCATCACTAGCGACAAGGGCAGGTAGCCGCCGCTGATGCCTTTCGACAGGCAGAGGAAATCCGGCCAGATCGGTGTTTCGCCAGGCAGCGCAGCCTGTTCGGCAGCAAAGAAGGTGCCGGTGCGGCCGCAGCCGACTGCGATCTCGTCAAAGATCAGGTGCACTTTGTAGCGGTCGCACAAGGCGCGCAGT
Organism: Collimonas sp. PA-H2; assembly: GCF_002564105.1. Lineage (NCBI taxonomy): Bacteria > Pseudomonadati > Pseudomonadota > Betaproteobacteria > Burkholderiales > Oxalobacteraceae > Collimonas > Collimonas sp. PA-H2. The sequence continues at coordinate 2,128,146 of NZ_PDBX01000001.1, forward strand.
TCGCGCAGATAAACCGGGTCGTGCATCGCCATGCCGGTGGCGCATTGCACCAACGGCTCGATGATGACGGCAGCGATGTGGCTGGAGCGTTGCTGCAACAATTTTTCCAGCACCGCGGCAGCGCGATGGGCAACCTCGGCGGCGCTTTCACCGTCGCGCGCGGCGCGCGCATCGGGCGAGGCCACCACGTGCGCCTGCCGCAGCAAGGGGCCGTAGGCATCGCGGAAAAGCGGCACGTCGGTTACCGCCAACGCGCCTATGGTTTCGCCGTGATAGCTACCCTTGAGACAGACGAATTCCTGCTTGTCGCCGTAGCCGGCATTACGCCAGGCGTGGAAACTCATCTTCAACGCAATCTCGACCGCCGAAGCGCCGTCCGAGGCATAGAAGCAATGCCCCAGCACATGGCCGGTGCGCGCCGCCAGCTGTTCCGACAGCCGTACCACCGGTTCATGGGTAAAGCCGGCCAGCATCGCATGTTCCAGCTGGTCGAGCTGGTCCTTCAGGGCGGCATTGATGCGCGGATTGGCGTGGCCGAACAGATTGACCCACCAGGAGCTGATCGCATCCAGGTAACGCTTGCCGTCGGTGTCGTAAAGCCAGGCGCCGCGGCCGCGGCTGACCGGGATCAGCGGCACCGATTCATGATGCTGCATTTGCGTGCACGGATGCCAGACGCTGTCCAGGCTGCGCTGAACCAGGTCCGGCTTAGGTACAGGTATATGTGCAGGTATATTTTTATTCAACGGTATTCCTTGCCATGCCGCCCACATCAGCGCCGGCACGTTTCTTTGCCAGTGCATGCAATGCGCTGATCAATTGATCTACTTGTTCGTTACTGTGCGCCGCCGACAACGAGATGCGCAGGCGCGCCGTATCCTTGGGCACGGTGGGCGGCCGGATCGCCGGTACCCAGATGCCCTGCTCGCGCAAACCTTCCATCAGGTCCAGCGCCAACTGGTTGTCTTCGACGATCAGGGCTTGCACCGCCGTTGCCGACGGCAGCAAGGGCCATGGCAAACTGGCCAGGCCGTTGCGCAGCCGCGCGATCAGCTGCTGCAGATGCTGCTGCCGCCAGTCTTCCGTCTGCATCAGCCGGACCGCCGCCAGCAGGGCGCTGGCCAGCAGCGGCGGACTGGCGGTCGTGAAGATATAAGTACGGGCGCGCTGCAGCAGCCATTCTATCAAGGTCGCATCGCCGGCGACAAAGGCGCCGGCCACGCCGGCAGCCTTGCCCAGCGTCCCCATGTACAGGATGCGCTCCGACTTCAGTCCGAAATGGGCGACGCTGCCGCGCCCTTGCGGCCCCAGCACGCCGAAACCATGGGCGTCGTCGACCAGCAGCCAGGCATCGTATTTCTCGCACAAGGCCAGCAGTTCAGGCAGCGGTGCGATGTCGCCGTCCATGCTGAAGATAGCGTCGGTAACCACCAGCTTGCGCGGATGCGTGCTCTTTGCCAGCAGCTGTTCCAGCCGCGCTACATCGTTGTGCGGATAAATGCGGAACTGGGCGCCGGACAGACGGGCGCCGTCGATCAGGCAAGCGTGATTCAAGCGGTCCGAGAACACCACGTCGCCGGCGCCGACCAGCGCCGGAATGGTGCCCATATTGGCCATGTAGCCGGTGGAAAAATGCAGCGCGCGCGGCATGCCGACGAAATCGGCGAGCGTCTGCTCCAGCTCTTCCACCACGCTGGTATGGCCGCTGATCAGCGCCGAGGCGCTGGCGCCGACGCCGTACTTGTCCAGCCCCGCCTGTGCTGCCGCATGCAGGGCGGGATGATTGGCCAGGCCGAGATAATCGTTATTGCAGAAAGCCAGGTACTGGCGGCCGTCGACTTCCAGCAAGGGTCCTTGCGGGCCGTCGACGACGCGGCGCTTGCGCAACAGCTTTTGCTCTTGCAGCGCATCCAGCTGGGCGCGGATCTGCTTCAGCAGCTCAGGCATAGTCGGCTTCCACTGCCGATGCGCGAGCCGCCTGCGCCGGATGAGCGAATTGCAAAGGCAAGGCGTTCAGGCTGCGATATACGGCATTCCCGCCCCACGACTGCGTAGCGCCGGCCAGCCGCAACTGCGGCAAACGCCGCATCACGCTGCGCATGGCGATTTCCGCTTCCAGGTAGGTCAGCGTGGCGCCGATGCAGACATGCGGGCCGTAGCCGAAGGACAGATGGGCGCCCTCGTTGCGCTGGATGTCGAGCCGGTCCGGCTCGCTGAACTTGGCCGGATCGCGGTTGGCGGCGCCGATCAGCGGGATCACCAGGTCGCCCTTTTTCATTACCCTGCCATGCATCTCGACGTCGACCTTGAGGCGACGGCCGGTATATTGCACTGGGCTGTCGAAACGCAGCAACTCCTTCAGTGCCGACGGCAACAAGGATGGATCTGCTTGCAACGCCTGCCATTGCTGCGGATGCTGCAACAGCGCCAGCATGCCGTTGCCGAGCAGGTTGCGGGTGGTTTCATGGCCGGCGAACAGCAGGGTGCAGCATTGCGCCAGCAATTCCTTGGTAGTGATGATGCCGCCCGTCGCTTCCGCGCGGATCAGCTGGCTCATCAGATCGTCACCCAAGGCCGCGCGCCGTTGCGGCAGCAGTTGGCGGAAATACTCGTTCATCGCGATCAGGCTGACCTGGGCGGCGCGGGCAATCTCCAGGGTCGGCGTCGGGCTGCCGATGAAAGCCGCGATATCGTCGGACCAGGCGACGAAATCGCTGCGGTCTTCGGCGGCGATGCCGAGCATGCTGGCGATCACCAGCGCCGGCAGCGGACGGGCGAAATCGCGCATGAAGTCGAACTGAGCAAACTGCCCGGACGGCATAGCGGCAGCTTTTGCCAATACCTGATCCAGCAAACGGTCGACAATAATTTGTATCTGTGGAGCAAGTTCTTGCAGGGCTGCAGGCTTGAAACCCGCATTCATTACCTGCCGCAAACGGGTGTGCTGCGGAGCGTCGACGAACAGCAGCGAACGCGAAAAGATGCGCTTGAATTCGCGCAGCTCGGTCAGCGCTTCCGGCCCGCTGCTGTTGGCCCAGCCGCCGGCACGGCGCACCGAGAAGCGCGGATCGCGCAGCACACTGGCGACATCGGCGTGACCGGTCAGCAGCCAGGCGCCGCCGCAGAACTCCGGGCTCCAATGCAGCGCGCCCTCGGCACGCAGGGCGTGGTAGGCGGGGTATGGATCTTGCAAAAAATCTTCGTTAATCATTTGTTATCGCATTTACTCTCTTTTTCAGCCTTGATTCGGCAAAATCACAGCCGCAAGGACGAGATTGTATGTGATCGCGCCGCAATCACTGCAGCCAGGACGGTTTACGCTTCTCCAGGAAGGCGCGCACGCCCTCCCGTCCTTCGGTGGAAGCACGGATTTTCGCAATCTCTTCGACGGTGTCGGCGATCATGGTTTCGCTCAGCGGCTGCCCGGCAATCGAGCGCACCAGGCGCTTGGCTTCGCTGACCGCATTCGGACTTGCCGCCAGCAAGGCCTTGAGCAGCAGGTTGACGCTGTCATCGAGTTTTTCCGCCGTGCTGACTTCATGCACCAGGCCGAGCCGCTGTGCGGTCTCGGCGGAGAAGCGTTCAGCGGTAATAAAGTAGCGGCGCGCGGCCGACTCGCCGATGGACTTGATGACATAAGGTGAAATGGTGGCCGGGATCAGGCCGATTTTCACTTCCGACAGGCAAAACTGCGCTGCTTCGACCGCCACCACGATATCACAGGCGGCAACCAGTCCGAGGCCGCCGGCGTAGCAGTCACCTTGCACCCGAGCAACTACAGGCTTGGGACATTGGTAAATGGTGCGCAGCATGCTTGCCAGCTGTGCGGCGTCGGCGCGGTTCTGCTCCGGCGTGTAATCCGCCATCGCCTTCATCCAGTTGAGGTCGCCGCCGGCGCAGAATGCCGGGCCATCAGCCGCCAGCACGATCGCCCGCACCTGCTCGCTGCCGCCCAGTTCGAGGAAGGCATGGGTGATCTCGGCAATCATGGTTTCATTGAAGGCGTTACGCACTTCCGGCCGGTTGAGTACGATAGTGGCAACCTGCCCTGCCTGTTGTATTACTAAAGTCTGATAAGTCACTGTTTGATCTCCGTTGGCTGAATCGCTACAGCCCAATAAATAAAATCGAGTTCCGGACAGGCACGGCCCATTGCGGTCAGCGCCGCCGTAATCTGACCTCTGTGATGGGTTGCATGATTGAATACGTGGCCGAGCACCGCCATGAAAGGCGCCACGGCTGGCTCCCCGGATGCTCGCGTGTAATGTAAATTGCCGTCATAACTTTGCTGCGGCTGTGTAGCCAGCCAGGAACTCCAGCGCCTGGAGGCCTTGGCCAGTGCATTGCCAAGCGCCGCGCGCTCGCTTTCAAGTTCGGAATCGAGCGGCACGATGGGTGAATTTTCTTTGGCAATACGCGCATACCAATTGCGTTCGCCGACCAGCATATGGTTAAGCGTGCCATGGATCGAAGCGAAATACAGCCCGCAATCGCGGCGGTATTCCTCCTCGCTGATGGCATCGATATGTCCAAGCAGTTTCGTGGTGGCCCAGAGGTGATAGCTGGCCAGCGCGGCAAAATAACTATTCATCATTTACTCACCGGCTCCGCGGCAAACCCTACACGATCCAGGAAGGCGGCCACCACCGGCGCCCAGACCTTGGTCCCGGAGGAGAACAGGAAATGCCCGTTCTTGCCAAACGGCGGCAGCAGTTTGTATTCGGCCTGGCCGCCGGCCCTGGTGAAGGCCGCATGCCATTGCTGGCTGTATTGCGGCCCGAAGAACAAGTCGTTCTCGGTGTAGACCCAAAGCATCGGCGCCTTGCTGGTCTTGCCGAATTCGGCATACATGCTCTCCAGCTTGCCTCCCTGGCAAGGCACGCCGGGATGTTTGTCCGGGTCGCCGCCGGCGCCGCCGGCAAAATTGATCGCCGCCACCAAACCCGGCGGCATGCGGGCAGCAGTCGCGGTGGTGGTATAACCGCCTACCGATTGCCCTACCAGCAGCACGCGCTCCGGATTGATGTAAGGCTGGCGCCTGGCGTAGTCGAGCACAGCCAGCACTTCCGCACTGGCTGCCGCGGCCATCGGCGCATAGTCTTTCTGGTTACAGCCGCCGCTTTCCTCGGGATCGGGCTCGACGCCGGTATCGCCATAGCCTAGCCGGGTCGGCACGAACACGGCAAAGCCGCGCTCGGTGAAGAAACGCACCTGCTGCGTATAGCGGAAACGAGGCGGCTTGGAGCGGTCGGTAGCGCTGCGGCCGTGATTGATGATCGCCAGCGGGAATGGCCCGGCGCCGGCCGGCTTGAATTGTGTGACGATGATGTCGCCGCTGACGCTGCGGCCGTAGAAATTCTTGACCGTCACCGGCAGCCTGGCGACGGTTTCATTCAGATCCTGCGCCAGCGGCTGTGCCGAAGCATGGCTAACCCAGACGCACAGGCACAGGCCGGCGCAAACCGCGGCAAAAGACGCGGTCCGCCGGCTATGTGAGCGTATGGATTTATCCATGATCATTCAATTGCTTGCATATTATTCGCCTTGCGGAGCGCGGCCGGCCGGCGCATTCGGTTGCTGCAACTGGCTTGCCGCCGCACCGGGGTGATACACCACGGCGTTATCGACCGCGTACAGCTGGCAGTTTTTAGCGCCGTGGTTATAGCAGCTCTGCAAAGCCCGCAGGGCAGGATCTCTTGACACATTCGGGTCAGGCGGCGTGCCCCAGGATTGCCATACGAAGCCGTCCTCCGCCACCACAAAAGCGCGCGGACCGGTCCTGGTCAGCCATAACTGGTATACCTCGCGGCCACGCTGGTCCAGGAACGGCACTTGCTGCACGTCGTTGATGTCGGCGTAGCCGGACGCCGGCGGCATCAGGCGCGGCGGCGCCACTACCGCATTGCCACCGTAACCGCGCTCGATCTTGGCCAGCTTGGCCTTGAGATCAACCACCGAGCGCGTCATGCCGGCATGGCATTCATACTGGGTGGTGCTGTCCATGACCGCCAGATGGTCGTAGAAACTGACGATCCCGACCACCGCATTGGCGCCGCTATTGCGTGCCTGCTTGACCAGATCGATCACGGCATTTTGCAAAGCCATTCTGCAGACCGCGGCATCGTCGGTGGAAATGGTGCGATAGTTGGGCTTGGCCTCTCCCCTGGCGAACACCTCTTGCGACAGCACGGTCGCGCCATCTGGCACGGCAGCGCCGAAGCCGATCGACAGATCGCTGCCGAGCGCCTGCTGCACCACGCGCTGCGAGACGGCCTCGCTCAGCGGCAGCAGCATTTTGGTATTGCGTGCCTGCGCTAAGGTCGGCGCCAGCGCGCTGGCCAACAGGCAAACAAAGGCTGGGGCAAGATATGATTTCTTCAAAGATGTGAGCATGATTATTTTTTTATATCCCTGTGAATAATTAACCTGTGAAACCTTTAGCGTCTCGCCTGCCCGCTCCTATGCTCAAAATTCTCAGAACTGACTTTTACCCGTGGCATTACCAGCAGCGGGTACCGCGACAGGCTGTGACGACTGCTCGGCGCTGGCGCCAAAGCCCTCCACCCGCGCCAGCCGCGCCTTCAGGTCCACCACCGCGCGGGTAGTGCCGGCATGACATTCATAATCGCTGACGCTATCCATGATCGCGCCGTGGTTGTAGTAGCTGACGATGCCCACCACTGCATTGGCGCCATTCGCGCGCGCCCGTTGCACCAGGTAAACCAGCGCCTGTTTTAGTGCCTTGTTGCAGACGATATCGTCTTCGTAGCCGTTCTTGAAGCTAGGCTGGATCTCGCCGCGGATCACAATCTCGCCCGGCAACACGGTCATCCCTTCCGGTATGGCGGAACCGAAGACGAAGGCCATATCGCCGCCGCTGACCGCCGCACTGCCTTCAGCCGCCGGCGCCTGCTGCGCGGTCTTCGGCGAGACCACCGGGCCGACCGGCAGCACCAGCCTGGTATTGCGGGCTTGCGCCGTACCTTGCCAGCAGATGGCAGCAAGCACGCAGGTCAAAATGAAATGACGTCTATTTGTGAATTTGAACATTTTTATTTTCTTATCCCTGTTTATGCACCAGCCGCTTACATCCGGAACACGCCGAATTTGGTATCAGCAATCGGCGCATTCAAAGCAGCGCTCAAACCCAGCCCCAGTACCCGGCGCGTATCGGCCGGATCGATCACCCCGTCGTCCCACAGGCGGGCGGACGCGTAATACGGATGGCCTTGATGTTCGTACTGGTCGCGGATCGGCTTTTTGAAAGCCTCTTCTTCCTCGGCGCTCCAGCTGCCGCCCTTGCCTTCGATGCCGTCGCGCTTGACGGTAGCCAGCACGCCGGCGGCCTGCTCGCCGCCCATCACTGAAATGCGCGCGTTAGGCCACATCCACAGAAAGCGCGGCGAGTAGGCGCGGCCGCACATACCGTAGTTGCCGGCGCCGAAGCTGCCGCCGATGATCACGGTCAGCTTCGGCACCGAAGTGGTAGCCACCGCGGTCACCATCTTGGCGCCGTTGCGGGCGATGCCTTCATTTTCGTAGCGGCGGCCAACCATGAAGCCGGTGATGTTTTGCAGGAACACCAGCGGAATCTTGCGCTGCGAGCAGAGTTCGATGAAGTGCGTGCCCTTCAGGGCGGCTTCGGAAAACAGGATGCCGTTGTTGGCGATGATGCCGACCGGCATGCCGTAGATGTGGGCGAAGCCGCAGATCAGCGTGGTGCCGTAGCGCGCCTTGAATTCATCGAACTCGCTGCCGTCGACCACGCGCGCGATCACTTCGCGCACGTCGAACGGCTTGCGGGTGTCGACCGGAATCACGCCGTACAGTTCGTGCGCTGGATATTTCGGTTCCACCACCGGCCGCAGCAGCGGGCCTTGCGGCTTTTGCCGGTTCAGGTTGGAGACGATGGTGCGCGCCAGCGACAGCGCGTGCATATCGTTCTGCGCCAGGTGATCGGCCACGCCCGACAGACGGGTATGGACATCGCCGCCGCCGAGGTCTTCGGCGCTGACGACTTCACCGGTGGCGGCTTTCACCAGCGGCGGACCGGCCAGGAAAATCGTGCCCTGGTTCTTGACGATGATCGATTCGTCGCTCATCGCCGGCACATAGGCGCCGCCGGCGGTACAAGAACCCATCACCACGGCGATCTGCGGAATGCCCTTGGCCGACAGGTTGGCCTGGTTGTAAAAGATGCGGCCGAAATGGTCACGGTCTGGGAAGACTTCGTCCTGATTGGGCAAGTTGGCGCCGCCGCTGTCGACCAGGTAGATGCAAGGCAGGTTGTTCTGCTCGGCGATTTCCTGCGCCCGCAAGTGTTTCTTGACGCTGAGCGGATAGTAGGTACCGCCCTTGACCGTGGCGTCATTGCAGACCACCACGCATTCCTGGCCGGCGATGCGGCCGATGCCGGTGATCACGCCGGCGGCCGGCGCGGCGTCGCTGCCGTCCTTGTCCTTGTAGACGTGGTAGGCCGCAAGCTGGGAAAACTCCATGAAGGGCGTGCCTGGATCGAGCAGCATCTGCACGCGGTCGCGCGGCAGCAATTTGCCGCGCGCCACATGCTTGCTGCGCGCCGCCTCGCCGCCGCCTTCGGCAATCTGCGCGACTTTCTGGCGCAGGTCGTCGACCAGCAGGTTGAGGGCGCCGGCGTTTTGCTGGAATTCTTCGCTGCGTGGATTCAGCTTGCTTTCTAACTGGGGCATTGCAATGTCCTTTTATAAATCTGATGTCTCTGATGTTGTCGTGGAATACGGTGCTTAGGCAGTGCTCAGGCGGTGCGGACGTCGTTGAGATGCAGCTCGTCCTTCATCGCTTCGCGGATCTTGAATTTCTGTATCTTGCCGGTGACGGTCATCGGGAAAGCCGCAACAAAACGGATGTAGCGCGGCACCTTGTAGTAAGCGATCTGGCCCTGGCAAAAATCGCGTATAGCTTGTTCGTCCGCACTCAGTCCCGGGCGCAGGATGATCCAGGCGCACAATTCCTCGCCATATTTCGGGTCCGGCACGCCGACCACCTGCACGTCTTGCACGGCTGGATGGCGGTACAAGAACTCTTCTATCTCGCGCGGGTAGATATTCTCGCCGCCGCGTATCACCATGTCTTTCATGCGGCCGACGATGTTGACGTAGCCTTCCGCGTCCATCACCGCCAAGTCGCCGGTATGCATCCAGCCTTCGGCGTCGATCGCTTCGCGCGTTTTTTCAGCATCGCCCCAGTAGCCGTGCATCACCGAATAACCATGTGTGCACAGTTCGCCGGAACTGCCGATAGGCATGATGGCGCCGGATTCCGGATCGATGATTTTCACCTGCAGATGCGGCTGCACAGTGCCGACCGTCGATACCCGCTTTTCCAGCGGCGTATCGGTCATGCTCTGGCAACTGACCGGGCTGGTTTCGGTCATGCCGTAGGCAATCGTGATCTGCTCCAGGTGCATGTCGCGCACCACGCGTTTCATCACTTCGATCGGACAGGGCGAGCCGGCCATGATCCCGGTGCGCAAGGTCGACAGGTCGAACTCGGCAAAGCGCGGATGGTCGAGCTCGGCAATAAACATGGTCGGCACGCCGTGCAAGCCGGTGCAGCGTTCTTCCTGCACCGCCTGCAGTACGGCAAGCGGCTCGAAACCGTCATTCGGATAAATGATGGTGGCGCCATGCGTCAGGCAGGCCAGATTGCCCAGCACCATGCCGAAGCAGTGATACAGCGGCACCGGGATGCACAGGCGGTCGGCGGCAGTCAGCTTCATCGCTTCGCCGATGAAAAAGCCGTTGTTAAGGATATTGCGGTGGGTCAGCGTCGCGCCCTTGGGAAAGCCGGTAGTGCCGCTGGTGAACTGGATATTGATAGGATCGGTGGCGCGCAAGCCGTTGCCGATCTCTGCCAGCCGCGGATCGGCTGCATCGCCGCCGGCGATCAGGTCGGCGAAGCGCAGCATGCCGGGCACCGCATCGCTGCCGAGCTGGATCACGGTTTTCAGGGTCGGCAGCCGCGCGGCCTGTAAAGCGCCCGCTTGTGCAGCGGCCAGCTCCGGCGCCACGCTGCGTATCATTTCCAGGTAGTCGCTGGTCTTGAAGCTGGTCATCGAGATCAATGCCTTGCAGCCGACATTGTTGAGCGCATATTCCAGCTCGCTGACACGGTAGGCGGGATTGATATTCACCAGGACGATGCCGGCATAGGCGGTGGCCAGCTGCGTCAGCAGCCACTCGGCATTGTTGTGCGACCAGATGCCGATGCGGTCGCCCGGCTGCAGGCCAAGCTTGAGCATGGCGCTGGCCAGGCGCCGCGCTTCATGCTGCAGCTGGCGGTAGCTGAAGCGGATGTTCTGATGGCGCGACACCAGCGCGTCGTTGTCTGGAACCCGCGCTGCCATGCCGTCGAAAAATGCGCCTATGGTCTGCTCGATCAGCGGCGTATCCTGGCGGCCGCTGTCAATACTGGAAATTAACTGCTTCATGATCTTGTCTCCTGTTTGCCTTGCTTACCTTTTCCGGGCTTGCTTTATTATTTTTCCGGAAAACTGCCGTCGACATAAAACCACCGCGATACGCCCGCTGCATCGGGCTCGCGCACGAAACGGCTGACCTCATGCAGACGATGGGCGCGGCCGCCGGTCTTGTAGCGCGCCACAAACTCGACGATGGCACTGTCGCCATCTGCCTCATGCCTGCGCACCTCCAGCCCCAGCCATTTCAAGCCGGCTTCCGCCACGACCGGCTCAGCCGATCGGGTGCTGGCATGCCAGGTCGCCTGCAGATAGGCGCCGTTATCCATCACATAGGCGCTATAGCGTGAGCGCATCAGCGCCAGCGCCGTCGGCGCCACTTCCTTGCCCGCGTGATAGCGGCCGCAGCATTGCGCGTATTTGCCGCCGCCGCAGGGGCAGTCTACGATTGCAGCCGTCAAATCTTGCCATCCCGCATGAATGCTTCGAGCTGATCGAAACGGTCGAAACCCCAGAACGCTTCGCCGTCGACGATCACGAACGGCGAGCCGAACACGCCGCGCGCCATCGCCAGGTCGACTTCGGCTTTCAGCTGGTTCTTGATCGGCAGGCTGTTGATGCCGTCCATCAGGCCGTTGGTGTCGATGCCGCTGCGGTGGCCGACTTCCAGCAGATGCATCGGTTCGCCGATATTGATGCCGTCGACAAAATAAGCCTGGTAAATCTGCTTGGCGAACTTGTTGGCCTTGTCCTCCCCTTGCCTGCCGCGCACCCACAGCACGGCGCGCGCCGCTGCCTGGGTCGAGATCGGGAAGGCGCTCGGGCGGCTGTAGGGAATGCCGTGGAAACGCGCGCTGCGCTCGAAATCGTGGAACGAGTAATCGCCCTTGATCGGCACCTGCGGCAAAGGCAGCGAACCGGTGGTCTTGAACACCGGGCCGAGCAGAATCGGATGCCATTCGACATCGCGCTTGTATTTTGCCGCCAGTTCATCGATGCGGGTGGCAGCGAAGTAACCGTAGGGGGACGAAAAATCAAAGTAGAAATCAATTGCAGCGGCCATATTCATTACCTTGTTTAAATCGCAATTCATGAAGTCAAATAACAAAGATCAGCGTGAATCCGCGGCAAAGCCACGGAAAAACGCTGATCCTTTGATGCTTGCTTGCTACGGTGCTATGCGGACGTCCTGCAACTTCGAACTATCAGACCAGTTCAACGGCAATCGCCGTGCCTTCGCCGCCGCCGATGCACAGTGACGCCACGCCGCGCTTGAGACCCTTGGCCTTCAGTGCGCCCAGCAGCGTGACGATGATGCGCGCGCCGGAAGCGCCGATAGGATGGCCTAGAGCGCAAGCGCCGCCGTGGACGTTGATCTTGTCATGCGGGATGTCGTGTTCTTTCATGGTTGCCATCGGCACCACGGCGAACGCTTCGTTGACTTCATACAGATCGACGTCGCTGTGCTTCCAGCCGACTTTCTTGTACAGCTTTTCAATCGCGCCGACCGGTGCGGTGGTGAACCATTCCGGTTCTTGCGAGTGGCTGGTGTGACCGAGGATGCGGGCAATCGGCGTGCAGCCGAGTTTCTTGGCGGTCGATTCGCGCATCAGCACCAGCGCCGCAGCGCCGTCGTTGATGGAGGACGAGGAAGCGGCAGTGATGGTGCCGTCCTTCTTGAACGCCGCGCGCAGCGACGGGATCTTGTCGATCTTGGCTTTTTGCGGACCTTCGTCCTTGTCGATCACCACTTCGCCGGCACGGCTGGTGACTGTCACCGGGGCGATTTCCCATTTGAAGGAGCCGTCGGCGGTAGCTGCCTGCGCGCGCTGCACCGAAGCGATTGCAAAGGCGTCCTGGTCGGCGCGGCTGAAATGGTATTTGGAGGCGCATTCTTCGCCGAAAGTACCCATCGAGCGGCCGCCGCCGTTTTCGCCCTTGGAATAGGCATCTTCCAGGCCGTCCAGCATCATGTGATCGAAAATCATGCCGTGGCCGATACGGTAGCCGCCGCGTGCTTTCGGGATCAGGTAAGGCGCATTGGTCATCGATTCCATGCCCCCGGTGACTACGACTTCGTTAGTCCCTGCCAGCAGGGAGTCGAAGCCGAACATGGTGGCTTGCATGGCCGAACCGCATACCTTGGAGATAGTGGCAGCATTGGTGCCGACCGGCAGGCCGGCCTTGATGGTTGCCTGGCGCGCCGGCGCCTGGCCCTGGCCCGCTTGCAGCACATTGCCGAACAACACGGCGTCGACTTGTTCCGGCTTCAGGCCGGCGCGCTCTACCGCGGCCTTGATTGCCACGGCGCCCAGATCAGTGGCGGTCAACGCCGCAAAATCACCCTGAAACGCACCCATTGGAGTACGTGCTGCACCGACGATAACGATTGGGTCATTCATGTTGCTTCTCCAGATTATGACAACTTGTCAGCCGCTGCGGCTACCACCTTGATCCGCGATGTCCGCTTACGGCCTTGCTGCCTGGTTGGTTAAAAATAATGCGATTAACTACGATGTCTGTGTTGCTGCTGGTGCTGACTGGCTAACGGGCTTATAGGTGAAACGGCATTCCTGCGGATAAGGAAAGACATCGTCGAAATGCCCTTCCTGTATGTGCTGCTTGCGTTGTTGCCAATATTGCTGAGTTAGCAAATCGGCATGATGCTTGATAAAGTACTTCTTCACGTTTGGATTTCCGAGAAGAAATACCCCGAACTGTTCCGGAAAGACGTCGTTTTTGGCGATCGAATACCAGGGTTCGGCCGACATTTCATCTTCTTCATTGCGCGGCTGCGGGATCACGCGGAAATTGCAGTCGGTAATGTATTCAATCTCATCATAGTCGTAAAACACGACGCGGTTGTGACGCGTCACGCCAAAATTTTTGTACAGCATGTCGCCCGGAAAGATATTCGCGGCGACCAGTTCCTTGATGGCGTTGCCGTATTCGGTAATGCCATGTTCGAGCGCTGCCTGGTCGTCGTTTTGCTCGGCATTGCTGAGGTAGATATTCAACGGCACCATGCGTCGTTCGATGTACAGGTGCTTGATGATGATTTCGTCGCCGTCTTCTTCCACCACCGAAGGCGCCACCTGCTTCAGCTCGGCCAGCAGTTCGTCGGCGAAACGGGCGCGCGGGAAGGCCACGCTGGAATATTCCAGGGTATCGGCCATGCGGCCGACGCGGTCGTGGTGCTTGACCAGCAGGTATTTTTCCTTGACCAGGGCATTGGTGGTTTCCTTCGGCGCCGGAAAAAAGTCCTTGATGACCTTGAACACGTAGGGAAACGAAGGCAAGGCGAACACCACCATGACCAGCCCGCGGATACCGGGAGCGATCTCGAAATTGTCCGAAGAATGCCGCAAATGGCGCAGGAAATCGCGGTAAAACAGCGCTTTTCCCAGCTTTTGCAAACCCAGGATGGTGTAGATCTCGCTGCGCGGCTTGTTCGGCAGCAGGCTGCGCAGGAATTGCACATAGGCTGACGGCACTTCCATGTCGACCATGAAATAGGCGCGCGTGAAAGAAAACAGGATGGTCAGGATCTTATTGTCGAACAGCACCGCGTCCAGCACCAGCTTGCCGTCGCGGTCGTGCAGGATAGGCACCACGAAGGGATATTCGCGCGGACCGTTGATCATCTTGCCGACCACGTAGGCGCCCTTGTTGCGGTAAAACGCGTTCGACAAGACCTGGATCTGGTGATTCGGCTCCAGCGGCGTGTCGCCGAAGGCCTGGCGGATGCGCTCCTCGGCCAGCGTGATGTCGCGGTCGAGGTCGGCGAACGGCCGCTGCAACTGCAAATTGGTAATTAAACGCTTGAGCGTATAGTGCAGGCCGTCCTTGGCCGGGTAATACACGCGGTAAGTCGGCAGCGCTTCGTCGGTGTCGATATATTCGGTCGACACCGCCGGCCGCACGAAGATGAAATCGTTGTGGAAATAGGTGCGGTGCAGGATATTGCAGCAGACTGAATTGAAGAAGGTTTCCGCCAGCTCCGGCTGCTTGTGATAGGTCAGCATGCCGATATAGTGCAGCTTTACCTCGCGCCAGACCTCGTCGGTCAGGTCGCCCTGGTCGTATTCGTCTTCCAGCGCCTGCACGCATTCGCGCACCCGCGCATCGTAGAAACCGATGCGTTCGCGCGCGGCCAGCTGGGCGGTTTTCCAGTCGGCGTCTTCAAAATGCTGCTTGGCTAATTGGCTGGCCGCGCGGAACAAACGATAATGCTTGTCGAAACCGTCCAAGATCATGCGCGCGGTATCGAAAGCGATCTGCGACGACAATAATTTCGGAAAATTTCCAGAGGTGATCACAGCGAGAACCGTTCCTTCCAGCCTGCCAGCATAGCCAAACTGACGCCGATGCCGCCGCAGACCACGATCAGCGGCCGCTTGTAAGGCGCCAGCACCGGCAGATTCTCATACGCCACCGCCAGCGCCGCGCCGCAAGCCGGCTCGACCAGGGTGCGCATCTGGTCGGCGAACTGCAGCGCCGCGGAAACTGCCTGGGCATCGCTGACCACCACGCTGTGGACCTCATGGCGCTGGGTCCAGGCGAAACATTCGGCGGCCACGCGCTTGGCGGCCAGGGTGGAGGCAATCGAGGTAATCGCCGGCAGGCTGACCAGCTCACCCGCGCGCACCGCGGCGTTGAGCGAAGCGGCGCCATCGGTTTCCGCCGCAATCAGCGGGATGTGCGCCAGGCCGTTGCGATGCAGGCCGCTCAGCACGCCGCTCATCAGGCCGCCGCCGCCCACGGAACAGACGACGACATCGAATTCCACACCCAGCTCGCGCGCCTGCAGCACCGCTTCATCGATCATGGTGGCGTTGCCATCCCAGATGTCGGGATGGTCGAAAGGCGGGATGTAGACGCTGCCGGGCTGCTCGCAGAGCTGCAGCGCCAGCTGGTTGGCTTCGTCCCAGACCGCGCCGTGCACGATCACCTCGGCGCCGATGTCGCGGATGCGCTGGCAGACCGAGGCGGCGGTGCTTTCAGGGACGACGATGGTGGTCTTGATGCCGAGCGCAGCGCCGGCGAAGGCAGCGGCAAAGCCGGCGTTGCCGCCGGACGGACACACCAGGTGGCTAGCGCCGGCCGCTACCGCGCGCTGGCATAGCAGGCCGATGCCGCGCAGCTTGAAGGAGCCGGCCGGCTGGGTGTTTTCCATCTTCAGCAACACGATCTTGTCGAGCGCGACGGAAAGTTGCGGATGTCGCAGTAATGCGGTGTGAATATGCAGTGAAGTCATGTTCTTGACGTTGTTGCCTTTTTTTCAATTGTGCCATTAAACAAGGAAATCACAAAACCCGTCCTGATGTCACTTCATTCTTATTGTGTCTAAGCTGCCCCGTCCAGGCGACCCCCAACTACGCGTCCCGGCCTCGTCGGCCCCGGCTACGCGCCCCGGTCATTCCCGCGAACGCGGGAATCCATGTTGATTGCTATCGTTGCCAACCTGGATCCCCGCGTTCGCGGGGATGACGGCGCTATCGCATAAACGCTGTCCGGCACTTGTCTTAATTAGTTTCCGCAAACAACTCGCGACCAATCAGCATGCGGCGGATTTCGCTGGTGCCGGCGCCGATTTCATACAGCTTGGCGTCGCGCCACAGGCGTCCCACCGGATACTCGTTGATATAACCGTTGCCGCCCAGCGCCTGGATCGCTTCGCCCGCCATCCAGGTAGCTTTTTCCGCCGAATACAGGATCGCGCCGGCGGCATCCTTGCGCAGCGCCCGAGCTGCGGCCGGGTTCTTGGCGCGGTCGCAGGCCTGGCCCACTGCGTATACATAAGCCTTGCACGCCATCATGGTCGAATACATATCGGCCAGCTTGCCCTGCATCAGCTGGAATTCGCCGATCGACTGGCCGAACTGCTTGCGGTCGTGCACATACGGCACCACCACATCCATGCACGCTTGCATGATACCAAGCGGGCCGCCAGAGAGAACGGTGCGCTCGTAATCCAGGCCGGACATCAGGACGTTGACGCCCTTGCCGAGGCCGCCCAGCACGTTTTCGGCCGGCACTTCGCAATCCTGGAACACCAGTTCGCCGGTGTGCGAACCGCGCATGCCCAGCTTGTCCAGCTTTTGCGCGACGCTGAAGCCCTTGAAACTCTTTTCGATCAGGAAGGCGGTCATGCCGCGGGCGCCGGCTTCCAGGTCGGTCTTGGCGTATACCACCAGCACGTCAGCGTCAGGACCATTGGTGATCCACATCTTGCTGCCGTTCAGGATATAGCGGTCGCCCTTGAGTTCGGCGCGCAGCTTCATGCTGACGACGTCGGAACCGGCGTTCGGCTCGGACATGGCGAGGGCGCCGACATGGTCGCCGGAAATCAGTTTCGGCAGGTACTTGGTTTTTTGCTCGGGGCTGCCGTTGCGCTTGATCTGGTTCACGCACAGGTTCGAGTGGGCGCCATAGGACAGGCCGACCGAAGCGGAAGCGCGCGAAATTTCTTCCATGGCGATGATGTGCGCCAGGTAGCCCATGCCGCTGCCGCCGTATTCTTCTTCCGCCGTGATGCCGAGCAGGCCGAGATCGCCCATTTTCTTCCACAGGTCCATGGGAAACTGGTCGGTATGGTCGATTTCGGCGGCGCGCGGGGCGATTTCCGCCGCGGCGAACTCCTGGATGGCGCTGCGTAAAGCGTCGATGTCTTCGCCGTGATCGAACGTCAAACCTGGTAAATGGATCATATTGTCTCCTTCGTTATTCTTGCGAGTTGTGTAATCGGGAATCGGTAGTGATGACGGTTTCAGTCCTTGTCGCCGGCAGCCGCCAGCACAGCGTGATCGCTCAGTTGGCCGCTGTCCAGCAAGCGCCGGCATTCATCCTCGTGGGCGGTGATTTCTTCCAGCGTGACTTCGATGTCTTCGCGCTGCTGCTCCAGATGCTCGCGGTGGCGGGCCAGCACCTGCAGGAACAGTTCCAGCTGCGGCGCCGAATCCTTGGGCGAATCGTACATGTCGACCAGGCTCTTTATTTCCGACAGCGTCAGGCCCAGGCGCTTGCCGCGCAAGGTCAATTTCAGGCGGGTGCGCTCGCGCGGCGCATACACCCGGTTGCGGCCGCCGGCGCCATCCCGTTTCGGGCTCAGCAAACCCTGATCCTCATAGAAACGGATCGCCCGCGGGGTAATATCGAATTCGCGCGCCAGTTCGGTGATGGTGTAAGTCGGCATGGTCAGATAGTCATCAAGGAACAAAAAATGCTGGTTTAGGTACAATGGCAGTTAACGTTAACGTAAAGCACATTGTAGGCGCGCTGGCGGAAAATGAAAACACCGAAAAACTACTGGCATTGCCAAAACAGAAAGAAATCCCCATGAACGCACTCGAAGCCCAGCTCAGCTACGCCTTCGGCGACACCCTGCCAGCCAGCGGCGCCACCCTGGAAGTCGCGCCCGGCGTGCGCTGGCTGCGCATGGGCTTGCCGTTCGCTCTGGATCACATCAATCTGTGGCTGCTGGAAGACAGCGTCGAGACCGAAGACGGCGTGCGCCATGGCTGGACCATCATCGACTGCGGAATTGCCAGCGACGCCACGCGCGCCGCCTGGGAAGAGATTTTTACCAAGGAATTGCGCGGCCTGCCGGTGCTGCGGGTGCTGGTGACCCATTGCCATCCTGACCACGTCGGCCTGGCCGACTGGCTGTGCACGCGCTGGCAAGCGCCCTTGTGGATGAGCGGCGGTGAATATTTTTCAGCACGCATCATGTCGGCTGCCCTGCCAGGCGCCGACGGCAGCGCCGCCTTGCCGCATTTCCAGCGGCACGGCATGTGCGACCCCGACGTCATCGCCAAGGTATCCCAGCGCAAGTCCTATTATCCGTCCATGGTGCCGTCGGTGCCGCAGGCTTACCATCGCCTGGCCGATGGCCAAAGCGTACGCATCGGCCAGCATCAATGGCAGGTGATCACTGGTTTCGGCCATGCGCCGGAACATGTGGCGCTGTACTGCGGCGATCTGGAATTGCTGGTTTCCGGCGATATGGTGCTGCCGCGGATTTCCACCAATGTCTCCGTGTTCGCCATCGAACCGGAATCCAATCCGGTCCAGCAATACATGGATTCGCTGGAAAAATACCGCGCCCTGCCGACCGCAACCCTTGTGCTGCCTTCGCACGGGAAGCCGTTTCGCGGCTTGCAGATCCGCATCGACCAGCTGCAACAGCATCATAGGGAAAGGCTGGCAGAGGTAGTGAGTGCTTGCACATCAGAGCCGCAATCGGCCAGCGACATCGTCCCCATCATGTTCCGCCGCCCGCTTGACGCCCATCAGATGACGTTCGCGCTGGGCGAGGCATTGGCGCATCTGCACAAGCTGTGGTTCGACGGCGTGCTGAAACGACGGCTGGATGCGGACCAGGTTTACCGCTTCAGCGCGGCCTGACAGGAGCAGCGGCCAGGACGCGCAGGGTGGGCACAGCGCGCCACGTGGAAATTCCCACTACCTACATGCCGGTTTCTGTGCGGTCCGTACTCCGGCTATCACGGTCACGCGTGGGCACGGTGTGCCCACCCTACTGCTGTATTGCGGCTACGATCATGGCTACCGCCAGCATCAGGCTGCCGGCGACGCGGTCGGTGATGCGCGCAAAAGCCGGGCGGGTTGCGATGGTTTGCATTCGTCCCGCCAGCACAGCGTAGCCGAGCAGGATAAAGAATTCCGGAATCATCGAGCCGGCTGCCAGCCAGATCATCTGTAGCGGCACATTCGCGGCCGGATTCAGGAACTGCGGCAGGATGGCGATGAAAAAGATCAGCGCCTTGGGATTGGCCAGCTGCAGGGTCAGGCCGCTGAGCCAGATCTTCCAGCCGGACGAATTCCTGCCGTCCAGCCTGGAAGCGGTGATCGGCGACGGCCGGCCGAAGATGGCGGACAGGCCGAGATAAGCCAGGTAGGCCACGCCCAGCCACTTCACCGCAGTAAACAAGGTATGCGAGGCGACGATCAAGGCGCCCAGGCCGGTCGCCGAAATGGTGAAATAGATCGCATTGGCGGTCAGTATCCCCAGCGTCGCGAAGATCGATTTTTTCCAGCCGGCGGTAATGCCATAGGCCACCACCAGCATCACCGCCGGTCCGGGCGAGGCCGACAGCGCCAGCTCGGTCAGCACGAATAAGAAGAAACTATGAAAGTCCATGGGTCAGTCCGTAAATCAGTCCGCGAATTAATCCATACCTTTGCGCGCCTTGTGCGGCGCCTTGGAAAACACCAGATCGTATAGCCAGTTGGGCAACAGCCGCAACAGCTTGGCCACCACGCCCATCTGCCACGGAATCACCTGGTAGCTGCTGCCGCGCGCCACCGCCGCGCCGGTCTTGGCGGCAAAGCGCTCGGCCGGCATCAGGAACGGCATCGCGTAATCGTTGACCTGGGTCATCGGCGTATCGATATAGCCGGGTACGATGGTGACCACCTTGATGCCGCTGGCGCGCAACTCCACCCGCAGCGACTCGCAATAACTGATCAACGCCGCCTTCGAACCGCTATAGGCGCCGGCGCCCGGCAAGCCGCGGATGCCGGCGACGCTGCCGACCCCGACCAGGCGCAAATCGCGCTGGCCTTCCCGGGCCTGACGCTTCATGCTGGCGATGAAGGGCGCAAAGGTCGCCACCGTGGCCAGCACATTGGTGGCGAACACCTGGTTGAACACCTCCTGGTCTTCCGCATGTTCGGTCAGCGTGCCCTGCGAAATGCCGGCGCTGGCGATCACCACGTCAACGCCATTGCCGGCAGCGATGAAATCCGCCGCCGCCGCGCTCAAGGCCGCATGATCGTTGACATCCAGCGCGTACAGCCGGTGCCGCTCCGGATGCGGCAGGCCGGCCAGCAGCTGTTCCAGCACCGGCTGGCGCCTGGCCACCAGTCCCAGCGACGCGCCCTGCCCTGCATAGTATTGCGCCAGGGCGGCGCCGATGCCGCTGGATGCGCCGGTGATGAATACACGTTTCATGAAAACGACCAATCTGGGAGTTTGTGTCCTGAGTCATAGGTCCGTTGAAGAAAAGCGATGAACCTATGACTCAGGACACTAGACAAATCTCGATAAAAAAGCCCGCCCTCTTGCGAGAGGCGGACTTTTCAACAACTACTGCCAGCCGGCCACGCCAAACGTAATGGCCGGCCCGCTGATTACTTCTTGGTAGCGGCGGCCTTGGCCACCAGGCTGTCCATCACTTGCAAGGTAGTCTTGAACAAGGCTGCTTCGGTCTCGCCGGCGCCAGGCGTTGCGCCGACGATCGATGGAGAGGTGACGAAGCGGCCGTCAACCACCAGCATCGGCACGCCGTCGACCTTGTAGGCGTTCTGCAGCTGGGTAGCGCGGGTCACCTTGGTCTGCACCGCGAAGGAATTGTAGACGTCCATGAACTTGGCTTTGTCGAGACCGCTCTTGGCAGCAAAATCGGCGACGGCGGCGTCGTTGTTCAGGTTCTGGCGCTGCACGTGGATGGCGTTGAAGACTTTCTTGTGCATCTCAGGCAGCTTGGCCATCGCTTCCAGCGTGTAGTACAGCTTTTTCTGCGTTACGTAAGGCGATTTCTTCGGATCGCCATTTGGATCGCCAAAATCGACCGGTACGCGCTTGAAGGAAATCTTGTCGCCTTGCTTGGCGACCCAGTCTTCCAGCGTCGGCTCGAGCGCATTGCAATGCGGGCAGAAGTAACCGAAGAATTCCGTCACTTCCACTTTCTTGCCGAGGCCGCTATCGGTCGGCTGCGGATTGTCGAGAACTTTGTAGTCGGTGCCGGCAACCGGATTGGCCGGCGATGCGCCGGCGCTGACGGCAACCAGGCCGAGACTCAGGCTAAGACCAGCGACTGCCAGGGCTTTTTGAAAAAAACGCATGAAATATCCTTATTTTTAAATTGTGGGGAAGAGGCGCCCGGCTAGGGACGCTCAACTAGAGAGGGGAGTCACTCTGCCTTCAACCGATTAGACAAAACATTTATTGTGATTGCAAACCAAGTCTTTTATTTCGCAGCCCGCACCACAGCCGCATTAACGCCGTTATCTGACAACTTCCCGCGAATCCGGTTCATTGTTTCCAGCTGATTAAATGGCCCGACCCGTACCCGGTACAAGGAACCGGTATCAGCCTGGCGCTCGCTGATCTTGGCCTCGAACCCCATCAGCGCCAGCCTGGCCTTGGCGCTTTCAGCTTCATTCTGTTCACGGAAAGCGCCGACCTGCAGGAAATAGATCCAGTTGTCGTCCGCGGCGGCGGCCTTAGTCTTGGCTTCGGCGATGTCGCCGGCGACCTTTTTGGCCTTGTCGGCAGTCGATTTGTCGACCACCGGGGCCGGCTTGTCCTGCTGGGACTTGGCAACCAGCGCATCGAGTTTCTTCTCGGCAGCCTGGTTGACGGCAGCCGGCGTGTTGTCGGTTGGCGGCACCGCTGAGGTGGCCGGCGGCGTGAATGCCTTGGCTGCTTCCTTGGCCGCGCTCTGGTTGCCGTACAGCGCTTTGTTCGGATCCGGCAGCTGGTCGCCGCCGGCAGCCGGTGCGGCTGGCGTAGCCGGCGCCGTGATGGCTTCCGGCGGTTTGTCGGCCTTGGCTGTCTTGTTGGTGAATGGCGTCGGCGTCTTGGTGATCATGATCGCCACCACGACGGCGATCGCCAGACCGATGATCAGGCCGAAAATCAGGCCCAGTAAAGTACCGCCAGCTTGCTTGTTGATAAATTTGCTCATACTTCCCCAATGACATACTGGTTACAGACCGTCTCGGTCCACCTGTTCCGCCGGCATTAACGCCGGAAAGTGTCGGACCGAGTCGCCTATTGTAGATTCAAATCACATGCGTGCGGGAGCCGATACGCCGATCAGCGCCAGGCCGTTGCGCAGCACCTGGCGGGTGGCGTGCATCAAGGCCAGACGGGCCAGCTTGAGCGCCTCGTTGTCGACCAAAACCCGCTCCGCATTGTAGTAGCTATGCAGCTCACCCGCCAAATCGCGCAGATAGAACGCCACCTGATGCGGCCCCAGCTCTTCCAGCGCATGCTGCAGCATGTCCGGATATTCGGCCAGCTTGGCCAGCAAGCTGGCTTCGCGCGGCGCGGTCAGCGGGCTGAGGTCGATGCTGCTCAGGCTGGCTTCGTCGCCGGTCCATTGCGCCAACACCGAGCAGATGCGAGCGTGCGCGTACTGTACGTAATACACCGGGTTTTCGTCGGACTTGGCCAGCGCCAGGTCGACGTCGAAGACGAACTCGGTATCGGCCTTGCGCGAGATCAGGAAGAAGCGCACGGCATCGCGGCCGCGGGTCAGGTCGCGCGGTGCATCAGCCGTGGCTTCAGCGCCGTCTTCGCCGGACGACCATTCGATCAGGTCGCGCACTGTGACATAGGAACCGGCGCGCTTGGAAATCTTCACTTCTTCGCCGTTCTTCATCACGGTCACCATCTTGTGCAGGATGTAATCCGGGTAGCCCTGCGGAATGCCCATGTTGACCGCCTGCAGGCCGGCCCGTACGCGCGCGATCGTCCCATGGTGGTCGCTGCCCTGGACATTGATGACCTTGCCGAAGCCGCGCTGCCATTTGACGATGTGATAGGCGACGTCCGGCACGAAGTAGGTATAAGTGCCGTCAGTCTTGCGCATGACGCGGTCCTTGTCGTCGCCGTAATCGGTGGTGCGCAGCCACAGGGCGCCGTCCAGCTCATAGGTGACGCCGGCGGCGATCAGGGCCTCGACGGCGGCGTTGACCTTGCCATCCTTGTACAGCGAGGTTTCCAGGTAATAATTGTCGAACTTGACACCGAAGGCCAGCAAGTCCAGGTCCTGCTCGCGGCGCAGGTAGGCCACGGCAAACTTGCGGATCGATTCGATATCGTTGACGTCGCCGCTGGCGGTTGCCGGTTCGCCATCGCTGGCGGCCACGGTCTTGCGCGCCAGGAAATCCTGGGCGATGTCGGCGATGTAGTCGCCGTTGTAAGCACTTTCCGGCCATGCGGCGTCGCCCGGCTTCAAGCCGTTGGCGCGCGCCTGCACCGAAGTCGCCAAGGTGGCGATCTGGACGCCGGCGTCGTTATAGTAGAACTCGCGGGTGACGTCGAAACCTTGCACTTCAAACAATGCAGACAAAGCGTCGCCCAGCGCGCCCTGACGGCCATGGCCAACGTGCAGCGGGCCGGTCGGATTGGCCGAGACGAACTCGACCAGCACTTTTTTACCGGCGCCGAGCTGGCTCTTGCCGAATTCCGCACCCTGCTGCAAGACGGTCTGAACTACTTGTTGCTTGGCGGCGGCGGTCAGGCGCAGGTTGATAAAGCCGGGACCGGCGATTTCGGCGGCTTCAATCAAGCCCTTGCCGGCAGCGCCGGCCATGACTGCCGCCACCAGGGTCTGAGCCAGTTCACGCGGATTCTTTTTCAGGGGCTTGGCCAGCTGCATGGCGATATTGCAGGCCACATCGCCATGCGAAGGATCGCGCGGGCGCTCCAGGGTCACGGTCGGCGTCAGCTCGCTGCCGGCGATGACGGGCTGCAAGGCAGCGTTGAAAAGGTCGATGATCTGTTGTTTTTGTGGTGCTAGCATAGGATTGACAGTCAGTAGAACAAGGATGCGGCGCAGAAACACGGACGCCGCACGGGATTATGCGAAAGCCTGCCGGGTTTGCTGTCACTTGGACAACGCCCGGGCAGTCTTGGTTATTTTCGATTATACCGGCTTGGCGCAGCAATCTTCACCCTGCTTGCCCGGTACATCTAAGCGATGCAGTAAATCGAGGCAGCCTCTGCAAGCATCAAAAACTGCTGCTAAGATGCGACGTCTTGGCCAGGCTGGATCCGGCCACAGCGAATTTTCGTCTTTGCATCCATTATCTAGTTTATAACAGGAACACTATGACCCAGTCCACGCCACGCGTCGCCGATCACCCGGCCCATCCGCAATTCCTCAGCCGCTGGTCGCCGCGCGCCTACGCCAATGACGAGATTTCCGAGCAAGAATTGCTGACCATCCTGGAAGCCGCACGCTGGGCGCCGTCGTCCTACAACTCGCAGCCATGGCGCTTCGTCTTCGCCCGCCGCGGCACACCGCACTGGACCCGCCTGCTGGGCCTGCTCAACGAATTCAACCGCAGCTGGGCCGAAAACGCCTCGGCGCTGGTGATCGTGTTGTCGAAAACCACCTTCGCGCCGCCAGGCAGCAGCGAAGAACTGCCGGCGCCAACCCACTCCTTCGACGCCGGTTCAGCCTGGGGCTACCTGGCGCTGCAAGCCAGCCTGTCCGGCTGGCATGCGCACGGCATGGCCGGTTTCGACAAGGAAAAGACACGCACCGAACTGGGCGTTCCGGCCAACTTCGCCATCGAAGCAGCGGTAGCCATCGGCAAGATCGGCGACAAGGCCATGCTGCCGGAAGGCCTGCGTTCGAAGGAAGAACCTAGCCCGCGTTTGCCTTTGCAAGCGCTGGTTTCGGAAGGTACTTTCACGGCTTAAGAGTCTTGAGCGTTGCATGACGGGTTCGATGTGCTTGGGCCCTGAAAAAATGCGGATGAGCGGCTTGTGCCGTTCATCCGCATTTTTATTTGTACTGACCTGCAGCTAGCCGACAGATCAAATTCAACAAGAACCGTTATTGTGGTTTTTCCTTGTACGGGCCATTTTCTTTTCGTATCAATTTTCCATCCTGTAGCAAGTACCGTACGGACTGAGCTTGATCGATGCCCTTTTTATAATCTCGGATTTCGTAGCCAGGTTGTTCATTGACGTGGACCATCCTGTAGGAGCCGGCGCAGCTGAAGAAATTTCGGTTAAGCACCTTGACGCCACTATCCGTGATCGCAATCAGATAAGCTCGGTCCTCACCCATGCCGGCAGCGCAATGATCCGATTTGGGATTGTATTCGTGCGGCCTTGTCATTATTAAGACAAGATAATCTGCTGTTGGCGTGGAGATGAGCGATTCGTTATCAACCATCACCGAAAAATGATCCTTAAACAAGCGATCTATTTCAGAGGAATAGATAAAACTGGCTGGTTCCCTGGCAGTAATGTCCAGAATATAGATTTTCCCTGGGCCATCACTTGGCTGATCTCCCCCATTCGCATCTACAAAAATGTATTTAGATGGAGGAGTCGAATTTTTGAAACTCTCCCTATAGTTCTCCAGCATCTGGGCACTCGCAACAGGCGAAGCATGAACAGTTCCGATGAAAAGCGTCGCTGCTAGAAGCAAGCATGCTTGCCGAGGATATGATCTGCATAGCAAACTTCTGTGTATGTCCATGGCTGTTTTACGCTTTAGCTTTTCTCATTTTCTTGTACCTGGTCAGCGCATTTTTATACGTCACTACGCATGTGCCAGAGGATTACTGTTCTAGAACACAAATCAGGAACTCAATTCAAGCACCGATGACGGTATTCTCAGTCCTAAGTAAATGCCATATCACTTGATTTCCAACACCGTCGGTTTCTGGTGCAGGAAGTAGCTCTCCAATCCGAGTAAAGACTGTCTTGTTGGACAGTCTCTGAGCTCGCCACTGACCGGATAGCGGGCATGGCTGTCCAGGCAAGGCAGCAAGGCCGACAAAATTTTTCTTCATTGAGCGGTACTCTAGCGAGGCCAGAAGATCATGGATATTCAGATCAGCAAACCAATCTCTCAGTGATTCGATTTCATCCCCATCAAAAAAATCATTGCGGACCAGGAGAAATTTCGCCTGACCAACCGGAGTCAAACGAATCGCCCCAACTTTTGTGTCGTCCCACTCAATTAGGCCGGCTTGTTGAACTGTACTAACAGCTTCGTTCACTATCTCAATTTCCATACCGTCAAAAATGTCGGAAGAAACGATGCTCTTTAAAGTAATTACCTCATTACCCTCGTAATCGCTGATTGCAAAAGAATACAAAACAGCCCGTACGAAATCGTCTTGAGTACTGTCGTGAACAAGCTCCATAGCCGCATTCATTAGCGTTCTTCCTTATAAGGGCCATTTTCTTGTCGTATGAATTTTCCATCTTTTAGGAGGTATACCAAAGACTGAGGCTGATCCCCTCCTTTGCTGTAGTCCTTAACCTCATAGCCAATCTGTCCATTTTTCTTAAATACCCTGGCTTCAGAGTTACATCTTGTGAAGTATTTTTTAACGATGCTGATTTTTCCTTTTGCCACGCCAACGAGATAGGACATATTGACACCGTGGTCGCATCTGTGCGTCCACCAATCTGGATGCTTTCTGTAATCAACATCATCTTCAGGATTCGAGGCAATTGATCTCATCGATTCAACTACAAAATAGTCACCTTCCGGCGTTGAAATGAGAGAGTCGTCAAGCAATTGATAGGTGAAATTATGTTGCTTTATCATGCGATCAAATTCCCGCAAACGGAAATTACTGTAATTCCCATCTTTAACTGTGCGGCGAAAAAACATGCCTTTTTCTTGATCCGCTTGAACCGCATCAAATTCAACTCCTTTGGAATCAACCAAAGCATAAGTCACACTTCCGTCAACTATTTGAGCATGCGAATTTAGGCCTAGAAATAGGAGCGGGATAAGGCATGATTTATAAACCCTGGATAGTATCCGCATAGCAAACTCCTGTATAAGATGGCGATCGTTTTGGATCGGCCTGTAACTCCTGAAGGGTTTTCTTACCCACTTCTTCTGTCGAGATTTTGTAGCCCTTATTTCCTTCATGCGGCACACATATCATTTGCGGATTTCTAACCCTTTTTTTCGCAACAAGATCCGGAACATAATAATGTCCGCCATTCCACAGAGAAATCGCATTTATTTCTATCATTTCGTCGTCATGCGGCCAGTCTGCATGTCTATTAAAGAGCTTTACAGAACTCGCCCTATGGCCAACCATGCGCTTTAATGCCTCATCTATATGAGCTTTCCAATTCCAGATTTGCACGTAAGTCGGATCGCCGCTCGTTAACTGGGTCAGCCCATATCCTTTATCGAACGCGACAATAGGCTCCGAATCCAAATTAAGAAAATGCTTATATTGGGATTCTTGTTGAATTAATTTCTTCATCGTCGCAATTGCGGTTGTCCGATCCTGCTCGCCATCCCGGGCGTTGCTATTCGAACCAGCCGCAACTTTCTGCGCAACGTAAGCGTCAATTTTTTCCTTGCTTGGCGACTTGCCCAAAATCAGCACGGTTCGCCTAAATTTTTCTTCCCCTACCTCAACAGTGACCGTTAGCCGCCCGCCAATAACTTTGTTGATGGTTTTTGCATCCCAGCTTTTTCCCGCTTGCGTTAATTCATTTTTGTCTGAAAAAGCAGCAACCTTTTTCCCTCGCGCGCGCTCCCTCAGCCCGCTGACGTTGGCATCCCATGACATCGCCCAAAGCCATTTATAGGGACCCGGTGAATCCGTTTTTATCTCAAATTCGATGGAAGGAAAATTAGCCTCATCGTCGATATAAAATTTATCAAGAGTATTTGGCTTAATCCACTCACCAGCGTCATCAGGTTTAACAACAACTTTGACTAGCGATTTTTTTGTCTTGTTAGTTGTACCTGCCGCCTTGTGTCCCTTTTTATGTTTGGACATGTGATATTCCTGTAAGAAGGCTAACTAAAATTAAACATCTTCACGGTACTGTTCGCACGGTTCAGCATATGCATCTGGGATGCATCGCTGCTTTTTTCCTTATTTACCTGGCGAGTCGCATGTGGGTTCCACATCGTAACCAAGCGGCAAATATAGATGCGTTTTCAGGTCACCCGTCTTTGTTGAGAATAGATGCACACCTTCTTGGCTCAAACACGTTTTAACTGATGTGTTTCGATTTTTAATTTCCAATTCGGTGGCGCTTCCCGCAACAGAAGCACCCGTTCCAATTACCGCGATCCCGATAAAAGGCTTCGTATAGCGCAGCTTCAGCTTGTAAACGTGTACGTCACGTCCATTCAGCTCATCGGTAACTTCACCCTGTGGCAATAGCTTCCCGTCGGATGACGTTACCTTGCAACATTCGATATCGCCATTTTCTTTTGGATATTGAACCAAGATCTTTTCATTTTTTTTGATCGTTTGAGTTGTATACAGATACGTTTCTCCTTCTGCATTTCTCTGAACGAAGCCCTCTCCGATTTCACTTGCAAAGGATGAGCATGAAAGGGTTACTAAAATAATCGGCAGGAATTTTTTAATGTCCATCGGCTGACCAGTGTGGGGGATCGGATACGAGTTTGTTAACCCCGTAGGTAGCGCCTACCGGATTCAAATCGCTTAGGTTTGTAATTGAAACGGTGGTTCCTGCAGCATCCACAATGGATTTCCCAGACATGCCTGTGATCGTCATATCGATAGCAGTCTTGTCCGAATGACGACTTACGAGTGCAGGAGGAAAGACGATTGCGTAAGCTGTCTTCATGCTGGTTGCAGCGCTGATCGACTCCGCCGGAGTATCGTGCACCCACTCTATATTTACGCCATCCATTGCCGGCACACTTGCCGGGGCAATGTTTCCGTTGGAAATTGCCGCTGAATAATGCATCAGATAGGCTCTCTCTTTTGGCCTGTAGGTTGCAGATATCCGGACACTGCCTCCGGCAGTTTTGATAGCCGCGATAAAGCTATTCACCTTAGTTCGAAAATCCGGCGTCAAGTCGTCAACGCTCGCACTAGTCGGAAATCTCGCGACCCACTGTGCACCGCTTAATTCCTTTGCCGGAACACTAACAACTGCAGGAGTCTGATCCGCAGTCGGAGTTAGTGTTGCTTGCGCTGTCGCCATGGTACGGAACCTCTATAGTGGCTACTTCTGGTTGATTGGAATGGACTAATTCGGTATGGCCTTTAGCATCGGTGGTGCCGAAAAACACAGCGCCTGATGCAAGTGCAATTTTGTATTTGGTGTTGGCAAGCGGATTGCCCGTTTTAATATCATTTACCAGGAAAAAAATGTCGTGAGTAGCAGCTTTTTTCTGGGATAACTCGAGGGATAGAGCTGTCGGCTTTTCGGTGAATACTCTTTGGGTAAAACCGTCGACGTCACTTACGCCTTCCCATATTTTCCCGCAGGAACTGCGGATGGTATATGCAGTATTCGGAAGTGCGGTGTCATGCTCATCCACCAACCTGAATTGCTCGTCAAAACCATCGACGACCGGCAAGTTCATTGGCGGTACGGGCAGATTCTTTTCTCCTGGCAGACTGTGCACTGCGGCATGGGCCACATACGAGCCATTCGTTCCATGTTCGATACCGGTAGCATTGAATTTGGCATAACTGCCGCCGCCATTGATCACTACTTCTTCTTTGGCCGTGATCGTGATG
The DNA here is from genome assembly GCF_002564105.1 of Collimonas sp. PA-H2. Lineage (NCBI taxonomy): Bacteria > Pseudomonadati > Pseudomonadota > Betaproteobacteria > Burkholderiales > Oxalobacteraceae > Collimonas > Collimonas sp. PA-H2. The sequence goes on from NZ_PDBX01000001.1 coordinate 2,157,871, forward strand.
CGATTAGCTGTGTGCGTAATATTGAGCTTGGCCAGCAAGTTAATGTTGTTGGTCAATGCCTGTACATCAATATCTCCTGCTGCAGCGATCATTTTCATGCCTGTTTTATGAACAAACAGTCTGAAGGTCTGACGAATGCTGGCGAACAAGCTATCGCCGCTGGCGATGGACAAGCTCTTGCCGGTCGTGATGGCCGTGTTCTGGTCACTGGCGATATGGGTGCTGCCGCTGGTGGTGGTCTCGATACCGGCAGGACTGGCCAGAACAAGGTGGGGTTGTGACAGTTCCGGGAAACTACCCTCTTCACTTGCGCCCTGCCCCTTGATCGCATCGTTCTGCGCCTTCAAGGTTTGTGCGACATCGGCTTGCTGCCCCTGTTTCTCCTGCGCCCCAGCCTGCTGCGCCGCATCGGCCAGCGACTCGTGCTGGTCGCGCGCAGCGGTCAGCCTTCTGACCGTCTCGCCCATGTCCTTGATGTGCGCAGCAGCGTTGTTTCTGGCCTCGGTAGTGATCAGCATCCCCTTGGCCGCACGCGCCACGCCATGGCCATCTGTCCTCAGTTCCCAGCCGTCGCCCCGCGCATCCTTGCGCCCCACATTGTCTTCGATGCGGCTGATGCTGCCCAGACTCAGCTGGCTATGCTGATGATCGCTTTTCAGCTGCGCCTGGATCTTGCCGTTGGTATCGTCCAGCACCAGGTGGTTGCTTCTCCCTCCTGGCTGGTTACCGCCGTTGGGCGTCAGCTCACGGCTTCTAAAACCCATCAGCGACTGCTGGGTCGCCAGCTTCCAGGGCGGCATGTTGCGCTGGTTGTAGACGCTGCCGGTGACGATGGGGCGGTCGGGATTGCCATCGAGCCATTGGACCAGGCATTCCGAGCCGACCCGCGGGATGGACTTGGCGCCCAGTTCGCCGCCAGCCCAGGCACTCGCAACCCGCACCCAGGCGGAGCTGCGTTCATCGTTGTTGCCGATGCGGTCCCAGTGGAACTGGACACGGATGCGGCCGTATTCGTCGGTATGGACGCTGCCCTGGCCGGAAGGACCGACCACCGTGACGGTTTGCGGCGACAGGATCTTGGTGTTGACGCTATGGAAATTACGACCGGGACGCCAGGGGATGGTCTTGCGCAGGCAGGTCAGCTCGTTGCGGTACTCGGCCTTTTGATCTGCCTGCTGCAGATAGTTGTTGCTGGCGATGTGGTGGACCGAGATGATCAGGAATTCATTCTTGCCGGCTTCTTCATGGCTGGCAAACGGGCTGGAAGAGAAATGGCCGGTCAGGCGGTACCAGCGACCAGGCAGCACATAGCGGTTATTACCCGCCGCTTCAAAGTGTTTACCTGCGGCTTCGATCTCTTCCATGCGCAGGCGCGATAGCTTGTCTGCATCCTGGGCACCCTTGACGCCGTAAGCGCCGGCATATTCATAGGATTCGACATCGAGTACATTGCCCTGCTTGTTCAGGGTCGGCACGCCGGCATTGATCGGCACCGGGCTCTTGAAGTTGAAGCCGGACAGCGACACCGAACCGGGGACGATCTGGCGCACCGGGGAGAATTCGCCGATGCCGTCTTCCTCAAACGCGCCGCCATGGCGCTGGAAGCGGATCTCTTCGCCGCCGTCGATCGCTGCGGCCTGGGTCGAGTCATCGGTGATGACCAGCTTGTGGCCCTTCTCGCTGTGTTCGTAGTAGTACAGCAGACCGGCGGCTTCCAGCCGGCGATGGACGTAGTTATGGTCGCTCTCGTCGAACTGGATGGCGTCCGTCATGATCGGATCTTCGCCGCTGACGCGGAAATCCCAATCGGGCAATGTGCCGTAGTCGGCGCAGATGCTGTCGATCTGTTCGCGCAAGGTCTTGCCGTGGAAAATGTAGTTATCCTTGCGCAAGCGCAGGTACTGGGTCCACGGCCCTAATTTGGCCTGGTAGAAGGTGATATTGCCATCGGTGCGAGAGAGGCGGAATTCGAAGCAGTAGCCGGAGAAATAACGCAGGCTGCCGTCCGCTCTCACTAATTCCACACAGAACAGCTTGCCTTGCAAATCCTTCAGCGCCAGTTCAGCGTCATCCGATAGCAATTCAACGGTGTACTCAAAATCGCGCGATAGGCTTTCGGCGGCGTTGAGCTTGTTCACCAGCAGTTGCGCGTGCGGACCGTCGTCGTGGGGGAAGGAAAGGCGGAGGATGCGCTTGTTCTGACGGCCGTTGATAAGGCTTTGCAGGCTTTGAAGTATGTTGCTCATGCCGTGATCCTGTCGTTACCGATGAATATTGTCGTACGGGAATAATTGAGAACAAGATAATACCAAACATATAAGCAAATATTGCTTGGAACTGTCTGTCTAGTTGCAAAAACAACACATGCACGTGCCACGCCGAAAATGAACGCCCCGGCGGCTCCAAGCGCCGCCCATTGCTCAGTTAACAGCACTGTTGACCCGGCTGTATATAGGCGTTTAGCTTAAAATTCCTATTCGAATACCGGCCGAAAGAAGCTTCTCTCGTAACTGAGAATGCACTTGGTCTGCTCTGCATACTTGAAGGCGGCCTGGCACTCTGCGTCATCCGCCATCTTGATGCGGTACTGCTCATAGGCGGCGAGGCTGGGGAAGGTAAACAAGGCCAGGGCGACGTTGTTTGCGCCCTCGGATGGCAGGAAGTAGCCGTGGTGGGAGCCGCCGAATTTTTCCACCAGCGGGATCCACAATTTTCCATAGTGTTCAAACTCCTTGAGTTTGCCGGCGTCGATGATGTAGCGAAGATAGCAAGTGACCATTTTTTCTCCCTTATGTCATATCAAACTTCAATTACGCTGCCAGTTCACCAGCACGATGCCGCTCAGCACCAGCACGGCGCCGAACACGAACGGTAAGCCGATCGGATCGTCCAACAGCAGCACGCCGAAACTGACGCCGAACAGCGGCGTCAGAAATGAAAATACCGTCAGCCGCGAAGCCAGGTAGCGGCGCAGCATCCAGAACCAGGCCAGGAAACTGCCGAAAGCGACGATCAGCGACTGGAACACCAGGCTGACCCACATGATGCCGCTCAGCGGCGCCACCTCGGTCTGGCCGGAAACCAGCGCCAGCAGCGGCAGCGACAGCGCCGCCACCACCAGTTGGTACCACAGGGTCATGCTGGGCGAGGCATTGGTGAGGACGCTGCGCTTGATCATGATGGTGGTCGCGGCCCAGAAGACCGCGGCCAGCACGCCCAATGCATCGCCGATCAGCATGCGGCTGAAACCGGCGCCGGCTTCGAAGCCGCCGGCGAACGCCACCGCGATGCCGGCAAACGCCGCGATCACGCCCAGCCACTGGGTCAGGCCGAAACGCTCGCCTGGCACCAGCCAGTGCAAACCCAGCACGGTGAAAATCGGCGCGGTGTAAACGAAAACCGACATGTGCGAAGCAGTGGTGTAGTTCAAGCCGATGGAAACGCACAGGAATTCGCCGGCAAACAGCAGGCCGGTCGCCAGCCCGGGCCAGAAGCTGCCGTCGGTGAGCGAGAATTTGCTGCCGCGCCACCACATCAGGCCGCTCACCAGCAGCGCGGCGACGGCCGAACGCAGGCCGTTTTGCAGGATCGGCGAGATGCTCGGCGCCGCCACCTTGATCGCCACCTGCTGCAGCCCCCAGCACATGCAAAGAATTAACATCAGGCTCATGGCCAAGCCGTCTAGCGGCTTGCGGGTGGTAGGCATAGTGCGTCTTTCTGGAACGAGTGCAGGCAGGGATGGTTTGTCATAAATGTCATTTTACTCAGCGTTGATTTATCCCTATCATCAACGTCATCAGCCACCTCGATGGCCCGTCTCGGCGACCCCATCTCGGCGACCCCGTCAAAATACAGATTGCAAGGAGTATGCTTGAAAGTAGTCATTTTTGCATTGCCGGCAGCAAACCACATCGCCGGAGCCTATCATTCATAAGCCAGACCATGCGCCCCATCTGGGCGCCGCCGCCCAACCACCACGCCCCCGCAAGCTATTGCTGTTAAGCGTTTCCGCCGGCGCCGGCCACATGCGCGCCGCGGAAGCACTCAGGGCCTATGCCGCCGCCGAATTCCCCGGCACCGAAGCGATCCACCTGGATGCGATGGATTTCGTCCCTGCCGGCTTCCGCGCCGTGTACACCGATTTCTACCTGCATCTGGTGAACCGCCATCCGGCGCTGTGGGGCTATGTCTACCAGAAGAGCGACAAGGCGCTCAGCAGCTCGCCAACGCAAAAACTGCGGCGCGCGATCGAGCGCATCAGCACCCGTCCTTTGCGCAAGGCGATACAGGCGGCAGCGCCGGACGCCATCATCTGCACCCATTTCCTGCCGGCCGAATTGCTGGCGCGCGAAATCGGCAAGCAGCGCGTGGTCTGTCCGGTGTGGGTGCAGGTCACGGATTTCGACCTGCACAGCATGTGGTTGCAGCCGCTGATGCAAGGCTATTTCGCCGCCACCGAGGAAATCGCCTACCGCATGCGGACGCGCGGGCTGGCGGCCGATGCGGTGCACGTCACCGGCATCCCGATCATGCCCGGCTTCGGCCAGACCCTGGAGCGCGAGTCATGCGCGCGCCGCTTCGGCCTCGATCCGGCGCGCAAGATCATCCTCATGATGTCCGGTGGCGCCGGCATCGGTGATCTCGACAAGACCGTGCAGCGGCTGCTGGCGCTGCCGGACGATTTCCAGCTGGTGGCGCTGGCTGGCAAGAACGCCGCCATGCTGGCCGAGCTGAAGCAGCTGGCGGCGGCGCATCCGGGCCGGCTGTTCCCGTTCGGCTTCACCAGCCAGGTCGATGAACTGATGACCTGCGCCGACCTGGCGATCACCAAGCCGGGCGGCCTGACCACTTCGGAATGCCTGGCGATGGGAGTACCGATGATCATCCACTCGCCGATCCCGGGACAGGAGGAGCGCAACGCCGACTACCTGCTGGAACAAGGCGCGGCGCTGAAGGCGATCGACCTCATCGCGCTGGAATACCGGGTCCAGCAATTGCTGCAGCAGCCGCAACTGCTGCAGCGCCTGCGCCAGCGCAGCCTGGAGCTGGGCCGTCCGCGCGCCGCGCGCGCTGTGCTGCAAACCGTGCTCAGCAAACTCGATCCTCCATTTACTACGCTCTCGCCATGACTGCTTCCACACCTTTTCGCCGCCTGTTCGGCATGCTGTTCTGGGCGGTGCTGACTGCCTTCTTTTTCGCCAATGTCGAAATCCAGATCGAGGGTGCCGCCGGCTGGGCCGCCAACCTGCCGACCTGGCGCATCGAACATCACTGGCTGCTCGACATCTTCTGGGGCGGCCGCGCCATGACTGGCTACCACGCCTGGATCTTCCCTTTCATCGCCTTGATGTTCCACTATCCGATCTGGTTCAACGGCAGCTGGGACTGGCGCGGCGAGAGCCGCATCATGGCTTCCATCATGGTGTTCTGGATCAGCGAAGACTGGCTCTGGTTCGTGCTCAACCCGGCTTACGGGCTGGCGCGCTTCAATCCGATTGATGTGCCGTGGCACAAGCACTGGCTGGGCGGCGTGCCGGTCGACTACTGGATTTATTCGGCAGTTGCGATCGTGCTGTTGTGGCTGGCCGAGCGCAAGCCGCGCCCGGCGGGCGTCGCGCTGAGCCGGAGCTGAACCGATATGTGATTCTCTGGTTCTGTATAGAAGTAGAGATTCACATAGGTATTGTAAAAACAACTGGAACTTGGTAAATTGCGGACCCGTTCCAAGTTTGAAATGTTGTAAATGCTGATCAAAAAAAGTGCAAAAAACGCGTCTCTGCCGAAAAAAAATGCGTCTCTCTCGCAAAAAAACACGCCTCTCCTGAAAAAAAACGCGTCTCTCTCCAAAAAAAACGCGCCTCTCTCGAAAAAAATTACGTCTCTGCCGCCGGAAAACGGGTCTGATCCGCGCTTGCCGCGCTACCTGCAAGTCCGTGACGATTTGCTGCAAAGGATCGCTTTGCGTAGCTGGGCCGCCGATGAAGCGCTGCCGTCCGAAGACAAACTAGCCGCCGAATATGAAATCGCCGTCGGCACCATGCGCAAGGTGCTGGACGCGCTGGTCACCGATGGCGTCGTCGATCGCGTGCGGGGACGCGGAACATTCGTCGCGCGCGCTGCCGAACGCTCCTCGATGCTGCGTTTCGTGCGGCAACATGGCAAAGCCAAAAATCAGCTGCCGACTGCCGAGATCCGTTCGATGACGAGCGCGATACCTCCCGCCGCGGTGGCGGAAAAACTCAAGCTCAAGCCGCGCGACAAGGCGCTGTATCTGCACCGCACCCGCTCTCTGGACGATGAAATCGTGCTGTCGGAACATATCTGGCTGCCGCTGGCGCGCTTCAGGAAGCTGCAGAAATATCTGAAAAGCAACTCTCCGTCGTCTCTGTATCCCATCTATGAAAGCGAATGCGATGTACTGGTCTCGCGCGCCATTGATGATCTGACGGCAAAACCGCTGAACCGCGCCAACGCTTCGGTGTTCAAGCTGAAAACCAAGACCGTGGCGATCTGCGTCGAGCGGCTGATGCTGGATCACGCCGGCGAACCGGTCGAATGGCGCACTTCCTTTGTGCCGGCCGAGCGCTTCCAGTACTCGGCGGAAGTCCGCTAGCGCCGGGGCAGGGGACAAACCGGCTGCACGCCATCGCCGCCGGCTGTCGATTCGCGACGTATTCCTGCATTTCGTCGCTTTCCGCTTCTCCCGCCTCTGCGGCGACCAGATAATCGCCGCAGATCACTCAACGGGAGAACCTCATGTTTGCACAAATCATTTCACACACACCACTCTGGGTCTGGGCGCTGCTGGCGTTCCTGGTTTACCGCGGCATCCTGGCCAGCGTCGACCGCGAAGTGACGCTCAAAAGACTGGCAATCATCCCACTGGTGATGCTGGCGCTGTCCTGGCAGGGTGTATCCACCGTATTCGGCATCACGGCACTGCCGATGCTGTGCTGGCTGCTGGCAGGGGCCATCGCGGCGACGCTGAACTGGCGCTTGTTCCGCAAGGATCGCGTGATTGCCTATCCGGAACGCGGGGTGGTGTTCCAGCGCGGCAGCTGGCTGCCATTGGCGCTGATGATGGGAGTTTTCCTGACCAAATATGCGGTCGGCGTGACGCTGTCCATTCATCCGGCGCTGGCGCAAGATGCTGCATTTACAGTCATTGTCTGTACGCTCTACGGCATCTTCAACGGCATGTTCCTCGGCCGCCTGCTGCGCATCGTCAACCTTTACTACAGTCCGCAGCCGGCGCCGGGCGCCTATAACGGCCAATTGAATTGAACGGCTGAAAACAGGGGCAAAAAAAATGCCGGCCGGCGGACCGGTCGGCATCAACATCCCCATAGGACGCTTAACTTTTAAGCAGCTAGCAGCAGCGCCCAACCCGGCCGTTGCCGCCGTAGCGTGCTTCCTGGCGCTCCTTGAAAAACTCTTCGTAACTCATCATCGGTTCGCCCGGATGGGTGTTTTCCATGTGCGTCACGTAAGTGCCGTACTCAGGCAAACCCACCATCAGGCGCATGGTCTGTCCGAGATAACGTCCGGCTTTCGACAGTTCTTCCAGCATGGCCGGCCTTTCAGGTTGAGGGCATGGCGCTGGCAGGCAGCGCTTCAAACGGCGTTTCGCTGGTGCTCGGCCTGTTGGCGGCGCGCGCCGCCAGCACGGTTTTGATGCCGAAACCGAGGATACTCAGCAGCACCAGGATGAAAAACGCCGCCAGCCCTGCATCCAGATAGTCATTGAAAATGATCTGCTGCATTTGCGCCACCGACTTGGCCGGCGCCAGCAATTTGCCGTCCGCCAGTGCCGCTTGGTACTTGCCGGCATGAGTCAGGAAGCCGACGCGCGGGTTGGCGTCGAAAATCTTTTGCCAGCCGGCGGTCAGGGTGCAAATCAGGATCCAGACGGTCGGCACGATAGTGACCCAGGCGAAGCGGTCGCGCTTCATCTTGAACAGCACGCAGGTCGCCAGGATCAGCGCGATCCCCGCCAGCATCTGGTTGGAAATCCCGAACAGAGGCCACAAGGTATTGATGCCGCCCAGCGGATCGACCACGCCCTGGTACAGGAAGTAGCCCCAGCCGGCCACGCACAGGGCGGTGGCGATCAGGCTGGCCGGCAGCGAATCGATCTTGCGCATGGAGGGCACGAAGGTACCCAGCAGATCCTGCAGCATGAAGCGGCCGGCGCGCGTGCCGGCATCCACCGCGGTGAGGATGAACAAGGCTTCGAACAGGATCGCAAAGTGGTACCAGAATGCCATCATCACCTTGCCGCCGCCGATGCTGGACAAGATGTGCGCCATGCCGACCGCCAGCGTCGGCGCGCCGCCGGCGCGCGAAATGATGCTGTGCTCGCCGACATCTTTCGCTACCTGGGCCAGCATTTCCGGCGTCACGTAAAAGCCCCATTGCGATACCGCATGCGCAGCCGTATCGACGGTAGTGCCGATCAGCGCTGCCGGGCTGTTCATCGCAAAGTACACGCCCGGCTCGATGCAAGATGCCGCGATCAGCGCCATGATGGCGACAAACGATTCCATCAGCATCGCGCCGTAGCCGATGAAACGCGCATGGCGCTCGTTTTCCAGCAGCTTGGGCGTCGTGCCGGAAGCGATCAGCGCGTGGAAGCCGGAGACCGCGCCGCAAGCGATGGTGATGAACAGGAAGGGGAACAGGCTGCCCGACCAGACCGGGCCGGAACCGTCCATGAACTGCGTGAAGGCCGGCATCTTCAGTTCCGGCGCCACGAATACGATGCCCAGCGCCAGGCCGACGATGGTGCCGATCTTCAGGAAAGTCGAGAGGTAGTCGCGCGGCGCCAGCAGCAGCCAGACCGGCAGCACCGAGGCGATGAAGCCGTAGCCGATCAGCATCCAGGTCAGTTCCTTGCCGGTGAAGGTGAACATCGCGCCCAGCACAGGATGCTCCTGCACATACTGGCCGCCGACAATCGCCAGCATCAGCAGCACGAAGCCGATCAGCGAAATCTCGCCGATGCGGCCCGGCCTTATATAACGGGTGTAGACGCCCATGAACAGCGCGATCGGAATCGTCACCGCCACGGTAAATGTGCCCCAGGGCGATTCCGCCAGCGCCTTGACCACGATCAGCGCCAGCACCGCCAGGATGATCACCATGATCATGAAGGTGCCGAACAGGGCGATCACGCCCGGCACCGTACCCAGTTCCGATTTGATCAGGTCGCCCAGCGAACGGCCGTCGCGGCGGGTAGAGATGAACAGCACCATCAGATCCTGCACGGCGCCGGCAAACACCACCCCGGCCAGTATCCACAGCATGCCGGGCAGGTAGCCCATCTGCGCCGCCAGCACCGGGCCGACCAGCGGACCGGCGCCGGCAATCGCGGCAAAATGGTGGCCGAACAAGACATTCTTGTTGGTCGGCACGTAGTCCAGCCCGTCGTTGTACTTGTAGGCGGGCGTCATGCGGGTGGCGTCCAGTCCCAGCACCTTGTCGGAAATGTAGAGGCTGTAGAAGCGGTAGGCGATCAGATAGACGCAGACAGCGGCGATCACGATCCAGATGGCGCTGATGGATTCGCCGCGCTGCAGGCCAATGTAGCCAAACGCGAATGCACCGAGCAGGGCCAGCGCAAGCCAGCCCATCTTTGAAGATAGACGATTCATTGTTCTCCTCCCAGGTGGGAATGAATGTTGTTAAATATTGTTTTTATTGGATCGCGGCAAGCACTCGCCGAGCAACAGGGCCGCGGCCCAAGTATTTGGCATATGGGGCGTGAGAACAAGCGAGGTACTACGCAACATGCCTGCGTAGTACTACGTAGACAGAGTTGGCAGCGCTGCAATTCCAGCACAGGTTTTTGGTGGAAGCGGGCCCGATTCCGAGTAAAGTAGCGCCATGAAATTACGGCAAAAAATCATCTTCCTGGCCATCGTTCCGCTGATCCTGGCGCTCTGCGCGATCGCGCTGGCGGTGCGGCACCAGGCGATTGCGCTCGGCCAGCAGCAGCGCGCCACCATCCAGGCCGCCTACCTGGCCAGCAAGGAAGCCGAGCTCAAGCATTACGTGGAACTGGCCACTTGGTCGATCGCCCATCTGTACGATTCCGGCCGCAAGGACCAGGCCACGCGGGACGAGGCCATGGCCATCCTGTCCAAACTGTCTTATGGCGACGACGGTTATTTCTTTATCTACGACATGCAGGGCAAGAGCCTGATGCATCCGCGCCAGCCGGAACTGGTCGGGCGCGACCTGTGGGATATGAAAGACGCCGACGGCAATCTCACCATCCAGCACCTGATAGAACGCGCTCGCAGCGGCGGCGGCTTTGAACGCTACCAGTGGGAGAAGCCGTCCAGCCACCATGTGGCGACCAAGCTCGGCTACGTGGTGGCGCTGCCCAACTGGGGCTGGATGCTGGGCACCGGCATTTATATGGATGACGTCGACGCCGCGCTCAGCAAGATCGATACCCAGGTTTCCGGCAATATCCGCAACACCATGTGGTGGATCGCCGCCATCGCGACTTTGAGCGCACTGGTGGTGGGAGCCTCCGGACTGGTGCTGAATATCAGCGAGCACCGGGTCGCCGACGCCAAGCTGAAAGTGCTGGCGCAGCGTGTGGTGCGCTCGCAGGAAGAGGAGCGCGCGCGGCTCTCGCGCGACCTGCACGACGGCATCAGCCAGTGGCTGGTCTCGATCAAGCTGCAGATCGAGGCCGGCATCGCCAAGCTCGACCGCGGCCCGCAGCAGGCGGCCGCCGCGCGCAGCAATTTCGAGCGCACCGCCGGCCAGCTGAACGACGTGCTGGGCGAGGTGCGCCGCATTTCCCATGATTTGCGGCCGGCCATCCTGGATGACCTCGGCCTGGCGGCGGCGCTCGAACACCTGACCCAGGAATGGCTGGAACACGCCGGCATTCCGATTGCCTTCAAGCACAGCGGCAACAGCGACGGCTTGCCGGCGGTCGCCAATACGGTGCTGTTCCGCATCGCCCAGGAAGCCTTGACCAATATCGCGCGCCACTCGCAGGCGACACAGATCGAAGTGCTGCTGCTGGGTGACAGCCAGGCCGTTTCGCTCGCCATGCACGACAACGGCGTCGGTTTCGACGTCGGCAAGATCGACAGCAACCCGAAACGCGGCATCGGCCTGCGCAACATGGTCGAACGGCTGGAAGCGGTCGGCGGCCATCTGAACATCGAGTCATCGCCGGCAGGCACCCGCGTGCTGGCAACCATACCTCATGCCGCTTATATTTGAATATGTCTGAAAAAAATACCAGAATCATGCTGGTCGACGACCATCCGCTGGTGCGCGACGGCTTGCGTGCGCGCCTGGAAGCGGTGCCGGGCTTCGCCATCGTGGCCGAGGCGGGCAGCGCCGAAGAAGCCTTGCAGCGCGCCGAGGAACAGCCTATCGACCTGATCCTGATGGATATCAACCTGCGCGGCAGCAGCAACGGCATCGACCTGACGGCGCGTTTCCACGCCAGTTTCCCGGAGATCGCGGTGCTGATCCTGAGCATGCACGACAAGATGGAATACCTGATGCAGTCGGTGCAGGCCGGCGCGCGCGGCTATGTGCTCAAGGATGCACCGGGCAAGGATATCGTGCATGCGATAGAAACCGTGATTTCCGGCGGCATGTATTACAGCGCGGCGCTGGCTCAGAAGCTGGCGCGGCCGATGACGCCCGGCCAGCTGCTGACGGCGCGCGAACGGCAAGTGCTGCAGCACATCGCCAACGGCGCATCGAACAAGCAGATCGCCCGCGAACTGGACCTGAGCGTGCGCACGGTGGAAACCCACCGGCTCAATATCAAGCGCAAGCTGGAGATCGAAGGGCAGGCGGAACTGATCAAGTTCGCGGTGGAGAATAATTTCCGCTGACGGCTGGCATGGCCGGCATAGCCAGGCGGCAGGGCAGTGCCGATTGTTACCCTAGCTTGCCCTCGGCCGCCAGCTCGCGGATCACGCGGATGGTGTCGATGTCGGCTTCCTGGTAAGCGGAACGGCGGAACTCGTCGTAAAACTCTTGCTCGGCCTGTGCTGCCGGCTGCCGCTCGACGGCGTCGTCTTCATATTCAAAACGCACGAACAGCATTTCCTGTTCCGGCTCTTCAATCGTCATGATCAGGCTGGAGCCGGCGATATCTTGCTGTTTCGGCACCTGGTAGCGCACCTGCAGCAGCGGCAGGTAGCTGACCACGTCCTTGACGATCACTTTGCCGTAACGCAATTCGCGCGTGACCGACTGCACCGACTTGTCCGACAGCCGGCAGTCGTCCAGATGTTCAACAAATAACAGCGGCTGCTCGGCCCGCATCACCAGCCCGCGCCATAGCTGTTCGCGCGTCAGGGTGTCGATCAGCGGGTTGAGGGGATCGTTGATTTCGATCAGATGACTGAATTTCATGGCATGTCCGGCAAAATAGTTGATGATGGATTGTCCCATATTCGGCACAGAAACTCATGCAGCGTCTGCCGCGCCGCCTGCGCTGTTAAAATACAGCGCTTTGCTCCTTCCGGCCTGCCGCTGTATTGTCATCTATGTCGTCTACCCCCAATTTCGGTCTGAACGCTCCCCAGCGGGAAGCCGTCAAGTATCTGGACGGCCCCTGCCTGGTGCTGGCCGGGGCCGGTTCGGGCAAGACGCGCGTGATCACGCAGAAGATCCAGCACCTGATCGAGGATTGCGGCTACGACCCCAAGCATATTGCGGCGCTGACCTTTACCAACAAGGCAGCCACCGAAATGCAGGAGCGTATCGCCAAGCTGCTGAAGGATCCGAAACAGGCCAAGCACATCACGGTCAGCACCTTCCACTCGCTGGGGGTCAAGATCCTGCGCCAGGAAGCGCGCGGCGTGGGCCTCAAGGACCGCTTTTCGATCATGGACAGCGACGATTGCTTTGCTATCGTGCAAGACCTGGCGATCACCACCGACAAGCAGCTGGTGCGCCGCATCCAGACCGCCATCTCGCTGTGGAAGAACGGCCTGGTCGATCCCGAGCAAGCCATCAATCAGGCAGTCACCGAAGAAGAAGCACAATATGCGCGGATTTACCGCAGCTATGTGGCGACCCTGGCGGCCTATCAGGCGGTCGATTTCGACGACCTGATCCGCCTGCCGGTGGAGCTGTTCCGCAGCAATGAGGAAGTGCGCGACAAATGGCAGCGGCGGCTGCGCTATCTGCTGGTCGATGAATATCAGGATACCAACACCTGCCAGTACGAACTGGTCAAGCTGCTGGTGACCGGGCTCGGCAAGAAGCCGATGTTCACCGCGGTGGGCGACGACGACCAGGCGATCTACGCCTGGCGCGGCGCCACCATCGAAAACCTGAAAACCCTGCAGGTCGATTTTCCCGACCTGAAGGTGATCAAGCTGGAACAGAATTACCGTTCGTCCACGCGCATCCTGCAAGCCGCCAACGCGGTGATCGGCAACAACCCCAAGCTGTTCGACAAGAAACTGTGGTCGGAACACGGCCTGGGCGATCCGATCAAGGTGATGGGCATGGAGGACGACGAGAAAGAGGCGGAGCAGGTGGCGATCATGCTGTCGGCGCACCGTTTCGAGCGGCGCGCCAAGTTTTCCGACTACGCCATCCTGTACCGCGGCAACCACCAGGCGCGCACCTTTGAAAAAGCCCTGCGGCGCGAACGCATCCCGTACACGATGTCGGGCGGCCAGAGCTTTTTCGACCGCGCCGAAATCAAGGACATCATCAGCTATCTGCGCCTGATCGCCAACGAAGACGACGATCCGGCTTTCATCCGCGCCATCACCACGCCCAAGCGCGGCGTCGGCCAGGCCACGCTGGAAGTGCTGGGCACGGTGGCCGGCCAGTGGCAGTGTTCGCTGTTCGAGGCGGTCTTCAAGGGCGGCATCGAAGCCAAGCTGACCGACCGCCAGCTCTATCCGCTGCGCGAATTCTGCCATTTCATAAATCAGCTGGAAGCGCGTGCCAGCCGTGTCGGACCCGCCGGCAGCGGTGAAAACGCCGCCGCCGTGCTGGACGACATGATGAAAGAAATCAATTACGAGCATTATCTGTACGACAGTTTCGATGACCGCGCGGCCCAGGGCAAATGGCAGAACGTGCTGGATTTCACCAACTGGCTGAAAGAAAAGGGCACCGGCGGCAAGGATGGCGCCGGCGACGAGCGCAATCTGCTGGAACTGACGCAGATGGTGGCGCTGATGTCGATGCTGGAAGGCCGCGACGAGGAGCCGGATGCAGTGCGCATGTCGACCCTGCATGCGTCCAAGGGACTAGAATATCCACATGTGTTCCTGATCGGCGTCGAGGAAGGCATCCTGCCGCACAAGGGCGATCCCGATGCGCCGCCGGAAACCATCGCCGCCCGCATCGAAGAAGAGCGGCGCCTGATGTATGTCGGCATCACGCGCGCCCAGCGCAGCCTGCATGTCAGCTGGTGCAAGCGGCGCAAGCGCGCCGGCGAAGCGGTCGTCTGCGAGATCTCCCGCTTCGTCAAGGAAATGAAGCTGGACGAGGGCGACGCGCCGCCGACCGAGGCCGAACAGATCACCCCGCAGAACCGTCTGGCCAATTTGAAGGCTTTGTTGCAGAAGCCGAGAGCGGCATGAGATGATAAGCATCACAGCGTTTCCATTCTGGAGTAATACATGAGCATAGACAACATCAAGACATCGCTGGAAAAACTGCGCAGCGCGCTCGAGAGCAACGGCGCGGTCGACAGCGAATTGAAGACTTTGCTGCAAACCCTGGATACCGACATCCAGCAGCTGCTGAAATCCGCCGATACGACGCCGGCGCCGGCAACCGGCATCCGCTCCGAACTGGTGAAGCGCGCCCAGGGCATTTCGGCGCGACTGGCGGTGAAACATCCGCACCTGGAGCCGGTATTGCGCGAAATCGCCGATACGCTGACCAATATGGGTATCTGATATCCAGTCAATCCGACTTTGCAGGGCAAGGTCGGGGCCTTGCGCGGCCTTGCCGGCAACTGCAGCTTGAAACTTCCCGCTTAACCCATTAATCGATACGACACCGCGTCATTGCCGCTCATGGGGCGGCAGCCGTGTCTGCGATTGCTTTATTTTATTGGAACACCATGTGGTTTAAAAATCTTCAGATCTTCCGTATCCCCGCACCATGGGCCATTTCGGCCGAACAGCTGGAAGCCTTCCTGGCGCCGCAGGCTTTCGCCAAGTGCAGCAGCCTGGAATTGCAAAGCCAGGGCTGGCTGTCGCCGCGCGACAACGGCATGCTGGTGCATAGCGTGAACCGCCAGATGATGATCTTGCTGGGCACGGAAAAGAAACTGCTGCCGGCTACCGTGGTCAACCAGGTGACCAAGGCGCGTGCCGCCGAGATCGAAGAACAGCAAGGCTATGCGCCCGGCCGCAAGCAGCTGAAAGACCTCAAGGAACAGGTTACCGACGAATTGCTGCCGCGCGCTTTCAGCATCCAGCGCAATACCTGGGTCTGGATCGATCCGGTCAACGGCTGGCTGGTGATCGATGCGGCCAGCCCGGCCAAGGCCGAGGAAATCCTCAAGCTGCTGCTGGGTTCGGTCGACAAACTGCAGATTTCCGGCCTGCGCACGGCCCATTCGCCGCTGACTTCGATGACCAACTGGCTAGCCTCGGACGAAGCGCCGCACGGCTTTACCGTCGACCAGGACACCGAACTGCGCGCCGCTGGCGAAAGCAAGGCTACCGTGCGCTACGTGCGCCACACCATCGAAGCCGACGACGTCCGCCGCCATATTGCCTCCGGCAAGCAATGCACGCGGCTGGCGATGACCTGGGCCGACCATATCTCCTTCGTCCTGACCGAATCGCTGGCGATCAAGCGCATCGCGCCGCTCGACGTTCTGAAGGAAAGCAACGACACCAGCAGCAAGAACGACGATGAACGTTTCGATTCCGACATGATGCTGATGACCGGCGAGCTCAACAAGATGCTCAACGACCTGGTGTTTGCGCTGGGCGGCGAACCGGCAGTCTGAGGCTTGGCTTACAGCTAGCTGCCAATGGCGCTGCTTCAGGTTGGCTGAAACAGCGCGCCTATCCTTAAAACGCCCGGATGGTGGTGCCGCCGTCGGAAGACTCGAAGGTATCCGGGCTGATCATCACGCGGTTGCGGCCGGCGGCCTTGGCGCCGTAGAGGGCCATGTCGGCGCGCTGGAAGGCTTCGTCTATGCTTTCACCCGGGCGGAAGTCGGTAATTCCGATCGACGCCGTCAGGATAATATCCTTGCCGAACTTGCTCCAGTCGTACATTTCCGTCTCGGCGCAGATGCGGTCGAGCGCGGTCACGCCTTCCTGCACCGTGGTGCCGGTCAGCACCAGCACGAACTCGTCGCCGCCGTAGCGGGCGAAATGGTCGCTCAGGCGCATCTCGTTGCGCACGATCTCGACGAAGGTCTTGAGCACCATGTCGCCGGCGGCGTGGCCGAAATTGTCATTCACCGACTTGAAGCCATCCAGATCGAGGATGGCGATGCAGAACGGCGTGCCGCCGCGCTGGAAGCGTTTTTGCTCGACCGCCAGGATTTCCATCAGCGAACGGCGGTTTTCGATATTGGTCAGCTCGTCGCGAGTAGCCAGTTCCTGTACCCGTTTCATGGCTTTCACCAGTTGCTGGTTCTGTTCGGTGATCTTGCGCTGCATGCGGCTCATCATGTTGGCCAGGTAGATGCAGCGGCCCAGGGTCATGATGAAGGATAGGCAGACCAGTAGCTGGCTCAGGTTGTTGGCTACCGGGAACTGCAGGTGCGAGCCAGACACGCTGAACGCCAGCACCAGGGCGAGCGAGCCGATCAGCCAACTCACCGCATTCCAGAAGGTGCTCAGGCCGAGCGCGCCGAAAGCATAGATCACGAAGAAATTGATCAGGAACAGATAGCCTACCTGCGGCGCCAGGATCAAAAACCCGGTCTGCATCAGCAGCGCCGTCACCACTTGCGGGAAAGTCAGGCCAGGATCCTTGGAGCGGCGCCGGAAGCCGCTTCTGATCAGCAGATAGAAGACCAGGGTCACCAAAACCACCGCCACCCCGTAAAACAGCGCGATATCGGCCGGAATCACGCCGGCAAGGACAAATCCCGATAGCAGCAAGGCGTCCAGCAGCCCGCTCAGGGCGACCCGCCCGAGCATGCCTAACGCCATCGCATTCATTTCTTTTCGTCGTTGCGCTTTCATGTCCCCGAATTCCCTTTGAACGCCTTGGTTGTCACTGGTTTCTTCAGCCCGACTGGCAATAAGCAGCCACGCATGACAGACAGCAATTCATTTTTTTGGGAGAAATGGATGCAGGACATGGCACTAAAGGGGAACAATAATGCCATGTTTTGGCCATCGCACGAATGCGGGATTGAGTAATGTATCAAAATTGTTGCACAACAGATATTCTATAGCTTATCGGAAATTTAAGCCGCATCTGTCAATCCTGGCGAAGGTGTAGAAACAGATCGGCGCAAATGGGACCGTAACAGTGGAATGTCTTGAGTGTTAAAAAGGGGTCAGGGGAGTATGAGAGTCATTATTTTGTTATTAGTTGCTGTCGGGATAGGCGGTTGGTACTGGAATCGCCAAAATACTATCGATGAAGCTAGCGTCACGCGCTTTTACGACACCGCCACCGAGCATATCCTGAACGGCCGCGGCCAGGAACTGTGCGCCATGCTGACCAAGGATTTTACGCGCAGCGGGATCAACTCGACCAGCCAGGGGCGGATCCAGGAGAACGCCGACAAGCAGGAAACCTGCGACAAATACAGCAAGATGTTCGATTCCATGGCCCGCACCGGCGGCATGATGTCGACCAACTACCAGATCTACATCGAGCATATCGAGGTCAGCAAGGACAAGCGCAGCGCCGAAGTGAAGCTGGCGACCAACGTCAGCATGGCGATAGGACCGATCGGCAGGGTCGCCGAGACCCGGGACAAGAGCGTGGAGACGCTGGTGATACGCAATGGCAAGGTGATGCTGCAGAAATCCGAGGGGACGGCGATTACGCGGACTATTGGCGACCGGTTCTAGGATCTTGCTGAAAATCTCCCGGACATAAAAAAGACGACTACGAGGTCGTCTTTTTTATGCTCCAAGCAACCGCAAGCGGGAATATGAAACTGGACGTACAAATAAAAAACGCCCGCTTGCGCGGTAATGCTGTTCAGTTAGGGCAGAACGACATGGCGTAGGGTGGGCACTCCGTGCCCACGCAGTATCATGGATATTCGTGTCCCGGCTCCGCGCCCCGGTCCGTCCGCGTGGGCACGGAGTACCCACCCTACAAGTTCCGCAAATAAAAATGCCATTCAGTCTTAACTGAACGGCATTACCGCTTGCGCGGGCATTTGTATTCTTGGCGAAGTGGACGGGACTCGCCTACATGCTGCAGGCCGCTGCTGCGCCTGCGGGCGCAGCCCTTCGATTCCCGCCGGAAGCCGCGCAGGCGGCTTCCTCCACTCCGCAGAGCGATATTCCCGCAAGCGGGAATATGAAACTGGACTTGCAAATAAAAACGCCCGCTTGCGCGGGCATTTGTATTCTTGGCGGAGTGGACGGGACTCGAACCCGCGACCCCCGGCGTGACAGGCCGGTATTCTAACCAACTGAACTACCACTCCTAAACTGCTCTTCATTGCCGCCAGATAATCTGCTTGGTGGGTGCTGAGAGGCTCGAACTCCCGACCTACGCCTTGTAAGGGCGCCGCTCTACCAACTGAGCTAAGCACCCAAATTGCACACTTAGTCAGACTATCTTTCGGTGCGTATGTCACTACGCCTGAAGGGGGCAGATTGTACAACGGTTTTTTTAAAAAAACCAGCGCTTCGCTAAAAATTGTTTAAAAAGTTTTTAGCGCCCCCGCGTTTCCCTCTGTGAGCACTGCTGATTCCGCTCGCAAAACCGCAGCGCGACGGCCGCGTGCTGCGGCGCACTCTGCTATTCTTTCGAGTGAATTGGTTTTCTGGAACAATGGAACGCTGGATTCACGTCGACTGTTGTAACTGGCATGACGAGTTACGCAGCTTAACACCCTGACGCAGATCGTTACGCACGGCGCGGTTTCTTCCTGCACCGCAGCAACGGCCTATCGTCCCCATAGAAATATACAATTAATGCTATTAACAGATTGTATATAATTAAATATTACTATCGAAAGGAATCACGTTGAAAACAATCGGACAATCTCTCGCACCATTCAAGGTCGAAGGCGTAAAACCTGGCTTCAACCTGCCTGAAGAAAACAGCGTATCGGCATTTGAAACCATTACCGAAACTTCGTTTCCTGGCAAATGGAAAGTCCTGTACTTCTACCCAAAGGACTTCACATTCGTCTGCCCGACTGAAATCGTTGCCTATAACAAGCTGGCGCGCGACTTCGATGACCGCGATGCAATCTTGCTGGGCGGCTCGTCCGACAATGAATTCGTCAAGCTGGCATGGCGTCGTGAGCACTCTGACCTGAACAAGCTGGGTCACTGGCAGTTCGCCGACACTACCGGCAGCCTGATCGACCAGCTGGGCATCCGTCATGATGCCGGCGTTGCACTGCGCGCGACTTTCATCGTCGATCCACAAAACGTCATCCAGCACGTTACCGTCAACAACCTGGACGTCGGCCGCAACCCGGAAGAAACACTGCGCATCCTGGACGCCCTGCAAACCGGCGAACTGTGTGCCTGCAACCGCGCTCCTGGCGGCGAAACCCTGTAGTCCCTTCCGGATTCGGTCAGGCGCGGCGCGCCTGGTCCGCTTGATACAGCAAGCAATTCAGCAATGTAGCAAACGTCCGCAGCGGGGTCAGCCCAACCGGCCTGTCCCGCGCGCGGACGCGATTTGAATTCCGTATTTCAGTACTTAAGGAGAAACCATGGATATGCTTCAACTACGAGATGCCATCCCATCGTATGCCAAGGACGTCTGGATCACCCTGGACGGCGCTTTGAACAAGTCTGGCCTGGCGCCTGAAGTCGCGGCGGCCGCAGGCATTGCAGCAGCGATCTCGGCCGGCAGCCCGCAACTGGTTAAAGCGTTCCAGGGTTTGACCACGGAGGCAGAAGCCACCGCCGCCAAGACCGCCGCCGCCATCATGGGCATGACCAATATCTGGTACAGCTACCTGGACCTGGCCGAGGACGCGGAACTGAAAACCCAGCCGCCGCAAATCCGCATGCAAGCCTATGCCACCCACGGCGGCGTCGACAAGAAGCACTTCGAGATCTACACGCTGGCGGCATCGATCGTCGGCAAATGCCGCGGTTGCGTCAGCGGCCATATCGCCGAACTGAAAAAACTGGGCATCACGGCGGCCGAACTGCGCGACATCGGCAAACTGGCGGCAGCCGTCAACGCCACCAGCAAACTGATCAAGCTGAACTGATCCGGCATCCGTCATGTCGCTCAAAAAAAAGCCATCCGCAGCAGCCGATGGCTTTTTTATTTGGACCAGCGCTTGCTCTCGTCCTAAAATGGTTTACAGCTTGTCTTAATTTGTCCAGTTCGAGGAGAGCGCGATGAACGCCAGGATCAATCTAGGCTTGTATTGTGGCGCGGCGCTCCTGCTGGCAGCCTGCAATCTCATACCGGGGCAGGCGCCGCCGCCGGCGCCTGTCACCACCCCCGACGCCACCTCGACCGCCACCACGCTGGACGATTACAAGCGCGGACTGGCGCAAAGAATCGTCGCCGTCAACTCCACCGAGGTGTATGTCGGCCGGCCGCAGGCGCTGCTGCGTGCGGTGATCGTGGTGAAATATTATGTGAATGCCGACGGCCAGCTGCTGCGCGCTGAAATCCTGCGCAGCAACAAGGACCGCAAGGCCGAGGCCAGCGCCCTGGCGGCGGTGCGCCGCGCCGCGCCCTTCCCTAAACCGGACGGCAAATTCCTGCGCCGCGGCGAAGTCGAGATCGCGGAAAGCTGGCTGTTCAACGACGACGGCCGCTTCCAGCTGCGCTCGGTCGCCGAACAGCAGATGGACCAGTAACGCGCCGTACATGCTGGCGGTCGCGCCCTGGCGCCGGCGCGGCCGGCGAAACTTGCTTCGCGCGCACTTCTCGCCTACCATCGAGCTACCAGCCAGGACGCAAGGAAGCACTCGCGCGACTCTTCATCGCGCCGCGTCCGTACCTACTCCCCTTTTTCTACGAGACCGCACAGTAATGGATATCAAGCCGCCAATTACCATTTCCAGCTTTGACCTGGAACGCATTGAACAACTGCTGGCATCGGCCGCCTATCGCAACCTGCCAGGCATCGATGCTCTGGAACAGGAACTGCAACGCGCCACGGTGGTGGATCCGGAACAGATTCCGCCGGGCCTGATCACCATGAATTCCGCAGTGCGCTTCATCGACGATGTCGGCAAGGCCGAATACGACATGACGCTGGCCTATCCCAGCCCGTCCAATCCGCCCGATGCGGTATCGATCCTGGCGCCGGTCGGCAGCGCCCTGCTCGGCCTGTCGGTGGGGCAGTCGATTTCCTGGCAAGGTCCGGGCGGCCGCCCGCTGCAGCTGCGCATCCTGGACGTGACGTACCAGCCGGAAGCCAACGGCGAGTTTCACCTTTAACCCCATCCGCAATCATATGCAGCAGAGGCAACGCTGCTGCTGCAAGTTGTCAAGACGCCGAATCAGCGCGTCTGTTACGCAAAAAAGTAAAGATAGGCCATCATGTTAAGCGCAGATTATCAACGCCCTCCCAAACTCTATCGCTATTCGGAACGGCAATGGCTGGAACGCTCCCTGACGCTCGGCGAATTCCGCCTGCGTCCACCGGCGGAAAGCCTGCAGATCAGCAACCTCCACCGTCCACACAACTCAACCACCAAGGCCATGCCGCAACTGCTGACCTTGAGCTTGAGCAGCAGCGACGACGCCAGCCTGTTCAGCACCTTCGCGCCGTCCGACTGCTGCCTGGTGATCCACGACACCGAGCAGTTCGGCGAACTGGTGCATCGCGCCGCCCAGCGCCTGCTGCCCAACTGGGCCGGCATCGACGCCGCCATCAGCTACGGCCAGACTAGCCCGCTCGGGGCCACGTTCACCAAGCCCAAGCGCGACGCCGCCCAGCACGAATGGCTGTTTGCCTGGCGCCCGGCGCAGGCCACCATCGCGCTGCGGCCGATCGTGATCCAGATCGGCAGTATCGAAAAGATTGCGGAACTGCGCGACCGCAAATAAGCGGAATGCGTAACACTGACGCCGCACAGCGCCGGGCCGGCAAATTGCCTGCTACCGGTGAGATCCGGTGCACATTTGCAGGCAAAAACGCCATGTTGGCAGATTGGCACAGTAGCCTGTATCATCGGCGATATTGCCTAAGCTGGCTCGGCCACAGCCGCCATGGCTTGTATTGACTATACTGAAAAAATCACGAATCGAGGAGCCTCACAATGCACAGATCCAGTTTGAAAACCACCCGCAGCGACGTTCGTAGCCTGGTCAAGGACGCGCAAGAGCTGTTTCGCGAAGCCGCCGCGACTACCGGCGAAAAAGCCGAGGATCTGCGCCAAAAAGGTTTGGAACTACTTGACGTTGCTGTATCTAAAGCACAAGACGTGCAGGCAGCAGCGATCGAAGCCGGCAAGGATATCGCCGCCACCACCGATGACTATGTCCAGGAAAACCCATGGCGCGCAATCGCCATTTCCGCCGGCATCGGCTTGCTGGTCGGACTGGCAATTTCCCGCAAGTAAACGCAGCATAACCGTCAGGCACGCATGAACCCACAACAAGCCAAGCACAGCAGTCCGGGCCTGGTGTCCGGCCTGGTCAGCACCGCCAAGAACATATTTGCGCTGGTGATCAGCCGTATCGAGCTGGCCGCCCTGGAGTTTTCCGAGATCGGCGCCCATCTGTTGAAGCTGTTGCTGGTGTGCGCCCTCAGCATCGTCGCGCTGTGGTTTGCGCTGGCGTTCTGGAGCGCGCTGGTGGTAGTGCTGGCGTGGGAATCGATGGGCTGGAAGATACTGGTGATCCTGGGCGCCTTCTTCACCCTGCTGGCGCTCGGCTCGGCCTTGTATGTGCGCAGCGTATTGCGCCAGGGCCGGCTCGGCCTGCCGGTCACCATGGCTGAGCTGCGCAAAGATCGCGACGCCATACTTTGAGCGGGGAACCATATATGAGCCGACACGCAGGACTGGACAACCATCTGTCGCCAGCCGAGCGCAAGCAGAAACTGCTGGCGGAAGGCGCGAAGTTTCGTGCTGAAATGCTGCATTCGCGCGATATCGTGCGCGCCAACCTGAACACCAAATCGCTGGCCACCGTGTTGCTGGGCCGCGCCAGCGGCATCGCTTCGTCACTGTTCAGCACTTCCCGCGGCCTCAAGGGCAGCAACCTGCCGGCCATGCTGCCGCTGCTGGTGACCGGTGTATCCTGGCTTTCCAAGCGCTGCACGCGCAAACCCCTTTTAATCGGTGCTGCTGTGATCGCGGCGATCGGCGGCGCCGTTTTTGTCAGCAGTAGGAATAGTAAAGAAACAACGGATGACGAATTGCCGTAATCCCCAGCCGGGGCTGCGGTTTTTTGCTGAAGCTGTCTCAACCTTCGAGAGGAAAGACCATGAATAAATTCAAGATAGGCGCCCTGGTTCTGGCAGTGACCATGGCCACTGCAGGTTGTGCCGACATGTCGGAAACGCAAAAAGGCACCGCTTATGGTGCCGGCGCAGGCGCCGTTCTGGGCGGCCTGGTAGGCGGAATTGCCGGCCCTGGCGGCGCCAAGCGGACAGCTGCCGGTGCGGCGATCGGCGCTGCGATCGGCGCGGTTGGCGGCAATATCTGGGGCAAGCACCAGCAAGATCAGAAACTGGCGATGGAAAGAGCGACTGCCGGTACTAATGTCCAGGTCACCCAGACTGCCGATAACCGTCTGAAGGTCAACGTTCCGGCCGATACCGGCTTTGCTACCGGACGCGCCGATCTCAACCCAGCCCTGCGCCCGATCCTGGATCAGCTGGCGACAACGCTGGTGCAGAATCCGGCATCCCTGGTGGAAGTCTACGGCCATACGGATAACACCGGTACGGACGCCATCAACGGCCCGCTGTCACGCCAGCGTGCGCAGAATGTCAGTAGTTACCTGAGCAGCCGCGGCGTCGCGCCGAACCGCATCACCACGGATGGCCTCGGCTCCAGCCAGCCTCTGGTCGCCAACGATACGGTCGCCAACCGCGCGGTCAACCGCCGTGCTGAAATCTTTGTCCGCGAACCGGCTCCTGCTCAGGGCCAGCCGCAGGCACAAGCTTATTGATCCAAGCCAAGGTCTTGGGCAAAAAAAAACCAGTCAAAGTATCGACTGGTTTTTTTTACGACCGGCACGCTGAATTACTTTGCGGCCGGCTCCGAAGCAGCGCTGGCTGCAGCAGTAGCGACGGCGCTCGCCGAGGCAGCGGCGGCTGGTGCAGCTGGCGCCGGGACTTCGGGTTCCTTGAACTTGCCGCCGGACTGGTTGGCCATGTAGACCACCGCGCGCGCGACTTCGATATCGTCGAGATCCGGATTGCCGCCCTTGGCCGGCATCGCCCGCAAACCGTGCAGCGCGTAGCCGACTACCTTGTCATAGCCTTCAGCCAGACGGGGACCCCAGGCGCCGGCATCGCCGACCTTGGGAGCGCCGGCAACGCCAGCCGCATGGCAGGCGGCGCAGGTCGACTTGAAGACTTCTTCGCCGGACAGCAGCTGCTTGGGCGCGTTGACGTCCTTGAAGGTGAAACCGGCATCGGCGACCGGCTGGATACGGGCCGCAATCGCTTCCTGCGTCTGTCCTTCCGAACCGGCGCCTACTTTCTTGCCAGCGGTGACGTATTGCACCAGCAGCACAATACAGATGATAGGTACTAGAAAACCGGCTGCAACAGCAATGATCAGTTGCTTAGGCGTCTTGATCGCGGATTGATGTTCTTCGTTTTGTGCGTCGCTCATAATTCCCTCAGTGCAATTTTCAAAGCCATAGCCGGATACGCGCCAAAAAACCGTCCAAACTGCCTGAACAGTCCACGATCCCTCGCCAAACCCTTGATTATAGTCGCAATAAATACTATTTGGAACGAACAACAGTTGCTTTAAATGGACGCGCGCGCAGAAAAACGGTATCCTTCATGCCTCTTCACAGTTCCTCTCATGCGGCTGTAGCTCAGTGGATAGAGTATTGGCCTCCGAAGCCAAGGGTCGCTGGTTCGATTCCAGCCAGCCGCACCAGTTTTCTCCTTATAAATCAATATGTTGTGCATTGCGATGTTTAACAGTGATGTGCAATATTTTGCATTTTTTGGCACAGTTCATGCGCCAAAATTGTGCCACGGCCTTGTGGCATATTTGAATCAAAAATCCTTCTATCGCACTACGGTGCCGCGACGTGCGACATATCGTTCCATACGTTTTTTTGAAATACATCGACTGATTTTTGGCACAGTTATAGGGAACGTTTGACGAAAGGGAAATTAAAGTACGCTAAGCCGGTTGCAGCCTAAGCGCCGGTGAACGCCGCCTTGACTAACGCGTCGAACTAGGCCGGGAACCCATAAAGTCCGAGACTGATTGGGCGGCTGCCTGTCCGATTCCTACAATCGGAAGGGGCAGGTCGCCGTCAGAAGGCGCTATTTCAGAGGCAAGTACAGTTCCGCGACCGTCTCATGCTCCGGGACCTCCGGGAAGAAGCTCAGCCGCTGGCAATAGATCGGGAAGTCGCGTACCTCCTCTCCGCTGGCCGGAAGCCAGTCGCGATAAAGGTAGAGCGCGGCGGGCTCCAGATTGTCGGTGTTGCCAACCACGCGCAGCACCGCGCAGCGTCCGCCAGGGATCTCGCCGGCTTTGATCTGCTCGCCGTTCGCTTCGATCGCTTGGTCGGTCCCGACACAAAGGTCCACGCCATAATCGGCAGGCGACGCAGGACGCCGTTCGGAACGCCAGACGTTGAAAGTCGGACTTGTTTTGGGGTGCAGGCCAGCGGCCTTGCGCCACGCGATGAACCGCTGGATGGTGGCACCGAGCGTCACCGGGTCGCCCCGATGCTCTATGATCGCCACCGATGTAGAGGAAACATTGCGAATCGTCACGTCACTAATGGTAAAAGTCTTCTGCATGAGCTTGCTCCTAGCGTTGTCGAGAGGCCGGATGGCCGCAAGCCACGGCTCCCAGTCGGGAGACTTCCGGAATGAGGAAGGCGATTGCCCAAACCGTTGCCGAAAGGCGCGGGAGAAGGCGTCCGGTGCATCGTAGCCGGCTTCCATCGCTATATCCGTGACGCTTTGGGCATCCCTGTAGGCAAGCAAGTATGAAGCGCGCTTCATGCGGGCGAGCTGGATATAGCGATGCACGGACAACCCGAAGGTTGCCGCGAACTGACGATGGAAATGATATTTCGAGTAGCATGCGACGCTACTCAGCGCGTCCAGGTCCAGATCATCATCCAGATGCCGGTCAATGTAATCCAGCACCAGCTGCATCCGGGTATGGTAGTTTTGAAGCGCCGCCTTCATCGTTCTGTCCTCCGTGGTAGCACCATTTTAAGCGCCCGCAGACATGACTCACTCGACCGATCTTGCGGTTTTGTCACGGATCGCAGAACGTTACCAAGGACCGTTTACGGGTACGGTCATGTCGTTTGGGGGCCGGTAGGGCGAGGATGGCTTCGATCTGCTTGGGGTTCTGTCGCATCGCCGCACTTGTTCGCGTTCCCTGGCTTGGCCTCGTGCTTACCCATTGGAGAATTTCCGAAAACAGCGGCATTAGCAAATGTAGGCAGTCTGGAAGCGGCCAAAAGAAGACATTGCTTGGATAGAAAAAGCGATGGACTCGACTGATGCCGAGCTTGCTGAACGGACGTATGTAATAGTGGTCAATGATGCGATTCAAAGACGTAAGCCTGGGATCTACTTTCTTCACATAACGCGCCAGTTTTTCCATGTCTTCTGGAGTTTTGATTCGAAGCATGATGTCCTTTGAGCAACGTGATAATGTTGCAATTGTGCTGGATATAAACACAGTTACGATTTAATTTCACCCAAAAATAGACTGATAAGTTTTGCCCTAAAAAGCCGTACAAAACCCCGCAATCAATTCCGTTGCGAATATTTCGTTTGTTTCGTATAATTTGTTTAAATGCTTTTGACTCACCCATTTGTTGTGGTAGAAATTTGAGAATCAAATTTCTACCACAACAAATGACACTTACAACGCTACAAAGTTGTAAGCATTGGAGCCATGGAGAAAATGACATGCCAAACAACCTTGATCTAGATATGGTCTTGGACAATAAAGAAGATGTGGAGCTTGCAAAAGCCGCACAGCGCTGCATCGTTAGCGCACTGGATCATTCTAAGGCGATTAATATCGCGATAGTTGAAGATGGCGTTGAGCGGCATGATGGATCGCCTCTGCTGCGCTTGCCTCCTAAGGTTTTGCGACTTATTGCCGACCTGCTTGGCTCATTAGCCCAAGGTAAGGCTGTCGCCATAATGCCGAAGGAGCTTGACGTTACGACGCAAGAAGCTGCCATGTTTCTGAACGTCTCCCGCCCTTTTCTCGTACGACTATTGGAAGACGGCAAGATTCGATATCACAAGGTCGGGACACATAGAAGAATACGCTTTGAGGATGTGGTCGAGTACAAGGAAAACAGGCGGAAAATCTCACAAGATGCTCTGCAGCAGCTAACTGACCAAGCTCAAGAGCTGGATATGGGCTATTGATTAATGGCGGGATCTTATAGCTATACCGTCATTCTCGACGCCTGTGTCTTGTATCCAGCGCCGTTGCGAGACTTACTGTTGAGCCTTGCTGAGGCCGATGTATTTCGCGGGCGCTGGACATCTACCATTCACGACGAATGGACCAGAAATGTATTGGCTAATCGTACTGATCTAAAACCTGACACCCTGAATCGTACTGTCGAGTTAATGAATCAGGCAGTCGATGACTGTCTGGTCGAGAATTACGAATATCTTATCGACTCCCTGTCGCTGCCAGACAAAGATGATCGGCATGTTCTTGCCGCAGCTATTGTTGGGCATGCCGATGCGATAGTTACTTTCAATCTCAAAGATTTTCCTAGCGAGATTGCAAACGCACACGGACTAGAAATATTGCATCCAGATGATTTTCTAGTTGCACAATATGGTTTAGCTCCGGTAAAAATGCTCAAGATCGTCAAAACACTCCGCGAACGCCTCAAGAATCCACAACGAACCGCACAAGAGCTAATTGCTACCTACCTCTCCCAGGGCTTGCCACAAACTTGTAAATTGCTGGAAGAGGCAGTTGGGTTAATCTGACCAGTAAAATTACTCAAGTCTCTTAGGATCTGGCAGATTTTCTAATACCTGCGAGTCATTGAGAGTGGAACGGTTCTTGGGACCTCAGATTTGGTTTTATCAGGCCGGAACCGCTACTCAAGTCTTTTCCGGCATAGCAGATGAATGGTGGCTGGTAATGAGCCATTGGGCGCCGTCCCATCGGTAGGTATAGGTGTAGCGGGCCTGGACCACTGCCCCGGTTTTGCCGAAGGTAAACGTGTACAAACCGGCGTCGACGACGGAATTGCAGCCTAGCTCAATGAAGCGAAAATCAATTTTCCCGGATGGACGGTTCTCAAGGAAGTGCTGGAAATAATCCTCCTTCTCGGCCGGCGTCAGCCGCGGCTTGTTTGAAACCGTCGGCAAGAGGATGGAGCGCACGGCGTAATTCGCCACCACCTTGCGGGGATCGCCTGTCTGCAGCGATTGGTTCCAGCGATCAAAGAGTCCGGCAACTTCTTGCTCCGATATCGCTCTGCAGCTCTCGGTCCTGAACGCCATCGGATTCTCCGATGCGGTTTGATGCGTTGCACAACCAGCTAGCGCAAGAGTCAATACGAAAACACCGGTGATCTTCATTGGCAACTCCTTGACGTGTGGTGGAATCCTGCCCAATGCCGTGCATTGGGTTGCGAGAACCCAATTTATCATGCCAAACAATGCTTTTGGACAATATTTAGCATGTACACAATCAATAAGATAGGTAGCCGCTTCTTGCAAAAACGGACTTGGCAGCTTGTGCAGCTCCTGTGGCAGCCGGCTGGCGCCGGTTCAGCCCAGCGATGTCCAAAGATGCTGCGCCGCATAAGCACGCCATGGCCGCCAGGCTTCCGCCCGCGCGCTGAGCTCCTTGGCGTTCGGCCTTGCTCCTCCTTCATGCAGCGCAATCGCATTCATCAGCGCCACATCTGCCGCTGGAAACGCATCCGGTTCGCGCAGATGCCGCAGCGCGAAGTATTGCGCCGTCCAGTCGCCGATGCCGGGCAATTCGCACAATTTCTGCACGGCTTCAGCCAGGCTGGCGCCGCTGTCCAGCAATTGCGGATCGGCCACCAGCGCGGCGGCCAGGGCTGACAAGGTGGCTGCGCGCGATTTCGGCATGCCGAGCGTCGCCAGGTCGGCTGCGGCCACGCTCGCCGGCTGGGGGAATATGTGGGTGAGCCCGGGGCGGTCCAGACAGGTTTCCTTTAGCGCTACGCCATGCTGCGCCGTCAGCTTTCCGGCCAGCTTGATGGCGCCGCTGACCGTGATTTGCTGTCCCAGCACCGCGCGCATGGCTTGTTC
Source organism: Collimonas sp. PA-H2 (assembly GCF_002564105.1). Taxonomy (NCBI): domain Bacteria; kingdom Pseudomonadati; phylum Pseudomonadota; class Betaproteobacteria; order Burkholderiales; family Oxalobacteraceae; genus Collimonas; species Collimonas sp. PA-H2. The sequence goes on from NZ_PDBX01000001.1 coordinate 2,187,449, forward strand.
AAAGCCATCCCAGGCGCCCGGTATGCGCAGCCCTTGCCGCGCGGCGGTCAGCCGCGCCATCAGTGGATCTTCGCCGAGCTGGCTGTTGATGATTTGCGGATCGGCGGCGAGATCGAACATTCTTCTCAGGCGGGCGATGATGGCCGCCAGCGACGCCAGGCGCGGAAAGCGGATGGTGACTTGCAAGGCGTGTCCCGCGCCTTGCCGCACCAGCACCGTGCCCTGCGCGCCATCGAGGCTGATGCTGCGGGAATAGCAGCCGTCGGCCACCAGTTCCACGCCGCTGATCGCGCGCGCCTGCAAGAATGCCAGCATGGCCGGCCAGTCGTAAGGGGGATGGTAGCGCAGCAATAGCGTGACTTCGCCGTGCTTTCCGGCCGATTGATCAGACTGGGCGCTGCGCCGCAGGGCGCCGGGCGGACGTTGATACAGGCTGTGGAATACTTCGTTGAAGCGGCGTACGCTGCCGAAACCGGCGGCGAAGGCGATTTCGGTCAGCGGCATGCGGGTTTCGTGGATCAGCTGCTTGGCCAGCAGCACGCGCCGGGTCTGGGCTACCGTCACCGGCGAGGCGCCTACGTGCTGCACGAACAGGCGGCGCAGCTGGCGTTCACCGACGCCGAGCCGGTCTGCCAGCGCGTCCATGCCGGCGTCATCGAGGGCGCCCATCTCTATCAATGCCAGCGCACGCGCCACGGTATGCGACACGCCGGTATTGGAAACGCCGCGCCAGGCGCCGGAATCGGGTGCGGCTTCGGGCCGGCAGCGCAGGCAGGGGCGGAAGCCGGCTTCCTGGGCGGCGGCGGCAGTGCGGAAAAAAAGGACGTTTTCCGATTTGGCGGTGCGCGCAGGACAGATCGGCCGGCAATAGATGCCGGTGGTCTTGACGGCGATGAAGAAACGGCCGTCGAAGCGCGCGTCGCGGCTGGCCAGCGCCCGGTAGCAGGTGTCGTGATCGAGTTCCATGGCGGCATGATCGCGCCATTGTTTTGCACTGTCTAGCGGTTTTCGGACATGGGCATGATGACAATAATCATGAAAATGGCGAGGTCCGAAAAGCGCCGGTGCGAGAACAAGAGGCACGGAATAATCAGCTCCGTTCACAAGCCATCGGAGACGTGCATGCAGAAGCAGATAGAGCTCGCCCGGCAATTCCGCCATCTCAACCAGCAAGGCCGTTTCCTGCTCGCCAATGCCTGGGATATTGCCAGCGCCCGCATTTTTGAGGATGCCGGCTTCGCTGCCATCGGCAGCACCAGCGGCGGCATCGCTTACGCCCATGGCTACCGCGACGCCGAACAGATCGGCCGCGACGAGATGCTGCGCCACGTCGCGGCGATCTGCAAAGCGGTGGCGGCGACAGTCGCGCAAACCGTGCACGGCGCGATTGCCGCGGGTGCGGTCGGCGTCAATCTGGAAGACAACCGCCACCAACTGAGTGGCTCGCCCTTGTTCAGCAACCGCGAGCAGGCGGCAAGAATTGCCGCCGCGCGGGCGGCTGCCGAGGAAGCCGGGCTGCCCTTATGGATCAATGCCCGCACCGACACTTATCTGCTCGGGCTGGGGGAAGACACGGAATCGCGCCTCGCCATGACGGTGGAGCGCGGCAACGCTTACCTTGCAGCCGGCGCCGACATGGTGTTCATTCCGGTATTGACGGATATCGCCGCGGTGCAGCGCATCAGCAGCGCGCTGCATGGCCCGATCAGCCTGATGGCTCTGCCGGGCGCACCCGCGGCGGCGGCGCTGTTTGCCGCCGGCGCGCAGCGCGTCAGCCTGGGTGTCTGTCCGATGCTGGCGGCGATGGGCACGATCCGGGATATTGCCTTGGAAGTGCGCGCCAGCGGCAGCTGGGAAGCCATGCAACGCAGTTTCTATGGCTTCGACCAGGCTGAGGCCCTATTTGCCGTTGAGGGCCGGCCATAGGCGCGGACCGCCGTCGCCGTAGCGGTCGTCAAAGCGTTTCAATACCGCTTCGCGCGAAGCATCGCTCAGGCTCGGATATTTGTCGCCCTGCTCAATGGCGGCATAGGCTTCGCCGGCCTTGGCCAGGTCGTCGGGGATATGGAAGCTGCTGACGAAGTCCTGCTGCCACTGCTCAGTCACCTTGGCGACCAGCACGGCGCGCGCGGGATGGTTCAATACGCTGAATTCATCGACGCCTGCCGTAATCCGCTGCACCGTTTCAGTCAATCCCTCCTCGGTCAGCGGCGCCTTGGTGAATTCTTTAACGGCATGTGAGCCACTCGTCTTACTCATGTCACTCTCCTTGGGTTAAGTGGTGTGATGATGGACGGCCCGCTTGTCGCGGGCGGATGTTGCAGACTCGGTATTGTTTGGATTTGCCTGGGCTTTTTCGCGGAGAAAATCAGTGCGTGGTGAAAAAGCGTTCCTGCATTTCTTCCAGCCCGAGCGTGTGCAACACTTCGTGCAGACGCTCGGTCGGTCGCTTGCGCGGCAGATTCTTGTAGTTGGCGATAATCAATTCATTCTTCATCGAATGCTCCCAGCCGACCAGTTCGGTCACGCTGACTTGATAGCCATGCGCTTCCAGCTGCAGACAGCGCAGCACATTAGTGACCTGGCTGCCAAATTCCCGGGTATGCAGGGGATGGCGCCAGATTTCGGTCAATGCTTCCTTGCCCAGCGATTTACCCTTGTTCTTTTTCAGCACAGAAGCCACTTCGGCCTGGCAGCAAGGCACCAGCACCATGAAGCGCGCCTGTTTCTTCAGGCCGAACTCGATCGCATCGTCCGTCGCGGTATTGCACGCATGTAATGCCGTGACGACATCGATCCGGTTCGGCAGCAAGGCGGACTCTATCGATTCCGCCACCGATAAATTCAAAAACGACATGCCGGGAAATTCCAGGCGCTGCGCCAGCTCCTGCGATTTCTTCACCAGCTCTTCGCGCGTCTCGATACCGAAGATATGCGAATTGTCCTTGAGCGTCTTGAAGAACAGGTCGTAAAGAATGAATCCCAGGTAGGACTTGCCCGCCCCATGGTCGACCAGCTGTACGCCGCTTTGTTCCCGCTGAATCTCTTGCAGCAAGGGTTCAATGAATTGATATAGATGATATACCTGCTTGAGCTTGCGGCGGCTGTCCTGGTTCAATTTGCCGTCGCGCGTCAGGATATGCAGCTCTTTGAGCAGTTCTATCGATTGGCCGGGACGAATTTCGTGTTTGGGCGCTTGCTGGCCGGGGGAATTGGATTCTGATTTGATGCCGTTCATGGAGCTTGCTTTCTGTCGGCCAGGCTGGCCCGTTATCCCCCAAGTATAACGGCTTCAAGGACCAGAGGTCTTGAAACGCCTGCGCCCGGCCAAAAATGCTAGCGCCGCGCCAGGTTCACGCGGCCCATCGTGCAAGAGTAGCGGCCCAGCTCGACATCGTTGCGCAAACCCATTTTTCTCATGGCCGAGGCTTTTTGCAAACCCACGGTCTTGACGCTCTTGTGGAGGCGGACGGCTATTTCCCGCAGGCTGTTGCCGACCACATACATCTTCAGCACCTCGACTTCACGCCTGGTCGGCGCTTTGCCGCTCGGCCCCTTCTTCAGCAGCAGGCGCGCCGCCTTGCTCACGTAAGGCGCGCTGAAAGAGCCTTCCATGACAGCGCGCCCCAGCTCGTTCATATCGTCACTCTTGTGCACCACGCCGCTCACTCCGCTATTCGTAATCTGATACAGCACGGCTGGAATGTCGAGGGTGGTCAGCACGATCAGCGCTATCGCCGGGTATTCGCGCTTCAGCTGGTTGAACAAGGCACAGCCGTCGCCGATCCGGTTGATCGGCAGCGAAAACTCGGAAATCAGCATGTCGCAGGGCGTATCTTGCAGCCGCGCCGACAGTTCCGCGGTCGAAGTCGCGGCGGCCACTACCGCATAGCCGGGCATCAGGTCGATATATTGCCGGACACCCGAAATGACGGCTGGGTGATCGTCGGCCAGGATGATCTTGATCATGGAATTCCTCCCCGGAAGAAATGATTGAAGTAACGCGCTAGGGTTTTACTTATCGTTAAGGAGTAGGAAGTATCCGGCTTACATATTATTAAATATATAAGTAAATAACTTAAATGTGTAGTTCGATTGATAATTTAGATGCAAATTAGTTAATATCGATCTTACAGCCACAAGTTGTTGGGATTTACGGAATATCGATCTTCCTGGAGCAGGCCTATCCGGTTTGGTTTTACCAAGGAGTACACACTGTGAAAATCATTCTTGCAGACGACCACCCCGTATTTACCGCAGGGGTGCGTGTTTATCTGAATCACCTGCCGGATTGCCGGGTAGTGGCCAGCGTCGCCAGCGCCGATGCGCTGGTCGAGTGCCTTGAATCAACCCAGTGCGATCTGGTCATCACTGAATTTTCGATGCCGATGAAGCGCGTCGGCGATGGCTTGCACCTGCTCTCGTACATACGGCGCCACCATCCGCTCACATGGCTGGTGGTACTGACCATGAATGATTTCCCGGTGGTGCTGCACCAGATCATCAATAGCGGCGTGAACGGCTTGCTGCACAAGAGCGATGCCATTCCCGAGATCGGCAAGACCATCCGGCATCTGGGTAACAGCACGCCTTACGTGGGCCCTTCCTTTCAGGCTTTGTTGCGCAACGGCATGGAGGGGCAAGCCAGGTATCTGATCCCCAGCCCGCGCGAGACCGAGGTGCTGCGCCTGTATGCGGCGGGCAACAGTTTGCACGACATAGCCAGGCGCCTCAGCAAAAGCGTGAAAACGGTCAGCCTGCAAAAAGCGTCAGCAATGAAAAAACTGGGTTTGCGCAACGATATCGAGCTGGGCCGCTATTGCGCCACGGTCAGCGGCGACAATATCCAGCCGGAAGGCCAGGAAGACTGGTTTCTGCCGGAGCTCGGAAGCCGCAGGCGGGCGCGCACGGCGTGACGGTTCAGCGCCGCAGGCCGAGATTGAATATCTGCGTCATCGGCGTCCATTTTTCACCCGCCGGGGTCCATGGCGTGGCAGCCTGGAACCGCCACATCAAGGTTTCCCATTCCTGCACCCTGGGATTGCCGCGGGCGGCGTGCGCCATCCGCTCTGCGCTGTAGACGGCGTCGTCGGTTTCCATCAGCATCACCAGCCGTGTGCCGAGGCGATAGATTTCCATGGCGAGCACGCCCTGCTGCCGCAGATGTGCGGCTATCTCGGGCCAGATTTCGCGATGATATTGTTCGTATTCTTGAATCAGAACCGGATCGTCTTGCAGATCCAGCGCCAGGCAGTAGCGCATATCGGCAGCTCCTTACAGTTCATTCAGGCAGCTCAGTTCGACCAGCCGCCGTCGATCAGATGGATGGCGCCGGTGGTGAAGGCCGATTCGTCCGACGCCAGATACAACGCCAGCGCGGCGATTTCCTCGGTCTTGCCTATCCTTCCCATCGGCTGGCGGGCGACGAACGCCGCTTCAATCTGGGCGACCTCGACATTCTGCTGGCGCGCCTGCTCGGCGATCCGCTGGCGCAGCGACGGCGATTCCACCGTGCCGGGGCAAATCGCATTGCAACGGATGCCCCTGGCGACAAAATCCGCCGCCACCGCCTTGGTCAGGCCGATCACCGCCGCCTTGGTGGTACCGTAGACAAAGCGGTTCGGCACCCCTTTCACGCTGGAAGCGGCGGACGCCATATTGATGATGGAGCCGCCGCCCTGCGCCAGCATGGCCGGCAACACGGCGCGGATCAGGCGGTACATGGAGCTGACGTTGAGATTCCAGGAAAAGCGCCAGTCCTCTTCGCTGCAATCGAGAATGCTGCCGTGGTGGACAAAGCCGGCGCAATTGAACAGCACGTCGAAGCTTTGGCTTTGCGCCAGGGCGTTTACCGCAGCGGCGTCGGTGACGTCCAGCAGCAAGGTCTGGATCGGGTGGCCGGCAGCTTGTGCCGCGCTCGCGGTTTCCGCCAGCGTGGCGGCGTTGATGTCGGTCGCCAGCACGTGCGCGCCCTCGCCTGCAAACCTGAGCGCGCTGGCACGGCCTATGCCTTGCCCCGCGGCAGTGACCAGTATGCGCTTGCCCTGTAATCTCATACGCTTGTCTCCGAAATTTGATGAGCCGCTGGCCTGGATAGATGTCATTTTTACAGGTCTATTGGCTGGACCAATAATAGCACGCCAAAAATCCTGGCGGCAACGCCTGAATCCCGCCGTCCATCTTGCCTCGAACCGGTTTCCCTCGCATCTGTTTCGACTGCCGGCGGCCCCGGCGTGGCACAATATGAAAAATATCTTTCATTGCTGCCATGCCTATACAAGTCATCCATAACCGCCGCCTATATCAACAAATCGCCGATCAGCTGCGCGACATGATTGACCGCGGCGAATACGGTCCCGGCGACAACCTGCCGCCCGAGCGGGAGCTGGCGAAGCAGTTCGGCGTCAGCCGCACTTCCGTGCGGGAAGCCTTGATTGCGCTGGAAGTCATCGGGATTGTCAGCGTGCGGGTCGGCAATGGCGTGATGGTGCTGCCGCCCGAAGAGCAGGCCGCAGCCAAGGATGAAGCCAAGCCATCGGCGCTGCAGCAGGCCGCGCGCCGCAGCGGCTGGGAAATCGATCCGGAACTCGACCTGGAAATCAGCCACGAGCTGGACGATGAAATTCCACCCTTCAAGCTGCTGCAGGCGCGCCGGCTCGTTGAGCCGGAAACCGCCGCCCTCGCCGCCGTCAACGCCACAGAGGAGCAGCTGCGTAGCATCGCCGCAGCGTATGCCCGCAATGTCGAAGACAACCGCAACGGTTCGCACACCCATCCCGGCGACCGCCTGTTCCATATCCGCATCGCCGAAGCCAGCGGCAACCCCGCCTATCTGCTGCTGGTCAGCCATCTGCTGGGCCGCAAGTACGGCATGATGTTCCAGCGCCTGCAAACGCTGTACACCTCGAAGGACATGCCGAACCGTTCAGAGCATGAACACCAGCTGATCCTGGAAGCGCTGCAGGCGCGCGATGCGGTAGCGGCGCGCAAGGCGATGCGCGCACACATGGATTCGGTGGTGAAGATTTTTTCCCGTTCCGTGCCGGAGCACAGCGTCAAATATCAACCGGATCCACTTCCAAAGACCACTTCGCGCGCGTCTTGATCTGCCGCAGCTCGGCCATCCAGTCGCTCAGGAAAGCCTGCAGGCCGGGGCGCGACGGGCACTCGATCAGCAATTGCGCACGGTCGACGTTGGCGACCCGGGTCATGGTCATCGGAATCGGATCATGCATGGTGATGCCCTCGTGCTCGATGCAATGGGCCGCCTGCTGCAGGAATTCAATCGCGGTTTCCAGCTCCTTCGCTTCCGCACGCAATAAAGCCTGATAGATGTAAGGCGGCAGGCAGGCCTGCGCGCGCTCTTCCAGCAAGGACGTGGCGAAGTGATCGTAATCGTGGGCGATCACGGCCGCATATAGCGGGTGCTGCGGATAGCGGGTCTGGATCAGCACTTCGCTGGGACTGCCGCCTTCTTTCTGGGCAGCGCGACCGGCACGGCCGGCTACCTGCATCAGCTGCGCAAACAGCCGTTCGCTGGCGCGGTAGTCGTGGGAAAACAGCGCCGTATCGGGATTCAGGATGCCCACCAGCGTCAGGTTTTTGAAGTCATGTCCCTTGGCCACCATCTGGGTGCCGATCAGGATATCCACCTCGCCATTGTGGACGCTGTCGAATGCGGCTTGCGCACTGCCCTTGCGACGGGTCGAATCGGCATCGATGCGCAGCACCCGCGCCTCCGGAAACATGGCTTGCAGGCCTTCTTCCAGTCTTTGCGTGCCGCGGCCGAGCGGCTGCAGATCGACGTTGCCGCAGGTCGGGCAGGATTTCGGGATGCGCAATTCCAGGCTGCAATGATGGCAGCGCAACCGGTGTTCGGGTTTGTGCAGCACCATGAAGGAGGTGCAGCGGGTGCAGTTGCTGACCCAGCCGCAGGCGTCGCAAGCGATCACCGGAGCATAGCCGCGCCGGTTCAGGAACAGCAGCGACTGCTCGCCGCGCTCCAGTCTTTGCTTCAATGCGCCAATCAGGATCGAGGTCAGGCCCTCGCTGGGTTTGTCGCGCTCCATGTCGATCCGGCGCACCTTCGGCAACACCGCATCCTTGACCGCGCGTTCGCGCAGTTCCAGTTTCTTGTAGCGGCCGGACTGCGCGTGGTGCCAGGTTTCCAGCGACGGCGTGGCGGAGCCCAACACGATCGGGATGCTCAGCTGATGGGCGCGCCATACCGCCAGATCGCGCGCCGAATAGCGCAAGCCTTCCTGCTGCTTGTAGGAGGGGTCATGCTCTTCATCGATCACGATGAGTTTCAGATGCGGCAAGGAAGCCAGCACCGCCAGCCGAGTACCCAGGATGATGCGCGCCTGCCCTAGATGCGCCGCCAGCCAGTGGCGCATGCGCTCGCCTTCGGCCAGGCCGCTGTGCAGGGTGGCCACCGTGACGCCGGGAAAGCGGGCGCGGATATTTCCTTCCAGTTGCGGCGTCAGGTTAATTTCCGGCACCAGGATCAGGATTTGCGACAAGTTGTCGGCGCCGTCTTCGTTGTGTGCCAGAATCTGCGCCGCCGCTTGTAAATAGACCTCGGTCTTGCCGCTGCCGGTGACGCCATATAACAGGGTCGGCGCAAAACCGCTGGCGCCGGCAATCGCATCGGCCGCCTGCTGCTGCGCCGGATTGAGCTGCGCCACATCGATCGGCGTGGCGTCATGCGCGGCGCCGCCCTGCTGCAGCTTCTTCAATCCGCGGTCCAGGGCGACCGGCTTCAACGCCCGCAAATTCTTCGGTAAGCCCGGCAAGGCCACCTCGCCCAGCGGCCGCTGATAGTAGTCGGCGGCAAAGCGGCACAGCGCCAGCCATTGCGCCGACAAGGGCGGCAGCTGATGGCGTACGGCTTGTACATTTTTTAATTTTTCGACAGGAACGTCACTCTGGTCGCTGAGGCCGACAATCATGCCGACCACTTCGCGCCTGCCGAACGACAGTTGCACCAGCTGGCCGACCTGCGGCAAAGGCTCGCTGTCGTCGCTGGCCTGCCAGCGATAATCGAAGCTGCTATCCAGGGGGGTATCGAGGACGATTTGAAGAATGCTTTGTTTCACGAACTTAATGTGATTCCCGAAGAAATAGGCTAACTGTCGGTTTCATAAGTGCTTTTGAAAGTGCCCGCATTATCTGTGGATAACTTTGTGGACAACGTCAGCTACACATTCAAAAACAGCGTGTTTACATCTGATTCTGGCTTTTGCCAATATTGAAATAAAAATTAATATCGTTTTAAATCAATGACTTAATTTATATGCTACGGAGAGGAAAAATTTCCTGTGCATTTAAAAAATGGCCTTGCAGAAACTAAATTATGTGCATAACTAAATTCTGAATGTTCCAGAATGGAGCACGAAAAGGTAACATTCATGTCGCCATTCGAAACCGGCACGGTGCACCATCATGTGACTTTTTTCGTAAAATCCATCCCATTTCGTTCCGGAAAAATTAGCGGCGTGTCAACTGTGGTTAAATCATCAAGATTTCAAATTCCTAAGATTCTACTTAATGTAAAACATTAGGAAACGCCCTAAGCATCGGTTTCATAAGCGCTTTTCAAATTATCCACAATGTCTGTGGATAACTTTGTGGGTAACCTGCTCTTGACAGGCTGCAGCCTCATATTTGATGCGGGTTTCAATAAATTGCCTAAACTAAAAGCAGAAAATATACCCTTAAAAATCAAATACTTACAAAACACAATCAGTCTGCAAAATAAAAATATCGATATAAATAATTACCGTGGTGCAGCAGATTTATTTTGTGCATAACTAGCGGCTATGGATATCCGCAGCCGTGCTGAATGTGTTATGAGTGACGCCATGTAACAGCACAATTTTCCACAAGGAAACTAAAAACCCGCTTTACCAGCCTATGCGCGCAGCTTGCGGCTGATTTCGTGGACCGCATCGACCATCACCGCCACCGATTCCGGCGGCGTAAATTGCGAAATGCCGTGGCCGAGATTGAAAACGTGGCCGTGGCCGGCTTGCGGCGTGCCGTAGGCGTTCAGCAAACGGCTGACTTCGCTGCGGATCTGTTCAGGATTGGCAAACAGCACGGCAGGATCGAGATTGCCCTGCAGCGCGACGCGGTCGCCGACACGGGCACGCGCTTGCGCCAGGTTGACGCTCCAGTCGAGGCCGACGGCATCGGCGCCGATGTCGGCGATCTGCTCCAGCCACAGGCCACCGCCCTTGGTGAAAACGATCGCTGGAATCGGCACGCCGTCTTTCTCGCGCTTGAGCTGAGACATCACTTGGCGCATGTAGTCCAGCGAAAATTCCTGGTAGGCGCCGTCCGCCAGCGCCCCGCCCCACGAATCAAAAATCATCACGGCTTGCGCGCCGGCATCGATTTGCGCATTCAGGTAGGCCGCCACCGCCGCCGCGTTGGTGCTGAGCACGTGGTGCATCAGGTCCGGGCGGTTGTACAGCATGGTCTTGACGGTATGGAACTCGCGCGAACCCTCGCCTTCCACCATATAGCAGGCCAGAGTCCAGGGGCTGCCGGCAAAACCGATCAGCGGCACCCGGCCATTCAGTTCAGTACGGATTTGGGTAACGGCCTTGAACACGTAGTCCAGCTTGCCCAGATCCGGCGCCTGCAGCGCCATCACGTCTTTTTCATCGCGCAGCGGGCGCTGGAACTTGGGACCTTCGCCATCGGCGAAATACAAACCCAGCCCCATGGCGTCCGGCACTGTCAGGATGTCGGAAAACAAAATGGCGGCATCCAGCGGGAAGCGCTCCAGCGGCTGCAGCGTGACTTCGGTGGCGTAATCGGGGTTGGTCGCCAGACCCATGAAAGACCCGGCGCGGCTGCGGGTTTTACGATATTCCGGCAGGTAGCGGCCAGCCTGACGCATCAGCCACAGCGGCGTGTATTCGGTCGGCTGGCGCAGCAGCGCGCGCAGGAAGGTATCGTTCTTCAGGGGGGCGAATTGTGACATATGAGGCCGTATGAATGCATGTGATGACAGCTCATTATCTCATCCTAAGCCCCGGCTGCGGCAACGCTTTGCCATATGAGGGGTATTAAGGCCGGTCAAGCTGAGCGCCGCCCTGGTGCGCCGCGACCAGGTCATCGAGGAAGGCTTGCAGCACTTCGCCGCGGCTGGACTGGCGCCGCAGCACCATGTGCAGGGTGACGTCATAGCACAGCATTGTGGGATGCAGCGGCGCCAGCAATCCCTGCTCCACCAGCGGCGCGGCAAAATGCTCAGGCAGAAAACCGAGATGCCGGCCCGACAGCAGCAGCACCGCGACCGCCTCCATATTGTCGGCCAAGGCCGTCACTCGCGCCGGCGCAAAGCCACCGTCCGCGCCATCGGCTTCCGGCAAGGGATAGCTGCGCCAGACCCAGTCGTATTCAGCCACCGCGGCCCGGCTCAGATTGCCGGCCTGGCCGAACAGCGGATGGCCGGCGGCGCAGTACGCTACCTGATGCTCTGAATACAGCGGCACATATTCCAGGTTCGGCAAGCGATGCCAGAAGTAGCCGATGCCGAGATCGAGCCGGCCGTTGATCACCTCTTCCTCAAGCTGGCCCGGCGCCAGCACCGCCAGCGACAAAGTCACCGCCTCGTCCCTGGCGCGGAACCTGGCGATGGCCTGGCTCAGGCGGGCATTGGCGCTGATGGCGGCGTGGCCGATCAGGCCCAGCTGCAGCTTGCCGGCCAGCTTGCGGCCGATCTGCCGTGCATTCAGGCAAAAGTGGTCGATATTTTCGATCAGCCGGCGGCTGCTCAGCGCGAACTGCTCGCCGCGCGGCGTCAGGCGGAAGCCGGCACGGCCGCGCTCGCACAGGCGAAAGCCGAGCCTTGTTTCCAGCGTCGCCAGCTGGGTGCTGATGGTGGACTGGCTGACATTCAACGTGGTCTGGGCGGCGGAAATGCCGCCGGCGTCCAGCACCGACAGGAAGACACGGATCAGGCGCAGGTCAAGATCGGATAGCTGGTTGAGCATGCTTGGCGGCGGGAGGGTGGGGATCAGATCGATCATACATCTACCTGAATCAATGTAAACACATCATTACACTGATTTTTACTAAGGTAATTTACCGCTAGAGTTGCTATCACAAGCCATTTCTAACGCTGCGCCCTTCCCGGCCCTGGAGACCATCATGTCAGAAACCCCACTTTACCAACCGCTAGGCGGCAACGACATGCCGCGTTTTGGCGGCATCGCCACCATGATGCGCTTGCCGCACGTGACCAGCAGCGCCGGGCTGGACGCCTGCTTCGTCGGCGTGCCGCTCGACCTCGGCACCTCGAACCGCTCCGGCGCCCGATTCGGCCCGCGCCAGATCCGCAGCGAATCGGTGCTGCTGCGTCCGTACAACATGGCGACCCGGGCGGCGCCGTTCGACGCCTTGCAGGTAGCCGACCTGGGCGACGTCGCCATCAATCCGTATAACCTGCTGGATTCGATCCGGCTGATCGAAAATGCCTACGACGGCATCGTCGCCTCCGGCTGCCGCCCGATTTCGCTGGGCGGCGACCACACCATCGCCCTGCCCATCCTGCGCGCGCTGCATCGCAAATATGGCAAGATCGGCCTGATCCATGTCGACGCCCATGCCGATGTCAACGACACCATGTTCGGCGAAAAGATCGCGCATGGCACGCCGTTCCGCCGCGCCGTCGAAGAAAGTTTACTGGATTGCCAGCGCGTGGTCCAGATCGGCTTGCGCGGCACCGGTTATACCGCCGAAGATTTCGACTGGTGCCGCGACCAGGGTTTCAAGGTGGTGCAGGTGGAAGAGTGCTGGAACAAGTCGCTGGCGCCGCTGATGGAAGAAGTACGGGCCCGCGTGGCCGGCGGTCCGGTGTACCTGAGTTTCGATATCGACGGCATCGATCCGGCTTACGCGCCCGGCACCGGCACACCCGAAATCGCCGGCCTGACCGTGCCGCAGGCGTTGGAAATCATCCGCGGCGCCTGGGGCCTGGACATCGTCGGCGCCGATCTGGTGGAGGTATCGCCGCCGTATGATCCGCTCGGCACCACCGCTTTGCTGGGCGCCAACCTGGCGTATGAGATGCTGTGCGTGCTGCCGGGCGTGCCGCGCCGCTGATAATTGCGCCCAGAATAAGTAAGCACTGGCACTCGCTTTAAACCAGTATTTATCGATATCTCTTCTTGAAATCGCGCGGACTCACACCCTTGGCCGCGCGGAACTGGCGGTTGAAATGGGCCAGATTGCGGTAGCCGGCTTCCTGCGCTATCACGCCTATCGCCTTGTCGGTCTGTATCAGTTGCTGGCAGGCGCTGCCGATTCTCAGCTGGGCCAGGTAAGCAGTCACGGTGAGCTGGGTATGGCGTTTGAAAAAGCGATGAAACGCCCCCACCGACAGCGCTGCCCTTTCGGCCAGCAGCTCCAGCGGAATCGCCGTCTGGAAATTGTCGTGCAGGTAGTCCAGCACCTTGCCCATGCGCTGGCGCTGCGCATCGACCGCGATCGAGGCCGACGCCACCGACGCCAGCGGCCACGCCTGCTGGTCTTGCGCCAGCAGCAGCAATAGTTCCAGCAACAAGGGCAAGCGCTGCGCCGGCGCCAATTTCTCCATGCGCAGCATCAAGGGCCTGGCGCTGCTCGCTACCGCCGCCGAAAACTGCAAGCCGCGGTCGGCGCGCTTGCCCAGCTGCAGCAGCCCGGCCAGTTCCGGCAGGCTGGTTTGCAGCTGCACCAGCCAGTCCCGCGAAAACCACACCACCACCGCCAGCATCTGCCGCTCGGGAGCAATGCGTTCACTGGCCGACCAGGTGTGCGGCAGGTTCGGACCAAGCAAGATCAGATCGCCATCGGCAAAATCCGCCAGATGGTCGCCGACATAGCGCTGTCCGCGCGCGTTCAAGGTCAGGGTCAGCTCGAATTCCGGATGGTAGTGCCACAGGAAAGGCAACTCCGGCAGCACGCGCCACAGCAGCCGCCAGGACTGTCCGGGAGACAGGCTGAGATGTTCGTATTGCGGTCGCATACTGACCTTAAGTTGAGCAATAACATCAGAATAGTATCAATAAGCGGCATTTGCAGCGAAATCTCCGATGGGGGGCGGGCGCAGAATCGAACTGCCCCAGTGGACTGTAACAGCCAAATCAAGAGTGAAGGGCGCGTATCCGGAGCGCAGGGCAAGGCGCACAGCGGAGCAATAGCGCGACTATTGCGAGCATGTGCAACGCCGCCATGCGTGTCGGATACGTGACAGGCACTCTTGCTTTGGCTGTTACGGTCCACTTAACTACAAAACCAATACGGAGATTCCATGAACCAGCCCCAAGCGGAACAACGCCTCAGCAACCCGTCCGTGCTGTATCCCGACCAGGCGCAACTGCGCGACATCAAGAAGACCCTGCCGCTGCGGGTGCTGACCGCCTCCGATTTCTATCACTGGCAAACCTACGGCTATGTGATCGTCAGGAATGCCGTCAGCGCCGCACAAGTGCAGCGCACCGCCGATTTCCTGTGGGAGTTCCAGGAGCTCGATCCGCATGCGCCCGAGACCTGGAACCGGGCGCAGCTGCGCGATCATGAAATGACCGAGCTGAACGGTTCCGGCATGGTCGAGGCCTATCATCATCAGACCTTCTGGGACAATCGTCAGACGCCGCGCGTGGTCGATGCCTTCGTCGACATCTGGGACCGCGAAGACCTGTGGGTGACCATAGACCGCGCCAACCTGAATACGCCAAACCAGGGCGCGCGCCGCTTCGGCGGCTTCATCCACTGGGATGCCGATACCTCGGTCGAGCCGCTGCCGGTCAACGTCCAGGGCGTGCTGGCGCTGTCCGACACCACGCCGGAAGGCGGCGGCTTCCAATGCATCCCGGAGCTGTTCCAACACTTCAGCGCATGGCGCAAGAGCGCGCCCAAGGACCGCAATCCCTGGCGTCCGGAGCTGGCGTCGCTGCCGTGGGAAGTGAAATTCATTCCGATGAAAGCCGGCGACCTGCTGATCTTCAACAGCCTGCTGGCGCACGGCATCCGGCCGAATACTTCCGCCGACAAAGTGCGGCTGGCGCAGTACATCGCTTTCACGCCCGCGCGCGAAGAGCAGGCCGACTTGCGGCAATGGCGGATCGACAGCTGGCGCCAGCGCACGCGGCCGGACAGCTATGCCTTTCCCGGCGATCCGCGCGAATGGGAAAAAAACCGCTATCCGCTGGCGCAGCTGAGCGAACTGGGTGAAAAAATCCTTGGCCTGCGTGACTGGTAAGCCATGTGCGGGCGCGGTCGCATATGGCGCGACTGGTAGCGATACCGTTCGTTGCGGCTCTGATAAAAAAAAACTAACAATGAAATGATTGTCCTCTGAATGGTCGGAGGCGGTCATTGTTCATTTGTGAACGTTTTGATACT
Source organism: Collimonas sp. PA-H2 (assembly GCF_002564105.1). Lineage (NCBI taxonomy): Bacteria > Pseudomonadati > Pseudomonadota > Betaproteobacteria > Burkholderiales > Oxalobacteraceae > Collimonas > Collimonas sp. PA-H2. The sequence continues at coordinate 2,202,851 of NZ_PDBX01000001.1, forward strand.
TATGGAGCTTCTATGACTACCACGCTACAAAAAACATCGCTGTTTCAAGAAGCCGGGATGACATCGACCATGTTTTCCCACGGTGCCTCATCGCCCCTCTCACCTAAGATCTTCCGGCACTCGATTGACATTTACCTGAAGGATTCCAACGCCACCGGCAATATCTACTTTGCCCGCTACTTTGAATGGCAAGGCATCTGCCGCGAGCGCTGGTTCTTCGAATGCATTTCAGCCGACATGCTGGCGCCGCTGGGCGTATTCGTCACCAAGGACGCACAGCAGAAATATATCCACGAGACGTTTGCCTTCCAGAAGGTGGAGTGCGAAGTCAGCACGGCCGCCATCAAGCAATGCTCGTTTTCCTTATTGTTCCAATTTTTTGTGGAAGGAAGGCTGGTGTCCACCGGCCATCAGCAGATCGTCTTCGCCAACAAGGACAAGAAGATCAGCCGCTTGCCGGAGTATATTCTCGAAAAAATCCGGCAGTATGAAAACCCAAGAACGGTAGCACTGCTCTCTAACTAGGACCAAGGGCACCGCCGTCCGGTTCGTCCGGGCGGCTTGCCGGACTAGGCCTGCGCGACTACCGCAACCACCGGGAATTCCAGCGTGAAGCGGGTATATTCTCCGGCTGCCGATTCGCAGCGGATGCTGCCGCCGAACACCGCCATCACCTGATGGCAGAACGCCAGTCCGATGCCGGAACCGGCGCCCTTCTTGGTCGTATAGTGGGCGTCGAAAATATGCGGCAGCACATTGGCGGCGATGCCGGCGCCGGTGTCGGTAAAGCAGAGGACATTGAATTTCCCCGCGCGGGTGGTCGAGATGCTGATCTCGCCCTTGGATGCCGCCTTCAGCGCGTACAGGGAATTCTTCAGCAGGTTGAACAGGACAAACACGAACAGCCGGTCCGAACCGAAGAATGCATAATCCTCCATGACAGCCAGGTAGATCTTGGCGCGCTCGCCCCGCTCGAAGGGATAGCGCTCCAGCGCCTCGTCGACCAGCTGCACCACCGAGTAGTTGGCAAAGGCGTCGGTATCGATGCGATCCAGCTTGGCCGAGGCCAGCATCATGTCGATCACCACCGTCGTGCGGTCGACTTCCTGGGTAATCGAATTGGTGGCCTTCGACAGCTGCTTGACCGTATCCGGCCTGATCGACGGCGCCAGCAGGCCGTGTTCCACCGCCAGCCGGTAGCCCTCCAGCAAGGTCGGCAGGGACTGCTCCATGCCTTTCGCCAGCATGCGGATCGAAGTCAGCGGCGTGCGCATTTCATGGCCGACAGTGCTGGCGACGGTCATCGGGTCCAGCAGGTGATGGCGGACGATGGCGACCGACATCACGCCCAGGCTGACCGCGATGAACAGGACGCCGGGCGGATAGAATTCGATGCCGTAATTGCACAGGTAATCGACGGCGGCGAAGAAGTAAATCAGTATCGCGCCTATGCACAGGCGCATCTTGATGCGTTTGCCGAGTTCAGCCACCTGCTGCTCGCGATAGGTGATGTACAGCCCGCGGTTCACCACGATGACCGTCTGCAGCACATGCAGCGGATGCAGCAGCCCGGCCTTCGGATAGTAGCCCCAGAAATACTGGTAGTAGCCGGATACCAGCAGATCCGATCCCAACAGGAAAATCGCCAGGATGGCGGCGAACGCGTAGGAGGCATAGACGTACTTGCGCTCCGTGGTGCGTTCGCAGATCTCGGTGAGGAAATGATAGAGGCTGGTCGGCAGGAACAGGATCAGCAGATAGCCGAACTTCACCACGAACATCGCCATATGCGGATCGCGCAAGGTAAACAGGAACGCCCAGGCGCCTTGCCAGAACGCCGAGGTAATGCACAGCACCAGGAAGCTGCTGCCGATGCGCGTGAAACCCTTGGTGCATACCACGTACAGGCCGTAGGCCAGGAAGATCGAAGCAACGACTGCGGGCAGTATCGAATACATGGACGACGATCAGGATGAATGCTTAGGCTATAAAGTGCGCCGATGCCATGCAATGACGGCTGCCTGCGTGGCTCGGCGCATACGCTGCGAGAACTGTGTCCTTCTTTGCTCGAATCAGTAAATTTACAGCCGTTCTTGCTTTGAAGCAAGATTTCGGCGCAAACCATTATCCAGGATCGCTTTGCCGCAGCCGTTCGCGGACAGCAAGGCGTATGGTAGCAATGGATAAAAGATAATAATAATGCAAAATCGGTATAACGGTGATCCGATCAATTGCGCCCCGGATTTGGGGCGCGGCGGGATTGTTCGTCGGCAGGGAGTCCGGCGCGCCAGGCAGCTGATGCAGCCTGGCGGAATATTAGAAAAACAAGAAAAGACGGCGGCTAGGCTGCCCTGCTTATTCGCTAGGCGTCATCGCCAGGCCGCTGTTGCGCTCTATCGAAGCCGACCACAGGGTCAGGCCGAGCGCCAGCGCCACCAGCACCACGCCGACATAGGGCAAGGTGGTCAGCTGGAAACCGGCGCCGATCGCCATGCCGCCAAACCAGGCGCCGCCGGCGTTGCCCAGATTGAAGGCGCCCTGGTTCAGGGTCGACGCCAGGTTCGGCGCCGCGCTGGCGCGTTCCACCACCAGCACCTGCAGCGGCGGCACGATGGCAAAGGCCAGCACACCCCAGACAAAAATCGTGATCACAGCCGGCAAGGGCGTGCGCATGGTCAGGGTAAACACCGTCAGGACCAGCGCCAGCGCCACCAGGAAACCGATCAGCGACGGCAGCAGGCGCCAGTCGGCCAGCTTGCCGCCGAGCGCGCTGCCCACGGTCAGGCCGAGGCCGAACACCAGCAGCACCAGGGTCACCGCATGCGGGGTCAGCCCGGTGACGTCTTCCAGGATCGGCGTGATGTAGGTGAATACTGAAAACAGGCTGGCCGAGGCCAGCGCGCTGATCGCCAGCACCATCACCACTTGCCGGTCCTTGAGCACGGCAAATTCCTGCAGCAGGCTGGTCTTTTGCATTTCGATCTTCTTCGGCAGCCACAATGCCAGCGCAATCGCAGCCAGCACGCCGATCACCGTCACCGCCCAGAAAGTCGAACGCCAGCCCAGCTGCTGGCCAAGCGCTGTGCCGAACGGCACGCCCAGCACATTGGCCAGGGTCAGGCCGGCGAACATCAGGGCGATCGCCTGCGCGCGCCGGTTGGGTGGCACCAGGCCGGCAGCCACCACCGAGCCGATGCCGAAAAACGCGCCGTGGCAAAACGCCGTCACCACCCGCGCCAGCATCAGCACCGCGTAGTTCGGCGACAAGGCGCACAGCACGTTGCCGATGATGAACAGGCCGATCAGGCTCAGCAGCGCCGTGCGGCGCGGCATGTTGGCGGTAGCGATGGCGACGATAGGCGCGCCGATGGTGACGCCCAGTGCGTAACCGGTCACCAGCATCCCGGCCGCCGGAATGGTCACCCCCAGATCGCGCGCCACGTCGGGCAGCAGGCCCATGATGACGAACTCCGTCGTACCGATGCCGAAAGCGGCAACAGCAAGGGCAAATAGGGGCAAAGACAGCATGATGATCGTCCGGAAATGGAACCGCCGAATTGCAGGAACTGCGCGGCAGTCAAAGGCGCGCACCGGGAGCCATGGTGCGAAGCAACATTATATCAATCGCTGTTTATTTGTGTTAGCGCTACCAGATTTGTGCGATGAAATCTGGCAGCGGGGGCGGAAAGTGTTGGATTTTTGCGATAAGAAGCAGGGAAAGCAATCACCCGCCAACACTTCCCCAAAACCTTATGGCATCGCAAAAGTCGCAATCTCCACGCGGCGGTTAGGCAGCAGGCAGCGGATCAAGGCCTGCTGGGGAAGGCCGTCGCTGCACTGGATAACGGCATCCTGCGCACCCAGGCCGACGGCTTTGATGCGCCCGGCCGGGATGCCGTAGCTCACCAGCACATCCTTGACCGTATTTGCGCGCTGGATCGACAGGTTCAAATTGTAGCTATCGGTACCGAGCCGGTCGGTATAGCCGCGCACTTCCACCCGGGCAAAACGGCTCGCGGCCAGGCGTTTTGCCATGGCGGCAAGCTGCGCCCTGCCCGCCGGCAGCATCTGGCCCAGGCTGGACTGGTCGAAGCGGAACAGCGCATCCGCCGAAATGCGTTCTATTTTTGGGCGCTGGTACTGCGGGGCTGCCGGCGGCGGCGCTGGCGGCGCAACCACAGCCACCGGCTGCACTGCCACCCAGTAGCCCTTGACCCATCTCGGCGCATCCTGATGGCGCCGCTCCCAGTAGCCGCGCTGCCAGGAATAGCCGGAACGCGGCGGCGGCGGAACTGCCTCATAACGTGGCGGCGGCGCCTCGAACCGCTGCCAGCCGTCCCGCTCGACAATGACCTGGGAAGCATCGCGGCGCCAGCCCGGATCGGCCTGGACTTGCGGCTGATAGGGAGACGGCTGATATTGGACTGGCTGCGCCAGCACATGATTGGCCGCGCCCAGCATGCTGGCGGTGGCGACTGACAGGAGCAGGATTTTTGCGATGTAGGTTTGCATGATGTTGTCCTTATAATAAGTAGCAGGCAGGTGCTTGCTATTAAACGGGCAACGTTCGCCGCCAGACGTGCTGGCGATGTAATTTTGGTAACTAAACGTTAGTTTTTCGACATCTTTCTGCGCAAGCGCACGATTCCTGTTTCTCCCTTACACAAAAAAATGCCTCCCCGGCTTTTGCAAGCCCGAGAGGCATTGACCCATAAAGATGCTATTGCTGCGCTATACGCTGTAGCGCATAAGCGATGACATCGGATCGCGGGCCTGCCGCCCCAGCAAGATCCCGGCAGGGCCGCCTGGTGTTTCCCTTATTTGGCCGGGAAAACTGTCGGGTTGGCCGTGATGTAGGCGTTCAGGTTATCGACGTTCAAGCTGCCGAAGCCTGTCGCGGCGCTCCAGCCGGATGCAGCGGCTTTCATCCCTGGATACGTCGCGCTCCAGCCGTTGTATTCGATTGCGTCGCCGTCCACCGTGGCGCTGGTCACAGGGAACACCAGATTCGCGTTCGATGGAATCGCCGCGTACAAGGCCGAGCTAGGGAAGCCCAGGTTATTGCTATGCGCCGATTCCAGGCGCGACCAGAAGCCGGCGAACATCGGCGCTGCCATGCTGGTGCCGCCAACCACGCCGGCTGCGGTGCCGCCGTTGTTCGACGCCGTGATGTAGATGTAGGTGCCGCTGGCCGAAGCTGCATCGAATACGATATCAGGCAGACCACGCGTGGTATGACCTGTGCCGACGATGCTTGAAGTCTGCCAGCTTGGCGCGGTCTCATACTTGCTGAAACCGCCGCCGCTGGACCAGATGCGCACGGCGCTGCCGACGCCAGTCGCGGCGGTGCCTTCATTCCATACCGCCTGGCCGTTATAAGCGCCGGCCGAAGTAGTGAACAACGCAGTGCCGCCCACCGCAACCACATACGGCGAGCTGGCAGGCTCGCTGACGTCATAAGTCTTTTTCTTGGTAGTGGTGTTTGCTACGCCGGGATTGCCTTGGGAATCGGTATCGCAGTTGTAAGGACCGGCATCGCCCGAGGCAACCGAGAAGGTGATCCCCTGCGCCACACCTTGTTCAAACACGGCGTCATCCGCCGCTTGCGCACCGGACGCCTTGGCCGAAGCCTCGCACTCGCCCAGCGACACGTTGACCACGCTGGCGACGTTGGCGGTCACGGCAGCGTTATAGGCAGCGTTCAGCGGCGCATCTTGCATCGATGTGGCGGTGTAGAAAATCAGTTGCTTGACGCCGCCCGCGGCGCCGTAGATCACCTGGCTGTCCAGCGCCCATTCGACTTCGCCGGACTCGTCGGAAGTCTGGCCGCCGACGTAGACCACGGTAGGCGTCAGCTTCGGCAGGCTCGGGTTATTGTTGAGGAAGGTCTGGAAATCGTTCAGGGTATACGTCATGTCGCCTTCGGCGATCGTGCCGACCACCGCGTTGGAAGCGGCTGGCGTGGTGACGGCGTTATAGATCCCCGGGTATTGCACCGGCGTGTGCGATGTTTGAGTGCCGGCGGCAGCTTGCACGATGCTCTTCTGCGCGCCATGCACGCCGCTGTGCGTCACATGGTGGATCGCCGCATTTTGCAGCCCCAGCACCGAGCCGATGATGGTCCCCAGTTCCGGCGGGACCTGGGCTGCCGTTTCATTGGCGTACACAGCGCGGCCTTCATGCGTAAAGCGCTTCAGGGAAGTGTTGAACGCCTGCTTGATGGTGGCGGCGGTGCCGTCGGCGCTCACCAGCAAGCGATTCGAACTGACGCTGATATTCTTGAAGCCGGCTTTGCTCAAGTGCGCGGTGACGGCGTCCACTTGCGCCTGCGTAGGCGAATACTGTTCGGCGAACTGTGCCGGTGTCAGGAACTTGTGATACGAAGGACTGCCTAGCGTGTAGAGTTCTTTCACGAAATTGTCCAGCTGTGCCTTGTTGCGCAGCTGCAGGCTGACGGTGACGCTCTTCTCTTCGCCCTGCGCCATGTCGACCGCGATCTTGTCGGCGGTGACGGCAAGGCCGGTGCTGTCGTGCGTCTGCACCTGCGGCAGGAACGCCTCGGTCTTGGTCGATACCCAGCTTGAGGTATCGGCGGCGGCCTGCGCCGCCATGCCGATACATGCCAGGGAAAGCGCCATTGCCAGTGCTGAAACGCGCGGGAGCGCAAAGTCCCCTGCTTTTGCTGCTGATGCCTTCGATTTCATCTTCTTATTCCTCTTAAAGTAAGCAACATGGACACAATGTGGAAACAGCTTGCGACAACGCTTGGGCGCACCTCGCCATTCACCCGGATTGCGATGCATGCGCGATACAGCCTCCCTGCCGCCTGGAACCATGGATTGGCACAGACGACAGATGTGCGAAACCATCAGCTTGTAAAAAGCAGGGTGGGTATGCCTAGCGTCTGATTTGCGCCGCTTTTTTGCGACGCGGAGTTAACGAACTGCTAGCTCGTTATTGGGACGGCCGCTGCGTGATCTTTGGCGATCGCACAAGCTGTGCCGGAATTTGGAAGAAGAGCGGATGAAAAGCATCCAGGGAATGTTCGGATTGCGACTGCAGAAACACTGTCAGTTCCAAAGACTTCGTGCCGGTCATCACTATTCCCTTTTAAGGACCATCGATACGACAGCATTACGCTTGTGGGGTAAGTGTCGCTATAAGAAAATCTGTTTTTTTCACCTGTTTGCTGATGCACATTACGGCCCCAGCATAAGTCTTAAATTTCCACACTGCAATATTTACTTACCCGTTTTTACAATTTGTTTCACCTTAAAAAAGAGAGAAAATTTTATCCCCGCACAAGATACAGAAAGATATATTTAAATACTTGAATTTACATGGGAAATTTAGCTGGAAATCCGCATGGATAAAGGCTCGCGGAGATTTTTAAGTTGCTGCATTATGGTGCATTTTCAGATCAAAAAATTCCATATGGATTTGATGGTGAGAAACAGAATTTTCCTCTACCGAGAGATGGCCGACGCAATATTCAGATGTATAAAACTGCTGATCAGAGCAATTGTTTTCCACGTAAAAGACAGCGCTCGGGTCACTGAAAAATCAGACTGCGGCGGCCAGGCAAGGCCGCGACCGCCGCAGATGCAATGTGTCCTCAATCCCGATCAGATGCCGCCCATGCACAGGTATTTGATCACCTGGTAATCCTCTATCCCGTACTTCGATCCCTCGCGGCCCAGGCCGGATTGCTTGACGCCCCCGAATGGTGCGACTTCATTGGAAATCAGACCGGTGTTGATGCCCACCATGCCGCTCTCCAGGCCTTCGGCGACGCGCCAGATGCGGCCGATGTCGCGCGAGTAGAAATAGCTGGCGAGTCCGAATTCGGTATCGTTGGCCAGCGCCACCGCTTCCTCGTCCGTCTTGAAACGGAACAGCGGCGCCATCGGGCCGAAGGTTTCCTCACGCGCCACCATCATGCCGGCCGTCACACCGGCCAGCACGGTCGGCTCGAAGAAGCTGTGGCCGAGCGCATGGCGCTTGCCGCCGGCCAGCAGGCGCGCGCCCTTCGCCAGCGCATCGGCGATGTGCTGCTCAACCTTGAGCACCGCCTTTTCGTCGATCAGCGGGCCCTGGGTGACGCCTTCCTGCAAGCCGTTGCCAACCTTCAGCCGCGCTACGGCAGCCACCAGCTTGGCGGCGAAAGCATCGTAGACGCCGTCCTGCACATACAGGCGATTGGCGCAGACGCAGGTTTGTCCGGCGTTGCGGTACTTGGACGCCATTGCGCCTTCTACCGCGGCATCCAGGTCGGCGTCGTCGAACACGATGAAGGGCGCGTTGCCGCCCAGTTCTAGCGACAGTTTCTTGACGGTAGCGGCGCACTGCTCCATCAGCAGGCGGCCAACGCCGGTGGAACCGGTGAAAGTCAGCTTGCGCACGGTTGGATTGCTAGTCATTTCCGCGCCGATTTCACGGGCGGCGCCGGTCACCACGCTGAACACGCCGGCCGGGATGCCGGCGCGTTCGGCCAGCACCGCCAGCGCCAGCGCTGAGAACGGCGTCGACTCCGCCGGCTTGAGCACCATGGTGCAGCCGGCGGCCAGCGCCGGGCCAGCCTTGCGGGTAATCATCGCCGCCGGGAAATTCCACGGCGTGATCGCTGCGCAGACGCCGATCGGCTCCTTCACCACCACGATGCGCGTGCCCGGGGTCGGCGAAGGAATGGTATCGCCGCCGGCACGCTTGCCCTCTTCCGCGAACCATTCGATGAACGAGGCAGCGTAGGCGATTTCACCGCGCGACTCGGCCAGCGGCTTGCCTTGCTCGGTGGTCATAATCAGCGCCAGGTCGTCCAGATTGGCCAGCATCAGGTCGTTCCATTTGCGCAGGATGATGCTGCGTTCCTTAGCCGTCTTGCGCCGCCACAGGCGCCAGGCTTCATTGGCGGCGGCAATCGCGCGTCTGGTCTCGGCGGCGCCCATCAGCGGCACGCTGCCGATGGTTTCGCCGGTGGCCGGATTGGCGACCGCATGCGTAGCGCCGCCGTCGGCGTTGCACCATTCACCGTTCAGGTAGGCTTGCTGGCGGAACAATGAGGGATCTTTTAATTTCATCACGAGGTAACTCCTATGAACGGGAAAGACCGGCATGTCAGACTACGATATGCCGGTTGGAAAATGGTCTGGACGAAAGCGCTAGAACTTGGCGAGCGCCTTGTTACGTCCGCGTATCCACTCCAGCACCAGCAGCAGGCAAGTGGAAAATACGATCAGGATGGTGGCCAGCGCGGCAATGGTCGGGCTGATGTTTTCCTTGATGCCGGTAAACATCTGGCGCGGCAGCGTGGCTTGTCCGGGACCGGCGACAAACAAGGTTACCACCACATCGTCGAACGAAGTGGCGAAGGCAAACAAGGCGCCGGAGATCAAACCCGGCGCGATCACCGGCAAGGTGATGCGGAAGAAGGTCGAGAGCGGATTGGCGCCCAGGCTGAGGCTGGCGCGCACCAGGTTCTGATTGAAACCCTGCAGGGTCGCCAGCACTGTCGTCACCACGAATGGCGCGCCGAGCGCGGCATGCGCCAGTATCAGGCCGGTATAGCTATCGGACAGGCCGATCTGCGCAAAGAACAGATAGACGCCGACGCCAACCACCACCACCGGCACCACCATGGGCGAAATCAGCACCGCCATCAGCAAACCCTTGCCGCGAAAATCGGCCTTATTCAAGCCGACCGCCGCCAGGGTGCCGAGTATGGTCGCCAGCACGGTCGCCAGAGGCGCGACAATGAAACTGTTCTTGGCCGCGCTGACCCATTCATCCGAGTGCACCAGGTTCTGATACCAGCGCATGGAAAAGCCGTGGATCGGATACACCAGGAAAGTACTGTCGCTGAACGACAGCGGAATGATCACCAGTATCGGCAGCAGCAGGAACAGCAGCACCAGCAGGTTGAAGCCGCGCGAAAAGAAAAACCAGACGCGTTCGGTCAACGAAACATAGGGCGGGAATTGCGGGAATATTTTCATTTTCTTATCCCATCGCCACATCGTTTTTAGTGAAGCGGCGATACACGCCGTACAGCACCAGTGTTGCGGCAAACAGCAAGGCGCCAAGCGCGCAAGCCATGCCCCAGTTGATGGTGACATTGGTGAAATAGGCGATGTAATAGCTGACCATCTGTTCGTTCGGCCCGCCCAGCAAGGCCGGCGTGATGTAGTAGCCTACCGAGAGGATAAACACCAGCAAGGCGCCGGCGCCTATGCCCGGATAAGTCTGCGGCACATACACGCGCCAGAAGGCGGCGAACGGATGGCTGCCGAGCGATACCGCGGCCCGCATATAGGTTGGCGGGATAGCCTTCATCACGCTGTACAGCGGCAGGATCATGAACGGCAGCAGGATGTGCGTCATGGCGATGTAGACGCCGATGCGGTTGAACAGCAACTCCAGCGGCGCCTGGGTCAGGCCGGTCGCCATCAGGGCCTTGTTGACCAGGCCTTCCGACTGCAGCAGCACGATCCAGGCCGCCACCCGCACCAGGATCGAGGTCCAGAATGGAATCAGCACCAGGATCATGAACAGGTTGGCGCGCCGTTCCGACATGGTCGACAGCCAGTAGGCCAACGGATAGCCGAGCACCAGGCAAGCCAGCGTGGCGACCAGGCCCATCCAGAAGGTGCGGCCGAAAATCTTTTGATACACCGAGGCGCTGGCATCGGCTTTCTCGATATGGCCGAAGGCGTCCTGCTTCAGGTCCAGCGCCGCCAGCAGGTAGTACGGTGAATACGCCGAGCCGTTCTTGGCGATGACCTGCCAGTAAGGCAGCTGGGCCCATTGTTCATCGATATCGATCAGCGCCTGCTTGATTTGTCCCGGCGGCAGCGGCTTGCCATCCGCATCCAGCAAAGGCAAGGCGCGCGCGGTTTTCATGATGATCGAACGGGCGCCGGAGATTTCCGAATTGAGGCGGCGCGCGAGGGAGCCAGCGGCGCTGTTTTCCTTGGCCTGCAGCAAGTCCCCGGCCAGCCCGGCATAAGCGGCATCCGGCGGCGAGCTCTTGCGGTCCCAGTTGCTCAGGGCCGCCACAGTATGCGGCAAGGTAGTGGCGATTTCCGGATTTTCCACGGCGCGCTTGAGCAGCATGGCGATCGGCACCAGGAAAGTCAGCAGCAGGAAAATCGCCAGCGGCGCGATCAGCGCCAGCGCCGCCGCGCGCTTGCGAAACTGGGCCTGCCGCAGTTCGCGCTTGAGCTGCGAATTCTGCGGCGCTGCAGGCGGAGCCATCGGCATGGAGTTGACGCCGGCGGAGGATGCAATAGAAGTCATGATGGTCCGGCTTTAGCAAAAAGATGAATGCAAAGAACGACCGCAAGCCAGGGAGAAACCGTCACAGCTCCTCCATGGCCCGCGGCGGCGGCCTGCTTACTTGGCAGCCCAGGCGGTGAAGCGCTGCTCCAGTTCTTCGCCATGATCTGTCCAGAACGACAGGCTCAGCTGCAAGGCATCCTTGGCGTTGGTCGGCGAGGTCGGCAGATTGGCCAGCGTCTTCGGATCCAGCAGCTTGAGCGCCTGGTTGTTCACCGGGCCGTAGGAAATATTGCTGGCGTAGGCCTTTTGCGAATCAGGCTTGCTGGCGAAGGCGATGAACTTCTCAGCATCGGCCTTGTTCGGTGTGCCTTTTGGAATCACCCAGAAATCGAGCGTGTAGATGCTGCCGATCCAGCTGACTTTCAGGTTCTTGCCCTCGCGCTGGGCGGCGTCGATGCGGCCGTTGAACGCCGTCGACATCACCACGTCGCCGGCCACCAGGAATTGCGGCGGCTGCGCGCCGGCTTCCCACCACTGGATATTCGGCTTCAGCTCATCCAGTTTCTTGAAAGCGCGATCGACACCGGCTTTTGTACCGAGCAGCTTGTAGACGTCTTTCGGCGCCACGCCGTCCGCCATCAGCGCGAACTCCAGGGTGTACTCGGCGCCCTTCTTCATGGCGCGCTTGCCGGGAAATTTCTTGGTATCCCAGAAATCGGCCCAGGTCTTCGGCGCGACTTTCAACTTGTCGGCATCGTAGGCCAGCACGGTGGACCAGACGAAAGCGCCGACGCCGCATTCATGGATGGCGGCCGGGCTGAAATCGGCCTTGTTGCCGATCTTGCTGAAGTCGATCTTTTCCAGCAAGCCTTCTTCGCAGGCGCGGCCGATATCGCCGGCGTCGACCTCGACCACATCCCAGCTGACTTTCTTGGCTTCGACCATGGCCTTGACCTTGGCCAGCTCACCGTTGAATTCGACCACCGTGATCTTGTCGCCGCTCGCCTTGGCGTAGGGATCGATGTAGGCAACCTTCTGCGCTGCGCCGTTGGCGCCGCCGAAGTTGACCAGGGTCAGGGCTGCAGCTTGCGCCATGCCGATGGCGGCCAGTGCCAATACCATGCTGCTCAGAACGGGTTTAAAAAACACTTTCATCACGTCTCCTCGTGGATTGAAAAACAATTGCCGAACTACTTTTTGCGCATCATCAGATGAAGATGCGCAGGTGCTTGTGATCTATGTCCAATGCAACTACCGTACCCTCGTTCAGTCCCACCAGCGCCGGGTCGTTCAGCGACAGTTTGACGAAGCAGTCTTCCTGCTGCGGAATCGCACAGCGCACCCGCACGTGATCGCCGAAATAGATCAGGCTGCTGACATTCACCGGGAAGGCATTGGCGGTGGCGCTGGCCAGCGGCAGCAGATGGATGCGTTCAGGCCGGATGCAGGCCACCACCGGCTGGCCGATTTCAGCCTGGTTGGCGTTGACGCCGTGCAACACGCCGCCATGCGGCAGGCGCACGCTGCCGTCGCTGCCTTCGGCCGCGTTGAGGATGCCGTGGAAGCGGTTGTTATCGCCGATGAAGCCGGCCACGAACAAGTTTTCCGGATACTCGTAAAGACGGTCGACCACGGCCAGCTGCTGGATGATGCCCTGATCGAACACGGCCACGCGGTCCGACATGGTCAGCGCTTCGCTCTGGTCGTGGGTGACATAAACGAAGGTGACGCCGAGCCGCTTGTGCAAGGCTTTCAGCTCCAGCTGCATGTGCTCGCGCAGCTGCTTGTCGAGCGCTCCCAGCGGTTCATCCATCAGCACCAGCTTGGGGTCGAACACCAGCGCCCGCGCCAGCGCGATGCGCTGCTGCTGGCCGCCGGACAGCTGGGCCGGATAGCGGTCGCCAAATTTGCCCATCTGCACCATGTCCAGCGCCTTCTTGACCTTGTCGGCGCGCTCGCTGCCGCTGATGTTGCGCACTCTTAGCGGGTAGGCAACGTTCTGCGCCACGGTCATGTGCGGAAACAGCGCATAGTTCTGGAACACCATGCCGATATTGCGCTTGTGCGGCGGCACCTTGTTGAGCAGCTGCCCATCCAGGCGGATTTCGCCGCCGGTGGGAAATTCGAAGCCGGCCAGCATCATCAGGCAAGTGGTCTTGCCGGAACCGGACGGCCCCAGCAGGGTCAGGAACTCGCCGCGCTGGATATCCAGATTGAGGTTCTTGACCACCAGGTTTTCGCCATCATAGGTTTTCTTGACGCCAGAGAACTGCACCAGCGTATCCTGCGCGGCTGGCGGGCTGACCTGCGCCGGCGAGGCCAGGTGAGGGGCGATATTTTCTTGTTTCAACTCGTTCTCCTGCCAGGGTTCAAGCAGCCGCAACGGTGCGCATCGCGGCGCTCAGGATGGCCAGCGCTTCATCCATCAACTTATCCTCTATGGTGAGCGGAAACAAGAAGCGGATCGCATTACTGTAGACCCCACAGCTCAGCAACAGCAAGCCGTTTTTTAGGGCTTCGGCCTGTACCTTCCTGGTGAACTCGGCATCGGGCTGGCGCGTGCCCGGCTGCAGGAACTCAACCGCCACCATCGCTCCCAGGCCGCGGATGTCGGCAATCTGCGGAATTTCTGCGCGCAAACCTTCCAATACCTGCTTCAGCTTGCCGCCCAGCAGATTGGCGCGTTCGACCAGTTGCTCTTCTTCGATCACTTCCAGCACCGCCAGCGCCGACGCCACCGCCAGCGGGTTGCCGGCGTAAGTGCCGCCGAGGCCGCCGGGCGCCGCCGCATCCATGATCTCCGCCTTGCCGCAGACCGCCGAGAGAGGCATGCCGCCGGCCAGGCTCTTGGCCATGGTCATCAGGTCGGGAATCACGCCGGAATGCTCTACTGCAAACAACTTGCCGGTACGGGCGAAACCGGTTTGCACTTCGTCAACGATCAGCAGGATGCCATGCTCATCGCACAACTTGCGCAAGGCTTGCATGAAGGCCGGCGGCGCAGCGTAGAAACCACCCTCGCCTTGCACCGGTTCGAGGATGATGGCGGCGACGCGCTTGGGATCGACATCGGCCTTGAACAGCGATTGCAAGGCTGCCAACGACTGTTCGATGCTAACGCCGTGCAGTTCGATCGGGAACGGCACGTGGTAGACCTCGGCCGGGAACGGCCCGAAGCCGACCTTGTACGGCACCACTTTGCCGGTCAGCGCCATGCCCATCATGGTGCGGCCGTGGAACGCGCCGCTGAATGCAATCACGGCGCTGCGGCCGGTGGCGGCGCGGGCGATCTTGACGGCGTTTTCCACGGCTTCGGCGCCGGTGGAAAAGAAAGTGGTCTTCTTGGCATGGGAACCAGGGGTAATCGCATTGATGCGCTCGGCCAGTTCGATATAGCTGGCGTAAGGCACGATCTGATACGCGGTGTGGGTGAATTTGCCTAGCTGTTCCTGCATGGCTGCGATCAGCTTCGGATGGCGGTGGCCGGTGTTCAGCACGGCGATGCCGGCGGCGAAGTCGATGAAGCGGCGGTTTTCCACATCCCAGATCTCGGCATTGAGGGCATGCGAGGCGTAGAAATCGCACATGACGCCGACGCCGCGCGGTGTCGCGGCATTCTTGCGTTGATGCAACTCGGCGTTGCTGGCTGCCGGCTTGGTGCTGACGCTAGCGATGGCTGCGGCTGCGTGATATCCGTCGTTTTTCATACTGGCTCCTTAGTCATGCGTTTTTTGTGAAAGGCTTTGATGCATACTAAGGCCGCGCTGGCTCTATAATATAGTGCCACTTTCAGTTTTCTAATGGAGCCACTTTGCGCATCGCCTCGCTTACCGACTTCTTGCTGATGCGTATCGAGCGTGGAGCCGACGGCGCCATCGCCAAGGCCGCCGCCGCTGGCACGCCGCTCAACCGGCAGATCTACCAGGCCATCCGCGAGGCTATCCTGTCGCAGCTGCTGCCATCCGCCATGCAGCTGCCTTCTTCGCGCGACCTGGCCCGTGAGCTCGGCATCTCGCGCAACACCGTGACCTATGCCTACGAACAGCTGATCGCCGAAGGCTATCTGGAAACCCGCGCCGGCTCCGGCACCTACATCGCCGACACCACGCCCGACCAGATTCCCGAAACCCGCCTCAACACGCCGCCGCTGACCGATCCCAGCGGCCAGTCGGAACTGTCGGCGCATGGTGCGCAACTGCTACAGCAGGCCGGTGTCAGCGATCTGCAATGGGGCGCCTTCATGCCCGGCGTGCCGGATGTGACGCTGTTTCCGAACAAGATCTGGAGCCGCCTGCAAAACAAGCATTGGCGCCGTTCGCGCGCCGACCTGCTGACTTACGGCGACGCCGGCGGCTACCTGCCGCTGCGCGAAGCCATCGCCGAATACCTGCGCATGGCGCGCTCGGTGAACTGCAACGCCGGCCAGGTGATCATCACCACCGGCATTCATCAGTCGCTCGATATCGTGGTCAAGCTGCTGGGCGAGCATGGCGACAGCGCCTGGGTCGAGGAACCTTGCTACTGGGGCACCCGCAGCGTGCTCAACTCGCTGGGGATCAAGCCGGTGGCGATTCCGGTCGACGCCGAGGGCATGCGCATGCGGCTGGCCAATCTGCGGCAGCCGCCGCGCTTCATCTGCGCCACCCCCTCGCATCAATATCCGCTGGGCATGGTGATGAGCCTGTCGCGGCGGCGCATGCTGCTGGAGTATGCGGCGCAGCGCAAAGTCTGGATTATCGAAGACGACTACGACAGCGAGTTCCGCTACGGCAGCCGGCCGCTGGCTTCGCTGCAAGGCATGGATACCGACGGCCGCGTGCTCTACATGGGCACTTTCAGCAAAACCATGTTCCCCAGTTTGCGCATCGGCTTCATGGTGGTGCCGGAAGCGCTGGCGAACGCCTTCGCCGTCGGCGTTTCCGAGCTGTATCGCGGCAGCCAGGTATTCATGCAGGCGATCATGGCCGATTTCATGACCGAGGGCCATTTTGCTTCGCATATCCGGCGCATGCGCCTGCTGTACGCGGAACGGCTGCATTTGCTGCAGGCCGCCATCGAGCGCCATTTCGGCGACGGCGTCACGCTCACCGGCGGCGAAGCCGGCTTGCACCTGGCGCTGGGCCTGCCGGCGCAATGCGACGACCTGGCGATCAGCCGCGCCGCGCGCGTGGCCGGCATCGTGGCGCGTCCTTTGTCGCGCTATTACATGAACAGCGAAACGGCGCGCAACGGCTTGCTGCTGGGTTACGCCTGCGTGCCGAATGAACAGATCGCGCCGGCGTTCGACAAGCTGGCGGCGATCATCAAGGCCCATTGGAAGTAAAAGACCATCCGTCATACCGACCTTCCATCATTCATCAACCAGGGGATTTCATGAAGAAACTAGTGTTTTGCTTGTTGCTGGGATACGGCCTGCAAGCTTTGCCGGCAGCGGCCCAGGCTGCGCCTTCGCGGCTGGATGAAGTCATCAAATCGGGCAACCTGCGCGTCTGCATGACCGGCGACTACAAGCCTTTCACCTTCCAGAAAGCCGACAATAGCTTCGAAGGCATCGATGTCGACCTCGCCAGGTCGCTGGCCAAGGCGCTCGGGGTGGAGGCGCGCTTTGTCAAAACCAGCTGGGGCAAGCTGAGCAGCGACTTCCTGGAAAAATGCGATATTGCCATGGGCGGCGTCTCGGTGACGCTGGAGCGGCAGAAGCTGGTCTCGTTTTCGGCGCCGCACATGGTGGACGGCAAATCCGCCATCGCCCGCTGCGCCGATGCCGCCAAATTCCAGTCGCTGGCGGCGATCGACCAACCCGGCACGCGCGCCATCGTCAATCCGGGCGGCACCAACGAACGCTTCGCCCGCGCCAACTACAAGCAGGCGCAACTGATCCTGCATCCGGACAATGTCACCATCTTCGAGCAGATCGTGCAAGGTAAGGCGGATGTCATGGTGACCGATGCCAGCGAAACCCTGTGGCAGGCCAAGCTGCATCCGCAGCTCTGCGCGATCCATCCGGAGCAGCCATTGCAGTTCTCGGAAAAGGCTTTCATGCTGCCGCGCGGCGATGTGCCGTTCAAGGAATTCGTCGATACCTGGATGCACCAGCTGAAGGCCACCGGCGATTATGACCGCGTGTTCAATCAGTGGCTGAAATAGTCATATCGCTTAACTCTGGGGACGCCGCAGGAAAGCCAGGGCCAGGCCGAAACCGACCATCATGGCGCCGCTGACGCGGTTGAGCCAGCGGAAGCGGCTGGCGCCGCCGCTCATGGCGCCGAGTCTGGCCCCTAGCATGGCGTAGATGGCGATCGCCACCAGTTCCAGCAGCAGGAAGGTGGCGCCAAGCACGATGAAGCTGGCGGCATATGCTGAACGGTCGACAAACTGCGGGAAAAACGCGGTGAAAATCAGGATCGCCTTGGGATTGCCGGCCGCTACCAGGAATTCCTGTTTTGCCAGGCGGCGCAGCTTGTCCGCAGCCGGCTCGGCAGCGGCGCCGGTATTGCCGGCGCTGGCGGTGAACTGCGCCGGCCCGGAGCGAAACAGCTTGATGCCCAGCCATACCAGATAAGCCGCACCGGCAAACTTGAGGGCCGTGAACAGCGCCTCTGAAGCCAGCAGCAATGCTCCCATGCCAAGACCGGCGATGGCGATCATGATCGCAAAGGCTAGCAGGCGACCAAAGGCGGCGATGATCGAACAGCTGACGCCGTCGCGGGCGCCGTTCGACAGCGACAGCACATTGTTCGGACCGAAGGCCATGTTCAGGGCGAAACAGGCGGGCAGGAAGAGCCAGAAATTTTGCAGCAGCATGGCAAGCACCAATTGATGAACGGGTTAAGCGTTTACCTTAGCAGATCCGCCGGCCGTCTTCAGCCAGCCCGGCCGCGCTAGCCTTGCTTGCTGACCGACTTCTGGGCGGCTTTGCTTTTCTTGATGGATTTCAGATGCGCCGCCACTGCGGTAGCCAGCTGCCGCGCCCAGAGGGAAACACCGCTGGCCGAGGGATGGAAACCGTCGGACGCCATCAGCGCGTGGTCGTTGATGTCAATCAGCATCGGCACCCGCGTCACACGCACGTGGTTGAGATCGGCCGGCAGGTTGAAAATCAATTGTTCCACGGTTTCATCGAGCGCCTTGGCTTTCAAGCCAAGCACATAGCGCAAGGGTTCCGGCAGCGCCGGGAAGGCGTGGATGGGCGGAATGCCGGAAATCACGATCAGGCGCGGCGCCAGGTGGGCTTGCAGAGCGCGCATCAGTTGCAGCAACTCCGCGCGATAGCGCTTGCAGGAGCGGAACGCCGTGGTGTCGTTGACGCCGAAGGCGATCAGCACGATATCGACCTGTTGCGAAGCGACCTGCGGCAGCATGGTCTTGAGTGCATCGCTCAGGGTGGCGCCGTTCTGCCCGACCGCCTGCCAGGTCACCGTACGCTGCAGGCGCAGCGACAGCGCCGCGGCGAACTGGCCGGTGATGGCTTCGTAATGGGTGGCGACGCCGACCCCCGCCACCGGCGATTCGCCGATCGTCAGCAATGCCAGCGGCCGCTGCTGCGGCTCGGGGCCGAGGCCGGTCGGGATCTGCGCCTGGCCGATGGTCGGTCCCATCGCTTCCGGCAGGCGTGGCGTAATGCGACGGGTGCGACGGCCTTGTATGATCAGCCATGGCAAGAGCGGTAATGCAATCAATTCCGGCAACCAGCGGCGCACTTCGTGTCTCCTTGGGTAGACCCCGTCAGGGATAAAACTGCTTTTATGCTTTTTGCTTAGCAGCAAGCAATTATAGAATTACTTGCGCCGAATTACTCGATCTTCAAACCTTTTAATTCCGGCTTGGCGGCCGGCGGCTTCAGTTTCAGGTCGGCCAGGGTTTCCAGCAGGATGCTGGCGATCGCCAGGTTGCGGTGAGTCTTGGAATTAGCAGGGATCACGTACCAGGGCGCGTGGTCAGCATCGGTGGCGCAGATCGCCTTGCCGAACAAATACTGATATTTGTCCCAGCTTTTGCGCTCCTCCAGGTCCTGCATATCGAATTTCCAGTGCTTGGCGGGATCGTCGATGCGTTCCTGCAGGCGGACGCGCTGCTCGTCTTTTGAAATATGCAACAGGCACTTGATGATGGTGGTGCCGGTTTCCGCCAGCATTCTTTCGAAATCGCGGATCTGGGCATAGCGGCGCTCGCATTCGGCCTCGTCGATCCAGTCATGCACCATGGTAATCAGCACGTCTTCGTAGTGGCTGCGGTTGAAGACCACGATCTCACCCTGCCGCGGCACTTGCTGATGCACCCGCCACAGATAGTCGTGGGCGCGTTCGATGGTGCTGGGCGCCTTGAAATCGGCGATCTGTATGCCCTGCGGATTGACCAGGTTGAACACCCCTTTGACGGTGCCGTCCTTGCCGCTTGTGTCTATGCCTTGCAATACCACCAATACCTTGTGCTGCTGGCCGGCGTACAGCATTTCCTGCAGCACGGCGATTTCCGCCGCCATTGCGACCACTTGTTCCTTGTCCTTGATCTTGTCGCCGCTGGATAGCGGTTTCTCGTCAGCGCCGGCATCCACGATCTTGATCTGTTTGCCGGCGCGGAATTGCTTGCATGCTTTCATTCGATTCTCCGATCAGTCAATTTTTTACGCTCGCTGCCAGTTTGCCGACGGCTACAGGATGCCGTGCAGATTGCCCAGCGCATGTTCGATCTTGATGCAGCTATCCATCTCGACCTGCAAGCCGGCGGCGCGCGCCTTGGCGGCGGCCGGCTCGTTGACGATGCCCAGCTGCATCCAGATGCAGCGGGCGGCGATCATGATTGCCTCGCCGACGATGGGTGGAATGTCTTCGGCCTTGCGAAAACAATCGACGATATCGATCTTCTGCTTATCCGCAGCCAGCGCCTTTGCCGCATCATAAAGATTGGCATAGCAAGGCTCTCCCAGGATGTGAGCGCCTACATGCATGGGATTGACCGGAATGATCCGGTAGCCGCGCTCCTGCATGTAGCGCGCCACGCCGTAGCTGGGACGCTCCGGTTTCGGCGACAGGCCGACGACGGCGATCACGGGATTGTTAGGGTTGTATTCTGGTTTGCTTGGCATAAGTTAGGCAAATAAGTTAGGCAAATAAGTTACGCAAATGAGTTAGACAGATGTGTCAGGCAATCTGCCGGTCGGTAAAAGGGACATCCGGAGAACATTGAGCGGCTTGCATCTGATCTTACTGCGCTTGCTGCTTTATCGCAGGCGCGAGCGGCGTATGGCGCCGCCCTCCCCTGCTCCGCCATTACTTGGCGAAGTAGCTGGCGTAAATCTTGTCGTAGCTGCCGTTGGCGTGCAAGGTTTTCAACGCGCTGTTGATCTGGGCCATCAGGGCGGTATCCGCCGGCCGTACCGCGATACCGTAATATTCTTTTTCAAACTTGTCGCTCTCGATCAGTTTGAAACCCTTGTCTTTATTGAATTTCAAATGATTGGCGACAGCGCCGTTGTCGCCGACCGCAGCATCGACGCCGCCGTTGTC
Source organism: Collimonas sp. PA-H2 (assembly GCF_002564105.1). Lineage (NCBI taxonomy): Bacteria > Pseudomonadati > Pseudomonadota > Betaproteobacteria > Burkholderiales > Oxalobacteraceae > Collimonas > Collimonas sp. PA-H2. The sequence continues at coordinate 2,223,631 of NZ_PDBX01000001.1, forward strand.
CACTTCCTTCAGCAACAGCGGCAGGCTTTCAAAACGCACCAGGGCGTTGCTGGTCTTGCCCAGCATTTTCTGCATGATGGTGTCGGCGCTGGTGCCGGCGGTGACGCCGACGCGGTGCGCCTGTTTCAGGTCGTCGGGGCTGCTGATGTCTTTACCGGGCGAGACCAGGATTACCTGCTTGGCTTCGAAATACGGATCCGAGAACAGCATGCTTTGCTTGCGCTCGTCGGTGATAGTGACGCCGGAGGCGATGATGTCGATGTCGGCGTTGGCCAGGGTGGTGAATATGCCCTCCCACGGCGTGTTGACCCAGACGATCTTGAGGCCGGCCTGGTCCGCCACCGCCTGCATGATGTCGACGTCGAAACCGACGATCTTGCCGGCGGTATCGACCGAGCCGAACGGCGCAAACGCTGCGTTCATGCCGACCCGGTAGACTTTCGGCGCCGGCGGAGTATTGACCGGCTTTTCGCAAGCGCTCAGGCCGACGGCCAGCAGAGCGATGGCCAGGAAATGCAGAAAGCGGATCTTCATTTGTCTCCTCCATGTAATGCCGTGGATGTTCTCAGCGCGCGAGGCGTGATACATCTTAGCATGCAGGGTGGGCAGGCCTTTTTTGCCCCCTGTGCGGCTAGACAACAAATGATAAAGGGAATTGCCGCGGACAACAAAAAAGCAGCCGAAGCTGCTTTTTCTTGATGCCATCCGAAATACCGCAATATCGGAATACCGGATCAGCGTCCTTTTTGACGCAATTTTGCAATCGCCGCCAATTGTGCAATCGCCGCCGACAATTCGGACTGTGCTTTTGCGTAATCGATCAGGGATTCCTTGTTGCTCAGCGCTTCTTCAGCACGACGCTTGGCTTCGCTTGCCTTCGCTTCGTCCAGGTCGGCGCCGCGGATCGCAGTGTCGGCCAGCACGGTAACGTGGTGCGGCTGCACTTCCAGCAAACCGCCGGCAACGAACACGAACTCGTCATTTGCCTGGCCTGGCACCTTGATGCGTACGGCGCCCGGCTTGATGCGCGTGATCAGCGGCGTGTGGCGAGGATAAATCCCCAGCTCGCCCGACTCACCCGGCAACGCGACGAATTCAGCTTCGCCGGAGAAGATCATCTCTTCTGCGGAAACAACGTCTACGTGAATAGTGTTTGCCATCTTAAACCCTTTGTTGTCCATTGAATCAGCTACCGGCAAGCGCCGCCGCGTCATTCCCGCGAACGCGGGAATCCATCTTAGTGAAAATAATATTCAGTAAACCGGATCCCCGCGTTCGCGGGGATGACGCGACAAAACTTGCTTTAGCCGATCTTCTTGGCCTTTTCGATTGCTTCTTCGATCGTGCCGACCATGTAGAACGCTTGTTCCGGCAGGTGATCGAGTTCGCCGCTGGCGATCATCTTGAAGCCCTTGATCGTGTCCTTCAGCGAAACGTATTTACCTGGCGAACCGGTAAACACTTCAGCAACGTGGAAAGGCTGCGACAGGAAACGCTGCATCTTACGTGCGCGCGCGACCAGCAGCTTGTCTTCCGGAGCCAGTTCGTCCATACCCAGAATCGCGATAATGTCGCGCAATTCCTTGTAGCGCTGCAAGATACCTTGCACGGCACGGGCTGTTTCGTAGTGCTCCTGGCCGACCACTTGCGGATCCAGCTGGCGCGAAGTCGAATCCAGCGGGTCAACCGCAGGATAGATACCCAGCGAAGCGATATCACGCGACAACACAACGGTGGAGTCCAAGTGAGCAAAGGTGGTAGCAGGCGACGGGTCGGTCAAGTCATCCGCAGGAACGTAGACGGCCTGGATCGATGTGATCGAACCAGTTTTTGTCGAAGTAATACGTTCTTGCAGCTGGCCCATTTCCGAAGCCAGTGTAGGCTGGTAACCCACGGCGGAAGGCATACGGCCCAGCAGCGCGGAAACTTCAGTACCGGCCAGTGTGTAACGGTAGATGTTATCGACGAAGAACAGCACGTCTTTACCTTCGTCACGGAAGCCTTCAGCGATCGTCAGGCCGGTCAGCGCAACGCGCAGACGGTTACCTGGCGGTTCATTCATCTGGCCGTAAACCATCGCTACCTTGGATTTTTCCGGATTTTCCAGATCGACCACTTTAGCGTCAGCCATTTCGTGATAGAAGTCGTTACCTTCACGAGTACGCTCACCGACGCCGGCAAACACGGACAAGCCGCTGTGCGCCTTGGCGATGTTGTTGATCAGTTCCATCATGTTCACGGTCTTGCCCACACCCGCACCGCCGAACAGACCAACTTTACCGCCCTTGGCGAACGGGCAAACCAGGTCGATAACCTTGATGCCGGTTTCCAGCAGTTCTTGCGACGGCGACAGTTCGTCGTACGCAGGAGCCTTGCGGTGGATAGAGGCAGTGGTTTCGTGGCTTACCGGACCGCATTCGTCGATCGGGTTACCCAGCACGTCCATGATGCGGCCCAGTGTTGCTTTACCGGTCGGCACCATGATTGGCTGGCCTGTGTTCTTGATTGTCATGCCGCGGCGCAAACCGTCGGATGTACCCAGCGCAATGGTACGGACTACGCCGTCGCCCAGCTGTTGTTGTACTTCCAGCGTCAGTTCCGAGCCATCCATCTTCAAGGCGTCGTAAATCTTAGGCATCGCGTCACGTGGGAATTCAACGTCCACCACAGCGCCGATACACTGAACGATTTTGCCATCAGCCATTTTCGTTCCTTCAATATATAAAAATAAGTTTCTGTTAAGCGCGTAGCGCGCTAGACGGCAGCCGCACCGGCGACGATCTCGGACAATTCCTTGGTGATCGCAGCCTGACGCGTCTTGTTGTAGACCAGTTTCAATTCGCCGATCACGTTACCCGCGTTGTCGCTGGCCGACTTCATCGCCACCATGCGCGCCGATTGCTCGGACGCCATGTTTTCTGCGACAGCCTGATAAATCAGCGCTTCCACGTAACGCACCAGCAATTCATCGATGACGCTTTGCACATCCGGCTCGTAAATGTAGTCCCAGGAATGCGAACCTTCTTTATCAGCCTCAAGACGATCGCTCGACAGCGGCAGCAACTGCTGCAGCATCGGCTCTTGCTTCATCGTGTTGATGAACTTGGTGTACACCAGATAAACCGCGTCCAGGCGACCTTCCTGATAAGCGTCGAGCAGTACTTTGACTGGTCCGATCAGCTTGTCCAGATGCGGCGTATCGCCCAGTTGCACGGCATGCGCAACGACCTTGGCGCCGATCCGGTGCAGAAAACCCAGACCCTTGTTGCCGATCGCTACTGCCTGAACCTTGTTGCCTTGTCCTTCCAGCTCACGCAGTTTCGCGGTCAGCAAACGCAAGGAGTTGGTATTCATGCCGCCGCACAGACCTTTGTCGGTCGTTACAACGATGAAACCAACGTTCTTGGAGTTGTCCTGCTTCACCATGAACGGGTGCGTGTACTCTGGATTGGCTTGCGACAAGTTAGAAGCAATATTACGAATCTTGTCACTGTAGGGACGTGCCGCACGCATCCGGTCCTGCGCCTTGCGCATTTTGGATGCGGCGACCATTTCCATCGCCTTGGTGATCTTCTTCGTATTTTCTACGCTCTTGATCTTGCTGCGTATCTCTTTACCTGTAGCCATTCCGTGCTCCAGTTAAATTAAGCCACGAACGATTTTTTGAAATCAGCAACGGCGGTAGACAATGCAGCTTCACCATCTTTGTCGAGTTGCTTGGTTTCTTCGATCTTTTGCAGCAAAGGCGCGTGGCTGGTCTTCATGAAGCTATGCAGACCGCTCTCGAACGGCAGTACTTGCTTGACGTCAATGCTATCCAGGAAGCCCTTGTTGACCGCAAACAAAGTCACAGCCATCAGCGAGATCGACAACGGCGAGTATTGCGCTTGCTTCAACAGCTCGGTCACGCGTGCACCGCGGTCCAGCTGCTTGCGGGTCGCTTCGTCGAGGTCGGAAGCAAACTGCGCAAACGCAGCCAGTTCACGATACTGCGCCAAGTCGGTACGGATACCGCCGGACAGGTTCTTGATAACCTTGGTCTGAGCAGCGCCACCAACGCGCGACACCGAAATACCGGCGTTGATCGCAGGACGGATACCGGCGTTGAACAAGGAAGTTTCCAGGAAGATCTGACCGTCGGTAATCGAAATCACGTTGGTCGGAACGAAAGCAGAAACGTCGCCAGCCTGGGTTTCGATGATCGGCAAAGCAGTCAGCGAACCAGTCTTGCCCTTGACTTCACCTTTGGTGAAATCTTCGACGTACTTTTCGTTCACGCGTGCTGCGCGTTCCAGCAAACGGCTGTGCAGGTAGAACACGTCGCCAGGATAAGCTTCACGGCCTGGTGGACGGCGCAGCAGCAGCGATACCTGACGGTATGCAACAGCTTGCTTGGACAGATCGTCATACACGATCAGTGCGTCTTCACCACGGTCACGGAAATATTCGCCCATGGCGCAGCCGGAGTAGGCCGACAGGTATTGCATCGCAGCCGACTCGGAAGCCGATGCAGCAACAACGATGGTGTATTCCATGGCGCCGTGGGCTTCCAGCGAGCGCACGATGTTCTTGATCGACGATGCTTTTTGACCGATAGCAACATAGATACATGTCACGTCCTGGCCCTTTTGATTGATGATCGCATCGATCGCAACAGCGGTCTTACCGGTCTGGCGGTCGCCGATGATCAGTTCGCGCTGGCCGCGGCCGATAGGCACCATCGAATCGATCGACTTGATGCCGGTCTGCATTGGCTGCGAAACGGATTGACGGGCAATAACGCCCGGTGCGATCTTTTCGATCGGCGCTGTCAGCTTGGCGTTGACCGGACCTTTGCCGTCGATCGGCTGGCCCAGTGCGTTCACTACGCGGCCGCGCAGTTCAGGACCAATAGGCACTTCCAGGATGCGGCCGGTACATTTAACTGTATCGCCTTCGGAAATGTGTTCGAAGTCACCCAGAATAACGGCGCCGACAGAGTCGCGCTCGAGATTCAACGCGAGGCCGAATGTATTGCCTGGGAATTCCAGCATCTCACCTTGCATCACGTCAGACAGACCATGGATACGGCAGATACCGTCGGACACGGAAATAACCGTGCCTTGATTGCGAATTTCAGCGGTATCGCCAAGGCCTTGAATCCGGCTCTTGATCAGTTCGCTGATTTCAGACGCGTTGAGTTGCATATAAACTCCTAAAATTTTTCTCGTTGCTCGTTACGCAAATACGCAGGGGCCTCAGGCAGCCAAGGCAGCGTGCAGTTCCTGCAGCTTGGCACGTACCGAGGTGTCGAGCACTTCGTCACCGACTACTACGCGCACACCGCCGATCAGGGAGTTATCCACAGTTACCGACGGGTTCAGCTTGCGGCCGAATTTCTTTTCCAGCGTGGCGATCAGATCCTTCACCTGCGCTTCAGTCATTTCAAAAGCACTGGTGATCTCAGCATCGGCAGCGCCTTCTTGTGCGTTCTTCAGCACTTGAAATTGCTCGGCGATTTCCGGCAACGCCGTCAAACGACCGTTATCAACCAGCGTCGCGACGAAGTTCTTGACTTCGGCACTGGCCGACTGCGGCGATTTCAACAGCGCCAGAAACGTATCAGCTACTTGCTGATGCGAGACGGCAGGATTTTGCGCCAGCGCCTTGACTTCAGGATGGGACACTATTTGTCCCATTTCCGAAACCAGATTGGCCCAGGCTGTCAGATCTTGCGATTTGGCTACACGGAACAGCGCTTCTGCATAAGGGCGAGCAATCGTTGCAAGTTCTGCCATGATTACAGCTCTGTTTTCAGTTGGTTCAGCAAATCGGCATGAGCAGCAGAATTGACTTCACGCTTGAGTATCTGTTCGGCGCCTTTGACCGCGAGGGTCGCAACGTCGCCACGCAGAGCTTCGCGCGCTTTAGTCATTTGCTGTTCCGCTTCGGCCTTGGCGTTGGCGATGATGCGAGCAGCTTCTTCGGCAGCCGTTTTCTTGGCTTCGTCGACGATCTGCTGGCCGCGCTTTTCAGCTTCGCCAATACGCTTTTGACCTTCGTCGCGAGCGGTTGCCAGTTCTGCGGAAGCACGCTTCTCAGCGGCTGCCAGATCTGCCTTGCCGCGATCAGCGGCTGCCAGGCCGTCCGCAATCTTCTTGGCGCGCTCATCGAGCGCTTTTATCAACGGCGGCCAGATGAATTTCATCGTGAACAACGCGAGGATAAAGAAGACTACGAACTGCGCAAACAATGTTGCATTTAAGTTCATAGTAATTTCCTTCTCAGAATAACGTGGGCTGAAATGCTTTCAGCCGATTCGGTTACGCTCGATTAAATTACTTAGCGATGAACGGATTTGCGAATGCGAACAACATGGCGATACCAACACCGATCAGGAACGCAGCGTCGATCAGACCGGCCAGCAGGAACATCTTGGTTTGCAGAGTGTTCATCAGTTCTGGTTGACGTGCCGATGCTTCCAGGTACTTACCGCCCATGATCGCGATACCGATACAAGCACCGATAGCGCCCAAACCGATGATCAAACCACAAGCCAAAGCAACAAAAGACAGATCAGTCATGACAATTCCTTCAAAGTTAAGTGAATACAAAAATTAATACAAAAAATTAATACAAAAAACAGATCTAAAACCAAAACTACAAATTCACATCCGCTGCCGATGAGTGCTGCGTGTTAGTGAGCCTCATGTGCCTGGCCGATATACACCAGGGTCAGCATCATGAAAATAAACGCTTGCAACAACACGATCAGGATATGGAAGATCGCCCAGATCGAACCGGCAACCACGTGGCCGACAAAGCCAAACGCAGTGGCGGTGGAGCCCAGCAGCGCGATCAACAGGAACAACAGTTCACCGGCATACATGTTGCCGAACAGCCGCATCGCCAGCGATACGGTCTTGGCAGCAAATTCAATCAGGTTCAGCAGCAGGTTGGCTGGAGCCAGCCAGATGCCGAAAGGCGCCGCCACCAGTTCGTGCAGGAAACCGCCGAAACCCTTGATCTTGAAGCTGTAGTACAGCATCAGAACCAGCACGCCGAGGGCGATGCCCATGGTGCCGTTGAGGTCAGCGGTAGGGACCACGCGGTGATGCGAAATCAAGCCGTCCAGGCCGACAAATTTGAAGAAGGAAGAGAACATGTCGACCGGCAGGAAGTCCAGCGAGTTCATCAGGGCGACCCAGATGAACACGGTCAGCGCCAGCGGTGCGATGAAGCTGCGGTCGCCGTGGACGATGCCCTTGGCTTGGTCGTCGACCATCTCGACCACCATTTCAACGAAAGCCTGGAAGCGGCCCGGCACGCCGGCGGTCGCTTTGCGCGCGGCGACGTACATCAGCAGGCAGCCGATCACGCCGGCGAACAGCGACCAGAAAATCGTGTCGATATTGATAATCGAAAAATCGACGATCTTGGTTTGATGGCCGGTTGATAAATGTCCAAGGTGATGGACGATATATTCTGAGGGGGTTAGTGCTTCGCTTGGAGCTACGGTCATGATCGATGTCTAAAAAGTAAGATTATGTAACTTTTAAGTACCACGATGAAGCTGACGATAAATGCCGGCCAATTCAAATCGTGGTACAACCATACGACCGCCCCAAACAGCGCAATCGTTGTAGCAATTTTGACAAACTCGCCGATGAAAAAAGACATCGGATTGGCGCCACCTGGTTTGCGCGCGCTGATATAAAGACGGAGAGCAAACAGTCCATTGGGAACCGCGCAGCACACACCACCTAAAAGCGCGGAACAGAATCCGGATACGCCGGCTAGTAAACCTGCTATGCATGCCAGCACGGCCGTAGTAACAAATTGCATAAGCACGATGCGCAGCATACTGACCCAATAATGTGCGAAAAAGACTCGCTTAACAGAACGCGGTTGCAGTGTGGTGATGCAGCGCAGTTATCGTGCAACGATCACGCAGTTGCCACGCAGTTGCCAGTCTACGGCTGATTTAGAAGCCCGAGGATTATAAAGGCTGGGCGCGGCTTTCGTCAAACTTTTGCTGCCGAATCATAAGCTTATACAACAGGCGACGATGGATCCAATCGCTGCCGCTGGCCGGATATTTGGGACCAATCCAGAGATCTGGCGACATCGCAAATTTGCTACGGCGCACCAAATTCGTGAGTCCTGAAAATCCATCGACCTTCCCCTGCAGCTTTCTTTGTAACTTACTCTACACCTTTGAGACGAGTGATCAGACCGTCAAGTGTATCCAGATCGGAAAAGTCGATGATCAGCTGGCCGCGATTTTTTGCCGCCGTCTTGATTGTTACCTGAGTCGCGAGCAGATCCGACAACTCTTCTTCCAGCCGCGCGATGTCGCGCGATTTTTCCTTGTTCTTCGCTGGACGGTTCGCCGCTTCAGCTTCTGTCGTGGCGCGCACCACCAGCTTTTCGGTATCGCGCACAGACATGCGCTTGGCCACCACCTGGTTCGCCAGCGTGATCTGGGTGGCGGCATCAACCGCCAGCAGCGCCCGCGCGTGGCCCATGTCGATATCGCCGGCCATCAGCATGGTCTGCACCGGCTTGGCCAGGTTCAGCAGGCGCAGCAGGTTGGATACCGCGCTGCGCGAGCGCCCTACCGACACCGCTGCCTGCTCATGGGTGAAACTGAAATCTGTGATGAGGCGATGGATGCCCTGCGCCTCTTCCAGCGGATTCAGGTCTTCGCGCTGCATGTTTTCGATCAGCGCCATCGCCGCCGTGGTCTGGTCGTCGACATCCTTGACCAGCACCGGCACCTCGATCAGGCCAGCCATTTGCGCGGCCCGGAAGCGGCGCTCGCCGGCGATGATTTCATAGTGCTGGGCGCCGTTGTGCAAGGCGATCGGCCGCACCAGGATAGGCTGCAGCAAGCCCTGCTCCTTGATCGACGACGCCAGCTCCGCCAATGCGCCTTCATCCATGCGGGTACGCGGCTGGTATTTACCCGCCTGCATGACCGTCACCGTCAATACCGACGGTGCACCGGCCACTGTCGGCACCGCTTCAGTGATATCCGTCGATCCGCCCAGCAAGGCTTCGAGACCGCGACCCAGACCCTTTGATTTTTTCGTGACCATCTTTTCCTACCGTAGATTACTGACTACACGCTGGCAGCCTGTGGATAACTCAGTGGACAACTATGTGGGCAAGCCGGGAATAAACTGTGACTAAGCCCATGGATAACTTCTGTATTAACCGTGTATTACCGCTGTATTGGCTGTGTATTAGCTGTGACTAACTACATGCTCTTGATGCGTTCCACCATCTCGGCGCCAAAGGCGATATACGCCTGGGCACCCTTGGAAGCGGCATCGAAACTCACGCCCGGCATGCCGTACGACGGCGCTTCCGCCAGCCGCACATTGCGCGGGATCACAGTCTTGAACACCTTGTCGCCAAAATGCTTTTCCAGTTCTTCCGACACTTGTTGCGATAAAGTCATGCGCGGATCGAACATGACGCGCAGCAAGCCGATGATCTTCAGGTCCGGATTCAGGTTGGCGTGCACCTTCTTGATGGTGTTGACCAGGTCCGACAGACCTTCCAGCGCGTAGTATTCGCATTGCATCGGGATGATGACGCCGTTGGCGGCGCACAGGCCGTTCAGGGTCAACATCGACAAGGCCGGCGGACAATCGATCAGGATGAAGTCGTATTCCTCGGCAACCGTGGCGAAAGCATCCTTCAGGCGCTTCTCGCGGTTCTCCAGTTCGACCATTTCCACTTCGGCGCCGGCCAGTTCGCGATTCGCCGGCAAGACATCAAAGCCGCCGGTTTCCGAAGTCTTGCGCACCGACTTGATATCCGACATGCCCAGCAATACTTCATAAATCGAGGCAGTCAATGTGCCCTTGTTGATTCCGGCGCCCATGGTGGCGTTGCCTTGCGGGTCGAGATCGGCCAGCAGTACGCGCTGATTCAGTTGCGCAAGGCCGGCGGCCAGGTTCACGGCGGTGGTGGTTTTACCGACTCCGCCCTTTTGATTGGCGACACAAAATATTTTTGCCATGTAGTGGTCTGGTCGTCTTAATTGGTGGTTAACTTGATGCCAAAACCGATCAGGAACATTCCTGCGGCCCTGGAGGCGAATGCGGCGATACGGCGATTCTGTCCGAGGCGCTTAGCGGCAGTATTCCCGAGCAGTACCAGCAGACTACCGTAAATCAATGTGCAACTGGAAATGATTGCGCCCATGGCCAGGAAAGTCAGGCTGCCGCGATGCGCCGCCGGATCGATGAACAGGGGGAAAAACGCCATGTAAAAGATAATCGATTTCGGATTGACCAGCGTCACCAGGAAACCGCGGGTGAAATTGCCGCCGCTGGCCAAGCCGCTATCGCTCTCGACGCCGGCGTTGCCGTTCTTTTTAGCAAACAGCAATTTGCAGCCGAGGAAGGCCAGGTAGGCCGCGCCCAGATACTGCACGCCCTTGAACACCAGCGGATTGGCCGTCAGCAATGCCGCCACGCCGATCGCCGCCAGGAACATCAACACCGCATCGCCCAGCATGACGCCGAGCACGGAAGCAAAGCCGCCGCGCAGGCCGGCCTTGCCGGCACAGGTCAGGATGCAGAAAGTCCCTGCCCCGGGCAGCACCAGAAAGACTACGGTGGCGGCAATCAGCTGCCAGACGTCGGTAATGCCGAGGGTGTGAAAAAAGGCGCTCATGGTAATCCTGTTCCTGTTATTACTTGCTACGTTTGATAAAGATCAGATGCCGTTCCGCATCCAGCCCCGGCACCGCCAGCGGCTTTATGTCCGTTACTTGCCAGCCGGCCGGCAGGCGGGCGATTTCCTCATCCGGCTTGACGCCCTTGAGCGCGATGAACTGGCCGTCATCTGTCAGCAAATGCGCCGACCAGTTGATAAAATCGGCTAACTCAGCAAAAGCGCGCGAGGTGATCACATCGAATTTCTGCGCCACCTGCAGCTGCTCTACCCTGGCCGTATGGACGCTGACGTTGCTCAATCCCAATTCCGCTTTGACCTGGGTCAGGAATGCCGTTTTCTTGTGCACGGTGTCGATCATCGACACCCGCATCGCTGGCTTGGCTTTGCCGGCCCAGATCGCCAGGATCATGCCCGGCAAACCACCGCCGGCGCCGACATCCAGCACATTCTCGGCCGCCGCAAAGGCCGGCACCACCGCCAGCGAATCCAGCAGATGATGAGTCATCATCTGCGCCGGCTCGCGGATCGAGGTCAGGTTATAGACCTTGTTCCATTTCGCCAGCAAGTTCAGATAGGCCAGCAATTGCTGTTGCTGCTGCTGATCCAGCGCAATGCCTAATGTTTGTGCACCCTGCTGCAGGCTCGCTTCCAGCGACGCGGTCTGCGTTGAACTCATGCTGCCACTCCTTGATTATCCCGGCAATTACCTGGGCGGTCGTTGTTTTTCATGCAATGCGTTTTTTATCAGGCTGCCTTGTCATCTGCATTCAGACGCTTCATGCCCTTTTTCAGATGCACCAGCAGCAGCGACAAGGCAGCCGGCGTGACGCCGGAAATGCGTGAAGCCTGGCCGAAGGTTTCCGGCCGGTGCAGGTTGAGCTTCTGCCGCACTTCGATCGACAGGGCTTGCACTTCCATATAGTCGAGGTCGGCCGGCAGCTTGAGGTTTTCGTTGTGCTCGTGGCGCTCGACTTCGCGCGCCTGGCGGTCGATATAGCCGGCGTACTTGACCTGGATTTCGACCTGTTCCCTGACGCTGTCGTCCTCTACGCCTGGACCGCCAAGATCCTGGCCGTCGACACCCTTCAGCGTCATTAATTGATCATAAGTAACATTTGGCCGGCGCAACAGGTCGGCCAACGCGTATTCGCGCTCCATGGCCTTGCCCAGCAGGCGCTCGGCTTCGGCGTCGGCGACGAGGCGCGGATTCACCCACGTGGAACGCAGGCGCTCCATCTCGACGGCGACCGCTTCGCGCTTCTTCTCGAACTGCGCCCATTGGACGTCGCCGACACAGCCAAGCTGGCGGCCGATTTCGGTCAGGCGCAGGTCGGCGTTGTCTTCGCGCAGGCTCAGGCGGTACTCGGCGCGGCTGGTGAACATGCGATACGGCTCCTGCACGCCCTGGGTGATCAGGTCGTCGACCAGCACGCCCAGATAAGCTTCGTCGCGGCGCGGCGTCCAGGCATCGCGTTCCTGTGTCTGCAGGGCAGCGTTCAAGCCCGCCAACATGCCCTGCGCGGCGGCTTCTTCGTAACCGGTGGTGCCGTTGATCTGGCCGGCGAAGTACAAGCCTTGAATCTGTTTGGTTTCCAGCGAAGCCTTCAGACCGCGCGGATCGAAGTAGTCGTATTCGATGGCGTAGCCGGGACGCAGGATGTGCGCGTTCTCCAGGCCACGCATAGAGTGCACTAGCGCCAGCTGCACATCGAACGGCAAGCTTGTCGAAATACCATTAGGGTAAAACTCGTTGGTAGTCAGCCCTTCCGGCTCCAGGAAGATCTGGTGTGAATCCTTGCCAGCGAAACGATGGATCTTGTCTTCGATCGACGGGCAGTAACGCGGCCCTACCCCTTCGATAACGCCGGTGTACATCGGGCTGCGGTCCAGGCCGGCGCGGATGATATCGTGGGTTTGCTGGTTGGTATGGGTGATCCAGCATGGCAGTTGCTGCGGGTGCATGGCGGCATTGCCCATGACCGAAAATACCGGCACTGGATCAAGATCGCCCGGTTGCGGCTCCATCACGGAAAAATCGATGGTACGGCCGTCGATGCGCGGCGGTGTCCCGGTCTTCAGGCGCCCTTGCGGCAGCTTCAATTCCTTCAGGCGCGCCGACAGAGAAATCGCAGGCGGATCGCCGGCACGGCCGGCGGAATAGTTATTGAGGCCGACGTGGATCTTACCATCCAGGAAAGTACCGGCGGTCAGCACCACTGCCCGACTGCGGAACTGGATGCCGACCTGAGTCACGGCGCCGACTACGCGGTCGCCTTCCACCAACAGATCATCCACGGCCTGCTGGAATAGCCAGAGATTTTCCTGGTTTTCCAGGCGCGAGCGGATGGCTTGCTTGTACAGGATGCGGTCGGCTTGCGCCCGGGTCGCCCGTACTGCAGGACCTTTGGAAGAATTCAGGATACGGAACTGGATACCCGCTTCATCGGTGGCGATTGCCATCGCACCGCCCATGGCATCGACTTCTTTCACAAGATGACCCTTGCCTATCCCACCAATCGACGGGTTGCACGACATCTGGCCCAGTGTTTCGATATTGTGTGTCAACAATAGCGTTTTTTGGCCCATGCGGGCGGATGCCAGCGCGGCTTCGGTGCCGGCATGACCGCCGCCAACGACGATTACATCAAAATGTGTAGGAAAAAGCATAGTGCGCCTCTTGGAGACGATGAATAACGGTGAGCAGAGGGGTGATTATAAAGCATGCAGCCCTGCCATACATTCGTATGCCGGACATACAACAGATGTTTCACGTGGAACATATGAATATTGCGCGGCAAAAACAAAAGCGGCGATTGTTTCACGTGGAACAATCGCCGCTTTACTAGAAATTCCCAGTCTTACTTTAGGAACGCATCGTAGCCAGTTTTTAGAATCAACACCGATACCACGAATAAGAACAACTTCCTGACAAAGCCACTTCCATGTTTTAGCGCCAACCTGGTGCCTACCAAAGAACCGCCTACATTGCAGATAGCCATAATCAATCCAAGCTGCCAGATGATATGTCCGCTGTATCCAAACCAAAGCAAGGCTGCCAGGTTGGTTGCGACATTGATGACCTTGGATACAGCCGAGGCCGCCAGGAAATCGAAGCCGAAAAACCGCACAAACAGGAAAATCAGGAAGCTACCTGTACCAGGACCGAAAACACCGTCATAAAATCCGATGCCGCCGCCAATCAGCATCGCAAGCAGCTTTTCTTTTGAACCTGTATGCAGCGGTGCGTGGATGCTGCCGAAATCTTTCTTCTTCACCGTGTAGATAGCAACCGCCAGCAGGATAAAGGGTAAAGACTTGCGGATCGCTTCGGTCGGGATGTGGGTAACGGTATAAGCACCTAGGAAGGCAAACAGGAATGCCGCCCCCGCCGCCGGCAGTGCGGAGTTCCACGCTATCTTCACCCGTCGCGCAAAATTCACGGCAGCGGCGCCAGTACCAAAGATACCTGCCAGCTTATTGGTACCGAATATGGTTGCAGGGGTAGTATTCGGCAGCATCGCAAACAAGGCGGGAATCTGGATCAGCCCTCCTCCACCGACTACCGCATCAATCAAACCGGCAAGGAAACTGGCAAACGCCAAAATAAAAAAGTCAGGGAATAACTCAGGCATAGGATGTACTAGCAAAAATTGGAAGGCAGCCGGCAAGGGAGCATGGCTCAAGAAAACAGGCAATTCTACGTCCCGTCGGCTGCACTGGCTTATCCGACGGCTATGTTATTTCATCATAGCTATCCAAGTAATTCCGTCATCTCGCATGGCACGCGAAGATGAGTTCAGATAAGCAACATGCCGGACAAGATACCAGCTGCCTATTATTTAAGCAGATGGATCAGGCCAGCTGCCCAAAGAAACAGCCCGTACAAGACAAGCTATGTACGGGCGGCTGTTTGCTACCTGCAAACTAAACAACAAGAATCAATCGCCGCCGGATGATGATCGCCTGTTCAATGCGGCGGAAATCTCGCCCACTATCCCGCGCCGGAAAGCCAGCACGCAAACGATGAAGATGAAACCGGTGACGATAGTCACCGATTCGCCCAGTCCGCTAAACCATTCGATATGCGTCACCCCGGCCAGCCAGTTGCCGATATCGCCCAGCTTGTTTTCCAGCATGATGATGATCAGCGCACCGACAATCGGTCCGGTAATGGTACCCAGGCCGCCCACCAGAGTCATCAGCACCACCAGCCCGGACATGGTCCAGTGGACATCGGTCAGCGTTTCAAAACCCAGCACCACGGTCTTGGTGGAGCCGGCCAGGCCAGACAATGCGGCCGACAACACGAAGGCCAGCAGTTTGTAGCGGTTGACGTCATAGCCCAGGGAAATGGCGCGCGGCTCGTTTTCCTTGATGGCTTTCAACACCTGGCCGAAGGGAGAACTGACGGTGCGCATGATCAGGGCGAAGCCGGCCACCGCAATCGCCAGCACCACATAGTACAAAGTGAGGTCGTTGCCGAGGTCGATAAAGCCCAGCAAATGGCCGCGCGGCACGCCCTGCAAGCCATCCTCGCCGCCAGTGAAAGGCATTTGCAGACAGACGAAATACAGCATCTGCGCCAGCGCCAGGGTGATCATGGTGAAGTAGATCCCCTGCCGCCGGATCGCCAGGCTGCCCATCACCAGGCCGATCAACGCACCGGCAGCGGTGCCGGCCAGCAGTCCAAGCTCGGTCGGCAAGCCCAAGGTTTGCAAGG
Source organism: Collimonas sp. PA-H2 (assembly GCF_002564105.1). NCBI lineage: Bacteria > Pseudomonadati > Pseudomonadota > Betaproteobacteria > Burkholderiales > Oxalobacteraceae > Collimonas > Collimonas sp. PA-H2. Next base: position 2,239,025 of record NZ_PDBX01000001.1, read on the forward strand.
CGTAGCCAGTCACATAGCCAGCGCCGCCAAAAAATGCGGCATGTCCAAACGACAACAATCCGGTAAAACCGATCAGCAGATTGAAGGCACAGGCGAACAGTGCGAAGCAAATGATCTTCATCAGGAACACCGGATAGACGCCGAACGGCGCCGCCAGCGCAGCGGCCAGCAGCAAGCCGTAACCAATTTTCTTATTCATTGTGAGTGCTCCGTCTCTCATTTCTCTTTGCCGAACAGGCCGGCAGGCCGGATCATCAGCACGATCGCCATCACGATAAACACCACCGTGGCCGACGCTTCCGGATAGAACACCCGGGTCAGTCCCTCGATCACGCCCAGCGCCAGGCCGGTAACGATGGAGCCCATGATGGAGCCCATGCCGCCGATCACTACAACCGCGAAGACGACGATAATCAGGTTGGAACCCATCAGAGGCGAGACCTGGATCACCGGCGCCGCCAGCACCCCGGCAAAGGCCGCCAAAGCGACGCCGAAGCCATAGGTCAAGGTCACCATCAGCGGCACGTTGACACCAAAGGCTTCCACCAGTTTCGGATTCTCGGTGCCGGCGCGCAGGTAAGCGCCAAGCTTGGTCTTCTCGATCACGAACCAGGTAGCGAAACACACCGTCAGCGAGGCCAGCACCACCCAGGCGCGGTAATTCGGCAGCACCATGAAGCCGAGGTCGGTAGCGCCGCTCAGTGCATCAGGCACCGAATACGGCTGCCCTGAGACGCCGTAGAACGAGCGGAAGATACCCTCCACCATCAAGGTGATGCCGAAGGTCAGCAGCAAGCCATACAGGTGATCCAGCTTGTACAGCCAGCGCAGCATGGTCTTCTCGATGATGACGCCGAACAGGCCCACCAGCAGCGGCGCCAGGGCCAGCATCACCCAGTAGTTGAGGTTGAAATAGGTCAGCCCGATCCAGGCCAGGAAGGCGCCCATCATGTACAGCGCGCCGTGGGCGAAGTTGATCACGTTGAGCAGGCCGAAGATCACCGCCAGGCCCAGCGACAGCATCGCATAGAAGGAGCCGTTGACCAGTCCCAGCAATAGCTGGCTCATCAAGGCTTGCAAGGGAATGCCGAAAATTTCCATGGCAATATCATCTAAAAATCACTCGTGCGAGTGAAGAACAATCAAACAGCGCAAGGGCGCGCGGATCTCCGCAAAGATCCACGCACGCATAGAACTGGCTAGGCCAGGCACAGTGCTCAAAAAATCAGCGCGCCATCACTTCCACAGCGCGCACTTGCTCTCGGCCTTCTGCGTGAAAGCCTGCTCGCCCGGAATGGTCTCGATCTTGTTCAGATAGTCCCAAGGATATTTCGAATCGGCCGGCGCCTTGACCTGGTACAGCATCATGTCGTGCACCACGCGGCCGTCAGGACGCAGATAGGCGTTCTTCGCGTACATGTCGTTGAACTTGCTCTTGCGCAGCTGCGCCATGACCTTGTCGCCGTCATCGGTGCCGATGGCTTTGACCGCGGTCAGGTATTGCATCGCCGCCGAGTAGTCCCCTGCCTGCAGGCTGGAAGGTTCTTTTTTCATCTTTTCAAAATAGCGTTTCGCCCAAGTGCGCGACTCCGCATTCTGATCCCAGTACCAGCTGTCGGTCAGGTACATGCCCTGCGTCTGCTTCAGGGTCAGCGAATGGATATCGTTGATGAACACCAGCAGGCCGGCCAGCTTGGCGTTCTTGGTGACGCCGAATTCATTGGCCGCCTTGACTGCATTGATCAGGTCGCCGCCGGCGTTGGCCAGGCCGATGATCTGCGCCTTGGACGATTGCGCCTGCAGCATGAACGAAGAGAAATCAGAGGCGTTGAGCGGATGCTTGACCGAGCCCAGTACGGTGCCGCCGGAAGACTTCACCACTGCGGTGGTGTCTTTTTCCAGCGAAGCGCCGAAGGCATAGTCGGCGGTGATGAAGTACCAGCTCTTGCCGCCCTGCTTCACCACCTGCGAACCGGTGCCATGCGCCAGCGCGTAGGTATCGTAGGCATAGTGCACAGTGTACGGCGTGCATTCCTCATTGGTCAGGCGGGTGCTGCCAGCGCCGATTTCAAAGAACGGCTTTTTCTTTTCCGCCGCGATCTTCGCCATCGCCAGCGCGGTGCCGGAGTTGGTGCCGCCGATCAGCATGTCCAGCCCTTGCTGGTCGAACCATTCGCGCGCCTTGCTCGAAGCAATGTCCGCCTTGTTCTGATGGTCAGCCACGATCAGTTCGATCTTCTTGCCGTTGATGCTGCCGCCCATGTCGGCGATCGCCATCTTGATCGCTTCCGCGCCGCCAGGACCGTCGATATCCGAATACACGCTCGACATGTCGGTGATGAAACCGATCTTGACGACGTCGCCTGAAATCTGCGCCGACGCCGGCAGCGCCGCGCCGAAAGCGATTGTGCCGCCCACTGCAACAGCCAAGGTCTTTAATTTGATATTCATTGTCTCTTCTCCATTTTTGAACGACCAGTTATCCCGCAAGCTACACGCAGGACCTCCCTTACCCAGACCTACACACCTAGCAAAGCATTCAACACCGGCATTTTTTCTTCCAGCTGAGATGAGGCAAAAGATTCGACGATCTGGCCATGCTCCATCACATAAAAACGATCGGCTAAAGGCGCGGCGAAACGGAAGTTCTGCTCCACCATCACGATCGTATACCCCTTGGCTTTCAGGGTAGTGATCATGCGCGCCAGCGCCTGCACGATCACCGGCGCCAGGCCTTCGGAAATTTCGTCCAGCAGCAGCAGCCGCGCGCCTGTGCGCAGGATGCGCGCCACCGCCAGCATCTGCTGCTCGCCGCCCGAAAGACGTGTGCCCTGGCTGTTCCTGCGCTCTTTCAGATTGGGGAACATGTCGTAGATTTCTTCCACCGACATACCCTTTTCCGTGCTCGACAAGGATGGCGGCAACAGCAGGTTTTCTTCCGTCGACAGGGACGAAAAAATGCCCCGCTCTTCGGGGCAATAACCAACGCCATGGTGGGCGATCTTATAGGTCGGCAGCGCGATGGTTTCGACGCCGCCGATCTTGATCGAGCCCTTGCGCGCACCGGTGAGACCCATGATCGCCCGCATAGTGGTAGTGCGGCCGGCGCCGTTGCGGCCCAGCAGCGTCACCACCTCGCCCTTGTGCACGCTCAGGTTGACGTTGTGCAGGATGTGCGATTCGCCGTACCAGGCTTGCAGGTTCTCGATGCTGAGCGCGATGGCGCCCTGCGCGGCTGGTGCTGCGGCCGGCGATGAGGAATGAACAGCAGACATCAATGCGCTCCCACCAGTGCGTCGGTGGTGGTGCCCATATAGGCTTCCATCACCAGCGGATTCTTCGATACCTCTTCATAGCGGCCTTCGGCCAGCATGGCGCCGCGCTGCAGTACGCTGATCTTGTCGCAGATGCCGGACACCACATTCATGTTGTGCTCCACCATCAGGATGGTGCGCCCGGCAGAGACCTTCTTGATCAGCGCCGTGACGCGGTCCACGTCCTCGTGGCCCATGCCCTGGGTCGGCTCATCCAGCAGCATCAGCTCCGGCTCCATGCCCAGCGTGGTGGCGATTTCCAGCGCCCGCTTGCGGCCATACGGCAGGTCGACGGTGAGAGTGTCGGCGAACTCGGTCAGGTCGACTTCCGCCAGCAACTCCATGGCGCGCTGGTTCAGCTGCGCCAGCGACTTGCCGCTTTTCCAGAAGTGGTAAGACGTGCCGAGCGTGCGCTGCAAGCCGATACGGACGTTCTCCATCACGCTCAGGTGGGGAAACACCGCGGATATCTGGAAGGAACGGATAATGCCCTGGCGCGCGATCTGGGCCGGCGCATCAGAGGTGATGTCGCGGCCATTGAAAAGGATCTGGCCGGAAGTCGGAATCAGGAATTTGGTCAGCAGATTGAAGCAGGTCGTCTTGCCGGCGCCGTTAGGGCCGATCAAGGCGTGGATATGGCCACGTTCTACCTGCAGGTTGACGGCATTGACGGCCGTAAACCCCCTGAACTCCTTCGTCAGGTTTTTTGTCTCCAAGATGATGTCGGTCATCTGGTCTCCCATTGATGTTGCTTTATTCGGAACATCCCGCGCTGATAGATGATATGGCAATCACCTTATCAGCCTTATATTTTTTACGGATACTACCGGTGCCGCTCTGACGGGGCAATACGTAGAAATACTATACAAAAACTGAGCAGAAAATCAGCTATGTTTTATAAAATAATTACAAAATAATTTAAAACACACAATAAACCACAGATCAGGAACGGCTTTCCCTGATGAATTTTGCCGCCATTTCGGCAATCATCAAGGTCGGCGAATTGGTGTTGCCGGAAGTAATGGTCGGCATCACTGAGGCGTCGACCACGCGCAAGCCCGCCACTCCCCTGACCCGTAACTTGCTGTCGACTACCGCCAGAGGGTCGTCCGCACGTCCCATCTTGCAGGTTCCTACCGGATGAAAAATCGTGGTGCCGACTTCGCCGGCGGCCTTGATCAAATCCTCCTCGGTACGATACTGCAAGCCCGGCTTGAATTCTTCCGGCGCAAAGGGCCTTAAAGCCGGCGCCGCGGCGATTTTTCGGGTCAGCAGTACCGATGCCGCCGCAACTTTGCGGTCTTCTTCCGTCGCCAGGTAATTCAAGGTGATCCTTGGCGCTTTTTCTGCATCGCCGGAAGCAATCCGCACATGGCCGCGCGAGCTCGGCCGCAGATTGCAGACACTGGCTGTGAAGGCTGGAAAATCGTGTAAAGGATCGCCGAATTTTTCCAGCGACAAGGGCTGCACGTGATACTCCAGGTTGGCGCTAGCTTGCGCCGCATCCGACTTGGCGAATGCGCCCAGCTGAGACGGCGCCATCGACATCGGCCCGCTTTGCGTCAGCAGGTATTGCAAGCCTATCTTCGCCTTGCCAAGCCAGCTGTTGCTCATCGTATTCAGGGTCTGCACCCCGCTGACCTTGAACGCCATGCGGATCTGCAAATGGTCTTGCAGGTTTTCGCCGACGCCCGGGGTATCCTGCAGCACAGGGATCTGATGCTGCTGCAATAAAGCGGCCGGACCGATGCCGGACATTTGCAAGATCTGCGGCGAGCCGACAGCACCCGCGCTCAGCAAGGTTTCGCGGCTGGCCTCTGCGCTCCACTGCTTGCCGCCGCCGGAAAATTCCACGCCCTTGCAGACCAGTCCCAGCTCGCCGCGCTCAAGCAGCAAGCGTTTCACCTGGCAACCGGTCATGATCTCCAGGTTGCCGCGCCCGGTCGCCCCGCGCAAGAAAGCCTTGGATGCATTCCAGCGAATGCCGCGCTTTTGATTGACGTCGAAATAGCCGCAACCCTCATTATCGCCGCGGTTGAAATCATCGGTTTTAGGAATGCCGCTTTCCGCCGCCGCATCGCGGAATGCATCCAGGATTTTCCATGACAAACGCTGCTTTTCCACCCGCCATTCGCCGCCGGCGCCGTGGAATTCGCTGGCGCCGTTGTAGTGGTCCTCGCTCTTCTTGAACAGCGGCAGCACATGCTCCCAGCGCCACGATTCATCGCCCGTCAGCTGCGCCCATTGCTCATAATCGCGAGCCTGGCCGCGCATGTAGATCATGCCGTTGATCGAGGAACTGCCGCCCAGCACTTTCCCGCGCGGATACAGCAGGCTGCGGCCATTCAGGCCGGCATCCGGCTCGGTCCGGTACAGCCAGTCAGTGCGCGGATTATTGATGCAATACAGATAGCCGACTGGAATATGGATCCAGATGTAATCGTCTTTTGCACCCGCTTCAATCAGCAGCACCTTGACTGAACTATCCTGTGTCAAACGATTCGCCAGCACGCAGCCGGCGGTCCCCGCACCGATGATGATGTAGTCGTACTTGCCAGCTGATTCCATGCGTCTCTTTCTATTTTTTGATCGTTGCAAAAATCATTTCAGTTCATGCCATCATGGCTGCAGGCAGCGATAAAACATCGCTCCCTGCAGCCACAAAATAAACAATAATATTATTTATATGATTAAATTTAATTTATTGTTTACACCATTTATTTAGCCACCGGCATGGTGAATTCCGCACCCTTGGAAATCGTCTGCGGCCAGCGCTGCATGATCGATTTGTAGCGCGTATAGAATCGCAATCCTTCTTCGCCGTAAGCATGCGTATCACCAAACAGAGAGCGCTTCCAGCCGCCAAAGGAATGCCATGCCATCGGCACCGGAATCGGCACATTGACGCCCACCATGCCGACCTCGACGCGGCGCGAAAACTCGCGCGCAGTATTGCCGTCCGAAGTAAACAAGGCCACGCCGTTGCCGAATTCGTGGGCGTTGATCAGGTTCACCGCGGCAGCAAAATCAGGCACGCGCACGATGCACAAAACCGGTCCGAAAATTTCTTCCCGATAAATCTTCATCTCAGGCGTCACCTGGTCGAACAAGGATCCGCCGAGGAAGAATCCGTTTTCCAATCCAGCCACTTTCAAGCCGCGGCCATCGACCAGCAGCTTGGCGCCGGCAGCCACGCCGCTCTCGATATAGCCTTCGATTTTTTCCTTGTGCACTGCCGTGACCACCGGCCCCATTTCGGCATCGGCTTCCATGCCGTTCTTGATCTTCAAAACCTTCACACGCGGAATCAATGCTTCGATCAGCTTGTCGGCGACATTACCCACCGCAACCGCCACCGAGATTGCCATGCAACGCTCGCCGGCGGAACCGTAAGCCGCACCCATCAAGGCATCCACCGCCTGATCGAGATCCGCATCCGGCATCACCACCAGATGATTCTTGGCGCCGCCCAGCGCCTGCACCCGCAATGGATACGCGCCTTTGCGCTTGGCGCCTTCCTGGTAGATATATTCTGCGATCGGCGTCGAGCCGACAAACGATACCGCCTTGACGTCAGGGTGCTGCAGCAAGGTATCCACCGCCAGCTTGTCGCCCTGCACCACATTAAATACGCCATCCGGCAAGCCAGCCTTCTTGAACAACTCAGCCATCATCAGCGACGGCGAAGGATCGCGTTCCGACGGTTTCAGGATAAAGGTATTGCCGGTCGCAATTGCCATCGGCGCCATCCACAGCGGCACCATCACTGGAAAATTGAAAGGCGTGATGCCGACGGTCACGCCAAGCGGCTGGCGCAGATTCCAGTTATCGATGCCGCCACCGATGTTGTCGGTGAACTGGGTCTTCAGCAGTTGCGGAATGCCGCAAGCGAATTCGACAATCTCCAAGCCGCGCGTGACTTCTCCCCTGGCGTCGGACAACACCTTGCCGTGTTCGCGCGTAATCGCCGCAGCCAGCGCCTCGTGATTTTGCTCCATCAACTCCTTGAACTTGAACATCACCCGCGCGCGCTTCAGCGGCGCAGTCTCCGCCCAGGCCGGCGCCGCTGCCGATGCCGCCGCTACCGCAGCGTTAACTTCTTCCACGCTGCCCAGCACGACTTTGGCAGCAACCGCGCCGGTCGCGGGATTGAACACATCCTGCTGGCGGCCGCTGGACGATTCCGTCACCTTGCCGTTGATGTAATGCTGGATCAAAGGGGTGGCGCTTGATGAAGTAGTCATAAGGATTCCTTTTATTAGTGCTGGGTTGAATTCGTTTTGTATTATTTTTTGCCCAGAATATCGTTAGCCATGCCAACAATCCAATGAGTTATGATCAATGGCATTATAAGAAACACTAATAATGAAACACTCATGATGAAAATTTAAGCACATGGACCTCATCCAACTTCGCGCCTTCGTCACGGTCGCCCGTGAAGGCAATCTGACGCGCGCAGCAGAATTGCTGCATGTCACCCAGCCGGCCGTCAGCCTGCAAATCAAATCGCTGCAGGTCAGCCTGAACCTGCAATTATTCAACCGCATCCCCAGCGGCATGGCGTTGACCGACGAAGGCGTCAAGTTACTGCCTTTTGCCGAACGCGCCATTGCCGTTATGTCGGAACTGCGCCAGCAAGCCGCCAGTTTGCATCCAAGCAATTCCAAAATCCTCAGCGGAAAACTCGCGATCGGCACGATTCTCGATCCGGAGTTCATCCGTCTCGGCGCCTTTCTGCAGCGCCTGGTGGAAAGTTATCCACAGCTTTCTACACAATTGCAGCACAGTATGTCAGGCGATGTTTTGCAGCAAATCAAGTCCGGCCATCTCGATGTCGGTTACTACCTCGGTACGCCAAACAAGAGTTTTCACCGGCTCACACTGACACAATTTACTTACTGCGTGCTTGCACCGTCAGGTTGGAAAAGCCGGGTTTCCGGAAAAGACTGGCCGGCTCTGGCGAAATTACCCTGGATCTGGACGCCGCCGGAATCGGCGCATCATCGTTTACTTAGCAAAACGTTTGCACAATATAAAGTTACGCCGAATAAAGTTGCTCTTGTCGACCAGGAACCGTCAATGCTGGACCTGGTGAAATCGGGCGTCGGACTTTCTCTTGTCAGAGAATCAATTGCATTGCGTGAAGCACATGCGCATGGCCTGGTGATTTCCGATACGGTCAATTTATCCACTGAACTATCGTTTATTACACTGGAAAAACGTAAAGACGAACCGGTGATTGCGGCCGTATTTGCCATATTGGAAACAATTTGGAGAAACTGACTTTCTGAAAGCTGTTTTTAAAGGGGTCAAATCCCCTTTTTTTGGATTTCACAGCTCTTCGTGTTTACATTTATAGGTTTATATATATGAATAGTAATAGTAGTTAACGCCCTGCTTTTCTGTGGATAACTATGAATTTGATTATTCATTCAAGTACTTACGACTTGGATAAGCGCTGAGTAAACCTTGTATCTGGAAAGAACATTTCTTGGATAAAAATGGGCTTGTGGATAGTTGCTTCGTTTATGCACATTAGATTCCTGTAGTTATCCACGGACTTATCCACAGTTATAAATTTTCATTCTTTCTATTTCTACCTTCCGTGCAGATTTTTCCCTCTCTTTTTTATTAAAAGGAGACCTTGAAAAAAGAATTTTTTTAGAAAAGTTGCTTTCTTAGCTTTATTTTGCGAATTCATTTTTTAAAGGCAACTTCAAAAGAAAAGGCTTTTCGGTTTTGTATTTAAAGATTTATATATAAAATAGTAGTAGTAGTTAACACCCTGCTTTTCTGTGGATAACTGCAAATTTGACTATTCATTCAAGCACTTGCGGCTTGGATAAAGGCTTGGTAATCGGTGTATTGCGGCAGAATAATTCTTGGATAAAAAAACGCTGTGGAAAACTAACTCGGATATCCACAATTGAAAAACAGGATATCCACAGCCTTATCCACAAAATCAAGAAAACACAGTGATTCCGATGCTTTTTAAGCAATGCAAAGCCATTTTGCCAAAAAAAATCGGCCTGCTTAAACGGTAGGCAGCATCGCTTTCAGAAAAAATTCTAGACAAGCTGAATCGAAAGCTTTAATGTACGCAAAGCGTATATTTGGAGGAGCGAATGCTCGATCAGCAGACTTTTTTGCGCGACGCCATGCGCCGCCTTAACCTTACCCGGGAAAATTTTTCGGAGCGGATCGGTATCCGAAAGCGTGCGTTGGACACCTGGTTATTGCCGGAAACATCCGGTGAATACAGGGTGATGCCGGATATCGTGACGAAATTTGTCAGTGAAATCCTGGGCGGAAACATTGCCGCCCAAGGATCTACGCAGAGCGTATATACCCCCGACCCCAATGCCCCGCTACGCACACGCATCGGCTACAACGGCAAGCCGCAGCTGCTATCGGTGGACCAGTTTTCGCGCGATTCGCTGGAAGAGCTGTTCCGCATCGCCGACATCATGCAGCCCATTGCAAGGCGCCAGAAGGTCTCGCGCATCCTCGAGGGTGCCGTACTAGCCAATTTGTTCTTTGAGGCCAGTACGCGCACGCGTATCAGCTTTGGCGCGGCGTTTTGCCGCCTGGGAGGATCGGTTTGCGACACCACCGGGTTTACCTTCTCTTCCATGACCAAGGGCGAGTCGATCTACGACACCAGCCGCGTCATCAGCGGCTATGTCGATGCCCTGGTAGTGCGGCACCCGGAACAAGGCGCAGTCGACGAATTCGCCCGCGCCACCAATATTCCGGTGATCAACGGCGGCGACGGCCCGGGCGAGCATCCCAGCCAGGCGATTCTCGACCTGTACACCATCCAGCGTGAATTCTCGCGGCTGGGGAAATTGGTCGATGGCGCCCATATCGTCATGGCGGGCGATCTCAAGTACGGCCGCACGGTGCATTCGCTGATCAAGCTGCTGGCCCTGTACCGCAATCTCAGGTTCACCCTGATCGCGCCGCCGACCCTGGAGATGCCGGCCCACATCCTGGAGCGCATTGCCCGCGCCGGCCATGCGGTGGAGCAATCGACTTCGCTGCGGCAAGGTTTGCGAGGCGCGGACATCGTGTACGCCACCCGGATCCAGAAAGAACGCTTCGCCGACGAGGCGATCGAGGGCTATACGCCGGATTTCCAGATCAACCAGGCCCTGATCAACGCCGCCTGCAGCGCCGACACCATCGTCATGCACCCCTTGCCGCGCGACGGCCGGCCCGGCGCCAACGATCTCAGCACCGATCTGAATCATGATCCGCGCCTGGCGATATTCCGCCAGACCGACAATGGCATTCCGGTCAGGATGGCGCTCTTCGCAACTTTGCTGGGAGTGGAGAACCAGGTGCAGCATTCGATGCGCGATGTCAGCTGGCGCTCGCCCCACCATGTGGGACCAGATGACGCAGCTTTCGACGGCCTGGACTGAAGCCGGCGTCAGCAACGACTGGCATTACAACGCCGGCCTGAGCGGCGGCGCTGAGCTGCAAGGCAAGTGGCCACACCCGCATCCGCGGCAGTTCTGTAGTTCTATAGTTCTCTAGTACGCCAGCGTGGACTGCGAAATTTTTAAAACGAGAAACTTACTTCGCCTTCTTCTGCTTCAAGGTCTTGCCCGGCGGCGGCGCCACCGGCTTTTGCCTGGCTTGCGCCAGCAAGGCCGCGCAATCGTTTTCCTGCGCCGGGGTGATATTGATCAAAGGGATCACGGCCGCCACCGGCGCCAGCACGCCAAGCGCAATCGCGCCGCCGGCCTTCAGCGCCAGCACACCCTTGTCCACCCCTACGTCCGGGTTCTTGAAGCTGCCATTGACGTGCAGAGGCGACCTGAGCGAAAAAATCCGCATGCCCTTGCTTTCCGGCTTGACGGTCAGCGCCAGCGTTTCCTGCGCCAGGTTGATCTGACCCTGGACATTGATGACGGCGTCGTCGGTATCCATCACAAAAGTGCGGGCGTCCATCACGCCCTTGGTCACGGCAAAATCGCTGGCCAGGCAGTTCAGCTTGACCTGCTTGTCGCCGAACAGCTTGGAAATGACAACGTTGCCGATATTCAGGCCAGCGGCTTCCAGCAGGAATTTGCTGATGGTGCCCTGGTTGACCAGGGTTTTCAGCTCGCCGTTGGAACTGCCCAGCAGGCTGGCGACAGAATTGCCGACCGCCGACAGGGAAGCGTCGCCGTTGATCTCGCCGAGGCTGGCCTGGGCCGATTCAAAAGCCGGAAACAGCTGCTTGATCTTCAGGTGGCGCGCCGAAATTTTCATTTCCGCCTTGATCACCTTGCCGCTGCCGTCCAGCTTGATGTTGGACACCATATTGCCGCCGGCGACGCCGAAATTCAGGGGCGTCAGCGACAGCACGCTGTCTTTCAGATGAAGGTCGGCGACCAGGTCCTGGATCGGCAATTCCTTGTCGCGCACGATCTTGCGCCCGGTGAACTTGACGTCGGCGTCGATGCTGCCCCAGCGGCTGGTATCGAATTGCTCGACCGGCAGCACCTTGTTGCTAGGCTGGGCCACGCCATCGCCGCGGTTGGCCTTGCTGGCGTTGGAGTCGGCGCCGATCAGCGGCGCAAGGTCGGCCAGCCGCAGCTGGTTGGACAGCAGCGTGCCTTTCAACAGGGGCCGCGGCTTTTGCGCGATATATTCCAGCGTGCCGGACAAATCGCTGGAGCCGACGCGGCCGCTGAATTTGTCGTAAATCCAGTCGCCGCCGGCGCTGTTGAGCTTGCCGATCAGCCGTCCCTCGGTGGAAAACGGCGGCGTCGCCGGCAACACGATGCCGGTCAGCGGATAGAGGTTGGACATGCTGGCGCCCGACAATTTCAGGCGCAGGTCGAGCGCGGCCAGATCGCTAGGCTTGGTCAGCGTTCCTTGCACGCCTATGGTTGTCTTGCCGACGCGGACATTGGCCAGCAGCGGATAGGGCGTGCTGGAGTTTTGCAGAGACAGCACGGCGCCCGCCTTGCCGTCGCCGCTGATCGCGGCCTTGTTGAAACTGCCGCTGACTTTCCAGCCGATGCCGTAGCCTTCCGCGCTGGTGGCGGGCAAGCTGTCGATGTCGGCCTTGATATCCAGTTTGCTGACCGGGTCCAGCAAACGCACAGTGCCTTTGGCCAGCAGCAGTTTCTGCAGTTCCAGTTGCCAGGCGGATGGTCCGCTTGATTTGAAGGTCCAGTTATTGTCGCCGTCCGGCTTGCGTTCCAGCGCAAGCACCGGCGCGTCCAGTTCCAGCGACGGCAGCACGATGCGGTGCGCCAGCAAGGGCAAGGGGCTTAGCGAAAACGTCAGTTGGCCGATTTCCGCCATATGCGGCCCGGTTTTGGCCCACTCTGGATTATCCAGCACAATGTCTTTGGCGCTCAAGCGCGGCCACGGCACCCAGCGCCGCCAGCTATCCAGGTCGCTCTGCGATTTTTGCCAGGTCAGCGCCAGATCGCCGCGAATCGCAAACGGCCGGCCAGCGGCCTCGCTGACACGCTGGTTGAGCCAGGGCTTGGCGCGGTTCCAGTCGAAAGTAAGCAGCAACGCCGCGCATACGGCAATCAGCCCCACCAGTGCCGCCAACGACCATAAAAAAAGCCGCGCCGGCCGAAATTTAGTTGTAGTCATAGATTTGTGAGGTAGGCGTTGCTAAAAAGTTCAATTCGACAAGTATCCCCCCAATCCTGCTGCAGATGCTTTAACAAATGCAAACTCCCTGGCAGTTGCGGCCATTGTGCACCTGGCACGACGGCTGTCATCGGGATCCTTGCGACAGACGTTAACCCAAGATAATGGCGAGCCCCGGTACTAGTGTGCACTTTGTTAGACATGCAAGAGTTTGTAACCCATTGTAGCCAATATAAATCGACGTGCTAGCTTGTAAACACAACCCATTCCCGTTGTCTGGAGTAAAAAATGACTAACAATAAAAAGCCGGTGTCGTTAATGCTCGGCGCTTCTGTCTGCGTGGCGCTGCTGTCGCTCGCCGGTTGCGATAAAAAAACCGATGCCAGCGCACCCGCCGCCGCGCCGGTCGCACCGCAGGCGCAAGCCGCGCCGGCCTATGTGCCGCCAACCGCCGCTCAGTTGTACCAGCTGGTGGGGCCGATCGCCCTGTTCCCGGACAAGCTGGTGGCGCAAGTGCTGGCCGCATCCAGCTATCCTGAGCAAGTCACTGCCGCCGACAACTGGCTGGGGCAAAACAAAAATCTGAAAGGCACGCAGCTGCAGGACGCCGCCAATCAGCAGCCATGGGATGTCAGCGTCAAGGGCTTGACGCAGTTTCCTAGCGTGCTAGACCAGATGGCGCACAATATTCCCTGGACTTCGGCGCTCGGCGACGCTTATGTCAACGACCCGACCGACGTCATGAACGCGATTCAGGTAATGCGCCAGCGCGCCGCCGCCAGCGGCAACCTGAACAACAGCAAGCAGCAGCGGATCGCCAGGGCGCCGCGGGTGCAGGTAGCGCCGCCTGGCGGCTATGCGCCGCCGCCCGACGAACCGCCTATCTATGAAGGACCGGAAGTGATTCCGCCGCCGCCGGAAACCATCGTGATCGAGCCGGCGGAGCCGGACGTGGTTTACGTGCCGGCCTACAATCCCGGCGTGGTCTACGGCGAGCCGCTGCCGGTTTATCCGGGTTACTACTATGAACCGCCGCCAGCCTATTATCCGCCCGGCGAAATCGTTACTGCTGGTGTGCTGACCTTCGGCGTGGGGATTGCCGTCGGCGCCCTGATCGAACATCAGCATTGGGGCTGGAATTCCTGGGGCGTGCACTGGGGCGGCGATGGCGGTGGCGGCAACTGGCGCGGCGATGGCGATCGCGATCGCGGCGGCTGGCACCGGCCGGCGGTGGTGTACAACAACAATACCTATGTGTCGCGTTCCACCACCATCATCAACCGCGTGACCAACAACTACAACAACAGCACTGTTATCAACAACAATACCCGGAATAATTTCGGCCCGGGCCAGGCGAACAATCAGGGTTTCCCCAATGGAAGTCCGGCTGGCCAGCCGGGCGGCGTTGCCAATTTCAGTGCGGCGCGGCCTAACGTGATGCAGCCTAACGTGGCTCGACCTGACGCGGCGCGGCCGAATTTCGCACCCCAGGGCAATCCGCAGCAAGCACGTCCTGCCCCGAATACCGCGCCGTTCGCCGCGGCGCCAAGGCCGAACCATGGACAGCCGGATTTCAGCCACATGACGCAGCCGAATTTCGGCAAGATCCCGCCAGGAGCCGGACCGTCGGCTGCCGCCAGCGCCAACCAGCTGGCAAAGCCTGGATTCGTACATCCGGCGCCGAATCAGGTTCAGCCTGGCGCAGTGCCGCAGCATCCCGGCTTTGGCCAGCCGCCGGTACAGAACGGGCGGCCGGTGCCTAACCAGCTGCAGCAAAATGCCTTGAACCACCCGCCGGTCATGCCGAAAAATCCTCAGGGCGAAAAGCCGCCGGTGAATCTGAACCAGCATCCTTTCGGCGGCAATCCGCAGCGGCCGAATTTCAACCGGCCGGCCGAAATGGCCAAGCCCCAGCCCCAGCCTGTGCCTGTACCGCAAAACGCGCAAAACCGCCCGCCTCAGCAGTTCGAGAACCGGCCTAACGGCGGCCAGATACATCAGGAAATGAACCGCCCTGCGCCTGCTCCGGCACCGGCGTTCAACCGTCCGGAACCGCGTCCGCAGCCACAACCGATGGCAAGGCCACAGCCACCGCAACTGCAGCAACCGCAGCAACCGCAGCAGATGGCGCGGCCGGAACCGCGTCCTCAGCCACAGCCACAGCCAATGGCAAGACCGGAACCGCGGCCACAACCACAACCACAGCCACAAATGCAAGCGCCACATCCGGCGCCACCGCCGCAAAACCACGAGGCGCATCATGACGGCGGCAATCTGCATCCCGACAAGCGCGCGGACGACCATAAATAAGCCCGTCTGAAAGCGCTGACCAGGGCGGCGGAGGTTTTAAAAACTGCCGTCCAAAAAAAAGCTGGCTGAACAAAAGTTCAGCCAGCTTTTTTATTCTATACGACAGGTGTGCATTACATCATTCAAGCCTGCAAGGTCATCAGGCTGGCATTGCCCCCCGCGGCAGTGGTATTGACGCACACCGCGCGCTCAGCCAGCAGGCGCCACAGCGGAATCGAGGCATATTCGGAGGTTTCCAGCAGCGGCACCAGCGCGCCGGATTTCTCGCTCAACGCAGTCAGCAAGGGACGCAGGCGCGAGGAGCCGGCGCCATCTACCAGCGCCAGCTGCAGGCGCGCGCTATTGCTGTCGGCATCGAGCTTGTCGATCACCCGGATGGCTGCGTGCACCGCCTTTGGCAAGCCTTCCGGAATCATTGCTGCCGCGCCCGCTTCCACCACCGGGGAGTTGCCGGTGGCGAATACCGCCGCCAGCTGGTTCAGCATGGCGCCGACATTATCCGCGCTGCACAGGATGGCGCCGCGCGGTGCAAACGACAAGCTGTTGCGTTCGCCGGTCGGCCCCGGCAGCACCAGCGAGGTGCCGAGCCAGCTGGCGTGCATGTATTCCTCGCCCAGCGCGGCAATCCGTTGATGGCCGTGGGTTTTGGCCCAGCCCAGCAGCGCTTGCAGCACCGGCGTATCGATCGCCGCGTCGGCATTCGGCGCATGAATCGTATGCGCACCCAGCGACACCACGGGATTGCGTTGCAGCCGCTTCAGGTACAAGGGGCCGCCGGCTTTTGGTCCGGTGCCTGATTTCCCTTCGCCGCCAAACGGCTGCACGCCGACCACGGCGCCGACGATATTGCGGTTCACATAGATATTGCCGACATGCGCATGGCCGACGATGTAGTCGATGGTTTCGTCGATGCGCGAATGGATCCCCAGCGTCAGGCCGTAGCCGCTGCCGTTGATCGCTTCGATCAGTTGCGGCAGCTCATTGCGGGCGTAGCGCAGCACGTGCAATACCGGTCCGAACACTTCGCGTTTCAGTTCCGACATGGAGCCGATTTCGATCAGGGTCGGCGCCACGAAAGTACCGTTGCTTTGTTCCGGCGGCAGCGGCAACTGGAACAAGTCCTTGGCTGTGCCGCGCATTCTTTCTATATGCGCCAGCAACTGACCCTGGGCATCGGCATCGATCACCGGGCCGATGTCGGTCACCAGCCGGTCCGGACTGCCGACCCGCAACTCCTGCATGGCGCCCTTCAGCATATGCAAGGTGCGGTCGGCGATATCGTTTTGCAGGCACAGCACGCGCAAAGCCGAGCAGCGCTGGCCAGCGCTGTCGAATGCCGAGTTCAGCACGTCTTGCACCACCTGCTCCGGCAGGGCGCTGGAGTCCATGATCAAGGCGTTCTGGCCACCGGTTTCGGCGATTAGCGGCAGATCGACCGATTCTTCCAGCGAGCGTTTCGCCAGCGTGCGGTTGATGATCTGCGCGACCTCGGTCGAACCGGTGAAAATCACGCCCTTGACACGCGGGTCGGCGGTCAGCGTGGCGCCGACGGTATCGCCCTGCCCCGGCAGGAATTGCAAGGCCGCGTGCGGCACGCCGGCTTCATGCATCAATTGCACTGCGCGCGCGGCGATCAGCGGCGTCTGTTCCGCTGGCTTGGCCAGCACCACATTGCCGGCTGCCAGCGCGGCGCTGACTTCGCCGACAAAAATCGCCAGCGGGAAATTCCACGGGCTGATGCACACCACCGGGCCGAGCGCCAGCGCGTTCTGGGTGTGGCGGATTTGCGCCGCGTAGTAGCGCAGGAAATCGACTGCTTCGCGCACTTCTGCAATGGCGTTCGGCAGCGATTTGCCGGCCTCGCGGATTGCCAGCGCGATCAATTCCATCTGGTTTTCTTCAAACAGTGCGGCTGAGCGGTCCAGTTTGTCGGCGCGTTCCGCCGGCGGCAGGGTTTGCCAATCCATGGCGTAGACGCTGGCTGCATGCAGGGCTTTGTCGACATCGGCGACGCTGGCTTCGATCACGCTGCCGACCACATCGCGATGGTCGGCCGGATTCAGCACCGGACGCGCGGCCTGGCTATAGGCTTGCAGCTCGCCCAGCAGCGGCGTCGCATGCCATTGCTGCTGGCCGAAAATCTTGAAGGCGCTGTCGATCTGGCGCAGCACTTCTTCATTGCTAAGATCGAGGCCGGTCGAATTCTTGCGTTCGGCGCCGAACATGGCCGGCGGCAGGGCAATCTGCGGATGCGGCTCGCCGCCCAGCTGCTGGGCGGCCTGCAGCGGATCGGCAATGAGCGAATCGATGGAGACGTTCTCATCGACGATCTGGTTGACGAAGGACGAGTTGGCGCCGTTTTCCAGCAAGCGCCGCACCAGGTAAGCCAGCAAGGTCTGGTGCGAACCGACCGGTGCGTAGATGCGGCAAGGCTTGTCCAGCATGTCTTTGCCGACCACCTGGTCGTACAGCGTTTCGCCCATGCCGTGCAGGCACTGGAATTCGTAATCGGTGACGTTCTTTTCCTTCGCCCAGCTATAAATAGTGGCCAGGGTATGCGCGTTATGCGTGGCAAACTGCGGATAGATGACGTCGGTCGCCGCCAGCAGTTTTTGGGCGCAGGTCAGGTAGGACACATCCGTATAAACCTTGCGGGTGTACACCGGGAAGCCCGGCAAGCCGTCGACCTGGGCGCGCTTGATTTCGGAGTCCCAGTAGGCGCCCTTGACCAGCCGCACCATGAATTTGCGGCCGCTGCGGCGCGCCAGGTCGGCCAGGTAGTCGATCACGAAGGGACAGCGCTTCTGATAGCCCTGCACCACGAAACCGATGCCGTCGAAGCCGGCCAGGTCAGGATCGAAGGCGAGCGCTTCCATCAGGTCCAGCGACAGTTCCAGGCGATCCGCTTCTTCCGCATCGATGTTGAGGCCGATGTTGTATTGCTTGGCCAGCACCAGCAACTGCTTCAGGCGCGGCAGCAGTTCCTGCATGGTGCGCTGGCGCTGGGCGCGCGAATAGCGCGGATGCAGCGCCGACAATTTCACCGAAATGCCAGGGCCCTGCTTGATGCCGCGTCCGGCCGAGGCCTTGCCGATGGCGTGGATCGCATCTTCATACGAACGGTAGTAGGCCGCCGCGTCTTCCTCGGTGAGCGCCGCTTCACCCAGCATGTCGTAGGAGTAGCGGTAGCCGCGCTTTTCATTGTCGCGGCTGTTGCTGAGTGCTTCGGCGATGGTCTGGCCGGTGACGAACTGGTTGCCCAGCATGCGCATGGCGACATCCACGCCCTTGCGGATCAGCGGCTCGCCGCCGCGCCCGATCAGTTTGGTCAGCGCCGAGCCGAGGCCGCTTTCGCTGCTGGTGCTGACCAGCTTGCCAGTGATCAGCAAGCCCCAGGTGGCGGCATTGACGAACAGCGACGGCGATTCGCCCAGATGGCTGCGCCAGTCACCCTTGCTGATCTTGTCGGCGATCAGGCGGTCGGCGGTCTGGTGATCGGGAATGCGCAACAGCGCTTCCGCCAGGCACATCAGGGCCACGCCCTCTTCCGAGGACAGCGAAAATTCATGCATCAAGGCGTCGACGCCGGAGGCGCGCGTGCGCTTTTCGCGCACGGCTTGCACCAGCTTGCGCGCCAGCGCCTGGCTGGCGGCATATGAACTGGCGCTGGTTTGCACCTGAGACAGCAGCCATTGCACGGCCAGCGTTTCATCGCGGCGATAGGCGGCGGTAATGGCGGCGCGCAGCGGCTTGGCGTCGGCCATCATCTCGGCGTGGAAGGCGGCGAAGGCGCTGCTGGGAAGGGTGGAAGGGGTAGTGCTGGACGGCTGGGATGACGGCTGTAGCGGCGGCATGGCGATTGTCTCTGTAAGGGTATTTATTTTGTCAACTTGCTATGTTTTCAAACAGGCGGCAGGCAAGCCGGCGCCATGCTGCGATGGCGGGATCGCAGCGCGTCTGGGAAGCGGAAATCCGGCATTGCAGCACTGCGCCCGGTTTGCCGGGGAGCATTGTTTTGAATGACTCTGTCAGCTTTCCAGGAAAGCCAAGTTGTTCGATTGTAGGCGGCATCGGCATGGATTAATTCTGGTAATAATGCCTGCTATCAAAATTTTGTTATTGGTGAGAAAATTTAACCGAATAAAATTTTTCGGAAGATAGTGCATGCTTGACAAGATCAGTAAGAAAATCCTGGCCGAACTGCAAAACGATGGTCGCATCAGCAATGTCGACCTGTCGGCCCGCGTCAACTTGTCCCCCGCGGCCTGCCTGGAACGCGTGCGCAAACTGCAGGAAGCCGGCTATATCCTGCACTACACCGCCCAGCTCAATCCGCAGCTGCTGGACGTCGCTCTGCTGGTCTTCATCGAGGTTGTGCTGGACCGCACCACGCCGGAAGTGTTCGAAGCCTTCAGCCAGAGCGTGCAGATCATTCCCGAAGTGCTGGAGTGCCATATGGTGGCTGGCGGCTTCGATTACCTGGTCAAGGCGCGCGTCAAGGACATGAACGCCTACCGCGAATTCCTCGGCAAATCGCTGCTGCAGCTCAAGGGCGTGCGCGAGACGCACACCTATGCGGTGATGGAAGAGGTCAAGCACACCACCAAGCTGCCGATACGATGAAAGATTGCCTGAATCCTGACTATAAAAAATGACCATGAACCGACTGATACTAGCGGCGGCGTGTTTCGCCGTCCTGCAAGGATGTACCGCCATGGATGAACCGGTTGTATCGCCACAAGCTGAAACACATGCGGCTGATTCCGCAGCGGGCTGCGCTGCCGACAAGCAGGAAGACAATGCGTTGGTCGGCAAGACCGAACAGCAAGCCACGGCCCTGCTGTCCGGCTGCGTATGGCGTATCGGCGAGCGAGACGGCGAGCAATTCGCCGGCACCATGGATTATCAAGAAGCGCGGCGTACATTGGGGATTGCCGCGGGCAAAGTGACTTGGGTGCGGCGCGGTTAAGAAATCAGATTGATGTGAAACAGCCGGGGCCATGAGCAACGCGCTCATGATCCCGGCTGATCAAGGCAAGCGCCAGGCGGATGTTGTTTACTGAGAATAAATAGGGTCAGAGTCGAATTTTCCCAAGTGGATATTCGACACTGACCCTTTTTTATTCCGAAAACCCATCTACAGCGAGCCGCATGCGCCTTTAACACGCATATCAAAAATATGGCCGCAAGTAATTGTCCAGTCATATACGAAGCCTATTCTTGACGTCGACTTTCTTCGTTCCAGTTTTTTCACTATCCCACTATAGGAAAATAACTATGCAAATCCCGAAAAAAATCGCCTTGACGCTGATGCTGCCTTTCCTCGCATGTGCAACGACGTTTATCCATGCCGAAGAGACGGATGCTAAAAAACAGCCGGCCAAGCATATTCTGCTTATTTCAGTCGATGGCATGCACCAAGCTGATCTTGACTGGTTCGTTACCGCGTATCCGCAATCCACCCTCGCGCGCATGGTGCGTGAAGGCGTTAACTACACCAACGCCAGAACCCCTTTTCCTTCGGATTCATTTCCCGGCATGGTCGGCCAGGTCACTGGCGGCAATCCAAAAACCACGGGTATTTATTACGATGACGCCTACAGTCGAGGGTTGCTGCCTGCGGGAACGGCCAGCTGTGCAGGAGCGAAACCGGGGGCGGAAGTTTACTATGCGGAAGTCAGTGCAAAAGACATGAACCGTTTGGACAGCGGCCAACAGATTCCCGGCTTGTATACCGACTTTACAAAAATATCTCAGCTGACCGGCCATGCGCAAGATTTGCTGGATCCAAAGACATTGCCGGTAGATCCAAAAACATGTTTGCCCGTGTATCCGCATCAGTATCTTCAAGTGAATACGATTTTTGAGGTAGCGAAGCAGCATCATTTGCGTACAGCGTGGTCGGACAAGCACGCAGCCTATGACATACTCAATGGCCCGTCCGGCAAGGGAATCGATGACTTGTTCGCACCTGAAATCAACAGTTCAGTCACCGATCCGTCGGCACCTGCAGGTCCCGGCGACGACTGGACCAAGGACAACGCCAATACCCAAAAATACGATGCCTTCAAAGTAAAGGCCGTCGTGAATTGGGCCAAGGGTTTCGATCACGCCGGCAATAACTCGCTGGGCATACCCGCTATTTTCGGGATGAATTTCCAGGCGGTCTCCACCGCACAGAAACTCAACAAGTCAAACTATTACATCGACCCGAAAGACCCCAGCACTGTCATGACCAACGGCCTGGGCGGCTACACCTTGAATGGCGCGGTGCCAGGACCAGTATTGCAAAGCGCATTGACTTTTGTGGACGACCAGCTCAAGACCATGGTCGGCGCGCTTGATCTCAGCAAAACGGTGGTGGTTCTCTCCGCTAAGCATGGCCAATCACCACAAAACCGTACGGCGCTGACGATAATCAATGATGGCAACATGATTGACGCATTGAACTGCGCTTGGGAAAACAATAGTGCAAGCTGCAAAGATCCCGCCCAAACCCATTTGGTGGCCCATGCAATTGACGACGACGGCATTCTGATGTGGCTCACCGACCGCTCGACTAAAGCAACTCGCTTTGCGAAGAAATTCCTGCTTGCTTATGCGGGGACCGGCATCGGCTCGGATGCTTTGGGCAACAGCATCTCCAAACCCTTTGTCCAAGCCGGCGTCACAAAAATCTATGCGGGTGAAGAGGCTGAAGATTTATTCGGCACCAAGCGTGGCGATGAACGCGTTCCCGATGTGGTCGGCATCGCCCAGCAAGGAGTCGTCTGGGCCGGCGGCAAGCTGTCCAAGATCGCCGAACACGGTGGCAACGCGCATCAGGATAGACATGTGCCTATCGTAGTATGGGGTGCTGGCATCGCACACCAATCGAATGACGATCATGTCGAGACTACACAGATTGCTCCGACAATCCTCTCATTGCTGGCACTCGATCCGAGGGAATTGCGGGCCGTACAGATTGAGCGTACCAAGGCTTTGCCGGATTTGCATTGATCGGTAATGCCCTCGGTTTCAGGTACTGGCGCGTATCGCCAGCCTGAAACCAAGATCGACGCTGGTCTTTTCCACCGCTTCACGCCGCAGTATCTTGATCAGCAGCTGCGCCGCGGTAAAGCCGATGTCGTAGCGCGGCGTGACGATGGTGGTGATGCCGGGATTGGCGTAGGCCGACCATGGCAGATCGTTGAAACCGGCGATCGCCATCTGGCCGGGCACCGAGAGGCCGCGGCGCTGGCATTCGAACAGCACGCCCAGCGCCAGGTCGTCATTGCAGCAGAATACGGCATCGCACTGCGGCGTCTGCTGCAGGATCTGGCCGAGCATCCTGGTGCCGAGTTCCACCGTCGACGGCGCCGGCGTCAGTACTTCGATGTCGGTCGCCAGGCCGGCTTCGGCCAGCGCGCGGCGATAGCCGTGGCGCCGTTTCATCATGCGCGGATCGAGCTGGGCGCCGAGGAAGCCGGGATGGCGGTAGCCGCGTTCGATCAGGTGGCGAGCGATGCTGTAGCCCGCTTCTTCATGCGAAAAGCCGACTGCGATCTCGCCGCCTTGCGGGTTGATGTCGAACATCCGCACCGCCGGCACATTGTGCGCCGCCAGCTGTTCGCACAGCGCATCCTGCTGCTCTATGCCGCTTAACAAAAAGCCGTCCGGCGCATGCGCCAGGTAAGTACTGATCAGCTGGCTTTCCTTGTCCGAGGAATAACCGCTTTCGCCGATCAGGAATTTATAGCCGTGCTGGTTCAGGCTATCGCGGATCCCGGTCAAGGTCTCTACGAATACCGAGTTGCTGAGCGACGGCACGATGACGCCGATCACCTGCGATTTGGCCGAGGCCAGCGTGCTGGCCGCCTGGTTCGGTACGTAGCCGAGCTGCTTGATCGCTGCGGTAATCCGTTCGCGCGCTTCCAGCTGCACCAGGGCTGGCGTTTTCAGCGCCCGTGATACCGTCATCGGACTGACGCGCGCCAGCCGCGCGACGTCTACGATAGTGACTCTGCCGCTGGCGCGGCTATGGCGTTGTTGCTTGATTTCCGGGCTGTTCATGGATGATGGGAAGGTTAAGGTCTCTGTGCACCTGGCTTATGCCAGTGGTTTTTGTTTATTGTCTGCGGCCTGCCTGCTTGATCTGCACCGGGCGAGGGATCGTGTCTGCGGATTCTGTCCGCGAATCTTGTCCATTTAGCCAGCACATCCAATGTTACACGCAAGCCGTGTCGCATTGTTATGGTTTCCTTGGAGTAAGGATACTACCTAGGCAGGCGCGCCTCTCCCGGATTTACGTAGAGATACAATGTTAGCGCTAACATATGTTGTATCATCGCGCTATTCGGCAAGTACTGCACAAGTACTACAATTGGACGACCGAGGCTGGCGTTGGGCCGGCTCCGTCAATGCAGTCCGCTAGCCATTATTCATCGATCAAGAATCAAGAGGACGTTCATGCAGCAGCCAGAATACATGCTCGGCGTAGATATCGGCACCACCAGTACCAAGGCGGTGCTGTTCACCACCCAGGGGCAGATCGTGGCGCAGCACGCGGTGGAATATCCACTACTGTGCACTACGCCGGGCATGGCTGAGCAGGATCCCTTGCAGATCTATGAAGCGGTGCTGAGCGCGATCCGCAACGCTGTCGGCGCCAGCCGCGTCGATCCCGGCCAGATCGCGCTGGTCTCCTTCAGCGCCGCCATGCACAGCGTGATTGCAGTGGACCAGGACGGCAAGCTGCTCAGCAACAGCATCACCTGGGCCGATAACCGCGCCGGCGCCTGGGCCAACCGCATCCGCGATGAGCTGGACGGCCACGCGATCTATCTGCGCACCGGCACGCCTATCCATCCGATGTCGCCGCTGTGCAAGATCATGTGGCTGCGGCACGAGCAGCCGGAATTGTTTGCGCGCACTGCGCGTTTCGTCGGCATGAAGGAATACGTGCTGTACCGTCTGTTTGGCGCATGGCTGGTCGACCATTCGATCGCCTCCGCCACCGGCATGTTCAACCTGCAGCAGCTGGACTGGGACCAAGGCGCGCTGAGCATGCTTGGCATCAGCCCGGCGCAACTGTCGACCCTGGTGCCGACTACCCACCACCTGAGCGGCCTGGCGCCCGCCGTGGCGCAGCAGCTGGGGCTGGCGCCGGCGACGCCGTTCGTGATCGGCGCCAACGATGGCGTCTTGTCAAATCTTGGCGTCAACGCCATCGGCCCCGGCCAAGTGGCGGTCACCATCGGCACCTCGGGCGCGATGCGGACCGTGATCGACCAGCCGAAGACGGATCCGGCCGGCCGCACCTTTTGCTACGCGCTGACGGCAAAGCACTGGGTGGTGGGCGGCCCCACCAATAACGGCGGCAGTATTTTCCGCTGGGTGCGCGATGAGCTGGCCACTGCCGAGTCGGCCGCCGCCACGCAGGCCGGAACCGATGCCTACGAGGCGCTCACCAAGATCGCCGAGGCGGTGCCGGCCGGCGCCGAAGGCTTGCTGTTCCATCCCTACCTGGCGGGCGAGCGGGCGCCGCTGTGGAATGCCGATGCGCGCGGCTCCTACATCGGGCTGGCGATGCACCATGGAAAAGAGCACATGATACGGGCGGCGCTGGAAGGCGTGATTTTCAGTCTGTACAGTATCCTGCCGGCAGTGGAAGACCTGATCGGACCGACCACCCACATGATGGCGACCGGCGGCTTTGCCCGTTCGGCCTTGTGGCGGCAAATGATGGCGGATATTTTCGAGCGTGAAGTGGTGGTGCCGGAAAGCGTCGAATCGTCTTGCCTCGGCGCGGCGGTGCTGGGTCTGTATGCGCTCGGGAAAATCGATACGCTGGACGCAATCGGCGGCATGGTGGGCGCTACCCATCGGCATTTGCCCAAGCCGGAGAACGTGGCGTTATACCGCCGCCTGTGGCCGATCTATGCCGCCATCCCGAAACTGCTGGAGCAGCAGTACCGGCAGCTGTCGCAATTCCAGCGCGAGACGGCAATAAGCGACCCCGGCTAGGCGACCCCAGCTACACCCCCGGTCATTCCCGCGAACGCGGGAATCTAAATTGCTGAATATGATAGTGAAAATGGATTCCCGCGTTCGCGGGAATGACCGGGTCGCGAATGACCGGGTCGCGAATGACGGCATCTATTGTCTTATTTCTTAATCTTCATCTTCCGGATCGATCAGGCTGAATTTCTCATGCGCGGTTTCGCTCAGGTGGCCGCGCAGCCATTTATGCGCCGGGTTGCGTGCATCGCGTTCGTGCCACAGCATGTCGACGTGTACTGCGGGCGTCGGGAACGGCAGCTCGCGCGCCACCAGCACGTCGGTCATGCCGGTCGCGCCGATCAGGTGACGCGGCAGCACGGTCAGCAGATCGGAGCTGGCGACCACCCGGCCGGCGGTGAAGAACTGGTTCACGGTCAGCAGGATGCGCCGTTCACGCCCCATTGCCGCCAGGGTTTCATCGATCAAGCCATGCGCGCGGCCGGAAAAACTCACTAGCAAGTGATGCGAGGCGCAGTAGTTATCCAGCGTCAGCACCTGGCTCGCCAGCGGATGGTTCTTGTGCATCACGCACACGTATTCGCCGGTGTACAGGCGCTCGTGGTGTATCGGCGAAGCGCTGGTGGTCTGGCCGCCGGCCAGCTGCGCCGCCACCCCGGGGAAAAAGCCGACCGCCAGATCGACGTCGCCGCGCAGCAGCATCTGGCGCGGATCGCGGGTAGTCAGCGGCACCATGCGGATGTTCATTTGCGGTGCATTGCGCTCGATGGTGCGCACCAGCGCGGGCAGCCACAGCGCGGCGGTGGCGTCCGCCATCGCCATCTGGAAGGTGGTGTGGGCGCGCGAAACGTCGAAGGTTTCGGGTGTGATCGCGGTTTCCAGGTCGGTCAGGGCGCGCCGCACCACTGGCCACAGTTCCTCCGCATGCTGGGTCGGCTTGACGCCGTGCGCGGTGCGGATCAGCAGTTCATCGTTGAGCGTGTCGCGCAGCCGCTTCAGGGCATTCGATACCGCCGGCTGCGTCATCGCCAGGCGGCTGGCGGCGCGCGTCAGGTTTTGCTCGGTCATGACAGCATCGAAGACGCGCAGCAGGTTCAAGTCAAGCGTTAAAAAGCTCATGTCTGGATATAAGATTAATTATTTTTGGTTAATTTTTGGCCGGCAGGGCCGCGGAAATTATTTGGTCCGCAAGAAATATTCACAGATTCTATAACTGTTATATGAAAGCGCAATGACAGAATTCAAGATGCACCAGAATATTGCATCGCCGCATAAGTCGCATATCAGGCTGGATTATGTCTGATATATAAAATCGTTGCCATGAGGAAATCTGAGAAAATCGAATTTCCCTTCACAGCCTTTATATTACACACATTGGGTGGCCAACATAGGCGCATGGGTTTTCTCTGGAAACCGGACATTATTCGTCGAACACATAACTGATATCCAAAATCAGAATTGGCGGGCAGCTCCCGCAATCAATATACTGCAATGCAACAACATCATTGAAAAGTAGTCGGTATGTCTTTATTCGCTTTTGCTCTGCCAGCTGAAATGGCCCTGTTCGATGCTTCGGCGCTGCTTGCAGCCGTTGCAGCCGCGCTCCGGCCGATGCTGGGATTGGGCGCACTGGCGACCTTGATGGTGGTTTTCAAACCGCTTTGGATGGGGATTTTGCGTGCCGCCTTGATATTGATCAAGCCGCGCAAATCGCTGGAACAGCGGATAGCCCGCAGTAAGTTCAAAGGGCAGCAATTGATGCGCCGCCTGGCTAACGACCAGGCCGTCAGCCAACCTGTCCTGGCCGCCGAACTGCGCATGCTGGCTGGCCGCGATTAACCATAAGGAGTTTTCCATGCACCAATACATCTACCACGACGAAGACGGCTTCCCGACTTTTGCAGTCATGCAATGGCTGCGCGCACAGGCAAGCCGCGTGCTGGCCTGGATGGGCCTCAACGGTCTGTAATAAGCAATATTCTGCTGCGCCGTTTTTCTGACGTCTCCTCTTTCCTGCGATGGAAGGATTCACCCTGCTGCCTACCTGACAGCAGGGATTTTTTTTGATTCCGATTGAATCAGGATGCAGTAAAAAAACGCCCGCAATATGCGGTAATGCCGTTCAGTTAAGACTGAACGGCATTTTTATTTGCGGAACTCGTAGGATGGGCACTCCGTGCCCACGCGGACGGGCCTGGGGCGCGTAGCCAGGGCACGAATGGCAGGGCACGAATGGCAGGGACACGAATGGCAGGGACACGAATATCCACGATACTGCGTGGGCACGGAGTGCCCACCCTACGCCGTGTCGTTCCGCCCTAACTGAACAGCATTACCGCAATATGCGGCGTTTTTGTTTTGCGTGATTGCAGTGTTATTCAGCCAGGCGCTTTTCCAGCTTCTGCTTCACATCCGCCAGCTGCTGCGGCAGATGGTATTTCAGCTTCTCGAACAGTTCCGTGTGCAGCGCGGTCTCGGCTTGCCAGGCAGCCTTGTCGATCGCGGTGATGGTGTTGAACTGCTGTTCGCTGAAGTCCAGCCCTTCCCAGCTCAGGTCGGCATAACGCGGGGTTACGCCGAACAGATGCTCGACGCCGCCGGCGCTGGCCACACTGGCGCCGTCCAGCCGTTCCAGCATCCATTTCAGCACGCGCATGTTGTCGCCGAAGCCAGGCCAGACGAACTTGCCGTCGGCGTCGGTGCGGAACCAGTTGACGCAGAAAATCTTAGGCAGTTCGGCCTTGTCTTGCGCTGCAAGTTTCTCGCCCAGCGTCAGCCAGTGCTGGAAGTAGTCGCTCATGTTGTAGCCGATGAACGGCAGCATGGCGAACGGATCGCGTCGCACGATGCCTTGCTGGCCGGCCGCAGCGGCGGTGGTTTCCGAACCCATGGTGGCAGCCATGTAGACGCCTTCGATCCAGTTGCGGGCTTCAGTCACCAGCGGCACGGTAGTGGAGCGGCGGCCGCCGAAAATGAAGGCCGAGATCGGCACGCCGGCAGGATCGTCCCAAGCAGCGTCGATCACCGGATTCTGGGTGGCGGCAACGGTAAAGCGGGCGTTCGGATGGGCCGCCTTGGCGCCAGTTTCCTTGGCGATCGCCGGGGTCCAGTCCTTGCCTTGCCAGTCGATCAGATGCGTCGGCGCTTCCTTGCTCATGCCTTCCCACCAGACATCGCCGTCGTCGGTCAGGGCGACGTTGGTGAAGATGGTGTTTTCGCGCATCGACGCCATGCAGTTGTGGTTGGTCTTGTCGTTGGTGCCGGGAGCGACGCCGAAATAGCCGGCTTCCGGATTGATCGCATACAGGCGGCCGTCGGCGCCCGGCTTGATCCAGGCGATGTCGTCGCCGATGGTGGTGACTTTCCAGCCCTCGAAACCGGCAGGCGGAATCAGCATGGCGAAATTGGTTTTGCCGCAGGCCGACGGGAAAGCCGCTGCCACGTAATGCTTCTTGCCGGCGGGGGATTCAACGCCAAGGATCAGCATGTGTTCCGCCAGCCAGCCCTGGTCGCGGCCCATGGTGGAAGCGATGCGCAGGGCGAAGCACTTCTTGCCGAGCAGGGCGTTGCCGCCGTAGCCGGAACCGTAGGACCAGATTTCGCGGGTTTCCGGATAGTGGACGATGTACTTGGTCGGGTTGCATGGCCATGCCACGTCTTTCTGGCCGGCGGCCAGCGGTGCGCCGACGCTGTGTACGCAGGGCACGAAGTCGCCGTCGCTGCCGAGCACCTCATAAACTGCCTTGCCCATGCGCGTCATGATGCGCATGTTGACCGCGACGTAAGGCGAGTCGGATAGCTCGACGCCGATGTGTGCAATCGGCGAACCCAGCGGACCCATCGAGAACGGCACTACGTACATGGTGCGGCCTTGCATGCAGCCGTCGAACAGGCCGTGCAGGGTGTTGCGCATTTCCGCCGGATCGGTCCAGTTGTTGGTCGGACCGGCGTCTTCCTTCTGCGCCGAGCAGATGAAGGTGCGGTCTTCCACCCGCGCCACGTCGGACGGATCGGAGCACGCCAGGTAGCTGTTCGGACGTTTTTCCTGGTTGAGTTTTTTCATGGTGCCGGCGGCCACCATTTCGCTGCACAGGCGGTCGTACTCGGCTTGCGAACCGTCGCACCAGTAGATGCGCTCAGGCTTGGTCAAGGCCGCGATTTCAGCGACCCAGTTGATCAGCTTTTGCTGTTTGACATAGGCCGGCGCATTAAGTGTGGCGATGCCACCCATACGGGGTTGATTCATGACAACTACCTCCAATACCAATAAAGAAATCTGCTGTTGCCTGCCCGGGGAGCCGCGGAAGGAATCGCGGAACATGGCCGGCGGGCGGAATGCCGTTGCGCTCACTGCGAACGGCAAAAAATGAAATAATGGCCAGATCCTGGCCCTCGTCATCAACCGGGTTTTACTGCTGGCAAAGGCCGCACACCGCAGGCTGAAGTTGTTATTTTATGTTCATTGTGCTGGAAAAGTCGGCCGATTGTACACCCGATTTGTAGTGAAAATGACCAACTATTGTAGTAAGGTATTTCCCATTTTCCGGATGCTGTTGCTTTATTACGCGGCAGCCGTTTTTTCACCGTTTTTGATTGAAAAGCCGCTATGAAAATTGCCGTACTGGATGATTATCAGGATTGCGTGCGCCATCTAGACAGCTTCAAGCTATTGGACGGCCATGAGGTCAAAGTGTTCAACAATTCTGCCCGCGGCCTGGGCCAGCTGGCGATACGCCTGGCCGATTTCGAGGCGTTGGTATTGATACGCGAACGCAGCAGTTTTTCCAAGGCCTTGCTGCAAAAATTGCCGAAGCTGAAACTGATCTCGCAAACCGGCAAGGTCAGCGGCCATATCGATGTCGAGGCTGCCACCGCGGGCGGCATTGCGATCGTCGAAGGGGTCGGCGATCCGACCGCGCCGGCCGAGCTGACTTGGGCCCTGATCATGGCCGCCAGCCGCCGCATTCCGCGCTATGTCAGCAATCTGCAGGAAGGACAATGGCAGTCGGTCTCGGCGCTACCGCAAAACAATGTGCTCGGCACGGTGCTCAAGGGGCGCACGCTGGCGATCTGGGGCTATGGAAAAATCGGCCGCATGGTTGCCGGCTACGGCAAGGCCTTCGGCATGCGGGTGCTGGTCTGGGGCCGAGACGGCAGCCGTGCCGCAGCGCTGGCGGACGGTTATCAGGCAGCGGAATCGAAACAGCAGTTCTTTGCCGAAGCGGATGTGCTGAGCTTGCATCTGCGCCTGAACGACGCCACCCGCGGCATCGTCGAGGCTGCCGACCTGGCGCAGATGAAGGCTAGCGCGATTTTCGTCAACACTAGCCGTGCCGAACTAGTGGCGGCAGGCGCCCTGCTGCCCGCCTTGCAGCAAGGGCAGCCGGGCTATGCCGCGCTGGACGTGTATGAAACCGAGCCGCTGGCGCCGGATTCGCCGCTGCTGCGGATGGAAAACGTGCTGGCTTCGCCGCATCTGGGCTATGTGGAAAAAGACAGCTATGAGCTGTACTTCCGCGCAGCGTTCCAGAATGTGGTCGAGTTCGCCAAGGGTACGCCGAAGAATGTCTTGAATCCGGACGCGCTGCAAAAATAGCCGCAGGGTGGGCACCTGTGCCTACCCACAGCCAAATTAGTCGTCGTCGGCGCCGTTAGGCAGGATCAGCTTGTTCAGCCTGGCCGCCGGCATCGCCAGCGTGGTGTCGCGCCACATCCCTTGCCAGCCGGGCGGCCACGGCAAGGGCGGGCCGCTGTATTCCGGCAGGTTCTTGCGCACCGGGATCACCGGCAGGCTGTCCGGCATCGGACCTTCGCTCCAGCCCAGGCTGAAGGCGTAATCGGGCAGCAAGGCATCGCATACCTTGGCAAACCAGTTGCTGTGGTCTTCGTCGTGTCCGAGCGCCTGCGCCAGTCCGTGCGGGTCGAACTGGGCCAGCGCGCTGGCCAGCTCGGGCACACTGGCGCCCGGCTGGTCGCCCCAGCCCATGATGGGATTGAAGTTGTAGTCAGCGCCGGAGCCGTACCAGCCTTCGCGCCGCGGCCTTTCCATCCAGCTGCGCCGGCCGCAGAACAAATGCCAGCGCCAGTGCAGGCCGGACGGCTTGGGCCAGCTGTACAGGTACAGGCGCTGATAGCCGGCGCGATGCAGCTCGCGCACCAGCGCCATCAGGCGCGCATGCGGCATGCGGTCCGGCGGCGCGTGACGGAACAGGATCGCTTCGCCATCCGCATGCTGGACTTCATCCGACGATAGGTTCAGATCGAGGGTCCGCATCTCGCTGCCGAAACGTGCAGAGACCCAGCCGGTCAGCAGATTGACCGACGTGATGACGCCATAGCCGCGAAAGCGATGGAAGATGACGGTGCCGGGAGCGATGGGTTTCATGATCTGAAAATTCTTTAAAAAGCGCGCATCCAAAAATCAAATGTTATCAGTGTAGCCGCTGCGCCGGGTTTTCCTAGGGTAGTTCAAAGGCGCAACATCGATTTGCTTAGCTGAGTATAATCAGCCTACCCCCAAGGCAGAAAGGACTAGCCATATGAAGCAACGTCCATCGGTACCCGGCGAGCAATCAGGCAAGCGGCCCATCAACCAGGCCTGCGGCGGGTTCTCCACCAGCAGGCGCAACCTCATGTTGCTGGCCGGTGCAAGTTTCGCCATGATGAGTATCCCCCACTGGCTGCAGCAAGCCTCTGCCCAGAGCAGCACTCCAGCCGTTCCTCCCGCCAGCGCCAACACCCAGCAGCAAAACAATTTCATGGCCCTGTCGGCATTGCTGACTGCCGCGCCCAAACTCAATCCGCGCACCGGCTCCAGGATCTATAGCGCACTCGCCGCGCAATCGATCGAGTTTGAAAAACAGGCGGCAGCGCTGTGGCAATACAGCCAGGACCACAAGATCCAGGATGTCGACAACCTGGCGTCGGCAGTCGGCAGCGATAGCGCATTGTCGCTGGTGCTGCACCGTATCATCAGCGCCTGGTACCTGGGCGTGGTGGGCGACGGCGGAGTGACTGGAGGCGCCAAGGTGATCGCCTTTGAGCAGGCGCTGATGTTCGACCAGGTGCGCGATGCCGTCGTCGTGCCGACTTATTGCCGTGCCGCTCCCGGCTACTGGGTGACCCAGCCGGCAGTATTGAAAGCGAGGGTTTGACCATGGCTGACAACTTGTCCGCAGACGTAGTGATCGTCGGTTCCGGCGTCGCCGGCGCCCTGGTGGCGCATCAGCTGGCCTCTTCCGGGGCCTCGGTGCTGGTGCTGGAAGCAGGGCCGCGGCTGGAGCGCTGGCGCATCGTCGAAAACTATCGCAATACGCCCAGCAAAGACGATTTCATGGTGCCCTACCCGTCCACCAAATATGCGCCGCATCCCGAATACACGCCGGAAAACAATTATCTGATCCTCAAGGGCACGCACAAGTACAACTCGCAATACATCCGCGCCGTCGGCGGCACCACCTGGCACTGGGCCGCTGCCGCCTGGCGTTTCCTGCCCAACGATTTCCGCATGAAAACGCTGTATGGCGTCGGCCGCGACTGGCCGATCAGCTACGACGAACTGGAACCTTATTACTACGGGGCCGAAGTCGAACTGGGCGTGTCCGGTCCCAACGACGGCACCGATCTCGGCTCGCCGCGCAAGCAGCCTTATCCGATGGAGCATTTGCCGCTGTCGTGGAACGACCAGCGCTTCAGCGCCGTGGTCAACGCCAACGGCCACAAGGTAGTGTCGGAGCCGGTGGCGCGCAACAGCCGCGCCTACGACGAACGGCCTAACTGCTGCGGCAACAACAACTGCATGCCGATCTGTCCGATCGCCGCCATGTATAGCGGCATCATCCACGTCGAGAAGGCGGAAAAGGCTGGCGCCAGGGTGTTGCCCGACGCCGTGGTCTACCGCATCGAAGTGGACGCCAAGGAGCGCATTAGCGCAGTGCACTACAAAGATCCGGAAGGCGTCACGCACCGGGTCACCGGCAAGTATTTCGTGCTGGCCGCGAACGGCATCGAGATTCCCAAGCTGATGCTGATTTCGACCGACGACAAGCACAAGAACGGCGTCGGCAACAGCTCGGACCAGGTCGGCCGCAACCTGATGGACCATCCCGGCACCGGCGTCACCTTCCTCGCCAATGAAGACTTGTGGCCGGGGCGCGGACCGATCGAAATGACGTCCATGGTGGATATGCGCGACGGCGCCTTCCGCTCTGAATACGCCGCCAAGAAACTGCACCTGAACAATATGGCGCAGACCAACCATGCGGCCCAGAGCGCGCTGAAAGACGGCCTGGTCGGCCTCAAGCTGAACCAGGAAATCCGCCGCCGCGCTGCGCGCACCGTCAACATCAACAGCTTCCACGATATCTTGCCGAATCCGGAAAACCGCATACGGCCAAGCAGCGAGAAGCGCGATGCGCTCGGCATTCCGCAACCGGAAATCACTTATTCCATCGGCGATTATGTGAAGAAGAGCGCCGTGCTGACGCATGAAACCTATGCCAGCATCGCCGCCATGTTCGGCGGCACCGAAGTCAAGTTCGACGACGATTTCGCACCGAACAACCACATCATGGGCGCCGTCATCATGGGCGGCGATCCGCGCGATTCGGTGGTCGACGCCCATTGCCGCTCGCATGACCACGAAAACCTGTTCATCGCCAGCAGCGCGGTGATGCCGGTCGCCGGCACGGTCAATTGCACGCTGACGATCGCCGCCCTGTCGCTGCGCATCGCCGATACCTTGAGGACAGTGCTATGACGGCCCGCTCGCAAATTTCCGCATGGTGCGGCGGCCTGGCGCTGGCGGCCGGCCTGGTGCATGGCGCTTTTGCCGCCGCTGCGGTTGCCAACGTTGCACCCAACGCCGACCAGATCAAGCGCGGCGAATACCTGGCCAAAGCCGCCGACTGCATCGCCTGCCACACGGTCGATCCGGCCAAGCCCTTCGCCGGCGGCTATCCTCTGGCGACCCCGTTCGGCACCATTTACGGTCCGAATATCACGGCCGACAAGGAAACCGGCATCGGCGACTGGAGCGACGAGCAATTTGTGCGCGCGCTGCATGAAGGCATCGACGATGAAGGCAAGCGCCTCTACCCGGCCTTCCCTTACGCCTCCTTCACCAAGCTGTCGCGCGACGACGTGCTGGCGATCAAGGCCTATCTGTTCAGCCTGCCGCCGATACAGCAAAAGACGCCGGAAAACAAACTGCCCTTCCCGCTTAACCAGCGCTGGCTGATGGCAGGCTGGAACCTGTTCAATTTCACGCCGGGTGAATTGCAGGCTGATGCTGCCAAGAGCCCTGAATGGAACCGCGGCAATTATCTGGTCAATGGCCTGGCGCACTGCCAGGAATGCCACACGCCGCGTAACCTGACCATGGGGCTGGACCTCAAGCGCTCCTTTGGCGGCGCCCAGCTGGGCGGCTGGACCGCGTTCAACATCAGCCCCGATCCGGTCAGCGGCGTCGGCGGCTGGAAGGACGAAGAGCTGGTGCAATACCTGAAAACCGGGTTGGTGCCAGGCAAGGCTTCGGCTGCCGGCGGCATGGCGGAAGCCATCGAGCATAGCTTGCAGTATCTGACCGATGACGACCTGAAGTCTATCGTCACCTATCTGCGCAGCGCGCCGGCAGTCAACGATGCAGCCGACAAGAAGCCGCGCTATGCCTGGGGCCAGCCGGCCGATGATGACGCCGAGATCCGCGGCATTGCCGCGGTGTCGGTCAGCAGCAATGCCTCCAGCGGCGCCGAACTGTTCAGCGGCAACTGCGCCAGTTGCCATTCTGCCAGCGGCAGCGGGGTGGTCGGCGGCTACTACCCGTCGCTGTTCAACAACAGCGTGGTCGGCGCCCGTGATCCAGGAAATCTGCTGATGGTGATCTTGAACGGCGTGCAACGCCGCGGCGCCAAGGAAGAAACTTTCATGCCCGGTTTTGCCGATCACCTCAATGACGGCCAGATCGCCATGCTGGCCAACTACGCGGTCAAGCAGTACGGCCATGCCGATACGCCGCCGATTACGCCCGAACAGGTGAAAATCCAGCGCCAGGGCGGGCCGGCCTCGCCGCTGACAACTTTGATGCCGGCAGGGCTGGCGGGATTGGCGCTGATCGTGGTATTTATATTGTTTTCAATCTTCAGGCGCGGCGGCCGTCGCCAGCCCAAGCAGTCCTGACACGGTCACATTATAGAAAAGGAAACGGATTCTCATGGCTTTACGCATCATCGCCACCGGCGGCACCTTCGATAAACACTACGACGAGATCGCCGGCAAGCTGACCTTTGCCGCCAGCCACCTGCCGCAAGTGATCCAGCGCGCCCGCATCACCACGGAAATCGCGCTGGAAGAGCTGCCGCTGCTGGATTCGCTCGACATGCAGGACATCGACCGCCGGCGCGTGCTGGCGTCCTGTACCCATGCGAAGGAAGAAGCGATCGTCATCATCCACGGCACCGACACCATGCGCGAGACTGCCGCGGTGCTGGGAGCGGCGCTCCTGGACAAGACCATCGTGGTGACCGGCGCGATGATTCCCTATGCCATCGCCAACTCCGACGCCCTGTTCAATTTCGGCTTTGCCTGCGGCGTTGCGCAAGTCTTGCCGCATGGCGTGTACGTGGCGATGAACGGCAAGATCTTTGCCTGGGACAAGGTAGCGAAGAACCGCACCGCCGGGGTTTTCGAGCCGCTATAACTTCAACCACGCAGGTGGGCAAAGAACCTTGCCCACCTGCTCGATCTGGTGCAGACGAAAAAAAACGGGACAGAATTTCTGCCCCGTTTTACATTTTCCCTGCAACTATTTGGCAGCGCCGCTCAGGCCGCGTGCTTCCAGCAAAGGCCCGACATCCGGGCCGCGTCCGTAGAAATCCTTGAACAAGGCGCTGGGATCGCCGCTGAAGCCGCGCGACAGCACCTTGGCGCGCAGCAGGTCGCCATTGGCGCGCTTCAGGCCGCCGTGGGTATTCATCCAGTGCTCGGTATCCTTGGCCAGCACGTCGCTCCAGATATAAGCGTAGTAACCGGCGGAGTAGCCGTTGGAGAAGACGTGCGAGAAGTACGTCGTGTGATAGCGCGGCGGCACCACGTAGCCCTTGGCGTTGCCCAGCGCCTTGGTTTCAAACGCCATCACATCGGTGACATCCGGCGTCTGGTTGGTCGACAGCTGGTGCCAGGACTGGTCCAGCATCGCCGCCGCCAGATACTCGGAAGTATCGTAGCCGGCGCTGAATTTGCGCGCCGCCAGCAACTTGTTGAGCAGCGCCCGCGGCATCGGCTTGCCGGTCTGGTAGTGCTTGGCGTAGTGCGCCAGCACTTGCGGATCGTGCGACCACATTTCGTTGAACTGCGACGGATACTCGACAAAGTCAGGCGGCACCGAGGCGCCGGAGAACATCGGATATTCGACGTTCGAGAACAAGCCGTGCAAGCCATGGCCGAACTCGTGGAACAGGGTGTTGACCTCGTCGAAACTGAGCAGCACCGGCTTGCCTGCCGGCGGCTTGGCGATGTTGATATTGTTCGACACCACTGGCTTGCTGCCGAACAGGCGCGACTGCGACACATAGTTATTCATCCAGGCGCCGCCTTGCTTGTTGTCGCGCGCGAACGGATCGAACAGGAACAGGCCCAGCGCCGAACCATCTTCATTGAACACCTCGAAGACGCGCACATCCTGCTGGTATACCGGCAGGTCGGTGCGTTCCTTGAACGTTACGCCGTACAGTTCGTGGGCAGCGTAGAACACGCCTTCCTGCAGCACGTGGTTGAGTTCGAAGTAAGGCTTGATCTGGGATTCGTCGAAGCTGTAGCGCGCCTTGCGCACCTGTTCCGAGTAAAAGCCCCAGTCCCACGGTTGCAGCTTGAACGGCTTGGTATGGCTAGCCTTGGCCTGGCGTTCGATCAGCTGCTGCATGGCAGCCGCTTCCTTGCGCGCGATGGCGTTGGCGGGCGGCGCCAGCTGCGCCAGCATCTTGTTGACCGCGGCCGGAGTGCCGGCGGTTTCCTCTTCCAGCACATAGGCTGCGTGGTTCGGATAACCCAGCAAGGCAGCGCGCTGCGCCCGCAGCTTGACGATCTGGGCGACATTGCCGACGTTGTCGCCGGCGCCGCCGTCGCCGCGGTTGATCGAGGCTTTATAGATGCGCTCGCGCAGCTGGCGGTTCTTGAGTTGCGCCAGCAGCGGCTGGTCGGTGGTGTTTTGCAGCGTGATCAGCCACTTGCCTTCCAGCTTGCGGCTGGCGGCGGCTTGCGCGGCGGCGGCGATGCTCTCTGCCGACAAGCCGTCCAGGTCGGCCACCTTGTCGATTACGATCGCGCCTTCATTGCTGGATTTCAGCAGGTTTTGCTGGAATTGCGTGGTCAGCGAAGAAAGCTGCTGATTCATCTTGCGCAGCCTATCCTTTTCCGCCGGCGACAGGCGCGCGCCGGCCCTGACGAAGTCAGTCCGGTAACGCTCCAGCAGACGCAGCGATTCAGGATCGAGGCCAAGGCCGGCGCGCTGCTGGTACAGCTGTTCGACGCGGGCGAACAGGGCAGGATCGAGGAAAATCGCATCTTCATGCTCAGCCAGCTTGGGGGCGATATCCTGCTGGGTCTGGTCCAGCACCGGGCTGGTGTTGGCGCTGATCAGATTGAAGAAGACTTCCTTGACCCTGCCCAGCATCTGGCCGGAGCGTTCCAGCGCCACGATCGTATTGTCGAAGGTGGGCGCGGCCGGATTGGCGGCGATGGCGCTGACTTCCTGGCGCTGCTGCGCCATGCCGGCTTCGAACGAAGGCTGGTAGTCGGAATCCTTGATCTTGTCGAAGGGCGGCAGGTTGTAAGGCAGGGAGCTGATCTGCGCGAACGGCGAAGATGCGGCATACGCTGCGCTGGCGGTGGCGGCGTTCTGTGAGGCCTTGGTCGGCACGTCGCAAGCCATCAGGCTTACGGCGGCAGTCACCATCAACCCGCATACCGCGATACGTTTCGTCGAAACTTGCATCTATTCTCCTGGAGTGAGTACGGCAATTGTTTTTCTGACGAAACATTTTACGCCGCATTCATGAAGAGTGGATGAGGCTTTTTCTGGCTTTTCCGGGCGCAAGCCAGGTAAATGCAGGCTGGGATGGCGCTGCATATTCCAGCGTCATCCCGGCCCGCTTGCTGCAGGTTTAGAAGCGGTGCTGGATGCCGCCGATCACGCCGGTCTGGCTGCTGCCGTAGGCGATATCGTCACGCGACAGGCCGACCAGCTGCTGGTTCTTGGCCTTGGCGTAGGCCGCGCTCAGGTACAGGTCGGTGCGTTTCGACAGCGCGTACTTGCCGCGCACCGAATACATGATCGGATCGGCATCCTTGCCGCTGGCGACATTCTTGATGTTTTGATAGTAGATGGCGCCGATCAGCGTCACTACCGGCGTCACCTTGTAGCTGGCGCCGCCCCAGAAGAAATCGCTGCGCAGGTCGGGCGCGTTCGACGCCAGCGTCTTCTTGTAGTTGCGATAACCCAGGTTCAAGTCCAGATTGCCATTGAGCTGGTAGTCGCCGGCCAGGTGGATGCTGGTAGCCTTGTCGAAAGCGCTGCTGGTGGCGCTGGCGGCGGCGCTGTTGACGCGGTCGAAGGTGGCGGCGATCCGGAACGGACCGTTTTCATAGCCGACGCCGAGATCGTACTTGGCGCTGTCGCTGGTGCTGCCGGCCGTCTCGCCGAAGCCATAAGTGGCGCCCAGCTTGAAGCCGCCGAACTTGCCCTGGTACTTGAGAATGTTCGACAGATTGGTCGGCATGCCATCCTTGCGGCCGCCGGTGGCGCCGGCCGAAGTCACCCAGGAATACTGGCCCGAATAGCCCATGGGATCGAAAGGCAGGATGAAGTCATAGGTGGTGGTGAACGAGCGCCCGATGACCAGGCGGCCGAAGCTGCCTTCCAGGCCGACATTGGCCTGGCGGTTGAACAGCACGCCGGCGCTGTCGAACTCGCCGGTGTCGACCTTGAAGCCGTTTTCCAGCTGGAACACGGCTTTCAGGCCGCCGCCCAGGTCTTCGCTGCCGCGAAAGCCGATGCGCGAGGTATTCATCGCGCCGGAACTGATGCGCACCAAGCTGTCCTGCTTGGCATTGGCGTGATTGACATATTCGACCCCGGTATCGATGATGCCGTAGATGCTGACATTGGTTTGCGCGTAAGCGCCGGACGTGATTGCCCCGAGCGCGGCCAGGGTTGCGGCCGCCAGGTGTTTTCTGTTCATGTTGCTTCCTCCATTGTGGTATTTTTTTGTTGGCTGTGCGAATGCCGAGCAGCTGCACAAAGGCTGTTGTGTGAGCTCCCCCCTTTCCCTATGGCTTACTGGTACTTGTTTAAATCATGACAAATCTTGTCTATCCATCGCTCTCGTAGGGTGGGCACTCCGTGCCCACGCGGAGGTGGCGGGACACGAACGTCCGGGACACCAATGTCCGCGGCACTGCGTGGGCACAGGCGCCCACCCTGCCTAGAAAGCCCACAGCGCATCATTGGGCAACTGCAGCCAGTACTCACCCGGCGCCAGGCGCTGCCGCGCGTAAGCGCGCAAGACGCTGCTGTCGTCGCCGTTGCGGAATACGCATTCCCAGCGGTCGCCCAGATACATGCAGGTGGCCAGCGGCAGCTTGATGCTGTTCTCTACCGGAGAAGCGGAAATGTTGACCTGTTCGACGCGGATGATGGCGACCGCTTCCTTGGCGTCGCCGGCGGCGGCGTTACCGCGCAAGGTGGCGGTGACGTTGCCGCCTTCGACCTGCAACAAGGCCTGGGCGCCGTCGCGCTGCAGCAGCCTGGCCGGCAAGCGGTTATTGCTGCCCATGAATTCCGCCGTGAACAAGGTATCCGGCGTTTCATACATGCTTTGCGGCGTGCCCTGCTGTTCGATCTTGCCGTTGTTGAGCAGCAGGATGCGGTCCGAGATCGCCATCGCCTCGGCCTGGTCGTGGGTCACCATCAACGCCGACAGGCCGAGCCGCACGATCAGCTCGCGCAGGAAGGCGCGCGCTTCTTCGCGCAGCTTGGCGTCGAGGTTGGAGAGCGGCTCATCGAGCAGGATCACCGGCGGGTTGTACACCAGCGCACGGGCGATCGCGACGCGCTGCTGCTGGCCGCCCGACAGCTGGTGCGGAAAGCGTTCGCCCAGGTGGCCGAGGCCGAGCTGGCCAAGCACGGTCTTGACCCGCTGGGCGATATCGCTGCCGCTCATTTTGCGCAGCTTGAGGCCGTAGCCGACATTGTCGGACACGGTCTTGTGCGGCCACAAGGCATACGACTGGAACACCAGCCCGAGATTGCGTTCTTCGGCCGGGATTTCCAGCTTGCGCTGGCCGTCGAACATGATGCGTTCGCCGATCTGGATGCTGCCGGATTTCGGCGATTCCAGGCCTGCCACGGCGCGCAGCAAGGTGGTCTTGCCGCTGCCGGAAGGGCCCAGCAGGGCGACCACTTCGCCGCGCTGCAATTCCATCGACACGCCTTTGAGAATCGGATTGGCGCTGGCGCCGCTGCCGTAGTCGAGATGCAGGTTGTTGACACTTAATTCGCTCATGATGATTTCCTGTTTTTCCGTGATGCTTAATCGTGCGGCTCAGTCGTGCAACTTGATGCCGAAGCGCAGTGCGATGCCGAGGCCGATGGCCACCAGCGTGATGTTGATGAAGGACAGCGTCGCCACCAGGTCGACCGAGCCGGAAGCCCACAGCGAGACGATCAGGGCGCCGATGACTTCGGTGCCGGGTGAGAGCAGATACACGCCGGTGGAGTATTCGCGTTCGAAGATCAGGAACACCATCAGCCAGGCCCCCAGCACGCCGTAGCGCACCAGCGGGAGGGTGACGTCGCGCGTGACTTGCGAACGGCGCGCGCCGACTGCGCGCGCGGCTTCTTCCAGCTCCGGTCCGATCTGCAGCAGCGCCGTCGTGATCAGGCGCAAGCCGTAGGCCAGCCACACTACTGAATACGCCAGCCACACCGAGAAAATGGTGGAACGCAGCTCGCGCAATTGCGGAATGAAATTTTCCACCAGCCAGTTGGCGACCACGTTGTCGAAACCCTTCAGAAAACTGTCGAGGAAAGACGGCACGAACAGGAAAACCCACAAGAACGACAGGCCGGCCAGCAAGCCCGGCACGGCGCGCGGAATCAGCACGCTGTAGTCGAGGAAACGGGTGATGCCGTCGGCCTTGCGATGCATCGCCAGCGCGATGCAGCAATAGCAAGCCACCGCAATCGCGCCGCCGATCACGCCGATGAGGATGGTGTTGACGATGCCGCGCACCAGCGCCGGCTGTTCCCAGATATCGCGGAAGTGCTGCAAGGTCATCGCATCCAGCAGCGAGACACCGTAACCCCAGTGCGAAACAAAGGCGCGCAAGGCGATGCCGGACAGCGGAATCACGATGGTGAAAATCAGCCAGGCGGCGATCAGGCTGAACGCCAGCCATTTCCATTTCCCCAGCGGCAGCGCCTTCTGCCGCGCACCTTTCCCCTTGATCGAGACATACTTGTTGGCCGAACGCAGCAGCCAGCGCTGTATCATCACCAGCGGCAGGGTCACCGCCACCAGGCACACCGCCACCGCTGCCATCAGGTGATAGGAAGGCGTGCCGAGCTTGTTGGTCAGCTTGTACAGATAGGTCGGCAGCACCAGGTGGCCTTCCGGATCGCCCAGCACCAGCACCAGGCCGAATACTTCAAAGCCGAGGAAAAATACCAGCACGCCGGCATACGCCAGCGCCGGCATGATCATCGGCAGCGACACGTTGAGCGCCACCTGCAGCGGCGAAGCGCCGGCCACGCGCGCCGCTTCTTCGACATCGGCGCCCAGGCTCTTCAGCGCCGCCGAGGCGTACAGGTAAACGTGTGGCACGTGGGTCAGACCGGCGATGATGACGATGCTGGGGAAGGCGTACACATTCCATGGCGTCGCCTCGATGCCCATCATGCGCAGCAGGTCCTGCATCCATACGGTATAGAAGCCGACCGGCCCCATCGCCACCACATAGCCGAAGGCGATCACCATCGGCGAAACGAAAATCGGCACCAGCAGCATGGGTGCGATCCAGTTGCGGCCCGGCAGGTCGGTGCGCACCATCAGGAAGGCCAGCATGCCGCCCAGCGGCACCGCGATCAATGCCAGGCCGCTGGCCAGCAGCAGGCCGTTAATGAAAGCCTGGCGGAAATCCGGATCGTCGAAGATGAAGCGATACGGTTCCAGGCTCAGGGTCTTGACCGGCGCGAAAAACGGCGCGGATAAAAAGCTTTGATAGAAAATCAGTAGCAGCGGCAGGAAAATCGCCACCGCCGCCAGCGTGACCACCAGCCCGCGCGGCCAGTTGAGGCGCGCCAGCCGGGATCGGCTGGCCAGCGGATGGGAAGGAGAAATCGAAGTCATTGTTGTACCCTGCAGAAAGATCTGCGTCGTAGAAATCCGGCTGTGTGCCGCCGGCTACGCGCCCCGGTCATTCCCGCGCACGCGGGAATCCAGGTTAGTAAGTCAAATAAGCAAAAATGGATTCCCGCGTGCGCGGGAATGACGGGGGCGCCTGGCTCGTGGCCGACGAGGCGGGGTCGCCTAGACGCCGTTGAGTTATTTCTTACCCGCCGCGGCTTTCCACTGTTTCAGGAAAGCCAGGCGCTTGCTCTGGTCCAGGTATTGCAGCAGGGCCGGGGTCAGCGGAATCGGCTTGAGCGCATTGCCGAGTTGCGTGGTCAGGCCAGCCACGGTGGCGTTGCCACCGACGTCCGAGCGCAGCGAATACAGCTGCGATTCAGTCGAGATGATGGTCTGGCCGCGCTTCGACAGCAGGTAGTCGACCCACAACTTGGCGGCGTTCATGTTCTTGGCCGATTTATTGATGAACACCACGCGCGACAGCACCAGGTTGTAATCCTTGGTGAAGGCCACGCCCAGCGACGGATCCTTGGCCGCGCGCGCTTGCGCATAGGAACCGATGACGTTGTAGCCGATCAGGTTTTCGCCCGAGGAAATCCGTTCCAGCATGGTGCCGGTGGAGGACTGCACGCGGATGCTGACATCGCCGAAGGTCTTGGCCAGGTCCCAGAATTGCGGATTGATTTGCGCATCCTCGGTGATGAAGGAAAAGCCGACGCCGGATTTTTCGATATCGTAGGTGGTGACCTTGTTGCGGAATTTGTCGGCCTTTGTGCTGAGCAGCTTGACCAGGTCGGCATGGGTGGACGGCACTTCGTCGGCGCTTACCAGTCGCTTGTTATAGACGATCGCCAGCGGCTCGAAAGTGGTGCCGTAGGCGCTGTCCTTATAGTTGGCCCAGGTCGGGATCGCTGCCGCTTCCTGCGACTTGTAGACTGCGCCGTAGCCTTCGCTGACCAGCTTGAACTGCAGGTCCATCGCCGATGACCACAGCACGTCGGCAGTGGCGCCGCCGGCGGCGGCTTCGGAGATGAAGCGGTTATACACTTCGGTCGAGTTCATGTCGTTGAATTCCACCTTGACGCCGGGATAGAGCGCGCTGAAATCCTTGATCAATGGTTCCGCCGCCTTGGAATCGGTGGCGCTGTAGATCACCAGCTTGCCTTCCTTTTTTGCGCCATCGATGACCTTGCCGTAATCCGCGGGATAGCCTGCCGGCGCTTGTGCGGAAGCGTTCAGCGCCAGGCTGAATGAGAGAACCGCGAGCGCGGCAGTCAATGGCTTTAAAGGTTTTTTGATCAACATGGGTGTCGTCTCCTGATGGTTATGGGTGCTGCTGATGAATCCATGGTTAAAAGCCGCAGGCAACAGTCGAGCACCGGCCTGCCGGGTGTGGCTGCCA
Source organism: Collimonas sp. PA-H2 (assembly GCF_002564105.1). Classification (NCBI taxonomy): domain Bacteria; kingdom Pseudomonadati; phylum Pseudomonadota; class Betaproteobacteria; order Burkholderiales; family Oxalobacteraceae; genus Collimonas; species Collimonas sp. PA-H2. Next base: position 2,283,061 of record NZ_PDBX01000001.1, read on the forward strand.
CTTGGTGTCGCTTGCGGGAGAGGTACCGGGCTGGAAGCCGCGGCGGGGTTTATCCGAGGTTTATCTGATCAAGCCGAGCTGGTCCGATTGCTTGCGGTAGTCTTCAACGGTTTTCTTTATATAAGCAGTCAGCTGGTCGCCGCTCATGGCGAACGATGAAAGCCCGGTGGCGGCCCGCAGCTGCGTGAATTCAGGGGTCGCCATCATGGCGTCGAAGCGCTTGACCCAATGCTGGTAGGCGGCATCGCTGACTTCCGGTCCGACATAGACGCCGCGTATGATTGGCCAGCTCACCGCCAAGCCCTGCTCGCGTGCAGTCGGCACTTGGGCCAGCGCGCCCGGCAGGCGCTGTTCCGAGAGCACGGCAAGGATGCGGATCTCGCCATCGAGCGAATGCAGGGTGGCTTCCGAGGCGTCGCCGGAGACTACTTGCACATGGCCGGCGCGCAAGGCGGTGAAGGCTTCGCCGCCGCCTTCCAGGGCGACGAAGCGCAAGGTCTTGGGATCGATCTGGCTTTGTCTGGCCAGCATGGAGATTTTCAGCCAGTCCTGGCTGCCGACGGTGCCGGCGGCGCCTATCGTGACCTGGGCCGGGTTTTTCTTGAGTGCGGCCAGCAGGTCGCGCAGTGTCTTATAGGGAGAATCGTGGCGTACCGCAATCATGCCGTAGTCGACGCCGATGGCCGCTACCCAGCGCACATTGCTGACGTCGGCATCGCCGTACTTTCCCTGCGCCAGGTTCATCAGCGAACCGCCGGAAAACGCCACCAGCGTATCGGCTTCTGCGCGGCGCTGGCTGACGATGGAATTCCAGGCGACGGCGCCGATGCCGCCCGGCAAGTAACTGATCTTCAGGGAGCCTTCCTGCGCTTCGGCGACGGCCGGTATCTGCAAGCCTTTCTGGATCAGCTTGCAAGTGACAGCCATGCCGCCGCCCGGCTTGGCCGGGGCAAGGCATTGCAGCGGCGCTGCTTGCGCGCCGAATGTGCCAAATGTGACGAGTGCAGCGAGTGCACAAATCCTGGCGATTGCGGAATTCATTGTCTCCTACCCATTCTGTTGTTATGCCTCTTGCGCGCCTGGTCGGCGGCAGGGGTGAAACCGGGTTTTTATACGTTTTTTTGCATCATAGCGGCCCCAGTCTTTCATTTTCCTTTCACTCACATTTTGCCAACAGCGGTTTTCTGTGTGAGTATTAACGTCCTCATTTTTTAATCCCGACTGCCCGAAGCCATGCGGATTTTGCTGATTGAAGACCATGTCGAGCTGTCGCGCTGGCTGACCAAGGCATTGCAAGATGCCCACTGGTCGGTCGAATGCGCCATGAACGGCGCCGACGCCGACAGCCTGTTGCACACCCAGCAGTATGCACTAGTGATACTCGACCTCAGCCTGCCGAAGATGGATGGCCTGGAAGTCTTGAAGCGCCTGCGCGCGCGCGGCAGCAAGACGCCGGTGCTGATCCTGACCGCACGCGGCGGCTTGCAGGATCGCGTGCAAGGCTTGAACCTGGGCGCCGACGATTACCTGGCCAAGCCCTTCGAGCTGGTCGAGCTGGAAGCGCGCGTCAAAGCCTTGCTGCGGCGGGCGCAAGGCGGCGAGGCGCCGGTCTACAGCTGCGGCGCGCTGCAGTTCGATACCGTCACGCGCATGTTCAGCTACGGCGGTGCGGCGCTGGCGCTGACACCGCGCGAACATGCGGTGCTGGAAGTGCTGATCAGCCGCGCCGGCCGCGTAGTGTCCAAGGAAAAATTGTTCGATGAAGTATTTTCGCTGGTCGACGACGCCAATCCCGATGCGATAGAAATCTATATCCACCGGCTGCGCAAGAAGCTGGTCCGCACCGACGCCGAAGCGGTCGCCATCACTACCTTGCGCGGCCTCGGCTATCTGCTGGAAGTCGCCGTCGTAAAATGAATGCGCCAGCCAGTCCTGCCGCCGCCAAACCCGCAAAATCCTTGGGAAGTTTGCGCAGCCAGCTGTTGAGCTGGCTGTTGATCCCATTGCTGCTGCTGGTGGCGCTGGATGCTTTTTCGGTTTATCGCAATGCGCTCGATGTGGCCGACCTGGCGTACGACCGTGCCTTGCTTGCTTCTACCCGCGCGCTGGCGGAGCGCGTGTCGGTGGTCGACGGTAAAGTCGTTGCAGACGTCCCCTACGTCGCGCTGGACAGCTTTGAAACCGACACCCTGGGACGCATCTACTACAAGGTCACCGGCACCCGGGGTGAATTCGTCTCCGGCTACGAAGACTTGCCGGCGCTGCCGCCCGATGTGCCGCGCTCGGAAATCTATCCGGCGCTGGTGCGCTTCTATCACGCCAGTTATCACAACCAGCCGGTGCGCATCGCCGCCCTCTATCAGCCGGTCTACGACGACTCGATGCGCGGCATCGCCCTGATCCAGGTCGGCGAAACCATGGATGCGCGCAGCGACCTGACCCGCAAGATCCTGTTCAGCACCTTATGGCGGCAAGGCTTGCTGGTGTGCGTGGCGGCGCTGCTGGTATGGTTTGCGGTGCGCTTCGTGCTGCGCCCGCTGATGCAGCTGAAAGCGACGGTGGAAGCGCGCGCCAGCACCGACCTGGCCGATTTCGACGCCGACCAGGTGCACAAGGAAGTGCGGCCGCTGGTGGTCGCCATGAATGGCTATATGGGGCGCTTGCAGACGCTGATCAGCGGCCAGCGCCGCTTCATCGCCGATGCCTCGCACCAGCTGCGCACGCCGTTGACGGTGCTGAAAACACAAGCTGAGCTGGCCATGCGTGAGCTTGACCGTCATCCCAATGACCCGCGCGCCTGGCAAGACATGCGCGAAATCGTCGCCAGCATCGCCGGCACCACCGACGCCACGGTGCATCTGGCGAACCGCCTGCTGACGCTGGCGCGCGCCGAGCATGGCGTGGCCGAGAGCGGCGTGGCGCCGGTGTCGCTGACCGACATCACGCGCCAGGTCGGGCTCGAACATGCGCTCACGGCTGTCAAGAAGCAGATCGACCTGTCCTTCGATGCCGGCCAGGACCTGGTGGTGGACGGCAGTGCCTTGCTGCTGCATGAACTGGTCAGCAATTTGCTGGACAATGCGATTCACTATACGCCGGCGGGTGGTAAGGTCATCCTGCGCGTGCGCTACGACGCTGCGGCGCGGCGCGCGTTGCTGGAAGTGGAAGACAGCGGCATGGGCATCGCTGCCGAAGATCGCGAACGGGTATTCTCGGCTTTCTACCGGGCGCCGTCGGCGCAGCAGCAGAATCCCAGCGGCGCCGGTCTCGGCTTGTCGATCGTGCGCGATATCGCCGGCTCGCATGGCGCGCAGATCCTGCTTGCCGACGCCGACGCCGGCGAGGGTAACGGTGGCGGCATGGGCCTGAAAGTCACGCTGAGCTTTCCCTTATCTTCATCCCCGCATACCGCTTAAGCTGGCGCGCTTGCGTTTTGCCTCGGCCTTGGTAAGCTACCCGCATAATATTCCTGGTAAAGGAGACTGGCTTTGAGCGATACATCCATCAAGATGGTGCATGGCACGGCGCTGACAGATGCGCAGAAGAAGGATTTGCTGAACCGGCTGGCGCGGGTCGAGGGCCAGATCCGCGGCGTGCAGAAACTGATCGCCAATGCCGCCGTGCCGGCCGATTGCGACAGCGTCGCCCAGCAGCTGGCGGCGGCGCGCAAGGCGCTGGACCGCGCCTTCATCACCTTGCTGACCGATGCCATCGTCACCCACAGCGCAGCCGCCGCCACGCCGGAGCAGGCCTTGCAGAGCGCACAAAATCTGGCAACGCTGCTGGACAAGTTCGGCTGAATATTCCTCTGCATTGACGCACTCCTAAATCACGTAGGGTGGGCACTCCGTGCCCACGCGGATGCGTCTAAGCAAAGCGCGGGCAAAAAACACTTACCCACCCTACCAGGTCGACCGGATGCTGCCGGCGAACTTTAGGTGCATCCCTTATTTCTTTAACCCCGTGTCATTCCTATAATTCCTTTCACAAGATGTCGCGCTGAAAAGGAGTAAGGCATGATCATGGTCGGCAATCGTCCCGCTGCGCAGTCGGGGATCGGCATGATAGAAGTGCTGGTGGCGATGGTAATCGTCGCCTTCGCCATGTTTGCCCTGATCGACATGCAGACCACGGCCCTGCGCTATCAAAAGACGGCGCATTTGCGCGCCACTGCCGGCCAGTTCGGCGCCGATCTTGCCGAGCGGGTGCGCGCCAATATCCGCGGCGCGCACGAGGGCGCTTACAATCTGCCCGGGCAGGTCTATCCGGTACTGGATGCGCCGGCGCCGGCCTGCTTCGATCCTGGCCGCTGCACGGCGCAGGAACTGGCGGCACAGGATATCCATGACTGGCGCAGCCGCCTCAGCGGCGCGCTGACGGGAGGCTGGGGCGAGATCAACGGTTCGGTAAGCCGCGGTTTCACAATACGGGTGTACTTCCGCGACGCCAGCGTCCCGGGCGGCCTGTTTGCTGAAAATTGCCAGCCGCTCGCCGCCGATCCTGCAAGCTATAAAGATGTAGCCTGCTTCGCTACCGCGTTCCTGCCATGAAGCGCGTTACCCCTTGCCTCCAACGCGGCGCGGTGTTGCCGATGCTGCTGATCAGCCTACTGGTCATGGCTTTTCTTGGCTTCAATTCCCTGAACACTGCGCTGCTGGAAGAAAAAATGGCTGCCAATGCCGGTAGCCGGCAACTGGCATTCCAGGCCGCCGAACATGCCTTGCGCTTTTGCGAGAATCAACTGCAGCTGACGCCGGTTACGATTCCGCAGCTCAGGCAGGGACCGGTTGCGGCGGACGGCGCAAACGGCATGCATTACTGGGAAATGGCCGACAGCTGGCGCAACGACAAGATATCCATTCCGGTGCCTCGCATCGGCACTGAGGGCCTTGCGCCGGCAGCACCGGCCCGCTGCCTGGCCGAGCACCTGGAGCTGGATGCCGACCTGCAATTCCAGCTATATGCACCGCAGCCGCGGCCAGCCTTCCGGATTACCGCGCGCGGCGTCGGCGCCAGCAATGCGGCGGTAGTTCTGTTGCAGAGTTATCTGCTCCTCTGAGCCGGCGTCTCATGAACCCTCTGTTTCTTTGCATCTGCGCCATCGTCCTGGTCTTGGCCCCTGCCCGAGCTACGGAGACGCCGGATGAACCGCCCTTCGTCTATGTTGGCAGCTATGAAGCGGGCTCGTGGCTGGGACATGTGCAAGCCTATCCGGTTGGCGCAGGCGGCGTTGCCAAAGTCGCCCGGTGGGATGCCGCCGATCTGATTCCGCCATGGCAGGCGCGCCGCATCGGTACGGCCTCAGGTAACGCCAATGCGATTGCATTCGAATGGCAGCAGCTGGACGAGGCGCAAAGAACCGTATTGTCTTCTGAATATCTGCTGGAGTATTTGAGAGGCAATGACGCGCTGGAAGCCAAGCATGGCGTCGGCAGCTTCCGCAATCGCCAAGGCAAGCTGGGCGACATCATGTATTCCGCGCCGCTGTATGTGGGCCTGTCCGATTCCGCGTATCAGTTCCTCCCCGGCGGCGCCGGCGGCAACGCCTATCAGGAATATGTCAAAAGCAAGAAGCGGCGCCAGGCCATGCTTTACGTCGGCGCCAACGACGGCATGCTGCATGCGTTCGATGCCCTCAGCGGCGTCGAAACCAGCGCCTTTGTGTCAGGCGCGATATTCGACGCCCTGCCTCAATTAAGCGAAGCTGGCTACATCCATCGTCCGTTCGTGGATGGATTGCTCAGCGTTGGCGACGCTTATCTGGGCGCCGCCGGCAGCGCAGCATGGAAGACCATCCTGCTGGGCGCAACGGGCGGCGGCGCCAAGAGCTTGTTTGCGCTTGATGTCAGCGCGCCGCCGGCTCCCGCGGCGCTGCTGTGGCAACGCAGTGATGAAGACGACGGCAGCGGAGCAAGCGATGGCGACATGGGGTACCTGATCGGGGAAGCGTTTGCCGTTCGGCTGGCGAACGGCGCCTGGGCTGCAATCTATGGCAACGGCTACCAAAGCGAAAACCTGCATGCCGTGCTGTATCTGGTCGAGTTGTCCGATGGAGGCTTGATCAAAAAAATCACCATCGGCGCAGGAGATGCCGAAGCACCGAACGGCCTGGCGACACCGGCGCTGGTATTCAATCCGCAGCGCGGCGTCAGTGCAGTCTACGCCGGCGATTTGCAAGGCCGGCTCTGGAAAGTCGATCTGAGCGCGGTTGAACCTCAGCGCTGGCAAGTAGCTTTCAGCAAGGCGCCCCTGTTCATCGCTGCCGACAACGGCGGCAAACCGCAATCGATCGCGCAGCAGTCCTTGCTTGAACAGCATGCCAAAGGCGGCTCCCTAGTCATGTTCAGCGGCGGCAAACCCGGCGATGGCAGGATTCCAGGCGAGGCGCAAAAGCAAAGCCTGTATGGCATCTGGGACAAGGCCGGGAGCGGCCCCGTCAGCGGCAGAGAACAGTTGCAGCAGCAGATGCTGAGCGAAGGCAGCGATGGCACATGGCAGCTGAGTAGTAATGGCGTCAATTGGGGCGTGTCGCGCGGCTGGTATGTCGACCTGCCGGAAAAGCTCGGCTATGTCATCGGCAAACTGCAAATCATCGATGGCGTCTTGTGGCTGCTGACCTATGCGTCTGCGCGCGACAAGTCCTACCTGCTTGCGCTCGACTACCACACCGGCGGCGCTAGCAGCGACGGCGCATTCATCGGGCATCTGAAAAATGCCGCGCTGGTCGAAGTGCCCGCCTCCACCGTCACGCCGATTTTCATCAAGCTGCCGGATGGCCGCAAGCAGCTGGTGATCGCCGGCCGTGACGGCTCGCCGCATGCGGTCGATATCAATCCGGGAACCCAGCCCCCGGTGCGGACCTGGCGCCAATTGCCGGTGCCTGCGGCTGTTGTCGATCCCGGCTAATGGGGCCGGGTCATATGGACAGGCATTGCGCGCGGGGATTCACGCTAATGGAGTTGATGGCAGTGGTGGCGATCGTCGCCATCTTGAGCAGCATGGCGCTGTCCAGCTACAGCCAACATGTCCGGCGCAGCGAACGCATCGCCGCGCGCGCAGTGTTGCTGGAAGCTGCCAGCTGGATGGAACGCCGCTTCTCGGTGCAGCACAGCTATCTCGGCGCCGATGGCCAGATCCCGGTCTTGCCTGCGGGGCTGGATCAGTCGCCCAGGAGCGGGACGGCAAAGTATGTGATCAGCCTGGCAACTGGGCAAACCCAGGCCACAAGCTATGAACTGAGGGCGACGCCAATCCGTGCGGATGCATGCGGCGCCCTGACGCTGGACCATACCGGCGCGCGCGGGCTGATCGGCAATACCGCTCCGTTGGCAGAGTGCTGGGGACGTTAAAAAGCCCGCTGAACGCGGGCTAGTCAGAGTCGGATCTTAGGCCCAGTTAGGCAATAAGTTGAACATTTGTGCTGGCCGTAGCTGGCGCGCTGCTGCATTGCCCACCGGTTGCAGTGCTCGCATTGCGGCGCGCCGAGCGCCTTGCATCGCATCCAGCTACAACCGCCCAACTTATTACCTAGCGGGCCCTTAGCTGGATTGAAACTCAATCGTCGTCATGGTGGCGATGATGTTCGTGCCATCCTTCCCGGCGACGCCACTCGTCGCGGCGCCAATCTTCGTCGCGCCGCTCGCGCCATTCACGGTGTTCGCGCCAGCCCGGCTCTACATAGACCGGCTGCGGCGGCGGGTAATATACCGGCGCCGGCACATAGCGCGGTTCGTACTGCACTACCGGTGGATAGTAAGGTTGCGGCGGCGGCTGCACATAAATGCCGACACCGACATTCACACCGGCAGCCGCACTGCCGCATGCACCTGCGGCGATGGCGCCAAACGCCAGACATGCTAAAAGTTTTTTCATTTGATTATCTGATTTCCTGTTTGCCAATCTATCTGCAGCGATTTCGCCATTTCACAGCCTCAGTTTACGGGCTAGCGCGCGTCAATGTTATTCCGAGAGGCAACAAGTGTAACGTTAAGTAATTTATTGTGGCAAAAATTAATGCGGGTTAGCATGTCATTTTCCTGATTCGCCTTATTTGGCACGGTCCACAGAGAAGCGTATCGGTGCACAATCGCCGCCAGGCGCCCGCTGCCTGGGCAGTCTGACAATCCAGAACAATAAAGGAAGCACGCATGGGCAAGGGCCGTCTGGAAGCCTTCAGCGATGGCGTCATCGCCATCATCATCACCATCATGGTGCTGGAATTGAAAGTGCCGCACGAAGCCAGCCTGTCAGCGCTGTGGCTGATCTACCCGGTGTTTGTCAGTTATGTACTGAGTTTCATCTACACCGGCATCTACTGGAACAACCACCATCACATGCTGCATGCCGTGCAAAAGATCAACGGCTCGGTGCTATGGGCCAATCTGCACCTGCTGTTCTGGCTCTCCCTGATTCCCTTCGCCACCGGCTGGATGGGGGAAAATCATTTTTCGGAAGTGCCGGTCGCCCTGTATGGCGTGGTGCTGATGATGGCCGGCGTCGCTTATTACATCCTGAGCCGCATGCTGATCAAGCTGCATGGCAAGGACTCTGCCCTGGCCAAGGCCGTCGGCAGCGATTTCAAGGGCAAGATCTCGGTGCTCGGCTATGCCCTGGCGATACCGCTCAGTTTTCTGAACCGCTGGATCGGGTTGGGGCTGTACGTGCTGGTCGCCATCATGTGGCTGATCCCGGATCGCCGCATTGAAAAAGTGATCAACAGCTGAAAGCGGTAGTTCTTTTGTGATCGTACCCGGCCTGTATGCGCTACTCCTATCGGCGATTGCCGGGCTTGGATGTAAAAAAGCCTCGCGGTTGGCGAGGCTTTGGAATTACCGATATGTGAGGAGATTCTAGCCATCCAATGCTATCTGCAAAGTGACAAGGCTATGAATGAATCTACTCACATATCCGATAAGCTAGGACAGGTAGATGTACGTATCTTAACGAGAGAATATGACAGGAGTTTGACACGATTTCCTGATCCTCGGCTTGTCCCTACTCCGTGAGATGGAGTTCACCCTTGCTCGACTCCTTCGATGACCAGCCCTTGGGAGTTTCCTTCATGATCAGCTGGATCGTCCGTTCCGAGTCATTGATGGCATGGATGATGTTTTTTATTTTTTCATCCCCATTCGCCTGCAGGGCATACAAAACGCGTATCAGCGAATCTGCATATTTTGGAATATGGCCGCTTTTTTCCCATATTGCTACGGCTTGCTCGGTTCGTCCAAGGGCCTTGCCCAAAGCAGCCTGGGACATCAGCATGGCGGTGCGGATATACCGGAACTCGGTGCCGCCAAGTGTCGATTTCTTGCGAATCAAGGCGCTGGCAATTGCCGCTACCAGGCCGTCTATATTTTGAATCGCCACCGTTTCGCCGTACGGCGTGTTTTTGATACGGTATCCGTTTGCCAGCCAAACGTTACGCAGTCCCCCGTCTGTAAAGTGGTACATATCAGCTCCTGACGACAAATGCCGTGACTACGATGCAATCGGGAGCATGTTCATCTTCACAGGCAACTACCATCGCGACGGCTTTGCCCGCAGTATATCTTTCCATTCGACAGCAAGTATGGCCGGTTTTCATGTCGACCTCCGGTTCCAGATCAATTTTTCCTTTTCTAAGCACATCCAATGCCATCGAGAGTGTTATCTTGCGTACACGCATCTGGCCGAGAGCATGTCTGGAAAAGGAGACGCACTCAGTGTCCTGTGCAATTCTCCTGATCAGCTTTTCCCATTGATGCTTGGAAGTAGACATACAATATACTATAAAAATTATAGATTTTTGATAGTCTATTTTAAACAAAACTTGCTTAAGTATTATCCCTATGTTGGATGCGGGACAATATTACGATTGCGCGCGCAGCGCGCATCCTCAGGATCTTTATGAATTTTTTACCCTTACGTGCAACCCTGCTTTTTAGCCTCGTTTCGATACTAGGCAGCATGCAGCCAGCCAGCGCTGCCGCAACCCCCGACGTTCAAACCATCGTCCTGCTACGCCACGGCGAAAAACCCGAAGCCGGCCTCGGGCAGCTGAATTGCCAGGGCCTCAACCGCGCACTGGCCTTGCCGCGCGTGCTGGAAGCGAAGTATGGCAAGCCCGATGTCATTTTCGCCCCCGATCCCGCCACGCAAAAGAAAGACCACGGCACCAGCTACGACTATGTGCGTTCGCTGGCGACGGTCGAACCTAGCGCCATTTACTTCGGCATGCCGGTGAATGCCGCTATCGATTTTTCCAAGACCGACGACCTGCGCAACGCGCTGCTGGCGCCGCAATACCGCCGCAGCCTGCTGGTGGTCGGCTGGGAGCACAAGATCATCGAGGAGCTGGCGCGCCAGATCGTGGTGGAATACGGCGGCGACCGCGCCAGCGTGCCGCACTGGGAAGACAATGACTTCGACAGCATTTACCTGCTGCGCATCGTGCGCGATGGCGGCGCCACCAAAATCAATTTCAGCGTCGACCAGGAAGGGTTGAACAACCGTCCCTTGACCTGTCCCGCCGGCTAATCCAGAAAAGAGACTCCATGATCCAACGTAAACCAGGTGAACCTGAAACAAGCAGCAAGAAAATCCAGAACGCCGCCACCGTCGGGCTCTACGCCCTGCTGGTGTTGCTGGCGCTGTGGGTCATGCGCGATTTCATTCCGGCGGTAGTGTGGGCCGGCGTCATCGCCATCGCTTTATGGCCGCTGCTGCTGCGCCTGGAGACTCCGCACGGATCGCGCGCGCGGACGATCGGTGTGGCGCTGCTGCTGACCGCGGCAGTGGCCTTGTTTGTAGTGCTGCCTTTTGTGGCGGTGATCACCCAGGCTGCCCACGAGTCGCACGATTTTATCGAGTGGTTCAAGCAGGCTGAAGCGAATGGCCTGCCGCTGCCCGGCCTGGTCGAGCATTTGCCTTTCAGTTCGCCGCAAATCAGTGGCTGGTGGCAGGAAAACCTGGCCCGGCCTTTGCACGATTCGCCTTTCATCAAGGGATTGCATGTCGAAGCGGCAGTCACCGCCGGCCGGCATTTCGGCGCGCTGGCGGCGCACGGCCTGATCCTGTTCGGCTTCATGCTGATGACGCTGTTCGTGATTTTCCAGGCCGGTTCAAGGATGAGCGGCAACCTGGTCAAAGCCACCCGCCGCGCCTTCGGCGTCGACGGCGCCCTGCTGGCGCACCAGATGACGGCGGCCGTGCGCGGCACTGTCGCCGGGCTGGTAGTAGTCGGGATCGGCGAGGGCGCGCTGCTGGGCATCGCCTATGCCATCACCGGCGTGCCGCATGCCACCTTACTTGGCTTGCTGACGGCGATTGCCGCCATGCTGCCGTTCTGCGCCCCGATCATTTTCTGCGGCGCCGCGCTCTGGCTGTTTGCACAGGGAGCGGCCGTCGGTGCAATCAGCGTCGCCGTATTCGGTTTCGTCGTGGTCCTGATCGCTGAGCACTTCGTGCGGCCGCTGCTGATCGGCAGCTCGACCCGCCTACCGTTCCTGCTGGTCCTGTTCGGCATCCTCGGCGGCGCCCAGACCTTCGGCTTGCTGGGTTTGTTCATCGGGCCGGCGCTGATGACGGTGCTGACGGTATTATGGCGTGACTGGGTGGGGCAAGACTGAACCGGCAACGCATCATGAATCCTCGCAGGCAATCAAGAACGGACAGGAACGGAGCAGCATGAAATTCGATAATGTACGCGCCCTGGTTTTCGATGTATTCGGCACGGTAGTGGACTGGCGCAGCGGCGTTGCGCGCGAAGCGGCGCCTTTCCTGGCAAGGCATGGCGCTAGCGCGGCCGATCCGCTGGCTTTTGCTGATGCCTGGCGCCGCCGCTATGCCCCCTCGATGGAAGAAGTGCGCAGCGGTCGCCGGCCCTTTACCCGGCTGGACGTGCTGCACAGGGAGAACCTGGAAGCAGCGTTGCTCGAATTCGGCATCGATCCGTACCGGCTGCCGGCAGCGGAGCTGGGCGAATTGAACCTGGCATGGCATCGGCTCGATCCATGGCCGGACAGCGTCGCAGGTCTGACGCGTCTGAAAGCGGGTTATATCATTGCGCCGCTATCGAATGGCAACGTGATCCTGATGATCGACATGGCCAAACGCGCCGGCCTGCCCTGGGATGCGATTCTCGGCGCCGAAGTGGCGCAAGCCTATAAACCTATGCCGCAGGCTTATCTGCGCACGGCGGAGATTCTGGCTCTGCAGCCGGAGCAGGTTTGCCTGGTAGCGGCCCACAACGGCGATCTCGCGGCAGCACGGAAGTGCGGCCTAAGGACAGCGTTCGTCGCCCGCCCTGCCGAACACGGACCAGGCCAGACCAGCGACCTGGTTGCCGAGCAAGCCTGGGACCTGGTGGCCACGGATTTCGGCGACCTGGCCAGTCAGCTCGGCATGTAACAGCGTCGCTTAAGCAGGCGTCCCGCAGCAGCCGGCCCGTACAAGGTCAGGCATGCACCAGAGGCCGGATGAAAGCCGCTCCGCTCTCGGTAAAAAGCCAGCCAAGTGCACAGCAATTGAGCAGCACCGTCAGCCAAAAGACCGTTTGAAACTGTTCCTTCCTCGACTTGTGGCGCAGCGTCTTCTGCGCCAGCAAGGCCCCCGGCCAGCCGCCGATCAATGCCAGCACGTGCAAGGTGTTCTCCTGAATGCGCCATTGCCTGCTTTGCGCCGCCGATTTGTCGATGGCGTAGGCGACAAAGGCGACCACGCTGGCCACAAGATAGAGACCGGCAAAAGCAAGCGGCAGACGGCCCGCGAAAGCGGCCAGCAGCAGCAAACAGCAAAACGCGACGGTGAAAACGGCCGCAAGCGAACCCGATCTGGCAGGCTTCGGAGCAGCGGCAGCACCGCCTGCAAACCTGACCTTATCAGCGCGAAAACGCCCGTTTTGTTCCAGGATCAGTTCGTAGCTGATGAGATCGCCTTCAGCCGGCCGCCGCTCGCGGTCGGAAAATGCCTTGATGTGGACAAAGGCCTTTTCGTTTTTCCCATTGGTGGCGACAAAGCCAAAGCCCTTGCCATCCTTCCAGCCGGTGATTTTTCCTTGGTAGCGCATAGGGAGCTGGGAGCCGAAACGTATTAAAAAAAAGCCCGCCTGCCTTGCGGCGGCGGGCTAAGTCCAAAACTTAGGGAGTGTTGGAGGAGACCAAACCAATATTGTGCCGCTGAACCAAATTTCAATACCTTTCTTACAGCTGCATTTACTATCTCTCAATACACTGGTCACTTAGGAGTAAATTGCGAGCAAAATTCAAAATCGGATGCGCCCGATTCACCCTGGAGAAATTCTTAAGGAAGATTTTCTTGTGCCATCGAACATGAGTGCAAATGCGCTCGCTGTAGCGTTGAAAATTCCGGCAACCAGGATTGGCGAAATTTTCCACGGACATCGCAGCATCACGCCAGATGCTGCCTTGCGCCTCGCGCGCAATTTTAGAGGAGATGCATTGTCCCGGTTGAATCTCCAGCAAAGCTTTGATTTGAAAATAGCTGAACGGGAAATCCTGCCAAGGATTACCAAAGAAGCTAAGCCGATGGAACAGGTTCAAAGCGCAAATTCAGAAATTTAAGCCCGACGGGGAGCCCAGTTTGTATGGGTATGAGCTCTATACCGGCGATGACAAATTCACCGGGGAAATAACTAGTTGTCCTGAACCGTCCAATAGCACCTCTCAAAATAAAAAACCTCGCACCGTTTTACCGGCCCGAGGTTTTTTGGTTTTCCTTCCGTGGAAACGTATCTGCTGTTTCAGTTTTAATCGCTAAGCAACATGCTGGTGATTGGCGTGATGTCCACTGGAGGGAGGTTTGGGTCGCCATAATAAGCCTGTACCATTGCAATATCGGTTGGGCTGAGATTGCCGTTGCCATTCCAATTTGGATTGCAATAGTTCATGACAGAGTTTAGGTCCCATGCCCCAAACAACGTATCTCCATTGGTTCCCTGAGGTTGTTCATTGGCGCTGCATACACCGGCAGGGGTGTCGGGACGATTCTGCTCGTGTGCAAAGCTGAGGATATGTCCAAACTCATGAACCGCAATGACCCGAATGCAATAATCCTTTTGCGTTTGGCAACTCTGGCTCCAGTTAGCAAATTCAAAATTCAATACGACGCCAGGAGAGAGATTTCTTGCCTGCGACCCCAATGCCGCAGAATATGGCCCGACATCCTGCACCGCAATAGAAACACCCTGGTTGGGTACGCCGGTACATTGCTGCCAGCCAACGAAACGGACCAGCGAGTTTGCCTCCCACGTAGAAGTAACGGCCAGGCGTGTAGTTTCTCTTTGAGATGCGTATTTGTTAAATGTTGCTGTATCCATGCTCCAGCAAGTTGGGATCGCCAACTCAGGCCAGATTGTGGAGACTCGTGGAAAGCCCTTTGCGCCTGACTGCTTCGTTGTATCGGCCTTCTGTGCTGACGACGAGTTACTGCCGTCGCCACAAGCTGATGCCGTCAAAACTATGAGTAACGCTATAAAAGCGCGTATGAGCTTCATTTGATGTTTTTCTCCGCAGCCTGGTTGGTCTTAACTGACGGTCACATAACCTATCAAGCAGTTGCCATTCGCATCTTTATTCGTATAGACAGTGACTGTCGAGCGTTGGGTTTTGGCAGTCAGCAAGGACGCGGTAACGACGTTGTAATTGGGAGTACCGGCATGGAGAGCAGCCCAGGTCTGTCCGTTGCAAAATTGGGCGCCGTTTGCCAAGGTGATGCGTGTCTCGTAATTTCCTGTACTCGGAACCAAACTAATTGTGCTGATTACGCCGCTGGTAACGCCATCCCAAGCGGAGGCAGATCCGGAAACCAAAACTGTTGCCATGGCCAAAGCACCAATAAATTTACGCATGAATATCCTCTAAGGTTGGTTTATAGGAAACAGATAAAACATTGCTGATACTACAAAGTTGCCTAAAGAAAAGCCATTGCATGTTGCAAGTAGTAACAATATGTAACGATTTGTGTTAAAAATATACAACAAAGTGCCATAAAGGCAATAATACTTCATCTTGTATTTTGGCAAATACCGCTGGAATGATTGGCGTGCCCTACGGCAAGGTGGGAAAATAACAATAATGCTTCGACAGCATTGTGGAGAGTTGCTTCGGTTGAAATACTGGGGGAGCGAAAGCGAGGGTGCAAAAATCCAAGGCGCATTAAAGCGGCCAATGTCAAACTTCTTTGTCGTCTTCAAGCACTATCCAATGACGTTCAAAATCGCCGGACAAGGAATGGCGACTTCGGATAACTTTTTTAGATCAAAAAATACTAATTTGGCGGAAATTTGACTTTTTATATAGCTCTTGCACTGATTTTCTGGATACTTGTTCTCCTTGCTGAAAATCGCGAAAAACTACATCCGTTGCTGGTCGCTGTTGCCATCGTTACTTTTGTAATGCTCGCCGGCTTCCGTTGGGAAACGGGATATGACTGGATCGCTTATGAACAAGCGCTCAACGATTCTCCTCCGCTACTCCAGTTATCTTTCACAAATCTGCCAGAAGCCTTAAGGCCAATGGAAGCCTTGTTCATCATTCTGCTTGCCACGATAAAGCAGTTTGGCGGCAGCATCCAGGCGCTGTATTTTATCGTTGCACTTTTCAACGGAATTTCATTCTTTATCTTCGCCCGGTACTGTCGCGCAAATTTTGTTTTTGTTTTTGCCATTTATTTCTGCTGGGCGTATCTGCTGGCCCAGATGGGGATCATGCGACAGTCAATCGCGGTGTCATTTTTGATGCTTTCACTTATTCGATTCGACAAATCAAGATATATCTCTGCGCTGGCGCTGTTCTTGGCGGGAGTTTTTTTCCAATATTCGATTGTGGTACTGGCGCCGATATTTTTTACATCGAGCTATAAAAAAATCATGGCGTTCAAGATCCCTGTTTTACTGGGACTGGCGGCTTTTTATTTTTCAGGATTGGGATTGTTCGATTTGCTGGGGGTACTGGCTGAGAATATCCGGTTCAGCTTTATTGCGGAGAAGCTTCATCATTACCAGAGCATCGGACCGTCGCTAAAAACACCGGCAGCAACAGCTTATTTTTTATTGAATATTTTTGTTTTTTTGTATTTCTCAAAAATCGTCGATGTCACTTCTCGCTTAGAAAAATCGCTGATGCTGTCGATTCTCCTGATGATCATTGTAGAAGCGCTTCTCTGGCAAATTCCCTTGTTTTGGAATAGGACAAAATATTTTGTTGTGATAGCCCAAGGGATCTTGCTCTATCGCACATGGCCCGTAATAACGCCGCGACATAAAGCGATCCAGCTGGCGGCTGTTTTCATCCTGAGCATGGCGGCACTAGTTAGACCGTTGCTCGGCGAACCGGCGCTTCCATACATTCCTTACCAGTCAGCGATGCGCTTCATATTCACGAATAATCCGGGTGACGGGCGTAAGAGATTAGAGCAGTACAACCTCACGGCTAGTATGGCCTGTCCACCGGAAGGATGTCGCTACGGCACTGTGGAACTGCCTAGCCAAATCCCCGCAATTGCCTTGCCGTTGACTGACAAATAATCCGCATGTCCGTTGCTAGACCGGACCAGACGGCGAATTTGACGGCGTCCGCCAGATGAGAGACGCCGATCATGAGATGAACCAGTCGGCATGGAACGTGCATGGGGGTAATTTTCACGGTTGTGCGTTGATGCCGCGAAGCGACCTTCCCTTCAGCTCCGCCACGGTGCTTTCTGAGGCAGATGCAATGGCTCTCTCGATGCTGCAGACGGTGGCTTAACCATCCAGATCTGTGATATGGCTTGGCGTTTGGGCGAAGAAATTTCGGTTGCTTCTATAAGATCACGGTTTACAGAGTTCTAAGGATAAGGCGGCCGTTGTTCTTTGTTTTGCCTCCTTAAGCAGCCCCGAGCGTATTGCAAGCACTCGCCCGTCGCTATTTGCCACATGACAACGTTGTCATGCTTGGCCTCAGTTTTATCTTCGATGCCAGACGCAAAGAACAAAGTACCCGCACAAGACTTGCAGGCAATTGCTCGATTGCTCCGATAAGATTATCGATCTGCGAATAATCAAAAATTTATTTCCCGATACAAAACCGCGAAAAAATCACCCCCAGCAAATCATCCGGCGTAAACGCTCCGGTAATGCTGCTCAGCCTATCCTGCGCCAGCCGCAACTCTTCCGCAAACAAATCCAGCGACTGATCATTGACGCGATTGTCGATATTAGCGTGCTGGTCAGCAATCTCCAGATGATCGCGCGCTGCCTTCAGCGCGATCAGGTGCCGCTCGCGCGCCAGGTAGCGCGATTCGCCGGTTTGCTGCCAGCCGGCGATACGCAGCAGTTCGGTGCGCAGCAGGTCGATGCCAAGGTAGTCAGTGGCGGACAGATAAATATGGGTGACCTCGCCCATTACGTCGACCGCGGGTTTGTGGCCGGACTGGTCGATCTTGTTCCAGATGCGGATTACCGGCGCATTGGTCGGGAAGCGGGCGACGATTTTTTCATCGGCCAGCGCCGGGCCGTGGTTGGCGTCCAGCATGTGCAGGATGACGTCGGCCTTGGCTACCGCGGCCCAGGTGCGCTCGATGCCAATGCGCTCGACTTCGTCGTTGGCGTCTTCGGCATCGCGGATGCCGGCGGTGTCGATGATGTTGAGCGGGATGCCTTCCAGCTGGATTGTTTCCGTGACTTTATCGCGGGTGGTGCCAGCGATCGGTGTGACGATGGCGACGTCGGCGCCGGCCAGCACGTTCAGCAGGGATGATTTGCCAACGTTCGGCTGCCCGGCCAGCACGATGTTCAGGCCGTCGCGCAGCAAGGCGCCCTGCGCCGCCTGGCTGAACACATTGTCCAGTGTGCTGCGGATGGTGGCCAGCTGGCCGCGTGCGTCGGATTTTTCCAGGAAGTCGATTTCTTCTTCCGGAAAATCCAAAGTCGCTTCGACCAGCATGCGCAAATTGGTTACTTGCTCCACCAGTGCATGGATCACTTTGGAAAACGCGCCGGACAAGGATTCCGAGGCCGACTTGGCCGCCGCCTCGGTGGAAGCTTCGATCAGGTCCGCCACCGCTTCGGCCTGCGCCAGGTCGAGCTTGTCGTTGATGAAGGCGCGCTGCGTGAATTCGCCCGGTTCGGCCATGCGCAAGCCGAGTTCCGCGCCGGCCGCCAGGCAGCGGCTGAGCAGCATCTGCAATACCACCGGGCCGCCATGACCCTGCAACTCCAGCACGTCTTCGCCGGTGTAAGAATGCGGCGCCTTGAAATAGATCGCCAGGCCTTGGTCGATGACACTGCCGTCGGCATGCTTGAACGGCAGGTAGGTTGCGTGGCGCGGGATCAGCTTGCTTTCCGCAATGCCGCACACGGCTTCGATGATAGGACCAAGATGTTTGCCGGAAATGCGGACTACGCCGATGCCGCCGCGTCCTGGTGCGGTGGCGATGGCGGCGATGGGAGAGGAATCGAAAGACATGGAATTATTCTACGAGGGTTGTTGGATAATAGAAACAGCGGCAAGCGGAAGCCAACAAAAAAGCCCGTGAATTTTCGATTCACGGGCTTTTTTACGACAATCGAGATTAATCGATATAAACCAAATTAGGCTTTCGTTGGACCTGCGCCCATCTTGCGGGTAATCACCCATTGCTGCGCAATCGACAGCACGTTGTTGGTAACCCAGTACAGCACCAGGCCCGACGGGAAGAAGAAGAACATGACCGAGAAAATCAGCGGCATGAACATCATCACCTTGGCTTGCATCGGATCAGGCGGCGTCGGATTCAGCTTGGTCTGGATGAACATCGAGACAGCCATCAGCACCGGCAAGATATAGAACGGGTCCGGTGCGGCCAGGTCGTGGATCCAGCCTATCCATGGTGCATTGCGGATTTCGACGCTGGCCAGCAGCACCCAGTACAGCGAGATGAACACCGGGATCTGGATCACGATCGGCAGGCAGCCGCCGAGCGGGTTGATCTTTTCGGTCTTGTACAGCTCCATCATGGCCTGGTTCATCTTTTGCGGCTCTGACTTGAAGCGCTCGCGGATCGCGGTCATCTTCGGCGTCACCAGCTTCATCTTGGCCATGCTGCGATAGCTCGCCGCCGACAATGGGAAGAAGGCCAGCTTGATCAGCACGGTCAGGGCGATGATGGTGAAGCCCCAGTTGCCCAGCACTTTATGGATCTGCGTCATCAGCCAGAAAATCGGCTTGGCGATGATGGTCAGCCAGCCATAGTCCTTGACCAGTTCCAGGCCAGGCGCAACCGCTTCCAGGTCGCTCTGGATTTCCGGACCGGAGTACAGGCGCGCATCCATGGAGACGCTGGCGCCCGGTGCGATGGTGCCCAGCGGCAGGATATTGCCGACCGCATACAGGTTGGTGGCGATCTTCTTGGTGAAGATTTCGCGCGGCGCCTTGTCTTGCGGGATGAAAGCGGAAACGAAGTAATGCTGGATCAGTGCAAACCAGCCGTCGTTAGCCTTGGTAGCGTGTTCAGCCTTGCCGCCTTCGATCTTGTCGAACGGGAATTTCTGGAACTTGCTGCCTTCGGTGTAAACCGATGCGCCGGTGAAGGTGTGCACGAAACGCTGTTCGCCTTCAGGTGCATTGCCGTCGCGCACCAGTTGCAGGTACAGCGAAGGCGATACCGGCGCGCCGCTGTCGTTGGTGACGGTGTGCTTGACGTCGATCGAGTAGTCGCCGCGCTTGAAGGTGAAAGTCTTGGTCAGCTTGACGCCGCCTTCAGTCGATTCCAGCACCAGTTGCACCTGGTTGCCATTGTCCAGCGTACGCACGCCAGGCAAGGCCGTGAAGGGCGACTTGTGGTTAGGGAAAGGACCGCCGATCAGGCCGGTTTCAGCCAGATAGGTGCGGGTTGCGCTGGAGTCGAACAGCACCAGGTTCTTGGTCGGATCGACCGTATCCTTGTGATTCAGCAGTTCCAGGCGCTTCAGTTCACCGCCAATGGTATCGATGTCGGCCTTGACCACATCGGTAGTGATGGTGATGACTTCGCCTTTAGCATCGGCCGCAGTGGCAGGCACGGCGCTGGCGGACGGAGCAGGAGCACCGGCTGCGCTAGCCGAAGCTTGCGGTACGTCGGCACTGGCGCTGGCGCCGGCAGCTGCATTGGCAGGGCCGCTGGCAGCAGGTGCGGTTTGAGCGGTGCCCGGGAAGAACAGCGACGGTTGGCCGTTATGGCGCTGCCACTGGTCCCAGAGGAACAATAGCGACACCGAAAATACAACCCACAGGACGGTACGTTTGATATCCATAAGAGTATTTATCTATGATTCAGGAATGGCTGCAACCGCAAGACCGGGAAGGCGCTGCGGGTTTGACTGCAGATGGAGATGCGGATAGAGATGCCGATGACGCATGCGGCGGCACCGGATCGAGTCCGCCGGCGTGCCAGGGATGGCATTTGCACAGGCGACGTCCGGCCAGCATGCTGCCCTTCAGGGCGCCATGCGTGCGGATTGCTTCGGCTGCGTAATCGGAGCAGCTGGGATAAAAACGGCAATTCTGTCCCAGAAACGGGCTGATGCCCAGTTTGTAGAGTCGCAACAGGAACAGTAGAGGCATTTTCATGACAGCTTTTTTCCCTTCTTCTTCCAGCCCGCCGTATATATAGCCAGGCTGGAACAATACAAGCCCCAAGCCATAACTGTAATTACGGCTTGCCGGCCGCCAGGCGTTGCGACGCGAACAGCTGCTTGAGCTCGCTCAGCAATTCCCGCTTCAGGCGCGCGGTGGTAGCCGGACCTGCCTTGGTGTTTACCGGTTTGGATAAACGCACAATGCAGTCGATTGGCGGCAATGGTGTCAGGCGAAACAGCTCGCGCGTAACGCGTTTGACGGTGTTACGCGTAACAGCACGCGGCGCCAGCCGCTTCGCCGCCACCACGCCCAGACGGGCATGCGGCAGCGTATTGCGGCGGGTATACAAGACGAAGTGCGCTGTTCTATAGACAGGGCGCAAACGAAAAACGGATGAAAACTCATCCGTTTTAACGATGCGCCGGTCGCGTGAAAAGTCTTGAGCGCAGTTCTCGGTGGAACAACGGTCGCAACGGTCAGTGTCAGTCACGCAAGCAACGCCTTAGCGTCCGGCTTGATTAAGCTGCCAGACGTTTGCGGCCTTTAGCGCGACGTGCATTGAGCACAGCGCGGCCACCGCGGGTTGCCATACGGGCGCGGAAGCCGTGAGTACGCTTACGGCGCACGACGGAAGGTTGGTAAGTACGTTTCATGTTGGTCTCGCTAATCAGCAAAAATAAATCGGATCTTCACACTCAGAGCGCTGGGTTTTTACCCTTTCGCTACTTGAGCTGAAGCCGGGTGCCACGACGTAGAACTACGGAATCGGGACAGGATCAGGCGACAGTCAACGCGCAAACGAGCAATTCAGCGGACAGTGAACCTTGAATTAAACCGCATTTTCTGCTTGTTTGTCAATCACTTAGGGCTCTTTTCCACAAGGTCCATTTCTCCCGGCCGCCAGCAATAATTGGCCGTGCCTGTGGATAACTTGCGCCGGCAAGGGTAGAATAGCGACTTATGTGTGGCACGCCCGCCAGTTAAGCATTGCGCAGTTATCCAACCCGGCTACTTATATAGGTATCGGGGGTAATACTGAATCAGCGTGCAATAAAAACATCAGCCCAGGGCGTAAAGAACCTCATCCCGCACACTCTCACTTAGTCTTACTTAGAACGATTCATGGAAAATTTCTGGCAGAGCTGCTCTACCCAGTTGGAGCAGGAATTGACGCCTCAACAATTTAGCGCGTGGATAAAACCGCTGACGCCCCTCGACTACGAAGACGGTCGGTTGCGTATAGCCGCACCGAATCGCTTCAAACTGGATTGGGTCAAAACGCAATTTGCCAGCCGCATCACCACGCTGGCGCACCAATATTGGGAAGCGCCGATCGAAGTGGTGTTCGTGCTCGACCCGCGCAAGGCAGCCCCTGCCCCATCCATGTCCAGCATGCCGGTGGCGCACGCCAATACTAATAATAGTAGCGAGCAGTCTGGCGCGATGTCGTCGGCTGCCGGCGGTGGAACTTATGGCAACAGCAACTTCGACCGCCTGCCGGAAGTGCAGACCGAGAACAGCGCAGTCACCGCCCGGCGCGATCAATCGCGTATCAATACGGCATTGAGTTTTGACAGTTTCGTTACCGGAAAAGCCAACCAGTTGGCACGCGCGGCAGCGATCCAGGTCGCCAATAATCCGGGCGTTTCCTACAATCCGCTGTTCCTGTACGGCGGCGTCGGCCTCGGTAAAACCCACTTGATCCACGCCATCGGCAACCAGCTGCTGGCCGACAATCCGAACTCGAAGATCCGCTACATCCACGCAGAACAGTATGTTCGCGACGTAGTGACTGCTTACCAACGCAAGGGTTTCGACGATTTCAAGCGTTACTACCATTCGCTCGATCTGTTGCTGATTGACGACATCCAGTTCTTCGGCGGCAAGAGCCGCACCCAGGAAGAATTCTTCTATGCTTTCGAAGCTTTGATTGCAGCGAAGAAACAAATCATCATCACCAGCGATACCTATCCCAAAGAAATCACCGGCATGGATGACCGCCTGATTTCGCGTTTCGATTCCGGCCTGACAGTCGCCATCGAACCGCCGGAATTGGAAATGCGGGTCGCGATTCTGCTCAAAAAAGCGGCATCCGAAGGCGTGACCTTCTCCGATGACGTGGCGTTTTTTGTTGCCAAACACCTACGTTCCAACGTCCGCGAACTGGAAGGCGCGCTGCGCAAGATTCTTGCTTACTCCCGTTTCCATGGCAAAGACATCAGCATCGATGTTGTCAAGGATGCACTGAAAGATTTGCTGTCGGTACAGAACCGCCAGATCTCGGTAGAGAATATCCAGAAGACGGTGGCGGACTTCTTTAACATTAAAGTTGCCGATATGTACTCGAAAAAGCGGCCGGCGAATATCGCCCGTCCGCGCCAGATTGCGATGTACCTTGCCAAGGAATTAACCCAGAAAAGCTTGCCGGAAATCGGCGAATTGTTCGGCGGTCGCGACCACACCACGGTGCTGCACGCCGTCCGCAAGATCGCCGCCGACCGCACCAAGAATCCGGAATGCAACCACGAATTGCACGTGCTGGAGCAGACGCTCAAGGGTTGATTCGGGGTTGATTTCAGCTTGATTTTGACATTTCAGGCGATTGTGCACTTTGCCTGTCAGCCTGTGGATAAGTTTGTATAAAGTAAGTTCGGGTAAGTTTGGTCTGGCGCGGAAACTGTGGTTTTTTTGCTGATTTGGTTAAATCTGACGGCTTGCTGATTTATTAACTAATAATCGCAAAAAATCCGCAAAGCGGCGCAGATTTCCGGCCCGGATGGGTCCGTAGAGGGTCGATTTAAGTTACATTTACAGACTGCTTACCAAGCATTTAAACCCGTACGCATTCAGGCATACAGCAAGCAGCAATATTTGATTTTTAAATAACAAGGATATAGCTATGCAATTGGTCAAAACCAACCGAGATACCCTTCTCCGGCCACTGCAGATCGTGAGCGGTATTGTCGAGCGTCGGCACACATTGCCGATTCTGGCCAATATCCTCATTCGCAAAGACGGCGAAAAGGTCTCTTTCCTGTCGACTGACATCGAAGTGCAAATCACCACCAACGCCAAGGTCGGCAGCGGCAGCGAAGTGGCGGCAACCACCGTCGCCGCGCGCAAGCTGCTGGACATCTTGCGCGCCCTGCCGGACACCGGCGAAGTCTCGCTGACCCTGAGCAACAAGCGCATGACCGTGCAGTCCGGCAAGTCGCGTTTTGCGCTGCAAACACTGGCCGCAGAAGAATTTCCGACAGTGGCCCAGGCAGACCACTACAACGCCACCGTCACCCTGCCGCAAAAGACGCTCAAGCACCTGTTCAACATGGTGCACTTTTCGATGGCGCAACAGGATATCCGTTACTACCTGAACGGCCTGCTGCTGGTCCTCGACGGCAAGAACGTCATCGCGGTTGCGACCGACGGCCACCGCTTGGCGTTTTGCCAGGTCGCCACCGAGCAAGAGTTCGCGCGCCAGGAAGTCATCATCCCGCGCAAGACCATCATCGAACTGCAGCGCCTGCTGGAAGAAACCGACGAGCCGGTCCAGCTCGAAATCGCCAACAACCAGGTCAAGCTGTCGTTCGCCGATATTGAACTGATCTCCAAGCTGGTGGAGGGCAAGTTCCCCGACTACACCCGCGTGGTGCCGAAGGGTTACAAGAACGACTTCACCATCAGCCGCGACCAGCTGCTGCGCTCGTTGCAACGCGCCGCCATCATGACTAGCGACAAGTTCAAGGGCGTGCGCTGGGTAGTCACTCCAGGCAGCCTGAAAATCAGCTCCACCAACGCCGACCAGGAAGAAGCGATTGAAGAACTGGAAATCGACTACGGCGGCGATAGCGTCGACATCGGTTTCAACGTCACCTACCTGCTCGACGTCCTCAACAACCTGAAGGGCGACAACGTCAACATCGCCCTCGGCGACGCCAATTCCTCGGCACTGATCACCGTGCCGGAAAACGCCGATTTCAAGTACGTAGTCATGCCAATGCGGATCTAGCCGAGTAGGGTGGGCACTCCGTGCCCACGCTGCAACGCCCTCCGCGCACCGCGTGGGCACGGAGTGCCCACCCTACGGTTGCTTGTAAAAGTAGCATCAGCCCCAATATGTGTAGTTCCGAAGTAAGCTTTTCAGAAGGTAGCCATGTCATCAGCCCCTCAAGACAACACCAATCAGCCGCAACCCAATGCATACGGAGCGTCCTCGATCCAAATTCTCGAAGGCCTGGAAGCGGTACGCAAACGCCCGGGGATGTACATCGGCGACACCTCTGACGGCACCGGCCTGCACCACCTGGTGTTCGAAGTGCTGGACAACTCCATCGACGAATCGCTGGCCGGACACTGCACCGAAATCCACGTCACCATCCACGCCGACAATTCGATCTCGATCACCGACAACGGCCGCGGCGTACCGACCGGCATCAAGTTCGACGACAAGCACGAGCCAAAGCGCAGCGCAGCCGAAATCGTCATGACCGAGCTGCACGCCGGTGGCAAGTTCGACCAGAACTCGTACAAGGTATCCGGCGGTTTGCACGGTGTGGGCGTGTCTTGCGTTAACGGCCTGTCCAAGCTGCTCAAGCTGACCATCCGCCGCGACGGCAAAGTGCACTACATGGAATTCGTGCGCGGCGTGCCGCAAAACCGCGAAACCGAAATGCAGGAAGGCGTGCTGGTCTCCCCGATCAAGGTCATCGGCGACACCGACAAGCGCGGCACCGAAGTCCACTTCTGGGCTGACGAAGAAATTTTCACGCACGTCGAATTCCACTACGAAATCCTGGCCAAGCGTATCCGCGAACTGTCCTTCCTCAACAACGGCGTGCACATCAAGCTGACCGACCAGCGCACCGGCAAGGAAGAAAATTTCGCCTTCGAAGGCGGCACCCGCGGTTTCGTCGAATACATCAACAAAGCCAAGACCGTCCTGCACCCGACGATTTTCCAGGCCACCGGCGAAAAAGACGGCGTCTCGGTCGACGTCTCCATGCAATGGAACGACGCCTACAACGAACAAGTGCTCTGCTTCACCAACAACATCCCGCAACGCGACGGCGGCACCCACCTCACCGGCCTGCGCGCCGCCATGACCCGGGTGCTCAACAAGTACATCGAAGAGCATGACTTCGCCAAGAAAGCCAAGGTAGAAACCAGCGGCGACGACATGCGCGAAGGCCTGACCTGCGTGCTGTCCGTGAAAGTGCCAGAGCCGAAATTCAGCTCGCAAACCAAAGACAAGCTGGTTTCCAGCGAAGTGCGCCTGCCGGTAGAAGAAATCGTCGCCAAGACACTCAACGACTACCTGCAAGAACGCCCGAACGACGCCAAGATCATCTGCGGCAAGATCGTCGAAGCCGCTCGCGCCCGCGACGCCGCCCGCAAGGCGCGCGAACTGACGCGCCGCAAAGGCGTGATGGACGGCCTCGGCCTGTCATCGAAACTGGCCGACTGCCAGGAAAAAGACCCAGCCCTGTGCGAACTCTACATCGTCGAGGGTGACTCCGCGGGCGGTTCAGCCAAGCAGGGCCGCGACCGTAAATTCCAGGCCATCCTGCCGTTGCGCGGTAAAGTGCTCAACGTCGAAAAAGCCCGTTTTGAAAAAATGCTGTCGTCGGAACAGATCACCACCCTGATCGCCACCCTCGGCACCAGCATCGGCGCCGACGAGTTCAACGCCGACAAGCTGCGCTACCACCGCATCATCATCATGACCGATGCGGACGTCGACGGCGCCCACATCCGCACCCTGCTGCTGACCCTGTTCTACCGCCAGATGCCGCAACTGGTAGAGCGCGGCCACATCTACATCGCCCAGCCGCCGCTGTACAAGGTCAAGCACGGCAAGGACGAGCGCTACCTCAAGGACGACGCCGAAGAAGTCTCCTACATGATGCAGGTCGCCCTCAACGACGCCGCCCTGGTGCCAAGCGAAGGCGCACTGCCGATCAGCGGCCCGGCCCTGGCCGAACTGGTGCGCCAGTACAACATGGCCAACTCCATCATCACGCGCCTGACGCGCGCGGTAGACGGCGCCGCCCTTACCTCCATCATGACCGGCGTCACCCTCAAGCTGGACACCCTGGCCGACGCCGAAGCCTCGGCCCAAGCCCTGCAAGCATCGATCAACGAGCCATCGGTCCAAGTCGTCGTCAAATCCGACGAACTCTCCGACAAGCACGCCCTGCGCATCCTGCGCCGCTACCACGGCAACATCAAGGCCAGCGCCATCGACAGCGACTTCGTCGCCAGCCCGGATTACGCAGTGCTGGTCAACGCCGCAGAAACCTTCAAGGGCCTGATCGGCCCAGGCGCCCTGATCCGCCGCGGTGCCGGCGAAAAAGTCAAAGAGTCAGCCATCATCGACTTCCACCAAGCCATGGCCTGGCTGCGCGACGAAGCCGAACGCGGCGTCAGCAAGCAGCGCTATAAAGGTCTGGGCGAGATGAATCCTTCGCAGCTGTGGGAAACCACGATGGATCCGACTGTGCGCCGGTTGTTGAAGGTGCAGATTGAAGATGCCATTGCTGCGGATCAGATCTTCATGACGCTGATGGGGGATGATGTTGAGCCGCGTAGGGCGTTTATTGAGTTGAATGCGCTGCAGGCTGGGAATATTGATGTTTGATTAAGCCGGATGTCGTCGGCGCCGTAGTATTTTTTATTTGCGCCAAAGTGCTGTGATAACTCACCACTAGTTGTTCAACCTTAGTTTTATGAAAGAGCCAACCATAAGGTTGGCTTTTTTTTGAATCTATTGAGGTAGGGGTATTAAGTTTTTTTTATAGTGGCGATAACTGGCTAATAAAATTTTTTAAAAATTATGAAAATATATTTTTCAACAAAATATTTGGATTTTAGCGAGATTGAAGGATGTCATTTCATCCAAGATCATATCGGTACAAATTATGGTCAGCCGTGGAATGACTATGACTACTATGTTACCTTTAAGGTCTATTTTTCTATTTCTATGAAATCAGAATATCTTGGCATTTGTAAAATTTTAGTAAAAGATTTTATGGATTCATCAAAGTATTTTCTTCAAGGGAAATCTATTAGCCAAAATAGTTTCGATGTTACTTCACTTTTTAAGCCTGAATTGGTAGTTTCCCTATCGAGTGAGATGGACTATTACCGAAAATTGATACCGGTAATGTTGGATGTGTCTTCTGTAGATAATTTTTTGGAAGCAATGTGTGACGCGAGTTTTTTTATAGAAAAGGAAACTGAATATCGGAAGTGGCCTGGTTTCCAGGTAGCGTTGTTACGGTCAGGCTCTGCTTCTGAGGCGGCCTTAAGAAAAGGTTCACAGATTGCAATAGGTAAATATGAGCCTGAAAATCAATTCATAATTTCTCTTGAAAATTTGCCAGAAACATTTGAACCAATTGATTTTTCATTTTCAAATTTAAACAAGTTTGATCATAAAAATATAAATATTTTAATTGGGCCAAATGGCGTTGGAAAGACACACATATTGCGCGCAGTAATTCAAGGAATTACGGGTATAGATAAGTCCAATAAACCTTGGCCTTATTTCCATAAGGTAGTGGCCATCGCCTACTCACCGTTTGAAGATTATTACACTAAAGATGGTGTTGCTACAAAGCTTCAGGAAGCTCATTTCGCGATACGTAGGGACTCGAAACAAAAAAAACTCCGACGACGCCTTAATGTCAACGCGTATGCCTATGTCGGTTTTCGCGACAATACGGGGCAATTCTCCCTGGCTTGGCCTTTGGAAAATAGTATTCGGTCATTAATCGAAATTCAAAAATACGACAAAGAGAACCAATGGTGGGGATCTACTTCAAAATTCTCTGGCCTTATAGCAGCTTTATCAATGCATATCGATTTTAGTGCTATTGGGTTAAAACATCGAACAAATGGATTTATATATCTAGATAAAGATAATTTTTTGATCAAAGATATTAACATTGATACTTTGGATTTAAAAAATGGGATTTCTTTTTTCAAGGGCGATAGTCTGGTTCCTCTTAGTTCTGGACAAAGAATGTATTCATATATGCTTCCAAGCTTGTTAGCTGAAATAGAGGAAGAAAGCTTGGTCATTATTGATGAGCCTGAACTCTACTTACATCCGAGTCTAGAAATTGCCCTACTCGATATGCTAAAGAAGATATTAAATGATACTAATTCCTACGCCATTATTGCTACACACTCTCCCGTGATGGTTCGAGAGGTGGATAAGACGTCCGTACGAATCTTACGAAAAGAAAATGGCAAGACTGTTTGTCTCCTCCCGTCCTTCGAAACTCGTGGTGAATCTCTGGATCTTATTGCCGGTGAAGTATTTGATGATTATTACACGCGAAAACCGTATCAAAATGATATAGACGAGGTAATTGAAGAAAACGGCCCAAGCCAAGCGTTGGAGTTGTTGAAACAAAAAATTGGTGACGAAGCACTTACCTATGTAATGTCAAAAATCGATGAACAAGATTCATCAGCCATTATCATTGGGGTGGTGGAGTGAAATTCTTAGATTCAATGTTGCTTGATCCTGATGATCAATGGCTAACGATGGCGCTCGCGAGTGAAAAGGCAAACATTGCTGAGCTTACACCTTTGGCGGACACCTTACGTGTTAGCTACAAAAGCTATACAACTTCTATAACAAATCCTAACGTCGAGCTTGCGGCTACAACATACGCTGGCCATAAAATGGTTTTAATTGACTATTACATGGCTCCACCGACAAGTATTGCGAAGATAATGCGGCATAGACGGAATGAAAATAATTTAGAAGAATGTCCTTACTGTGGGTATCCGTTTACCCCGGACACGCTTGATCACTTCATTCCCAAGGATGAGTGGCCAGAGTATGCATTTTATCCGAATAATTTAGTGCCTCAATGTAGAGGGTGCATGCCAACAAAAGGAGCAAATTATTTTTGTAATACCGAAGGAACAGCGAAGTACCTCCATCCTTTTTATTCGGATCTTATTTCGAAAATTGGTTTCACAGTTACAGTGAATTTCGAAGGAGGTGAGCCAAATTTTTCGGTCAATTTCGTAGCTTTTGGTCCGGTGACCGACGACTCACGAGCGCGCATCGCAATGCACGTGAAACACCTTAAGCTGAGGTCTCGGATTCTTCTATATTGTCGACGTACTTATAATTTTTGGTTGAAGAAAGCGCGGCACGAAAAATTTAATATTGTGGAATTATTTGAAGTGCGCTTAGGACAAGCTCAGGCCGAAGAAAGGGCCAGTAGAAATTGGGGAAACGCTTTTTTTAAATGCATGCTCGCAAATAAGGATGTGATTGATTTTTTATATAGTCAAATGCCTGAAACCAGGCCTGCTGAAGTAGATATTGTGCTCTTGGATATATAAGTGGGCACTATGTGCCGAATCGGAGTTGCTGTTTTTGCAACTGACAGCGCACAAGGCTCCGAGAAGCGCGGTGGTTGAGAAAGGTCTGTCAAACAGAGGCTTCATTAGTTACATCAAAATTACCCTGTGCATTGTCATCATTTTCCCGCGATCCATCCCCACACAAGACATTGAAGATTATTGTTTGATCAAAAAATCTTCTACGCTTAATTTCCCTGCATGAATAGCATCATGATGGACATTACACAAAGTGATCAGATTCGCTTCTGTATTCTCCCCCCCTTGGGCGTGATGCACTTTGTGATGAAGTTCCAATAGCCGTCTTGGGTCAGAGGGGTTGAGTTGCTTGTGATTCCAGCCGCATTTTTGACATGAGTGTTGATCACGTTCCAAAACTTTAACGCGCACGTCGTCTGGAATGGTTCGGTCATGTGCCGGTGCCTGGCGATCTTCTTCAAGAACGTAGGTCCCTATAGCCAATTCAGGCCAACCGCTTGTCCTTGTCGCGACTGGCCAGCCTTCTTCCGTTCTCAATTCTCGAACTCGCCGCGCCCATTCGCTCCTGTTGTTGGCAACATATCTAAGTTCTTCGCCTGTAACTGGGCTACCGACATTAGCTCTGAGATATTTCAAAATCTTGTCCTGTACGGACACACCTTTTAACTTGCGAATGGTGTTTGCTTGGAACCATCTATCCGCAGCTTGTTTGTCTCGTTCGCCATTAAGAAGGACGTACTCGTCGGTTTTGATTTTCGATAGGGACCTCCCTTCGATTTCCATATCGCCGCTTTCTTCAGCTTCGGCCATTTCTTTGGCAGTTACGCCGCTGATGATGGCCCATCCCTGCTGAACTCTTAGTTCTCTCACACGGCGTGGCCAATCGCTAATCCCTGAAACGACCATAAGTTCGTCGCCTTTGATGATCCTTTCAGGATATTTTTTGAGATAGAAGATGACGCGGTCGATTGCGGCAGGAATCTCTTCAGTGATGAGCGAACTCCCGAGATCGCGCAGAAGATGAAATGCTGGCACGAGCTTTAAAACTTTTCCCCGCAGATCGTTTAATTTAAGTTCGTTAGTAAAATTTTCAATCAGCTCGGATAGTTTTTTTCTGAGAAGCTCAGGATCACTTTGATTTGATCTGCGTGCCATCAATTTTCCCTTTTATAATCGCGCTGTATATATTCTTGGTGCAAGTATCGATATTGCGCTCTATGTCATGTTCCCAATATCGAATAACACTCCATCCGAGCTCTACGAGCTGCGCGTTCACCTGCTGATCGCGCAATTTTGTTTTATTAATTTTTTCTGACCAGAATCTTTGATTGGTTTTTGGTTGTTCGCCATGAATCGGACAACCATGCCAGAAACAACCATCGACAAATACGGCGATCTTTGCTGACACAAATACGAGATCAGGCTTGCCCGGGAGCTTATACCCGAGCCGATAGCGGAGACCTTGAGCCCACAAGATTTTACGGAGCTTTAGTTCAGGCCCTGTGTTTTTCCCTTTTACCAGAGACATGCACCGGCTTCTCTGTTCCGGCGTCAGCACATCCGCCAATTTTTTCTCCGATTAGGCCGCCTTCGCGGTCTTCTTAGTTTTCAACATGTCCTTCACCATTTTTGCGATTGCTTTTGCAAGCGGGGGGGGGACAGCGTTGCCGATCTGTTTTGCTATTTCAGTCTTGCTGCCAGTAAAAGGGAAGTCGTCCGGAAATCCCATCAGACGAGCTGCCTCGCGATGAGTAATCGGACGATGCTTTACCGGATGAAGATATCTTCCTTTTTCCGGCTTGAAGAATTCAGTTCTGATAGTTACAGAAGGCCGATCCCACCAAAGTCGTCCGAACAAATCGGTGCCGCCAGAGGGTTTTCGCAACCAACAAGGCGGTGTCAATTCAGGAGCATTCTTCTGTAGATCAAAGCGATTTCCGCCGGGAGGCACAACCTTGTATCGCGCCAGACTCATTTTTGTCGGATTGCGGCCGAAATGCAAATTCAGGGGGGCTTCACTATCTCGTATTTCGGTGCCCACAGGACTAGGTAGATCTCCGATTGCCTCTTTTACCGTGACCCAATTCGGAAGATCATCCTTCACCGTTGGGGCGGAATGTGTCTTACGCGGAGGGAATTCAGGCGGTGTTACCCCTGCTTTTTCATTCCAGCCGACAATTACTGCCCGGCGACGCGTCTGTGGTGCACCGTAGTCAGCGGCGTTAAGAACGTCAGCCACAATTTTGAAACCGAGCTTTTCCGCCCGGGCACGAATGTCGTCAAATTCAGTCGATTTTAGGAGTTCTTTGACGTTTTCCATGACGAACACTTTTGCACCACTGGCTTTGACAATGTCCATATAGGGTTCCCAGAGTGCGCGGCGCTCATCTCCTTCACGATTCTTGTTCAATAAACTGAATCCTTGACATGGAGGGCCGCCAATTACTATGTCCGCCTGAGGGATCTTTTTGGTTTTCTTAAGCCAATCTTCTATGTTTCCAGGCACCGATTCACCACCAAAAAATTTTTCGTGTGTTGCAATCGCGGCCCGATCATTGTCCACCGCCAGAATGCAATCGAAACCGCCCTCGAAACGGCCGTCGACAAAGCCAAGAGTCATTCCGCCAGCACCGGAGAACAGATCAATAATGCGATATTTCATAAGTGTTTTTTCGTTGGTAAATTGGGGAAGCCTATTGCAAATGGTAGGCACATAGTTGTTAACCTGCTGTCCCAAGTATCAACTCGGTATTTTAATATTTATGTGGACGCACATGGTGGCAAAATGTGCTTCCATCGTGTTTCAAGACTAAAGTAGCGAACACGGGAACATAGGCAAAACTCCGAGTCTTCACTCGATAGGAATGACTGTATGAATGCACAGTATATCAGGGCTCTTAGTCACCATTCAAAGAGAAATAGTGAGATGAGATAGGCGAGACGAAATCGTGTTGACTCGTCCTGTGTCGGATTGCTATCTGGCGGCTTGCCGATACACCAATATTCTGATCAACAATGCTGGCACCCATTTCGATAATCCCCTTGCGCAGGGACGACTGATAAAGCAACGGGAAAAAGCAATGCGGACCAATGTCAACGGCAGCATCTGATTGCGGAAATGGTGCGGGCTGAAGCTCATACGGGAATGCGGGTTTTCCCTTCAGTGATCCGCTCGATCAGATTAATTCCGAATCATGCCCAAACACATTGGTGAAGGTGAACATTTAATGACGCGCTTGCACAGGTGGGCTCAGCACGTGCTTGACGCTCTGAGCAGTGATGTTGCCGGCGCTTTGCTTGTCGATGCTTTGAATGGTATCGAGCTTCCAGTCTTTGACTTCAAGCACCAACAATTATGAAATAACCTGTCTTGGAGCACGATCAAAGTTGCCATTAGAAAATCATTGTGCAATATGAATATATTTCTTTATTGCAATCATACCGTGTTAAATTAGGTGATCCTAGTTGATCGATTTAGGTATTCAAGCCTTGGAATTTCATAGGGGGAGGCTCCTTCTTGAAGGAGGATTGTTGAACATCAGCCACCATATTGTTCTACGATAAAAATGTGTTAAAAATACATGGCTATTCAAAAGCAAGAATTCTATGAAGGTGCTGCGCTGCATCAGCTTATCCGTAAAGGTAGCGGGGCCCGCATTATCTTTCTAGCCCCTTTTTTTATTATTGATGATCGAGTGCAGATTTACTTAAAGTATTCGACTGGAATTCGAAGTCCGTGGGGATTCACATTTAATCCTGACGAACAAGATTTTCTCTACAAGAGCGCAATAGAGAAGCAAACAGTTATTGGATTAATTTGTGGTGCCGATGGCATTGCAGCATTGCCACTTGAGAAATACAAAAAGATAGCAATTCAGCGTAATACTGCTGTGTGGGTATCCTGCCAACGTAGGCATCGGGAGAGCTACGAAGTGAGTGGGCCCGATGACAGCGTGCCTGGAAAAATTCCGCCGTCCGACTGGCAGCGGCTATCAATGACCTGATGTAGGGGGGAGCATGAAGCATTGCGATCAAGTTTTGAATTTGCTACGAAAGCAAGTAAGCAATCCATCCGAGGCAGATGACATTAAAAAAACCGCTGCAGAAGTTGCCAGCAAATGGGTGGACCCGTTAACCGGCGACAAGGAAGAAACAAACGGACTCATTTACGGTCTTGTGCAAAGTGGCAAGACCGGGGTAATGACAGTTACCGGTGCGATGGGGGCAGATGAGGGCTATCGGACCATCATTATTTTGACGTCCGACATTGATCCACTTTATGAGCAAACGTTGGGAAGAGCTCAGGAAGCTTTTCCTGGTATTGATATTCTAGGAAAGAAGGATATTCGAGATACAGATTCCTTCTTGCAGCGAATAAAGGGGGGTACATGCGCAATTATCGTTACGAAGAATTCAGCTGTACTAACTACGCTTATTCAAAATTTCGAGAAAGGACGAGTGCGGGGACTTACCTGTCTCATTATTGACGACGAAGCAGATCAGGCTAGTTTGAACACGAAAGCGAAGCGCAGCGATGGGTCAAGAAGCACCATTAATGGCCTAATCGAAAATCTGCGAGCGTTCTTTAATAAGAATACATATTTGCAGGTTACCGCAACACCTCAGGCGCTTTTCCTTCAAGACGGAAACCATGCCTTCCGGCCAAAATTCACAGTTTTGAGCCATCCAGGCGCTGAGTACGTTGGAGGAGATGATTTCTTCTCGAACGAGTCAAAGTTGGTGAAAGAATTTCCTTTGAGTGAAATTGCCGTAATTGCTCCAGGCCCACAGCCTACACCAACCGCCACGATCCCGCCGTCACTGCTACGTGCACTTGATACTTTCATGGTAGGGGCGACGTTCAAACGTACGAGTGAGGCGGACCAAAATTGTGCATTCCTTTGTCACGTTAGTACCAAAACGATTGACCACGATCATATTGTTAATCTTCTTAGAAAGTACAAGCAAGAATTGGCGGGCGGGCTTAAGAGTAATAATGCGGCTGTCATCAAGCGGTTGAGAAGTGCCTATGAAGATCTGTCATCGACTCATCCCTCCCTCGCGAGGAGCAATTTCGATGATTTGTTGAGCTCAATCGCATTCTTTTCGCCAGGTATAACGGTAAAGTTAGTGAACGGAGAGACTGACGAAGATGTGGCCGTAAGATCGCCATATAACCTCTTTGTGGGGGGAAACAAGCTGGGACGCGGGGTGACAATTAAAAATTTGTTGGTAAGTTATTATGGACGCAACCCAAGGACTCCACAGGCAGATACTGTATTGCAACATGCACGTATGTACGGATATCGCAGAAAGGATATTGGGTTACTTCGTCTCTTCCTCCCCAAGGAACTACATATCGTATTTCGAGCTATCAATAAAATGGAGCAGGGTTTGAGAGAGCTTATTGCGACGAATCCAACGGAAGAATTTCGTGGGATCTATCTCGAGGGAGGATTAAACCCAACCCGCAAAAATGTACTGGTCCCTGGTTCGATCGGAGTTTATACCGGCGGAGGTAATTACAATCCTTCACAGATTACGCGTGATTCGAGCGTGCAGATACAAACATCTAAGCTAGATATGCTACTCGATCATATCGGTGATAAGCAATACGTTCAAATGCCCATCACGGAAATTCAAGCCCTTATCGAGCATATCGTGCCGGATACGAGCGAGTCCGAACGAGTATGGGACACCGTCGCCATCGCTGCATCAATGGGACAATATGCGAAGCTTTCAGGGACGAATGTCGGATACGTGTATGTCGATAGAGATCGCGAACTTCAAGAGCGACGTCGTGAAACACAAGGCATATTGTCGGGTGGTGAAGTTGGCGCGGTTCCAGATCAAAAGCTGACCCTTTTTCTCTTGAGAACAAAGTTAAAGAATGGGCAACAGGCAGCGTGGTGGCCTCAGCTACGATTTCCCGTCGGGCGTTATGCATTTGCCTTTTCAATCTGAGTATGGGTGGCCAGCTCGTCACCGATAACAAAGTGTCCTGCTTCCGATACAAAATACAAAACGCCAATGGCAACAGCGATGTTTGAACCGCTATAGTTGGATAGAGGAATTTGCTCCGGATGCGGGGTCAAGTCTTGCAATGACATATTACGTAGTCGGCGCAATCATTGAATGCGTTATTGCAAGACTTGACCCCGATTTTCCTTGACCCCGACCTTCTCAAGTTCGATATCTTGAGGTTTCCACCATGCACGATGGTAGGTCATATGCCCATTTATCGAAGTTTTTGTCCCTTGCATGTGAAGCGGTCGAAACTATACACATGCTCACCAGGATTCTCTCGACACCGCCCAATTAGTCGATTCGGAAATTCTTTATGACCATCTATAACCGCCATTTTTGCTTTGCATTGAGGGCAAGTGGCGGCATAGCGCACCAACCGAATTGTGCCGAGATTATTAAAGCCGAATCGTCGGTCTCTAACGATCTCCATCTGCACATCTATCTCCCTAAAAGCAACAAGCGAAGTGGGTGCCATTACGATGCGCCACTCTAACAGTCGGAAAAATGGCCGCAGGCTCACCCAAATCACAAAGATAAAGAACGACGAGCTTATTAACGATGTCGAAAGGTTTTTGATTGACCAATTGGGCATCTCCCAAAGTAGTATCCACAAAAATAGAATAGGTACGGCACAAAATATTATGGAAACGACGCCGTATGACAAAAATAGCCATTTCCTCCATCCCTCAAGGCGATAACCGTTTCGAAGCAGCGGTTTAGCCCACCATGAAGGTTCTGGGGTGAGTTCACGAATATAGACAACGTGCTCGATTTCTTCGGATTGAACGTCGGATATCTCGCTTTCGGGAATGGTGCAGATTCTTAGATAGTATTGTGAAGGTAGGCCACCGTTGCTTTTATTTTTTTCGGGCCATAGATAGAATTTTTGTCCTTGGTTGCGCGCGAAATCTTGAATACCCTTTTCCCTGGTCGGCAGCATTTCCTCCATGAGCTTTTTCCACATAGGACTCAGCCGTGATCCTGGGCTTTTGCCTTCTGGTAGCAGAATATTCATCTGCGCAAAAATATTCAATGCGGTGATATTGGTGTAGCTCTCCCCCCGTTTCAGCCGATTGATAGTAATAGTTGCTAGGGCCGCAAGCACTTCAAATGGCTGGGTCCGGTCAGTATATTGATCAACGTAGCTTTGCAGACATTTGGCTGAAGCAAGCAGCAAAACTTTTTCTTCCTGATACTCAGACTCACTCAATACACTGATTTCATTGGATTTTATTATTGTCATTTACTGTCCCTAGACGGTTTGAGACTGTTCCTGAACGTGGTACGGCTTGTATCGTTAGTCTCACCTGAACGGATTTCAGGAGACGCCAATGAGTAAAACTACCCACAGACAGAATGGAGTATCAATATGGAAAAGCTCGTAAATATAATATTTGAGATCATAAACTGGTATGAGAATACTGCGGTTCGAAAGGATGATCCAAGCGAAATTGCGGATTTGAAGATCTATCAGCGCCGCGCAGTTGCTACAGGATGCCTAGTGGCGGTTTTAGCGGGGTTATCTATGTTTGTAGACAGCACTGCCCCTGAGAGTGGCACGATGAGCGTGGTGATTGCCCCTCTTTTTTCCTTCATAGATACGGGGGTTACTTACGCACTCTTAGCCGCAACGATTGTTTGCTTGTATTATGCTGGCCGAAGTCTCTATATCTATACCCAGATTGGGGATTAAGCCAATAGAAACGGGCGGTGATTGAGCATATGACCTCAATTAGGGATTTCATTTGCCGAACATGCGTCGCCAAACTGAGGGCCTATCAGCATCATTCAATGGTTTATCCGTGCACTGCTTGCCATCCTCTGACCAGCGAGTTAGGAGCCTGCCGCCATTTGAATCACGGGCCAAACAAAAGGCGACGCGAAAACGCCCTCTTGCTTCAATATCGGCGTAGTACGGAACACCATACTGCAGTGGTTCAGGCTCCTTTATCGTGACACCAGACCTCCAAGGCGTCCCGTACTTGATGCAGCGGTCTACGCTAAAGGGTAAAGCTTCTTGGCCGTGCTCTTCATCGATGTGCCACATCTTTGCGCCCCTGTTAATCATGACTGTCAGGGTTTCACCTGTCGGCGAGGGGCTGTCATCGTCGATCTCTGCAAAAAAACAGGGAATGTCGTCTTTTAAAATTACTTTTGCTGGAGCGTCATAGCCTTTGGAAGTTGCGCGGGATTCGCCGGAGAATCCAAATACCAGTGCTAGCAGAGCAGTGCAAAAACCAATTAGTATGGAATAGGGACGTTGCATTTTCAGGAGCCGATTCGAGTCGTGTTGGGTAGGAGAGAGGTGTCTGCCGGGTTCCTTAGAAAACCGGAAAGTACCTTTTGCAAGAATGGCAGATCCAATATGCTTTGACGTTGCTCCTGCGAACCTTTCCCCGACAGGTATACCGCCTCGAAATAATGTGCAATTAGGTCCCCTTGCTGCTCCATATTAAACTCTGACATGGATTTTTCGCCATCTGACACAGTGTCATATTTATAGGCACGCGCAACTCTTTTACCTGGGTCTGTGCCATACCCACCTCGAAGCTGGATCTTTATTCCGGCCCATATCACGCTGTACCCCAACTGATACTGCCAGACATGGGCCATCTCATGAATGAACCAAACTCGTTCAGAATCTTCGCCTATTGAAAAATCTTGCTGGTAATAACTTTCCGGAAAATACATTTCGCCATTTGGCGTCATTGCATTATTGCTGGCTCCTATCATGTAGGCGCCGTTATGTACTTTGACCTTGGAGTAATCAACGGAATTTCGAAACATCTTCTGCGCCATCTCGATTTCGCCGGTCGTTAGTGGCCTCACTTTTTCCTCGATCGTATATTCTTTCACCGAAGAGCCCAGATTTTCAGTATTTGTTTTGACATCGTCCAATTTGATCTTGATTTCCGCTTTTTCCTGGCTAGCACCAGCGTTTTCAGCTTGTCTCTCGCAACAATAGAGCTGCTCCGGCTCCAAATCCGCGTCGGTAATGGCGCGCGGTTCATCGGTTGCTATACGCGCAGTCTTACCTTCCGCATCGGTTGTTCCATGCACCTTCTCGCCGTTATCAAGTGTGAGCGTATAAGCTACACCTGCTAGTGCAGCGCCCGAGCCAAGCAGGAATTTAATCTGCTCATCATAGCGCGTTGAGTTCATAGCCTGTTCGCCGGATATCAATGATCTATCAGTACTCCCCGCACTGAAGCCCGCGCCGCTCAACCCATCACCGCCTTGGAAGCTGGAAACCAAAGCACATCCACACTCACTGACATGCCCATCCAGAGCCACCGGCACGCCCATAGTCGTGAACGTCGGGCATCCCTCAATGATCTTATTAACGCCATGTAGCGGACAATTCACAAGATCCCCAATACGCGCAATCGCCCTGCCAAACACCGTATCAGTAGGCGAACCTGTCATCACCGTTCCACCAGGAACGTTTTTGTCGCCGACCAGTATGATTCCTCTTCCAAGCACAATCATTTGCGTCTCCTCATTCGTCTTCCAATGCAGCGAAATTCCATTGCCTGAATTCCGGGTCATAGAGAGCGACCTGATCAATGTTCAAGTCGTCCGTATACGCCACTGTTTCCGGAAGGCTGGTGATGGCTTGCGCCAGCTCTTTGTCTAAATGGTGCTGATTCCATTGGCGATTGATGACTTCTAACGTGTCGGCAAAAGCGAACAGGCCGGCGTCCGCGCGCACCTTGAGATAGGCATCGTAGATTTCTTCGTCGACGGTCAGTTCAAACGGTAGATGGCTGAAATCAGCGGCGATTGTTTGCTGGTGCGCAATCGGCACCGGAGCGCCTTTGCGCATGATCAGGCGATGATTGGCCGCGGCGTAGCCGGTCAGAAAGAGGAAGTGGAGTTCGCCATCAACGGCGTAGGCGTCGCGAAAATCGAAATTGTTGGCGTACACATTGTGATAAATCTTGGCTGGCGGCGCGGAGGAATAGGCGCCTTCTATCATCGCATCCAGGCGTGAAAAAAAACCGCAAAACGCTTTCTCGGTACCGGAAAGGTATCGGCACAGCGCATTCGCGTAACCCACCGCGCCTGGCTTGGGGGCATAGGAGGCGGTAATCCAAAAGGGACGGCTGGTATGGATGATGTGGCGGCAGCTACGTTCCGGGTCGGTGTTCAGCATGGCGTGTCTTCAATCAAGAAACTGCTTCAGACGAATGATGGGTATTGCTTGGCGGTTCGCCGGATGCCTGGCGACGGTGCGGTTTGCTAGCGCCCGTAATATTGTCTTTTGATTAATGTTTCAATATTAGCACGTAACATTCAGAATAAAAACGGGTTCTATTGATTAGTGGCGCCTGAATCGATCACCAGCTCGTTGCCGGTGATAAAGCGTCCTGTTTCCGATACGAGGTACAGGACACCCGCGGCTACATCGCTGTTTGACCCGATATGTTCGGGCTGATGATTCTGCTCCATGTCCATGAAGGTATGGGGCAGATCACCCTCCTCGTGCGTAGTCGCTTCCAGAACTGGCGGACGAGCCAGACCAGGATGGATGCAATTGACGCGGATGTTGCGTGCAGCGTAGCTTCGCGCATTGATGTAAGCCATGCGCAAAGCCGCCTTTGCCGCAAAATCCGCCGAAGTCTGCTGACTGCCTGACATGCCGCATAGCGACAACACATTGACGATCGCCCCGCCACCAGCGCGCTCCATGGCATCGACTACATGTTTGCTGCATAAAATGCTGCCGTTGACGTTGAGCTGTATGGTGCGCTGCCATTGAGCAATGGATAATCCTTGACCAGGCAGTAGATCCGCGTTGACCCCGGCGCTGTTGATCAGGATGTCGATACGGCCGAAGTGTGTCTCAACCGTGGCGATCATACGTTTAACCGCCGTCTCGTCGCTGACATCTAAACTCCAGAACCTGGCTTTCCCGAACTGTGTCTCCAGTAGGCGGGCGATGGTTTGTCCTCCCTGTTCTTGTTCATCGAGAATCGCAAGGTTCGCGCCGGCAGCCCTCAATGCGCTGGCGATTTGTAGTGAAATGTCCTGTGCCACGCCTGTAACCACGGCCACCTTGTTTTTGAGTGAGAAGTAATCCGAGAGTTGATTCATTGCGCTTTCCTTTAATTTGGTTGCAATCAATGAGGGTGCATTACCGCCCTTGTTCGCGACAGCGGCAATTTATTGCGACGTGTTTTCGTCATCCCCGAGCAATAAGTATATTTAACTATACGTATATGTAAAGTTTAATTTCCATGCAATCGTATAGATTGCTATCCATGGAAAACATTGGCGACCGGATCAAGATGATCCTTAAAGAATTGGATGGTCCTGAGCGTGGTAAGCAGACCAGGCTGGCAGAACTTGCTGGCTGTACTAAGGCCTTGATCGGTCAATTGACGAGAAACCCGGGACAAGAACTGGGATACCAATACGCCAAAAACATAGAGAAAAATCTTGGCTATCGGGTTGATTGGATACTAAAGGGGACGCTGCCAAAATTTGCTAACGAACAGGAATTTTCCAAACAGGAAACGAATGATCTGGACGAATTGATAGAGCTGACGCTCCTGTATAGACAGGCTACTGGAGCGGCGAGAATCAAACTGATGAAGTTCGCCCGCGCTCTTGATAAGGTACCGACAAACCTTAGAAAACCTATTACGATTGATAAATCGAAATAGCGATCTGAGGCTAAGCACTGGGCTGAAAATGAACGAATCATTCCTGATGTTCACTAAAAATGACTTGTTCATCATGTGTTGAATACTATAAAAACAATGAATATATTTGACTTTGACAA
Source organism: Collimonas sp. PA-H2 (assembly GCF_002564105.1). Lineage (NCBI taxonomy): Bacteria > Pseudomonadati > Pseudomonadota > Betaproteobacteria > Burkholderiales > Oxalobacteraceae > Collimonas > Collimonas sp. PA-H2. The sequence continues at coordinate 2,324,812 of NZ_PDBX01000001.1, forward strand.
GTCAGCGGCGCACATGCTGTGGAGCATCCAGACGCCGCCGGCCAAAATCGACATAGCCGGACAAGTATCCAAAAACCCTATCAAAAAATAGGGGAAAAGAATACCTGTTGCTGATCTCGGGGTATCACAGGGTTATATTAAGTCTACCAATTCCCTACTTTAAAATCGGGTTAGAGGTGACTTATGAAGAAAATCGAATTGATCCACAAACTCTCGGAGCTCGATAGGCGCGGGGTGCATGTCCTGGCCCGACGCGACATCGAGAAGCTCTTCCCCGACGAGGGCGAGAAGGCGATGGAGAAGTCGTTGCAGCGGATGGTCGCCGACGGCCTCCTGCAGCGAGTGGCCAAGGGGCTCTATCTGAACCCGGCCGCGACGAGCAAGAACCGCTGGATCGCCGAAGAGATCGCCAGGGCGCTGCGCCCTGGATGCCTCTCCTATGTCAGCCTGGAGTCTATCCTGTCCGAGTATGGGGCCATCTCGCAGATTCCGATCAACCGGATGACGGTGATGACGACGGGGAAGAGCGGCGTGGTCGACACCCCCTACGGGACGATCGAGTTCACGCACACCAAGCGGCGCGCCGCAGAGATCATCAAGCGCACGATGCAGGCCAAGGGCCGGCCGCTCCGGATCGCCACTAAGCAGGCGGCGATCCGGGATCTCTTGCGCGTGGGCCGCAACGCCAACATAATCGATCGCAGCGAGCTCAAGGACGAGCCACAAGGAGAAGAGGCATGAGCGAGGACAAGCAGGATTTCAACGAGCTGGTCGATCTGGCCATGGCCAACCCGGGGTTGTCGGCGATGCGGCCGGTGGTGGAGAAGGAACTGCTGCACTACGAGATCTTCCAGGCGCTCGACAAGCTGGTTCCAGAGCTGGTGCTCTCCAAGATCGAGGACTACCTTGTGACGTTGGTCGGAGGTTTATTTATTCAGATGCAGACCACGCTTTTCAAGAGAGGCTAAAACATGTCCTTGCGAGAGGGTAATCCCCCCACAAAAAAGTATCAGTTAAAAGTAGAATTTTCTTAAATGCGATTTTGAGGAAGTTTTACATGAAGACATCACGCTTTACCGAAAGTCAGATCATCAACATCTTGAAGCAGGCCGAGGCCGGCACGCCAGTGCCGGAGCTTTGCCGTGAGCACGGGATGAGTTCGGCCTCGTTCTACAAGTGGCGTAGCAAATACGGCGGCATGGACGCGTCGATGATGACGCGGATGAAGGAGTTGGAAGACGAGAACCGTCGGCTCAAGAAGATGTACGCCGAAGAGAAGCTGAAGGCCGAGATCATTTCGGAGGCAATGCAAAAAAAGTGGTGAAGCCATCTCACCGACGTGAGATGGCACACGCGGCAGTCAAAGCGCATGGCATCAGCGTAAGCAGCGCATGTGCGACTTTCGCGATCAGCCAGACCTGTTATCGCTACAAGGCAAAGCTATCGGAAGATAACGAGCATGTCGCGGACTGGTTAATCCGGCTGACCGCGAACCAGCGAAACTGGGGCTTTGGCCTTTGCTTCCTGTATCTGCGCAACGTCAAAGGATTCGGTTGGAACCACAAGCGCGTCTATCGGATATATCGAGAGCTGGAGTTGAATTTGCGAATCAAACCCAAAAAGCGGCTTACCAGAGCAAAGCCTGAACCGTTGTCAGTGCCTACGTCGATCAACGATGTCTGGTCCATGGATTTCATGCACGATCAGTTGTCAGACGGGAGTAGCATCCGCCTGTTCAACGTGATTGATGACTTTAATCGGGAAGGCTTAGGCATCGACGTCGATTTCTCCCTGCCGGCAGTTCGCGTCGTTCGGTCGCTTGACCAAATTATCGAATGGCGGGGAAAGCCGACGACGATTCGCTGTGACAACGGACACGAATACATCAGTTCGACACTGGCCACGTGGGCAGAAAAGCGCGGCATCCAGATCAGTTTTATTCAACTAGGACAGCCGCAACAAAATGCTTATATCGAGCGTTACAACAGAACAGTTCGCTATGATTGGCTCGCCCACTATCTGTTTGAATCAATCAGCGAGGTCCAGGAATTTGCCACAAAATGGCTCTGGACCTACAATCACGAACGCCCGAACATGGCGCTCGGCGGTATCACCCCGAAGCAGAAATTGGCCCTTGCGGCTTAGCCTCTACTTTTAGCTTTGCTTAAAAACGGGGGGATTACCAGAGAAATGATGTATTCAATCAATGTCGGCAAATAAGTCGGCAGAATTTATCTTCAATATGGCTGATAAAATTTACAAATACGTTATAAATCAACATGTTGAATGTAATCTGCATATGGAAAAATAGTCGGCAAATATGTACGATTCTCTCCACCAGTTTAAGCCTCTCTTTCCAAGTTCCTGAGCTTTATCCGGAAACAAGCTTCCAGCAATGAATCACCAAGCTTGACCACGGAAGAGGTCGCAAAGCTTCCTGGCTTCAGCCGGCTACACATTTCCTTGATGTATATAGCAAAGGCCATTTTCTATATACATCACTACCAATGTGTATAAAAAAATGACTTTTCTATATATTCGCGATTGCCGTCTTTCGCCTTCTACAAAGCGGCTATAGATACTGTGACGCCATTCGCTTCCCGCGCATAACGCGCCGGCGCCAATCCTACATGCCGCGTGAACGCAACGCTGAACGCACTCGCAGAACCATAGCCAACTTGTTCCGCAACTTCGGCAACCCCACCCTCTTTCCGCCTCAACAGATTCTTGGCCATCGCCATGCGCCAGGCCAGCAGGTAAGCCATCGGCGCGACGCCCACCGCGCGGCTGAACCGCTCGAAGAACGCCGAGCGGGACAGCGCCGCCTCTTTCGCCAGCTGTGCAACCGTCCAGGGCCGGGTCATGCTTTCGTGCATCCGCCGTATCGCGGCCGCGAGGCGTTCGTCGGCAAGTCCGCGCAACAGGCCAGGCGACGCTGCCGTCCCCGCTGCGGAGCGGAGGGCTTCGATGAGCAGCACCTCCAGCAGGTGCGCCAGGATGACATCACGCCCGGGCCGCAGCGCGCGGGATTCGTCTCCTACCAGTTGCACGATGGTGGCCAGCCTGTTGGACAGCTTATTCTCGCCGTGGATGTGCAACAGCTGCGGCAGCAGCGACACCAGCAAGGCCGCGTCCGGCGAGCCGAAGACGCAGTAGCCTATAAGCATTTGCACCTCAGGCGGCCCGCTTTGCACGCCGAGCCTGAACTCGCCATGGGGCAGCGCGACGGGCTCGCTATCGGAGTCTGATGTCATCGGCGCGAAGCTGGACATCGTGAAGCCATACGCCGAGGGAATCAGGACAAAATCGCCCTCCTGCAGGCTGATCGGCTCCTGTCCGTCGACCGCGAGGCGGCACGAACCGTCGAGGATCACGCAGTAGAACGGTTGCCCGGCTTCCGAGCGGCGCACACGCCAGGGACCTGCGCCGCTGACGACTTTCGAGAACCGGGCTTGCGGTTGGAGGAGCGTGACAACCTCCGCGAGCGGATCGACCATAACTGGACTCCTGCTAATGAAACGTGGACTCTTGATTGTAGTACGTCCGGTTACGGCGGGCTACAGTCCCAATACACCAAACCACCTACAGGAGTCCCCATGAAAACCGTCCTCATCACCGGATGCTCATCCGGTTTCGGCCTCGAAACCGCCCAATACTTCCTCGCGCGCGATTGGCGGGTCATCGCCACCATGCGCACGCCGCGCGAGGACCTGCTGCCGCGCTCCGAGCGTTTGCGCGTAATCGCGCTCGACGTCACCGATGCGGACAGCATCCGCCGGGCCGTGGTGGACGCCGGGCCTATCGATGTCCTGGTCAACAACGCAGGAATCGGCATGCTGGGCGCCCTCGAAGGCACCACGATGGAAACTGCCCGCGAAGTCTTCGAGACCAACACTCTTGGCACGATGACGGTGATCCAGGCGGTGCTGCCGCAGTTCCGGCAACGCCAGGCCGGCGTCATCGTCAACGTCACGTCGAGCGTGACATTGAAGCCGTTCCCCCTGCTTTCCGTGTACACCGCGAGCAAGGCGGCGGTCAACGCCTTCACCGAGTCGCTGGCGCTGGAACTCCAGCAATTCAATGTACGGGTGAACCTGGTGCTGCCGGGACGGGCGCCAGAGACCCGCTTCGGTGAAAACGCCCAGCCCCGGATGCAAAGTGGCATCCCCGAGGCGTATGCCGACTTGGCAAAGAGCGTGTTCGCGGGATGGGGGCAGTCGTCTGCGGTTACTCGGGCGCAGGATGTGGCAGAAGCAGTGTGGCGTGCGGCGAACGATCCGTCGAGCCCGGTTCGTATTGCTGCTGGGGCTGATGCTGTGGCGCTGGCTGAGTCACGCTGAACTCAACGTCCGAGTCTTAATCGGATGGCGAGCTATGACACCGCCGCGAATGAATGATTGCTGGCAGCGGCAAGTGTGTTCTTCATAGAGCGGTGTTAATAACGCTTTCGATTCCCTCTGCTATTGGCAGCGCTTCCAACGCAAGGTAGTCAATTGTCTCAATGGACTTCCTCCATTCCAGAAGTTCAGAATCCGTCAGATATTTGCGAAGTGCGGCTCTGAATGCAAGCTTGTTGGCGTTTGGAATGAAGGGGATGAGTGCAATCGGTTGTTTGAATCGGCCTGTGTAATTACCTGTGAGGCGATAAGACAGCTCCCACTCGACATCCGGCTCCTTGCCCTCCAGGTTCGAAGGCTGCTCCGGCTTTTCGTCCAGAAGCAGTTGACTACCCATAATCCAAACCATAATCTGGGCGCGCCAATGGGGATCTGAAATTGCAAGAACGGATCGCACCCAGCCTTCGATTTCATCGGCCATCAGACATTTGAGGCAAAAAAAGAGCGAAGCAGACAAGTCGCCGCTCGCTGCCCACCACCCCCAACTGCAGCGTAAATCTGATGGGGGATGGACTAGCACTCGCCCAAGGGAAATTTGGCCGTCATTCCACTTTGATTCGTCCATGATGAATTGGCCGAGCGTGTGCAAGACGTCCTCGCGGAACCCGCGATATGGGGCTCGGACACGCCGGCCGGATGCTGAGTGATGAATGCGCTAACCAATAACTCGTGAATTTCCGCCATGTGCGCTTGCATTGCGATCGGCACAAGACGAGGCAAGAGGTAATTGAACCATGATTGCCATTCCGCCATGGGACCAAAGCTGGCAGTGCCGCTTGCAATCTCGGTCAAAGGAATCGCCAGCTGAGAGCAATCCATGACGTCAAGTTCCTGCTCCGCCAGATAGGTATACATCTCGCGTTGGTCCCTCATGAACCATGCTTCACCCATTGGCAATCGTGGTCGGCGTGCATGAGACGCCATGCGCGCAAGCGCCTGGTGATCTGGACCTGCGCCGGGTGTCCAGCGGAAATTTAACGCGACCATATAGATATATTTATTATCTTCAACCGCAAGTGGAATTCAGCGCTTGTTTCTGAACTCGCCCTCAAGTCCCTTGCAATTATCTTGCCGGCATTTGTACCAAGCTACATCACGAAAGGAACACTCACCATCTAAATTGTCTTTTGTAAATTCACAATCTATGAAATCGCATTCGACAAATTTGGACCCTGAGAATGCAGTGCCGCGAAATTTGCAACCCTTGAACTTGACCTGCACAAGGATCGCCATGTTAAAGATCCCCCAATACCAATCGCAATTTTCAAATGTGCAACCGACAAAAATCGAGTCAATGCTACCGCCCTCGCTATCTATGTGAGCGAAGTCGCAGTAGCGAAAGGCGCAATCTTCCCAACTGGCGGGTTTTGTTAAACGGGATTCAAATCTTTCGGCCTCAAACAACATATTGGCGTGACATTCAAGTGTAAAAGTGGATTGAGTGCTGCTTTGCAATGTTGACATCGTATCAGCAGATTGCGCCATTGCATGATCATCCCCAGCGTCTATTTTTGCGTGCCTCGCCGCGACAGTGCGCGGCTATCCAGCGTAACTATTTGCATGAAACGGTAATTAAGCATCCACAGCGTGCCGAGGCTGAGCGGCTTTGGAATTTTCCCTATGCCGCGATTGAAGAAGCGCTGGTGAATGCGGTATATCACCGCTCGTATGAAGAACGCGGGCCGATCGAGGTGCGTATTAGTCATGATGAATTGGTCGTGCTGAGTTTCCCTGGTCCTGACCGTTCCATTCGCCTGGCGGATTTACAGGCAGGACGTGCGGTTAGCCGCCGTTATCGTAACCGGCGCATTGGCGAGTTTCTGAAGGAATTGGATCTCACGGAAGGACGCGCCACCGGCATTCCTAAAATTCTGAAAGTCATGATGGTGAACGGCTCGCCGGCGCCAGTGTTTGAGAGCGATGAGGAACGCACCTCATTTGTGATCCGCCTGCCGATCCATGCCAGATCTCCAGTGGTTTCAGGGGAAGTGACCGGGGAAGTTGAGAAGCTACTACTGATACTCAACGGCGAGATGCGTCGTACAGAGCTGCAGTTGGCATTGGGCCTAAAACATGAAGATAACTTCCGCAAACTCTATCTGTTGCCGGCGCTTGATGCAAAGATGGTCGAAATGACACTGCCCGGTGTGCCGAGCAGTAGCAAGCAGCGTTATCGCTTGACAGCTTTGGGGCGGCAAAGGCGCAGCGAAATCCAAAGCCGACGATGAACGAGCTGATGGGAAATTAGCGCGGATTACAATTAGCTTCTTCACGGATTAACGGGATAGGCAGCTCTTGATGCAATGCACAGCCGGCCATCGAGGGTGACACCATTTGACGCTTCACTGTCACTCAGCAATCTCGTCATAGCCACGGCCAAGAAATTGAACGAAGCAAAAGCCGTTGCCGAAGGGATCCGCCATGAGTGCGAGCCGGCCCCACTTATGCGTGGCGATGGGCTCTTCAAGGCGCGCTCCGGCTGAGACGGCCTTGTTAACCGCGGATTCGATTTCTTCAACGACAAAATCGAGATGGACTGGCGTCCAATGGCGATCGTAGGCACGGCGCTGAGCAGTTGTGCTCGCTGCTTGCGTTCCTTCCGCTTTGACCAGGAGGTAGATCGGTGCGGAGCTCCCCAGCATTTCCACGCCGCTGGCGCCGAAGCGTCGGCCGACCTTCAATCCGAACGACGTTCCATAGAAGCGAATTGCCTTCTCAAGGTCGTCAACGTCGAGATTTACGAGAAGTTCCATGGCCTCTGCCCCCTGTCGCTCAACAGTTATGCAAATGAAACCCGCGTCCGTACATGAGCAACGATGCGGACGCTGCAGATTTTTCAATCTTGCAACATCGATGGAAATTTATAACTACCGGCCGCTTCGGCTGATAGCAGACATTGGCATGAATGCCCGCTTACGGTCCCTCGACGGGGTACCCATATTGATGCTTAGTGGTGCGAAACCAGTGTAGGAAATAGATGGCAATAGATGACACATGTTGCCACAAAAAACATCAACGCCACATCGAGTTTACCAGCGCGACAGACTGGCGCCGGCAGATGGCGGGCGCCACTGAATGGCTGCTTGCCGCAAAATTGATCCAGGCGGCGTAATATAAAGCTTCCAGCAGGACGAAGAGTGGCAGATATGAAATCGACACTTTGGAGCGTTATAGCGGTCGCCTTAATCGTTGCTGCGACAGCGGGTTCTTACGTTCAATATCAATGCGGGGCAATCCACAACGACGCCCCATCTGCACATTGGAGCAGGCCGGATTGACAGCGAACCGTAGGCCGGCGTTGTCGAGTTCCGCCAATTTACCGCGCCATCACTCGAATCGGCGGAAGCTCGAATCATCGGATGTAAGTCGGGCGTGGTTGAGGAAGATGGCGTCGGCGTCGCCCATGAGGCCGGGAGCGCATATGTTTGAAGCGAGGCGTTTCAAGAATCGCACAGAAGCCGGGGCGCGCCTGGCGCAGCAGCTCGGTGTCTATTCCGGACATCCGGACGCGATTGTACTGGCGCTGCCGCGCGGTGGCGTTCCTGTCGGTTTTGCGATCGCCAAGGCATTGGAAATCCCGCTTGATGTCCTGCTCGTACGCAAGCTCGGCGTCCCCGGAAACGAAGAGTGTGCGATGGGAGCCATTGCCAGTGGCGGCCTGTGCGTAATGCAGCCCGACATACTGACGCATTTTGATATATCGATGGAGGTAGTCGAAGCAACGGTGCAGCGCAAACTCAAGGAGTTGGCAGAGCGCGAACAGCTGTATCGGGCTAGCCGTCCCGCCCTGCAATTGGCAGGCCGGACCGCCATCATCGTTGACGATGGCCTGGCGACTGGCTCGACCATGCTCGCCGCCCTCAATGCCGCGCGCGAGGCCAAAGTGGCGCGCCTTATCGTTGCCGTTCCCGTCGCCGCATCGGAAGGAATCCGGCAGATCGAAGCGCAGGCCGATGAAGCCGTTTTTCTGATGAATCCCGAGCCCTTTTATGCGGTCGGCGTATGGTATGACGATTTCCGTCAAACCGCGGATGATGAGGTAATAGGGCTACTCGACAAAGCCGCAAAGTTGCAGGCACAACGCGAATTGCGTGACCGTGCCCGGCACATTTAGATCGCCGCACGCGTATGCCGGTGCAAGCCTGAAATTATAAACTGGTGCGCCAGGCGATCCCGCGCACGATCAGCGCCACCGGCGCCACGATCGCCTCAATCCTCCAAGTCTACCGTAGCCGCCAATTCCACCCCCTCCGGCGCCTCATACAGCGCAATCACCCAGGCCCGCGCCGGATCGCCGGCAACCTGGTTGAGCATCTTCACGACAAAATTGATAGACGCCTTGTCTAGCCCGGCAAACGCATCATCCAGCAAATTGACCGTGGCGCCGGCAGCGAATGCAGCCGCCAGCCACACCTTACGCTTGCTGCCGGTAGATAGCATGTAGAGCTTCTTGTCCAGGTGCGGCGTCAGCGACAGCCCTTCCGTCAGCGCCGGCAGCAGCGCATCGTCAAATCCAGGATACGCGGCATGCAAGGACGCAAAATATTCGCGCGCCGTCATCTGGTCGAACGCCTCCGAACGCGGATCCATCCAGAATACCTGGCGCCGATAGGCATCCGGCTGCTCATCCAGGCGCACGCCGCCGATTTCCAGGCGGCCGCCCTGCGCCGCCATATCGCCGGCCAGCAAACGCAGCAAACTACTCTTGCCCCGGCCGTCGCCGCCACGCACCAGCGTGACGCCGGCGGGGATGGCGGCTGACCAGTTGTTGAACAGTTCCTGGCCGGGATAGTGGAAAGTCAGGTTGGTGGCCTGTAGGACAGTTGTTTGGGTTTGTTTCATGGTGTGGGTTTGCGGATTGACGGAGCCGTTTGATGGAACATCATCATGCCAGAGCTTTAGCAGTCATCTACGCAATGTTGTTCCGCACCGAATAGATATCGGGTACTGGCGTGATCAGCTTTTGGGCAGGTCACATGTTGATGTCACGTCGTACCCAAGAGAAAAGTACAGATGCGCCTTCAAACCGCCATCCTTGGACGAAAAGAGATGCACGCCCTCTTGGCTAAAGCATGTTTTGATCAACTCACGTTGATCGTTGATTTCTAAACCTGACAAAGTTGGTGTGACAGCAGCCGAGCCGACCACCGCAATGCCCATAAAAGGCATTGCATAGCGGTAATGCCGTTCAGTTAAGACTGAACGGCATTTTTATTTGCGGAATTCGTAGGGTGGGCACTCCGTGCCCACGCGGACGGGCCGGGGGGCGTAGCCGGGGCACGAATGTCAGGGATACGAATATCCATGATACTGCGTGGGCACGGAGTGCCCACCCTACGCCATGTCGTTCTGCCCTAACTGAACAGCATTACAATGCATAGCGGGCTTTTAACTTATAGGCATGGGCGTCAGCCTCGTGCAACGCATCAATAACGTCAGTTTGCGGCAATGGCTTTCCATCCGATGACGTCGTTTCACAGCACGCAAGATCGCCATTTTCTTTCGGATACTGTATCTGGACTTCTTCGCCGCTCTTGAGCGTGTCAGTTGTGTACAGGTACGTTTCTCCGTCCGCACCTCTCCGCACCAAGCCCTCTCCGTAACCACTTGCAAACGACGAGGCGGAAAGGACTGCCAAAACAAGCGGCAGGATTTTAATGCCCATCACTGCAGAAATCTGCTAGCCGACTGACGCGTGTGCATTACCGATCAGTTTGCAACCGCACTCTGTCAGGCAATCCTGCACAGCGACAGGAATTCCGCCAACCGTGAAGGTAGGATGCGCAGTGACGATTTTATTGATGCCGTGCGGCCGGCCATCGGGATAATGCTGCGGGCAGTTAACCTCATCGCCAAGACGCGCAATTGGCTTGCCGCCGATGTCGTGTGTAGGTGAGCCACTGATGACTTTACCGCCGTGGTCGGTGTCATCGCCAACAGTAATAATGGTTAAGGGCATGTCAATTCCATCATTCAAAAACATAACGTGGATAAAAATAACCGCCGCCTTCGCGCAATGTCCAGGTTTGGGTCGTGATCATTTTGTTGCGTAATTCCGGGGCGTTGGCGTCGGTTTGGATTGGATACAGCGCAGCCAACTGGGCCTGTTCTTCAGGCGTAAAGGAGCTTTGCCTGTCCAGATCCTCCATGTCGCTGACAGTCTGTCCGCGTACAAGCGCCGTGCTCTTGGCCTTTTGCAGATCCTGCTTGTTCTGAATGATTTTCTGCAAATCGGGCCTGTCCTGATATTTTTTCCAGACTTCCTGATTGTATGGGCTGTCTTTGGACGGTCCACCTTCATTGGCCATCTTGAGCACACCTTCCGCCTTTTCTTCTGCGCTTAGGTATCCCGCCATCCAGAAACCTGCAAGAGAGTCATGGACATGCAATTCCAGCAAAGGAAAGGGTTGGCCCTGCGGTTCTGCAGGAAAACCGTCCTTGACGATACCCAAGGCAAAGGCTTCCCATGCGTTCAGCGAGCGCTTTTGATCATACTGGGTCAGCTGCCAGAAATTGCCTAGGCTCGCCTTGTCTTGGCGTAGCTGTAACGGCCCCTCGGTAACTTCGCCAAAGGCATCTTTGCCTGGAAATTTTTCAAATTTGCGCTTTGACAGCAATTCAACGTCACCGCACAGCAGTTTGTCATAAGTAACCAGGTCTTCGGCATCTTGTGTATTTTGGTCCTGATGGCAGTTTTGGACACCCGGCGATTTTTCCATGTTGCCCAGCCATTTATGACGGAAACCGTAGTACAACCGCATATGCTGATGCATTTGTTCCTGGTGACTACCTCCCGTTGGTGCGGCAGCCATGTAGCCGTTCCAGGCGTCGGCTAGCTTGCTGCTGATATTGAAATCGGCCTGCAGATCGCCGCTCATGCTGTCGTATTGGACTAGTGGCACGCCGGCCAGCAGCGCCGTTTTGAACATGTGCAGCAGCGGTACCTGCGACAACAGATTCTCAGGCGCCATCGCGCGCCCCTGGTCGCGGCAACCGTAGCCGCCGCCCACGTCGCTGTGGACGCCAGGGTAAAGCACCTCGGTCACGTTGCTGCCGGACATCCGCGTCAGTGGAAAATTCATCCGCTGCTCATGAGCCGCAACAAAATGCACGCCTTTCTGCACGCAGGCCGGCAGCGGTTTTTTGACTTCCTTGGCCCAGGCGTAATGGCCGTCGGCCCAGAACGAAGGCAGCGGCAAAGTGATGGCGGCCGAGTGAGAAAGCCCAACGGTGGCTACCGAGTCGAACACGCCAAGAAACGAAATCGACGCCGGGATGCCAGCGATGGCGCCGTCCTTGAGCATATCTTGGAACCAGTAGCAAAACGCCCGTGCCTGCACTGCGCCACGGGAAAAACCGAAGACTGATACCTTCAGGCTGGGCAGATGAGGAAGCGGCAATAGCTTGCGCTTGTCGGCAATTTTCTTATCCAGTTGCTCTGTCAGCTCGGCAAACCAGCTAGGGCGGGTGTAGCGTTGTTCGTCGCCTGATTTCGGAGTTTCTACATCGGTGACGTATTTCTTGATGTAATAGGTGAGCTCATCTTCGTTGAACATGAAGCGACCGTCGTTAAATGCCCGATGTATGCTGTTGTAGACTTGCAACAAGGCAAATAGGATGCGTGCCTGGCCACCTTTTGCCATTGCCTTGCCATCTTGAGATTCGCGATATTCGCGCCCTTCTGGGAAGCGTGTTCCAACACCGGGTACATAATAACTGTAACAATCGTCTGCTTGAGCGGTCCCATCCCCCTGTATATCTTTATGTGATTCGTATAGACGTACAATATTGCTGTGATATTGCTGTTGACGATCATTAAGATGATCCAATTTGTCACGCTGGCGATTATTATTCGTGCCGTCAAAGAAAATACCAACCTTTATGTTCTTATCGCAGGGCGCTAATTTTCGGCAGTAAGTCGCCGCGGCCAATTCTATGAGTTGCTCGTGAGTGAGCACGGTTTCCTCTGCAGTAGTTGAGGCAATATGCAAAGGTGCGGCTTGAATAGACGCGCTCATAATTATTGTTCCTCCGGTGGAGGAATCTTGGTGCCGGGAGGAATTTGATGTTTGGGGCTTTCTGACGAATATTCAGCGCTAGACACGACGCGTACTTGATTGTTATTGAAAATATGGATGAACACCATCCCTGCTTTGTCGTATCGCATGATATTGGTGGTCGTTTCCCGCCACGGTTGTCCGTCTAATTTCCAGCTAACCTTAACTTTCATGCCCGGACGCCATTGCTTTGGCAATGGATAACCGGCGGCATTCGTGCCACCGCAGCGCCCGCCACCATATTCACGCGTGCTTACAAGATCCTGTATTGAATATCCGGTCACTAGTGCGTCGCCGTGTCCCACGCAACTGATCGACACATAAGTAACGGGGACGTAGTTATCCAGTATTTTCTTAATGCGAACGGCCTGATCAGCATCCGCTTGCTTTTGATCAGTTGTAGAAGGAGTTGCGCATGCGGTCAGGGTCAGGACAAAGAGCAATGGAACGAATTGTTTAAGTTTCATGAATATGTATGCTTTCGTCGAAAAGTGAATGAGGCTTCTTTCGCGGCAGTTGAAGTGATAATTGTATAAGTTCCATATTAATTAACTAGCGGCACTCATAATCGTTGCTCCTCCGGCGGAGGAATTTTTGACTTAAATGGAATCGGATGTGCGGGGCCGCTCGGGTAGACATTCGACGAAACAACGCGTACCTGATCGTTATTGAAAATGTGAATGAAGAGCACCTCAGCTGATTCATAACGCATGATGTTGGTAGTGGTTTCCCGCCATGGCTGTCCGTCCAGCTTCCAGCTGACCTTGACCTTCATACCGGGACGCCATTGTTTAGGCAGCGGGTAACCTGCGGCGTTAGTGCCACCGCAGCGGCCGCCGCCATATTCTCGGGTGGTTGCCAAATCCTGTATGGAATAACCTGTGACTGGCGTGTCAGCGTGTCCCACGCAACTGATGGGGATATAGTCTACTGGCACGTAGTTGTCGTCGATATTCTTGTATAAAGCTGCCATTCTGTCAGCCTTGGCCTGTTGTTCCGGTGGCAGGGGGGTAGCGCAGGCAGTCAGTGCCAACAAAGCAAGTAAAGGGGCGAATTGTTTAAGTTTTATATTAAGCATGTCTGCATTAGCCAAATCGCTGCGCTATCAATAGCGCAGCCACTTTTTCCAAACGCATCTGATCATCATGAATCTGCTGTCGATCAAGCTGCTCCAATAACTTACTGGTTTGTTGATACAGGACCGATGGCCGATGGTCGGTGAACGGCTTGGGCATGGCTCCGTATAAATTGCTGAGCAGACCGTCGGCTTCGCCCTCTTGATGCAACCGGATCAGTTGTGCGTCGCTGATCGTCTGATCATGCCAGTCATTAGGCTGTACGACGACAGGTGAGGCTGAGGTGCCTCCCAGCAGCTGCAAGCTGCCATCCCGCCCGATCAGCCACCATGCGGCCATGCCTGCAAGCCAGGCTTGTTTTTGCTCCGGATGCAGGCAATTCAAAATAGCCGATGTCATGCAGGTATCGGCGAAGCGCAGCACATAACGCATGTTGCTGTCGTCACGGACTTGCAGGAAGGCTGAAAAATGCTGCTTTAACTGAGACAGGCCGAGAGCACTGGCAATGAACGACAGCATGGGCTTGCCATTACATAGGGCGAGCCAATCGGCTATGGCCAGCTGACGCTCCGCTTCGTCTTGCGGCATGGGCACCAGGATAGGCGAGAGTTCTTCAAAATCTCGCAAAGGCGTATCGACATAGATCGATACGGTTTGCCGATACGCGGCTTTGTCCAATAGAGAAGCTACTTCCTTGGGCGCAAATGCACTGTCAATCAAGGCATAGAAACGCATGTCAGGATTTGTTTCCAGGCTTTGTGTCATGGCCTGTGCCAGTACATCGGCAAGATCCAGAGCGTGGCGGTCGTAGGCGCAATACATGATGCTCATCCCTTATTCAAAGCAATTGGGCTGCGGCTTTTCATTGCGCTAAGCAGGCATTCTTTGCAGACGACCTGCGGTATCGGTGGAAGCACCACAGGCAGATTTTTTGGTCCCGGCAAGCTGTGCACGGCAGCATGGGCTACATATGAGCCATTCGTTCCATGTTCGATACCGGCGGCATTGAATTTGGCATAGCTGCCACCGCCGTTGATCACCACCTCTTCTTTTGCGGCGATAGTGATTCGGTTGGCGGTATGGGTGATATTCAGTTTGGCCAAAATGTTGATGCTATCCGACAGCGCCTGCATATCGATGTCGCCGGTCCCTGCAGTCAACTTCATTCCAGCTTTTTGCACAAACAGCCTGAAGGTCTGACGAATGCTCGCAAACAGACTGTCACCGCTGGCGATGGACAGGCTCTTGCCGGTCGTGATGGCCGTGTGCTGGTCACTGGCGATATGGGTGTTGCCGCTGGTGGTGGTCTCAATACCTGCGGGACTAGCGAGTACGAGATGAGGTTGCGACAGTTCCGGGAAACTGCCCTCCTCGCTTGCTCCGCTTCCTTTGATCGCATCGTTCTGCGCCTTCAAGGTTTGTGCGACATCGGCTTGCTGCCCCTGCTTGTCTTGCGCCCCAGCCTGTTGCGCAGCATCCGCCAGCGACTCATGCTGGTCGCGCGCAGCAGTCAGCCTGCTGACTGTCTCGCCCATGTCCTTGATGTGCGAAGCAGCGTTGTTTCTGGCCTCGGTAGTGATCAACATCCCCTTGGCCGCTCGCGCCACGCCATGACCGTCTGTCCTCAGTTCCCAGCCGTCGCCCCGCGCATCCTTGCGCCCCGCATTGTCTTCAATCCGGCTAATGCTGCCCAGACTCAGCTGACTGTGCTGGTGATCGCTTTTCAGCTGCGCCTGGATCTTGCCGTTGGTGTCGTCCAGCACCAGGTGGTTGCTTCTCCCTCCTGGCTGGTTACCGCCGTTAGGCGTCAGTTCGCGGCTTCTGAAGCCCATCAGCGACTGCTGGGTCGCCAGCTTCCAGGGCGGCATGTTGCGCTGGTTGTAGACGCTGCCGGTGACGATGGGGCGGTCGGGATTGCCATCTAGCCATTGGACCAGGCATTCCGAACCGACGCGCGGGATGGATTTGGCGCCCAGTTCGCCGCCGGCCCATGAGCTAGCCGCGCGCACCCAGGCGGAGCTGCGTTCATCGTTGTTGCCGATGCGGTCCCAGTGGAACTGGACACGGATGCGGCCGTATTCGTCGGTATGGACGCTGCCCTGGCCGGAAGGACCGACTACCGTGACGGTTTGCGGCGACAGGATCTTGGTGTTGGCGCTATTGAAATTGCGGCCCGGACGCCAGGGGATGGTCTTACGCAGGCAAGTCAATTCGTTGCGATACTCGGCCTTTTGATCTGCCTGCTGCAGATAGTTATTGCTGGCGATGTGGTGCACCGAAATGATCAGGAATTCATTCTTGCCGGCTTCTTCATGACTGGCAAACGGGCTGGAAGAGAAATGGCCGGTCAGGCGGTACCAGCGTCCTGGCAGCACATAGCGGTTATTGCCCGTCGCTTCAAAGTGTTTACCGACCGCTTCGATCTCTTCCATGCGCAGGCGCGACAGTTTATCGGCATCCTGGGCGCCCTTGACGCCGTAAGCGCCGGCATATTCATAGGATTCGACATCGAGCACATTGCCCTGCTTGTTCAGGGTCGGCACGCCGGCATTGATCGGCACCGGGCTCTTGAAGTTGAAACCGGACAGCGAGACGGAACCGGGGACGATCTGCCGCACCGGGGAGAATTCGCCGATGCCATCTTCTTCGAAGGCGCCGCCATGGCGCTGGAAGCGGATTTCCTCTCCGCCATCGATCGCTGCGGCCTGGGTCGAGTCGTCGGTGATGACCAGCTTGTGGCCCTTGTCCGTGTGCTCGTAGTAGTACAGCAGACCGGCGGCTTCCAGGCGGCGATGGACGTAGTTGTGGTCGCTTTCGTTGAACTGGATGGCGTCCGTCATGACAGGATCAGTACCGCTGACACGATAGTCCCAGTCGGGCAATGTGCCGTAATCGGCGCAGATGCTGTCGATCTGTTCGCGCAGGGTCTTGCCGTGGAAAATATAGTTATCCTTGCGCAAGCGCAGGTACTGGGTCCACGGCCCTAATTTGGCCTGGTAAAAAGTGATATTCCCATCGGTACGAGAAAGGCGGAATTCGAAGCAGTAGCCGGAGAAGTAACGCAGGCTGCCATCCCCTCTAACTAATTCTACGCAGAACAGCTTGCCTTGCAGATCCTTCAGCGCCAGTTCAGCGTCGTCCGACAGCAATTCAACGGTGTACTCAAAATCGCGCGATAGGGCTTCGACAGCGTCGAGCTTGTTCACCAGCAGCTGGGCGTGCGGACCGTCGTCGTGGGGGAAGGACAGCCGAAGAATACGGTTGTTCTGCCGGCCTTGGATCAAGGCGGACAGGGATTGAAGCAAGCTACTCATGCGGGGGCCCCCGGGAATTGAACTGCTAACAACAAAATATTATTTTAACAATATTTTGTGTTGATGTACTAGTTGATAAAATCTTATTCAATGATAACCGCTGATGGCTTTAATTGCCAAAAGGAAATGTCGATAACAGGTGAATTTTGCAAGAATTAACACTGTTGTGGGAGTTTTGAGACGCGGCGGACGGTTGCGGGTTGCCCGTGCAATCATTCAAACTTAACTGAATCGTGAGAGCTGGTAGGGTCGGCAACTGTGCCCACGCGGAACGTCGGTCACTGGAGGAGTGAATTCAGCGTGGGCAGAAAATCTGCTCATCCTACGATCCTAGGCGTCCCCAGCTACGGGTCCCGGTCTAGGCGACCCCGCCTCGTCGGCCACGTCTAGGCAACCCCGTCATTCCCGCGAACGCGGGAATCCATTTTCATTCGGTTATTAAATAAGGTGGATCCCCGCGTTCGCGGGGATGACCGGGGCGCGTAGCTGGGGTCGCCTAGACGCGGTCGGCCAGACGGATCTGCGGTGTGAACTGCCCGGGCAATCATTCAAAAACTAACTGAACGATGTGAGGCCCGGTTCCAGCATTATTTCCCGCTCAGCGCCTCAGCCGCAAACACCCCTGAAAACATTGCCGTCGCCAGCCCGCATCCGGGATAAATGGTCTGTCCGGTCTGGTACAAGCCTTCTATCGGCGTCTTGTGGGGAAACTGCTGGTCCGGCCGTGCCGCCGCCGGACGGCGCCAGTTCGGCCATGGGCAGGGTCGGCACGGTGTAGTTGAACCATTGGATGCCGGCCGCGAGGCCGGACACGCCACCGCCTATGATGGCGACATGTTTTGGATTCATCATGTGCTTTTTTTAGATGGATTGAATCTGCCTTTTCGACGGCCATGGTAGCGCAGATTTTCATGCCCGGCTTTTGCCTGCCGCGGCCGGTCGCCAGCGTCGGCCAGTGCTTCTCCCGCAGCGGCGCCACGGCCGGATCCTTGGCCGGATTTGTCTATGAATCCTCTAGAGATTAGTTTTTACAAGCACACATTTGTTGCATATGATGGGGCGGCAAGGGATATGGGCCGGGCAAATACAGTCATCGTCGCGGTGACTGGCCGAGACAGCGGCTTTCTCGCCGACGTATATAAAAATAAACATCAAAGGCAGACTATGAACACCATCGTGAACCAAGCCGGCGCCGAGCTGGAGCTCGACCAGATCAAGAGCGAAATCCTGCGCGTGTTTGACCGCCAGCGCGCTACCGCGCTGCGCCTGCGGCAATCCGGCAAGGCCGAACGCATCGCCAAGATCCGCAAGCTGAAGGCGGCAGTGCTGGCCAATCGCGAGGCGATCATCGCTGCCGGCTTTGCCGATTTCGGCAAGCCTGCCGCCGAGGTCGAGCTGACCGAAATCCTGCCGGTGATCGCCGAAGCCAATGACGCCATCCGCAAGCTGGGCAGCTGGATGAAGCCGAAGAAGGTGTGGCCGTCGCGGCTGTCGGTCGGCACCCAGGGCTATATGCAATACGAACCCAAGGGCCGGGTGCTGATCGTGGCGCCCTGGAACTATCCGGTCAACCTCAGCCTGGGGCCGCTGGTGTCGGCGCTGGCGGCCGGTAATACGGTGATCATCAAGCCTTCGGAAATGACGCCGCATGCTTCCGACGTGATCGGCAAGATCCTGCGCGAAGTGTTCGTGGAAGACGAGGTGGCGCTGTTCGAGGGTCCGGCGCCGGTGGCGCAGGCGCTGCTGGAGCTGCCCTTCGACCATATCTTCTTCACCGGTTCGCCGGCGGTCGGCAAGATCGTCATGGCGGCCGCCGCCAAACACCTGACCAGCGTCACGCTGGAACTGGGCGGCAAATCGCCGACCATCGTCGACGAGAGCGCCGACCTGGCGATGGCTGCCCAGAATATCCTCTGGGCCAAGTTCACCAACAATGGCCAGACCTGCATCGCACCCGATCACGTGTATGTGCATGCCAGCGTCAAGGACGCCTTCCTGCAGCATTGCATCGCCGCCCTGGAACAGGCTTATGGCAAGGATGCGCAGCAGGCCGAGAGTCCGTTCCTGGCGCGCATCGTCAACGAGCGTCACGCCGAGCGCGTCAAGGCACTGCTGGACGATGCCAAGGCGCGCGGCGCGCGGGTGGTGACCGGCGGCCAGGTCGACGCCGGCCAGCGCTATATCGCGCCGACCCTGATCGATGGTATTCCGGACGACGCCAAGATCATGAGCGAGGAAATCTTCGGGCCGCTGCTGCCTATCATCAGCTTCACCGAGCTGAATACGGTGATCGCGCGCATCAATGCCGATCCCAAGCCGCTGGCGCTGTACATGTGGAGCCGCAAGCAGGCAAACATCGACAGGGTGATGCAGCAGACTACTTCCGGCGGCGCTTGCATCAACCATTGCGTGGTGCAGTTCCTGCACGGGAACCTGCCCTTCGGCGGCGTCAACAATTCCGGCATCGGCAGCGGCCACGGCCACCACGGTTTCCTGGCGTTTTCTCACGAGCGCGCGGTGGTGCGCGGCCGCATCATGCTGGCCAAGATGTTTTACCCGCCCTACACCGCCACCACGCGCAAGCTGATTTCGCTGTTCATCAAGACCGTCTGATCCGCAACCAGGGCTGCTGCCTGCCTAGCGGCCCAGGGCTTCCACCGCCGGCTGGTCGGCTAGGTTGTCGATGAACCAGTTCGGATAGACCGGCGCCAGCGGCGTGGCGGCGTCCAGTTCGGCGACTTCTTCGGCGCTTAGCTTGATGCTGGCGGCGCCGAGGTTATCTTCCAGCTGCGGCAGTTTCGAAGCGCCGATGAGGACGCTGCTGACTGCATCCTTGGCCAGCAGCCAGGCCAGCGCGACCTGCGCCACGCTAGCGTTGTGGCGGTGGGCGATGCCGCGCATGTGCTCCACCACTGCAAAGCCATGTTCCTTGTCGAACGGCAGCAGGTCGAAGCCGGAAAAGCGGTTGTCCGGATTGGACAGGGTTTGCCGGGTGTATTTGCCGCTCAGGAAACCGGAAGACAGCGGACTCCACACCGTCATGCCGAGGCCGTAGCGGCGCATCATCGGCGCCACGTCGCGCTCGACATCGCGCCCCAGCAGCGAATAGTGCATCTGGCCGTGGGTGAACGGCGCCAGGCCGTTGGCTTTCTGGATTTCCAGCGCCGCCGCCACCTTCCAGGCTGACCAGTTGGAGAAACCGATATAGCGCGCCTTGCCGGAACGCACCACCGCATCCAGCGCCCACAGCGTTTCTTCCAGCGGCGTGTGCGGATCTTCGCGGTGAGCGATATAGATATCCACCCAGTCGGTATTCAGGCGCTTGAGGCTCTGGTCGATAGACCACAGGATATGCCGCCGCGACAGCCCCGACTGCATCAGCGCCGGCCCGGTGCGGAAGCCGACCTTGGTGGCGATCAGGACGTCGTTGCGGCGCGATTTCAGCGCCTGCCCGAGCAAGGTCTCCGATTCGCCGCCAGCATAGCCGTCCGCGGTGTCGAACAGGTTGACGCCGGCGCTCAGGGCATGACCGACCAGCTCATCGGCCAGCTGCGCGCCGACCTTGTAGATGGCGCCTATGTCTTTGTTGCCGGAAGTGAAAGTCATGGCGCCGAACGCCAGGCGGGAAATCAACAGGCCGGTCTGGCCGAGCATGGTGTATTGCATGGTGGGTCTCCTGACAGACGAATGAAGTGGGATGTGACAGACAGCAGGACGATCAGGTAATGATACTTTAAGGCAACTGTCTGGCGATTGTACGATATTCCTAATATGACCGCCGGAGTCAGGATGCAAGCCAATAAAGCCTTGAAATCCAGGAGCGCCAAAGGTTGCCTGCAATCGCCCGTCAAGGATATTCCGGGTTGAAAAACGTGTTTTTGTTTCTTCAGCTTAGACAAAATAACAATAGGCAGATAGCATAAGCAATCTTTCGGAGAGGAAATAATGATCGTTGGAATTGACCTTGGCACCACGAACAGTCTGATTGCCGTATGGGAAGGAGTGGCTCCGCGTCTGATTCCCAATGGCCTGGGCGAGGTATTGACCCCGTCTTGCGTCAGCCTCGACAAAGACGATACGGTCATCGTCGGCCGCGCCGCAAGAGACCGTCTGCAAACGCATCCGGAGCGCACTGCGGCGGTGTTCAAGCGCCATATGGGCAGCGACAGGATGATTCGCCTTGGCAAGCGCGATTTTCGGGCTGAGGAATTGTCGGCGCTGATCTTGCGTTCGCTAAAAGAGGATGCGGAAGCCGCGCTCGGCCATCCCGTGACGGAAGCCATCATTACGGTGCCTGCCTATTTCTCTGACGCGCAGCGGAAGGCGACCCGCGCCGCCGGCCAGCTCGCCGGATTGCGGGTGGAACGTTTGCTGAACGAGCCAACCGCTGCTGCCCTGACGTATGGCATCCATTTGCGCGATCAGGAAAGCAAGTTCCTGGTATTCGATCTCGGCGGCGGCACCTTTGACGTGTCGGTACTCGATTTGTTCGAAGGTGTGATGGAAGTGCGGGCATCGGCCGGCGACAATTTCCTGGGAGGCGAAGATTTCCTCGATTGCCTGATAGAGCAGTTTTTTGAGCAGAACAAACTGCCGGCGCGTTTGAAAAAGGACGCGAAATTCATGCAGCGCCTGACGGCTCAGTGCGAGATTGCGAAACGCCGGCTAAGCGATTCGCCGCAGGCGTCAATCCGCTTATCGCATGACAAGGCCGAATACGCCATGGATCTTGATGAACCGGCGCTGGAACGATACTGCGCGCCGTTGCTGGCGCGTCTGCGGGATCCTGTGGAGCAGGCGCTGCGAGATGCCAACCTGGCGGCGGCGGAACTTGACAGCATCGTCCTGGCCGGCGGCGCAACCCGCATGCCGGTCGTGCGGCGCATGGTGGCGCGCATGTTTGGCCGGACTCCGGCGAGCGACATCAATCCTGATGAAGTGGTAGCGCTGGGCGCTGCGGTGCAGGCTGGATTGAAGATGAAAGATGCCGCGCTGGACGAAATCATGATGACGGATGTTTCTCCCTATTCGTTAGGCATCGAAGTATCGAAGCAGCTCGCCGACGGCAGTTATTCGCGCGGCCACTTCGATTCCATCATCGAACGAAACAGCGCCATTCCCGTGAGCCGCGTGAAGTGTTATTTTCCGCTGGGCGAGCAGCAATCCTATATTGACCTGGCAATATTCCAGGGCGAGGCGCGCATGGCGAACGACAATATTTCTCTTGGCGTCCTCAGAATTCCTTTGCCCGGCGGACCACAACATCAACGTGGCGTCGATGTGCGCTTTACTTATGACATAAACGGTTTGCTGCAAGTGGAGGCAACCATCCTGAAAACGCAAGAGACACACGCGTTACTGATTGAAGGCAATGCAGGCGTGTTGTCTGACACCGATATCGCAGCCCGCTTCGAGCAGCTTTCCGACCTCAAAATTCACCCGCGCGACCGGCTCGAATACCGGACATTGCTGGCTCGCGGCGAACGTCTCTACCAGGAGCTGCGCGGCAGGGAAAGGGAGTGGCTAGGGCAGCAGGTTCTCCTGTTCGAGCGCCTGCTGGACTCGCAGGACATGCGCCTTATCCAAAAGAACCGAAGCGCTTTTGAAGAAATGCTGAACGAGGTCGAGCGTCAAGATTTCTTGAACCCCGCGACAGAATCCATCCAATAAAAACCCCGGACCATGCACAACATACCCCACTATCTTGGGCGGCTGGAGCTTGATGCCAGTGCCGACGAACGCGCGATCAAACGCGCTTACGCACGCAAGCTGAAGCAGATCGATCCGGAGCAGGATCCTGCTGCGTTCCAGGCTCTGCGAGAAGTCTATGAAGCAGCGTTGGCGTGGGCGCAACGCAATTCGGCTGCATCAAAGCAGGTTCAAATTACGCCGGAGGCGGTGGCGCCGAAAACTGATTTCAGCTTGCCGCGCGTGCCGCTGCAGCCAGCGGGAAAGCCGGAGACCCGTGAAGCGGAATCCAGCGTACAGGCGGCCCATGCCGATTCTGCATCCAAACCTGCCGTGACGGTTGCCGACCCGCGGCAAATCGTGGAAGCTGTCTTTCGGGAGTTTCTGCAATCCTGCGCCGCGCTGGTGAGGCAGGACCGTTTGGCGGACGATCTGCCCTGGCAGGGCATATTGCGCCGTTCACTCGACGATCCAAGGCTGGATAACCTGAGCACCCGGGAGATATTCGAGTATCGGGTCGCCAGCCAGCTGGTCGGAGGCTGGCAGCCGGGGCATGAAGCTCTGCTGGTCGCGGCCGGCAAAGTATTCCACTGGTCGGAGGATCGCCGGAGACTGGCCAGGTTTGCCTATGCTGGCGAACTTCTGAACCTGGCTATCGAAGAACGCAATGTATTCAACCGCCAGTCAGGGGCGGCGTTTGAAGCGCAGAAGAAAATCATTACCCGGCTGCGCAATCCTAAACCGCCCAGCAATCATGAGCTGATCAAGCGCATGGCCACGATTGAAATGTTGGCAAATAAATTCCCGCGCTGGATACCGTTGGTGACCAGTGCGGAGAATATCTTGACCTGGCGCCGGCTAGATAAAGAAGTGCCTGGCTGGCAGCGGAAGATCCGCTTCAGTTCCGGGTCTCCGAAGCCGTCGGGAGCAATGAATTCCACTAGCGGTGTATGGAAATTTGGCGCGCTCATGCTGGTGGTGGCGGTACTCAGAGGCATCGCCGGCAACGGCACGCCCACTCCGCCGCCGTCGTTGACGGAGCCAGTCCATTCCGCAGCCAGCGCCAGTCAAAATGCACCTGGGATGTATCCTCATGCATCGGGTTCGCCGCAAATGCTTGCACGAAATATAAGGTCGAACATCCATTACGATGTGCCTCTGGTTGTGGAGGGCAATCCCGCTGTCGAATATAAAATCGAGCTCTATCCCGACGGCACCATATTGGCTTTGCACAAGCTGAAACCGTCGGGTTTGCCGGGATTTGACGAGGCCGTGATGGCGGGCCTTAGAAAAACCCAGCCGTTTCCCGGCGATATACCCAGGCAGTTCGTGCTTACATCGAGGGCAAAGGATCAATGATGATTGTGCCGCCGTGCACTGATCAGAAGGCTGGTCTGGCCGAGCTTGGTGTGTCGCAGGTGGGGCTCCTGGCAGACGAATGGAGTGGGATGCGGCAGACGCCAAGAAGAACAGGCTAAAGTATCGACAGGGGGATTTTTGGGTCCTACGACATTCTGGTCGGTGGCATTGCCGGGCGCTCAGATGCCGGTGCCAGCCGCATCTCGATGGCGGCAAACTGTAATGCGACCTTGCCTGTCCCAAGAAAAAAAAGCGTGCCGGCGGCTGTAAAGCCATCGACACGCTCTTCTGCTGCAAGGCCCGGCTGTCTGCCGAGCGCCCTACATTTCGACGCTTACCACGAGAAGTTGCCGCCCGCGCCGTAGGTGACCTGGCTGCCGCTGACGCCGACCCCAATCTTGAAGGTCAGGTTGTCATTGGCGCGCCCCTGCACCGCCGCCGCGATCGCGGCTTGGTTGGCGTAGTTGGCGACGCCCAACCCGACCGAATAGTGCTTGCTGTCCGGCATCTGCGGAATCATCGTGATCGCGGTGGCTGCGGCAATTCCCTGGTTGGCTTTCTGGCTGACCTGGTTGATCGAATTGTTCAGGTTGCCGATCGAGTTGTTCAGCTGCGAGACGTTGACCGCATCGGTTGGATTGATGCCCGGCGCCACATTCGTGATCCGGCGCTCGCTGCCGGCGGAACCGACCGACAGCGTATTGGCCTGGTTGGCCACCGAATTGGCGCCCACCGCCACGGAATTATCCGCAGTGGCCTGGGCATTGGTGCCGATCGCCGTCGAGTTGTTCGCCGTCGCCTGCGCGGTGGCGCCCACGGCTACCGCCTGGTTGCCGCTAGCACGCGAGCTCTGGCCGATGGCCACGGTAGGATCGCCGGTGGCCTGGGCATCGTTGCCGATGGCGACCGAGCCGGCTTGCGAAGCCAGGGCGCGGAAGCCGACCGCCGTGGTGTTGGCGTCGGTCGCTTGCGCATTCGAACCCAGCGCGGTGGCGCCGTCCTTGGTCGCCTGGGCGCATAAGCCGTTGGCAGTGGCATCGACGCCGTTGGCGGTGGTGCAGGTGGCCGCGTTCACGTTCTTGATGACCGTGCCGCTGGCGCCGCGGGTTTGCACTGTGCCGTCGCTATTGGCGCCGCCTATGGTGGTCAGGCCCACCGTGGCGCCGTTGGCTGCCGCGGCATTGGTCGCATCCACCAGCGGCTTCAATGTGGTCGACAGCGAATTGGCGCCGTTGACGATATTGTTGATGCCGGTCGACAGCGAGGTGATCTGGCTCAGGCCGGTGGACAGGGACGATATCCCGGTCGACAGCGAGGTGATGCTCGAAGTGTTGGTGGAAATCCCGGTCGACAGCGAAGTTACATTGCTGTTGGTGCTGCTCAGGCCGGTCGAGGTTGATGTCGACAGCGAGTTCACGCTGCTGTTGGTGGTGCTTAGCCCGGTCGAAGTCGAGGTCGACAGCGAATTCACGCTGCTGTTGGCGGTGCTTAGCCCGGTCGAAGTCGAGGTCGACAGCGAATTCACACTGCTGTTGGTGGTGCTTAGCCCGGTCGAAGTCGAGGTCGACAGCGAATTCACACTGCTGTTGGTGGTGCTCAGACCGGTTGAAGCCGAGGTCGACAGCGAACTTACGCTGCTGTTGGTAGTGCTCAGACCGGTCGAGGTCGAGGTCGACAGCGAATGCACGCTGCTGTTGGTGCTGCTCAAACCGGTCGAAGTCGAGGTAGACAGCGAATTCACGCTGCTATTGACCGTGCTCAGGCCGCTTGAGGTCGAGGTCGACAGGGAGGCGATGCCGCTGGTGGTCGAACTCAGGCCGCTCGACAAGGAAGCGACGTTGCTGTTGGTGGTGCTGAGACCGGTGGACAGCGAACCGATATTGCTGGTGTTGGTGCTGATGCCCGTCGAGGTGGAAGTCGAGAGAGACGACACACTGCTGTTGGTGGTGCTCAGGCCGGTCGAGGTCGAGGTCGACAAGGAGCTCACGTTGCTGTTGGTCGTGCTTAAGCCGGTCGAGGTTGAGGTCGACAGGGAGTTCACGGTGCTATTGGTTGTACTCAACCCGGTGGACGTCGACGTCGACAAGGAATCGACATTGCTGTTGGTAGTGCTGAGACCGGTGGACAGCGAACTGATATTGCTGGTGTTGGTGCTGATGCCGGTCGAAGTCGACGTCGACAGCGAATTTACATTGCTGTTGGTGGTGCTCAGACCGGTCGAGGTTGAGGTCGACAGTGACGATACGCTGCTGTTTGTTGTGCTCAGACCGGTCGAGGTTGAGGTCGACAGTGACGATACGCTGCTGTTTGTTGTGCTCAGACCGGTCGAGGTCGACGTCGAGAGTGACGACACACTGCTGTTCGTCGTGCTCAAACCGGTCGAGGTTGACGTCGACAGCGACGATACGCTGCTGTTGGTCGTACTCAAGCCGGTTGAGGTTGACGTCGACAGCGAAGATACATTGCTATTGGTCGTACTCAAGCCGGTTGAGGTTGAAGTCGACAGCGAAGATACATTGCTGTTGGTCGTGCTCAAACCGGTTGACGTGGAAGTCGACAAGGAATCCACATTGCTGTTGGTGGTGCTGAGACCGGTGGAGAGCGAGCCGATATTGCTGGCGTTGGTGCTGATGCCTGTCGAGGTCGAAGTCGACAACGAGCTCAAGCCGCTTGAAGTCGTAGTCGACAGTGACGTCAATTGACCGTAGTTGACAGCATCCGTCACGGCCGTGCCGGCAGCCAGATTGGTAATTTTTTGCCCGCTGTTGTCGATGCCGTTGGTAATAGTTGAACCGGTAACGACCAGGCCGCCGGTAGTAATGCCGGTCGAGAGCGAGCTGATGGTCGAGCTCAGGCCGGTAGACAGCGAACTCACGCCGCTTTGCGCCGTACTGATGCCGGTAGAGGTCGACGTCGACAGCGAAGCGACACTGCTGTTGGTGGTGCTCAGGCCTGTGGACAGCGTGCTGATGTTGCTGGCGTTGGTGCTAATACCTGTAGAGGTCGAAGTCGACAAAGAACTCACGCTGCTATTGGTCGTACTGAGTCCGCTGGACAGCGAAGTAACGTTGCTGTTCGCCGTACTCAAACCGGTCGAGGTTGATGTCGATAGCGAAGACACACTGCTGTTTGTGGTACTGAGACCGCTGGACAGCGAAGTGACATTACTGTTTGTTGTGCTCAGACCAGTCGAAGTCGAGGTCGACAGGGACGACACATTGCTGTTGGTGGTGCTCAGGCCTGTGGACAGCGTGCTGATGTTGCTGGTGTTGGTGCTGATGCCCGTCGAGGTCGAAGTAGACAAAGAACTCACACTGCTATTGGTCGTACTCAGACCGGTAGACAGCGAACCGATGTTGCTAGTGTTGGTGCTGATGCCTGTGGAAGTCGAAGTCGACAGCGAAGACACACTGCTGTTGGTCGTACTCAGACCAGTAGACAGCGAACCGATGTTGCTGGTGTTGGTGCTGATGCCCGTCGAGGTCGAAGTAGACAAAGAACTCACACTGCTATTGGTCGTACTCAGACCGGTAGACAGCGAACCGATGTTGCTGGTGTTGGTGCTGATGCCCGTCGAGGTCGAAGTAGACAAAGAACTCACACTGCTATTGGTCGTACTCAGACCGGTAGACAGCGAACTGATGTTGCTGGTGTTGGTGCTGATGCCTGTGGAAGTCGAAGTCGATAAGGAACTCACACTGCTGTTGGTCGTACTTAGGCCTGTGGACAGCGAACCGATGTTGCTGGTGTTAGTGCTGATGCCTGTAGAAGTCGAAGTCGACAAAGAACTCACGCTGCTATTGGTCGTACTCAGACCGGTAGACAGCGAACCGATGTTGCTGGTGTTAGTGCTGATGCCTGTGGAAGTCGAAGTCGACAAAGAACTCACACTACTATTCGTTGTGCTCAAGCCGGTCGAGGCGGACGTCGACAACGAGGACACACTGCTGTTGGTCGTACTGAGTCCGCTGGACAGCGAAGTGACGTTACTGTTGGCTGTGCTCAGACCCGTCGAAGTCGATGTCGACAATGACGATACATTACTGTTGGTCGTGCTGAGGCCGCTGGACAACGAAGTGACGTTGCTGTTCGTCGTACTCAGACCTGTCGACGTCGAGGTCGACAGTGACGACACATTGCTGTTCGTCGTGCTCAGACCGGTCGAAGTCGAGGTCGAAAGCGAAGAAACGTTGCTATTAGTTGTGCTCAGGCCAGTTGAAGTAGATGTCGACAACGAGGACACATTACTGTTAGTCGTGCTGAGCCCGCTGGACAACGAAGTGACGTTGCTGTTCGTCGTGCTCAGACCTGTCGACGTCGAGGTCGACAGTGAGGACACGTTGCTGTTAGTGGTGCTGAGACCGCTGGACAGCGAAGTAACGTTACTGTTTGTTGTGCTCAGGCCGGTCGAAGTCGAGGTCGACAAGGACGACACGCTGCTGTTGGTCGTGCTGAGACCGCTGGATAACGAAGTAACGTTGCTGTTCGTCGTACTCAGACCTGTCGAGGTTGATGTCGACAGTGACGACACATTGCTGTTGGTTGTACTCAGACCCGTCGAGGTCGACGTCGACAACGAGGACACATTGCTGTTGGTTGTACTGAGCCCGCTGGACAACGAAGTAACGTTGCTGTTGGTCGTACTCAGACCCGTCGAAGTCGAAGTCGACAGCGACGATACGCTGCTGTTGGTTGTACTCAAACCGGTCGAGGTCGATGTCGATAGTGACGACACGCTGCTGTTAGTCGTACTCAGGCCAGTCGAAGTCGATGTCGACAATGATGTCACATTGCTGTTTGTGGTGCTAAGACCGCTGGACAATGACGTGACGTTACTGTTTGTTGTGCTCAGGCCGGTGGACAGCGAACCGATGTTGCTGGTGTTGGTGCTGATGCCTGTGGAAGTCGAGGTCGACAGCGAAGACACACTGCTGTTCGTTGTGCTCAAACCGGTCGAGGTTGACGTTGATAGTGACGAAACATTGCTGTTAGTTGTGCTCAGGCCAGTCGATGCGGAAGTCGACAACGAAGACACATTGCTGTTAGTCGTGCTGAGACCGCTGGATAACGAAGTAACGTTGCTGTTGGTTGTACTCAAACCGGTCGAGGTCGATGTCGATAGTGACGACACACTGCTGTTAGCCGTACTCAGGCCAGTCGAAGTCGATGTCGACAGTGATGACACATTGCTGTTTGTGGTGCTAAGACCGCTTGACAATGACGTGACGTTACTGTTTGTTGTGCTCAGGCCGGTGGACAGCGAACCGATGTTGCTGGTGTTGGTGCTAATGCCTGTGGAAGTCGAGGTCGACAGCGAAGACACACTGCTGTTCGTTGTGCTCAAACCGGTCGAGGTTGACGTTGACAGTGACGATACGCTGCTGTTTGTCGTGCTGAGGCCGCTGGACAGCGAAGTAACGTTGCTGTTGGTTGTACTCAAACCCGTGGAGGTCGAAGTCGATAGTGACGACACGCTACTGTTAGTCGTACTCAGGCCAGTCGAAGTCGACGTCGACAGTGAAGATACATTGCTGTTAGTCGTGCTGAGACCGCTGGACAGCGAAGTGACGTTGCTGTTGGTCGTGCTCAGACCTGTTGAGGTTGAGGTCGATAATGA
Source organism: Collimonas sp. PA-H2 (assembly GCF_002564105.1). Classification (NCBI taxonomy): domain Bacteria; kingdom Pseudomonadati; phylum Pseudomonadota; class Betaproteobacteria; order Burkholderiales; family Oxalobacteraceae; genus Collimonas; species Collimonas sp. PA-H2. The sequence continues at coordinate 2,354,320 of NZ_PDBX01000001.1, forward strand.
TGAAACGCTGCTGTTAGTTGTGCTCAGGCCAGTCGATGTTGAGGTCGACAGTGAAGATACATTACTGTTAGTCGTGCTCAGACCGCTAGACAGTGAAGTGACGTTGCTGTTGGTCGTGCTGAGACCACTGGACAGCGAAGTGACGTTACTGTTTGTTGTGCTCAGACCTGTCGAGGTTGACGTCGACAGTGACGATACATTGCTGTTAGTAGTGCTGACACCGCTAGACAGTGAAGTAACGTTGCTGTTGGTCGTACTCAAACCAGTCGATAAAGAATTGATGCTGCTGGTGTGGCTGGACAAACCGGTTGAAGTCGAAGTGGACAAGGACGATACGCTGCTATTAGTCGTGCTCAGGCCGGTTGAAGCGGATGTCGACAGCGATGACACATTGCTGTTGGTCGTGCTGAGACCGCTGGATAGCGAAGTGACGTTGCTGGTGGCCGTGCTCAGACCGGTCGATGTAGAAGTCGACAACGACGTCACATTGCTGTTGGTCGTGCTGAGACCGCTGGACAGCGAAGTGACATTACTGGTGACCGTGCTCAAACCGGTCGATGTAGAAGTCGACAACGACGTCACGTTGCTGTTGGTTGTGCTGAGGCCGCTAGAAAGCGAAGTGACGTTGCTGGTGACAGTGCTCAAACCTGTCGAAGTGGAAGTCGATAATGAGTTCAGCTGGCTGACATTGACGCCGTCCGTGTTGGCAGTGCCTGCCAGTACATTGGTCAGCTTCTGAGTATTCAGGCTCAGGCCATTGATGACAGACCCTGTGCCATTGACGTTGATCTGCCCGCCAACCGACACGCTTGTAGGGTCGGTAGCAGTGGCGGACGCACCCGGAGTGTAGAACAGCACGCGGTTGGTTTGCGTCGCCGCATTGCCGATACCGCAGTTCGCATTGGTAACCTGGACTGTTCCCCCATCCGCAACCTGGCTGCAGGCGGTATCGTTATTATCATTGACGTAGATGCCGCCGCCGGCGTAGGCAGCGCCCGGCAGCAACAGCCCGCCCGCTGCAAGCAGCGATGCCGCCGCCACTGCCGCTTTTGCGCTGCTGCGCTTGCCGCGTGCCTTGGTGTTTTCAGAGACGGCGATCCAGGTGCCGAGGGCCTCGTTGTAGACGGTGCGATAAATTTTATTCATGGTTGGCTCTAATAAAAATTGAGTAGGGCTTGAGGCATCAAATCAAACGGATCGCGCTGAAAACAACAAACACACGGCACTAAACGGGGCAGCGCGGCAAAACTTCTCCTGCGTGAAAACGGTAAGACGGGATTGGTGAAATAAGCGCTCTCTGAATGAGGCGCTAGTGACGGCATCGGCATTTGGCGGCATCGCCTGCCGCATGCAATGTATTCAATTTCCCCTGAAAATCCGGCATCTCCAAGGACCCTGGTGCGGGCAATGAAGCGACAGGCTTAGCCCAATGTGCAGCTGATAAGTCAGGTAACGCCTTGGAGATGCTGAATTTTTCAGCAGACTCTATTGGGTTCTGTACCCTGAAACAATAATTGACTGATAACTTTTGGTCGTTGTGACAATAATTAACATTTGATGACATCAGAAGCCTTTATAGCGATAACGTGGGGCAACTATTGTTGTTCCGTATCCACAGAGATGCCTTCGAAAAAGCCGATTGCTTGCGGCAAAACCTTGTTTTTGCAAAAATCGCAATGCAGATAGATGCTTTGCGAAATCAAGGACTTGCGTTCAGCCACGCGGCATTTCGAAGAGCGCAGGAGCCGGCCGGAGGCGCAAGGACATCGACCGGAGTAGTCGAAGAAAGCGCGGATCGGGGAGATAAGCAAGAAAGCGGTCAACCAAATCCCGCCAGCCGCGTTTTTAAGCTTATGCCGCAGCAAACGCGGATGTTAACCTCAACCATTTAAAGGATTGAAAAATGAAAAAGCTGCTAGGTGTTGCTGCACTCCTCATCGCATTTGCCCCATTCGCCCAAGCTCAAGACTCCAGCGGTGTCCTGGCTAGCCATCCGGACGCACGCAATGACCGGACTACTGTAGAAGCTGCCGCCGCTCCAGCCAAGCACGTGAAAGCCAAGGCTCACCACAAGGCTGCCAAAGCCAAGGCGAAAGCAGCCGAAGCCAAGGACGCTGCTTCTAAGTAAATCGCAGCACCCCTCATGCCGTGCCTGGCACGCGCATGAACAACAGAAGGCCATGAACGCGGATACACCGCATTCATGGCCTTCTGGCATTTGGCGTGATGAATTATTTTTCCCGCAATGCGGCCTGCGCTACAGCTGGAATTTCTCTCTCCCTAGCCTGTATTGTTACCTTGGTTTCCCGATCGAGGTTCTGTCCGAGGTTCTACTGCTTCCGCCCCAAGAAAAATTGAATCGACCGGGAGCGTCCCGTATTTACGAGGCAGTATTCTGAAAATTTTTTGCGCCGGAGTCGATATGGCGCTCCGCAATACGCCGCAAATGTTGGAAGTTGTAACGGTATGTAATCGCCGTCAACATACCGCCGGCACCACTCGTTAATTGCTCAGGACCTCGGGAATTACCTGAGTTAATCAAGATAACTTTAAGGTGCACAAATGAACAAATTAATCGCTACTCTGATCGCTGGCCTGTTCGCTACTTCCGTTTTCGCTCAAGCCGCTGCACCTGCTGCTCCAGCAGCGCCTGCCGCCGCAGCAACGACTACCCAGGCAGTAAAGGCCGATGTCAAGGCTGACGTCAAGGCGGATGCCAAGACCGAAACCAAGGCAGCTCCTGCAGCAGCCAAAGTCAAGACTGCAAAAGCTGAAAAAACCAAGGTAGCCCGTAAAGCGGCCAAGGCAAAAGCCAAGGCGCCTGCAGCGAAGGCAGAAGCAAAGACAGAGGCAAAAGCAGACACCAAGGCAGACACCAAGGTAGAAGCCAAGACAGCTGCCCCTGCCGCTAAATAAAGTACGGCATGTCGTGTACTCCACGACTATGATGAGCATGGCGGCATGATTGCGGAAAAACGCAGTCATGCCGCCATGGTGCGTTCCGGCAAGGAGCGAACCTGTTTTGCGTAATTGATTACGCAGTTAAAAATTCCGTTGTTCGATATTTTTTTAGGAGTTGGTCATGGGTATTCTGGAAGAAGTCATTGGCGCTGTGGTGGCCGTTGAGGGTGTCAAGAAATTGGACCCGAACGCATCCATCCTGACGGAAGGCATTGCCGCTATCGCCGGCTACAAAGGTGTGGAAGCGGTTACCGAACACCTGGAAAATAAGGAAGCAGAAAACAAAGAGGGCGATGTCCCTGATCAGCCTGCCTGAGCCACTGCATAATCGCAGCACAAATTGCTGAAGATTTAAAAAGATGAAATTTTCTCGCCCGGGAAAATTTCATCTTCCGCATTACACGCCGCCATTTTTCATCCAGCTCACGGCGGATGCGAATCAGGCGCCGGTCGCGGCTGCTTAGGTCAGACCACCTGGCTGCACCGCCGACGCACCACATTGGGGCTAAGGCAAAGGCTGGCGGCAATCCACGCTGGCCGTCCCCATTGCCCGCGTTCAATATTCCCGATTTTCCCTCGCAAACCAGCAATGACGCCATTCACTGGCACGCAAATTGCCTGATTGATCACGGCTATGCATGCGCTCTCAGCGCTTGCTGCTTCGCCGCGCATGCATGGCTATCCGATAAAGCTAAGAATAGTTTCCAGGAGAATTGTGATGAAGAAAGCAAAATTGCCGCCGGCGCTATGGATCCTGATCGCCATGGTGATCGGCATCATCCTCGGCTACATGGTGTTCAGCAGTTTCCCGGACAAGAAGACGGCGGCGGAAATCGCCGGCTATATCCAGATCATTTCGGATGTATTCCTGCGCCTGATCAAGATGCTGATCGGTCCGCTGGTGTTTTCGACGCTGGTGGTGGGCGTGGCCCACATGGGCGATGCATCCTCGGTCGGACGCGTGTTCGGCAAGGCGCTGGGCTGGTTCGTCACCGCTTCCCTGCTGTCGCTGATCTTGGGGCTGATCATGTCGAACCTGCTGCAGCCGGGCCACAATGTCGGCTTGCCGCTGCCGGACATAGGCGCCAGCGCCAATCTGGCGACCGCCAAGTTTACGCTCAAGGATTTCGTTGGCCACATGATCCCGCGTTCATTTGCCGAGGCCATGACGAATAATGAAATCCTGCAGATCGTGGTGTTTTCGATGTTCTTCGGCATCGCCCTGGCTGCGCTGGGAGAACGCGCCAAGACCCTGATCAGCGCGATCGACGAACTGTCGCACGCGATGCTGAAAATCACCGGCTATGTGATGAAAATGGCGCCGCTGGCAGTGATGGCGGCAATGGCGGCCACGGTCGCCACCAACGGCCTCTCGATCCTGCTCAAGTTCGCGGTCTTCATGGGCGATTTCTATATCAGCCTGTTCCTGCTGTGGGGCTTGCTGGTGCTGGCCGGCGCCGCCTTCCTCGGCAGGCGCGTGCTGAAGCTGCTGCTGCTGATCAAGGAAGCCTTCCTGCTGTCGTTCGCCACCGCCAGCTCGGAAGCCGCCTACCCGAAAATACTCGACGCCCTCGACCGCTTCGGTGTCAAGCGCAAGATCTCCAGCTTCGTCATGCCGATGGGTTATTCCTTCAACCTGGACGGTTCCATGATGTACTGCACCTTCGCCGTACTATTCATCGCCCAGGCCTATGACATCAAGCTGCCGCTCAGCACCCAGATCACCATGCTGCTGATCCTGATGCTGACTTCCAAGGGCATGGCCGGCGTGCCGCGCGCCTCGCTGGTGGTGATCGCCGCCACCCTGAACCAGTTCAACATTCCTGAAGCCGGCTTGCTGCTGATCCTGGGCGTCGATACCTTCCTCGACATGGGGCGCTCGGCCACCAATGCCGTCGGCAATTCCATCGCTACCGCGGTGGTGGCTAAGTGGGAAGGCGAGCTGATGAGCGAAAGCGAGGCCGCCATCCACAACGCCGTGCTGGACAACAGCGCGCCGGCCTGAATTCAGGCCGCCAGTTCTATCGCCCGGTAGTTGCCAAGATCGGCCTGGATGCCAAGCCGGTTGAACATTTCCTGCGGATGGAAGTCGGTCTTGGCGTGCAGTTTTTGTACTTCGATTTTTGCCGCCTCGATCGAAGCCAGATCCGTCCAACCCAGCACCGTGACGTAGTTGTAGGAGCCGGGGCCGGAAGTCTGTTCCAGCACCAGTTCCTGCGCGCATCCGGGCAGCGAACGCAGCAGCGCGTGGATGCTGCGCACGCGGGCCAGGAACTCTTGCTGTGCCGCTGCGGGGACGATGAATTTGTCTACTCTGTAAATCTGCGAAGCCATAGCTGTCTCTCCGGCTGGTTGAGGTGGCGCCGCACTGGCGTGCGGCTAGAGGATTTCAGATACCGGTAATTAGTGTAAAACCTCAAGTTAACTTGAGATCAAGCAAAAAATCACGCAGACGATCCGAGTTGAGGTAAGGTAGCGCAGCGCGACCTGTCCATCCTCGTTCCCTACCCGATCATGCAAGCCACCGAGTCCTTTGACGTCTCTTACGAAAATGCCATCCTGAAGGGCGATTTCCAGCCCGCCGCGTCATCCCAGCACATCCTGCTGCTGCACGGCGCCGGCGTCAGTTCGCGCGCGACCGCCAGCCGTTCCGGCTTGCGGCCGGGACTGCAGCAGCGCGGAATCGCCACTACTTCCTTCGATTGCATCGGCCATGGCGACACCGGCGGCGTCCTGTCAACGTCTTCACTGCACGGCCGCACGCGCCAGGCCGAGGCAGTGATCGCCGCCAGGAAATTGGCCGGCCCGCTGGTGATATGCGGCGCCAGCATGGGCGCCTACAACGCCATCCGGCTGACGCAAACGCAACAGGTCGCCGGGTTGATTTTGATCGTGCCCGGAGTCTATACGCCTGCCGCCTACGACCTGCCGTTCGGACCGTTGTTTTCCGAGGTCATCCGTCGCCACCGCAGCTGGGCCGGCAGCGATGCCTGGGAAATCCTCAAGCAGTTCAAGGGCGACCTGCTGGTGATCGCCGCCGAGCGCGATGCCGTCATCCCTTTGGAAATACCGGAGCGGCTGGTGCTGTCCGCGCGCCAGGCGCGTTCGCGCCGGCTGCGGGTGGTGGCGGACACCGACCATAACCACTTGTTTCCCTTGCTGGCGGCAGAACGCCCGGCGGAATTCGAAGAGCTGATGACGCTGATGGCTGATTGCGGCCGGCAGCACTAAGGTCTATCCGCATGGACACGGATGCCACCTTGCGAGAGCGATGGATAAACAGGATTTGTCATGATTTAAGAAAATATCAATAGTATGATTCAGGCAAGCAGGCGTGCCGGCCGGTCCGGAACGTTTCGTCCGGCAGCCTGTCTGTTAAAGTACCCGATTAATTCTTGAGACCACGATGCGCCTATTCTTTTTCGTCATTGCCAGCTTCCTCCTTGTTGCCTGCGGCCACGTGTCGCCGAACAGCGACAGCGGCAGCAATGGCAACATCAGCGGCAGCAGCGTCACGCCCTACGGCGTGATCGATACCGGCGTTACCCGTACCATTAACCGCTAATCATCAAGCGTCAATACGCGAACGGAGTTTTCAAAGTGAAGCATCACATCTATGCAAGCCTGGTCGAAGCACAGCAATCACTGAATGCCCTGCTCGCCAATCCGACGGCGCTGGCCGCGATTGAACAAGCGGGCCAGCTCTTGATCGATGTGTTCCAGCGCAAGGGCCGGGTGTACTCTTGCGGCAACGGCGGCTCGATGTGCGACGCCATGCATTTTGCCGAGGAACTGACCGGCCGCTACCGGCTCGACCGCGCCGCCTTGGGCGCCACCGCCATCAGCGATGCCGGCCACCTGACCTGCGTCGGCAACGACCATGGCTACGAGCAGGTATTCTCGCGCTACATCGAAGGTCACGGCCGTGCCGGCGATTGCCTGCTGGCGCTCAGCACCAGCGGCACCAGCAAGAACATCATCCGCGCGGCGCAGGCGGCGCAGGCGCAGGGCATGAGCGTGATCATCTTGTCCGGCAAACGGAGCGAAGCATTGGAAGCGCTCAGCAGCGTCTACATCTGCACCCCGGGCGGCAAGTTTGCGGACCGCGTGCAAGAGCTGCACATCAAGGTCTTGCACATCCTGATCGAATTGGTGGAGCGTCATTTCTTCCCGCAGAATTACGCAGACGGCCAATAATTCCGGCGCCGCCGATCGTTGATCGGCGCGTCTTCTACTTCCCGCTAATCCAGCCTATTGACAGCACATAGCGGTTGCCGCCTTCCACTCGTGTCACGCTGTGCTCGCACTGATCGGGCCGGAACAGCTTGATGCGTGAAGTCGACAGGATGGGCGCGCTGCAGACAAACTCGCCGCCGCGTGGGGAGCGTTTGAGCACCAGGTTCAGGCGGTAATGTTTGCCGTGCGCGACCGCATCGGTATGCGGCGGAATCTCGGCGCCGACCGGGTAGCGGATCAGATAGCTGTCGAATGGCAGCGGCCAGCGCGCCGTCAGTAACAGCATCTTGTCGTAGCCGCTGCCCTGTCTTCCCCGTTGCCATTTGAATGCGACCGCAAGATAGTCGCGCAAGTTGTTCAGCATGTTCCCGTATCCGGTATGGCCGCTTGGCGGTCGCTTCATATTCTATTTCAAGGCAGCGTTTCCAGTTTGCGAGCGGCTGGCAAGGCCGCGGCACTCAGCACGGCATCGCGCTTGTCCAGCAAATGCTGGCGCAGCACCGCCGCCAGGCGCTTGCCGTCGCGCGCTTCCAGCGCTTTCACCATTTCGTCATGGTCGTGTGCCGCGCTATCCCATTTGTGCGGCTGGAAATTGGACTTGAAGCGCAAGGCTTGCAGGCGCCGGTTGAGGGTCAGGTAAGTCTGGCGCAACACCGAGTTGCGGGCAGCGTCATTGATCTTGTCGTGGATCGCCTGGTTGCGGCTGTAGTAGCCGGGCAAGTCGTTTTGTGCCTTGCAGGCCAGCATCGCATAGTGCAGGGCCTTGATCTCGGCCAGCTCGACCGGCGTGATGCGGTCGCAGGCCAGCTCGCCCGACATGGCTTCCAGGCCGCTCATCAGTTCAAAGGTTTCCCAGATTTCCGTTTCCGACATCTTCGATACCGAAGCGCCGCGGTTCGGCGATATCTCTATCAAGCCTTCGGCTGCCAGCACTTTCAGGGCTTCGCGCAGCGGCGTCCGTGAAATGCCCAGGGTTTCGCACAACTCCCGTTCATTCAGCTTGGTGCCCGGCGTCAGCACCGCTTCGACGATCAGGTTGCGCAAGTGGTCCACCACCGTGTCATGCAAACGCTGACGTTCCAGTTTCGGCACCAGCGGCGCGGCTTTTGTCTCTTCGCCAGTTATCGCATTTTGCATTCAAAATCCTTTTTTACGCATTTTTCTCTATTTTAACATCAAACATGGAGCCTAAGAGTCCTCCTGTCTATACGTTTGAATCTGAATGTAAATATGCAAAAAAGGCCAATAAATTGACAAATAACGCCATTTTCCCTTGGTTTTTACCGCCTTAAAGCCGTTCGCTGAAGTCGGGTAATCGCAAAAAGTCCTTTACGTTTGGAATTTCGACTGCTAAAGTATTTTGAATGCAAAATACAATTTGTTCAAAAAGGAGACGTAAATGTTGACACTAGACTTCCATCCGGCCGGCCGTCATTTCCTGCAGATCCCGGGTCCCAGCCCGGTGCCGGACCGGATTTTGCGGGCCATGAGTTATCCCACCATCGATCATCGCGGCCCGGAATTCGGCGCGCTGGGTTTGCAGGTGCTGGCCGGCATCAAGAAGATTTTCAAGACCGAGCAGCCGGTGGTGATCTATCCGGCCTCCGGTACCGGCGCATGGGAAGCGGCGCTGACCAATACCTTGAGCGCGGGCGATACGGTGCTGATGTACGAGACCGGCCATTTCGCCACGCTCTGGAAAAAGATGGCGCAAGCGCTGGGCCTGAAGCCGGAGTTCCTCGGCTTGCCGGGCATCGAAGGCTGGCGCCATGGGGTCCAGGCCGACCGCATCGAAGCGCGTCTGCGCCAGGACCGCGAGCACCAGATCAAGGCGGTGTGCGTAGTACATAACGAAACTTCGACCGGCGTCACCTCCGATATTGCAGCTGTACGACGGGCGATCGACGCCGCCGGCCATCCGGCCTTGCTGATCGTCGATACCATTTCCGGCCTGGCGTCGGCCGATTACCGGCATGACGAATGGGGCGTCGACGTCACCGTCTCCGGTTCGCAAAAAGGCTTGATGCTGCCGCCCGGCATCAGCTTCAACGCGGTGTCGCAGAAGGCCATCGAAGCCAGCAAGCGCGCGACGCTGCCGCGGGCGTTCTGGGACTGGACCGACATCATCGAAATGAACCAGACCGGCTACTGGCCCTACACGCCCAACACCAATCTGCTGTATGGCTTGTCGGAAGCGCTGGAAATGATCCTGGGCGAAGGCCTGGACAATGTCTTCCTGCGCCACCAGCGCCTGGCCGCCGCCTGCCGCGATGCGGTGCGCGCCTGGGGCCTGGAAATCCAGTGCGCCGATCCAGCCCTGTACTCGCCGGTGCTGACCGGCGTCATGACGCCGCCCGGCTTCGACGCCGACGCGATCCGCAAGACCATCTATGAAAACTTCAACATGTCGCTCGGCACCGGCCTGGGAAAAATGAAGGGCGGCATGTTCCGTATCGGCCACCTGGGCGAAGCCAACGATCTGACCCTGATGGCGACGCTGGCCGGCTGCGAGATGGGATTGAAGCTGGCGGGCGTGCCGCTGGCTGGCAGCGGCGTGGTGGCAGCGATGGACAACCTGGCGGCGCAAAAGAGCAAGCCGATATTAAAAGCAGCATAGAAAGCAAAACAGCGGAAACCGCTCCGACACCGTCCCGCAGAGGATGGGCGGAGCAAGGATAAAGATGTCCTGCGGCGTTTGCCGGCCACCATAATATTGGAGACAACAATGAAGCACCTGCGTTTGCGCGCGACCACCGTCGTGCTGATCATGTTATGCCTGATGTATTTCATTACCTACCTCGACCGCGTCAACGTCAGCACCGCCGCGGCCGGCTTCGCCAAGGAATTCGATCTTTCCAAGACTGAAATCGGCCTGGTGTTTTCGGCATTCGCCTATCCCTACCTGGTGTTCCAGATCATCGGCGGCTGGGTCAGCGACAAATTCGGCGCCAAGCGCACCCTGATCTACTGCGGCATCCTGTGGGGCATCGCCACCATCTTGACCGGCTTTGCCGGCGGCCTGTTTTCGCTGCTGATGGCGCGCCTGCTGCTAGGCCTGGGCGAGGGCGCCACCTTCCCCGCCGCCACTACCGCCATGTCGCGCTGGGTGGCCAAGGAAAACCGCGGCTTCGCCCAGGGCATCACGCACGCCTTCGCCCGCATCGGCAATGCCGTGGCGCCGGCGCTGGTGGTGTTCATCATGACGGTGCATGGCTGGCGCGAGTCCTTCTATATCTTCGGCGTATTCAGCCTGGTCTGGGTGCTGGTGTGGGCCTTCGTGTTTACCGAACATCCGGAAAAGCATCCGCGCATCACCGCAGAAGAACTGGCGATCCTGCCGCAGGCCAAGAAAAACAACCCGAAGATCCCATGGGGTCCTTTGTTCAAGCGCATGCTGCCGGTCACCATCGTCTATTTCTGCTACGGCTGGACCCTGTGGCTGTTCCTGAGCTGGATTCCGCAGTACTTCCTGCACAGCTACGACCTGGATATCAAGAAATCGGCGCTGTTTGCCTCCAGCGTATTCTTTGCCGGCGTGGTGGGCGATACCTTGGGCGGTATCGTCAGCGACAAGATCCTGAAGCGCACCGGCAACCTGAAGCGGGCGCGCAGCCAGATGGTGTCGGTCTGCATGCTGCTGACCCTGCTGTCTCTGCTGCCGCTGCTGTACACCCATAACGTCTACGTTTCCATCCTGTGCCTTGGCGCCGGCTTCTTCTTCGCGGAAATGACGATCGGGCCGATGTGGGCGATTCCAATGGATATCGCTCCGCAATATTCAGGCACCGCCAGCGGCATGATGAATACAGGTTCGGCGCTGGCCGCCATCATTTCGCCGGTGCTGTCCGGCTATCTGATCGACCGCTTCGGCAACTGGGAGCTACCCTTTGTCGGCAGCATGATCCTGATGGGATTCGGCGTCTTCCTGGCGTTCCGCATGCAGCCTGACAGCAAGTTCGAGCAGGTGGTCGCGGGTGGTTCGGCAAGCGTCGTCAAGGCCGGCGTCTAGAGCGGCGGCAGCGGGTGCAGCTTGCTTCGTCCGCAGCTTGAACAATGAAACAAGAAAAGGATTTGCAATGATCTCTTTGGATACGCCGCAAGCTGGGCTGGCAGCCATGCTGAGCAAGGCATATGGCGAACGTGCGCTGCTGGAATGCCTGCCGGCGGCACTGGAACCGGCTAGCAGCGAGCAAGCCTATCAGGTGCAGCGGGAATTTCTGCATCACCGGCAGGCCAGTATCGGCGGCTGGAAAATCGGCGCGAAATCGCCGACGGGGCCGATACAAGGGGCGCCGCTGCCTGCCGGCGGCATTGTTCCCACCACCTCCACGATCGATCGCGCGGACTATCCGGTGCTCGGCATCGAGCTGGAAATCATGTTTTGTTTCAAGCGCGATATCGATCCCGGCGCGGCGCCGCTGTCGGATGTGCAGGTCATGCATAGCATAGGCACGATGGCGGCATCTATAGAGATTGTCTCCAGCCGCATTGCGGGATGGCCGGAACTGCCGAAGCTGCTGCAACTGGCCGATCTGCAGAACCATGGCGCCTTGATAACCGGTGAATTCATCGATTACGACGCCAGCTTTCCGTTTGCCAGTCCGGCGGCGCACCTGACGCTGGGCGGCCGCGACATCTTCAAGGGCAGCGGCAGCAATCCGGCCGGTGATCCGCGCCGGCTGCTAGGCTGGCTGGTGCAGCACTGCCGCGCGCAAGGCATCGCCATTCCGTGCGGCACGGTGATTACCACCGGCTCTTACACCGGCATCCATTTTCCGGAGGAAGCCGGATTGGTCATCGGCCAGATCGCCAGCTTGCCGCCGATCCATTTTGAACTGCGCTGAGGCCTTGCCCGCTACCACAATTTTTCAGGATTTTCTCTATGCTGGTCAAGCCCATACACCTAGTGCCGCGCGCTGCAACCCTCGCGTCTTCGCTGGCGGCGCAGCTGCGCCGCGAATTGCGCGGCGATGTCCTGTTTAGCCAGGCCGACCGCGGCCGCTATGCGACCGACGCCTCGATTTACCAGATCATGCCGATCGGCGTGGTGGCGCCGCGCGACCAGGCCGATCTATTGCTGGCGCTGGATATAGCGCGCGACAACCGCGTACCCATCCTGGCGCGCGGCGCCGGCACCAGCCAGTGCGGACAGACCGTGGGCGCGGCGCTGGTGATCGACAACAGCAAATGGCTGAACCGGGTGATCGAGTTTGATGCGGTCGCCCGCACGGTGACGGTCGAGCCGGGCATGGTGCTGGATCACCTCAACGCCTGGCTCAAGCCACATGGACTGTGGTTTGCGGTGGATGTCTCGACCGCCGCCCAGTGCACCATAGGCGGCATGGCCGGCAACAATTCCTGCGGCTCGCGTTCTATCGAATACGGCAACATGGTGCACAACGTCGCCGCCATCGACGCTGTGCTGGCGGATGGCACGCAGGGACGCTTTGGACGTCTGCAGCAGATGGCAAGCGCTGGCCGCATAGGCGATATCGTCGCAGGATTGCAGCACATCGCCGCACGCGAACGGGGCGAGATCGCCGAGCGCGTCCCCAAGGTCTTGCGCCGTGTCGGCGGCTACAACATCGATCTCTTCGATTGCCAGAATCCGCGCGCCTATACCGATGACGGCATGGCCAACCTGGCGCACATCCTGGTCGGCTCGGAGGGCACGCTGGCCTACAGCCGCCAGATCACCCTGGCGCTGGCGCCGCTGCCGGCGCACAAGGTGCTGGGCGTGGTGAATTTCCCGACCTTCTACCAGGCGATGGATCTGACCCAGCATATCGTCAAGCTCGGGCCGACCGCGGTCGAACTGGTGGACCGCACCATGATCGACCTGTCGATGAGCAATCCGGCCTTCAAGCCGGTCATCGAAAAAGCCCTGAGAGGCCAGCCGCAGGCGATCCTGCTGGTCGAGTTTGCCGGCGAGCAGCTTGATGCGCTGCTGCAGAAGCTGGCCAGCCTGGATGAACTGATGGCCGACCTGCAACTGCCCGGCGCGGTAGTGCAAATGTCCGGCGCCGCTGAACAGAAGGCCCTGTGGGACGTGCGCAAGGCCGGCCTCAACATCATGATGAGCATGAAGGGCGACGGCAAGCCGGTTTCATTCATCGAAGATTGCGCGGTGCCGCTCGAACATCTGGCGGAATACACCAGCCAGCTGACCGAGGTCTTCCACAAATACGGCACCGAAGGCACCTGGTACGCCCACGCCAGCGTCGGCACCCTGCACGTGCGGCCGATCCTCGACATGCGCCGCGGCGGCGCCAAGGACATGCGGGAAATCGCCGAAGCCGCCTCGGCGCTGGTGCGCAAGTACAAGGGCGCCTACTCCGGCGAGCACGGCGACGGCCTCTGCCGCGGCGAATGGGTGGCCTGGCAGTATGGCCCGAAGATCAACGCCGCCTTCAGCGAAATCAAGACCCTGTTCGATCCGGACAACCGCTTCAATCCGGACAAGATCGTGCGGCCACCGAAGATGGACGATGCCGCCAACTTCCGCTTTGCGCCAGGCTACGCCGAGCTGCCGCACCAGCCCTTGCTGGACTGGTCGGCCTGGAACGTCAAACGCGATCCGCTCAGCGGCGAGGAAAGTGCGGCCGGCACGGGCGGCGACCGTAGCGGCGGCCTCGCCAAGCTGGTGGAAATGTGCAACAACAACGGCCATTGCCGCAAGTTCGACGCCGGCACCATGTGCCCCAGCTACCGCATCACCAAGGATGAAAAGCACGTCACGCGCGGCCGCGCCAACACCCTGCGCCTGGCGCTCTCGGGTCAGCTTGGCAGCGAGGGGCTGGCCAGCGCTGAAGTCAGGGAAGTGCTGGACCTGTGCGTCTCCTGCAAGGGTTGCAAGCGCGATTGCCCGACCGGCGTCGACATGGCCAAGGTCAAGATCGAAGCGCGCGCCGCCTGGGTCGGCAAGCATGGCATTAGCCTGCGCGAGCGGCTGGTCGGTTTCATGCCGAAGTACGCGCCCTACGCCAGCAGCATGGGCGGCCTGATCGCCGCGGCCGACAAAATTCCGCTGTTGTCGAGCTGGGTCAAGAAGCGCATCGGCCTTGCACCGCAGCGCTCCTTCCCGCAATTCAAGAACGCCTTCCTGGCCGACGCCCAGTCCGCCGTTGCAAGCGAGCGTGAAGTGCTGCTGTTTGTCGATACCTTCAACAACTACATGGAACCGGAAAATGCCCGCGCCGCCCAGCAGGTGCTGGAGGCTGCCGGCTACAAAGTCCATTTCAACACGGTCACCGGCGCCCGGCCCCTGTGCTGCGGCCGCACCTATCTGTCCGCCGGCCTGGTCGAACAAGCCAAGGCCGAGGCGCGCAGGACGCTGGACGCCTTGCTGCCCTATGTCGAGCGCGGCATCGCCATCGTCGGGCTGGAGCCGTCCTGCTTGCTGTCCTTGCGCGACGAATTCTTCAATTACGGCTACGGCGACGAGGCCAAAAAACTGGCGCAGTCGGCCTATCTGTTTGAAGAATTTCTCGTCCGAGAAAAAAATGCAGGCCGCCTGCAGCTGGATCTGAAGCCGCTGCCTGGCAACAAGGTTCTGCTGCACGGCCATTGCCACCAAAAGGCCTTCGATGCCTTGCGTCCGGTGCAAGCCGTGCTGGCATGGATCCCGCAGCTAGAGCTGTCCACGGTTGAGTCTTCATGCTGCGGCATGGCCGGCAGCTTCGGCTACGAGGCCGAGCACTATGAGGCGTCGATGGCGATGGCCGAGCTCACGCTGTTGCCGGCGGTGCGCAAGGCTGGCGCAGGCAGTATCGTGGTCGCTGACGGCACCAGCTGCCGGCATCAGATCCAGGATGGTGCCGATACGGAGGCCTTGCATGTGGCGCGCGTGCTGGCACTATCATTGGCGGCGGCTAAATGACGGTGCGTTGAAAAAACAAAAGACCCTTGCGGGCCTTTTGTTTTTGTTGTGGAACATTAAGTTGATGTTCCCGGATTTCGCGAGAACTGAGCTGGCGCTTTTTCAGGGCATACAAACTTACATGACCGTAGTAATCCTGGTTGCTCCCAGCCGGCGCCACGCGCGCTTTGTTTTCAAGCGTTACCCACGCCTTGCGAATAACATCCCAACGTTTGTCGCATACGCGGGTTTTCTCGGCCGCGCCATTGACATGCTGAAGGACGACGCGCGCCGCCGGTAAAATGTCCAGCGTGACTTCGTACCAGACGTCGTTTACCAGGTGCAGCTGCACGCGATCGGAAATAATCCGCCGGACTTTATCCCGCTCAGAAGTGTGGCGCTTGCCGTTTCTTTCAGCTTTGAAGCGGGCGCGCAAGCGATTGTGCAGCAGGATGCCGGTCAGCGGATGCACAAACATTTCCGCTTGCGATTCGGCCAGTTCGACGTAGCGGCCTGACCAGTTGGTGTAGCGCGCCAGGACGCGTCCCTCCTTCCGGTCCCCTTCCCAGCGCGTTTCAATCGCGACAAAATTATCCAGGTGCTGCAGGATATGCTGCTTGACCGTGTTGCGGGCATCGATGGCGGCGCGGATTTCGCTATACACCTTGTCCCAGGGGCGATTGACCTGCTGTTCCAGGAAGCGTTTCAGCGGCGCCAGGTTTTCATTCAGGTATTTACGGTGACCATAGCCGTCCTTCATGCCGATCCTGGCAGGCCTATCTTCACTGTTGCGAAACTTGCGGCCATCGCCCTTGTAGATATTGCTGTGTGTGCAGCGCGGCCGTTCGACGATCACTTTGAACATATCTTCACGCATCGTAGTCTCCTTCGGTCTTGCGGCCTGACAGCGCCTGGTTCAGCTTTTGTTTTTCAATCCGCCGCACCCTGCGCGCCGGATTGTACGAGGCATGCGCGCCAGCCTTTCTGGCCCTGGCCGGCGCCGCCAGCGGATTGCGCGGCTTCGGCAATTTAATCGTTACTTTCATGATCATCCTTTCACGCAAATGACCTGGCGCAGCGTATGCACCACCTCGACCAGGTCGGTCTGATGCGCCATCACCTGGTCGATATCCTTGTAGGCCGCCGGAATCTCATCGACCACGCCGCCGTCCTTGCGGCATTCGATGCCCTGGGTCTGCTCGGCCAGGTCGAAGCGGTTGAAGCGGCGCTTGGCTTCGCTACGGCTCATGCGCCGTCCGGCGCCGTGGGAGCAGGAGCAGAACGATTCCGGATTGCCCTTGCCGCGCACGATGTAACTCTTGGCGCCCATGCTGCCGGGAATGATGCCCAGTTCGCCTTCGCGCGCCGAGATCGCACCCTTGCGGGTGATGTACAGCTTTTCATTGCCGTGCATTTCCTGCGCCACATAGTTGTGATGGCAGTTGATCGCTTCGCCATCCAGCTTGAATGGCGGCAGCTGCTGGCTCAGCACATCGACCGCACGCCGCATCATCTCGCGGCGGTTGATCATGGCGTAATCCTGCGCCCAGTCGACGGCATCGACATAATCGTCGAACAGCGGCGATCCTTCGCTGAAGTAGGACAGGTCCTTGTTCGGCAGGTTGATGTGGTTGCGCGCCATATCCTTTTTGGCAGCCGAGATGAAATAGCGGCCGATCACGTTGCCGATGCCGCGTGAGCCGGAGTGCAGCATGATCCAGACCCGTTGTTCTTCATCCAGGCAGATTTCGATGAAGTGGTTGCCGCCGCCCAGCGTGCCGATCTGGCAGATCCAGGTCTGGGCGAACTTGTGCTGCATCTTCATGATGCCCTTGTGCCTGGCGACGATGCGGTCCAGGCGGTCGTTCAGCGGACGGCCGACGCGCGCATGGGCCGAGCCGCGCACCTTGTCCCATTCATGCTGCTCGAAGCCGACCGGAATCGCTGCTTCAATGGCGCTGCGCAGGCGCGCCAGGTTGTCGGGCAGCTGGCTGGCGGTCAGCGTGGTGCGTACCGCGTTCATGCCGCAGCCGATATCGACCCCGACCGCGGCCGGGATGATAGCGGTGCGCGTCGGAATCACGCTGCCGACGGTGGCGCCTATGCCGGCGTGGACGTCCGGCATGGCCGCTACGTGCGGATAGACGATAGGGAGGCTGGCGATGTTCAGCAATTGCTGAAGCGCGCTGTGGTCGATATCGTCGGTAAATATGTGCACGGGCACCAGGCCCTTGTGCAAGCTCTGTTTGATTGGCATAACGTTGTTCTCTGTCATGCCGGCGTCTTTGCCGCGGGCCGGCTATGCCGTGCCCGCAAAAAAACAAAAACCCCGGCGAGTTTCCTCACCGGGGTTCTGGTTGGAACGACCGGCTCGGGGCGGCAAAATCGCCGCAGACCCCGAGCAGTCATGCACGGGGCTATTTATCGTTTGAATTGTTGATAGCCGTCCGTGGCATGGCCGTTCCTTTCCTGTAAAAATGCGTTAGTCGAAAATACTGAGTTGCGATTCTGCACCCGATGAAATCGCAGTGTCAAACAATTCGCCGCCGCGCGGTGCGATTCTGTTGTTTTTGGCACGAAACAAAGGGGCGAACTCAGCGCTCGAATGTCCAGCAGGACTAGTTGAGTTCGCGCATGCGGCTGTGCTTGGGCAAGCGCGCCGCCAGGTAGTCGTGCTGGTCGGCCAGGACATTGCGGCCGCTCAGCAGATAATGTTCGGCGCGGCATGGCACGTACGGCACATACAGCAGCGGCCGGAAACTCTCCAGCACCTTGCTGCCCTTTTCCTGATTGCAGTCCTTGCATGCGGTGACGCAATTGGTCCAGGTATCCTTGCCGCCGCGCGAGCGCGCCAGCACGTGGTCGCGCGACAGTTCATTGTGCGGGAAACGGCCGCCGCAATAGGCGCAGGTGTAGCGGTCGCGGCGGAACAGCAGATCGTTGTGATGGCCTAGCGGCAGTTCCATGTGCAGCATGCGCGCCATGATGGCGCTGCCGGCGATGGCGATGATGGGTTTGACGGCGATGCGGGACTGGATGCCGGCGCGGGAATAACCACCGCGGAAAACGATGTCGCCGTCGCCGATTTCCCAAGCCACCTTCCCGCTCGCGTAATAGAGCACAGCGTCTTGCGGCGAAATCCAGTCAAACGGATTACCCGCGATATCGAGGGTCAGGATGTGGGACGTCATTTGCATCACCTTTGCGGTTGATTATAACCAGCATTTTTGTATTTCGTCCTTCGTTTGTTGCTTTTTAGCGTGAAGACGGACGGTACTGGTGGGGTGGCCTATCGGGAATGATCCGATATCGTCGCGGGTCACAGCCGCGTGCTTTGCCAGTTAAGCTAAAGCCACCATTGAGATCTATATTGGGTGCGCCGGCCTGTTTGGAAAGAGGCGGCTGGTAAGTATTGCTGCAACCGGCGCAGGGATTTGTCCCTGCGCCGCTTTATTCCTGTTTCATTTGGTTGCAATTTCGCAGACGCTGGACAGCCCTTGTTCTTCAAACGTGATCCTTACCGGCAAGAATTGTTCGATGACTTCGGCATTGGTGAGCGCATGCTGCGACACGCAATCGACCGTAAACCGGCCGCTGCCCGCCAGCGCCAGCGGCAGCATGATCTGGTCGGCCAGGTGCTCGCCGACCGCGGCGCCGGAGGCAATATACTGCCGCACCTGCGAAATTGCCTTTTTTGCAACCGCTTCGGAGCGCACCATTTTCTCGCCGAACGCACAAAACACTTCTGTCACATGCTGCGATTCCAGCGTCACCAGCAAGGCGTTGCCCGGCCCCTGGTCATGCGGCAAGCCGCGGATCGCCAGTTGCGCATCGTCCCAGCCCATCGCGGTCTTGACGCAAGCCAGCTCGCGCTTGGCGACGTCGGCCGGCACGCCGGCGATGAAACTTTCGGCATAACCGGCGACGCGTTCGCCGCGGCTCATCAGTTCCAGCGGCTGCAACTGCCGGCATGGCGACACTTTCGCCTCGATCTCGCCGCCGCCGGCGGGATAAAAGCCAAAGCGTTTCAGTTCGATTTCCAGATTCGCGCCCATGGCCGCCAGCACGCGGCCGTATGCGCGCTGCAGGAAATGGGCTGGCGGCGCCATCGAGTTATGGGTGCCGCCGCTGATCTTCACCACCGATGGCGCATCCGCATACAGCAAGGCCGGCAGCAAGGTTTGCAGCACCAGGGTGCAGCTGCCTGCGGTGCCGATGGCAAACTGGTAGGCGCCGCCCTTGATCTTGCCCGGGATGAATTGCAGCGTCTGCGCGCCTACCGCCGCCGAACCGATATCGGCATTGCTGATCTCGGCGGCGGCTTGTACCGCCACCAGATGCTGCCGCATCAAGCCAGGCTTGGGCCGGTTGGCCCGGATATTCACAATCCGGAACGGCTGTCCGGTAATCATCGACAAGGTCAGCGCGGTCCGCAATACCTGGCCGCCGCCTTCCCCTGTTGCTCCATCTAGTTCAATCATGTTCTTCTATTCTTTATTGTTATCGTCATTGCGGTCATGGCCCCGTTCGGGACCATGGCCTGTTTCAGGGAAAGCCGGCGCTTAGCCTTTCACGCATACCACCTGCTTCAGGGTATGCACCACTTCCACCAGGGCGCGCTGCGCTTCCATCACCGCATCGATATCCTTGTAAGCCATCGGGATTTCGTCGATGACATCGGCATCCTTACGGCATTCCACGCCTTGCGTCGCCTTGATCTGGTCGTCCAGCGTGAAACGCTTCTTGGCCTCGGTACGGCTCATGGTGCGGCCGGCGCCGTGGCTGCAGCTATGGAAACTGTCGGCATCGCCTTTACCGCGGACGATGAAGCTTTTTGCCCCCATCGAACCCGGAATGATTCCCAACTCGCCTGCGCGCGCCGATACCGCACCTTTACGGGTTATCAGCACATCCTTGCCGAAGTGATTTTCCTTCTGCACATAGTTGTGGTGGCAATTCACCGCTTCCACGTGCGTCTCGAAAGGCTTGCTGATGACTGTGCGTACTGCTGCAATCAGGTTTTGCATCATCACTTCCCGGTTCATGCGCGCGAATTTCTGCGCCCAGCTCACTGCTTGGATATAGTCGTCATAGTGCTGCGTACCTTCCGGCAAATACGCCAGGTCCTGGTCCGGCAGGTTGATGAAATGGGTACGCATATCCTGCTTGGCCAGTTCGATGAAATGCGAACCGATGGCGTTACCCACGCCACGCGAACCGGAGTGCAGCATGAACCAGACGGCGTTGCTTTCATCAAGGCAGACTTCAACGAAGTGGTTGCCGGATCCCAACGTTCCCAGGTGCCGATAGTTATTCGTATTCTTCAACTTTGGCGTCTTCAGGCAAACCAGGTCGAATTCACCCTTCAGCTGCGCCCAGGCGGCGTCCACCGGCGTCGGCGGGGTTTCCCATGAACCTTTGTCGCGTCCCTTGAAACCGCGCGTCTTCGGCGACATTCCGTGCGGAATGGCTTTTTCGATGGCGCTGCGCAACGGGTGGAGATTGTCGGGCAGGTCGCGCGCATTCAAGGTGGTCTTGGCCGCCATCATGCCGCAACCGATATCCACCCCCACCGCCGCCGGGATAACCGCACCCAGCGTGGGAATCACGCTGCCGATGGTGGAACCCTTGCCGACGTGGACGTCAGGCATCACGGCCAGGTGCTTATAGATAAACGGCAGCTTCGCGGTGTTGCTCAACTGCTTGCGGGCTCCGTCTTCCACCGGTACGCCGCGGGTCCACATCTTGACGTGGCTTCCGCCTTCGACATTCATTACATCGTATTCTTCGTGTTTCATGATCTTCTTCTTTTAAAAACAAGGGGATGACAAGTGATGATGAAATGTTTTACTGAGCTATCGGCTGGCGCCGACCCGGGGCTTGAACCGGGGACCTTCGAAGCAAGCTTCGCTGCTCTATCCATGTAATTCCATCGGCATTCATCAAAAAAAGTCGGCGACAAGGGGTGGTGAAACGGTGTGCGGTTGCCCGCACGGCGCTCTTCCAGTTGAGCTACGGCGGCGCTGCTTTGCCGCCGACGGGATTTGAACCCGTATCTCCCCAGCTTGAATGATGTAGTTCCACCAGCATTCGCCTAAAACCTGCTACTGCGCGTCTTTAAATCCCGACAAGAGTTGACAAGACATTCTGCCAAAGCTGTTCAGCCTGGCAGGCCGGATTCGCACCGGCTATTCTGAATGTAGTCTTGCCTGCATTCGGGGACACGCACCATTGAGCGATAGTATGACAAGAGGTCGATGTGACGAGACATTTATCGGATGTAATCACACCGGCATTCATATTGCGCTCAAAACCTGTACTGCTGATCCTGATGATCCAGCTCACGGCTAGCTCCTTTATCAGCGCTCTCTGTATCAAGAGAGAGCGTACCAAACTATCAAATGGCGATGGATTGAATTTCACCCACCCACTGCGCTGCGCTTAGCTGGCCGGCGGCAAAGTCGGCGACAATCTGGAATACATCGTCAGAAAAGCCGCCGATGTTCAAGATGTCTTCCCGTTCAGCCGCCTGCGTCGTGCCGTATGGCGTGACATCGATGCACACCAGTCTGGCGTTCGGGTTGCGCTGCTTGAATGTTTCCCATTCGCGCATCGTTGCCGTTGCACCGCGCCGCGCCGCATCGACCCAGGATTCGTTGTCCGACACGAAAATCACCAGATCGGCCTTCGTCTTGTCCTTGTTCAGCCGTGCCAGCGGTGCGCTGCAATTGGTGCCGCCGCCGCGGATGGCCGCCAGCTTGCTGGCATTTGTCATCACCGAATCGCGCGGATTCAGTTTGCAGGCGACTACATCAACTTCAAACGGCAGCACGACGCTGTCCGGATTCTTGCGCAACATTGCGGCAGCCATCAAGGCCGCAATATCGATGCAACGGATCGCCGATGTAGCAGAACCGCGGTAACCGGTCGCGGGCGACTGCATGGAACCCGATACGTCAGGACAAACCACCACTTTTCCAGCAATTTCCGGGACGTTGTTCAGCGCAATTTCCATCGCGTCCTGTAATGCTTCAATAATTTCCACTGGAACCTCTTCATTCACCGCTCCGCGGGCGGCCATCAACTGATACGGAAACACCCGGGCCTTGGCTATTGCCTTGGCGTCGCGCAGCTTTTCCGCCACGATTGCTGTCATGCCCGGCAGCGCATACACGCCGTGGCGCGCAAACGTATTCAGGTTCATGCGCAGCATCTGCCATCCGGCCTGGCGCGCAATCTGTGCCCATGCAACATCTGTCAGTTCCAGCGCTGTCAGCATCTGGAACGGAACATTCGGCAAAGCTTGCGTGCGGTCGGCCTTGTAGGCTTCGAATGCTTTCAATAAAGGCGGCAGCGCCTCAGCGTCATAGGCCTTGCCGATCAGCCATGCGAAAAAAGCTTCGCGCCAGGCTTCCACCGGCTTGGGATGTACCATCTTCACCACGTCGGCCAGCGATGGCGCATTGCCAACCGCAGCCGCCAGCAATTCTTGTTCCGAGGCTTGATTCAGCCACGCTTGCACCAGTTTCTTCGGGCGAGTGCCCAGCGATTTGCGGCCGACAGCGCCGGAACGCAGGATCTGCACAAAATTCCGCAGCATCTTGCCGTTATCGATCACGCGCTTGAAAGTGCGCGCCAGCTCGGGCGCTCCTTTGGCGGCCAGGATGGCCGTCAACAGCGCCGGCATGTCCTTCATGTAGCCGCGTTCGCGGCAATACACGGCGGTCTGCGCAATGAAGCATGCATCGATGTCCTGGCACAGGTCCAAGACCGTTTCCAGCTGTGTCTCGGCGCTGGTGTAAAAGGTCGCATTCAGGCAGCCGGTAGCGGCGTACTGGGCCAGTTGATGGCGCGGCGACATTGCATAGGCCGCGGCGCCGGCGGCATTGACTGCATTCGCTTGCGGCAGGAATTTGCCTTTCGGGCTTTGGAACAATTGGGTATTCGCCATTTTCATTTCCTCTTTTGTTGATTGCGTTGAGCAGCTCAGGGCTTGTTCGCGTCGTCTGTTGCTGCGGCAATTTCTATTTATCTGCCGCTTCCATATCTCCTTTATTGCAACGACTGTGCCAGTCGCATCTACGAGGCCTGGATTTAATGTTAGTCAATTGATTTAAAAGAGATTTTTAACGATCTGGCGGAGACGGGAAGAGTTTGCGTGAGAATTGGCTTTTGTGATAAATTATCTTTTTAGATAAGAATTTATCCAATATATGAAAAAGAAGCGCATCGTCGTCATCGGCTTCGTCGGCACCCAGCTCGATAAGGGCTCAGGTAGCGGCCGCTGGGAAAAATGGCGGCCGACGGTGGCGCTGACCCAGCATGAAGAGATGGTGGTGGAGCGCTTCGAGCTGCTGTACAGCGGCAAGTATGAAAGCCTGGTGCATCAGGTGCAGCGCGATATTGCGTCGGTCTCGCCGGAAACCGAGGTGATCCCGCGCCAGCTGCCGATCGTCGATCCCTGGGATTTTGAAGATGTCTACGGCAGCGTGTTCGACTTCGCCAAGAGCTATCCCTTCGATATCGACAACGAGGAATACTGGATACACATCACCACCGGCTCGCACGTAGTGCAGATCTGCATGTTCCTGATGACCGAAGCGCACTACTTCCCGGGGCGCCTGCTGCAGTCGTCGCCGTCGCGCAGGCAGACCGTCGGCGATCCCGGCAGCTATACGCTGATCGATCTCGACCTTTCCCGCTACGACCAGATCGCGCAGCGCTTCTCGCGCGAGCAGGAAGAAGGCGTGGCCTTTCTGAAGTCGGGCATCGCCACCCGCAATGCGCGCTTCAATACGATGATCGATGAAATCGAGCGGGTTGCCATCAAATCGAAGGCGCCCATGCTGCTGATGGGGCCGACCGGCGCCGGCAAATCGTTTCTGGCACGGCGCGTGTTCGAGCTGAAGAAGGCGCGCCACCAGTTGGACGGCAAATTCGTCGAACTGAATTGCGCGACGCTGCATGGCGATGGCGCCGGCTCGACCCTGTTCGGCCACATCAAGGGTGCCTTCACCGGCGCCGCGGCGGACCGTCCCGGTTTGCTGCGCAGCGCGCACAAGGGTTTGCTGTTCCTGGATGAAATCGGTGAACTCGGTCTCGACGAGCAGGCCATGCTGCTGAAGGCGATCGAGGAAAAACGCTTCCTGCCGGTCGGCGGCGATAACGAGGTGAAAAGCGATTTCCAGCTGATCGCCGGCACCAACCGCGATCTGTCGCGCGAGGTGGTGGCTGGCCGCTTCCGCGAGGACCTGTATGCGCGCATCAATTTGTGGACTTATGAATTGCCGGGACTGGTGGACCGCTCCGAAGACGTAGAGCCGAACATCGACTACCTGCTGGCGCAGTTCAGCGCCGAGAATGGCCAGATGGTCAGGCTCAACAAGGAGGCGCGCGATGTTTACATGCGCTTCGCCATGTCGCCGGATGCCTTGTGGATGGGGAATTTCCGGGATCTGTCGGCATCGGTGACGCGCATGGCGACCCTGGCCGACGCCGGCCGCATTACCGACGCCATCGCAGCGGATGAGATCCGACGCTTGCAGCGGCTATGGCGTCCCTACGCCGAGCAGCCGGCAGCGGCCGGCGCTGTCGATCTCGGCGAAGTGCTGGAACGCGCTCAGATAGAACAGATGGATTTGTTCGACGTCATGCAGCTGCAAGCGGTGATCGATATCTGCCGCCGCTCGAAATCGATGTCGGATGCCGGCCGCAAGCTGTTTGCCGCATCGCGCAGCGCGAAAGAAAAGCCGAACGATGCGGACCGGCTCAAAAAATACCTGGCCAAGTTCGGACTGGGCTGGGAGGCGGTGGCTGGCAGATAGGCATTCGCCGCGCCGGTGCTATCGCGGGGCCAGCACCGTATCGCGCAACAGGCGGTCCAGCACCGAGAAATCCTGCTGTTCCGGCTGCAGCGGCGGGGAATCGTGGCTGAAACGCTGCAGCGCATGTTCAATGAACTGGTTGATCAGCGGCATGGCTGGCGCATGTTCGGATTCTTTCGCCCGCCGCTTGATGACCAGCAGTTCTGCAATGGCATTCTTGAGCGCGGCGTCGCTGATGATAGCGTCGACCAGGTCCTGGAAACGCATCGGCACCGCGCCGCGGCGCTGTTCTATCCAGATGCAGGCGAGCAAAGGTCGCAGCACGTATAAATATTTCTTCAGCCGCACCATCTCCCCCTGCAGATATTCGCGGTAGTTTTTCTTGGCCATGTGCAGGTAGTGATGGAAAGAGCGGTCCGGCCGGCTGACCTGCTCGGCTACCGCCCGGATCGTGCTCAGGAATGCAGGATCGGCGTGGTAGACGACTGGCGAAGACAACCATTCCACCAGCGTGGCGTTGCCGTTGCGCAGCAGCCCGAGCGTTTTGCGCAGGTCCCAGCCGCTGACGTCGTAGACTTCGCTGATCGGCAGTTCGATCACGTCCCGGCCTGGAAACACGGTCAGGTACCAGTCCGGCTGGTGGATATAGATGAAGCGTACGTCGTAGTCGCTGTCGGGCGAGGCAAAACCCCAGCCGCGGCTGCCCGATTCGCAGGCGAACAGGATTTTCACCGCGTGCTCCGTTTCAACTTGAGCGAGCGTGGCGTTGATCTGGATGCGCACATCGGGATCTATGGGGTGTTCGGTGTCGTAATCGTAGGTGGCGGACATGGCGCGGATAAAATCGTTCAGCTTAGCCTAATGCGCAGACCAGGACAAATGACTGTGCCGGGCAAATCGTGAAATCGCGCGTCTGGAGTACACAGTCTACGGCCATTGCATAGGTAAGTTACTTGGCAGACAATACCAGGGCCAATTACAACCAGCGAGCTGACTATATGATCCTATGGGGAATTCTTTGTGGTGGGGTGCTGGGCTGGTTGTGGCCTAACTCCGGGTATGGCGATGTCGGCGTATTTGCCGGCGGGGTGCTCGGCCTCGTGGCCGGCCTGGGCTTGCGTTATGCGGTCCGGGGAGAAATCGCTGCCGGCAATGAAAAGCTGCGCAAGCAGATGCAAGAATGGCTGAAGAGTCAGCCAAACCTGAATGGCAGTGCGCCGGCGTCCAATTTGAATCCGGGCGCCAAGCCTGCCGTGGACCAGGCGGCCGCGGTTAGTGCTCCCGCCTATCCGGCAGCGCCTCCAGCGATGCCAGCCATGTCGGCCGGCACACCCCCGCCGGATACCTCGCCGAGGATACAGGCACCGCCACCGGCGCCCGCAGCGCACAAACCGTCTCCTGTCCCGGTGCAACCCAACCCGCTGGATCTGGCTGTCGCCGCTGCCAAGAACTGGCTCCTCGGCGGCAATACCATCGTCCGTGTCGGCTTGGTGATTCTGTTCATCGGCCTGTCCTTCCTGGCCAGTTACGCCGCCTCTGCCGGCTTGTTTCCGGTGGAATTGCGGCTGGCGGCGGTTGCCGTGGCCGGGATTGCGTTGCTGGCGCTGGGTTTTGGCAAGCGCCGGGTCAAGCCGGCGTTTGCGCTGGCGCTGCAGGGCGGCGGCGTGGCGGTGATCTATCTGACGGTGTTTGCCGCTTTCCGTCTGTTCAGCCTGCTGCCGCCTTTGCCGGCTTTCGGCCTGATGATCGTGGTGTGCGCGCTTAGCTGTGCGTTGGCGCTGTTGCAGGATGCGCGCGGACTGGCGGTGGCGGCGTTTGCTGGCGGCTTTGCGGTGCCGCTGCTGTTGTCGACGGGAGGCGGCAGCAGCGTCGGCTTGTTCAGCTATTACACGGTGTTGAACCTGGCGATCTTGTTCATTGCTTATAAGCGCTCGTGGCGGGTTTTGAATATGGTGGGATTCGTCGCCACTTTCGGCGTCGCCACTACCTGGGGCGTGCTGAAGTACGATCCAGCGCTGTACTTGAGCTCGCAACTGTTCCTGATTCTGTTCGTGCTGATCTACGTGACAGCGGCGATCCTGTATGCCCGCAATACCCCCACCAGGCTCGGGAATGCGGTGGACAGCACCTTGATGTTCGGCACCGCGCTGATCGGCTTTGGCCTGCAAGTCGGCCTGGCCAGCCAGTTCAAGCTGGGCAGCGCGTTCTCGGCGCTTGGCTTCGCCGCCTTGTATCTGCTGCTGGCCGCCGTGCTGATGCGGCGTGGGCAGCAGAACTACCGTCTGATGATTGAATCCATGCTGGCCATCGGCGTCGGTTTTGTGACGCTGGCGGTGCCGTTGGCGCTGGATGTGCGCTGGACTTCGGCAGTATGGGCGCTGGAAGGCGCCGCTGCATTCTGGGTCGGCATGCGCCAGGCGCGCTGGATGCCGCGCGCCTTTGGCCTGCTGTTGCAGGTGGTGGCCGGCGGCGCCTTCCTGATGGCGCTCGATGACAATGTGGCAGCCTGGCCGCTGGCCAACCCGATGTTCATCGGCGCCATGTTCATCGCACTGCCGGCGCTGGCTATCGCCTGGTGGTTGCGCGCTGCGCTTCCGCACAGCGATTCGGCCTGGGCCAGGTCGTATGTGAAAGCAGAGGCATTGCTGGCTCAGCCGGTCTATCTGTATGGCTTCGTGTTCTGGTGCCTGGCCTGGATTCTGGAAGCATGGCGCAGCCTGCCCGGCAGCGAAGCCGGCATGGCAGCGCTGCCCTTGTTCAGCGCCGGCACGCAACAGTTGCTGACCATGCTGGCGCTGGTGGCGAGCGCCTGGCTGTGGTCGCTGCTGGGGCGCAAGAGCGGCTGGGCGGTCGCTACCTGGCCGAGCCGCCTTACCCTGTTGCCGCTGGTGCTTGTGTTCGTCGCCCAGGAATTATCCGATTTCCGCGTCCTCGCTACGCCGGCCTGGGCCATCTGGCTGGCGGCGCTGGTTTTGCACTTCTGGCTGCTGTACAAGAACGATAGCGATGCCGGCGCCGGCAGCGGGCTGCTGCGCTTCAATCGCGCCACGCACGTCGGCGGCGTCTGGCTGCTGACGCTGCTGCTGGCGGATTGCCTGTGGTTCTGGATCGCCCGCGCTCATCTCTGGCAAACCTCGTGGGCCAGCGTCGTGCTACTGGTCAGCGCCATCGCCATCTTGCTGCTGCTGTCGCTGTGGGCGGGCAAGGCCAACCGGCCGGCGCCGCTGGCGGAATCCGGCTGGCCGCGCAATCCGCATGCGGTGGCTTATTACTGGCATGCAGCCATGCCGCTGGTGCTGCTGGTGTTTGCCGGGGCCTTGCTGATGGCCTTGCTGTCATCCGGGCATACCGAGCCGCTGCCGTATATTCCCTTGCTCAATCCTACCGACCTTGCGCTGGCGCTGGCCCTGGGCGCCTTGCTCTTGTGGCGCCGCGCGGTGAGTGCGGCGCAGCCCCTGCCGGCCGCCGCAGCCTGGGTGGCGCGCAGAGAGACGCTGCTGGCGCTGGCGGCGCTGGCCTTTATCGCGCTCAACACGGTCTGGCTGCGCATCGCCCACCATTTTTTCGGCGTCCGCTGGGATGGCCCGGCCTTGTTCGACAGTTTCGTGGTGCAGACCGGTTTTGCCATCCTTTGGACTTTGCTGGCGCTCGGCCTGATGCTGCTGGCGCACCGGCGTGTACAGCGCGCCTTGTGGCTGACCGGCGCCGGCCTGCTGGGGCTGGTAGTGGTCAAACTGCTGCTGGTCGATTTGTCGAATGCCGGCGGCGCCGAACGCATCATTACCTTTATCGCCGTCGGCGTCCTGATGCTGGTGGTCGGTTATTTCGCTCCGCTGCCGCCAAAAGCCGCGGTCCCGGATCTTAACCCTGTGGAGAACAAGCAAGCATGAGACATTTTCCAGGTTTGCGCCGGCTGGCCGTCGCCTGCGTTCTGGCGACGCCGCTGGCGGCATGGCCGGCAAGCGATCCGAACGTAATGCAATCCTATACGCTACGCCTGCCGGTGCACTTCAACGGCGATGCCTCGTTACAGCGCCTGCTGCTGCCGGCGCAGGTACTGGCGAATCTGCAAAGCGGCGGCATGAGCGACTTGCGCATCTTCAATGGCCAAGGCCAGCCGCTCTCTATGGCCTGGTCGGATAGCGCCAGCCTGCGGCAAACTGAAAATCGTAAGCTGGTACTGCCGTCATTGCCGGTCATGGGCGCGCCGGATGCCAAGGATCTCTCCGCTTCCTCATTGCGCATCGAGGAGCAGCAAGGCAAGCGCGTGGTGCAAATCGATAGCGGCGGCGCCGCTGCCGGCCAGCAGTCCGGAAAAGTGCTGGGCGCCTTGCTGGATACCCGCGCCATCGCCGATCCGGTGGTGGATATGGTGCTGGATGTCGACTTGCCGGATGCCCAGCCGATTACCTTTATTGTGCAGGCCAGCGCCGATTTGAAAGGCTGGCGGCCGCTGGCGGAAACCGTTTTGTATCGTGCCGATGCCGGCGCCGACCATCTGGGCGCCGACCATGTGGAGTTGCCGGGCGCCAGTCTCAAGGACCAGTATCTCCGCGTAAGCTGGACCGACGCCGGCGGACATGTGGCGCCGGTGACCATGCGCAGCGCCACCCTGACTACCGCGCGCGGCGTCGGCAGCGCGCCCAGGGTCAGCGCTGCCCTGGCGGCGCCGCAGCTGCTCAATCCGTATGAGCTGCGTTTTGCCCTGCCCTTTGCAACGCCGCTGGCGGCGCTGAAGATCAAGGCAGCGGGGAACAATTTCCTGATCCCGGTGCGGGTGCTGGGCCGTAACGACCCCGGCCAGCCATGGACTTCGCTCACTGCCGGCGTCATTTATCATTTGCAGACGGCCGGCAAAGTGCAGGATAGCGCGGCGCTCGAATTGCCGCCGACGGCGTTCCGTGAAATCAAGGTCGAAGCCGACAAGAAGAGCGCCGGGTTCAGCGCGGCGCCGGATATTACCCTGGAGTTCGAACCTGCCCAGATCGTGGCGCTGGTCAGCGGCCCGCCGCCGTTTACCCTGGCGGCGGGCCTGGCCAATGCCGCCAGTCCCTACTTGCCGATGCAAAGCCTGCTGCCTGGCTATAGGGTGGCGCAAGAAAACAGCTTGCCGCTGGCGACGGTCAATAGCGCTGCTGCGGTGGTGCAGGCTACCGCCAGCCGCGACGGCGTGCCGGCCCGCAATCTTGCGCTATGGGGCGTATTACTGACGGCCGTCCTGGCGCTGGCAGCGATGGCCTGGGTGCTGCTCAAGCAGAATGACAAGGGACCAGCCGGAGAGCAATGATCTTGCAGTTTCTTGTCTGGCTCAGCGCAGATGCGGATAAGTGAAGCCGATGAAGTGCACGGCATTGACCGCGATATGGACGATGATGGGGGCTTCGATACGCTGCGTGGCGTAATAAGCGTAGGCATAACCGAAGCCGGCGATGGCCGCCAGCAAGACATAAACGCCGCCGCCGGCTGCATGCGCTGCGCCGAACAGCAAGGCGGAGCAGATCAGCGCCGCTATCGGACCATAGCGAAAGCGCGCCAGCGACGCAGCCAGGCGGTCTTGCAGCAGGCCGCGGAAAAAAGCTTCTTCCGCCACCACTGTAAAGAACAGATTGGTTGCCAGGAACAGCGCCGTGGTCTGGCTTAGCTTGAAATCCGCTTTGATATAGCCGACCCAGGTCGCCGCTCCCAGCACCGCGATTGCGGTCGCCAGCGCTACCGGCCAGGTCTTTTTCAACAGATCGCGCCAGGCCACGGCGGAATCCGCGCGGCGGCACAGCAATGCCAGCAGCACCAGGCCGGCGGCGCCCTTGTCGAAGTTTGCATACTGGCTGAACGGCGCGGCGCCGGCTGACAGCGTCAGAGCGGAAATCAGCAGCGGATTGTTGAATCCCGGCAGACGGTGCAAGGCCAACGCCAGCGCCACGAGCGCCGCGGCGCTCGTCAGCAGGATGCGGGGAAGCGACGCTTGCCTGGCGCTCGACGCGAGATAGGCAAGGCCGCAAAAAATCGCCAGCGCTGCCGCCGACCAGGCATTGAGGACGCCCGCGGCCAGGCCGCAGCCGGCAGCGGCGATGAACAGCATGGTCCAGGGCGGCGTCATGCGCTGGCCGATGCGGACCGCCGGCAGCCAGACTGCGCAGATCGCCGCAGCAAGCAGGATAAAGGTAAGGGCGGTCAATCCGGAAATAGCCATGGCTGGGCGTCAGGAAACCGCCGGCGGCCCCTTCAGCTCCACCACGTTACCTTCCGGATCGCTGATATAGATCGACGGCCCTTCGCCTTCGGCGCCATTCCTGGAAGCCAGCGGACCGGCATCGACCCGGTGCGCCAGCAGATGGCTGCGGATGACGGCTTCGTCGAAGGGTTCGACGCGGAAGCAGAAATGATCGAGATTGCGTCCCTCTTTGCCCGGCGCGGCGCCGCCGGCGCTGCCGAGCTTGCCGCTGACCGGCACCAGGTCGAGCAGCGAATTGCCGGCGCGCAGCTGCACCAGGCCGATTTCTTCCTGCCGCCGCTCGACGCTGCAGCCCAGCACATCGCAGTAAAAATGTAGCATCTTGCCGAGGTCGCTTACGCGCAATACCAGGTGGTCGATTTCACGGATATGTATCATCTTGGCTTCACTTAAAGATCTTGCTTGTAGTCTGGCAGGGTTTATTGCGTCTTGCGCGACACCACCAGCTTGGAGACGAACAGCTGGACGATTTCTCCGTGCTGGTTGCGGGTCTCGCTGCGCAGCTTCACCATGCCCCGGTCCGGCCGCGAACGCGAGGGCGTCACTTCCAGCACTTCGCTTTCCACATGCAGGATATCGCTGGCGCGGGTGGGGCGCGGCCAGCTCAGTTCTCCGCCAGAACCGATGATGCCGCCCTGCAGCGGCATGCCGCTGGTGACCAGCAGGCGCATGGTGATGGCGGCGGTGTGCCAGCCGCTGGCGGCCAGTCCGCCAAACAGGGTTTCTCTGGCGGCAGCGTCGCTGAGATGGAAGGGCTGCGGGTCGAACTGCTGCGCAAACGCCAGGATCTGCTGCTCGTCCATGGCGTGCTCGCCGCTGACGAACAGTGCGCCGACCGTGAGGTCGTCCAGGTACAGCGCGGGTTGCGGGGGACTGCTAGGTTGGTTCATGACGGCTTCCTCGGGTTTGTTCAAAGCTTGCGGCATTTGTTTTCCCTGGCAGGCCGATGCCGGAGAAACGTTGCCTGAATGTGCGCTACCGTACAGATTCAATCTTACATCGCGCCTACAGTGAAATCATGATTGCGGATAAAGATGCAGCCGCATCTCGATCACTGCGGTGCGGCTGTTGCCAGGGCCGCTTGCCTGTCGCTCATGGATGCCGAATCAAGGATGCCTGATCCGATCAGGATATCGTCCGGAACTGGAGGACTTGACGTTTACTCAAAATTGCCAGTTTGTACACGCATCTTGAAATGCCATATATAATTTGCAACGTTATTCATTTGTCATCCACATTTCCGCTGGAGAAAAAAAATGCAAAAAAAATCCTTATTCCCAAGTAAAACTCTTGCTGCGGTCGCTGTCGCTTTGGCCAGCGTCACCTTCGCCGGCTGCACCACCACCATGCCAGGCAAGGACGCAAGTTCCCAGACCAGCCGCTCCGACATCAATGCCGGTGTCGACGCCACTTTGTCGAAACTGTACCAGACCGCGCCTGCTTCACGCGAGCTGGTGGCGCGCGCCAAGGGTGTCCTGGTGTTCCCGCAAGTGCTGCAAGCCAGCTTCGTGCTGGGTGCTGAATACGGCAAGGGCGCGCTACGCGTCGGCAACCGTACCGAAGGCTATTACAGCACCACTGCCGGTTCCGTCGGCTTCCAGGCTGGCGCGCAATCGAAAGCTATCGTGCTGCTGTTCATGACACAAGACGCTTTGGATAAATTCCGCAACAGCAATGGCTGGACCGTCGGCGCCGACGCTACCGTGGCGCTGGCTAACATTGGCGCCAACGGCGCTATCGATACCAACACGGCGCAGCAGCCTATCGTTGGTTTCGTCACCACCAACGGCGGCCTGATTGCCGGCGTCTCGCTGCAAGGCGCCAAGATCGCCAAGATCACGCTGTAAGCAGTACAGCCTCAAGCAGTCCTGAAATCGATACGGCATCTTCGGATGCCGTATTTTTTTGCCTGCGGCAATCTGCTAAATCCAATCCTAATCGCTCAACAGCTCGGCGATCGCATGCATGCCCTCGACCTGCTTGGCGACCACCTTGACGATGACGATGATCGGTATCCCCAGCAGCAAGCCCCATACTCCCCACAGCCAGCCCCAGAACAGCAGCACGATAAACACCGCCGCGGCATTCATCTTGGCGATGCGGCCGGTCATCCAGGTCGTCACGAAGGTGCCGACCAGGGTGGCGATAGCCAGCGTGGTCGCCGCCACCAGCAGCATCATGTAGAAGGAATCGAACTGCATGAAGGCGGTGATGCCGGTCGCCAGCGCGATCAGCAAGGGGCCGAAATAGGGAATGATATGGAGGAAGCCGCCGGCCAGGGCCCAGGCGCCGGCGTTTTCCAGGCCGATCCAGCGGAATGCGATCCACATCAGCACCGCCAGCAGCGAGTTTGTCACCAGCAGCATGAACATATAGCTCTGGATCGAGGAATTGATTTCGAGCAGGATGCTGAGGGCGATCTTTTTGTTGGACAACGACGGTCCGGTCAGTTTCACCAGCTTGCGCTTGAACTTGTCGCCGGACAGCAAAAGGAAAAACACCAGGAAGGCCACCATGGTGGCCTGGCCGATGAAAATCATGGCGCCCATCGAACCGGTCCATATCCATTCGCTGAGCTGGAAGGATGGCGGCGCGACCGCCGCCGGCGCCTGTCGTTTGGCGTCCGGCCGCACGCCGGCAGCCTGGCCGGCGGCGCTTTCGATTTCGTTGGCGGCTGCCTGCATTTTCTGGATCGTGCTGGTTTGCCCGCCCTGGCTCTTGGCGTTGACGATGGCGCGCGACAACTGATGGGCGGCGGCCGGCAAGCGTTCCATGATGGACTGGAATTCGCCGCGCAGGGAATAACCGACCTGGGCCAGGCCCAGCACCAGTGTCGCCATTATCAGGCAGGTGCCGAACAGGCGCGGCACACGGATGCGCTCCAGCCAGACCACCAGCGGATTCAAGGTATAGGCGATGAAAATCCCGAACACCAGCGGGATCAGGAATTTTTGCCCCCATTGCAGTGCGAACACCAGGGCCAGCACGGTGAGGATGCGCAGGCACAGGCTGCGCACGTGGGTGGCGCTGTGGGGAGCCAGCGGCGCCAGCGGACCGGTCATCGGCGCTTCGGCTGCCGCTTGCGCTGCCGGCGTCGGTCCCGGTTGAGGGGCCGCCGCGTCGCCGGCATCGACTGTTGCATCTGCGCTGATTGAGTTCATGGGAGTAGTTGATTGCACGTCATGTAGGCAAAGCCGAAAGCAGCAGCATATACAAGCTGGAATGGCAGCTCGGTGCGTCAGCACACAGAGCCGGTTTGATTTTTCAAGAGCGATTGTGCGCCAGATATCCGCCTGAGTTTTATATTTGTGCGCGTTTATTCGCATCCTGATAGTCAGAAAGACAAGCAAGCAGGCGCTCCCCCGGCAGCCGATTCCTCTGGCGGCGGAAAAGGGGTATTCTTGAAGTCTAACGCTTGAAGAAACCGGCTGCTTCGCTCCGCTGTCATTCTTGCATCACCTGCCTGGAGTTTTTCGCATGACCGTTTCACCCGAGCCGCTTGCCGCCATTACCGGCTATCACGCCCACATCTATTACGACGCCGCCAGCATGCCGCAGGCGCTGGCCTTGTGCGAGCAAGCCGCGCAACGCTTTGCCCTGAGCGTGGGCCGCGCGCACCGGCAGCCGGTCGGTCCGCACCCGGACTGGAGCTGCCAGCTGGGCTTTGCGCCGGAAGTATTCGGCGAACTGATTCCATGGCTGGCGCTGCATCGTGCCGGCCTGGTCGTATTCATCCATCCGCTGACCGGCGACGAGCTGGCCGACCATCGCGATCATGCCATCTGGATGGGGGCAGTACGGCCTTTGAAGCTGGCGATCTTTGCCAAGGATGCAGAGACGCTGGATCTTGAATAAGCAAGCCACGCCGGTCTTGCCGCGCAAGGCAGGCATGGCGCAAAAAAAATGGAGACCTGTCATGTACAGCTTGCACAAATTCGCGGGGCTGGCCCTGCTCGCCTGGCTACCCCTGTCCGGCGCCAGCGCGGCGGCGCAGCGAGTCATTTCCATCGATCCGGCACGCGCCGATAAACCGGGTTTCATGGTGATCATCGATGAGCCGGGGCACTATCAGCTGGCCGGCAACCTGAAGGTGGCCGACCCCAACACTACCGCAATCGAAATCAATGCCGATAACGTCACCCTCGACCTGCATGGCTATGCGATCCAGGGGCCGACGCGCTGCCAGCAACTGCCTGCGCCCTGCTGGCCGCTCGGCGGCGGCAACGGCATCCACGCAGTGAACCGCAGCCATATCACGATCAGGAACGGCATCGTCCAGGGCATGGGCAACTACGGCATCTACCTGGAGACCAATTCGGCCAGCCTGGATCATGTGGTGGTGTCGCGCAACGGCCGCGGCGGCGCGGTTCTGTTCGGCGGCGCGATCAGCAACAGCGCTGCGGAAAATAATGGCGGCGACGGCATTTTCGGCATCGACCTCAAAGTCAGCCGCAACGCCATGCGCGGCAACCAGCATTTCGGGCTGGCCGCCTATGCCCAGTCCAGCTTCAGCAACAACCGGCTCAGCGCCAACAACGGCAATGCCGCCCAGACCAATCTCAAGTCCGCTGCAAGCGCTGGCAATACCTGCAACGCCAGCGCCTGCCCTTAAGGTTTAACGCTTAACGGTCGACCCAGGCCATGCGCTCCTTGCTGTAACGCTCGCCGGCCACCTGCTGCAGTGCGCTCTCCAGCGCTTCGGTCTCGGCTGCCGTCAGGGTAACGTCGACGGCGTTCACGTTCTGTTCCAGGTAAGTGCGGCGCTTGGTGCCGGGAATCGGCACGATGTCGTCGCCTTGCTGCAGCACCCAGGCCAGCGCCACCTGGCCGGCGCTGGCGCCCTTGGACGCGGCGATATCGGCTACTACTTTGGCGGCGCGCATGTTGGCGTCGAAATTCTTGCCCTGCAGGCGCGGATCGAGATGGCGGAAATCGCTGGCCGGATAGGTTTCGGCGCGCTGCGCGCTGCCGCTGAGGAAGCCGCGGCCGAGCGGGCTGAAGGGCACCAGGCCGATGCCGAGCTCGCGCAGCACCGGCAGGATCTCGGCTTCCAGGTTGCGTTCCCAGAGCGAGTATTCGCTTTGCAGGGCGCTGATCGGATGCACCGCGTGGGCTTTGCGGATATTGGCGACGCCGGCTTCCGACAGTCCCAGGTAACGCACTTTCCCCTCCCGTACCAGCTCAGCCATGACGCCGACCACATCTTCGATCGGCACCGCCGGATCGACCCGATGCTGGTACAACAGATCGATGTGATCGGTGCCGAGACGGCGCAGCGAGCCTTCCACCGCGCGCCGGACATGGCCAAGTTCGCTGGTGATGCCGGTAGTGGCGCCGTTGTCGATCTTGAAACCGAATTTGGTGGCCAGCACTACTTCATGCCGGCGGCCCTTGAAGACCCGCCCCAGCAATTCCTCGTTGAGGTAGGGGCCGTATTGCTCGGCGGTGTCGAAGAAGTTGATGCCGAGTTCCAGCGCGTGTTCCAGGGTGGCGATGGATTCCTTTTCATCGGCGGCGCCGTAGGCGGTGCTCATGCCCATGCAGCCCAGCCCCATGGCCGATACCGTCAGGCCGCCCGATCCCAGTTTGCGATGCTTGATGAGTTGCTCTTTCATTGTCTGCTCCGGAAAGTTGTTGGGGCCGCCGAGGTGCAATCGGCGTGCTTGACCATGGCAAGCGCTGCAAGTTAGTATAAGCCATGCTCAAGCAATCCATTATCTGCTCCCCTTCTCAAGTCTGCGCGCGCTGTTGTCGCACGACGTCCCTGTACTGCGTCTGACTTAGGTCTGATTTTTGCGCCCGATTTCGCCGGCGCACCGTATTACCCGTCACTTTAAAAGAACTGCATGGAACTCCATCTATACGACAGCTGGGAACGCCGCGTCCGCCGCTTCGACAGCATTGATCCTGGCCACGCCGGTTTGTACTGCTGCGGGCCGACAGTCTACGACTACGCCCACATAGGCAACCTGCGCACTTACATTTTCGAGGACCTGCTGCGGCGCACGCTGGAATTCAACGGCTACCAGGTGCAGCATGTGATCAACGTCACCGACGTCGGCCACCTGGTGTCGGACGGCGACGACGGCGAAGACAAGATGGAAAAAGGCAGCCGCCGCAGCGGCAAGAGCGCCTGGGACATCGCGGAATTTTATAGTGCCGCTTTCATGGAAGATTTCCGCGCGCTCAAGCTGTTGCAGCCGGCGGTCTGGTGCCGCGCCACCGACTATCTGCCGCAGCAGATCGGTTTCATCCAGAGCCTGGAGCAAAAGGGCTACACCTACCGCACTGCCGACGGCATCTACTTCGACACCAGCAAGCAGGACGATTACGGCTATATGGCGCGGCTGGATCGCGATGCCTTGCAGGCCGGGGCGCGGGTCGACATGGGAGAGAAGCGCAGCATTACCGATTTCGCCCTGTGGAAATTCAGTCCGCCCGAGACGCGCCGCCAGATGGAGTGGGACAGTCCCTGGGGCCGCGGCTTTCCCGGATGGCACATCGAGTGCTCGGCGATGTCGGCCGCTCATCTCGGCAGCTTGTTCGACATCCATTGCGGCGGCGAGGATCACATCGCCGTCCATCACAGCAACGAGATCGCGCAGACCCAGGCTTGCCACGGCACCCGCCTGGCCAATTACTGGATGCATGGCTATTTCCTGCAGACCGGCAGCGAAAAGATGTCCAAGTCCGGCGGCGATTTCCTGCGCCTGCAGTCGCTGGTCGAGCAGGGGTTTGATCCGCTCGCCTATCGCTATCTGTGCATGGCGGCGCACTATCGCAGCCAGCTGGAATTCAGCTGGGATGGCTTGCAGGCCGCGGCAACCGGC
Source organism: Collimonas sp. PA-H2 (assembly GCF_002564105.1). Taxonomy (NCBI): domain Bacteria; kingdom Pseudomonadati; phylum Pseudomonadota; class Betaproteobacteria; order Burkholderiales; family Oxalobacteraceae; genus Collimonas; species Collimonas sp. PA-H2. The sequence goes on from NZ_PDBX01000001.1 coordinate 2,392,261, forward strand.
TTGCAACGCTTGAGAGAGGCTTACCATCGCTGGCCGCATGGCGGTGCGGTCGATGAGGCATGGATGCAGCGCTTCCGCGCCGAGATCAATAACGACCTCAATTTTTCGCGCGCGCTGGCGCTGGTGTGGGAGCTGGTGCGCAGCGATGCCGATGCCGCAGTTTGCAAAGCGACCTTGCATGCAATGGATGAAGTGCTGGGCCTGGACCTGGACGGCTGGCGTCCGGCCAGCGTCGCCATACCCGCAGCAGTAGCGCAGCTGGCAGCGCAACGCCAGGCCGCGCGCGCGGCGCGGCAATGGCAGGAAGCCGACCGCTTGCGTGAACAGATCCGTGCGCTCGGTTTTCTGGTGGAAGATACCGTTGCGAGGCCGGCGCTGAAGCCGGCCTTGGCAGGAGCGGCGTATGACAGCTAGCCTCGATACCGGGCCGCGGCGGCTGTTCTATGCGCTGTGGCCGGATCAAGCAACCAGCGAGCGCCTGGCCCAGCTACAGGCGCTGGCGCCAGGGCGCGCCGTGCACTGCGACGATTTTCATATCACCCTGGCTTTCCTGGGAGAACAGCCGGCTGGCGTGCTGCCGTTGCTGGAACAGATACTAGAAAATTTACCGCAGGCCGCGATGACGCTGGTGCTGGACCGGCTCGCCTACTTCCGCCGCCACCGGATCGCGGCATTGCAGATGAGCGCACCGCCGGCAGCGCTGCTCGACTTGCAGGCCGCGCTGGCGGCTGAGTTGCTGCGTTGCCGGATCGGCTTCGACCAGCGCCGCCGCTTCCAGCCGCACATCACGCTGGCGCGCAATGCCGATGCGCCCGCCGAAACGATGCTGGCGCCGCCGATTGTCTGGCAAGCGAGGCAAGTCGCGCTGGTGCAATCGGCGCCCACGGCGGCGGGTGCGAAGTACCAGCTGCTGGCAACGCATTGACGCTCTGGCGCGCCGCTTCCCGCACGCACCCGAGAACGGGCGCTTCTATTTCGCGGTTGGCATGGTGAACTCGGCGCCCTTGGCGATGCTGTCCGGCCAGCGCTGCATGATGCTCTTGTAACGCGTATAGAAACGGATTCCCTCTTCACCGTAGGTATGGTAATCGCCGAACAGCGAACGCTTCCAGCCGCCGAAGGAATGCCAGGCCATCGGCACCGGAATCGGCACGTTGATGCCGACCATGCCGACCTGGATCTGCCGCGCAAAAGCGCGCGCCACGCCGCCGTCGCTGGTATAGCAGGCCACGCCGTTGCCGAACTCATGGGCATTGACCAGTTCCACCGCGCTGGCCAGATCCGGCACCCGCACCACCGCCAGCACCGGGCCAAAGATTTCTTCCTTGTAGATAGTCATTTCCGGTGTGACATGGTCGAACAGGGTGCCGCCGACGAAGAAGCCGTTTTCATGGCCGGCAATGCGCAAGCCGCGGCCGTCTACCAGCAGCTTGGCGCCTTCTTCCACGCCTTTGGCGATGTAAGCCTCGACCTTGGCCTTGTGTGCGCCGGTGACCAGCGGGCCCATCTCGGAATCGGCCTGATCGCCGTTGCCGATCTTGAGCGCGGCAGCGCGTTCCGCCAGCCGCTCGACCAGGCGATCGGCGATATCGCCCACCGCCACCGCCACTGAAATCGCCATGCAGCGCTCGCCGGCGGACCCGTAGGCAGCACCGATCAAGGCGTCGACCGCTTGTTCCAGATCGGCATCCGGCATCACCACCAGGTGGTTCTTGGCGCCGCCCAGCGCTTGCACGCGTTTGCCGCGGCGCGCGCCTTCGGTATAAATGTATTCTGCAATCGGAGTGGAGCCGACAAAGGAAACGGCTTGCACATCCGGATGCGCGAGCAAGGCATCCACCGCCAGCTTGTCGCCCTGGACCACATTGAATACGCCGTCAGGCAAGCCTGCCTGCTTGAGCAGGTCGGCGATCAGCAGGCTGGCCGAAGGGTCGCGTTCCGACGGTTTCAGGATGAAGCAATTGCCGCATGCGATCGCCACCGGGAACATCCACATCGGCACCATCACCGGGAAGTTGAACGGCGTGATGCCGGCCACCACGCCCAGCGGCTGGCGCAGGTTCCAGTTATCGATGCCGCCGCCGATATTGTCGGTGTGGCTGGTCTTTAGCAGATGCGGAATGCCGCAGGCAAACTCCACCACTTCGATGCCGCGCACCACTTCTCCCTTGGCATCGGAAAACACTTTGCCATGTTCGCGCGTGATCAGGGCCGCCAGCTTGTCATGATTCTGCTCCAGCAGTTCCTTGAACTTGAACATGACCCGCGCGCGGCGCAGCGGCGAAGTCTCGGACCAGGCCGGAAAAGCCGCGCGTGCGCTGGCGACGGCTTTATCCACTTCTTGCGCGGATGCCAGCGCAACCTGGGCGACCACCTCGCCGGTGGCAGGATTGAAAACGTCGGAATAACGCTCCGAGCGACCAGTCGCCGGTGCGCCTGAAATGAAATGATTGATTTGAGAAATGGTCATGGACTGCCTCTGATTATTTGGTTTCATTGAGTGCTTCGCGCACTGTGCTGAAGATGCGTTCGATTTCTTCCGGCTGCACGATCAGCGGCGGCGAGAAGGCCAGGATGTCGCCGGTATAGCGCACCATCACGCCCTTTTCATAGCACTTGCGGAAAACCTCGTAGGCGCGGGCGCCGGGCGCGCCCGGCCGCGCTTCCAGTTCGATGCCGGCCACCAGGCCGAGGTTGCGGATGTCCTTGACGTGCGGCGCGCCGGCCACGCCATGCGCCGCCCTGCCGAACAGCGGCGACAACTCGCGCGCGCGCTCGAACAGGCGCTCGCTTTGATACAGGTCGATGGCGGCGATGGCGGCGGCGGCGGCCACCGGATGGGCGGAATAGGTGTAGCCATGCATCAGTTCGATGCCGCCGACGGCGGTGGCTTGCACCACCGTATCGTGGATCTCGCGCTGGACCGCTACCGCGCCCATCGGAATCGCCGCGTTGTTGATGCCCTTGGCGAGCGTGATCAGGTCGGGCGTCACCTTGAAATATTCGGCCGCGGTGGCAGCGCCAAGGCGGCCGAAGCCGGTGATCACTTCATCGAAAATCAGCAGGATGCCATGCTTGCTGCACAGCGCGCGCAAGCGTTCCAGGTAGCCCACCGGCGGCACCAGCACGCCGGTGGAGCCGGCCAGCGGTTCGACGATGACGGCGGCGATGGTGGAGGCGTCGTGCAGGGTCACCAGGCGTTCCAGTTCATCCGCCAGGTGCGCACCCCAGACCGGCTGGCCGTCGCTGAAGCCGGCCTCGGCGATGTTCAAGGTATGCGGCAAGTGGTCGACGCCTGGCATCAGGTTGCCGGAAAAAGCCTTGCGATTATTGCTGATGCCGCCCACCGAGATGCCGCCGAAGCCGACCCCGTGGTAGCCGCGCTCGCGGCCGATGAAGCGGGTGCGCTGGCCTTCACCGCGGGCGCGGTGGTAAGCCAGGGCGATCTTCAGTGCGCTATCCACCGCTTCCGAACCGGAATTGGTGAAAAAGATGCGGTCCAGCCCGGCCGGCATCAGCCCAGCCACCTTGCGCGCCGCCGCGAACGCCAGCGGATGACCCATCTGGAAAGTCGGCGCGTAATCCATGCTGCCGATCTGGCGCGTAACGGCAGCGGTAATCTCTTCGCGGCAATGGCCGGCGTTGACGCACCACAGGCCGGCGGTGGCGTCCAGCACCTGGCGGCCGTCGTCGGTCTGGTAATACATGCCCTTGGCGGATACGAACATCCGCGGCGCCTCCTTGAACTGGCGGTTGGCGGTGAATGGCATCCAGAATGCCGACAAGTCTTGTTCCGATTGATGTGTATTCACGGCAGGTTGCTTTACGTTGGTTGGTAATGTGGCGATTATTGCAGTTACAATCAGAAATCATAGATACACCTCACACAAATCGTTAAAAGTGTATTGTTATGAATCCTGATCTGTACTGAATACACCAATGCCATGACCGATATGCCCAATGCCCTGCAACTGCCCCTGCCGCTGGAACGGCAAGCCGCGCTCGGCCTGGTGGAACAGGTGGTCGCCGCCCTCGGCGCCCTGATCGACAGCGGCAAGCTGCGCCCCGGCGAGCGGCTGCCGTCGATCCGCCAGTTCGCCACGCAGCAAGGTGTCAGCAACGCCACCATCGTCGAAGCCTATGAGCGGCTGGTGGCCGGCGGCATGCTGATCGCCCGCCGCGGTTCCGGCTTCTTCATCGCCAAGCGCGAAGCGGCGCAGCGCAGTGGCATGCCGGCCATCCGGCCTAATCCGGTGATCGACTCGGCCTGGCTGTTTTCGGAAGTATTTGCCGACGAGCGGGTGCCGATCAAGGCCGGCTGCGGCTGGCTGCCCAGCAGCATGCTGGACGGCGAGGGTTTGCACGCGGCGGAGCGGCGCATCATCCGCTCGCCCGGGGCGCAGCAGGTCGGTTACGGCCATCCCTTCGGCTACGGACCGCTGCGGCAAACCATCGCCAAGTCCTTCGCCAACTGGTCGCTGGATATCGCGCCGCACCAGGTGGTCACCACCCACGGCGTGACGCAGGCGCTGGACCTGATCATGCGCACCCTGGTCAAACCAGGCGATACGGTTTTCATCGAGGAACCCGGCTACTGCAACCTGATCGCCATGCTGCGGCTGGCGGCCATCAATGTGATCGGCGTGCCCCGTACCGTCAGCGGCGTCGACCTGGACGCGCTGGAACAGCTGGCCGCGCAGCACAAGCCAAAGATTTTCTTCACCAATCCCGTATTGCAGAATCCGACCGGCACCAGCTACACCCCGGCCTGCGCGATGCGTGTGCTGCAGGCCGCCGAACGTCACGGTTTCTGGGTGGTGGAAGACGATCTGTACCGCGAACTGGCGCAAGCCACCGATCCGATGCTGGCGGCACTGGACGGCTTGCGGCGCGTGATCTACGTCAGCGGTTTTTCCAAGACCATCGCGCCGTCGCTGCGGCTGGGCTTCATCGTCTGCCAGAGCGACCTGGCGCAGGAGCTGGCGCGCACCAAGATGGTCCTGACCCTGACCAATTCAGAAATCACCGAACGGCTGGTCTACAACGCCCTCACCGAAGGCCATCACCGGCGCCACGTCGAGCGCCTGGCTGGCACCCTACTGAGCGCGCAGGCGCAGGTCAGCGCCAGGCTGGAAGACGCCGGTTTGCTGCCGTTCGGGCCGCTGCGCGGCGGCATGTTTTACTGGGCCAGGATGCAGAACAGTACGCTGAGCGCCACGGAAATTGCCGACCAGGCGCTGGCGCAAGGCATCTGGCTGGCGCCGGGAGAGTTTTTCCACGTCGCGCAACCGCAGCAGCCCTGGTTCCGCTTCAATGTCGCGTTTTCCGACCTGGCGCAGCTATCCGATTTTTTCCGCAAATTGCGCTGAGGATCTTGCCCTCGGCAGAAAATAAAAACCCGCGCACTCGTCACGAGGCGCGGGTTTTGTCATTTACCGCCGATTCCCGAAGGATCGATAACAGACTATCAGTTGCCGTTATTTGCATCGACCGGATATTGGCCGTTGGAGAAAACCAGCTGGCCGGAGCTGCGTGCCTGCGCCAGTTCTTGCTGGACTTCAGCGCGGGTCTTGGTGGATGCAACGGAGGGAGCGACGAACTGTGGATATTGCGAACCGGCGAAATCGAGTTCACCGGCAGCGCGTGCTTTTGCCAGTTCGGCCTGCACTTCGGCACGAGTCTTGCCGGGGACGTTGCTGGCTGCGACAGGCAGGTACACCGGATATTGCGAGTTGGCGAAATTGAGTTCGCCGGCGGCGCGGGCGCGGACCAAGTCGGCCTGGACTTGGGCGCGGGTCAGCGGAGTGATGTTGTCGGCTGCAAATGCAGGAGCGGAAACGATTGCGGTCAGGGCCAGTGCGGCGATCAGATTGGTTTTCATGATGAATGCTTTCTTGATTGAGTTGATAACAAAGTGTCAAATACAGCGGCCATGCGGCGCATGGTCTGACGGGGCGGCAACTTTGCTGGACCGTCGTGCTAGGCTTTGGAATATATATCTATCACTAGGTAGATAGCTAGAGGAAATAAAAAGCGCCTGTGATACGCGACACTTTTTGAATCCGCTATTTCATCCCGCAGCCAGGGCACGTTGCCCGATCCAGTCCTGATATTGCCGTAGGAAAAAAATCTGGGTCGGATAAGGCTGTAACAACGTGTCTGCAACTACTGTAAGATGGATTCTAGTTATCTACTACTAGGTAGTCAAACGGTATTTGCTTATACAAATAAATCATTACCTGATACGCCACAGAAAATAAAAATCAGATATTTGTCTACCTTTCAGTAGATAACATGTGATAACATCCAAACAAAGCGTCTTTGTGATTTTGATTGTCGCGCTGGCTTGCCGCCGCAGGGATAAAAGACGTAGCATGGCGGAATATTTCGCAGTCTGGAATTGCCGCTTGGAATTGTATACAGCGCTTGCACCGTGCTGTGGCATCTCTATCTCTTTATAGGTAACAAGATCATGAAAACCGTCTCCCCTGTACGCGAACAACTGCTGGAGCACACGCTGGTGCTGCTGGGCACGCGCGGCTATAACGGTTTCAGCTATCGCGACCTGGCCGAGCTGGTGGGCGTCAAGACTTCCAGCATTCACTACTATTTTCCGACCAAGGAAGACCTGGCGCTGGCGGCGGTGCAAGCCTATGCCGGCAACATCGGCGACATCATGCGCGGCATGGATGTGAACGGACCGCTCAAGGAACAGGTCGAAAAATACCTGGCGCTGTGGCGCAAGAATCTTGGCACCAGCCGCGTCTGCCTGTGCGGCATGCTGGCCGCCGAAGCCACCAGCCTGCCGCAAAACGTGCTGACCGCCTTGCAGTCTTTCTACAGCATGCACGAAGCCTGGATCACCCAGCGGCTGGAACGCGCGGTGGCTGAAAAAGGCGTGAAACTGCCAGCCGCGCCGTCGGTTTACGCCATGACCATCCTGGGCGCGCTGCAAAGCGGTTTGATTTCCGCGCGCCTGTTCGGCAAGCCTTGCCGGCTCGATGCGGCATCGGCGATGCTGCGTTCCGCCGTCACTCCGGAAAACGGCAAGCATGCCGCGGCGGAAGCCGACGCCGCGCTTTCCTGAAACGCTTCGCCACGCCGGTCCAGTCGCCTTGCCTGAGCTGGCGTTGTTGTTGGATGTCGACAAATTCCCGCATTCCCGTTTGATCCCCGCCTTCCTCTCCGCTTAGTCCTGACAGCGCTATCTTTTCTCCCGTAGCACCATGCATTTCCAGAAAGAGAACTGCAGCAAGTGCTGGCGCAAGGCTACGCGGTTTCCTTCGCTGAACGCTCCAGCGGCGCGGTGGCGATCGCCGCGCCCATCATGGACGCCGACGGCGCGGTGATCGCTTCGCTCAGCATCGCCGGCCCGGCCAGCCGCATTACCGCCGACAACCTGCAAGGCTTCATCGACCTGGTGGTGCTGCGTGCGCGTGACCTGTCGCTGGGCCTGGGATACGCTTACCGTTAAAGCAGCGGCGGCAAGCGCTTCCTTCCGCCACTTAGTTTTGCAGGCCGGCGTTGAAGGCCTTCCAGAAACTGCTGTCTTCCATGCCTAGCGCATACATCGAAGTGCCGCCCAGGCCGTAGGCATTCACCAGGCCGGTTTTCAGCTTGATGCTGGCGGCGTTCTCGCTCCACACGGTATGCGTGCCGCTGCCGTCGGTGGCAGTGTAATTGAACACCAGCGAGTCGGTCTTGGTGTCGTAGCGCGGGGTGACGCCGTACTGCTTGATGAGCGCCGCGGTCTGGCGCCAGAACAGCTGGCTGCCGTCGCCTTTCTCCGGCCAGTCGTTGCCGTAGGCCGGGATGCCGTTCAGGATCTTGGCGGGCGCAGTCTTGCTGACGGCATAGTCGAGCGAATCTTCCATCCAGCCGGAGCCGGCCACCGGACCTGGTGACCATACCGGGATGGTTTCATCGTAAGTCATGATCTGGATGAAATCGACTGCCTGCCCCAGCGCCTGCAGGTCAAATGCCTTGTTATAGGAATCGTTTTCATCGGTAGCCGAAAATGCCGGCACGCTGATGATCAGCTTCAGGCCGTTGGCATGCAGCGCCGCGCCGAGGTCGGCAGCGAAACCGCTGAGGTTGGCGCGGTCTTCCGGCGCCACGTTTTCAAAATCGATATTGATGCCGGCCAGTCCCTTGGTTTGCGCCAGCGCTACCAGGTTGGCGATCGCCGCTGCCCGGCTGGCGGAGGTGACATCGTGCGCAATCGAAGGGCTCCAGTCGTCGGCCATGTTGGAGATGCAGCCGTAGGCCGGGATTTTCTTGGCGGCCAGGAAGGCGAGCGCCTTGGCCAAAGCGGGATCGTCGTTTTGCGGGATCTCGCCGCTGCTGGTGATGTTCCAGAAGTCGAGCGAGACGGCATTGAAGTTCTGGTAGCTTTTGATGAGATCGCTGTAATTGTTCGGATAGTCCGAGTAATAGGCCAGCACCGTTTTTCCCGGCGCGATTTGCGGCGCGGCCTTGGCTGCCGCCTGCGTTGCCGGGGTCGGCGCGCTAGCGCTGCTGCCGTTGTCGCCGCCGCCGCAAGCAGCCAGCAGTGCGCCGGCCAGTAGCGAGGCCAGTGAAGAAGCGAGCAATTTCCTGTTCAAAGAGCTATGCATGAGTTATCCGGTGAGTGAGCTAAATAGTTTCCGTACGGATATATATTTTAAGTGATAGCGCTAACTATCAGGAAGCGGAATCGCGCTTCGATCTTCAATAAAAACAAGCAAATGATTCAATAGCGCGCCTAATTATCAAAATCCTCGCTGGAACGCACAATGACCTCAATGCATGGCCGCGTGCACTTTCATCTCACTTATTGCGAGGATTCCTATGTCACCAATCGTTCACCCGTATTGCCGCTTGTTGCCCGCTGCTGTTGCGGCGGCATGCCTGTGCATAATCGCCCCCGCAGCGCGTGCCGACCAGCACAGCCTGCCCGAACCGCATCACATCGCCGTGGCTGGCAATGCCGCCGATGCCGCGCCGCTGATCCTGGCGGCGCGCCGTTATGCCGCGTTCTGGAATAGCGGCGAGGAGCAATACGCACAACAAGCCCTGGCGCCGGATTTCACGGACCGCACCTTGCCCGCCGGCAGGCCCCAGGGCGTGGCCGGTCCGTTGCAGGCATCCAAGGGTTTCCGCGCCGCCGTGCCGGATCTCAGTGTTGAAATCGACGACATGGTGGTCGCCGGCGACCGCGTATCTCTGCATCTGCACTTCCGCGGTCATTTCAGCGGCAAGTTCGGCCAGCTCAAGGGTAGCGGCCAGCCTGTCGATTTCCAGGCTTTCGACCTGTACCGGGTAGCCGGCGGCCGCATCGCCGATAACTGGCACCTGGAAGACAACCAAACCCTGATGCAGCAACTCGGCGCGGCTCAACCCTGAACCGGCCATCGTCAATTTCATTTTTAGGAGCAAGCATGTCTGCCACTTCACTGTTCGACCCACTCGCACTGGGTAATCTTGAACTGCCCAACCGCGTCGTCATGGCGCCCATGACCCGCGCCCGCAGCTCGCAGCCGGGCGATATCCCCAACGCCATGATGGCGGAGTATTACGCCCAGCGCGCCAGCGCCGGCCTGATCGTCAGCGAAGCAACCCAGGTCTCGCGCCAGGGGCAAGGCTATTCCTTCACGCCTGGCATCTACCATTCCGACCAGGTCGCAGGATGGCGTCTGGTGACCGACGCTGTGCATGCCGCCGGCGGCAGGATCTTCCTGCAGCTGTGGCACGTCGGCCGCGTTTCGCATCCGGTGTTCCAGGATGGCGGCGCACCGGTGGCGCCGTCGGCGATCCAGCCGCGCGGCACCCAGGTCTGGATCGTCGGCGACGACGGCGTTGGCCGCATGGTCGATTGCCCGACGCCGCGCGCGCTTTCGGTGGCGGAAATCCAGGATGTGATTGCGGACTTCCGCCAGGGCGCCGCCAACGCCATCGCCGCCGGTTTCGACGGCGTTGAAATCCACGGCGGCAACGGCTACCTGGTTGACCAGTTCCTGCGCACCGTCTCCAACCAGCGCACCGATCAATACGGCGGCCCTGTCGAAAACCGCACCCGCTTCCTGCTGGAGCTGGCGGCCGCGGTGGCCGATGAAATCGGCGCCCACAGGCTCGGCATCAGGCTGGCGCCCTACATCACCTTCAAGGATATGGCGGATCCGGAAATCGTCCCGGCCATCCTGCATGCGGCGGCTGGCCTCGATCGCATCGGCGTCGCCTATATCCATTTGTCGGAAGCGGACTGGGATGACGCGCCCACCATTCCGGACCACTTCCGTCATGATTTGCGCAAGGCGTACAGCGGCAGCCTGATCGTCGCCGGCCGCTACGACAGCGCCCGCGCAGCGCAGATCCTGGAGCAAGGCCTGGCGGACCTGGTGGCGTTCGGCCGGCCTTTCGTCGGCAATCCCGACCTGCCGCGGCGCCTGGCGGAAAACCTGGCGCTGGCCGGACACGATGGCGCCACCTTGTTCGGCGGTTCAGCGGACGGCTATACCGACTATCCGCCGGCAGCCTAGCAAGGCGGGTTTACCAGCCCAGTTCGTAGACGGTCCAGCGCGGTTCATATTCGCTGAAGCCGAGTTTCTGATGCAGCCGCATGGACGCCGCATTGCCGGCAGCGACCAGGGCCCGCATCTCCGTCTCGTTCTGTGACTGCAGCTGCGCCGCCGCCAGCTGGTAAAGCTGTTCGGCGAGTCCCCTGCCGCGCCAGGCATGGCGCACGCCGACGCCTTCGACGCTGCAGCCGTCAACCATGACAAAGGCTTGGTACTCGCCGTCCGCATCGGCCAGTATCAGGCTGGCCTGCGGGTTTGCCGCCAGCCATTCTTCGCGCAAGGCGGCCTGCTCGGGAATCGGTGAATTCGGCACGCCGGCAAATGTTTCCGCATAACAGGCGTGCAGCTTGCCCCAGTCGATGGCGTCGTGGCCGACCGCTTGCAAGCCTGCTGGCAAGTCAGTTGCGGCAGCCAGCGGCAATGTGCGGGAAAAATTCACAAACTCGAACAAGGCGCTGAAACCGGCTCGCTGCAGGCCTTCGCGCTTGGCGGATTCGCCGGCCCGCACGCTGATGCGCAGCCTTTGCGCGCCGGCGGCGCGGACTTCTTCGCTGACGATGCCGATCAAGGCTGTGGCGACCTCGACATCCGCCGCTATCAGGGGCGAGCCGTAGGCGCAGCCGTCGGCGGCGATGCCGAGCGTCACCCAGGCTGCGCATCCTGCGACCTGCTCGGCGCGCCAGATCATGACCACGTTCTGGCCGTGCGCACGGGCCGGGCTTTGCAAATCGTGGGCGAGCGTGTGAACCAGGTGCGGCGCCAGCTGCCGGTTCCACAGGTCTTGCAGCATGGGCAGCGCGGCGGGCAGCAAAGGCGTGATGTGTAGGGACATGATAATCAGATGGTGACGGTTTACTCCAGGCCAGCCGCGGCTGCGGCAAAGCGTTCCTGCAAGAATTCGATCAGCAGCTTGACCCTGGGCGGCTGGAAGCGGCTGCGGTGGTACAGCACGCTAAGCGGCGCGCTTTCGGTGAAAAATTCATCCAGTACCGTGATCAGGCGTCCGGCCCGGATATCGTCGGCGACGTCGAGCAGCGATTTGTAGGCATAGCCGTGGCCGCGCAACGCCCATTTGCGGATGATTTCGCCATCGTTGCTTTGCTGGTAGCGATTCATCCGTACGGATTTCGGCTTGCCGCCGGCGCGGTAGCGCCACTCGTTCATCGGTCCGGCGGCCGTCAGCAGCACCAGCGCCGGCAGGCCGGTCAGCTGTTCGGGGGTTTGCGGCTTGCCTGCGCGCGCCGCGCATTCCGGCGCGACGCACACCACGCGCCGGCCCGGCGCCAGCGTCCGCGCCACCATGCCGCTGTCGGCCAGGACGCCGTAGCGTATCGCCAGGTCGATATCGTCCTGCACCAGGTTGGCGGCGGAATCCGTCAGCGACAACGCGAACTGCACCTGCGGGTACAGCTGGCGGAATTCGTCGAGATAGGCCAGCAGCAGATTGCGCCCCAGGTCCGATGGCGCCGAAATCCGCACGGTTCCCTGCACCAGGCTCTTGCCGGCCTGCAGCGCTTGCTCGGCCTCATCCATCAGCTCTAGCGCTTGCTGGCTATACAGCTTGTATAGCTGGCCTTCTTCGGTCAGGCGCAGGCGGCGCGTGGTGCGTTCGAACAGCTTGACCCGCAAGCGCGCCTCCAGCCGCTGGATCGCCGCGCTGGAGGCGGCCGGCGACAAACCATGTTTGCGCCCCGCCGCGGAAAAGCTGCCGAGCGTGGAGGCATCGATAAACAGTTTCATGACGCTGAGTCGGTCCATGGCATTCGCATGTTGAGGTCAGGTGGCCTGTGCAATATAGCTGGAAACGCCGGCCACCAGTGCATCGAAGGCAGTGCGGCAGCGTTCGCTGGAACGCAGGTCCTCGTGCATGACGATCCAGGTTTCCAGCTCGCTCTTGACGGCGCCGGCCAGCACCGGCTGCAAATCCGGGTTGTGGCGGGCCAGCGGCGTCTGGCACATGCCGATGCCGTAGCCGGCACGGATCGCCGCCAGTTGCGCCAGCTGATTGTCGGTGCATAGCGAAAACATCTCGCGCGACAGCTGCAGGCCGCGCTGTTGCATGGCGCGGATGTAGCTGGTTTCCTGGTCAAAGCCGATCAGCGCATGCTGCTTGAGTTCCGCCACGCTGGCCGGCATGCCGGCCTGGTCCAGATAGCGGCGGTGCGCAAACAATCCCAGTGGAATCGCGCCGACCTTGCGCGCGACCAGCGCGCCCTGGCTCGGCTGCACCATGCGCACCGCAATGTCGGCGTCGCGCTGCAGCAGGTCCTGGGTGCGGTTGGATAGCACCAGTTCAATGTTGATGTCGGGACGGGCCTCGCGCAAGGCGGTCAGGATGGGCGGCAAGACTTCGGCGCCGACCACGTCCGCCGCCGTGATGCGCACCGTGCCGCGCTGGCTGGCTGCGGTCGAGGCGCGTCGCAGCGCATTGGCGGTGACGCGCAGATTGTCGGCAAAGGGCCGCAAGGCCAGGGCGGTGTCGGTCGGCGCCAGCCCGGTTTGCGAACGGGTGAACAGCTTGACGCCCAGCGCTTGCTCCAGCGCTTCGATCTGGCGGCCGATGGTAGGCTGGGTCAGGCCCAGGCTACGGGCGCCGCCGGACAGCGAGCCCTCTTCCAGCACAGCCAGGAAAGCACGGTACAGATCCCATCCGGGTTCTTGGGTAGTCATACAAATATGTATAGCTGTTATGTTGAGATCGCCAATTTTAAACTAATCGCGCCGCTGTTACGCTGGACTCCTGTTTTCTTAATCCGAGGAGATCCACCATGCAACCGACTAAGCAACCGATAACACTGGCAACGCCAACGACAACACAGCAAATCGCCCTGGTCCTGGGCGCCACCGGCGGCATCGGCAACGCCATGGCGCAAAAGCTGCTGCAGCGCGGCTGGCAGGTGCGCGCACTGCACCGCCGCGCCGCCCAGATGGCCGCCGCCGACAGCAGCGGCATCGACTGGCGCCAGGGCGACGCCATGCAGCAGGCCGACGTGATCGCCGCCGCCGAGGGCGCAGCCATCATCGTCCATGCGGTCAATCCGCCCGGCTACCGCAACTGGGGTGAGTTGGTGCTGCCGATGATAGACAACAGCATCGCCGCCGCCCGCATGTCCGGTGCGCGCATCATCCTGCCCGGCACCGTCTACAACTACGGCGCCGATGCTTTCCCCGCACCGAGCGAGAGCTCGCCGCAAAATCCGGTCACGCGCAAGGGTGCGATCCGGGTCCAGATGGAACAGCGGCTGCGCAGCGCGGCGCAAGGTGGCGTGCGCTCGCTGGTGGTGCGCGCCGGCGATTTCTTCGGGCCGCACATGGCCAATTCCTGGTTTTCGCAAGGCATGCTGAAACCGGGCCTTCCGGTAACTGCGGTGACCTACCCCGGCAAGCGCGGCATCGGCCATCAGTGGGCCTACTTGCCTGATGTAGCGGAAACCATGATCCGGCTGATCGAACGTGAAGAGGCCCTGGCCGCCTTCGATACCTTCCACATGCAGGGTCACTGGGATGCCGACGGCACGCTGATGGTGGCCGCTATTGGCCGCGCCGCCGGCCGGCCTGACCTGAAAGTGAAGAGCTTCCCCTGGTGGCTAATGCCGGCGCTGGGGCTGTTTTTGCCGCTGATGCGTGAGCTGAGCGAGGTCGCTTACCTGTGGCGCCAGCCCTTGCGTATGGACAACCGCCGCCTGCTCAAGGTGCTGGGCAGCGAGCCGCACACAGCCTGGGATCAGGCCGTGCAGAGCACGCTGGCAGGCATGGCTTGCATCAAAGCATGATCCACGAGCAACATTATATTTTGCTGTAATTGGTTCCCGGGAATTCATGTCGGGGGATAATGCGTCTTGAACTTGATTCACAAACGGCTGTCACCGTGCGCCGTCTCCCGGGAGGCGTGCAGCGGCCATCAATATTGGAAGCAACGCATTTTGAACACGACAAGAACCAAGCGCTGGAGCGGCAAGATGGATTCCCTGACAACTGACTATCTGAAAGATGTCATGGGCAAGATGGAAGTGTACGGCGACCGCGTACAGTTCGGCCTGACCAGCCCGGGCCCGCGCCCGTATTATCAGCTCACCAACAGCTCCGACAAGAAGATGGCCTTCGACGGCAACAACCATCTGCTGCATCCAAAGGAAGACGAATTCGTCGGCGTCAACAGCACGCCGGTCTTCTCGCTGGAGCAGATCAAGGCCGCCATCGCCGGCGGTTTCCGCTCCACCAGCAGCAGCTCCCGTAGTTCCAGTAGCGCTACCCGCAGCAGTAGCAGCCCGCGCGCCGGTTCGTCGGCGATGAAAGCCAAGGACCTGATCGACGCCGCACGGTATGAATATTTCAGAAGCAATCGCCAGATCATGCCGGACGGCATAGGCGAGCATTCGGCGGAAATCACCGAACTGATGCTCAAGGGAAGCTCAGCCGCGGACGCCTTCGGCGAAGTCATCAAGCGTCATTTCTGATGCACCTGCCGTGGCCCGGTAGCACGCCTGGCCGCGGCATCTGTCAGCCACGACTGGGCTGGCATAATAGCCGGATCGCAATTCCTTAAAGGAAGCAGACATGATCCGGACAATCGCCTGCACCATCGCCGCTGCCACCACAATTGCCGCGCCGTCCGCCTGGGCCGGCTGTGCGGTCGCCGATGCGCTGATCGGCCAGTACGGCATTTCCTTTTCCGGTTTCACCCAATCCCTGCCCCGCGTCGCCCTGCCGGCGGAACAGCAAAGCCGCCCGCAGGCGCTGTTGACGCTAGACCTGCCCAACCGGAACGACCAGGTGCGCGACGGTTTTTCTCACACAGCCCTGATCAACAAAGAGCAGAAGCGCGTCTGGATTCTGCGCACCGGCGGCTTTGCCGGAGTCTACCAGTGGTATGGTCCGGTGGCGCTGCCGGATGCGGATTTTGCCGGCTGCAGGACCGAGCCGGGCAGCATGCCGCAACCGTCCGGCCGCGCCGGCTGACGCCGGATTCCAGCGGATTTCAGCGCTCGGCGGGAAGCTGGTAGTAGGCCAGGAACATGTCCACCGCCGAATCCACCACCTGCTGCTGCATCTTGGCGGGCAGCGGCGGCTGGCCCAAGGTGATCTGCGGCCAGAACGCAAAAGTTTTCAGCAGGCTCTGCAGCTGATGCGCGGCGAACGCCGGATCCACGGCCTTCAGCCGGCCGTCGGCCTGGGCCGCGATGATCCAGGTGTTGACGCCTTCTTCCCGCTGGCCCATCCTGGCCACCATGTCCTGGGTCCGTTCCGGCGAATGGATGGCCGCGGCGATGGCGACCCGCGCCAGGTCGAGGAAGTTGCTGTCGTTGAGCATGCGCATCTTCGATTGCAGCAGTTCGCGCAGCTGCCCCCGCAGGGGTTTTCCGGGGCGATAGCTGAGCGCGTTGTGCTCCTCGCTGGTCTGCCACAGCCTGGTCAGGATTTCCGCGAACAGTTCTTCCTTGCCGGGGAAATGGTTGTAGACCGTGCGCTTGGATACTTCGGCGCGGGCGGCGATCTTGTCCATGCTGGTGGTTTCGAAGCCGTTGCTGCGGAATTCGGCGATGGCTGCCTGGACGATAGCCTCGCGCTTGCGATCGGTGAGGCGTTGGACTGGGGTCATGTTGTATCTCGGGATGACGGATAGCTGAATTTTACACCACTCAGTTTACTTTTTGAAAAATAGGCACTACGCTGCGAAGTGTAATTATTTGCCGGATATGCGGCGTTCAAGATCGGAATAAGCGATGAAAGTCATACTGTTTGGCGCCAGCGGCATGGTCGGACAAGGCGTGCTGCGCGAGTGCCTGCTGGACGATGGCGTCGATAAGGTACTGGTGGTCGGCCGCGCGCCGCTGGCGGTCACGCACGACAAGCTGAGCCAGATCGTGCTGCCTGATATCAGCCGGCTGGCCGAGCACGCCGGCGCCTTGCAGGATATCGACGCCTGCTTCTTTTGTCTCGGGGTGTCGGCTGCGGGCATGTCGGAAGCGCGCTACAGCGAACTGACTTACGACCTCACGCTGGCTGCCGCCAGCGCCGTGGCGGCAGCCAGTCCGCGCATGGCGCTGACTTACGTATCCGGCGCCGGCACCGACTCCAGCGAGCAAGGCAGCAGCATGTGGGCGCGCGTCAAGGGGCGCACCGAAAACGCCCTGCTGCGGCTGCCGATCAAGGCCGCCTTCATGTTCCGTCCAGGAGTGATCCAGCCGCTGCACGGGGTGGTGTCCAAGACCCGTTCCTACCGCCTGTTCTACATGCTGGCCGGGCCGCTGCTGCCATTGATGAAGCGGCTCTTCCCCAAACACATCACCAGCACCGAGCAGATCGGCCGCGCCATGATCAAGCTGGCGCGCCAGGGCGGCCCCAGCCGGGTGCTGGAAAGCGCTGACATCAACGCCGTGTAGGCATCCTCAATCTCTTCAGGGCAGGCCGTTGCGGCCGTGACGCAGAAAGCCGGGGCGCTGGCTGAGCCGTTCAAAGTAGGCGCTCACGGCCGGATATGCGGCATGCTGCATGGGCGTCATCAGCCAGCGGTTGACTGACAGGCCAAGCGGTACGTCGGCCAGCGTGAAGCTGTCGCCCAATACGTAGGCGCCGGTGGCGGCCAGCCGGCGCTCCAGGATGCCGATATGACGCGACCAACTGGCCAGCGAGGCGGCCAGGGCGGCGGCGTCGTTGTAGTCGGGATTTTTGCGGACCAGCGCCACAAACGCGTAGCGCCAGGAATTGTTCAGTTCGGTCGCCTGCCAGTCCATCCATTGTTCGGCCAGGGCGCGTTCGCGCGGCGCCGCCGGCAGCAGGCGGCCGTCCCCGTAGGCCGCGGCCAGGTAGCGGATGATGGCGTTGGACTCCCACAGCACGAAGTCGCCGTCCTGGATGACCGGCACCATGGCGTTCGGATTCAGGGCCAGGTAATCGGGCGTATCGGTGGCGCGAAAGCCGCTGCCCCAGTCTTCCCGTTCGAACGGCAGGCCCAGTTCATCGCAGGTCCAAAGCACTTTGCGGACGTTGATGGACGACGCTTTTCCCAGAATTTTCAGCATGAGGACTCTCTTTTTTTGTCGCAAAAGCGGGTTTTTATGCTACAGATATGCACCGCTGCAAGCGGAATTTTAAAAGCAATTTGTCTGAAACCCGCGATTGCGGTAGTCTACATCGCCGATTCCAAGCAAATACGGTGCTAGAATTTGCAACTCACCACTTTTTTTGAGGATTTAACGAAATGAACAAAACCGAATTGATCGACGCCATTGCTACCGACTGCGAAATCTCGAAGGCCGCTGCACAGCGCGCGTTGGAGTCCGTCGTGGACAATGTGATCAAGGCTGTTACTAAAGGCAGTACTGTTCAATTGATTGGATTTGGTTCGTTCTCTTCCGGTAAGCGTGCCGCTCGCGTCGGTCGCAACCCACGTACCGGCGAAGCAATCAAGATCGCTGCAGCCAAGACTGTGAAATTCACAGCTGGTAAAGCATTCAAAGATGCAGTGAACAAGAAGAAGAAATAAGGTAACAATCGTCATTCAGCTTGACTGAGTGCCAGCCCCTTGAAGCGATTCGAGGGGTTTTTTTTCGTCCCTTCTTTTTCACGAGCAGAAAAATCCTGACGGCCCTCGCTATGGCCTACTCCGCGCGGCGCTTCGGGCGTTATCATTTTCATGAACTAAATTGCAAGTAAATTTGTCTATCAAATACGTGCCTGGAATCTCCACGCATGCAACCAGGGAAGGAAGCAGCATGTCCACGGCAGACCATTGCGATCACCATTTTTCGCCCGAGAGCGGGCAGGTCGGCATCCGCCGCGTACGCCCGTTCGATGCGGCGGCGTTCGAGCAGGCGGTGGCTGCCATGCTGGAGGCCAGCGGCATCGAAATCGATCCGCTGCATACCGGCAGGACTGCGCAGCGGGTGGGGGAACTTTGGCAAAGACGCCTGCTGGACGGCTACGATATCGATCCGGCGGAAGCGCTAGGCGCCGGCTTTGAAGATGCGCGCCGCGACATGGTGGTGATCCGCAATATCGCGGTGCATGGTGTCTGCCCGCACCATTTGCTGCCGTTCCGCGGCGTGGCGCATGTCGCCTATCTGCCGGGCGGGCGTTTGCACGGTTTCGGCCGGATAGCGCGCATGATCGACGCCATCGGCCATCGCTACACCTATCAGGAATGGATGACGAACGACATCGCCAACCTGCTGGTCAGGCATGGCGGAGCGCAAGGCGCGGCTTGCCTGATCGAAGCCGAGCAGCTCTGCTTGCTGATGGGGGAAAACCGGCGCGGCGACGAACGCGTCGTGACCCAATGCTACGCCGGCGAGTTCGAACGCAATGCCCAGGCTCGCACCGAGTTCTTGCACGCTGTCGGACGTCGATGATCAGTTACGGGTAACCACCATCGTTCAGCGTACGGATATGAGCTGGATGGGACTGGCGCTTGCGAATAATCCCGGCCAGGCGTTTCAGCTATCCGCGTTTTGCAACAGCTCCGTCAGTACCTCGGCGACCTGCGCATTGCGCGCTCCACGCGCCGTCATGGCCGCGACAAATTCCCGGTACTGCTGTTCGAAGCCGCTTACCGGGCTCATGCAGTCGGTCACCAGCACCAGTTTCGCCATATGCCGCGGACCGAAATGACCGGCGATGTGTTCGGTGGTGGCTTTCACGCAATGGCTGCCGGCTTCGCCGCTGATATAGATGCGGTCTGCCGCGGCCAGGCTGTCGAGGAAGGTCTGGTTGGATTGGGTCAGCAGGTCGTTGGGATCCGGCACTTCGGCCTGCACGGCGGAATAGTGCTCGGTCCACGGATTGCTGCCCTTGCTGATCTTGCCGACGCTGCGCAGGGTGCGTTCTTCCCAGCGGTTGTAGGCGCGCCGCACGTCGGCATGGACGTTGTGCCCCCATGAGCCGATCTCGCAATGGACCGGCCATATCATCAACCGGTAGCGTCCGGCCGCTTCCAGCTGATCCAGATAGTGCAAGATCCGCGGCAAAGCGCTGGCCAAGCGCGGTAGGTAGCTGCCGTCGCGTACCTCTGCCGCCGCAATCTGGGTGAACGGTACAACTTCGCCGCCGCTGGCTGTCATCCAGAAACCGGGATGGGCGATATCGAGCCGGTGATGCGAGTCGAGCGTGATGCTGATGGCGCTGAGGCCGGCGCCGCCGCGCTCGATCAGGCCGGCCAGGCGCAGCATGTCGGCGTGGGCGCCCGGCACCGGCAGCGCCGGCGCGGTTTGGCTATCCGGCAGGTAGCCGGGAGGGAGATCGCAAAAATCGTTTTGCGGATCGATGATCAACATGTGTAGATTGCGGCGCATCTGCGGCTCCTATACTACCTGTCTGGTGTTCCCGGATTACAGCGCTGCCAGCATTTTCTTCAAGGCGTCCTGTGTGGCCGGATCGCTCAGGCCCAGGTTACCCTTGGTTTCCAGCAGATGGTCGCGGCAGGCCGCCGGCCAGCCGAAGGCATCGTCGTCCAACGCCAGCCAGCTGGTCGGCTTGCGCCGTTCGACATCGCGCCAGACCTGCATGCCGCGCGGCATAGTGTCGAATTCCGCCGGCGTCAGCTTGGGGTGATGGAAGGTGGAGCCGATCACGCGCTCGCGCAGGCTTTCCGTCAGTTCCTGCCGGGTGTCGTCGAATCCCAGCGCCCGGATCCAGCTGGTGGAGAGGACGATCTTGATCTCGGGATAAGGCGCCAGCAATTCTTCCAGGATCGGCATCCACTCAAAGAATGCACGGTCGGGGGTGGCGATATAGAGACCGCGCTTGCGGTTGCGGATTACCTTGGCGTCGTGCAGCACGCCGTTGTAGTCCAGATAGAGAATTTTCATGGAGCGTTGGTTATCAAGGTTGAATCGCGAGGTTGGATCGGAATCTCTGCCTGGGCAGGAATGCCGCTATTAGACCAGCAAGTTTACTCCAAGTGGATCGCCATGGTCCCGCAAATTGGCCGCATCGGGCGCGGCGCCATCAAAACAGCGCGCCGCCAGCAGGCTTAAAGCACTGCGGCTATACTCGAAAACCGCACCGATAGCTGAACAAGGAAGTAGCCGTGATACCAATTTCAATTCTGGACCTGGTCCGCATCAGGGAGGGCAGCGATGTCCGCGTCGCGCTCGATAATGCGCGCGATCTGGCCTTGCATGCCGAGGGCTGGAACTACCGCCGCTTCTGGATGGCCGAGCATCACAATATGCGCGGCATCGCCAGCGCCGCCACCGCGGTCGCCATCGGCCACGTGGCCGCCGGCACCAGCACGATCCGGGTCGGCGCCGGTGGCGTCATGCTGCCGAACCACTCGCCGCTGGTGATTGCCGAACAGTTCGGCACGCTGGCCTCGCTGTTCCCCGGACGTATCGATCTGGGCCTGGGACGTGCGCCCGGCTCCGACCAGGCCACTGCGCGCGCGCTGCGGCGCGACCCGGCCAGCGCGGAATCGTTTCCGCAAGATGTGCTGGAACTGCAAGCCTTCCTGGCGCCGGCCGAGAGCGGCCAGCGCATCGTCGCGGTGCCGGGCCATGGCACCAATGTGCCGCTGTGGATCCTGGGATCGAGCACTTTCGGCGCGCGCCTGGCGGCGGAGCTCGGCCTGCCTTACGCATTCGCCTCGCATTTCGCCCCCGATTCGCTGGAGATGGCGCTGCAGATGTACCGCGCGCAATTCAAGCCGTCGCACCAGCAAGCCAAGCCGCATGCCATGGTCGGTGTCAACATCATCGCCGCCGACAGCGATGCCGAAGCACGGCGCCTGGCCACTACCCAGCAGATGTCCTTCACCGACATGCACCGCGGCGTGCGCGGCCTCAGCAAGCCGCCTATCGACGATATCGAAAGCTACTGGTCGCCGCTGGAAAAGGCCCAGGCTTCGCACATGCTGGCGCATTCGATCATCGGCTCGCCCGAGACCGTACGCGCCGGCATCGAGCGCTTCCTGCTGCTCACCGGCGCCGATGAACTGATGATTGTCTCCGACGTCTTCGAGCACAAGGCGCGCCTGCATTCGTTCGAACTGATCGCCGAAATTGCGCGCGGCATCGAGCCGCTCTGAATCTGAGCTGGTTGCCGCATGCCGTTGTCTGCTTCCCCCTCGCCTTGCCAGCTGATCGACAGCACGGCTTTCCTCGGCCGCGATATCTGGGTCAAGCGCGACGACCTGCTGCATGCCGAGGTCTCCGGCAATAAATTCCGCAAGCTCAAATACCCCCTGCTGGCGCTGCAGGGCAGGCACCCGACCCTGGTCACCATGGGCGGCCCGTGGTCGAATCATTTGCATGCATTGGCGCATGCCGCTGCCCTCGGCGGCTGGCCCAGCATAGGACTGGTGCGCGGCGCCGCCGAGATGAGCAGCGCGACGCTGGACGATTGCCGCCGCCTGGGCATGCAAATCCGCTTCGTGTCGCGCATGGACTATCGCCAGCTGCGCGAAGATGGGCAAGCCTGGCGCCGCCATGTCGCGGCTGCCGATGACAGCCATGTCTGGCTTCCTGAGGGTGGTAGCGCGCCGGCGGCATTGCGTGGTGTGGCGGAGCTGGTGGATGAAATCGAGCAGCAGCTGCAGTTCATTCCTGAAGTGATCATGGTCGCATGCGGCACCGGCGCTACCCTGGCCGGGATTCTGGCGGGCTTGCACGGTCGCGGCCGGGTGATCGGCGTCGCTGTCTTGAAAGATGCCGCTTATCTGCGCCAGGAAATCAAGCGTCTGTTGCAGCAGGCCGGCTATCCCGACTACCAGAACTACCAGTTGCTTACCGATGCCCATCACGGCGGCTATGGCAAGGCGCCGTCGGAATTGCGCCAGTTCTGCCGCGATTTTTCGCAAGAACTGGGTTTGCCGGTCGAGCCGGTCTACACCGGAAAATTATTCCACGCGCTCCGGCAGCTGCAGCAAGCGCATGCATTCCGCGAGGATGAGCGCGTGCTCGCCGTGCATACCGGCGGCATGCAGGGAGCACGCGGTTTCATCGATCAGAGGCAAGATTAATACTCGTACGCCCGGCGGCTGTCCTGGCGCGGCTGCGCCCCATCCAGATAACCGATATCGCGCAGGACATGATCGCTCAGATCTTGCAGGGTAATCAGCGGTTTGGCGGGCTGGGCCTCCAGCCGTTGCTGCAAGCGGCCGATGGCCAGCCGCAGGGTTTGCAGGACGCCGTCCGCGGTACCTTGCGAGCGCGCCGATGCGACGAGGGACGAACCAGTTAATGCTGTAACAGTTTGGCAAGATGTCGATGTGCAGTTCATGGCGGGCTCACAGGTGAGTTGAAGGGAGTTTTAAAATAATTTCTTAAAGCAACTTCGGTATTGGTAAGCATATCGAACCAATCGCCTCTTGGGAAACGACTTGTTTTAACCATCTTGGTCAGTTATGCTTACCAACATGAGCCGACTTCCACTACACACCTTGCCAGTCTTCCGCAGCGCCGCCCGTTCGCAGAACCTGCGCGCCACCGCGGTCGAAATGCACCTTACCCACAGCGCCGTCAGCCAGCAGATCGGCGTGCTGGAGCAGCAGCTGGGCTTCCCCCTGTTCGAGCGCCGCGGCCGCCGCATCGTGCTCAACGAAGCCGGCCAGACTTTGCTGTGCAGCGTCGAGTCGGCGCTGGCGCAACTGGACACCGGCGTGCTGGCCGCCGCCGCCACTGCAGTCGGCACCTCGCAACGCTTGCGGCTGACCGTCATGCCCTCTTTTTTGCAGCGCTGGCTGCTGCCGCGCATGCATCGCTGGCGCGAGCGTCATCCCGACATTGCGCTGGAACTGCATTCTTCGCAGCAGCTGATGGACTTGCAGCGCGATGGTTTCCACGTCGCGCTGAGGCAAGGCAAAGGCGGCTGGCCGGGCTTGAGCGACGAGCGCCTGATCGACAGTCCGCTGGTGGTGGTGGCTTCGCCCGCCACCGCGCGCCGCTTGCAAGGCGGCAGCGTCGCCGCCCTGGCGCACGAACCGCTGCTGGGTAGCGCCGAGTCTTGGGACCGCTGGTTCAGCGAAGCCGGACTCAAGCTGCGCAGCAATCCGGTGGCCACTTTCAGCGATGCCGGCCTGATGCTGCAAGCCGCCGAGCAAGGGCTGGGGATTGCGCTGGGACGCGAGTTCATGGTGGCCGACGCCTTGCGCGACGGCCTGCTGGTGCAGCTGTCGGAGCAGCGGCTGGAACCGGATGTCGACTACGCATCCTACTTCCTGGTGTATCCGCCCGCCCTGCGCGACTGGGCGCCGCTGCAAGCCTTGCGCGGTTGGCTGCATGACGAAGCGTGCGCCTTGCAGAAAAACATTGCGCCGGCGGCGCCAGTCATTACGCCGATGACAGCGGAGCCGCCGAGGAAATCGGCGGCGCGCGCTAAAGCGGCAAAACCGAAACCTTAGAAACCTCAGGTGCGCGGCAGGCGGCAGGTTCCGCCGGTAAGAAGTCGGCAACCTGGCGCGCCACTGTGCCGCTATCCAGCCAGGCCAGCGATTCCAGCCACAGATTGCCGCTGAAGCGATCGTGGAAAAATGCGAAATGGCCGATTTCGGCTAGCGCCAGCTCTTGCGGCTGCACCACTACATGGCTGCGCTCGCTGCCGCGGTAGTGGCGCAGCAGCCGCAGCACCGCGGCCGGGGTGCCGAAGTCGTCGTCGCTGATGCTGTAGGCCAGCAACGGACAACGCAGCTGCGGGAACAGGCGGCCGGCGCCGTCCGCTTGCAGCCGGGCGCGGCGGAACGCCCATTCATACGCGACGCCGGCCGGCAAGTCTTCCAGCCAGCCCAGCCGCCGCCCTGGAAAGTAGCCGACCAGCGCGGTCGCCAGCGGCATCAGCACATGCCACTTCAGCAGCATGCGATAGCGCGCGCGGACGGCATAGTCCTGCCAGTAGGCGAACTGCGCTGCCACAGTCAGCATGCGGTCGATGCGGCCGCTGGAAGCGCTGAAGCCCGGCAGCACGCCGCCAATGCTATGGCCGACCACGGCGATGCCGGCATCCGGAAAATTCTTGATCACCCATTGCATGATGCCTTCGAAATCCTTGCTGCCCCAGTCGAACTTGCTGGCCTTCAGGCGGCGCAGCGAGAGCGGCCGCGAGGCGCCGATGCCGCGGTAGTCATAGGTGATGGCGAGATAGCCATGGGCTGCCAGGAAGCGGGCGTAGCGCGCATAGTAGCCGGCCTTGACGCCGGTGGCGCAATTGATGATCGCTACTCTTTGCGGTAGCTGCAACCGGTCGGAGTAGTACAAGGTGGCCGCCAATGGATAGCCATCGGTGGCGGCGATCCGGGTAGGAGATTCGATCTGCATGTGTCCTCGAATTGCGGCTCTGTATGCCATCGATTGTAGAGAGCAAAAGGCGCAGGCATAAGGTATGCTGCCATCATCTCTTTGTTGAGCATGACTCACCAATATGAATAATCTCGACGCCAATTCACTGATCATCTTCCACCACGTCGCCAGCGGCGGCAGCCTGACCAAGGCCGCCGAGGCGCTGGGGCTGTCGCGTTCCGCGCTCAGCCACCGCATCAAGGCGATCGAAGCGCGGCTCGGCTGCCAGCTGCTGATTCGCACTACCCGCAGCGTCAGCCTGACCGACGCCGGCTACCGCCTGGCGGCCTATGCCGGCAGGATAGCCGACACCCTAGGCGAGGCCAACTTGCTGGCCAACGGCCTTAACCAGGACAGCGCCGGCCTGCTGCGCATCTCGGCGCCGTCCGGCCTTGGCACGGTCTGGCTGCGGCCGCTGATCCTGGCCTACATGGAGGCCAATCCGCTGGTCAGCGTCGATTTGCGCCTGAACGAATTCGCGGTCGACATCACCAGGGACCCGTTCGACCTGGCGATCCGCGTGACCTCGCAACCGCCGGAGAATGTGGTGGCGAAGAAGCTGTTCGGGATTTCCTGGTGGCTGTGCGCCAGCCCGGAACTGGCGGCCCGCTTTGCCGGCGAGCTGGCAGTGCCCGATATTTCGGCGATACCGGTGGCCGGCTTCGCCCGGGCCAGCCAGCTGCACGACATCGTCCTCACGCGCGGCAAGCAGAAGCTGCTGGCGATGCGTTCGCCGGTGCTGGTGTCGAATGAATTGCAGGTGGTACGCGATGCGCTGCTGCGCTCGCTCGGCATGGCGGTTCTGCCTGACTATTACGCCAGGCAAGACGTGCAGGCCGGGCGCCTGCTGCGCTTGCTGCCCGAGTGGCAGGTCGATGCGGGCTACGGCGATCATGTCTACGCGCTGCATCTGCCCGGCCGCATGACGCCGCTGCGGGTCAAGCGGCTGATCGATTTCCTCGCCCGGCGCAGTTAGTGATTGTCGCTATTGTTGAGTTTTTCTCACCGCAGAAGTGATCCGGCGCTATCTTATCCGGCTCTCGCGCAGCGCCTACAATGATTCCCGGACGGCGGCGTTTGCGCCGCATCTCAACCCCCTCTGCGGAAACCCTATGACTGCCAAGCCGCGCGCCACCTGGCTGATGCTGACCTGCTTCGGCATGATCCTATTCCTGTGCATCGGCCAGCGCCATAGCTTCGGCCTGTTCCTGCGGCCGATGAGCATGGAGCTGGGCTGGGAGCGCGCTACGTTTTCCTTTGCCATCGCCTTGCAGAATCTGGTGTGGGGCGTCAGCCAGCCGTTCACCGGCATGTTGGCTGACCGTTACGGCGCCAGGCGCAGCTTCATCGCCGGCGGCATATGCTACGCGTTGGGTTTGTACGGCATGTCGCAAGCCGGCAGCGGACTGCAGCTGGCTGTCAGCGCCGGACTGCTGGTCGGCATCGCCCAGAGCTGCACCGGTTTCGGCATCGTCTACGGCGCGCTCGGCAAGCTCGTTAGCGCGGAGCAGCGCGGCATGGCGCTGGGTATTGTCGGCGCCTTCGGCTCGCTCGGCCAGTTTGCCATGCTGCCCTCCAACCAGGCCTTGATCGGCCATCTGGGCTGGTCGCATGCGCTTTTGATTGGCGGCGGCCTGTGCCTGCTGATGGCGGCGCTCGCCTTCGGCACGCCGGCCGGCGCCGGCAAGCCGGTTGCCAGCACTGGCCAAAGCATGGGACAGGCGCTCAGACAGGCTTTCCGCCATAAAGGATTTCTGCTGCTGACCCTGGGCTTTTTCGCCTGCGGTTTCCAGCTGGCGTTCATCGCGACCCACTTGCCGGCTTACCTGGCGGACCAGGGCCTGAGCCCGACGGTGGGCGTGACCGCGCTGGCAATCGTGGCGCTGGCGAATATCCTGGGCACCTGGCTGTGCGGCTATTTCGGTGAAAAATTCAGCAAGAAGTACCTGCTGGCCGCGATCTACGGCATCCGCGGCTTCGCCCTGGCGGCCTTCGTCCTGCTGCCGGTGACGCCGCTGACCACTTATGTCTTCGCCGCCGTCATGGGTCTGATCTGGCTGGGCACGGTGCCGCTGTCGAATGGCGTGGTGGGGCAGATCTTCGGTTACCAATACATTTCCACCCTGTACGGCTTTGTCTTCCTGAGCCATCAGCTGGGCAGCTTTCTCGGCGTTTGGCTGGGCGGCTTGCTGTTCGACATGACTGGCAGCTATCAGCCGGTCTGGGTCATCGCCATCGGCCTCAGCGCGGTGGCGGCCATCATCAGCCTGCCGATCGACGACCGCGCGGTCCAGGCCAGGCCCGTCCATGTCTGAGCCGGCACCCCTGCGTTTAAGGCAATGGCTGGCGATCCTGCTCGGCGGCGCCCTGTTGCTGGCTTTGCTGGCGGCCTGCTTCCGCGCTTATCTGCGGCCGGATTTCCTGCTGGAGCTGATTTCAAGCAATTTAATGTGCTGATTGATGTGCAAATTGAGGGCATGGCGCTCACGCGGCTGCCAACGGTGGTTAAAATTGGGCCTGCCATCGATTCCTTTACGCCATGACCCAGCCGGATCCCGTCAAACGCCTCACCTGCCCTCGCTGCATGCGACCGCAGCGTACTTGCATCTGCGCCTGGATCAGGCCGACCGTGCACGCGGTGCAAGTGCTGATCCTGCAGCATCCGCTGGAAGTCCATCAGGCCAAGGGCAGCGCCGCCCTGCTGCAGTTGAGTTTGGCCGGCAGCCGGCTGGAGGTTGGCGAAGTCTTTGCAGAGCCGGTTTTGCAGACGCTGCTGCAAGCGCCGCCCGGCGGCCGCACCGTCCTGCTGTATCCGGACACGCCTGAAGACCAGAGCTTGCAGCTGGCCACGCCGCCGCCGCTGTATCCGGCGCTGTTGCCTGAAGCGGAAAAATTGCGGCTGGTGGTGCTCGACGGCACCTGGCGCAAGAGCCGGAAAATGCTGTATCTCAACCCGCTGCTGCAGCGGCTGCCACGGTTGGCGCTGCAGAATATGCCGACTTCGATGCCGGCATCGCGCTACCTGATCCGCAAGGCCCAGCGGCCGGGGCAGTTGTCCACCCTGGAGGCGACTTGCCACGCCTTGATGCAACTGGAGCATGATGAGGAGCGCTATCTGCCCCTGCTGACAGCTTTCGATGGCTTCGTGGCGCAGCAGCTTGTCTATGAGGGGCGCTGAAAACCGTGGTTTTCCAGCTACGCCTGGCATCGACTTCCGGCCTGCGCTCGTGTATCCTCCGCAGTCTCTCCCCAAGTGTTTGTTTTCTCTCGGCAACAAATGCTTACCCTGCAAGTATTCCATCAGTAACAAGATAACGGTCTGGCGGTCGGCCTGACCGCGACGCCAACGTGTGAGGACGCATGAAGGATTATTACGCCGTTCTCGGCTTAGACAGTGATGCAACGAGCGGCGCCCTGAAAAACGCCTATCGCAAGAAAGCCTCAGAGTTTCACCCCGACAGGAATAGCGCACCCGATGCGCCGGCCCGCTTCCGCGATGTGCAGGAAGCCTACGATCTGTTGTCGGATACCGTGAAACGCCAGGAATACGATGAAAACCGGCGCCGCAGCCTGCTGGAAAATCCGCTTGAGAGCGCCCGACAAATCTGGACCACTTATATGAACAAGGTTATGCAATGATGCTTTCCGCTTTTTTTGAAGACTTGACCAAGGCTTACCAGGCTGAACTGGAAGACTTGCAAAGCGATTCCGAAGGCAACGATATCCTGACATCGCGCCTGAAGAGCAAGCGCTCGCAGTTTGCGCTGATGATGCCGATGATAGAAACCGATCCGGAAATGGTGGCCGTGGCGTTTCATGGCGGTGTCGATTTCACCAATCCGCAACAGCTGACCATGCTGCTGGGCGAAGAGCCGGATGACTTTCCTGCCTGGAACGACGTCGCCGACGCTGTGCAGTTCGAGTCGTGGGCGCAAAAGCTGGCCGACATCGCCTTGCAGGAACCGGGCGGCGAGCGTTTCCTGATCACCAGCGTTTGCCTCGAATATCTGTATGAGAAGAGCAACGGCAGCTACCAGGGCGTCTACGGCCACTCGGCCCATGGCGAATCGGACGATGCGGTGGAAGGTGTCGAGGAAGACGAAGAAGACGGCCGCGACCTGGAAATCGAAGGCGCCGACTGGCTGGCGGAGCAGGGCTTCGAACGGCTGGGCTGATTTAAACATTTTGACACTGTGATTCCATGACAAACGCGCTCGTAGTAAAAGCAGCAAACCTGATCCGCAACGGCGATATCGCCGGGGCTGAATTCGCTTTGGTCAGCCTGGCCGAGACCGAAGGCGATTACGCCCTGGTCGCCGCGCTCGAGACGCTGCCGCCGAAAGATTTGCTGGCGGTGATCCGCGAATACGATACCTCGAAAGAGTCAGTCGTCAACCTGGTGGTGACGCCAGAGCAGTTTGCGCGCGCCGTGGTCATGGAACGTTTGTATGGCGACCATAGCCATGTGCGCCTGCGCGGCATGATCAACGCGGTGCTGTTCCGCGACGATAGCCAGACCGGCGAATTCATCGAAGCCATCGGCGATGTCGACGGCGGCTGCGAAGCGCTGATCGATTACCTGTCGGATCGCGACGAAGAGGTCGTGCATTTCGTCACCTACGATACCTTCAACGTCAACCGCATGGAAGAAGGCGATGAAGTCGACAAGGCGGAAATCAGCGATCGCGACTGGAAAGAGCTGACCTGGCTGCTCAAGCATGAGCATGCCGACATGTTCGAGCAGATCTGGCCGGTGCTGAAGAAGCGTATGAAGGAACGGCTGAAGCGCGAAGCCGAGCAGGAATTGCTGGAGCAGCAGGCGCAGGAGCCGCAAGAGCGGCGCGAACGTCCCGCCGCTGGCGCAGCGCCGGCGGCTGTCGCCGATTCCGGCGAAGAGTCGGCGCTCTGAGCGTCGGCTGTTTCTGTTTTCACCGTTCCTGAACTGACGCATCCCATGTCCGACAAGCACCGGAATATCGATCTCATCGACAAGCGCCCTTTTTTTGAAAAGGCGCTTGGCTTTGGTCTCAAGAGCGGCATCCTGGACCAGGAAAAATGCCGCGCCATGATAGAAGACGCCGCCAAGGGCACGGTGCAGGTGGCCGCCTTTTTCGGCACCAGCCATCTGCATACCGACCTGGAAAATGCGCGGCAGCGTATCGTCAACCTGATCAGCCTGTACCTGGAACAGACGTTCAGCGGCGATCTGCGGAAGGCCGCGGAATCCATGCGTGACAACACTTTCCTGTCGCATTCGCGCGGCGGTAACGAGATGCTGAAGGCTTTGCATGCACTGCCGGATTCCACCATTTTCGGCGATACCAAGGGCCAGGGGCTCAAGGAATTCCAGGATGAGCGGACGCTGGCCAAGCCGTTTTCCCCGAATGCTTATCGCAAGGAATTGAAGTCGCGCGAGGAGGCTGCTGCGGTGTTGGCGGCGGCTTTGTGGTTTGCCGATGACATGGGGGTGGAGCGTGCGGCGCTGGAGTTTGCGGGGGCTGAGACTGTGATTCGTACGGCCTTGCTGGTGCGGCTTGGCGGCACCGAGGAGTTTCCTGGGCGGCTGGGGTTTGCCAAGCTGGTTGCTACTGTGCGCGATGAAGCTGTTGTCGGCGGCAAGCTGAAAATTCCTCGGCAGTTGCTGGATGATGTGCCGGCTGAGCATCGCGATATTGCGGGTCGTGTGCGGCGTGAGATCGAGAAGCAGGATGCGCTGGCGGATGCTGGGGTGGGGCTTGATTCCTTGCTGAATCTGATCGAGTTGCGTTACTTCGTGCTTGAAGGTGGGCTGGAGGATGTGGACGGGTTTGATGCGCTGGTGTCGAAGGAGTGGAGCAAGGTTACCAAGGGTAAGGAAGATCCTTATTCGCGTTTGACGGTGTTCATGTGTATTGCGGCGGGGGCGAAGCCTAAGACTGCAGTGTCGGAGACCGAAGCGCGCAGCATGATCCGGCGGGTGCGCGAGCATGGTTTCGAGAGTGAAGCAGTGTTGGCGTTCATCCGGGATGCGGCGCCGTTCGAGATCAAGGATAACCTGCTGTCTTTGTGGGAGGACGAGTTCCTGCCGGAGGCGGAGCAATACCTGCTCGATGAGGACGATCTCAAACTTACGCGCGCGATGAAATTCCTGAAAGAGAACTGCAACATCAAGCTAAAAGCCGCTACCAAGTAAAGAAAACCGGTTGCGCTAAGCCAGCGGCAGTCAAATGGGGTCAGAGTTTTTTTTCGCGTTCTTTGCGAAAATTACTCTGACCCCATTTGACGTTCTACGGGGTGAGTGCGGTGGCATGCTAAGAACGGTCTGAGGATTGATAACGCTGTGGCTACTCCGTGGAAGCTTGCCGGGGGTAGCCCGGCAGCTACTTACTTTCTTTTGCTTGCCTGCGCGGCCCGGCCAAAAGAAAGTAAGCAAAGAAAAGGCGACCGCAAAGCCGTTGCCCTCCCTTCGGTCGGGTCCCCAAATCCGGCGCATATCAGCCGGGTGGGGGACAAAACTCGCCTTCGGCTCAAACATGTCCCCCACAATTCCCGGCTGACACGCGCCGGATTTGGCAACGTCTCAATGCGGGGTACTTCAAAAACAACCTCAACCTCAACCTCAACCTCAACGTCAAAAGCAACCGCAACTGCAACTGCAACTTCAAAAGCAACCCCAACTTCAAAAGCCACAGCCCTGTTCTTTCAGCCGATGCGGAGTCAAATGGGGGCAGAGTTTTTTTTCGCGTTCTTTGCGAAAATTACTCTGACCCCATTTGACGTTCTACGGAGTACATTCGATGGCACGCTAAGATTTTATTTTTCAACTCGCATTTTTCCTCATTGCGCTCTCCTCCGTTGTTCACTAGAATCGTCGCTGGAACACCCGCACAACGGGATTCTTGTTCCAACGTCGCTCGGACGGTTCCGGGCGCTTACGTGAGAGAAAAACATGTCTGAATCCCCAACTCCGCGCAGATTTTCGCGCATCGATCGCTTGCCTCCCTACGTTTTTAATATCACCGCCGAACTGAAGATGGCGGCACGGCGGCGTGGCGAGGATATTGTCGATATGTCGATGGGTAATCCCGATGGCGCGACGCCGCCGCATATCGTGGAAAAACTGATCGAGGTGTCGCAGCGGCCTGATACTCATGGTTATTCCGCCTCCAAGGGGATTCCCCGGTTGCGGCGGGCTATCAGCCATTGGTACAAGAAGCGCTACGATGTCGAATTCGATGCCGATAGCGAAGCGATCGTCACCATCGGTTCCAAGGAAGGACTGGCGCATCTGATGCTGGCGACGCTGGACCGCGGCGATACCGTGCTGGTGCCGAATCCTAGCTATCCGATCCACATCTACGGCGCGGTGATTGCCGGCGCCGACATCCGTTCGGTGCGCATGAGTCCTGGGGTGGATTTCTTCGCCGAACTGGAGCGAGCGATACGGGAAAGCTATCCCAAGCCGAAAATGATGGTGCTCGGATTCCCGTCGAATCCGACCGCGCAATGCGTCGAACTGGAATTCTTCGAGCGCGTGGTCAAGCTGGCCAAGGAACACAACATCCTGGTGGTGCACGACCTGGCCTATGCCGACATCGTGTTCGACGGCTGGCAGGCGCCTTCCATCATGCAGGTGCCGGGCGCGCGCGATGTCGCGGTGGAGTTCTTTACGCTGTCGAAGAGTTACAACATGGCGGGCTGGCGCATCGGCTTCATGGTCGGCAACAAGGAACTGGTGGCGGCGCTGGCGCGCATCAAGAGCTATCACGACTATGGCAGTTTCACGCCGGTGCAGGTGGCGGCGATCGCAGCGCTGGAAGGTGACCAGCAGTGCGTCAAGGATATCTGCGCCAAGTACCAGAGCCGGCGCGACGTGCTGGCCAAGGGCTTGCATGAAGCCGGCTGGATGGTCGACATTCCCAAGGCCTCGATGTACATCTGGGCCCGCATTCCGGAAGCCTACCGGCATCTCGGCTCGCTGGAATTTTCCAAGCAGCTGCTGGAAAAAGCCAAGGTGTGCGTCTCGCCCGGCATCGGTTTCGGCGAGTACGGCGACGAATACGTGCGTTTTGCCTTGATTGAAAACGAAGCCCGCATCCGCCAGGCGGTGCGCGGCATCAAGAGCATGCTGCGCGCGCCGGCGGCGTAAGCATCTCAGCCTGGCGGTGCGGCGACTGCTTGTACCGCCAGGCGCAGTCCCATGGCCTCCAGGATCGCTGTCAGGCTGCTCAAGGCCGGATTACCCGCCGGCGACAGGATGCGGTAAAGCTGGGTCGGATTCAGCTGCGCCGTTGCCGCCACCGCTTGCATGCCGCCAAACGCTTTTGTCATTTGCCGCAGGGCGATCAGCAGATCGCTCTGTTCGCCGTCTGCGAGAATGCTGTTGAGCATTTGAATGGCGTAAGCGGGATCCTGGCGATAGACCTCGGCCATCGCTTCGTCATGGCTTCTATTTTTCATCTTTTATTCTCCTTTGCCAGTCTTGCCAGTATTTACAGGCTTGCTCGATGTCCGCACCTTGCGTTCGCTTGGCGCCGCCGCATAGCAGCAGCACTATTTTTTCCCTGCCATGGCGTAATACACCCGATATCCCGCGCCAACATCGATGCGCATTTCCCAGCCGCCGTCACGGCAAAATTTATGGTCGCCGAAATTGCCCAATTCCATGCGGTTCACGCGTCTATCGATCGCAATTCTTGCCTTCAGATATGACAACTTGCGTGACCAGTCGAGATAAATGTCTTTGTTGCCGGATCCCAGGTAATGGTAGATTTCGTACATAATATTTTCACTTATAAACGAATATTCGTCAAAGGCCTTTTTCACCTGCCTGAAAGCGCCCTTCTCTAGCTGACACAAAATGTCACCACGGATGACAAGAGAGGGCAGTTTTGCAGGCCTGAAACCGGCCAATTACCAGGTTTTACGCGCCTATCAGACCAGTTTTCGATAGCCTTGCTTGGGCATGGAAATTGCTGCCAAGCAAACAGCCACAGGTACACACGATTTGCGCATGGTCGCAGGTGTTTGCACTGTGTCTGCAAAACCAGGCTTGGACCACATCGATGATCAAAATTAGTGTTATTTCTTACAACAACATGGCGCCAGAGCAGCCCATGTCGGCCGTCTTCGGCCGTGAGCCGAAAACCCTCGGCCGCAGCGAAGAAAATTATTTCGTGCTGGTCGATCCGCGCAACCTGGTGTCGCGCACCCAGGCTGAAATCAAGAGCGACGGCATCCGACAGACCATCACCAATCTCAGCCGCGCCAATCCGATCCTGCTGAATGGCCGTGAGATTGATGTCGAGTGCGAGGTCGATCTGCAGATAGGCGATGAAATCCAGATTGGACTGTATCTGTTGCGCGCTGAAGCGCAGCTCAATTTAATGAAAGACAACCCAGACATGACCTCGACCAATCCGGTGCGCCGAGTCAATGCCAGCAAGCCACTGCTTAGCGTATCCGAGACACGCCTGGCCGCGCTGGCGCAACTGAACCTGGAGCTGGCCGCTACCGCCAGCGCCGCGTTGCCGACCTCCGCGCCCGCCGCTGCGACGATGGCGCGCTCGGTAAGCCAGGCAACTGCTGCGCCGGCCAGTCCGGCCGCCGCGCCGCTGAATAGCACGGACGACAGCCATCCTGCCGCCGAACCGAATGCCGCCAGCGAAGCGCTGATGCAAGCCTTCATGAAGGGCGCCGGCCTGACGCCCGGCGCGCTGGCGCCTACCCTGACGCCGGAATTCATGGAAACAGTGGGCAAGCTGCTGGCGATTGCCGTGCAAGGCGCGATTGATTTGAACGCCGCGCGCGCGCTGGTGAAGCGCGAAGCGCATGCGGACGTGACCAAGGTGGTGGTCCGCAACAATAATCCGCTGAAGTTCTTCCCGGACAGCCAGACCGTGCTGATCCAGATGCTGCGCAAGAAAATGCCGGGCTTCATGGGCGCCACCGAAGCCATGCAGGATGCCTACGAAGATCTGCACGGGCATCAGGTTGCCGTTGTTTCCGGCATGCGCGCCACCATGAACGAAACCATGCAGCGCTTCAATCCGGAAGTAATGGAGAGGCATTCGCAAAAAGGCGGCATGCTGGATACGCTGTTGCCGGCTACGCGCAAGGCCAAGCTGTGGGATGCCTATGTGCTGCGCTATCAGCGCATCATCGGTGAAGCGTCGCAGGATGATTTCCAGACCCTGTTCGGTAAAGCCTTCTTGCAAGCTTACGAGAGAAAAATCGAGAAGCTGAAGAAGGCTTCCCCACATGCCTGAGCAGTCCCTGCTCAGCAACACGGCAGCGCCGATGCTGCTGAGCCTGGCGCAGCTTAGCCATGCCGGCGGCCGGCAAGTCAACCAGGATTCCTGGGGCAGCGCGCAGCAAGACGACCTGACCTGCATCATCGTCTCCGACGGCGTCGGCGGCGAGTATGGCGGCGAGATTGCATCCAACGTGGTGGTGCATTCGATCATGGAAATGTTTGTCGAAGAAGCCTCCTTCGGTCCGCGCGCGCTGCAATCCTATCTCGATTACGCGGTGGCCCAGCTGAACCGGCGCCAAGGACAGATTCCGCGCCTGAAAGACATGAGCGCAACCGTGGCGACGCTGCTGATCGACCAGAAAAACCGCTGCGCCCTGTGGGGCCATATGGGCGATACCCGCATCTATCAGTTCCGCCGCGGCCAGCTCCTAAACTTCACCAAGGATCACAGCCTGATCCAGCAATTCGTCGATGCCGGCCATTGTTCGCCCGAGCAGCTGCGGCGTCATCCGCGCCGCAGCATCCTGTGCGCCGCGGCCGGGGTCGAGGGCAGCGCACCGGCGCAAGTGACCCAGAATCCGGTGCCGATACAGGACGGCGACGCCTTCCTGTTGTGCACCGACGGTTTCTGGGAATGGATCAGCGAAGCCGAAATGGCGCTGGCGGCCGCGCAAGCCGGTTCAGCCCAGGACTGGCTCAACATCATGCACGCGGTGGTGGAAAAGAATGGCCAGACCTGCAATGTGCCGCTGGATAACTGCACCGCGTTTACGATATACGTAGCCGAGCCGCCAGCAGCCAAAATCCTTAATCATTGAAGACGTGTTGATAACTATCCTAATAATATTGCTAACGTCGAATCCAACTGAATATGCAAAACGCCCAATCGGTTGACCCGCAAGAACCTTCTGCCATGGCTGTCGAGAACTGCCTGCCGAAAGGTACGCGCCTGGCCGATTTTGAAATCATCGGCGTGATCGGCGAAGGCGGTTTCGGTATTGTCTATTTTGCATTCGACCGCTCGCTGCGCCGCATGGTCGCCATCAAGGAATACATGCCGGGCGCCTTTGCCGGGCGTGGACCGGACAAGAAGGTGGTGGTGCGCTCGCAGCGCCACCGCGAGACATTCACCATCGGCCTCAAGAGCTTCATCAAGGAAGCGCGCCTGCTGGCGCAGTTCGACCACCCAGCCTTGATCAAGGTGTACCGCTTCTGGGAACAGAACAACACCGCCTATATGGCGATGCGTTACTACGAAGGCCGCACGCTCAAGAGCGTGGTGCAGAATTCGCCGGCGCAGGTCACTGAAGCCTGGCTGAAAAGCATGCTCAAGCCGATGCTGGAAGCGCTGGCCGCCATGTACCGGGTGCAGATCCTGCACCGCGATATCTCGCCCGACAACATCATGATCCAGAAGAGCGGCGAGGCAGTGCTGCTGGACTTCGGCGCGGCGCGCCAGATCATCGGCGACATGACGCATTCGCTGACGGTGATCCTGAAGCCGGGCTACGCGCCGATCGAGCAGTACGCCGACGACGCCATGATGAAGCAAGGTCCGTGGACCGATATCTATTCGCTGTCGGCGGTGATTTACTTCGCCATCAAGAAAACCGCGCCGCCGACGTCCGTGGCGCGCATGATCCAGGACCCTATCGAACAGCTGCAAAACGGCGGCCACAGCGATTTCAGCCAGGCCTTCCTGGCGGCGATCGACAAGGGGCTGGCGGTCAGGCCGGAAGACCGTCCGCAATCGATAGAAGAATTCCGCCAGCTGCTCGACCTGGAGCTTTCGGTGCCGATGCCGATGCCCGACAACGACGCCGTGCCCCCGCGCTCTTCCAGTAGCGGCAGGCGCAAGCCGGCCGCTACTGCCGGCAGCAAGCATGAGAGCAGCGCACAGACACTTGCCGCCGCCAACGTCATGGAACGGCCGTTGCGGGCGCCTGCTTTATGGATTGCCGGCGCAGTCTGCGTGGTGGTGGCCGGCGCCTATCTGTGGCTCAAGCCGGCGCCGTCGCAGCAGCCGGAAGCGCCGCTGGTGGCGTCGCGCGCAGCGGCAGTGCTGGTGGCAAAGCCGGCGCCGAACGCTGCCGTGGCCGGCGAGCAGATCCTGGACGAAGAAACCATCGGCTGGGAAACTCTCAAGGAGCTGAAAAACGTCACGCCGCAGCAGATCACCGCCTTCCTACAGAAATACCCGGACAGCAAGCATGCCGCGGTGGCGCGCGCCCGGCTGGCGGAGCTGCAAGGCAAAGGCGCCGCCGAAGCTGCCGCCAAACCGGCCGAGGTGAAAAGCGCGGAAGCCAAGACCGCCGAGCCCAAGCCGGCCGATGCTACCGGCGTAGTCACCTTGGCCATCAGGCCGTGGGGCAACGTGATTGTGGACGGTAACCTGAAGGGCGCCAGTCCGCCGTTGAAAAAGCTGGTCCTGGCGGAGGGCAAGCATCAGATCAAGGTGGCGAATCCGAGTTTCCCCGATAAGGTCTTTGAAATTGACGTCAATCAGAAGAAATCGCGTAGTATCGATTACAATTTTTCGCCCTAATCAACGCTTTCCAGCCAGGCACATTCCATGACCACCTCTTTTTACCGTGTCGGCAGCGCCGCCATGATGGCTGCGGCCTTCATGCTCAGCGCCTGCGATACGATCGATACGGCAAAAACGCCGGCAACGGCCAGCCAGAAACCCTCCGTTCCAACGCCGGCAGCAGTTGCTGCCGCTCCCCAGCCGCCGGCGCCGCCGGCAGCCCTGAGCGACGGCATCGCCCTGTACAACAAGGGCAGTTATAGCGCCGCCATCAAACGTCTGACCAACGGCCAGGATATCTGGTCGGCGGACACCGCGCTCCAGACCGAAGCCTTGAAATACATGGCCTTCAGCTATTGCGTTACTTCCCGCAGGAAGCTGTGCAAGCAGCAATTTGAAAAAGCCCTCAAGCTGGACCCGGGTTTCGACCTGGCGCCGGGCGAACAAGGCCATCCCTTGTGGGGCCCGGTATTCACCCAGGCCAAACGCTCGGTTGCCGCCAGCGCAAAAAAATAACGGGACCTAAGCTCCTAACGGCCGAACACCGGAGCGGAAAATCCCGGCAGCTGGGGAATCCGTTCCGTCATGAATTGCATGAACACCGTGGCGCGCAAGGATTGGTAGCGGCGCGACGGATACAGCAGGGAGGCTTCCTGTCCCGCTGCGCTCCAGGCTGGAAGAATGCGCTGCAGCTGGCCCGACTCCAGCAGATCGTGCACCAGCCAGGACGGGCATATGCCAAGACCGGCGCCCATCAGGAAACTTTCGCGTATCGCCAGTGAACTGTTGACCAGGTAGCCGCTGCGGGTGGCGATCTCGACCGTGCCGCCGGGGCCGCTGAGCTGGCTCACTTCGCCGTTGGCGGGCCGCGCAAAGCCGATGTAGCGGTGGCTGGCCAGGTCCTCGGGGCGGCGGATTTCAGGATGGCGCGCCAGGTAGGCCGGCGCTGCCACCAGATAGCGATGCGCACCGGCGATCTTGCGCGCGATCATGTTGGGCGGCAGCGTGCCTGCCAGCCTCAGCGCCACGTCGACGCCGTCTTCCACCAGGTCGACAAAGCGGTCATTCAAGATCAGCTCGACCTCGATCTCCGGATATAACTCCAGAAATTCCAGCACCAGCGCATTGAGCCGCAACTGGCCGAGGCCGAGCGGCGCATTTACGCGCAGCAGGCCGGCCGGTTTTTCGGTCAGGCCGCGGGCGTCGCTGACTGCCTCATTGAACTCTTCCAGCACGTGTTTGGCGCGCTCGTAAAACCGCTTGCCTTGCTCGGTAGCGGTAAGGCTGGTGGTGCTGCGTTCCAGCAGCCGCACCCCAAGCTGCTTCTCCAGCGCGGCGATGGTTTTGCTGACGGTCGGCTGCGTGCTGTGCTGTTCGCGCGCCACCGCCGACAGGCTACCCAGTTCGACCGCGCGGACGAAGCTGCGGCAAGCTTTGATTTGATCCATGTCATTCCAATTTGGAATAGGAGATATGCAATTATGCATTCTAGTACATTGCTTGGGAATGACTTATCTTGACATAGGCATTGGCTATATCTCGATTACCTGCGGATTTCCGCCTGACCAACAGGAGCATTCATGAAGCATCAGAAGATTCTCGCTGCCCTGGCCGCGCTGTCGATGTTGACCGGCAGCACGCTTGCCGCGGCGGCGCCGGAAGCGCCGCCGGCGACGCAGCAATGGGTCGCCAGCTGGAGCGCCAGTCCACAACCGATCTGGGAGGCCGGTTTCGCTTTGTCGACCAACATCCCGGCAAGCCTGTCGAACCAGACCGTACGCCAGATCGCCCGCATCAGCCTGGGCGGCAAGCGCGCCAGGGTGGTGCTGTCGAACGAATTCGGGAGCACCCCGCTGACCTTGGGCGCGGCGCATATCGCGCTGGCCGGCGACGGTTCCGGCATCGTCGCCGGCTCGGACCGTAGCCTCACCTTCGGCGGCCGCCAAACGGTGACGATTGCGCCGGGCGCGCCGGTGGTCAGCGATCCTGTCGATCTCGAACTGGCGCCGCTGGCCCAGGTCGCGGTCAGCATCTTCCTGCCGCAAATCACGCCGCTCACAACCTTCCATTGGGACGGCAAGCAGACCGCCTACATCGCCCAAGGCAACCTGACGGCGGCGCCCCTGATCGATAACGCCCAGACCCTGGACGCACGTTTGTTCCTCAGCACGATCCTGGTCGAGGCGAGGCCGGCAACGCGCGTGGTGGCGGCCTTCGGCGACTCGATCACCGATGGCGGCGGTTCCACTTCGAATAGCAACCAACGCTGGCCCGACCTGCTGGCGCAGCGCCTGGCCGCGCAGGATGTTGCGGTGATCAACGCCGGCATATCCGGGGCCAGGGTGCTGAGCGACAAGATGGGCGTCAACGCCCTCGCCCGCTTCGAGCGCGATGTGCTGAACCAGCCCGGCCTCGACACCGTGATCCTGCTGATGGGCATCAACGACATCGGCTGGCCCGGCAGCAGCTTCACGCCGCAGGACCCGGCTTTAGCGGCGGAGCGCTTGATCGACGGCTACCGGCAGCTGAT
Organism: Collimonas sp. PA-H2; assembly: GCF_002564105.1. Lineage (NCBI taxonomy): Bacteria > Pseudomonadati > Pseudomonadota > Betaproteobacteria > Burkholderiales > Oxalobacteraceae > Collimonas > Collimonas sp. PA-H2. Next base: position 2,432,375 of record NZ_PDBX01000001.1, read on the forward strand.
AGCGCGAGCGCGTCTGCATCATGTACGTATCGTCGGTGCTACCTTGACGCCGTTCGAGGGCGCATTGCAGGACACCGAGCTGAAAAGCTATTATTCCGAAAGCAAGGAAAAGACCCGGCAAGCGGTGAACCGATGGATACGCGGCAGCGGCCAATTCGACGCCGTCATCGATTTCGACGCCGCCATGAGGGATCCGGCACATACGGGACGCCTCCTGCCAGCCTACGATTGCGGCGACCATCTGCATCCGGGCGATGCTGGTTACCGGGCCATGGCCGAGGCGATCGATCTGACAACTTTACTCGGCCGGCGCTGAATAATCGAGGATGGGATCTAAATAGGTTTTTGCCTCTAATCGGCGCTAAAACAGGGCTGTCCCAGCAATCTGCCGCGGCTTTTCAGGTAGATTCCAGCCCTATGGCAAACTGTTGGCGTTTGCCGTGGCCCGTTGAAGAATCCACAAAACCACTAGAGACCTATGTCCCATCCCGTATACCCCCATCTGCTCGCCCCGCTCGACCTCGGCTTCGCCACATTGAAGAACCGGGTGGTGATGGGTTCTATGCACACCGGTCTGGAAGATCGCTTTTTCCATTACGCCAAGCTGGCGGAATATTTCCGGGCGCGCGCCAAAGGCGGCGTCGGGCTGATCGTCACCGGCGGCATTTCGCCTAACCGGCAAGGCTGGCTGCTGCCCTTCGGCGGCACCATGAACAGCCTGGGCGACATCTACAACCACCGGCGCCTGACCAGCGCGGTACATGAGGAAGACGGCAAGATCGTGATGCAGATCCTGCACGCCGGCCGCTACGGCTACCAGCCGCTGGTGGTGTCGGCTTCGGCCATCAAGTCGCCGATCTCGATGTTCAAGCCACGCGCGCTGAGCGAGCGCGGCATCCAGTCCACCATCAATGCCTACGTGCGCAGCGCGACCCTGGCGCAGCGCGCCAACTACGACGGCGTCGAGATCATGGGCAGCGAAGGCTATCTGCTCAACCAGTTTCTGTCGCCGCGCACCAACCGCCGCACCGACCGCTGGGGCGGCAGCATCGAGAACCGCATGCGGCTGGCGGTGGAAATCGTGCAGCGCATGCGCGCGGCGGTGGGCGAGCGCTTCATCATCATGTATCGCTTGTCGCTGCTGGACCTGGTCGAGGGCGGTAATACCGGCGAGGAAGTGGTGGCAGTGGCGCAGGCGCTGGAAAAGGCCGGCGTGACGCTGATCAATACCGGCGTCGGCTGGCATGAAGCGCGGATTCCGACCATCGTCACCTCGGTGCCGCGCGGCGCTTTCCGTGAAGCGACGGCGCGCCTCAAGCGCGCGGTCGGGATTCCGGTGATTGCGTCGAACCGCATCAACACGCCGGAGGTGGCGGAGCAGATCCTGGCCGAGGGCGACGCCGACATGATTTCGATGGCGCGGCCGTTCCTGGCCGATCCCGAATTCGTGCTGAAGGCGCAGCAGAACCGCGCCGATGAAATCAATACCTGCATCGCCTGCAACCAGGCTTGCCTGGACCACACCTTCCAGAACAAGCGCGCCAGCTGCCTGGTCAATCCGCAGGCTTGCCATGAAACCGAGCTGGTCTACCGCCCGGTCGCCAAGGCGCGGCGGGTGGCGGTGATCGGCGCCGGGCCGGCGGGTTTGTCGGCGGCCAGCGTGGCGGCTGAGCGAGGGCATCAGGTGACCTTGTTCGAGGCGGCGGCGCAGATCGGCGGCCAGTTCAATATCGCGATGCAGATTCCCGGCAAGGAAGAGTTCAGCGAAACCATACGTTATTTCCAGCGCCGCCTGGAGCGCACCGGTGTCGAGCTCAAGCTCAATCACCGGGTCGGCAATCGGCAGCTGGAGGCGCTCGGTTTTGACGATGTGATCGTGGCTACCGGGGTGGCGCCGCGCAGCTTGCGGATTCCGGGTATCGACCATCCTATGGTGCTGTCGTACCTGGATGTCTTGCAGCGCAAGGCTGCGGTGGGTAAGCGGGTGGCGGTGATCGGGGCTGGCGGCATCGGTTTCGACTTGTGCGAATTCTTGCTGCACGATGCGGATGTGCCTTTGCCGGTGCCGATTGCTGAGTGGATGGATGAGTGGGGGGTGGATCCTTTGGCTGCCTCGGCGGGCGGCTTGCGGCCTGCTGTTGCGGCGGAGCCGGTGCGGGAGATTCATTTGCTGCAGCGTAAGCAGAGCAAGGTGGGGGCGGGGCTTGGCAAGACTTCGGGCTGGGTCCATCGTAGCGTGATGCAGCGTAATGGGGTGGAGATGCTGGGCGGGGTTGAGTATCTGCGGATCGATGACCGGGGCTTGCATATCTCAGTAGGTGGCGTCGACCGTTTGCTGGAGGTGGATAACGTGGTGATTTGCGCGGGGCAGGAGTCGCTGTATGAGCTGGTTCCTGTTGATGCTATTGTTCCAGGCAAGCCTGGCGAGCCGGTCAAGACCAAGGCGCAGCAAGCCGGCCTGCGCTACCACCTGATTGGCGGCGCCTCGTTCGCCAGCGAACTGGATGCCAAGCGTGCCATCCGCGAAGGCGCAGAACTCGCCGCATCACTATAAGTGCAGTCAATTGGGGTCAGAGTTTTTTTTCGCGGCCTTATGCGAAAATTACTCTGACCCCAATTGACGTTCTACGGAGCACGGTCGGTGGCGTGCTAAGAACGGTCTGTGGGTTGATAACACGGTAGCTACTCCGTGGAAGCTTGCCGGGGGTAGCCCGGCAGCTACTTACTTTCTTTTGCTTGCCTGCGCGGCCCGGCCAAAAGAAAGTAAGCAAAGAAAAGGCGACCGCAAAGCCGTTGCCCTCCCTTCGGTCGGGTCCCCAAATCCGGCGCGTGTCAGCCGGGTGGGGGACAAAACTCGCCTTCGGCTCAAACATGTCCCCCACAATTCCCGGCTGACACGCGCCGGATTTGGCAACGTCTCAATGCGGGACACTTCAAAAGCAACCCCAACTTCAAAATCAAAAACAACGGCAACGTCAAAAACACCTGTCTTGCTGAGCTTGAGTGGTGTTTTCTCGTCTGCTGAACTACCCCGCCAGATTTGTTATGATCATCGTTCTCCACTCCCACAAGGAAACCATTTCATGACTATCAGCCAACCCGCTGTGCAGCAAACTCCTCCTCAACTGTTAGGCCTTTATCCGCCGCTGGAACCGTTCAAGTCGGGCATGCTGGATGTGGGGGATGGGCATCAGGTTTATTGGGAAATGTGCGGCAATCCTGACGGCAAGCCGGCGGTGTTCCTGCATGGCGGGCCGGGGGGCGGTTGCAATGCTGACCATCGGCGGTTGTTCAATCCTGCCAAATATTGCGTGATGCTGTTCGACCAGCGCGGTTGCGGGCGGTCTACGCCGCATGCCAATCTGGAAGCGAACACTACCTGGCATCTGGTGGCGGATATCGAGCGGCTGCGGGAAATGGCCGGGGTCGATACATGGCAGGTGTTTGGCGGCTCATGGGGCAGCACCCTGGCGCTGGCTTATGCCGAGAAACATCCTGAACACGTCAGCGAGCTGGTGCTGCGCGGCATATTCACCGGGCGCCGTGAAGAAATCCAATGGTATTACCAGGATGGCGCGTCACGCCAGTTCCCGGACAAGTGGGAAGCCTTCCTGGCGCCGATTCCGCCGGCCGAGCGGCATGAGATGGTGCAAGCCTACAGCCGCCGCCTGACCGGTACTGACGAAGTCGCCAAGCTGGCGGCGGCCAAGGCGTGGAGCGTGTGGGAAGGTAGCACCGTCAAGCTGTTGCCCGATCCGTCGCTGGCGCAGGCGCATGAAGATCCGGAATTCGCGATCGCTTTTGCCCGCATCGAAAACCATTATTTCATCAACGAATGCTTCTTTGAAGACCAGCAGCTGTTGCGCGATGTCGGCCGCCTGCGCGGCATTCCGGGCGTTATCGTGCAAGGCCGCTACGATGTCTGCTGCACGCCGAAGACCGCGTGGGAACTGCACAAGGCCTGGCCGGAAGCGGAGCTGCATATCGTGGAAGATGCCGGCCATGCCTACAGCGAGCCGGGCATCCTGCATCAACTGATTACGGCCACCGACAAATTCGCCGGCTGATGTGAGATGGCCGGAGCGCGTCCTGCGCTCCGGCCGAACGCGGCGCAATCGCCGATTCTTGCGGAGGAGCGTATGCTGCGACTACCTCGCTTCCGATCTCTGCCTGCTGTCTTGCTGGCGCTGTCCGCGCTGATGTCTCCGATGTCTCCGCTCTACGGCGAGACCTTGAAGAACTGGTTCAACGATCCCTTCATCCAGGTGCGCCACGCCGTACCCGATTGCCCGCCGCCGCTGGGGCCGCTAGTCAGCGAGCAAGAGGCGCGCAGGGAGTCCCACTGGCGCACTGAGCGCGGCACCAGCTGCTGGCTGGCCGGTCAGTGCAGCAAGCCGAACTCCTATCTTTACGATGTGGCTATCGCGCAGGCGGTGCAGGCGCACTTCGCCGTCGATCCGGCCTTTGCCCGCAGCAGCCTGTGGCTGACCTTCCAGCGCCGTTTCGTCTGGGTCGAAGGTTGCAGCGCCGATCCGGCCATCACTGCCGCCGCGCTGGAAGCCTTTGTCCGCGCCGCACCTGATGTTGAAAGGGTGATCGTCAACCTGCGCGCGCCGGGCGCCAGCAAGATGCCTTATCCGCTGGCGCCGCCCTGACGATTTCTATTCGATGCGGGCCGCGCCCGGCCTGGCCGAATAGCCGTCGTTCAAGGTTTTCAGGAAGGCGATCAGGTCGCCGATTTCTGCATCGTCGAGCGCCGGCGCCTGGCCAGCCTTGCGGTTCAGCGGCGCATCCAGGCTGTCGATGTTGCCGCGGTAGCGCGGCGGCAGGTCGTCGTACTTGTCTATCTTGCCTTTGACCTTGGGATACCACTTGCCGGGATCGGTATCGCGCTCCGCGTAGAAATGCAGCATGTCTTCCAGTGTGTGGAAGCGGCCGTTATGAAAGAACGCGCCGCGCGTCGCCACATTGCGCAGGGTGGGCGACTTGAACATGCCGCAGAACTCCGCTTCCTTCATCATGTCCTTGCGGTCCGGGCCGCAAATGCCGAGGTCGGCATAGTGCGGATCGCGGTTGGCGGCGATCTCCGGATTGCGCGGCACGCCCAGCGCCTGGAAGCCGAAATCGGTGAACTGCGCCGGCCGTCCTCCCGGTCCCGGCGTGTCGACGTGGCACTTGGCGCAATTGCCTTTGTTCGGATTGTTGAACAAACCGTAGCCGCGCAATTCGGCCGGCGTGAAATCGGCGTTGCCCGCCATCGCCGCATCGAACTTGCTGGTGTAGGGATGAAAGCTCGGGTCTTCGGTCTGGAACGCCTCCAAAGCCAGCGTCGCTTTTTCCAGCGCCGCCGCCGGATGATCGAAGATGTCGGCGCCATATATCTGCCGGAACTGCGCCACGTAGCTGGCCTGCTGCAATCTGGCGACCACCGCGGCAGGATCCGGATTCGCCATCTCGTTCACATTCAGCAAGGGGATCAATGCCTGTTCGTGCAGCGTATCGACCGCGCCGTCATGGGTGAAGCCGCCGGTCGGCCCTTCATCCTCGGTATCGTCCGGTCCTGGCACGTAGTAGTGGCGGGTGAACTTGGGCGTGAAACCCAGGTAGCGCAAGGACGGCACGGCGCGCGTGCCCTGCCGCCGCATGTCGGCGCCGCCCAGTTGCACCGCCAGCCCGTTCGGCGGCCCGTTCGGCGGCCCGTAAGCATGATCGGGACTATGGCAGGTCGCGCAAGACATCTTGCCGGAAGTCGATAGGGAAGCATCGAAAAACAATTGTTTCCCCAGCTGCGCTGCGGCACTCAGGGTAGCAGCCGGTTCAGGATACCGTACCCACATTTTCAAGCCAGGCTTTGGTGTAACCGGCACAGCAGCCTGCACAGTTGCAGAAGCCGCCGCCCCGCCAGCATGCGCCGGCGCATCGGCATCACGACACCCGCCCAGCAACAGCGCCAGTGCGGCCGACGCCAACAAGACAACAACCCCCCTATATTTTCTGCTCAAGACGTTTGATCCATTTTCATATATTTGCCGCCACCTCTTTAATTGGGGTCAGAGTCGAATATAGCCGGAGCGACATATTCGACTCTGACCCCAATTAAAGGGGCTTAGAAGTTGAACATGGCCATCAGGTCGCCGACGGCGGTGGTGTTGACCGGGTGGTACTGGTCGGCGGCTACGCTGACCGGGTTGGGCAGGTTGTCGCGGCTGCGCGGCGACAGCGGCGGCAGGCGCCAGTTGCGTTCGATGAATTTCAGCACGGATGCGTGATCGTAATAGGTGTGGTCGACGAAGCCGGTGCGGGCGTAGGGCGAGACCAGCAGGAACGGGATGCGCGGGCCGTCGCCGAAGAAGTCGACGTTCTGGATGTAGCCGCTGTCGAAATGGCCGCCGCCTTCATCGGTGGTGACCAGGATCGCGGTATGCGCCCACAGCGTCGGATTGGCCTTGACCTTGGCGATCAGATCTTGCAGGAAGGCTTCATAGCGGGCCGGCGCGGAATAGCCCGGGTGGCCGCTGTCGAGGTTCTTCGGCACCACGAACGAAACCGCCGGCAGGGTGCCTTTGGCGATGTCGCTGTAGAAACTGGTGAGGCCGGCCAGGCTGGATTTCAGGCTGCTGTTCATGACATTGCTGGAGGCTACCAGCGGGTCGCCGATGGCGTTGTACTGCGCTCCTTGCGCGATCGCTACCGGGAAACCGAGGGCGGCGGCATCGGCCGTCACGTCGGCCACTTCGCGACCGCCGGTATACCACTTCCAGGCGACGTTTTTCTTGGCCAGGCCTTCGGCGATGGTCGGCACGGTTTGCGGCGGGTAGTTGTAGTTGTTGGGGCCGATGGGCTGGACGTTGCCGTTCATGTCGTAGCCCGGATTGTAGTTATTCACCAGATAGTATTTGCCGCTGTCGCAATTGCTCTTGACCTTTTTGCCGCTGAGGAAATTCAAGATCGCGCCGACACCCGGCTGGCTAGCATCCGAGCAATTGACGTAGGAGCCGCCCTGATAGCCGTCCTGCGAATAAAAGTTCGGCGTTTGCGCCAGTGGATTCGGATTCTCGATCTGGTTCGCCGGCGGCGTGCCGACAGCGCCGCCGTTATTGAAGTAAGGCAGGTCGCCGGTGGCGATGGTGAAGAAATTGGCGCCGGTGCCGCCCATGATGCCCTGATGGTAGTTATCGCTCAGCGCATATTGCTGCGCCAGCGATTTGAAGTAAGGCGCATCGCCGCTGGCCATGTTGAGGAAGCCCATCAGCTCGCCGCCCTGCCCCGGATTGCTGGGCGTTATGCCCTTGGTGTCGCCGCCCTGGCCGACGCTCGCGGCCACCCAGGTAAACAAATCGAGCTTGGAATTATCGCCGCCGGTCTGTTGCCACATCTGGAAGAAGCGATGCACCGGATCGCCGGTCTGGGCGCTGGCGGCAGTGCCGTAAGGGACGTATTTGGTCAGCTGGAACGGTCCGCTAGGCAGGTTGCCCGGGAAGCGCGTATCCGGCACGCCGCCCGGATCCTGGAAGGTCGGCGGTTTCAATTCGCCGATCGCGGTCGGTTGCGGCAGCGTGGCGTAGGCGCCGGCGCGTGTTGGGCTGATCGTATAAGCGGTCTGGGTTGCGCCCTGGTTCTGCATGGCCAGGCTGAAGTTCGGGCCAGGCGTGCCGTCGGCATTGATGATACCTTGCGACAGCAGGTTCCTGACGGTCTGTCCGCTCGGCGGCTGGTAGGCGCCGAACACGGCGTCGAAGGTTTGGTTTTCGCCGACGATCACGATCACGTTCTGGATTGGCGTGGTGGTCGGGCCGTTGTTCAGCGCCAGCACCGATTGGATCGCGGTGGCCGGCAGGGAGCCGCCGATGTTGCCGCTAGGCGGGATGGTCAGCACCGCGCGGTTGGCGTCGGCGCCTACCGCGATCTGGCCGCTGTGCACGTTAAAGCGGGCCAGCTCGAACAGGTTGTCGAGCGGATCGCCGGCGACGGCCTGGTAGACGGTGCTGCCGATAGGGTCGGCGGTTTCGCTGGCGGGCACGCCCAGCGCGGTAAACAAGGGTTGCAGCGGCAGGGTGACGTCGCTGACCGCCTGCGCAATGCTGGCCGAGCTGATTTTCGCCGCGCTGATCTGCGCCGCGGTCGGGCTGCCGTTAGGGACCATGCCCAGCACGCGCTGGGTCACCAGCGAGGTCAGCGGCGTCAGGTTGGCTTGTACCGCATTGCCGGCGCCGGGATTGATCACCGAGGATAAGGTGGCGGCGCTGCCGTCGGCATCGTTGAACGGCGCGGTGAGGACGAAAGGAGCCGTGCCTTTCAAGGGCAGCGTGAACTTGCCGCTGCCGTCGGTCAGCGCGGTCTGCACATTCTGGCCGCTGCTGTCGGTGATGGTGACAGTCACACCCGCCAGCGCCTTGCCGCTGGCGGCGACGCCGCTCACCGTGGCGCCGCCGGACATGATGCTGCCGCCGCTGCTGCCGCTGCAGCCGCACAGATAAACCAGCGTTGCGCATGCCAGCGCCAGGGAATGAGGTTTCATGAATTTATCCTGTGATGGATGGTTGAATAGTCAGGCCGGAAGACAGGCGCGGCGGGCGCGCACAGCGTGCACCTAGTTAGCTTTCTATTGTCGCCAGCAAATATGACTGCCTGATGTCAGGAAACTTTAGGGTTTGCGAAAAACAACAAACCGTTTAGAGTGAGTCGTCCATTGCGCCGAATGCATTATTGTGTTGCGCCACAGAAATAGAAGGAAGGCCTTATGAAGATGTCTTTGATGTCCTTGCTATTGTTCGCCCTGGTTGCCGACAAGGCGCTGGCAGACGATATGTCGATGTCGATGCCCGACATGCTGGCCGACAAAGATGTGATGCAAGCTGCCAATGCCTGTCTGGCCAGGCATCCGCAAGGCGGTAATATCTTTGTCGAAAACGTCTATCCGATGAACCGCGGGCTGGTCGGCGTCGTCACCGCCGACAGTTCCGGCCGCCGCTACGATTGCTACGCCGAGCTGGAAAGCGGCAAGGTGCGCAACAGCGCGGCCATCATCGAACCGCGCGGACCCTTGTTCGTCTCGGTGCGGCAGATGTCGGCGCCGCCCAAGGGCGAATGCTTCAACAGCAGTCCGCTGGTGATCGGCCGCCAGCTGCAAGGCTGGCTGCTGACGCAGACCGGCAAATGCAGCGGGGCTTCCTGGAACGGTATCGAGGCGGCGCCGAAAAATCCTTGAACGCAAGTCCTGCCGCAGCCGTTAAAATATCGTCAACTTTCCCATGTCGCACATATCAATAAGGTCCGCCCAGCCAACATGCCATCCCTCGATGATCTGACGACTGCTTACGCCGCCTACCAGCAGGAGACGCATATCGGGACTGCGCTGGACCTGATCCGCAAGCTGCACCAGGCCGGCAAGGCCGGGGACGCCATCGACCTGGCGCTGAAATGGTCGGAGCGAGCGGCAGCGCCGGTGCAGCGCGCGCAGCTGGCTTATTTCATGAGCTGTCTGGGTATGCTGGCGCCGGCGGAGGCTTTGTTGCAGGAGGTCCTGCCGCTGGTCGAGCCGGGCGAGGAGACCTACTACCAGATCAGGCTGGAACTGGCGATCGTCAAATACGGCCTGGGCAAATTTCATGAAGCGAGCTTGCTGCAACGCGTATTGCACGATACGCGATGGTGTGAGGTGTGGACCAGGCTGGCCTCGCACAATCGTGACAACGGCTGGTTTTTGCCGTTCAAGGACAAAGTGCTGCATGACCAGCCGGTTGCCGGCAAAACGATACTGATCGGCAGCGAAGGCGGCATCGGCGACCTGCTGCAATTTTCCCGCTACGTCAAGAATCTGCAGCAAGAAGGTGCCGCGCTGATCTATTGTCACGTGCCGCTGGCGGCGCAGAGCTTGATGGCGAATAGCGGCCTGCCGATTGTCGTGGTCGACGACACCATCAGCCATTTGGCGGCTTGCGACTTCGTTACCTGGGCATTCGCGCTGTTTACACGTTATCAGGAAAGCCCGTATTTTCCTGTTGCGGCAGAGGCTTACCTGGAGCTGGCGGCAGGACATGCCTTGCCGGACGCTATGCGCGACAAGCTCGCTCAGCGCAGCGGCGGCCGGCGCCGCATCGGGCTGGTCTGGCGCAGCGACACCCAGGCGCGGCACGAACCTTACCGTTCGATGGATTTGCGCGAACTGGCGCCTTTGCTGGCAGGCGTCGACGCCGACTTCTTTTCGCTGCAGGTAGGCGCGTTGAGCGTGACTGAGAGGCAGCTGCTGGAGCAGCACCAGGTGATCGACCTGGCGCCGCAGCTGCGGTCGTTCGAAGACAGTGCGCATGTGCTGGAACAGCTGGACCTGCTGCTGACTATCGATTCAGCGCCGGCGCATCTGGCCGGCGCCCGCCAGCGCCCGGTGTGGCTGATGCTGGCGCAGTCCTGCGACTATCGCTGGTACGACTGCCAGCGCTTCACGCCCTGGTATTCTTCCATGCGCCTGTACCGCCAGGCCGAACTGGGTGACTGGAGCCCAGTAGTCGCCGCCATCAGCGCCGACCTGTCGCGCTAGACTCTAGGGCCTGGCGCCGCTTTTAGGTAGAATCCAAGGGTCACATAAATCACTGAAGCCGCCGCAGGATAGTCCACGCCAGCATGGAGCCGACGGCTGATCGCTGCCGGCGGCGATAATGCGGTATTTCAGCCACTCAAAATTGGGAGATAAAATGCAGATCAATGCCAAAACCACGTTACTGTCCGCCGCCATTGCCTTGACGCTGGCGGGCACCGTGCAGGCACAGGAACAGGTAGTCAAGATTGCCCATGTCGGCCCGATCACCGGCCCGGTGGCGCACGTCGGCAAGGACAATGAAAACGGCGCGCGTATGGCGATCGAGGATCTCAACGCCAAGCACCTGGTCATCGGCGGCAAGCAGATCAAGTTCGTGCTGCAGGCCGAGGACGACGGCAGCGATCCGAAGCAGGCCACCAGCGTCGCCCAGAAACTGGTGGACGCCAAGGTCGCGGGTGTGGTCGGCCACCTGCAGTCGGGCACCTCGATTCCGGCTTCCAAGATTTACTTCGATGCCGGCATTCCGCAAATTTCACCGTCGGCCACTAGCGCCAAATATACCGAGCAAGGTTTCAACACTACCTTCCGCGTGGTGGCTAACGACGCCCAGCTTGGCGCCGCCATGGGACGCTATGCGGCCAAGACACTGCATGCCAAAAAAATCGCCGTGATCGACGACCGCACCGCCTACGGCCAGGGCCTGGCTACCGAGTTCCTGAAGGACGCCAAGGCTAACGGCGTCGATATCGTCGCTACCCAGTACACCAATGACCGCGCCACCGATTTCAGCGCCATCCTGACCGCTGTCAAGGCCAGGCAGCCTGACCTGATTTTCTTCGGCGGCATCGATGCCAGCGCCGGCACCATGCTGCGGCAGATGCGCCAGCTCGGCATTACCGCCAAGTTCATGGGCGGCGACGCCATCTGCACCGGCGCCCTGCCGCGCCTGGCGGGCGAAGGCTTGCAGGATGACCAGGTGTATTGCGCGATCGCCGGCGGCGTTGAAAACCAGGCGCCGCTGGATGTCTTCAAGGCGGCCTACAAGCAGAAATACCAGGCCGATATCGTGCAGTACGCGCCGTATACCTATGACGCCGTGATGCTCATGGCCAAAGCCATGCAAGAGGCGGATTCGGTCGATCCGAAGAAGTATCTGCCGAAGCTGAGCAAGATCCAGTACACCGGCGTCACCGGCAAGATCGCATTCGACGACAAGGGCGACATCAAGAACGGCACGCTGTCGATCTATACCTTCCGCAACGGCCAGCAGACTTTGCTGTCGCTGACCAGGTAAGGCCCGGGTAAGGCTTTAGTCTTCAGTAAGAGAACGCGGCGGCCGAATGGCCGCCGCATTTCGATCCGCGCACCGCGCGGCAGATAACACAAGGAGAGCATGTTGGCACAGGCGGCAAGCCGCACCGGGCGCTTATTCATGCTGATGGATGCATTGCGCGGCCACCGGCGGCCGGTCACGGCGGCGCGGCTGGCCGAGCAGCTGGGGGTCTCTGTGCGCACCATCTACCGCGATGTCCAGACACTGGTTGAACTGGGCGCGCCGCTGGAAGGCGAAGCCGGGCTCGGCTACGTGCTGCGCTCCGGTTTTTTCCTGCCGCCGCTGATGTTCAGCGAGGATGAGCTGGAAGCGCTGGTGCTGGGCGCGCGCTGGGTGCAGCGCCAGGGCGACGCCGACTTGGCGCTGGCCGCCGCCAATGCGCTCAGCAAGATCGCCAGCGCTGCGCCGGCCGACCTGCGCGACAGCATGGCGGACATGGGTTTGCTGGCGGCCAGCTATCAGCAGGAAGCGGTCGACAACACTGCCTTGGGCCCGATCCGCGAAGCGATCCGGCGCCAGCACAAGATCAACATCCGTTATAGCGATGAACGCGGCAGCGCCACTGAACGCCTGATCTGGCCGATTGCGCTGGCGTTCTTCGAGGGCAAGCGCCTGGTGATCGGCTGGTGCGAGCTGCGCAGCGGCTTCCGCCATTTCCGTTGCGACCGCATCAAGCTGCTGACGCTCACTAAATTGCGCTATCCGGAGCATCGCAGCGTGCTGCTGCAAAGCTGGCGGCGCGAGAATCCGTTTCCAGAAGATTAGCAGATGTTGCTTGTCAAAACGCTACTGACACAGACTGTCAGTAGCCCGGGACTAAGATGGCTGCATCGCCTCAACCACCCCGGGAGATCTTCATCATGCGCCTCTATCACCATCCAATTTCATCGAACGCCCGCCGCGCCGTCATGACTGCCCATCATCTGCAGCAGCCGGTAGAACTGGTGCTGCTGGACCTGTCCAGCAGCGAGCAGCGCAAGCACCTGCTCAGCCTCAATCCCAACGAAAAAATCCCGGTGCTGGTGGATGGCGACTTCATCCTCTGGGAATCCTGCGCCATCATGCAATACCTGGCCGACAAGACGCCGGGCCAGACCGTGTATCCAGCCGAGTTGCAGGCGCGCGCTGACGTCAATCGCTGGATGTTCTGGTCGGCCCAGCACTTGACGCCGGCGATCAGCATCTTTTACTGGGAAAATTTCATCAAGGGCCTGATCGGCGCCGGCCAGCCCGATCCGCTCGAACTCAAGCGCGGCGCGGTCGACCTGGAAGCGGTCGCCACCGTGCTTGATGGCCATCTGGCGCGGCGCCAGTGGGTCTGCGGCGACGGCCTGACGCTGGCCGACCTTGCCATCGCCGCGCCGCTGATGGCGACCGGGCCAGGGCGGGTGCCGCTGGCGCCCTACCGTCATCTGCAAGCCTGGTTCAGCCGCATGCAGGAACTGGAAGCCTGGCGCCAGACCGAACTCGAAGAAGAGCTGATGGTGGCCTGAGGCGATAGCAAATTCAATAGCAGATCCGATGGCAAATTCGCAAGGTCCGGCGCCGGCAAGGCTATAATCCGGCGATGGACCTTCCGCCGATTTTCAGCACCCTGCCGCAGCACCAGATCCTCAGCCGCCTGATATGGATGCGCTGGATCGCCATCGTGGCGCAGTTGCTGGTGATCGCGGTGGTGCATTTCACCCTCGATGTCGGCCTGTCGGCCGGCGCGCTGAAGTCGCTGTTTGGCGTGATCGCCCTGCTCGGCATATTCAACCTGCTGAGCTGGTGGCGCATGCGCTATGCGCGGCCGGCCGGCGATTCAGAACTGTTCATGCAGCTGCTGGTGGATGTCAGCAGCCTGTCGCTGCTGCTGTATTTTTCCGGCGGCGCCACCAATCCCTTCGTCTCGTTTTACCTGCCGGCGCTGGCGGTCGGCGCCGCCATCCTGCCGTGGCGGCTGGCGTTTGCGCTGGCGCTGTATGCATTTGCCAGCTATTCCTTGCTGACCTATGTCTACCAGCCGCTGCACATCCACGACAGCAGCCGCGGCATGGCTTATCACCTGGCCGGGATGTGGGCCAATTTTGCCGTCTCGGCGGCGCTGATCACCTGGTTCGTGACGCGCATTTCCGCCAACCTGCGGCAGCGCGAGACGCAGCTGGCGCAGGCCCGCGAGCGCCAGCTGCAAGGCGAGCGCATGGTCGCGCTGGGCGCCCAGGCCGCCGGCGCGGCGCACGAAATGGGCACGCCCCTGGCTACCATCGCGGTCATCGCCGGCGAATTGCGCAATGAAGCCCGGCAAAGTCCGGTGTTGCTGGTGTATGGCGCCGACCTGGCCCTCATCGAACAGCAGATCGCGGTGTGCAAGAACGCGCTCGAACGCATGCGCGTCGATGCCGATCCGCAGGCCGCGCTGGGGCCGCACGCGCTGAAAGAATGGCTGGGGAAATTCATCGACGCCTGGCGCTTGCGCTATCCGGCGATCAAGCTGTCTCTGTCCCTGCCGGAGCAGGATGGCATGAGCAGCGACATCCAGGTGCTGGGCCAGATTCTGCTGACCTTGCTCGACAATGCGGCGCGCGCGGTGGCGGCTGCTGGCGGCTGGGTCCAGGTCACGCTGACGATAAGCGCTGCCGGCGCGCTGATCCGGGTGCGGGACGACGGCGCCGGCATCGATGCCGGACTGTTGCCGCGGCTCGGTTACCAGCCGGTCGCCGGCAGCGCCGGCGGCAAGGGTATAGGCTTGCTGCTGGCGTTCGAGAGCGCGCGCCAGATCGGCGCCGGGATCAGGCTGAGCGCGCCAGCGGCCGGCGGCACCATTGCTGACTTGACGGTCGCGCTGGCATGAGCAGCTTCCTGATACTTGACGATAACCTGGTGTTCGCCGAGACGCTGGCGCGTTCGCTGGGCCGGCGCGGTTTCAGCGTGACGGTCGCCCATGACGGCCGGCAAGCGCTGGCAGCCGCCAGCCAGACCGCTTTCGAGCTGGTGACGATAGACCTGCAGCTGGAGCAGGATTCCGGCCTGCAGTGGATCGCGCCTTTGCGCCAGGCCTTGCCGCAGGCGCGGCTGCTGGTGCTGACAGCCTATGCCAGCATCGCCACCACGGTGCAGGCGATCAAGCTGGGCGCCGACAATTACCTGGCCAAGCCGGCCAATCTCGATTCCATCCTGCTGGCGCTGCAGCACGACTGCGCCGCTCAGCCGCCGACGGCAGCCGCGGCGGCGCTGCCTTTATCGGTGGACCGTTTGCAATGGGAGCACATCCAGTACGTGCTGGCCCAGCACCAGGGCAATGTCTCCTCGACCGCGCGCGCCCTCAACATGCATCGCCGCACCTTGCAGCGGCGCCTGGCGAAAAAGCCGGTGGCCAAGTAAGCGCCCGAGGCCGGCCCGGAACGGCAAGGGCAGCACTGGGCGGATTGCCGGTGCGGCTTGCAATGCACCGATGATTTCTTTCCGGAAATAGCAACTCTGCTATGATGAAAAATGCCTTTTGGAAACTTGTAAAAATACAATTTTTATTGTCCAAACTCGTCATGGAAGGATGTCCGCTATGGAATGGCTGCATGACCTATTCAAGAGATCCCCTGAGATAGCGCTGTTTTTTTCGCTCGCAGTCGGTTATTACGTCGGCAAGATCAAGTTTGGCAAATTCCAGCTCGGCGGCGTCGCCGGGTCGTTGCTGGTGGCGGTGCTGGTCAGCCAGGTGGGGGTGCAGGTCGATCCGGGCGTCAAGGCAGTCTTGTTCGCACTGTTCATTTATGCGGTCGGCTATGAAAGCGGTCCGCAATTCTTCAATTCTCTGGGCCGACAGTCGATCCGCGAAATCTTCCTGGCGGCGATCCTGGCGCTCACCGGCCTGGCGACGGTAGTGATCATGGCCCGGCTGTTCGGCCTCGACAAGGGACTGGCGGCAGGCATCGCGGCCGGCGGCCTGACGCAGTCGGCCATCATCGGCACCGCCGGCGACGCCATCACCAAGCTCGGGCTGGATGCGGCCGAAGTGGCGCGCCTGCAGGGCAATGTCGCGGTGGGCTATGCCGTGACCTACGTCTTCGGTTCCTTCGGCGCCATCATCGTCTGCGTCAATATCCTGCCCAAGCTGATGGGGCGCAGCATCCGCGAAGATGCGGCCAGGGCTGAGACCGCCATGCAGGCCGGGGTCAAGGTGCTGGGGCCGGAGCAGCATGCGGCCTTGCCGGAGCTGGTCGGGCGCCTGTATGAAGTCACCCAGGGCAAGATCTCGGTCGAGGAAGTGGAAAATCTCGATCCGGCCACCGCCGTCACGATTGAAAGAGTCATGCGCGCGGGCCAGGTGATCGAAGTCAATCCGCAGCTGCAGCTGCAGCCGCAGGATATCGTGCTGGTGGTGGGTCGCCGCGAAGCGGTGGTCAGCACCTCCGGTTTCCTCGGCAAGGAAGTGTATGCGGTGGAAGGCATGGAGCTGACCATGCAGCATCGGGAAGTGGTGCTGACCAACCGGGAATTCCATAACAAGAGCGTGGCGGCAATCCGGGAGCAAACCGCGGGCGACGTACGCCACGGTATCTACGTGGTGCAGATCAGCCGCATGGGGCAGGTGCTGCCCATCCTGCCTGAAACCATCGTCCAGGTGGGCGACGTGGTGTCCATCTATGGCGCCGAACAGGACGTCAAGCGGGTGGCCGATATCGTCGGCTACGTGATCGTTCCCACCGCCAAAACCGATTTCGTCTATCTGGGCGCCGGCCTGGTGGTGGGTTTGCTGGCGGGCCTGCTAGTGGCCAAGGTCGGCTCGATTCCGCTGACCCTCGGCAGCGGCGGCGGCGCCCTGCTCTCCGGCCTGCTGTTCGGCTGGTTCCGTTCCAAGCACCAGTCCTTCGGCGCCATGCCGGTGGCGGCGGTGCAGATCCTGAAAGACCTCGGCCTGGCCGGTTTCGTGGTGGTGGTCGGCCTGTCTTCCGGCTTGCAGGCGGTGCAGACGGTGCGGCAGCAGGGCTTCACCATCTTCGGCGTCGGTATGGTGGTGACCATCTTGCCGATGATCCTGACCATGCTGATCGGCCGCTATGTGCTGCGCTATGACAATACGGCGGTGTTCGCCGGCGCCCTGAGCGGTTCGCGCAGCGCCAATCCAGCTTTCGGCGAAGTGCTCGACAAGGCCGAAAACGCCATCCCGACCGTGCCTTTCGCCATCACCTATGCACTGGCCAATGTATTCCTGACCCTGCTCGGACCGCTGGTGGTGGCGCTGGTCTGATCCGTTTGTGACCCATCCCGGGTCTGCCGCGGCGGACTCACACTATTCAATAAGGAGTATCGGAAATGGATTTCAGCAACCCAGATAAACTCGCCCTGCTCAGCCCGTTTGAATTGAAAGATGCCTTGATCCACGTGGCGGCGAAAAACGACCGCTCGATGCTCAACGCCGGCCGCGGCAACCCGAATTTCCTGGCGACCACGCCGCGCCACGGTTTTTTCCAGTTCGGCCTGTTCGCCATGAGCGAAGCCGAGCGTTCCTATATCTACATGGATGGCGTCGGCGGCTTTCCGAAGCTCGACGGCATCGAAGCGCGTTTCGAGATATTTACCAAGTCGCACGCCGGCGTCGAAGGCATCCGTTTCATCGAAGCGGCGGTGTCGTATGTGCGTGACCAGCTGGGCTTGTCGGCCGCCGATTTCCTCTACGAGATGTGCGTGGCCATCCTCGGCTGCAACTATCCGGTGCCGGACCGCATGCTGAACCTGAGCGAGAAGATCGTCGGCCAGTACATCCGGCGCGAGATGATAGGGGCGCATCCGTTCATCGGCAACTTCGACATGTACGCGGTGGAAGGCGGCACCGCCGCCATGACCTACATCTTCAACAGCCTGCGCGAAAACCATATCCTCAAGGCCGGCGACACCATCGCGCTCGGCATGCCGATCTTCACCCCGTATATCGAGATCCCGCAGCTCAACGATTACCAGCTGGTCGAACTGCTGGTCGACGCGCCGTCCGAGAACAACTGGCAGTTCACCAGGAAAGAGCTCGACAAGCTGCTCGATCCCAAAGTCAAGGCCTTCTTCCTGGTCAACCCGAGCAATCCGCCATCGGTCAGGATCAACGACGAGACGCTGGCGCATATCGCCGAGATCGTCAAGCAACGCCCCGACCTGATCATCCTCACCGACGACGTCTACGGCACTTTCGCCGACGACTTCGTCTCGCTGTTTGCGATTTGTCCCTACAACACCATCCTGGTCTACTCGTTCTCGAAATACTTCGGCGCCACCGGCTGGCGCATGGGCGTGGTCGCCACCCACGAAAAGAATATCCTGGACGACAAGATCGCCGCCCTGCCGGAAGCCCGCCGCAAGGAGCTGGACCTGCGCTACAACTCGATCACCACCGAGCCGCGCGCGCTGAAATTCATCGACCGCCTGGTAGCCGACAGCCGCACCGTGGCGCTCAACCATACCGCTGGCCTGTCAACTCCGGTGCAGGCGCAGATGACCTTGTTCTCCCTGTATTCGCTGATGGACGAACCGCAGGAATACAAGAAATCGATGAAGCGCATCGTCCTGCGCCGCAAGGAAGCACTGTACCGGGCGCTGGCGTTGCCGATGCCGGTAGACGCCGATTCGGTCCACTACTACCATCTGCTCGACCTGGAAACGCTGGCCACGCAAATGTATGGCGCCGATTTCGCCAAATGGATGGTGCAGCGTTTGAAGCCGAACGAAGCGCTGTTCCGGCTGGCGGAAGAAACCGGCGTGATCCTGCTGCCGGGGCGCGGCTTCGGCACGGCGCACGCGTCGGGACGCGTGTCGTTGGCCAATCTCAATGAATACGACTACGCCAACATCGGCAAGGCGATCCGCAAGCTGGCGCTGGAATTCCATGTGCAGTTTGAGAAAAATGCAGGCGGCGAAAAAAGCGCCAAGAGCGCGGCCGGCGGCAAGGCGGCAGGCGCAAAAGCCAAGGCTGCGAAGAAAGCGAAGAAATAAGTAAAGATAGCGGCAGACGATAAAAATCCCATGGCATGCCATGGGATTTTTTTTTGATGACCGCGTTACGGCTTATAGCCGTCGTTCAGGGTTTTCAGGAAGGCGATGACATCCTTGATTTCGCTGTCCGTCAATGCCGGCTGGCCGCCCGGCTTGCGGTCGAACGGCGCCTCCACATTGACGTTGCCGTGATAAGCCGGCGGCAAGTCGTCGTATTTCATGACGCTGCCGTCTTTTGCTTTCGGATACCATTTCTGCGGCTGGGTATCGCGCTCCACATAGAATTTGATGACCTGTTCCAGGCTGCTGAAGCTGCCGTTGTGGAAAAACACCTTGCGCGTCGCCACATTGCGCAGCGATGGCGTCTTGAACATGCCGCAGTATTCGGTCTTGTCTTTCAGGTCGGTGCGGTCGGGGCCGCACAGGCCCATGTCGTAGTATTTCGGGTCGGTGTTGGCCGGGATATGCTTGTTGCGCGGCACGCCGATGGCGATCAGGCCGTAATCGGTAAACTGCGGGAAGGCGCCGCTGGGGCTGATTTCGCTGATGTGGCAAGAGGCGCAATTGCCCTTGGCGGGATTGTTGAACAGCTGCAGGCCGCGCAGCTCCTGCTTGCTGAGCTGGGTTTGCTGGCGCAGGAAGGCGTCGTACTTGCTGTTGTAGGGGTAGAACTCGGTCGGACTTTCCTGGAACACTTCGAGCGCCATCAGCGCCCATTTGAAGGCTTGTTCCTGGTTGTCGAAAATAGTTGCGCCGAAAGTCTGGCGGAACTGTGCCGCATAGCTGGCCCGCTTCAGTTTTTCCACCACCTCGGCCGGGCTGGCGTTGCCCATCTCATGCGCCGACAACAGGGGAATGCGCGCCTGGTCGTGCGTCGACGGCGCGCGGCCATCCCAGTTATGGCCGCCGGTAGGGCCGGCATCGATGCTGTCGTCGCCGTCGTCATCGAAGAAGTGTTCGGTAAACGCCGGCACGTTCTGGATATAGCGCAGCGACGGCGCCGCCCGCGTACCGAGGGTTTTCATCTCCTTGCCACCGAGCTGGACCGCCAGGTTGTTGGGCGGGCCGAAGGCGTGTTCCGGACTATGGCAGGTGGCGCAGGACATCTTGCCTGAGGCCGACAACGAGGAATCTGAAAACATGGTGCGTCCCAGCGCCGTCATCGCAGCTACCGACGGCTGCTGTTTCAGCGTGGGCGCGTAGGTGGCGCCGAGATAGGCCGGCGTCGCCGGCTTGGCGGCCGCTACCGGGCCGGCGTCGGCATGCTGCTGGCCGCAGCCGTTCAGGAAGAGCGCGGCTATGCCGCTCAGGAATGCAAGGACCGCTGGTTTCATGATGATGGAAGGCGAAGTGGTGGGCGAACTGCCGCAAGTGTTGTTATTTTGTGCGCAAGACTAGCAGTCCTGCATGACAGAACGATGACACGCTCCTTTGCAAAAAAATAAATACCGGCCGGAGACCGGCATTTCACACAGTTGAAATATTCGGGGCATAGGATTGCGCTTTTTATCGCCCAGGGAGGGGTTATGAAGCGGACTATGGATTGGCTGCCGGTTACGGTAGCCGCGGTGACGTTATCGGCGGGATTGAGTGCATGTGGCGGCGGTGGCAGCGGTTCGGTCGGCGGCGATACAGGCGCAGTGACCGCCGGCCAGGTGACTGGCAGCTACTACGAAAATGCGCAAGTATGTTTTGAGGACAAGGTCAAGAAAGCCACCTGCGATGCGGCATCGCCGGTAGTCAAGACCGGCGCCGACGGTTCCTACTCCTTGCGAGGCCAGGGTCCGGTGCTGGCGACCATCGACACCAGCGCCATCCATCACGAAGTGCTGGGCGACAAAGGCACGGCCGTCGCGCAAAAGCTGCTGTTCCGCGCACCTGTAGGCCGCAGCGCCTTCGTCAGCGCGATTTCCACTGAACTGGCTGCGGCCATGGACGCCAACGGCGGCGATTTCGCCGATGCCAGCAAGAAGCTGGCGGCAAAAATCGGCACCGCTGAAGCCAACCTGCTGGCCGACATCAACAAGCTCGGCGGCCAGGACCTGGCTGCCTTGAAGGCAGAAGCCGCGGCAATCAATGCCGCCATCGCTGCCGCCGTGGCGCAGGGTGGCGACGTTGATCTGGGCCAGGCGTTGGGGCGCGCGCTGGCCATGAACAACATCCAGAACGTGGTGGTGATCTTTGCCGAAAACCGCGGCTTCGACAATCTGTACGGCCTGTACCCGGGCGCTAACGGCATTCCCGGCGTCAATCCGACTTCAACCTCGGCCTACGTGCCGCAGAAAGACTTCGACGGCAGCACCCTGCCCGTCCTGCCGCCGACCTGGGGCGGCATGACCCTGGCCGGCCAGAGCACGGTCATCACTCAGGCGCAGTCGGCCAATCTGCCGAACAAGCCGTTCCAGATCGATGACAGCAATAGCCCGATCTACATGTCCTCGGCCGTGATCACGCGCGACCTGGTGCATCGTTTCTACAATAATCAGATGCAGATCAACGGCGGCAAGAACGACAAGTTCACCGCCTACTCTGACGCCGGCGGCCTCAGCATGGGCTACTACGACGGCAGCAAGATGAAGCTGTGGAACATCGCCAAGCAGTACACGCTGGCCGACAACTTCTTCATGGGCGCCTTCGGCGGTTCTTTCCTGACCCATCAATACCTGATCTGCGCCTGCGCCCCGACCTATCCGAATGCCGACGCCGCCACTTCGCCGGCCAAGAATAACATTTCGGCGGTCAACCTGGACGCCAGCGGCAACCTGATCGGCCTGGCGCCGGGCACCGGCAATCCGACCTCGGTATTGAATGGCGCGCCTGTCTACCAGAAAGACAGCACCATCACACCGAAAGACGCCTCCGGCATGTTCTATGCGGTCAACACCATGCAGCCGCCGTACCAGCCTAGTGGCAATGCCGCGGCCGCCGTGGCTGCGTATGCCGATCCGAGCAAGGCGACTACCTTGCCGACGCAATCGCAGACCACGATTGGCGACCAGCTTAGCGCCAAGGGCATCAACTGGGCCTGGTATGCCGGCGCCTGGAACGCCGCGCTGGCGGATGCGCCGAACGCCAGCCGCAGCGTGATCTATAGCGGCAAGGTGCAGTTCCAGCCGCATCACCAGCCGTTCAACTACTACAGCCGTTTCGATCCGGCCACGGCGACCGGCGCCGCCGAACGCGCCAGCCACCTGAAGGATTTCGACGCCTCGTTCCTGCAAGATGCGGCGGCGGGCAAACTGCCGGCGGTAGCGTTCTACAAGCCGCAGGGTAACCTCAACCAGCACCCTGGTTACGCCAACGTCGTCGACGGCGATGCGCATATCGCCGATGTGATCGCCAAGCTGCAAGCCAGCCCGCAGTGGAAACACATGCTGATCGTCGTGACCTACGATGAAAACGGCGGCTTCTGGGACCACGTCGCGCCGCCTAAGGGCGACCGCTGGGGTCCGGGCATGCGCCTGCCGACCTTGCTGGTTTCACCGTATGCGAAAAAGGGCTTTGTCGACCACACTCAGTACGATACCGCTTCGATCCTGCGCTTCATCACGAACCGCTATTCGCTGCCGGTACTGCCCGGCATCACGGCGCGCGATAAGGCGCTGGTGGCCAACGGCGGCAAGCCGATGGGCGATCTGACCGGCGCCCTGACGCCAGTGCCGCAGGAGTAAATTGCAGGAAGGTCGCTGCTGCAGGTCCGGGCAACGATTGATTGGCGACATCGCACCGGCTGCCTTGAAAAAGGCAGCCGGTTTTTTTACGCCGGCCAGGCGCCCATCGGCGCCAGCGCCGGTGAGAATTCCGCTGCGCTCCAGCGCAGCGGCAACGATGCCTCGACCCGTATCGCCTGTTCCACATGGAAGCGCAGCAAGCGCTGCGCGCCGGCGAACGATGCGACTTCAGGTCCGTCCCAGATCAGCTCGGCCGTCACCGCCAGGTAGATCAGGTCGCCGCTGGCGAAATCGATGAACAGCAAGCCGGCGCGCGGATGCACGACCAGGTTGCCGATGGTGTTGAAGAAAAAATTGCCGACGAAGTCCGGCACGGTCAGCGTCTTGGCGTCGTCGATGCGGACAAAGCCGGGCTTGCCGCCGCGATGCGAAACGTCGGCGCCGTAGCCGCCCTCCCCGGCCTCGCCATCTGCGGATTGCTCTTGCAGAAAAGCGGTGGCGATGAAGAAGGTGTCGGCGCTGCTGATCAGCTGCTGCATGGCGCCGTCCAGCTCGCCGGTGCGATGCACCCGCGGCGCCGCGGCGCTGGCGCTGTCGATGGCGCTTGGGCGGCGCGCCTGGATGTATTTGGGGCAGTTGCCGAAGCTCTGCTCGACTTTCAGGGTCCAGCCATCCGCATCCAGCTGCTCGACCCTGCCGTTCATGCGATTGCGGCGGCGTGTGTGCGGCTCGATGCCCAGCAAGCCGATGGCGGCGTTGGCGGCCAGGGTTTGCTGCAGCGGATCGGCCGCCAGCGCATGGGCATGGATGCGCAGATGCTCGGCATCCGGCGAGGTGACGAAACCGGGGGCGCCGGTCACGATCGAGGCCCATGGCTGTTGCTGGCGGTCGACGCTGCCGACGATCATGAACGGCAGCTGGCTGAAGAATTCGCGGTGCTGGTCAGGCATCGCGGCGCGGATCACCTGGCTGCGCGCCGCCATTTTTTCCAGTACGCCGGCGCGTTGCTGCACTGCCCGCTCGCCGCGATGGAACACCGATTTTCCAGCGCCGGCGCTGGCTGTTTCCGGATGGTTCATGATTGCTTGCCTCGTCAATGATTGAGCACAGTATTACCCGCGGCGCGTTCACAGCAGATCGCGCCAGCTCAGGCCGCCAGCGGCTGGTTGGCGCGCATGGCGACAAAGCCCGGCAGCGCTTCGATGCGGCGCAGCCAGCTGCGGATCTGCGGATAAGCATCGAGCGCGATCCCGCCTTCCGGAGCATGCGCGATATAGCTGTAGGCCGCAACATCGGCAATGGTCGGATGGCCGCCGGTCAGGTAGTTCTGGCCGGCTAGGTGCGGCTCCAGGATCGCGAATAGCTGCAAGGCGGTGGCGCGCGCGGCTTCGCGGTCCAGCGGCGCGCCGAACAAGGCCGCCATGCGGGCGCTGGCAGGGCCTCGGAAAATCTCGCCGGCCGCCAGCGACAGGAAGCGTTGCACGGCGGCGGCGCCGAGCGGGTCGCGCGGCAGCCAGGCGGCATCGCCGTATTTGCTGGCCAGGTAGACCAGGATGGCATTTGAATCAGCCAGTGTGACCGCGCCGTCTTCAATCACTGGCACTTGGCCGAACGGGTTCTTGGCCAGGAATGCCGGCTTTTTTTGCTCGCCGGCGCGCAGATCGACTTCGATCATTTCAAACGGTAAATCCAGCAGCGACAAAAACAGTTCTACCCGGTGGGCATGGCCGGAGAAGGGCGAGCGGTAGAGGCGGATAGGCTGGGCTGGGCGGACGACTGGCATGGCAAGACTCCTGGAGAATTTGAATAAGACGCTGACAAAATGCGGCGCGGACGCTGCTAGCTGTAATACGGTAGTTCTGTACCGAACAATCGGTACAATACAAAGCCAAAACAGTCTTGTCAAGTAAAAACCAGCTAAACCGGCGCAAGATTTTTTAGGCGGCCGGCGCGCCGAGCAAGATATTCGGGAAATTCTCGACCATGCGCATGAACGGCCCGTTGCTGCCCAGGGCGCGCGACACCACCAGCGAGCCCTGGATCGCGATCACGGCATTTTCGGCGCGCACCGCGGCCTCGACCTTGTCGATGCCGGCGTCTTCCGCCACCGCCGCCAGCAAAGCCATCAGGCTGCGCATGCGGCTGCCCAGATGCTGCTGGAACAAGGAGCCGGCCTCGCCGATGGTGAATACATCGGTCAGGCAAGGCGCCATGCCGTTGGAATAAAACTCTGACAATTTTCCGGCAAACTCCAGTGCGCGCTGCTCGGGCGGCTGCTTGCTGGTCAGCGTCGGCAGCACATACTGGGTGAACCAGCCGCCGACCGCGGCCATCGCCGCGCTGGCCATGTCTTCCTTGCCGTTCGGAAAATAATGATACAGGCTGGAGCGGCCCAGGCCGGTGGCGTCCGACAGGCGCGACAGGCTGCTGCCCTCGTAGCCGAAGCGGCGGAAGGCGGCCAGGATGCGTTCGATGACTTCGTCTCGGGTAAGGGCGGCGGTGGGCATGATGATTTGTACCGAATGTTCGTTGTTATCAATTTAGAGGTGAAATGGCAAAACAGCAAGCACTTAGCGCGTAAAAAAGACAAAAACCCGGCAACACCGCGACAAATAATGATTGCTTAGCTAATCATATTTATCTACACTGGCCCTATGTTTGATCACTGCCTTTATTTCAATACCACCGCGCTGGCGCGCATCGTCGAGCGCGAGTGGAACGCTGCCTACCAGCCTTTCGACCTGACCGCACCGCAAGGTTTTGTCTTGCGCACCGTGCTGCGGCGGCCCGGTCTGCTGAGCAGCGAAGTGGCGGATGTCTTCGGCATCGCCAGGCCGACCGCGACCCGTTTACTGGATGCCTTGCTGGCCAAGCAGCTGATCGAGCGCCGGCCGTCGGCGGCAGACGGCCGCGAATGGAATATTTTCCCGACCGCCGCCGGGCTGGCGCTGGACGGACCGATCAACGCCGTCAGCGCCGAGGTGGCGCAGCGGCTGCGGCAGCAGATCGGCGGCGACCGTTTCGACGGCTCGATTGCGGCCCTGCGCGGGATTCGCGAAAGCATAGGCTGATACAGCAGTAAGCACAGTGAGTACAGTGCGCCGCCCGGGCGCATTATTTTTCATCATTTAGTTGTTTAGCTAACTTCTTTTGCGCGAGGAGCCGCCATGCCTGTCATTTCACAAAATCCGCAGCAAGCCGCACGCCGTTCCACCTTGATCGTTAGCGTTATCGTTACGGTGATCGCGCTGTTGCTCGCCATCGCTTATCTGGCAATTGCCGAGCCGGAGACGGGCCAGGCTGCGTGCATCGCGGCGCACGCCGCCGAACGCGGCATCAGCAGGCAGCAGCTGGCCAGCCAGATGCGTTATCAGGAGAACCTGGTTGCGATCCTGTCTGCCTGCAGCGGCATGACGCCATGAAATTGCAACAAGAAATTTCAGCAGCTGTACGCGTGGCAAGCCTATGTTTTAATTCCTGCGTGGCTTGGCATTGCCCAGGCTAGATCGCCTGTTCACCTGTTTCCATATACCTTTTGAGAGAGCCGCATGCCGCGTCGATTACTCCCGTTTATCCTGCCGCTTTGCCTGTACGGCAGCAGCGCCTTCGCTGCCTGTCCCGACGCGCCTGCCGGCCTGCGCAATATCGAGGCCAACGGCTATTACTCGGATGCGCATTACTCCATCGTCGATCCGGTGCTGAAAGCCCGCAACGAAGCCGCGGTCAAGCCGTTCAGCGACTACCTGGCGACAGTCAGCGCCAATGCCGACCGTTACATCGCCAGCGGCGATACCGCAGCCGCCGAGTGCGCCTTGCGCTGGCTCGACCGCTGGGCGGTGGATGGCGCGATGCTGGGCAAGGTCAGCAGCAGCCAGGCGCAGTACGAACGCAAATGGACGCTGGCCGGCGTGGCGCTTGCGTATATCAAATTGCGGCCGCTGGCCGAGCCGGCGCAACGTCTGCATATCGAGAGCTGGCTGCCGCGGCTGGCGGACGCCGCGCTGGCGTATGTCAGCGACGCCAAGCGGGCGCGCAATAATCACTATTACTGGGTCGGCTTGGCGGTGATGGCGACCGGCGTCGCTACCGGCGATGCGCGCTATATCGACGCCGCCAGCAAGATCTACGACAGCGCGCTGAACGACATCGGCGACGACGGTAGCCTGCCGCTTGAGCTGAATCGCGCAGGCCGCGCACTGGCTTATCACAACTATGCGCTGGCGCCGCTGGTCATGATGGCTGAGCTGTCGCGCATGAATCACGATAACTGGTACCAGCGCCGCCACGGCCGCCTGCAAAGGCTGGCGCGTCTGGTGCTGGACGGTATCGCCGATCCGGCCTGGTTCGTGCAGAAAACCGGCGCGGCACAGGAAATACCGAAAGGCGGAATCCTGGGCTGGATCGTGTTCTATCGTGAAATCGCGCCGGAACTGACGGCGCCGTCGCAGGCATTGATGGAGCAGGCGCCATTCCGCTACGCACAGCTGGGCGGCAATCTCAGCGTGCTGGCCGAAAAACATTTCTTCGAGCGGCCCTGAGCTGCAGGCGCCAGCGGGAAAGCGCAGCTTCCTATTCGGCCGGCTGCGTCAGCTGGCCTGACCCAGCTGAGGTGTTTGCATGCAGACCGCAGCCGCGGCTGAAATAGAGAGACGCCAGCGCGCATGACAGCGCGGCGGCGGACACCGCTGCGCCCACCAGCGGAGTCCAGACCAGCGACCGCCAGGCAATCACCAGGCCGCCGCAGGCGGCGCCCAGCGCCACGCCGAGGTGCATGGCGGAAGTATTGAGGCCGATATTCACTTCGCTGGCCGCTGGCGCCGAGCTGATCAGGTAGCTCTGCACGGTGGGCGAAATGCTCCAGCTCAAACTGCTCCATAACATCATCGCCGGCAAGAACAGCCAGAACGATCCGGCAAACAGCGGCAGGCTGGCCAGCACCAGCGTGAACAGCGCCGGCACCAGCCATACGGTGCGGCGCGCGCCGAGGCGATCCGATAGCCAGCCGCCGAGATAGCCGCCGCTCACCGCTGAGACGCCGAACAGCGCATACATCAGGCTCAGGCTGTCGCCGTGCAGGCCGAACGTGGCGCCGAGGTAGGGCGCCAGGTAGGCAAACAAGGTGAAATGCCCGGCGATCATCAGGATCGACACCAGCTGCGCCAAAGCCAGGCTGGGAACCGCCAGCTGCTGCCAGTAGCGTCGCAGCGGCAAGGGTTGCGGCGCGGTCATCCGCGGCAGCCTGGCTTGCAGCCAGAAGATCAGCGCGGCGGCCAGCAGCGCCATGGCGGCAAACGGCAGGCGCCAGCCGAGCCGGTCGCTGAGCAGGATGCCGAACGGGATGCCCAGCACCAGCGAGGCGCTGATGCCCATGAAGATGACGCCGATGGCGCGGCCGCGGTGGCTGGGGGTCACCAGCGCGGAGGCGAAGGTGGTGCACAGGACCACGATCAGCGAACAGCTGGCGGCCGACGCGATGCGCAGGACAAACAGGCTGGCATAGTTGGGCGCTAGCGCGGCCGCGAGGTTGCTGAGCGCGAAAATCGCCAGCGCCGCCTGCAGCAGGGTGCGCCTTTCAATGCGGGCCGTCAGCGACAGCAGCAGTGCTGCACACAGGGCAAAGGAGAGGGAAAAGATGCTGGTCAGCTGGCCGGCGACGCTGACCGATACCGCCAGGTCGTGCGCCAGCAAGGGCAGGATGCCGCCGACCAGGTTTTCATCGAGGCCGGCAATGAAAGCCGTCAGCGCCAGCAGATAGATACGACGATCCATGGACAGTTCCGTTTAAAGTTTTGCAGCTGGCTGCAGCAGGAAACAGTCGATGGCGGGGCCATCAATGCGGAATGCCGGTACGCGCTTGCTAGTTGAAAATCAAATCAATTATTGGGTTTGATGATGCCCATCATGACCGCGCGGCTGATGGCGTGGCGGGTGCTGTAGACGCCCAGCTTCATCGCTACGTTCTTCATGTGGAAATACACGGTGCGCTGGGAAATGCCCAGGATCAGGCCGATCTCGCTGCTGGTCTTGCCGTCGGCGCTCCAGCGCAGGCATTCCAGTTCACGCGCCGACAACAGCGATTCCTGATTCGGGGTGGATTTGCGCCATAGCGTTTCGGCGGCTTCCTGCAGATACAGGCCGAGCAGCAGGGTGTCGGCCTGGCTGCCGGCCGGCGGCGCCGTCGACGGCGCCGCGTTGCTGTAAAAATCGAGGCGGTTGAACGACTGCTTGGTATGCAGCGCCAGGCTTATGCCATGGGTGATGCCCATGGTTTTCAAGAGTGGATAGATCTGGCCGCCATGCAGCAGGCACAGCTGCTCGACCTGCCAGCTGAGCGGCAGGCAGGAACGCGCCAGGTGCTGCTGGACCGGATCGGTCTTGTCGTCCGTGGGCTGGGTGAACAGCTGCAGGGTGGCGCCGGGCAGGGTGCCGAACATCTGCACCACCGAGGCGCCGTTGGCGCCGGTGACATCCATCTTCAGCATGAAGTCGCAGATGCCGAGCTGCGCCAGCAGGCGCTGGCTGCGCGCCCGCAACTGATCCCAGTCAGGAGCTTGCGCGATCAGCAGCAGATCGGGGGCGGATAATCGAGGAGCGGTTTCGCTTCGCAGCATGGATTTATCTTCGGTTAGGATTTAACGTCAGCGGATTGATCACGTAAAAATTCCGCGAATGAATAAAACGATTCGCGCAGATAGTGCGCCGGGAAATCAAACAAGGCCCAATAATAGTCTTGCGCGCCAAAACAAATCTGCGCCGGCAGGCAATATGATATCCAATCATGGCGCAAGGCGTCGGTGTACATGCCGCCGGTGTCGGAAAAGAAGGGCACCAGCCGCATTTCCCGCAAGCCGGTCAGCAGTTCCAGCGGCGCGCCATAGTCTTGCGCCACCTCCAGCTGCGACATCAGGCTGGCTTCGGTTTCCACCACCATCAGCGTCGCCTTGCCCTGGATGTCGAAGAACAGGATGCCGGTCGGGTTAGGGAACAGATAATACTCGACAAAGCCGTGCCGCTTGCAAAGTTGTTCCACCAGCGCCTCCAGCGCCGGATCCGACAGGAAGGTGTAGGAATGGCGCGACAGCAGGTCTTTCAGCGTCAGCGACTGAGCGTGGAAGAATTCCTTCTGCAGGGCGCGGATTTCCATTTCCAGATGATCGAGGGCGTCGTGGTCGCTTTTCTTGATGAAGCGGTCGATCAGACCCCGGTTGAACGCCTCGATGGCGATTTTTTCGTCGGCCTGGCCGGTAAACAGGATCTTTTTGCAGGGCAGGTCCTGCACCGCCTGGCAGAACGCCAGGCCGTTCATCTGCGGCATTGCATAATCGATCACAAGTACCGACGGCAGCATGAAGCGGCGGCGGTTCATCGACTGCCGGTAGATCTGGTCGATATCGACCGCGACCGTGCGGCGGTCGAAGGAATAGGTCTGTTCGTCGTAGTTGACGCGGATCGACTGGCTTTTGCTGGGTGAATGGCGATAGGCGTCGCGCAGCCAGTCCAGGGCGGCCTGGGTATCATGGAAGACCTTGCGCGCCATATGCGGCGGCAACTGGAAAGCCAGGCTGTCCAGGAAGCTCTGGCTGTCGTCGATCAGGATCGTCAGCGTCGGATGTTGATAAACAGGTAATGAAATATTCATGGCGGTGCGTTGCAGGCGCAATTACGGCATATGCGCTTGATTAGATAAGACTGCTAATTTAACAGAGAGCGCACATCTGCTGCTTTTTGTTGCACTACCGGCGGAAATTCCAGCACAAAAACGGTGTAGGCCAGCGGCCGCGAAATCACCCGTATGCGGGCGCCCCAGGCATTCAGCACATCGCGGCAAAAAGCCAGTCCGATGCCGGTGCCGTTGTGCTCTGGATAGGCGTAGAAACGTTCGAATATCTGCGACATGCGGCCGGCTTCGATGCCGCTGCCGGTATCGATGAACAGCAGCCTGGGCCGGGCCCGCGCGCCGTCCAGCACGATCCGTATGCGGCCCTTGCCGACGCGCTGGATCGAAGTCAGCGCATTGCGCAGCAGGTTGATCAGGACCATCGAGCACAGCTCGCTCTGGCCCAGCAAACGGAAATCGGAGCGGACCGTGATGGCAACCAGGTCGCGCTGTTCCTGATTGACGAAAGGATAGCGCTGCATCATCAGTTCGACCGCCGCCGCCATCGACACGATATCCTTTGGAATCAGATTCTCCTTGCCGGTGGAAGCGCTCAGCAGGAACAGGTCGATCACATTGTTCATGTGCCGCACTTCAAACTCGATGCGCGCCAGCGCCTTTTCTATCGGCACCCCGCTGGCTGCCAGCGGCACGGCGTTTTCCTGCAGCAGCCGGCTCAGGCCGCGGGCGTTGGCGTTGATGCTGCGCAAAGGCGTGCGCAATTCGTGCGATACCGTCGCCAGGGCGGTTGCCATGCCGGCCAGCTTTTCCTGAGCCAGCACCTTTCTGCCCACCTTGGCCAGCGATACCGTGAAGATGGCAAAGACCTGGATCGGCAATTGTTCCAGCATCTGGGCGCTCAGCGGCATGATGCTGCCGTGTAGCGTTGCATAAATGACATAAGCCACCAGGGTGCCGACAAGATAGGAAAGGAAAGCCAGCGTAGTATCGAAGTGAAACAGGAGAATCAGCCCGATCAGCAATGACTGGCCCCAGACCGCTGAACCGTCATTCATGAGAAACATGAAGGTGAAAAAAAACGGCAGCCCGTAAGTCAGGCAAACAAAAAAATACACCGCCAGCCATTTTCTCTGGCGCAGATGGCGGATGAAAATAATCGGCGCGCACAGGGCGACGCAAAACATGCGCAGACCGAGGTTTTCATACGGCTGCGGAAACCAGTACGACCAGATCACGTAATACAGCGGCATGCCGATCACGGCAACCCAGGCCAGGATCGCCACGCGATTGGCCATATCGTTGAACTGGGTGTTGATGCTCAGCCACCAGCGGCTTGCAGCACGTTCCCAGGCGCGCCAGCGCTTGCTTTTCCAGCTGCTAATGTTTTCAATCATGATGTATCAGATATGTGGCTGATTGGATTTTGTATGACGCTGTTGCAAGGCGACGGTAAGTTGCCGATGTTCTAAGTCCAATTGCATAACCTGATTCCGCGTTCCAGACAGGGACATGGCGGCTCTGTTTGGTATTTCATCTGAAAGTATAGGGAGAAAATCATGCCATTAACAGAAAGCTACCACGAACCTTTAGTTTTGGCTGCAGAGCAGCGCTTGCCAGCCTTCGTATCGACCCGGCTGGATGAGTATTACATAGATCGCGTGGAAAAATTGTGGGGCGGCGAACACATACTGCACTGGAGTCCGTCCGGGCCGAACGCGATTTACTTATCCAGCAACGATTATTTATGCATCGCGGCGGAAGCGCAGCTGATCAAGGCACAGGTCGCCTGCCTCATGCGCGGCGAAGCGGACCTGCTGATGTCGACGGTATTCATGCGCGAGGGCAGCGCCCAGCCGCGCCTGGAAAAGAAGCTGGCGGCGTTCATGGGAGCGGAAGACGGCTTGATCACGCAGTCCGGCTGGAGCGCTAATGTCGGCCTGCTGCAAACCATTGCCGCGCCCGGCGTTGCGGTCTACCTGGACATGCAGGCGCACGCTTCCTTATGGGAAGGGGTGCATGCCGCGCAGGCGCGGCCGGTGCCGTTCTTGCACAACGATATCGAACATCTGCGGCGGCAGGTGCTCAAGCACGGCGCCGGCGTGATCGTGGTCGACGCCGTCTACAGCACCTCGGGCAGCGTCTGTCCGTTGGAGGAAGTGCTGGCTATTGCCGAAGACAGCGGCAGCATCCTGGTGGTAGATGAGTCGCATTCGCTTGGCACCCACGGGCCTGAAGGAGCCGGCCTGGTCATGCAGATGGGTTTGTCTGAACGGGTCCACTTTCGTACCGCCTCGCTGGCCAAGGCGTTTGGCGGGCGCGCCGGATTCATTACCTGCTCCAGCAAATTCAAAGGCTATTTCTTGTCGACGTCGCGGCCGGCGATTTTCAGTTCCTGCATGCTGGGGCATGAACTGGCCTGGTTCGACGCCGCGCTGGATTTCATCCGCCATGCGGATGACCGCCGCCTGGCTTTGCATCGCAATGCGCGCGTGGTGCGTGACGGCTTGAGCGCATTAGGTTACAACGTCAGCGACGGCAGCGAGCAGATTATTGCGCTGGAAGCCGGAACCGAGCCGAAGACGCAGATCTTGCGCAAGGCGCTGGAGGCGGAGGGGATTTTCGGCGCGGTGTTTTGCGCTCCGGCGACGCCTAAAAACCGCTCGCTGGTCAGGCTGACGCTCAACTCCGGTCTGACCGAAGTGGAAATCAGGCAGATCCTGCAAGCCTGTGCGGCGATTCGTGAAAAAGTGGACCTGGCCGGCTGGTCTTCCAGCCGCCGCTTGGCTGCAGCCGCGATCAGCCGTTAGCTGAACTGGCGGCGCCGGCGCTATCGTATTGCCGGCGCGCGCCCCGTATCACCGGCTGATGGCTGCCGGCCCAATCTGCCAGCACCTTGAGCGGCAGGCATAGCGAGCGCCCCATGTCGGTCAGCGCGTATTCCACCTGCGGCGGCGTGCTCGGAATCACCGTGCGCGACACCAGGCCGTCGCGTTCCAGATGGCGCAAAGTCACCGTCAGCATCCGCTGCGAAATTCCTTCCACCTGGCGCCGCAATTGATTGAACCGTTCCGGGCCCGGTTCCAGCGTAGTGAGCACCAGCACACTCCAGGCATCGCCGATACGGTCCAGCACGTCGCGGATCGGGCAGGGCAGGTCTTCGCGTGCGCTTGGCCGGCCGCGGCCGCGCGCCGGAGCGGAGGTGAGGGTGGTTACCAGCATGTTCCTATCGTTCATCAAAGTGCCTTCTTGCGTATAAGTTTCAAATAATTATACTGGTTACTTTAAATAACTACCACGGCCGCACAGCACAGTCACGACTTTGCGGTCACAACTTAAATAAAGGAAATCATTATGAAGATTGCCATCATTGGCGCTACCGGCAACGCCGGCTCACGTATCGCCGCCGAAGCGCTGCGCCGCGGCCACAGCGTGACCGGCATCGCCCGCTCCGCCGACCAGAGCAAAGCACCGGCCGGCGTCGCGCTGCGCCAGGGCGACGCTGCCCAGCCAGCGCAGCTGGCGGAACTGATCCGCGGCCATGATGTCGTGGTCAGCTCGGCCAAGTTCAGTTCGCTGGACGCGGCAACCCTGCTGCAAGGCGTCAAGAGCGGCGGCGTCAAGCGCCTGCTGGTGGTAGGCGGCGCCGCCAGCCTGGAAACGGCGCCCGGCGTGATCTTGCTGGACAGTCCGGACTTCCCTGCCCAGTACAAGGTGGAAGCGGTGCCAGGCAAGAAATTCCTGGACGACCTGCGGGCGGAAACCGAGGTTGAATGGACCTTCATGTCGCCGCCGGCCATGTTCGCGCCGGGCGAACGCACCGGCAAATTCCGCGTCGGCCAGAACCAGCTGATGGCGGACGGGCAGGGCAAGAGCCACATTTCGATGGAAGACTATGCCATCGCCATGCTGGATGAAATCGAGCAGCCCAAGCATCTGCGCCAGCGTTTTACCGTGGCTTACTGATTTTACCGGTTGCCGGCGTGTCCGGCGCTGACGCTGTCCGCTTTCGACAGGAAGGCATCGGCAAAAAACTGCGCAGCGGGCAAGCCGCAGCCGGCGGCAAAATCGCGCCGCGCTGCCTCCACCACCACCGGCGCGCCACAGGCATACACCTGGTGCCGCGACAGGTCGGGATAGTCCTGCATTACCGCCAGATGGACGAAGCCGCTGCGGCCAGGCCAGCCGCCGCCGGCCTCTGGCTCCGACAATACCGGTATGTAGCGGAACCAGGGCAGGGTTTCGGCCCAGTTGCGGCACAAGGCATCCAGATACAGATCGGACTGTTTGCGGCCGCCCCAGTACAGGCACATGCTGCGCGTGCTGCCGCTGCGGATCGCGTCTTCCAGCAGCGCCTTGATCGGCGCAAAGCCGGTGCCGCTGGCCAGCAGAATCACCGGCTGGCTGCCGTCGCGGAGGAAGAAGCTGCCGCACGGACCTTCGATCTGCAAGCGCTCGCCGACTTGCAGGCCAGCGAATACACGGTCGCTGAACAAGCCTCCCGGCAGATGCCGCACATGCAGTTCCAGCACATCGGCGCCGGCCGGCGTCGCCATCGAGTAGCTGCGGCGCTGGCCGTCGGCCAGCAATATATCGAGGTACTGGCCGGCGATATAGTCCAGCGGCGCGCCGCTGCTGTTGCGCAGCCGGATGATCGCTACGTCCGCGGCCGCCCGTTCGAGCCTCTCGACCACCATATCCCTATGCTGAATGGCTGCTTCGTGCGGAAGTGTCTTTGTGTCGCTCACTTCAACTTCCACCCGTCCCGTCACGATCCGCACCGGAAAGCTGCGCACCGCTTCGGTCACCGGCAGGCAGCGCGGGGCGCCGCTCCTGATGTCGAACAGGCCCTGGTGCAGCGGACATTCGATGCAGCCGTCCTCGATGTAGCCATCGGACAGTCGCGCGTTGCCGTGCGTGCATAAATCCCTCAGCGCAAATAAATCTTCGCCGAGCCGGAATACCGCCACCGGCTGGCCGCCGGCGATCACCGCCAACGCCTCGCCTTCATTGAAATCGTCGGCCGTGCCGATATCGTGCCAGTCG
Source organism: Collimonas sp. PA-H2 (assembly GCF_002564105.1). Classification (NCBI taxonomy): domain Bacteria; kingdom Pseudomonadati; phylum Pseudomonadota; class Betaproteobacteria; order Burkholderiales; family Oxalobacteraceae; genus Collimonas; species Collimonas sp. PA-H2. The sequence goes on from NZ_PDBX01000001.1 coordinate 2,467,534, forward strand.
CTCATGGCTGCCTCAGATCGGGGTTGCCAGCAAGGTCGCTACGCGTAGCGTGTCGTATACCACGCGCTTTTTGGCGTAGCGCCAGCCGGCCGCGGTCCTGACCACGCGGTCGATATAGCGGCCGGCCTGGTACACGGTCGATTCGCCGTCCTGCAGGGTTTGTATCACCAGGTAGCTGGATTCGGTCTCGGCGGTATCGGCATCGATGGCTTTGATCATCAAGCCGGAAGTCATGTGGCGGTAGCTATGCGCTTCGTAGATGTTGGCATGGCGCAAAGACAGGACGCGATCACGCAACATGCGTTTGCTGTCGCAATAGATGATGCCGACCGGCAGGCCGGCATCGGCATTTTCGCGCGGGATGATTTCGTAGAGGCAGTCTTCGGTGAAGAATTCCGGCCACTCTTCCAGGCGGTCGTTGTCGAGCGCATGCACATACGCTTCCTGCAGCTGGTGCAGCTCGAACCACAATGTCATATCGGTCATATTGGTCATCCCTTAAGCCTCTGCAAAACCCATCAGTTTTTGATAGCCGAGCCAGAACCGGCGGATCAGGCCTTCGGTGATCAGCGTGTCTTCCTGCTCGGGATTGTCCTTCGCCATTTCCATCACGGAGCAGTCGTCCGGATCGCGCACCGTGCCGCGCTGCACCAGCTCGGTGGCCTCGGTGTCTTCCATCGAAATGTAGCCGGCCGGACCCACCAGGTTGGCCTGTTTGATGCGCAAGGCGCGCAGTTCCGGGGTATCGTCGGCATAGCCGAAGAAGTGGAAGATCAGTTCGAAATTTTTCGGTCCTTTCGGTAGCAGCTGGCGCGCTACCAGCGTGTTGTGGATCTGCTGCACCACCAGCTGCGGAAAGATCGGCTGGATATGATTGGTAGTCATTTCCTCGTATTCCTTGATCTGCCCAAGAACGGAATCGTCTTCCAGCGTGAAGCCCTCATCGAAAGAGCGGATCGCCTGTTGCTTGTAGGCGTCGGCAGTTTCGACTTCACTCTTGGTGGCGGTGATAATGCTGTGCAAGCCATGCCGCTTGTCCGCCAGCGAACGCGCCTTCATGCCGACCCGGAAAATATTGAAAGTGGTGTGGAACAGATGCAGCAGGCTGGCGTGATAAGGATCCTTCACATTTTCCAGATACAGCTTCCAGTTGGATTTCGAATACTGGCGGGTGCAGCCCAGGTAGACGATGGGTTTGTGGAAAATGCGGTCCAGCCAGGGCCGCATTTCGGCGCCGATATAGTCCGCCAGCGGCTCCACGGTTGCGCTGAAGGTGGCGAACACCAAGCCGCGGTAGCTGTCCACGCGCAGCTGGCGTAAGCCATGGCATTTCGGATCGAAATCCTTGGGCATGCCGCTCATGCCTTTTTGGCCGCGGCGGAACGGCACTCCCAGCAGGTTGCCGCGGCTGTCGAAACTCCACTGGTGATAAGCGCAGCTGTGCGAGCTGGCGTTGCCGCGCGGCGTGCGGCACACCATGGCGCCGCGGTGCGCGCACTTGTTGACCCACGCCGCCAGCGCGCCGTCCTCGGTGCGGGTGACCACCACCGGGGTGTCGCCGACGAAAGTGCTCTTGAAGTCGCCGTTGTTGGGAATCTCCGCTTCCAGCGCGAGGAAGCTCCAGACCGGACCGCGGAAAATCCGTTCCTGTTCCAGGTCGTAGACTTCTTGCGAACTGAATACCTTGTAAGGGGTGCGCGAGCCGTCGTTGACCGGAAACCGGACCAGCGGGACGTAGCCGGATTGTGCAGTTGTTTCATTCATCAGAGGTTCCTTCCGTATTTTCACGACACCAATGGTGCTTGTCTCTCTCTCCATGGTAGGCAAGTGCCGGGCCGGAAAATATCCGTTGCTTGCAAGATTACGGATTCCCACTATCCGTTTCTTGCAAAGCCTGGCAACTGCTTGTCGTTGCGACATTGCCGGCTTTTGGGCGATATACCGGAAAGGTATGGCGCCTGCCAAAAACGGTCTTGGACAACGCCTGCGCCAGCTCCATAAGATATGGCAAACAACTTGAGATGCCGAAGATGAATGCCGTGATTGAAAATATAGAAGTCATGCTGCTCGACGTGCCGACCATCAGGCCGCACCGCCTGTCGGTCGCCACCATGCACCGCCAGACCCTGGTGCTGCTGCGGCTGGCCAGCAGCGACGGCATCGTCGGCTGGGGCGAGGCCACCACTATCGGCGGCCTGGCTTATGGCGGCGAGAGCCCGGAAAGTATCAAGATCAATATCGATACCTATATCGCACCCCTGCTGCTCGGCCGCGACGCCAGCCAGGTCGCCTTGCTGATGGCGCTGGTGGCGAAAAACGTGCAGGGCAACCGTTTCGCCAAATGCGCGCTTGAAACGGCGCTCTGCGATGCCCAGGCGCAGCGGCTGGGCGTGCCGCTCAGCGCGTTGTTCGGCGGCCGCGTCCGCGATTCCCTGCCGGTGGCATGGACCCTCGCCAGCGGCGATACCGCAAGGGATATCGCGGAAGCCGAAAAGATGCTGGATCTGCGCCGCCACAATATTTTCAAGCTGAAGATCGGCTTGCGCCCGGTGCGCGAAGATGCCGCCCATGTGGCAGCCATCAAGCGTGCGCTCGGCGAGCGCGCCAGCGTCCGCGTCGATGTCAACCAGGCGTGGAGCGAGACCGATGCGCTATTGGGCATGGCGCTGCTGCAGGATGCCGGGGTCGACCTGGTGGAGCAGCCGATAGCGGCCAGGAATCACGCAGGCCTGCGCCAGCTGCGGGCAAAGTGCAGCATGCCCTTGATGGCGGACGAAGCCTTGCATGGCCCGCTGGACGCGATGGCGCTGGCGCGGCTGCATGCGGTCGACGTCTTCGCGGTCAAGATCACCCAGTCAGGCGGCCTCACCGGCGCTCAGCAGGTGGCGGCGATCGCCGCAGCGGCGCATATCGGCCTGTATGGCGGCACCATGCTGGAAGGCGCCATCGGCACCATGGCATCGGCCCAGCTGTTCGCCGGATTTCCGCAGCTGGCATGGGGCACCGAGCTGTTCGGCCCACTGCTGCTAACCGAAGAAATCCTGCAGGCGCCGCTGGTCTACCAGGATTTCTGCCTGCAATTGCCGGCGGCGCCGGGCCTGGGCATCGCGCTCGACGAAGAGCGTCTGGATTTTTTACGGCGCGACAAGAAGGCCGCCGCGGTATTTGCAATGCAATGATGTGATCACAGGAGAAGATATGCTATTCAAGGTCAGGATGACTGTCCAGCTGCCGCCGGCCATGCCCAAATCGACAGCCGACGAACTGAAAAAAACGGAGCGCGAACTGGCGCAGGAACTGCAGCGTTCAGGCAAGTGGCGGCATTTGTGGCGCGTGGTCGGCCAGTATGCAAACATCAGCATCTTCGATGTCGACAATTCGACTGAGCTGCATGATCTGCTGACATCCTTGCCCTTGTTTCCATACATGCAGGTAGAAGTGGAAGCGCTGTGCCGCCATCCGTCGGCGATCCGCGCGGACGACCGCTAATCTAATAGACTAAGCCCAACCATCGAGGAGACCCCATGGACAAGAACACCATAGACGCCGTATTGAAAAAAATCCAAGGCACGGAAACTGCTGCCGGCAACCCCCGCACCAAGGTGATCGTGAATCGCATCGTGCAGGATCTGTTTTATGCGATAGAGGATCTGGACGTGCAGCCGGAAGAATTCTGGGCCGCGGTCAATTACCTGACCGAAGCCGGCCGTTCCGGCGAATACGGCCTGATCGCCGCCGGCCTCGGCTTCGAGCATTTTCTCGATTTGCGCATGGATGAAGCGGAAGCAAAAGCCGGCATCGTCGGCGGCACGCCGCGCACCATCGAAGGCCCCTTGTATGTGGCCGGTGCGCCGGAGACGCTGGGCGAGGCCAGGCTCGACCATGACGGCGAACCAGGCGAAGTGCTGTTCATGCAAGGCCAGGTGCTGGCGGACGACGGCAAGCCGCTGGCCGGCGCGCTGGTGGAGGTGTGGCATGCGAATCACCTGGGCCATTACTCCTATTTTGACAAGAGCCAGCAGGACTTCAATCTGCGCCGCAGCATCCGCACCGACGCCCAGGGCCGCTATCGTTTCCGCAGCGTGCTGCCGATCGGCTATAGCGTGCCGCCGAACGGCGCCACCGACCAGATCCTCAAGCAACTGGGACGCCACGGAACGCGGCCGGCGCATATTCATTTCTTTGTGTCCGCCACGGGCCACCGCAAGCTGACCACGCAAATCAACATCGACGGCGATCCCTACCTGTGGGACGACTTCGCCTTCGCCACCCGCGAAGGCCTGGTGCCGAAACTGGTGCGCGCCACCGATCCGGCGACGCTGGATGCGCATCAGGTGAATGTGCCGTTTGCTTCGATTGATTTCAATTTCACTTTGCATGCGGAGCAGCAGGCGTTGCCGCACGCCGATATTGCACGGCCGCGCGCCAGTGCATGAGGACGCGGGGAAGCTGGCGATGGTTGCAGCCGCCTGCGACAGGCGGCTATTCTTTTACCGTTTGAAAGAAGGCGATTGATGCCGATATTGAAACTGGCTGGGGAAGAGTTTTTCTATTCTCTGGATGGCCCGGTGGAGGCGCCAGTGCTGGTGCTGTCGAATTCGCTGGGCACTACGATGGCGATGTGGGACGGCCAGGCGGAGGTCTTGCGGCAGCACTACCGCGTCCTGCGTTACGACACCCGCGGCCATGGCCGTTCGCTGGCGTCTCCCGCATCCTGTACGCTGCAAACGCTGGGGCAGGATGTCCTGCATCTGCTCGATGCATTGAATATAGAAAAATTTCATTTCTGCGGCATATCGATGGGCGGCCTGACTGGATTGTGGCTGGCGCTCAATGCCGGCCACCGGCTGGAAAAACTGGTGGTCGCCGACAGCGCTGCCCGCATAGGCGCTGCCGACGGCTGGCGCGCCCGCGCACAGCTGGTGCAGGGCAGCGGCATGGATGCAGTCGCCGACGGCGCCGCCGGCCGCTGGTTTACACCCGCTTTCATCGAGCGCGCGCCGGATCAGATGCGGCAATATGTCACTGCCTTGCGCGCCTGCAGTCCGACGGCTTATGCCGCCTGCTGCCTGGCGCTGGCCGATGCCGACCTGCGCAGCGAGCTTGCCGCGATCAAAGCGCCAACCTTGCTGATCGCCGGCTTGCACGACCCGGTGACAAGCACAGCCGATGCCCGTTTCATGCAAGACGCCATCAAGGGTGTGCAATATGCGGAGCTGGATGCCTCGCATCTGTCGAACATCGAAGCCAGCGCGGACTTCAACAAGCTGCTGTTGCAGTTCCTGGCTTGAGTTGAGCGCTGGATTCAGCGCGCCGTGACTGCTGTCAGCGGCGGCACGACGCTTGCCACCAATGCACGGAAATTCTGCAAGGCCAGCGAATGGTCATTGGCGCGGAAATTCATGATCACCGGTGAAAACACACCCTTGTTCGAGAGCGGACGGTAGACTACATCGATGCGGTGCAAGCCCTGCACCGATTGCGGCACCAGCGCCACGCCGACGCCGGCCGCCACCAGGCCGATGGCGGTTTGCATTTCATTGGTTTCCTTGACGATGGCCGGTTTCAAGCCTTTGTCGGCGAAGATCTTCAATACCTGGTCGGCATAGCTGGGGCGCGGCTTGGCCGGATACAGGATGAAGTCTTCCGCGGCCAGCTGGACCAGCGTGACCTTGGATTTTTTCAGCAGCGGATGACCGACCGGGAAAACCGCAACCAGCGGTTCTTCGATAATGGTCTGGCAGACAATGTCGGGATCGTCGATAAGCAAGCGGCCGAAGCCGACATCGATGCGTCCCGACTTCAGCGCTTCGGCCTGCTCCATGGTGATCAGCTCCGAGAAACCGACTTCGACGCCGGCATTTTCCTGGCGAAAGCGTTTGATCAGCTCCGGCAGCACCCCGTACAGGGTGGACGGCACGAAACCGATGCTGAACCAGTCCTGCCGGCCGCTGGCGATGCGCTGGGTGGCTTCCTGGATTTCGTCCATGCGCGACAGCACTTGCACCGTCTGCTCGTAAAAGAATTTTCCGGCCTTGGTCAGCGCGATCGGACGCGAATCGCGGTTGAGCAGCTCGACCCCGAGAATCTCCTCCAGCTGACGGATCTGCCGGCTCAGCGGCGGTTGCGCAATATGCAACAACTCGGCCGCGCGGCTGAAATTCAGTTCGCTGGCGACGGCGTTGAAATACCTGAGATGACGAAGTTCCACCATACCTCCCGCGCATACTTCGATGCAGAAACGATATTGTACGTTTTCCACGGCTAGGCTTACTATGCATAAGCGTGCCAATGTAGGCATATCGATGCGAGGTTGCTATGCATAGCCAGTCAGCGAGCCTGGCGCCCTTATACCGGCGCCGCGTATTCCAGTCCAGCGAGAAGGTCGATTGCCACGCCCAGGTCGCGCGCGAGCTGTCCGCCCATGACCTGTACTGGAAAGGCGACGCCGTCGATACCGTCCTGTTTAAGGCCACCGTCAGGCAACTGCAGGTGTTCATGCTGAAATATGGCGCCGAGGTGGTGGTCAGGCCGAAGCTGTTCGAGGATTTCGTGTTGGTCCACATGACGCTGAGCGGCATCGCGGAAATCGAGGCCGACGGGCAAAAAGTACGGATTCCCCAGGGGCGCACCGCGATCATCGCGCCAAAGCGGAATGTGCGGCTGTGGTGGCAGGCCGGCTCGGAACAACTGATATTGAAGGTGCCGCTGGCCTTGTTTGCGGAAATCGGCGCCTGCCGCGATCGCGGCGCGGCGATGCCGTCGTTACTGTTGCTGCAGCCGCGGCTGGCAGCTCACTGGGAGCTCCTGATGCAATCCCTGCTAGGGGTGCTGGAGCTGTCCGAAACTAGCGGCAGCCATGCCTTATGGATCGATCATTTCGAACGCGGCGCCGCGCAGTTCCTCTGGTCGCAGCAAGCGGCAACCCCGGCCGCGGCAATGCTTGAGCGTGCGGCAGAGAGCTCCGGTGTGGCGGCATGCGGTTCCGGTAAATTCAATCGCCTGGAGGCGCTGGAACAATACATCCAGGAACGCTTGTGCGCGCCGCTGACGCTGGCCGACCTGGCGCGCGCCGCCGGAGTCAGCGTGCGCGGGCTGAACGCCCTGTGCCATCAGCATCACGGCGTCGCTCCCATGGACCTGCTGCGCAACACCCGCCTGGATGCGGCGCGCCAGCGCCTGCTGGCGCAAGCGGAGGCCAATATCACCGACACCGCGTTTGCCTTCGGCTTTGCCCATCTGGGCCGCTTCTCGGCGTACTATCGGCAGCGTTTCGGCGAGCTGCCCAAGCAGACCCGCGCCGCGCGCCACTACTCCATTGAAGCATAGAAATTGGATGTATATAATGCTTGATCTAAGGAGCGCACACAGGATGATATTGGCGACCTACGAACGCAGCAAGCTGGAGGCGGCAATTCGCAGGCGCTGCGGTAACCCAGTTTGACCGCGCGAAATACACACCTCAAAATGACGACCCGAACTGCCAGTTGCTCTTGCGGCCAGCTCACGGCTATCACGTCGGCCGACCCTGTTCGCGTCTCCGTCTGCCACTGTCTGGCCTGCCAACGCAGAACGGGCAGCGTGTTCGCTGCGCAGGCGCGATTTCCCGCAAGCTCGGTGGCCATTACCGGAACTTCGAACACCTTCGTTCGGGTCGGCGATGCCGGAAGCAGGAGCACGTTCCACTTTTGCCCCACATGCGGTACCACGGTGTATTACACCAGCGAGGGTCTTGCAGACAGCATCATGATTCCCGTCGGTGCGTTCGCAGATCCAGCCTTTCCCGCACCCACGGTCTCGGTGTACGAAGAACGCATGCACACCTGGGTGGAAATGCCCGCAGACATCGAGCACATGGCTTAGCCCGCGTATGCTCGTCGACCGCCCAGTTGCGCTATTTTTGCGCCCGCACCAGCAGGTTGATTTTGGCGGCAGCGGCCAGCAGCATCGGCAGGCAATGTTCCAGCAGATGCGCCGGCGTTGGATTGTTGACCTGGCCGCTGATGTTGATCGCGGCCACCACGCGGCCGTTGCGGTCGAAAATGGGGGCGGCCAGCGATACCAGCCCCGGCTCCAGTTCTTCGTTGACCAGGCACCAGCCCTGCAGTCGCACTTGCCGGATGATTTCATGCAGGCGCTGCGGAACTGTCACTGTGTGCACGGTGTGCGCAGGTAGTGCGGCCGTGGCCAGCCGTTCCCTGATGACTTCGTCGGGCAGTCCAGCCAGCAGCACGCGCCCCAGCGAAGTCGAGTAAGCCGGCAGGCGGCTGCCTACGCCCAGGTTGATTGACATGATCTTGTGCGCCGGCACCCTCAGCACATACACGATCTCGTCGCCGTCCAGCACGGCGGCGGAGCACGATTGCCGCAAGCTGTGCACCAGCTCTTCCATCACCGGCTGCGCCTGGGTCCAGACCGGCAGCGACGACAGATAGGCGAAACCTAGCTCCAGCACCCTGGGCGTCAGGCGGAACAGGCGCCCATCCATTTCGACATAGCCCAGGTGCAGCAAGGTCAGCAGGATGCGGCGCGCGCCGGCGCGGGTCAGCTCGGCGGCGGCGGCGACTTCGGTCAGCGTCTGCGCCGGGGCGTGGGCGCCGAAGCTGCGCAAGACCGCGAGTCCGCGCGCGAACGACTGCACATAGCTGTCGCCGGGTTTGGGATCGGAACTGTCTGGCGTATTTGACATGGCGGTACTTTCATTCAATGCAGGCGCAAGGAAAAACACGATTGACATTGGCCTGTCAGCTGTCTATTCTTTTGAAATAAGTTCTTTATGCGAATATTTGTTCATTATAAGAACTTTATTGTGATTTTCAACTGAAATGTTCGTAAAGAGCCATGATTAACAAAATTTTCCCTTCGGTAGAGCTGGCGCTCGCTAATGTTCATGACGGCGCCACGGTAATGATCGGCGGTTTCGGCGGCGCCGGCCAGCCGGCGGAACTGATAGCTGCCCTGATTGCGCAAGGCGCGCGCGATCTGGTGATCGTCAACAATAATGCCGGCAACGGCGAAACCGGCCTGGCCGCGCTGCTCAAGGCCAGGCGGGTGCGCAAGATCATCTGCTCCTTCCCGCGCCAGGCCGATTCGCAGGTGTTCGACGGCTTGTATCGTGCCGGCGAGCTGGAACTGGAGCTGGTCCCGCAAGGCAACCTGGCGGAACGTATCCGCGCCGCCGGCGCCGGCATCGGTGCCTTCTTTACGCCTACCGGCTACGGCACGGAACTGGCCAAGGGCAAGGAAACGCGTGAAATCAATGGCCGGATGTATGTACTGGAACATCCCATCCACGCCGATTTCGCCCTGATCAAGGCTGAATGCGGCGACCGCTGGGGCAACCTGACCTACCGCAAGACTGCGCGCAATTTCGGTCCCGTCATGGCCAGCGCCGCCAGCACCACGATCGCTTCGGTGCACGAAATCGTCGAACTGGGCAGCCTCGACCCCGAGAGCGTGGTCACGCCGGGGCTGTATGTACAGCGCGTGGTGCAAGTGCCGCGCAGCGCCACCGGCCCGGCCGGCTTCAAGCAAGCGTAAGAGGGAATAACATGAATAAATGGAGCAGAGAACAGATGGCGGCGCGGGTGGCGCAAGACATACCTGACGGCGCCGTGGTGAACCTTGGCATCGGCTTGCCGACGCTGGTGGCGAACCAGTTGCCAAGCGACCGGGAAGTCATATTGCATAGCGAAAACGGCGTGATCGGCATGGGCCCGGCGCCGGCTGAAGGCGAGGAAGACTACGACCTGATCAACGCCGGCAAGCAGGCCGTGACCTTGCTGCCGGGTGGCTGTTATTTCCACCATGCCGACAGCTTCGCCATGATGCGCGGCGGCCATCTGGATGTTTGCGTGCTGGGCGCGTTCCAGGTATCGGCCGGCGGCGACCTGGCCAACTGGCACACCGGCGCGGCGGATGCGATTCCGGCCGTTGGCGGCGCCATGGACCTGGCCATAGGCGCCAAGAAAACCTATGTGATGATGGAGCATCTCACTAAAGCGGGAGAAAGCAAGCTGGTGCCGGCCTGCACCTATCCGCTCACCGGCTTAGGCTGCGTCAGCCGCATCTATACCGACCTGGCAGTAATCGACCTGACCGCAGACGGCGCCAGGGTGACGGCGATGGTCGAAGGCCTGTCGTTCGAGGCATTGCAGAAACTTACCGCGGTGCCACTCATCGACGCTTGCTGAAGCGCCTGCGCGCAACCCACTGATCCAGGAGAACCCATGTCCCAAGCCTTTATCTGCGATGCCCAGCGCACACCCTTCGGCCGCTATGGCGGCGCGCTGTCCAGCGTACGCGCCGACGATCTGGGCGCCATCCCCATCCGCGCGCTGATGGCGCGCAATCCGCAGGTCGACTGGCAGGCGCTGGCCGACGTCATCTACGGTTGCGCCAACCAGGCCGGCGAAGACAATCGCAACGTGGCGCGCATGTCGGCCTTGCTGGCCGGCCTGCCGCAGGAAGTGCCGGGAGCGACCTTGAACCGTCTGTGCGGCTCCGGCCTGGATGCGCTCGGCACGGCGGCGCGCGCCATCAAGAGCGGCGAGGCCGGCTTGCTGATCGCCGGCGGCGTCGAAAGCATGAGCCGCGCGCCCTTCGTCATGGGCAAGGCCGATACGGCGTTTGCGCGCGGCGCCAGGCTGGAAGACACCACGCTCGGCTGGCGCTTCGTCAATGCGCTGATGAAGCAGCAATACGGCGTCGACACCATGCCGGAGACGGCGGAAAACGTCGCCGCCGAATTCAACATCAGCCGCGCCGACCAGGACCGCATGGCGCTCGCCAGCCAGATGAAAACCGTTGCTGCCCAAGACGCCGGTTTTTTCGAGGACGAAATCACGGCGGTGACGATTCCGCAGAAAAAAGGCGAGGCGATTGTCGTCAGCAAGGACGAGCATCCGCGCGCCACCAGCCTGGAAGCGCTGGCCAGGTTGAAACCGGTGGTCAGGCCCGAAGGCAGCGTCACCGCCGGCAACGCCTCTGGCCTCAACGACGGCGCCTGCGCTTTGCTGCTGGCCGACGAAGCCAATGCCGCCCGCTACGGCCTGACGCCCAAGGCCAGGGTAGTCGCCATGGCGACCGCCGGGGTAGCGCCGCGCATCATGGGCATCGGCCCGGTCCCCGCCACGCTGAAAGTGCTGGCGCTGACCGGCTTGAAGCTGGATCAGTTCGATGTGATCGAATTGAATGAAGCGTTTGCGGCGCAGGGACTGGCCGTGCTGCGCCAGCTCGGTTTGCGCGACGACGATCCGCGCGTTAATCCGAACGGCGGCGCGATTGCGCTCGGCCATCCTCTCGGCGCTTCCGGCGCGCGACTGGCGACCACGGCGGTCAGCCAGCTGCAGCGCACGGGAGGACGCTACGCGCTGTGCACCATGTGCATAGGCGTCGGCCAGGGAATCGCGCTGGTGCTGGAACGGGTCTGAAACGGCGCAGGGGCTGAGGCGGATCGCAATGGCGCGCGGCGTGGTATAAAACAAGTTGTACATGAATCCACCTGTCAGTCCGCCTATGTCTTATCTCAGTGACGCCTCTCGCTCCACGCTGCTGATCGTCGATCTGCAGGAAAAGCTGATGCCGGTCATCGGCGATGGCCAGCAGGTCCTGCGGAGCGCCGTGCTGCTGGCGCAGGCTGCCCGCTTGCTGTCGATACCGGTGATCGGCACGGCGCAGCAACCTTTGCGGCTGGGACGCACAGTCGCTGCCATTGAGGGACTGCTGGACCAGACCATAGAAAAATCCAGTTTCGACGCCTGTACCCAGCCGCAATTCATTGCAGCAACAGAGAACGGCCGCGACGAGCTGGTGGTGCTGGGCTGCGAAGCCCACGTCTGCGTCTTGCAGACGGTGCTTGGCCTGTTGCACCGGCAGCGCCGGGTCAAGCTGGTGAGCGACGCCATCGGTTCGCGCCAAGCCGGCGACAAGGCTGCGGCCATCGAGCGTGCGCGTGCCGCCGGCGCCGATATAGTCACCAGCGAAATGCTCATGTTCGAATGGATGCGCAACAGCGAACATCCCAAATTCCGCGAAATACTCAAGCTGATCAAATAGCAGGGTAGTCCTGCAAGCATTTGTCCGCGCATCGGAAACAGCTGCGGGACGGGCGGCTGTGCCTGGGCAATTCAGCAATCCCTTATGCATTTTTTGCCAGAAATGATCAAGAATGGAGTGGTTAATTTTGATAGCCACCATCAGAGCGCAATATGTACGATATGCACGATATGGATCTTCGAGACGAGCATTGGCAAAGACTGCAGCCCCTGCTGCTGGGAGGAGATAACGATCCGGGCGCCAGCGGCCGCGACAACCGGCTGTTCCTGCGGGCGGTCCTGTGGGTAGTGAACAGGCGCGCCAAGTGGTCGGCCTTGCCGACTGTTTTCGGCCGCTGGCAAACTTCCTATGTGCGCTTCATGCGCTGGAACCAGGCCGACGTCTGGCGCCAGATAGCCAACCAGATGAGCGAAGAGGACGAACTCAGGGAAATGCTGAACGCCATTGTTGCCTTTGGCGACGGCTACACCCAGCGTGCGGCGCAAAGGCTCATCAATAAGCACAACAAGATTGCCTACAAGGCCTCGCTGGGCAGAGCGGCTTTATCCCGGCGTTGTACTTCAGGCGAAGAAAAAGCGGATGCGGACGGCAACTGGATTTGGCACCTGACGCATAAATAGTTATGCGTTTTTTTCTGGCAGCGCAAAGACGAGAGGAATAGCGCGCGTCATTGCATCAGCTTGTTACCGATAACATCGTGTGAGGTGGCCGCCCAGGTCAGGCACATCGCTGACCATGTCGCGCCGACCGGGCCGACTTATGCAAGCCAGCCCCGGCTGCCGCTATATCAACGGTTGCGGGAGAATTTTGCAGTCAGCTGGTTGAGCTTTTCCGCATGCTGCGCCGCTGCTTTTTCGGCAGCCTGCTGGGCCGCTTCGGCGGCGCGCTGCAGCTTGCGCTGCTCAGCATTTTTCTTGAAACGCTCGCGCAGGGTTTCGGTAGCGTGGGTGCGATGTACCTCGGTTACCTCGTCCGTGCTGTTGCCTTCCAGATCAAAGCGGTGCGTCGCCTTCTCCATGCCCTTGAGATAGCGCAGCGAGTTGGTGTGCATGCCGAGAGCGATGCGCAAGGTCTTGCGGTTGATTTCAGGCGACAGGGCGATGAGTTGCTTGTCGATGCCGATCGCTAACGGCAGGTAATCGCGGAATATTGCGTATTTTTCCTGGAGTTCCTTGAGCAGGACGCGGGCGGTTTGAACAGGGTTGGGAGTAGCAGCAGCAACAGGTGTATTCATTGACAACAAATGCGGTGTGTTTTAGAACGCTCAGGATATCACGTAGATGTCCCCAAACTCGTGTAACAGCGGTGTTTTAAGGTTTCAAACGATGTTTTTTCCTCATCCTTGTTGTTCTGTGGATAAACGTAAAGCGATGAATCACTATAACGATCAGTCTACCGCGCCGCGCCGCGCAGGACTACTGTCAGTACTGGCAGGCGTCGGCGTGAGCCCGTTTTATTTTTTTACCAGCGATAATAATCTCTGCGCACAGAGTCTGACGGCGTCGCGCAGCGCCGGCGGCTGATGGATTTCAAACGCAAACGGCAGGTGCGCCAGCTGCCGTGCAAACCAGTCGAGATCGTCGGACTGGTTATGCAGCAACACGCCTTCCTCGGTCTGTTCAAAGATGCCGATGGCGTCGAACAGATGTTCGCGCGCCGATATCAGGTCGGTCTTGAGCAGCACTTCGATGGCAAACGCGCGCGGAATGGTGGCCACCGAAAATGACAGATGAGCCAGCGCGTCGAAGGCCGGCGGCCGCGTAAACTGCTGCGCCAGCAACTGCACCTGTCTCACCCGGTCCAGCCGGAATGAGCGCACATCCTTGCGCAGATGGCACATGCCTACCACATACCAGCGGCCGCTGCGATACGCCAGCCCGTAAGCATCGAAGTCGCGTTCACTGTCGTCGCCCTGAGCGCTGCGGTAGCGCAGATGCACCCGCTGGCGGTTTTGCGCGGCGGCGCTAAGGGTAATCAGCGCGGCATTATTGTCGGGCGAGGTCGCTTGCGACAGATCGAGTTTGACTGTTTCGTCGACGGCGCTGACGCGCCGTTTCAGGTTGGCCGGCATGATCCGCTCCAGCTTGGCCTGGGCGCTGGCCACCGCCGGCGCCGCCTCGGCCAGCCCCAGACTGCGCGCCGCCAGCAAACCGATCGACAAGGCCAGCGCTTCGTCGTCGGTAAACATCATCGGCGGCAGCTTGAAGCCGGCCATCAGCGCATAGCCGCCGTGGCGGCCGCGCTCGGTAGTGATCGGAATCCCCATTTCTTCCAGCGCCACGATATAGCGGCGCAGGGTGCGGCCGTCGATTTCCAGGCGCGCAGCCATTTCGGCCCCGCTCATGCGGCCATGGGTTTGCAGCAGTTCCAGCACTGCCAGCACTCTTGTGGTCGGGTGGTACATATTGCACAGGATAATTTATATATAGGGCCAATTCTGTCCTAAATTCAATTTATCTTCGATTCCAGCAACAAATTCTATAAACGCCCAGTCAATTTCCAGGAGCTTTCCAATGAACCAATCCGTCAATCTCTGGCTATATTTCATGATCGTATTCGGCGTCATCGTCCTGCCCGGGCTGGACATGGCCTTCGTGATGGCGAGCGCGCTGGTGGGCGGCCGCCGTTCCGGCCTGGCGGCGGTGGCCGGGATCATCGCCGGCGGCGTCTGTCACGTCGTCATGGCGATGCTGGGCATCGCCGTCATCCTGAAACTGTGGCCGACGCTGTTCAACCTGGTGCTGCTGGCTGGCGCCTGCTATATCGCCTGGATAGGCTGGTCGCTGCTGCGCAGCGAGAACGCTTTCCGCATCGCTTCCCCCACACAGCAGCTGGGCGCCAAGGCGCCCGCCATGACCTTCTTCCAGGCCATGATGACCAGCTTGCTGAATCCGAAAGCCTACGTCTTCATGCTGGCGATCTTTCCGCAGTTCCTGAAAATCGGCGCCGGTCCGATCTGGAGCCAGGCGCTGGTGCTGGGCGTCATCACTTGGCTGACCCAGGCCGCGGTGTACGGCGGCCTGGCGCTGCTTTCCAGCAAAGCCAGCGGCTGGTTCGACGCTTATCCGCGCGGCGGCGCCATTGCCGGCCGCCTGATCGGGCTGCTGCTGATAGGCGCGGCGATCTTTACCGGAATCGAGGGCTGGCAGGCAATTTAAATTCCGGCAGGGTGCCGCTGCTGCCAGGGTTGCGCCTGCTCCAGTTGCCCGGCCAGCCGCAGCAAGGTGGCTTCATCGCCAAAGCGGGCGACGAATTGCACGCCATACGGCAGCGGCTCTGGCGAGCCCGCTGTGGCGGCCCAGTGCAAGGGCAACGACATGCTGGGCGTGCCGGTCAGGTTGGAGAGCTGGGTGAAGGGCACCGCTTGCAGGCTGGTCTGGACCAGACCCTCGACCATGCCGCTTTTGATCAGCAGGCTGCCTGCGCCCAGCGCCAGCACCAGCTTGGCCGCGGCTCGTTGCAAAGGCGGCGTATCCTGTTCGCCGATACGGCAGGGCGGCTGCGCGGTGGTCGGCGTCAGGTACAGATCGTAGTGCTGATGGAAGCGTCCCAGCGCTCGCGCGTAATCATTCCAGCGCTCACGTTCGCGCACATAATCGCCGGCGCTGATGGTGCGGCCGATCAGCGCCAGTATGCGCGACTCCAGTTCAAAGCCGCTGTTGCCGGCGCCGGTGATCTGCTTGATATGGGCGATGCCGGCGGCGGTCTGGCCGAAATACATGGTGATGAAACTGCGCGCCAGCGCATGGCCGTCGACCTCCGGCTGGGCCGGTTCCACCTCGTGTCCCAGATCTGCCAGCAGCTTGGCGGCCTGCATGACGGCATTCACGCATTCCTGATCCACGGGAGTGCCCAGCGGCGACTGCGTGCAATAGCCGATCCGCAGCTTGGCCGGCGGCCGCGCTATTTCATCGGCATAAGGACGTTCCGGCGCAGTGATGGCAAAGGCGGCGCCTGCATCGGCGCCGCTGATCGCATCCAGCAGGCGCGCCGAGTCGCGTACGCTGCGCGTCAGCACATGGTCGCTGGAGGCGCCGTCCCAGAATTCCGCATGGCTGGGGCCGGCCGGCACCCGGCCGCGCGAGGGCCGCAGTCCGAACAGGCCGCAGTAGGATGCCGGGATCCGGATCGAACCGCCGCCATCCGCCGCCCCGGCCGCCGGCACGATGCCGGCCGCTACCGCCGCCGCAGCACCGCCGGACGAACCGCCGGGCGTGCGCTGCAGATCCCAGGGATTGCGGGTGGCGCCCCACAGCAGCGGCTCGGTGACGCCTTTCAGCGCGAATTCAGGGGTGGCGGTCTTGCCGAAGATGACCAGGCCGGCATCGAGGAAGCGCTGGACGATGCTGGCATGTTGCTGCGGCACGTACTGGCGCAGGGCGCGGCAGCCGCCGGTGGTGGGTACGCCGGCATAGTCCTGGACGATGTCCTTGATCAGGAACGGCACGCCGGCGAACGGTCCGCTCAGATCCTGGCCGGCGCGCTGGCGGCCGATCTCTTCCATCGGGATGCAGATAGCGTTGATGGCCGGATTGACCGCGGCGGCGCGCGCCAGCGCCGCTTCCAGCAGTTCGCCGGCGGCAACCTCGCGGCTCGCAACCAAGGCGGCCAGGCCGCTGGCATCGTAATCGGCGTATTCCTTGAACATCAGCGTTACCTCGCATTTGGAGATGGAACGGGATGGAAAGCGTCGCCAAGTATAGGGGAATAGTTTCCGTAAATTCTAGGCAAGCCGCACTAGAAAAGTGTGCGCTGCACCAATTGCAGGCGCGCCGCACCTTCTCGGAGCGTTTTTTGTTTGCCGGACTGGCAAGCTTTCCCCGTAAATCCCTTGAAACCGTGGGTAGAAGTGGGTGGCACGGGCTTTGCTCATCACTTGGCAGGATCAACGGCGATCCGAAAAATTCTTACGCAGGTCCAACGGTGGATCTGCCGGACAAAGGCGTCCTCCTGGCTTGACCGCAATCGCGGCTGGGCCGGGAGGACGCCTTTTTGTTTTTCAAGGCAAACACGGTGACCAACATGACCAGCAAAGCGACCAGCATCCAGCTCTTCAGTCTGCGCACGCCGCAGATGCGCGCCTTCCATCTGACCTGGATGGCCTTCTTCGTCTGTTTCTTCGCCTGGTTCGCCTGCGCGCCGCTGATGCCGCTGATCAAGGGCCAGCTCGGACTGAGCATGGCGCAGATCGCCAACATCAATATCGCCGCGGTGGCGGTGACGATACTGGTGCGGCTGCTGGTCGGGCCGCTGTGCGACCGCTACGGCCCGCGCAAGACTTATACCGGCTTGCTGCTGATCGGCGCTCTGCCGGTGTTCGGCGTCGCCATGGTGCAAAGCTACGAGAGCTTCCTGTTCTTCCGCCTGTGCATAGGAGCGGTGGGCGCCAGCTTCGTCATCACCCAGTATCACACCTCGGTCATGTTCGCCCCCAACGTGGTCGGCACCGCCAATGCCGCCTCGGCCGGCTGGGGCAACAGCGGCGGCGGTGCGGCCCAGGGCCTGATGCCCTTGCTGGTGGCCGCCATGCTGATGCTGGGCGTGAGCAACGCCATGGGCTGGCGCCTGGCCTTGCTGGTGCCGGGCGTGTTCATGCTGATCATGGCCGCGCTCTACTGGCGCTACACCCAGGATTGTCCCGAGGGCAACTATGCCGAGATGCGTGCCCGCGGCATCGCGCCGGAGGGCGGCAAGAAGGGCGGCTGGGCTAGCTTCCGCGCCGCTAGCGCCAACTACAGGGTGTGGCTGCTGTTCGTGACTTACGGCGCCTGTTTCGGCGTCGAGATTTTCATCCATAACATTGCGGCTATCTATTACGTCGATCATTTCGGCCTGTCGCTGAAAAGCGCCGGCATGGCGGCCGCCAGCTTCGGCTTGCTGGCTTTGTTTGCGCGGGCGCTGGGCGGCTGGCTGTCGGACAAGATGGCCAACCGCAAATCAGGCGGCAGCCTCAACAGCCGCGCCACCCTGCTGTTTGTCCTGATGCTAGGCGAGGGCCTGGGTTTGCTCTGGTTCGCCCACGCCGGCACGGCGCTGCTGGCGGTGATCGCCATGCTCAGCTTCGGCCTCTTCACTCACATGGCTTGCGGCGCCACTTATGCACTGGTGCCGTTCATCGACCGCAAGGCGCTCGGCGGCGTGGCCGGCATCATCGGCGCCGGCGGCAATGTCGGCGCGGTTGCCGCCGGTTTCCTGATGAAGGGCTTGGGCGATACCCAGCAGACCTTGAGCGTGCTGGGTGTGCTGGTGGCGTTGTCCGCCCTGTGCGCGATTGCGGTGCGCTTCAGCGCCAGCCACAAAGCACAGGAACAGGAATTGCATGAGAGTGCATTAGCCAGCCGCAGTGCAGCCGCGTAAAGGATAAACACATGAAAATCGTCGTCATCGGCCACGGCATGGTGGGCCACAAATTCCTCGAATGCCTGGCGGAAGGCAATCTGCCTGGCATCGAAGTCACGGTACTGTGCGAAGAGCCGCGTCCGGCCTACGACCGCGTTCATCTGTCGGAATTCTTCGCCGGCAAATCGGCGCAGGACTTGTCCCTGGTCGAGCCGGGTTTTTTCGAACGCACGGCGATCCGCCTCAAGCTGAACGCCAAGGCGCAGCTGATCGACTGCGCCGCCAAGACCGTTACCTTCAATCTCGACGGCGTCAGCGAAACGCTGTCTTACGACAAGCTGGTGATCGCTACCGGCTCCTATCCCTTCGTGCCGACCCTGGCCGGCAACCAGCGCAAGGATTGCTTCGTTTACCGCACCATCGAAGACCTGGAAGCGATGCAGGAATGCGGCAAGCGCTCCAGGAGCGGAGTGGTGATCGGCGGCGGCCTGCTCGGGCTGGAATGCGCCAAGGCTTTGCGCGACATGCAGCTGGAAACGCATGTGGTGGAGTTCGCCGCGCGCCTGATGGCGGTGCAGGTGGATGAAAGCGGCGGCCGCATCCTGCGCCAGAAAATCGAAGAACTGGGCGTCACCGCGCATACGCAAAAGAACACGCTGGAGATCGTCGACGGCAAGAACGGCACGCATCGCATGAATTTCGACGACGGCAGTCACCTGGATACCGACATGATCGTGTTCTCGGCCGGCATCCGGCCGCGCGACGAGCTGGCGCGCGACAGCGGCCTGAAAGTGGGCGAGCGCGGCGGCATTGTCATCGACAACAGCTGCCGCAGCTCCGATCCAGACATTTACGCGATCGGCGAGTGCGCGCTGTGGAACGGCCGTATATTCGGCCTGGTGGCGCCCGGCTACGACATGGCGCGCATTGCCGCCAAGCAGATAGCGGCGGAACTCTCTGCCGGCGCCGGCACGGGCGCTGGTCCCGCTGTGCCGGAGTTCACCGGCGCCGACATGAGCACCAAACTCAAGCTGATGGGTGTGGATGTCGCCAGCATCGGTGATCCGCATGGCAAGGAAGCCGGCAGCCGTTCTTATCAGTTTACCGACGAACGCAAGCAGATCTACAAGAAAATCGTCGTGTCCGAATGCGGCAAGTATCTGCTGGGCGGGGTGATGGTGGGCGACGCCAGTGAATATGGCACCTTGCTGCAGATGATGCTCAACCGTATCGAGTTGCCGGCGTCGCCGGAGTTCCTGATCCTGCCGCAGGCCGATGGCCAGGTGAAGCTGGGACTGGGCGTCGACGCCTTGCCGGAATCGGCGCAGATCTGTTCCTGCAACGATGTCTCCAAAGGCGCGCTGTGCGCCGCGGTCGGCGCCGGCGCCACCAGCATAGGCGCTCTGAAAAGCTGCACCAAGGCCGGCACGTCCTGCGGCGGCTGCGTGCCGCTGGTGACGCAGATCATGAAGGCCGAGATGAAAAAGCAGGGCCTGGCGGTCAACAACCATGTCTGCGAACACTTTCCCTATTCGCGCCAGGAGCTGTTTCACTTGGTGAAGGTCGGCCAGATCAAGACTTTTCCGGCCTTGCTGGAACAGCACGGCAAGGGCCTCGGTTGCGATGTCTGCAAGCCGGTCGCGGCCAGCATCCTGGCGTCCTGCTGGAACGACTTCGTGCTGAAGAAGGAGCACGCCAGCCTGCAGGATTCCAACGACTACTTCCTTGGCAATATCCAGAAGGACGGCACTTATTCGGTGGTGCCGCGCATGGCCGGCGGTGAAGTCACGCCGGACGGCTTGATCGCGGTCGGCCAGGTCGCCAAGAAATACGGCTTGTACACCAAGATCACCGGCGGCCAGCGGGTCGACCTGTTCGGTGCCAGGGTCGAGCAGCTGCCGCTGATCTGGGAAGAGTTGATCGCCGCCGGATTCGAATCGGGCCACGCCTACGGCAAATCCTTGCGCACCGTCAAATCCTGCGTCGGCTCGACTTGGTGCCGCTACGGCCTGGACGACAGTGTCGGCCTGGCGATTGCATTGGAAAACCGCTACAAAGGTTTGCGCGCGCCGCACAAGATCAAGTTCGGCGTCTCCGGCTGCACCCGCGAATGCGCCGAAGCGCAGGGCAAGGACGTCGGCATCATCGCCACCGAAAAAGGCTGGAACCTGTACGTCTGCGGCAACGGCGGCATGAAGCCGCGCCATGCGGAACTGCTGGCGGCTGATCTCGACAGAGAGACGCTGGTCAAGATGATCGACCGCTTCCTGATGTTCTACATCCGCACCGCCGACCGCCTGCAGCGCACCAGCGTCTGGCGCGACAACCTCGAAGGCGGCCTGGACTATCTGAAACAGGTTGTGGTGGAAGACAAGCTGAACATCGCCGCCGAACTGGAAGCCGACATGCAGCATGTGGTCGACACTTACGAGTGCGAATGGAAGAAAGCCGTCACCGACCAGGAAACCCGCAAGCGCTTCCAGCATTTCGTCAACAGCGGCGAGGCCGACGACAACGTGGTGTTCGTGCCGGAGCGCGGCCAGATCCGTCCGGCCACGGTGGAAGAACGCAAGCGTATCAATATCCCGATCGTGCTTGAAACTGTTTAAAGGAACTGACATGCACAATGACCAGCTAGGCCAGCACTGGATCGAAGTTTGCGCACTCGAACAGATCGTGCCGAACACCGGCGTCTGCGCGCTGATCAATGGCGAACAGGTCGCGGTGTTCCACGTCATCGATGGCGAGCAGCGCGTCTTCGCCATCGGCAATTACGATCCGAATGCGCAGGCGGCCGTGCTGTCGCGCGGACTGGTCGGCAGCCTGGGAGAGCGCATCGTGGTCGCTTCGCCGATCTACAAACAGCACTTCGACCTGCAGACCGGCGAGTGCCTGGAAGCGCCGGAGAATTCGGTGCCGGCCTATCCGGCGCGCATCGCCGACGGCAAGGTCTGGGTCGGCGCATGAGCATGAATGAGACAACTGCCGCTACAACCACCGCGCCATCGGCCAGCAAGCCGTCGCTGGTGGTGATCGGCAACGGCATGGCCGGCATGCGCACGGTCGAGGAACTGCTCAAGCTGGCGCCGGAGCTGTACGACATCACGGTGTTCGGCGCCGAGCCGCACGGCAATTACAACCGCATCCTGCTGTCGCCGCTGCTGGCGGGCGACAAGAGCATGGACGACATCATGCTCAATCCGCGCGAATGGTATGCCGAGAACGGCATCACCCTGCATGCCGGCGATCCGGTGACGGGCATAGACCGCCAGCGCCGCATCGTGCGTTCGCGCGCCGGCGTCGAGCTGCGCTACGACCGTCTGCTGCTGGCGACCGGTTCCAAGCCTTTCATCATTCCGGTGCCAGGCCATCAGTTGCCGGGCGTGATCGCCTTCCGCGATATCCAGGATGTCGAGACCATGCTGGCGGCGGCGCGCAATCATCGCCATGCGGTGGTGATCGGCGGCGGCCTGCTCGGGCTGGAAGCAGCCAACGGCTTGCTGCGGCAGGGCATGGACGTGACCGTGGTGCATGTCATGGACAGCCTGATGGAAAGGCAGCTGGACAAGTCCGCCGCCGTCTTGCTGAAGAAGGCGCTGGAGCAGAAAGGATTGCGTTTTTTATTGAACGCTCAGACAGCTGAGATCCTTGGCGACCAGCAGGCAAAGACAGTGCGGGCCGTACGCTTCAAGGACGGCAGCGAAATCCCGGCCGACCTGGTGGTGATGACCGCCGGCGTCCGCCCGAATATCGAACTGGCGCAGCAGGCCGGCTTGCATTGCGATCGCGCGATCGTGGTTGACGATACTCTGCAGACTTACGATCCGCGCATCTATGCCGTGGGTGAGTGCGTGCAGCACCGCATGGCGACTTTCGGCCTGGTGGCGCCGATCTGGGATCAGGCGCGCGTGTGCGGCGCCCATCTGGCCGGCGCCGGCCACAGGCGTTACGTGCAGCAGGCCACCGCCACCAAGCTCAAGGTCACCGGCGTCGACCTGTATTCCGCCGGCGACTTCATCGGCAGCGAGGGCAGCGAAGATCTGGTGCTGCGCGATCCGCGCCGCGGCATCTACAAGCGGCTGGTGATCAGCGGCCCGCATATCGTCGGCGCGGTGCTGTATGGCGACGTCAAGGACGGCCCCTGGTACTTCGAGATGATCCAGAACAAGACCGATATTTCTGCCCTGCGCAGCCAGCTGTTGTTCGGCCAGGCGCTGTGCGCTCAGGCGGCCTGAAGCGGAGCCGGCATGAATATGTCCCAGAGTTTTCCGTTGCAACCGGCCGCCAAGTTAGCCGGTACGTTGACTACTTGTCCGTATTGCGGCGTCGGTTGCGGGGTACGTGCTACGGTCAATGGCGATGGCCAGGTCGACATCGCCGGCGATGAAACGCATGCCTCTAACCTGGGGCGGCTATGCGTCAAAGGCTCGGCGCTGGGAGAGACGGTGGCGCTGGACGGGCGCTTGCTATATCCGCAAATGCGCAGCGATGACCAGCAATCCATGCAACGGGTATCCTGGGATGCCGCGCTGGACAAGGTGGCGCATGGCTTCCGGCAGATCATCGAACAGCATGGTCCGGATTCGGTGGCGCTGTATGTCTCGGGCCAGTTGCTGACGGAAGACTACTACGTCGCCAACAAGCTGATGAAGGGCTATATCGGCAGCGCCAATATCGATACCAATTCGCGGCTGTGCATGTCGTCCGCGGTGGCCGGCCACAAGCGCGCTTTCGGCGCCGACCTGGTGCCGGTGTGCTATGAAGACCTGGAACTGGCCGACCTGGTGGTGCTGGTCGGATCCAACACCGCCTGGTGTCATCCTATCCTGTTCCAGCGCATCGCCAAGATCAGGGAAACGCGGCCGCAGATGAAGCTGGTGGTGATCGATCCGCGCCGTACCGCCACCTGCGAACTGGCCGACCTGCATCTGCCGCTGAAGGCCGGCAGCGATGTCTGGCTGTTCAACGGCTTGCTCAGTTTCCTGGCGCGTAACGGCGCGCTAGATAAAGGCTTCGTTGCGGAGCACACCAACGGCATGGCTGCCGCCTTGGAAGTGGCTGAGGCCGATTGTGCCGACCTGGCTGCGGTGGCGAAGATCTGCAAGCTCGATCCGCAAGACCTGCTGACCTTCTATCAATGGTTTGCCGATAATGAAAAAGTCGTCAGCGCCTTCTCGCAAGGGGTCAATCAATCCTCCTCCGGCACCGACAAGGTCAACAGCATCATCAACTGCCATCTGCTGACGGGGCGCATAGGCAAGCCCGGCATGGGACCGTTCTCGATCACCGGCCAGCCCAACGCCATGGGCGGGCGCGAGGTTGGCGGCCTGGCAAATATGCTGGCGGCGCACATGGAGCTGGACAACCCGCAACATCGCGCGACTGTGCAGACCTTCTGGCAGTCGCCGCGGATGGCCGAGCGGCCCGGCCTGAAAGCGGTGGACTTGTTCCAGGCGATCGAAGCCGGACGCGTCAAGGCGGTCTGGATCATGGCCACCAATCCGGTGGTCAGCCTGCCGGACGCCGACCAGGTCCAGCGCGCACTGAAAAAATGCGAACTGGTGGTGATCTCCGACATCATCGAAAAGACCGACACCAATGCCTTTGCCCATGTCTTGCTGCCGGCCCTCGGCTGGGGTGAAAAGGATGGCACGGTGACCAGCTCGGAACGCCGCATCTCGCGCCAGCGCGCCTTCCTGCCGGCGCCCGGTGAAGGGCGGGCCGACTGGCGCATCATTTGCCAGGTGGCGCAGCGCATGGGTTATGACGGTTTCGATTTCAGTTCGGCGCATCAGGTATTCGATGAGCACGCCGGCCTTAGCGCCTATCGTAACGGCGGTAATGGCGATAACGGCGGCAGCGGCGATGGCCCACATCGCGTGTTCAACCTGAGCGGCTTGCGCGGTATGGACCAGGCGCAGTTCGACGCCATGCAGCCGGTCCAATGGCCGCTGCCGGCTAACGCCGCTGGAGAAAGACAAGGCACGGCGCGCTTGTTTGCCGACGGGCGCTTCGCCCATGCCGACGGCAAGGCGCGCTTCATCGCCACCCCACCCCGCGCGCCGCAACACGCCACCAGCAGCGACTATCCGCTCAGCCTCAACACCGGCCGCGTGCGCGACCAGTGGCACACCATGACGCGCACCGGCAAGTCGCCCAGGCTGGCCGACCACGTGCCGGAATCGTTCGTCGACATGCATCCGCAGGATGCCCTGCTGTACGGCGTGCGTGAAGGCATGCTGGCGCGTGTGAGCAGCCAGTGGGGCGAGATGGTGGCCAAGGTGCAGCACGGCGGCGGCATTGCCCGCGGCAGCCTGTTCGTGCCTATTCATTGGAACCGGCAGTCAGCTTCGGATGCGCGGGTCGGGGCGTTGGTCAATCCAGTGGTCGATCCGGTTTCCGGCGAGCCGGAATTCAAGCACACGCCGGTGCGGGTCGAGGAATTCGCAGTGGCCTGGTATGGCTTCGTGCTGAGCCGCGCGCAGCCGGCGCTGGATGATGTCACGCATTGGACGCGGATCCAGGGGCGTAGCTTTCATCGTTACGAGCTGGCCGGGCGCAGTCCGATCGCCGATCATGGCGCCTGGGCCGCCAGGCTGCTGGGAGTCGATGCCGCCGACGCCGACTGGCTGGAATACCAGGATGGCAGCGCCGGCATCTATCGCGCCGTGCATGTGGTGGACGATCGTATCGATGCTTGCGTGTTCCTGTCGCCGCGCCCGGACCTGCCTTCGCGCACCTGGCTGGCCAGCCTGTTCCTCAAGGAGCAGCTGGAAGACGCCGACCGCGTCGGTTTGCTGATCGGCCAGCCTATCGCCAAGGGCGCCGATACCGGGCCGACCGTGTGTTCCTGTTTTTCGGTCGGCCGCAACACCATCTGCGATGCGGTGCGCAAGCAGGGTCTGACGACCGTGGCGCAGGTCACCGACTGCCTGAAGGCCGGCGGCAATTGCGGCTCTTGCGTCCCTGAAATCAAGAAGTTGTTGTCGGAAATCCTGGTTGAAGAGGCGTCATAAGCAGGACGGCTTGCCTGACTAAGTTACCATTGTCTTTGTCTTGACTAGAGATAATGGAAACGCGACATGACTTGCTCTTTTGCCTTACCGCGTAGTTACCGTTCTCGCTGGATCGCGATGGCAGTTGCGGCCAGCTTCGTTCTTGGCAGCGCGCCGGCGGCAGCCGAGGCCGTCAGCAATATCGCTGCATATCCGGCCCCGCCCTCCGAGTTGTATCCGCAGCTGTTCGCCGCGGTGCAGATGGGCCAGCTCTTCAAGGATGGAAAAACCTTTGTCGACGCCTTGCCGAAAAGCCGGCCTGCCGCCATCGAGGCGGAATACAAACGAATCAAGGATAGCCCCGGTTTCACGCTGGCCGATTTTATCCGGCAGCATTTCGATCTGCCTGAAGACAATCCGGATGCCTACGTCAGCGACCGCTCCCAATCGCTGCAGCAGCATATAGCCGGCCTATGGCCGCACCTGACCCAGCAGCCTGGGAAGCCAAAGGCGGCCTCTTCGCTGCTGCCTTTGCCGCAACCCTATGTGGTTCCGGGCGGGCGCTTCCGCGAGGTGTATTACTGGGATTCCTATTTCACCATGCTGGGGCTGCTGCAAAACGGCAAACCGCAGCTGATACGCGCGATGGTGGATAATTTCGCCAGTCTGATCGGCCGCTACGGCCATGTCCCGAACGGCAACCGCAGCTATTACCTGAGCCGTTCGCAGCCGCCGTTCTATTTCAAGATGGTCGGCCTGCTGTCGACCCAGGACGAAGCCGCCGCCTATGCGCGTTACCTGCCGCAGCTGCGGCGCGAGTACGGTTTCTGGATGGATGGCGAACGTGGCCTCAAGCCCGGCACGGCATACCGGCGAGTAGTGGCGCTGGCCGACGGCAGTGTGCTGAACCGCTACTACGACGACCGCGCCGTGCCGCGCGACGAATCGTATACCGAGGACGTCGAACTTGCCCGCAACAGCCGCCGCCAGGCTGCCGAGATTTACCGCGATGTGCGCGCCGGCGCTGAAAGCGGCTGGGATTTCAGCAGCCGCTGGTTCGCCGACGGCAAGACGCTGGCCACTATCGAGACCACCGCCATCCTGCCGGTCGACCTGAACAGTTTGCTGTACGGCCTGGAAAATGCGATCCGTCTCGGCTGCGAGCGGGTGCGCGACCTTGCCTGCAGCAGCGATTTCAGCCAGCGCGCGGAACGCCGTCTCGTGGCCGTGCAAAAGTACATGTGGGATGAGGCCGGCGGGCATTATGTCGACTACCAATGGCGCAAGCGGCAATCGACCGCGCGCCCTGGCGCCGCTACTTTCTACCCTTTGTTCACCGGCATCGCCGAACCCGCGCAGGCAACGCGCGTAGCACAGTGGGCTGGCAAGGAATTGCTGAAACCGTATGGCATCGTCACGACGCCGCTCGGCAGCGGCCAGCAATGGGATGCGCCCAACGGCTGGGCGCCGCTGCAATGGATCGCGGTGGACGGCTTGAACCGTTACGGCTTGCACACCCTGGCGCGCGACATCGCCACGCGCTGGATGAGCAAGGTGCAGCAGGTCTACGCCGGCAGCGGCAAGCTGGTGGAGAAATACGATGTGGCCGGCAGCGCTGCCGAAGCCGGCGGCGGCGAATACGCCTTGCAGGATGGCTTCGGCTGGACCAACGGCGTGGCGATGCAGCTGATGACCTTGTATCCTGAACTGAACCGTCCCTAAGAGACGGTTCGTCAAGGTTCAGGCAGCTTGCTTGTCATTGCGTTCGGCCAGCCACCAGACGGCCAGGCCGGCTGCGCTTAATCCCGCGCCCGTCATCGATACGCCCAACCAGCCGGAGTGGCCGTACATCGCGGTCGACAGCAGCGAACCGCAGGCGCCGCCGATGAAGTAGCAGGTCATGTAGCCGGCGGTCAGGCGGTTGCGGGAATCGGGATGCAGATGATTGATCACGCTCAGGTTGGTGACGTGGATCGCCTGCACCATCAGGTCCAGCAGCAGGATGCCGAACAGCAGTCCGATCAGCGAGCTCTTGGCGAACACCAGCGGCAGCCAGGACAGCAGCAGCAGCGCCAGTCCGATGGTGGTGGAACGGCCGGCATGGCCGCGGTCGGCCAGTCGTCCGGCATGCGAGGCGGCCATGGCGCCGGCGGCGCCGACCAGGCCGAACAAGCCGATGGTGCCGTCGGAATAGTGGAAAGGTTCGGCCGCCAGCAGGAAGGAAATCGAGGTCCACAGCACGCTGAAGACGGCGAAGATGATCGCTCCCAGCAAGGCGCGTATGCGCAGCACCGGCTCTGCCACGAACAAGGTCAGGATCGACGCCAGCAGGCGCGGATAGCTCAGGCTCTGGGTCGGATGATGGCGCGGCAGCGCGCGCGCCAGCACGATCGCGGTGACGGTCATCAGAGCGGCGCCGAACCAGTACACGGTTTGCCAGCCGCCCCAGGCCGACAGATAGCCGGCCACGGTGCGCGCCAGCAGGATGCCCAGCAGCAGGCCGGTCATTACATGGCCTACCACCTTGCCGCGTTCATGCGGCGCCGCCAGGGTCGCGGCAAACGGCACCAGCACCTGCGACACTACCGAGAACAAGCCGGTCAGGGCGGTGCCGATGAGGACGAACACCAGGCTTTGCGCGGTGGCCGTGATCAGCAGGCCGCAGGCCGACAGCAGGCTCATGATGACGATCAGTTTCTTGCGTTCCAGCATATCGGCCAGCGGCACCAGCAGCATCAGGCCGAGCGCATAGCCGAGCTGGGCCACGGTGACGATCAGGCCGGCGCTGCCGTTGGAAATGCCGAAACGGGCGGCGATGGTGTGCAGCAGCGGCTGCGCGTAATAGTTGCTGGCCACCGCGACACCGGTGGCGACCGACATCATGATCACCAGGCTGGCGCTGAGTTTGGTGGATTGGGCTTGTGACATGTTTGAACAGCCTTAAAAATTGCAAGCCGACACTGTAGCCCTTATCGGCATCGGCTGCTGCGCTGCAATGATTTCTGCCCTCAGCGCAGCGCCTTGTTGGCGCGCAGGCTCTCCACCAGCAGATCGACGAAGCGCCTGACCTTGGCCGAGGCCAGCCGCCCTTCGCGGTGCAGCACGTGGATAGGCACGCAGGCCGGCTGGTGCTCGGCCAGCACGATCTGCAGCTGGCCGGAATCGAGATAGGGTGCGATCTGGTAGGACAGCAGGCGCGTCACGCCGAAGCCGCGCAAGGCCGCTTCGATGGCGGCGTCGTTGCTGCTGACCGTCATGCGCGGCTGGATTTTCACGCTGCTGAGCTTGCCGCCGGCGCTTTTGTGCTTGCTCATGAAGCGCCATTCGCTGTCGGCGGCGACGCCGGTCGAAGCGATCACCGCATGCCCGGCCAATTCCTCAGGCGTGGCCGGCGCGCCATGCGCCGCCAGATAGGCCGGCGCCGCGCATACTACCCGGCTGACCTGTCCGACCTGGATTGCTTTCATGCTCGAGTCGGCCAGTTCGCCGATGCGGATGCCGACGTCTATGCCTTCTTCCAGCAGGTTGACCACGCGGTCGACGAACAAGGCCGACACCGCCATCGCCGGAAAGCGCTGCAGGTAGTCGACCATAGTCGGCATCACGAACATGCGTCCGAACAGCACCGGCGCTGTCACCGTCAGCTGGCCGCGCGGCTCGGCATTGACGCCGGCCGCAGCCTCATCGGCTTCGTCGGCTTCAGCCATGATGCGGCGCGCGTCTTCCAGGTAACGCAGGCCGGCATCGGTGCTGCGCACGTAGCGCGTGGTGCGGTTCAGCAGCTTGACCCCGAGCCGTTCTTCCAGCGCCGATACGGCGCGGGTGACGGCCGGCGGCGACATCTGCAGGCGGCGCGCCGCGGCGGCGAAGCTCTGTTCCTCCGCTACCGCCACGAATACGCTCATCAGATGAAACCGGTCCATGCTTGAATTCCATTTAAAGGAAGAATGAATTGTATTCTATGATTATTCTTTAATTCAGTGGAATTTTGTAAAGTGTGGCAACAGCCTTTTTTCCACCGTTCCAGGAGTACTGCCATGAGTCAAGCCAGCGAAGCCCGTCCGCCATTTCCTCCATTCACCCGTGAAACCGCGATCCAGAAAGTGAGGATGGCGGAAGACGGCTGGAACAGCCGCGATCCGCAGCGTGTGTCGCTGGCGTATACCGTCGACACCATCTGGCGCAACCGTTCCGAATTTCCCCAGGGGCGCGAGCAGATCGTGCAATTCCTGGCCCGCAAGTGGGAGCGCGAGCTGGATTACCGCCTGATCAAGGAACTCTGGGCGTTCGACGGCAACCGGATTGCGGTGCGCTTTGCCTATGAATGCCACGATGCCGCCGGCAACTGGTTCCGCTCTTACGGCAACGAGAATTGGGAGTTCGATGAACACGGCCTGATGCACCGGCGCTATGCCAGCATCAACGACCTGCCGATCAAGGAATCGGAGCGCAAGTACCACTGGCCCCTGGGGCGCCGTCCGGACGACCATCCGGGCCTGAGCGAGCTTGGCTTGTAAGATGACGGGCGGGTGCGCTCATTGCGTAACCCGCTAGTGCGACCTTCTGAATTCCCGGTAGATCAGGGAGAGCGCGATCGGCAGCGTGGTCGCGTTGCCGAAATTGACCAGGTCGTCGGTGCGCGGATAAGCCGTGGGGTAGGCGCGCAGCGTGTTGAGGTGGCTCAGGTCGAAGTTGCCGGACTGTTCCATGGCGCGCATCGCTTCGCTTTCAATCCGGTGCATCAGCGACCAGGTCAAGTCCGCCCCGGCGCTGCGATGAACGAGCACGATGCGGGCGATGGTCGCTTTCAATCCTTCAGTAATGGCGTCAAGTTCCGATCTTCCGACCACCTGCATAAGATTCCCTCTGCACAAAATTAACTGTATATACGTACAGTATAATTCAAAACAAGAAGACGCTTATTGTGTAAATACACATTTCCAATGAATATTTGGATGTGCATGAAATATTATGTACACACGTGTATTTACATTTCCTCGGGAGGCGTCTAATATGTACTTACCGTACTTTCCTCAAGCACCGTTTGACATGCACACCACCAAGGTCTTCAAGAACGGCAATTCCCAGGCGATCCGGATTCCGGCCGAGCTGGCCTATGCGCGCACCGATATCGAGTTTCAGATCGAGCGGGTCGGCGACGAATTGCGGATCCGTCCGGCAGGCCGTCCCCTGGCCGGCGTGCTCAAGAAGTTTTCCAGTTTCGGCGCCGATTTCATGGCAGCCGGCCGCGGCGAGCAAGAACAGGAAGAGCGCGAGGTCCTCTGATGGCGCGCTACATGCTCGACACCAATATGTGTATCTACCTGATGAAAAACCAGCCGCGGCAAGTGGCTGAGCGCTTTGCCGCGTGTTTTGTGGGCGATGTCGTGATGTCGGCGATTACTTTCGCCGAACTGGAATATGGCGTCGCGGCGTCGGCGAATCCCGTCCGCGAACGGCAACACCTGGCGGCGCTGGCAGAGGACATTCCGGTAGCGCCCTTCGACTGCGCCGCGGCCAGCGCCTACGGCCCGATCCGGGAGGCGACGCGCGAGCGCAGGAAAGACCATCTCGACAAACTGATCGCAGCGCATGCGGTATCGCTGGATGTGGTGCTGGTGACCAATAACGAACGGGATTTCGCCGTCTATCCGGGCGTGAAAATCGAGAACTGGATCGCGTCCGGCGCCGGCTGAGAGGGCTGGATGGCGCAGCATCGAAAATATCCCTGCGCCGAAAAAAACCGTCCGGCATACAATAGCTTCCTCACCATTAGCCAGGATGCTATTCGCCATGTCAGACATTCACGCCGCCAATCCGCTGTTGCAAGACTGGAATACCCCTTACGGCTTGCCGCCTTTCGATCAGGTCAAGGCCGAACATTTCGTCCCCG
This sequence comes from Collimonas sp. PA-H2, assembly GCF_002564105.1. Taxonomy (NCBI): domain Bacteria; kingdom Pseudomonadati; phylum Pseudomonadota; class Betaproteobacteria; order Burkholderiales; family Oxalobacteraceae; genus Collimonas; species Collimonas sp. PA-H2. The sequence continues at coordinate 2,498,818 of NZ_PDBX01000001.1, forward strand.
CGTTTGAAATTGCATTGCCGGCCCACCTGGCCGAGATCGATGCCATCGCCGCACAAACGGCGGCTCCTAATTTTGCCAACACGCTGGCCGCTTTCGATCAGTCGGGCCGGCTCAACAGCCGCATCAGCCTGCTGTTCGAGAACCTGACCGCGAGCGAAACCTCGCCCGCCTTGCAGGCAGCCGAGATCGAACTGGCGCCCAGGCTGGCCGCGCACAAGAATGCCATTTACCTGCATGCCGGCCTGTTTGCCCGTATCGACGCCTTGTACGCCGAACGCGCCCGCCTGGACCTGGATCCGGTGCAGCTGCGTTTGCTGGAACGGGTGCACCTGGACTTTGTGCGCGCCGGCGCCAACCTGCCGCCGCAATCGCGCGCTCGCTACAGCGCAGTGACGGAAAGGCTGGCGGCGCTGAGCACGCAGTTTACGCAAAACGTCCTGGCCGATGAATCCGGCTTTGTGCTGGCGCTGGAAGACGAAGCGGCGCTGGCCGGACTGCCGCCGTTCCTGCGCGCTTCGGCGCAGGCGGCGGCGCAGCAGCGCGGCCTGCCGGAAGGCAGCCATGTAATGACCCTGTCGCCCTCGCTGGCCGAACCCTTCCTCACTTTCTCCGACCGCCGCGATTTGCGCGAAGCGGTCTGGCGCGGCCGCGTCGCCCGCGGCGCCCACGCCGGCAGCCATGACAATCGCCCGGTCGCCGCCGAGATCATGGCCTTGCGCCAGGAGCAGGCGCAACTGCACGGCTACGCCACCTATGCCGATTACCAGCTGATCGACCGCATGGCCGGCAAGCCGGAAGCGGTATCCGCCCTGCTGGGCAAGGTCTGGGAACCGGCCAAGGCCAAGGCGGAACAGGACCGTATCGCCCTGACCGAGATGGCGCGCAACCTGGGCCAGCCGACGCCGATCGCGGCCTGGGACTGGCGCTACCTGGCCGAGAAAGTGCGCCAGGCGCGCTACGACCTGGACGACGCCGAACTGAAACCCTACTTCGCGCTGGACAACATGATAGGCGCCATGTTCGACTGCGCTCATCGTCTGTTCGGAATCAGCTTTGTCGAGCAGCACGGCGTCGCCCTGCATCATGCGGACGCCCGCCTGTGGCAAGTGCGCAATCGCGAAGATGTCCTGATCGGACTCTTCATCGGCGACAACTTCGCCCGCGCCAGCAAGCGCAGCGGCGCCTGGATGCATGTCTTCCGCAACCAGTCCGGCCATGACGGCGGCACCCTGCCGATCGTCATCAACAATAACAATTTCGCCAAGGCCGCCAAGGGCGAGAGCGCGTTGCTGAGTTTCGACGACGTGCGCACCCTGTTCCACGAATTCGGCCACGGCTTGCACGGCCTGCTGTCGCAGGTGAAGTACGAACGCCTGGCCGGCACCCAGGTATTGCAGGATTACGTCGAGCTGCCGTCGCAGATCTTCGAGAACTGGGCAGAAGAGGAAGTGGTGCTCAAGCAGCATGCGCGGCACTATCAGACTGGCGCGGCGATCCCGTCAGCGCTGCTGGAAAAGCTCAAGCGCGCGCGCCAGTTCGACCAGGCCTGGGCCACCATCATGTATGCCGGCCCGGCGCTGATCGACATGGCGCTGCATTCGCTGCCGAACGGCAGCGCGGTCGACATGGCGGCTTTTGAAGCGCAGCAATGCGAACTGCTGGGCATCCCGCAGGACATCGGCCAGCGCCACTACCTGAGCCATTTCCAGCATCTGTTCGCCGGTTCCGACTACGCCGCGGGCTACTACGTCTACATGTGGGCCGAAGTGCTGGATGCCGACGCCTACGATGCTTTCACCGAAGCGGGCGATCCGTTCCAGCCGGCGATTGCCGAGCGCTTGCAAAAGCATATCTACAGCTCCGGCAACAAACAGGATCCGGCGCTGGCGTTCCGCGCCTTCCGCGGCCGCGATCCGAAGGTCGAGCCGATGCTGGCGAAGCGCGGATTGATCTAGCCGAGTAAGCCCTGAATCCTGAGCGCCGGCAAGACCAGGCGCTCAGGGTTGAACCACAACCGCTTATTTTTTCTCGCCAAATGGCGAGACGAATATCGATGCGCCGGAAACGGCATTGCCATCCAAGGCGTCATTCAGAATTTTCGCCAGACGCACGCCGGCACGGCTCAGCTGCAAGGCAACCACGCTGGTGGCGTTGCTGACATAGCTGGCCGGCAGCTTGTACTTGCCGGTGGATCCAGGCGTCGGCAGCTTGCCGTATGCGTCGGTGCGGGCCAGGTCGAAGGCTTCCAGCGACCAGTCGCGCGGCGTCTGCTGCTGCCATTGCGCGATCTGGGCCTTGCTGATCTTGGCGATCAATGCCGACGCCACCTTGTTCTGGTCGGTGCCCAGCTTGTTCACGAATGCCGTATCCCAGTAAGCGTGCAGCTTGCCGGCGGCGATGCCGGTGGCGGACACCGTTTCGTCGTTGCCGCCGCGGTCGTGGGAGTCGCTGGAGTGCAGCGGCTGGTGCATGTCGCCGACGAAGTGCAGCAGGAACTGCAGCGCCAGCAAGCGTTCGGCAGGATCGGTGTTCGGATCACGCAATTCGAGCGCGAACTGATCGACCTTGTCGACCACGCAATCCTGCGCCACGCCGCCCGATGCCGGGGTATTGGCGGGCAGGCTCGGATGGCCGAAGCAGGCGGCGTCGATGTCGCCGTCGCTGATCTCGGTATCGACAAAATGCCAGGCGGCGGTTTCGCGATGTGAATTGCGGTACTTGTCGGCCCAAGTCGCTTCCGAGGCGATGTCGCCGGCGGTCAGGCCGCTGCTGTCGTTGGCCAGGATGGCGTCGACCTGCGAGCGGACGTTGTCGGTCAGGTAGTTGTTGGCAATCAGGCCGACCACCATATGTCCTTCATCACCCCAGGCCAGTGCGCTTTGGCTGGCCAGCATCAAAGGCGCGGCGCATGCCACGCTGCCGATAAAGGTGAGGAACAGCTGACGATTCAGTTTCATGGAGACTCCATTCAGGAAGGGAAAGATAAGAAAGTTTCTTTGTTGCACTATTTGCCGCCCGAATATATGCCGCATTTATGACCGCAGCATGTCATTTGTAGCGCTACCTGCCAGTACTGACAGGTGGCTAGTCACTAGGGCTGAATGAATTCCGCTCATGCAAACTTGAGAGTTTGTCGCTTGACGCAGCTGGCCGTAAGCAAGAGACTGAACGATTAGCGCCGCGGTCCGAGTGTTACCTCCAGCCGGCGCACTTCTTCAGGTACTCCCTCATGACCCAACGCCAGAAGCTCGTCCTGCCGGGCGGCCACAATAAACTGCTATTGCATTCTTGCTGCGCGCCTTGCTCGGGCGAGGTGATGGAAGCCTTGCTGGCCAGCGAAATCGATTTTTCCATCTATTTCTACAATCCGAACATCCATCCGCAGCGCGAATACGAACTGCGCAAGAATGAAAACATCCGTTTCGCCGAACAGCACGGCGTCCCCTTCGTCGATGCCGACTACGATCTGGACAACTGGTTTGCCCGCGCCCAAGGCATGGAAAACGAGCCGGAACGCGGCAAGCGCTGCACCATGTGTTTCGACATGCGCTTTGAACGCAGCGCGCTGTACGCGCATGAGCACGGCTTTCCGGTGATCAGCAGTTCGCTGGGAATTTCACGCTGGAAGAACATGGAGCAGATCAACGATTGCGGCGCCCGCGCGGCGGCGCATTATCCCGGCATCACTTACTGGGATTACAACTGGCGCAAGCAGGGAGGCTCGGCGCGCATGATCGAAATCTCCAAGCGCGAGAATTTCTACCAGCAGGAATATTGCGGCTGCGTCTACTCGCTACGCGACAGCAACCGCTGGCGCAAGGACCAGGGGCGCGAACGCATCAAGATTTGCGAGAAGTATTACGGCCAGCCGGAAGAACAGAAATGACGACCAAGCACACCGCCCGCCATTGGCTTGCCGCCGGTAGCGATGACAAGCTGGTCCAGCCGCAGGCCAGCGCCGAACTGCTGGCCAGCATGGAAAAGCAGCTGGCCGAATTCATGCGCAGCGTGGCGCAGGATGAAGAAGCCTCGCCGCCGCATCTGATGAGCGGACACCATGGCTGCCCGTGCTGCAGCGAGCGCGGCGAATAAAGCTCTCGCGGTAATTTGCTCAACCCCGGGTTTGGATTGCATGATTCTATGGTCAGCTAGGCCAGCGGAAATCTGACCTCCACCAGCAAGCCTTGTTCGTCGCCGGCCGCATGCAGCTGGATCTGGCCGCCGTGCTGGAGCACCACGGACCTGGCGATCGCCAACCCCAGCCCGCTGCCGCTCTGGGTCTGGTCGGGATTGCGGAAAAAGCGGTCGAATACGCGCTCGCGCAGAGCCGGTGCGATTCCTGGCCCCTGATCCGCCACGCTGAATACTACCTCGTCCCGGTCACGGTGCAAGCCGACCGTCACGATGCCGCCCGGCGGACTGTATTTGATGGCGTTGTCGACCAGATTGTCGATCAGCGACACCAGGCTTTCACGATGTCCCAGGATGAAGAACTCGCCTTCCGACGCTAGTTCCAGTTCGATGTGCCGCACCATGGCCAGCGCCGACAGGATCGCTAGCCGGTCCTGCACCAGCGTATCCATCGCCAGCCGGTCCAGCGCGACGCTGGCGGTAGCGTCGCTGCGCACCAGCAGCAGCAACTGGCTGACCAGGCGGGTGGCGCGGTTGCTGCTGCTCAGTATACCGGCCAGGAGCTGCTGTTGCTGGCTGTCGCCGGCCTGGCTTTGCAGCGCTTCCGCGTTGACGCGCATGGCGGCCAGCGGCGTGCGCAGCTCATGGGCGGCGTCGGCGATGAAGTTGCGTTCGCGCGCCACGCTTTCGCTGATGCGCAACAGCAGGCCGTTGATGCGGTCGACCATCGAACTCAGCTCCAGATGCTTGGGCTTGAAGCCCAAAGGCGCCAGGTTGTGCGGGCCGCGGGCGGCCACCTCGCGCGCAATCCGGCTCCAGGGCCGCAGCGCCACGCGGATCGACAGCCACGCCGGCAGCAGCAGGAACGGCAGGCTGATCAGCAAGGGCAGAGAATAATAGCCGCGCGAATTCATGTCGACCAGCATGTCTATGGCGTCTGCCGGCACGATGATGGTGACGCGCGTATCCGAGTGCGGCGACTGCAAAGTACGGGCGCGCCAGCGCACGCCGTTGGCGTAGATGGTTTCCGCATCGTCGAGGCGGCTGTTATGAATCCCGCCCGGGATGTCCTCGGACTGGTAGATCAGCCGCTCTCCTTGCCGCACCCGGATGCTGGGCGACAGTTTCGGCGTATCGCCGCCGATGCCGTAGCCTTCGCGCACCGCCAGGTCGATCATGTGCAACACCTTGAACTGGCGCTCCGGATTATCCGCCAGGTTTTCGGCGACGCCGAAGATGGCCTCGTAGGTGCGGTCCAGGTTGATCGGGCCGGGCGCCCGGCTGGTCTCGAATATGGCGTAGCCGATGAACAGGCTCCACAGCACTGTCAGCAGCAGCATCTGGGCCAGCAGCAGGCGCCGCACCAGGGTCGGCCGCAGCAGCCAGCTCCACCAGTGCAGCATCATTTGCGGATGCTGCGGGCCGGCGCCTGCAGGTCTATCACAAAGCCGACGCCGCGCACGGTGCGGATATAGCCGTCGCCTATCTTGCGGCGCAGATTAGCCATGTGCACGTCCAGGGTATTGCTGGCGTTGCCCTGGCCGCCGGGCAGCGCCAGTTCCTCCAGGATGCGGCGCGTCACCACGCGGTCGGCGCGGATCAGCAGGGTGCTGAGCAAGGCGTATTCGCTGGCGGTCAGTTCCACCGGCCGCTCCTGCACGGTGACGCGGCGGGTCGGCGCATGCAGCGACAGGCCGCGCAAATCCAGGGTTTCGCCGTCGAAGCCGTAGCTGCGCCGGGCCAGGGCGCGCACCCGCGATAGCAGCTCGACCAGCACAAATGGCTTGACCAGGTAATCGTCGGCGCCGGTGTCGAGGCCCAGCAAGCGGTCGTTGATGGCGTCGCGGGCGCTCAGGATAATCACCGGCAGGGCGTTCTTTTCGCGCCGCAGGCGCGTCAGCAGGCTCAGGCCGTCGCCGTCCGGCAGGCCGAGATCCAGCAGCACCAGGTCGCAGGTGTCGGATTCCAGGGCGCGCACCGCATCCGCCAGCTGGCGCACCCAGACCACGTCCATGCCCTGGTCGGAGAGGGCGATGCGCACGCCGTTGCCCAGGTCCAGGTCATCTTCAATCAGCAATATTTTCATAGCTTGGTATTTAAGCACCTTAACGTGAAGAAAAGCTGAAGAGCCCGCGTCTTCAGGAAACGTTCATGAATGACTCATGTTTTCTTCATTTCGTTCAAGGATACTGCTGGTTTGACCATTCTCATATGGCTGAGAAGTGCGCCATATCAATTTGACCAGAAAGTCGATCATGAAAAAACGCTATATCCGACCAGCCCGGTCCCGCAATACCTACGTCATTACCAATACCCTGCTGTCCATCGGCGTGCTGCTGGCGTTGCTGGTTGTGGTCTTGCTGGCGGCTAAAAACGCCCATGCGGATGAAGTCAAGGCCGGCGCCAATGACAAGTTTTCGCCGGCGGCGGCAGCAAATGCATGCAGGCCTGTTACGCTGTCACCCGCCAGCGGCTTCAGAGCTCCCGCCAGCGGACTGGCCAGCCGAAGCGCGCCTTGTGCGCAGCCGCGTCGGCTGCATCTCTTTCGCTGAGGGAAGGAAATGCGGTTTCAAACAGATGTTTATCGATCTTAAGACCCGCTAAACCAGTTATATCCCTGGTCTTCCCAATAGCCGCCGGGATTTTCATTGGTGACGAAGATCGCCGCGATGTGCTTGGGATTCTTGAAGCCGAGCTTGGTCGGCACCCGCAGTTTCAGCGGATAGCCGTATTCGGTCGGTAGCGGCTCCTGGCCAAAGTCCAGCGCCAGTATGGTCTGCGGATGCAAGGCGGTTGCCATGTCGATGCTGGAGTAATAGCGGTCGGCGCATTTGAATCCGACATATTTTGCAGTCGTATCCGCGCCGATGTGGGCGAGAAAGGTACGGAACGGCACACCGCTCCACTGGCCGATGGCGCTCCAGCCTTCGATGCAGATATGGCGCGTGATCTGCGACGCCTGCGGCAACGCCCGCAGCTGCGCCAGGTTCCAACTGCGCTTGTCGCGCACCAGGCCGGAGACTTCCAGTTTATATGTGTCGCCATCGATTTCCGGCGCCGAGTCGGCGTCATAGAAAGCGTTGAACGGGAAGGGCTTGGTGATCATGCTGGCCGGATAGGTCGGCGCCAGGTGATTCGGGCGGAACAGCATGCTCTGCACGCGGTCGTTCCAGCGCGACATTGCCCACAATACCTTGTCGACCTGGTCGCCATCCTGCAGGTTGCAGCCGGACAGCAGTGACAGCGCGCCCAGCGACAGGCCGGAGCGCAGGAACAGGCGGCGCTGCAGCTGTACCAGTTCGGGCTGCAGTTCACTGTTTTTCGGTAATTTATCTTTCTTTCCGCTCATGCTTGCTGCTCCCGTTCCGGCAGATTCTTGCCGGAGTGGCGCGGCGCCCGTCCGCTCAACATCGGTAGCAGCGTGCTCGGCACGATCAGCACCAGCGCCAGATGCACCGCCACAAATGCCACGATGCCGGCCATCGCCGCAAAGTGCACGCGCCGCGCAATATCGTAGCCGCCGAACAGATCGGCCAAGCTATCCAGCTGCACCGGCTTCCAGATCGACAAGCCGGACGCCACCACCAGCACGCCGAGCAGCAGCACGGCGATGTACATCAGGCGTTGCACAGCGTTGTAGACGCCCGGCTGATGCGCCAGCTTGAAGGTCAGCGCATCTTTCACGTCGCGCAGCAGGTCGCGCGCCCGCAGCGGCAGGAAGTGGCGGCGGAAATGGCCGGCCAGCAGGCCGTAGCCAAGATAGACCAAGCCATTCACCACCAGCAGCCACATCGCCGCCAGGTGCCAGGCAATCGCTCCGCCCAGCCAGCCGCCAAGGGTGGCCCAGCGCGGGAAATCGAAGCCGAACAGCGGCGAGGCGTTATAGATCGCCCAGCCGCTCATCACCATGCAGACGATGGCGAAGGCGTTGATCCAGTGCGCCACCCGCACCAGCAGCGGATGAATGATGCGACGCGGTTTGTCAGCGGTAGTCATGGGCATGCCTTGTCAAGAAGAGATGCGGGCAGCCGCGCCGCCCGCAAAATCGCATTACAAAACCGCATTACATCGGCGGCACTACGCCGTTGACGCCAACCGTGGCGCGGCCGACGACATCGCTGCCATCGGCTGCCTTGCTGACAAAGAACACGCCATGCGCGCCAGGCACCAGCAGGCTGCGGTCACCCTTGTTGAGGCTGACGATAGGGACGTCGGCCGGCACCACGATTTTCTTTTCGCCATCCGGATACTTGACCGTGATGGTGCGGCCGCTGGTCACCACCACATCGCCCACGGTGCCGTTGGTCATGCTGCTTTTCTTGCCCAGGTCCCAGGCGTAATGGCCTTCGCCGACCTTCATGCCGGCCGGGAAGACGTGCACTTCCAGCGCCTTCAGGCTGCCGTCAGGCAGCGGCACGGCGGCGCTGCCGATGAAGCTGTCGGACTTGATGTCGGTAATCGCGGCATGGCTGACCGAGAACAGCATCAGGTCCGGCGCCAGTTTCAAGGTCAGCTTCTTGCCGGCTTTGGTGCTGACTTCAAGATTGTCAGCGTTCACTTTTTCAATCGTGGCGCGCACCCGGACCGGGGGCGCCGTGGCGGCGGTCTGGGCGATGGCGACGCTGCCATAGGCGAGCAAAGTCGATGCGGCCAAGGCAGGAACAAGCCGGCGCAAGAATTGTGCAGTTGTCATGGGATCAGTCTCGGTGGTTGCTGGGAAGCCCAGTCTAGGCGCGCCGGAGTGTCTTATCGGTGACATGTGAATGACAATATTGTCATTCTTCTCGACAAGCGAATTGATAGAATGGGGCCATCTAAATCAAGGACTCAGCATGGCTATCCTCGTCATCGAAGACGACCCGAAGACCGGCGCCTACCTCAAGAAAGGCCTGCGCGAATCAGGCTATGCGGTCGACCTGGTGCGCAACGGCAGCGATGGCTTGCACATGGCGCTGGAGAATTCCTATGACCTGGTGGTGCTGGACGTCATGCTGCCTGGCACCGACGGCTGGAAGATCATGGCTGCGATCCGCGCCCGCCGTGATCTGCCGGTCATCTTCCTGACCGCGCGCGACCACGTGAACGACCGTATACACGGGCTGGAACTGGGCGCCGACGATTACCTGGTCAAGCCGTTTTCGTTTACCGAACTGCTGCTGCGCATCCGCACCCTGCTGCGGCGCGGCGTGGTGCGCGAAGCGCATGAGCTGGATTTCTTCCAGGTGGCCGACCTGCAGCTCGACCTGCTGCGCCGCAAAGTCACGCGCCAGGGCATAGACATCGTTCTCACCAACAAGGAATTCCTGCTGCTGCACCTGCTGGTCAAGCGCCAGGATGAAGCCTTGTCGCGCACCGTCATCGCTTCCGAGGTGTGGGACATGAATTTCGACAGCGACACCAATGTGGTCGACGTCGCCATCAAGCGCCTGCGCGCCAAGATCGACAATCCTTTCGAACGCAAGCTGATCCATACGGTGCGCAGCATCGGCTACATGTTCTCGGAAAATCCATGACGCCCTGGCGCCACCTTTCGCTGACCGCGCGCGTCACTTTCCTGTTTGCGCTGGTCGCCTGCGCCATCGTCACCAGCCTCGGCATGTATCTGTATTCGTCGACGCGGCAGGCGCTGGAAACCCGCGCCGACTATTCACTGATCGGCAGGGTGGAACATTTCCGCACGCTGCTGCACGATCTCTACAACGTCAAGCAGATGGAAGACCGGCCGGCGCTGTTTGAAACCATGCTGGGCAGCGAACAGGATGTGCTGATGTTCGGCTATCCGGGCCAGGCGCCGTTCGTGCGCGTCAATCCCGATAACATGACGCCGCCGGCGATGAAGCCGGTCGGCCTTAATCAGCCGCTGACGCTGGCAGCACTGCAGGCGGGTGAGCGCGCCGACGGCGTACGCGTGCGCTGGATCTCGACCGAGGCCGAGGTAGGCAGCGACGGTACTAAGGTAGTGATTGTCGGCGCCCACGTGATGACGCAGGAATCGCATATTCTTTCCGCATACTACTGGCAGGTGATCGGCGCGGCCGCGGTATCGGTGCTGCTGGCGGCGCTGCTTGGCTTCCTGGTGCTGAAACGGGGCTTCCGTCCCTTGAACTCGATGGCCGAGCGCGCCGCCGAAGTCAGTCCCACCAATATTTCGATACGCTTGCGCGAAGAGGATGCGCCGCAAGAGTTGCGGCTGCTGGCCGCCTCCTTCAACGCCATGCTGGACCGGCTGTCCGACGGCTATGAGCACCTGTCGCAGTTTTCCGCCGACCTCGCGCACGAGATCCGCACGCCGATCGGCGCCCTGATGGGGCAGACCCAGGTGACGCTGAACAAAGTGCGCAACGCCGGCGAATACCAGCAGGTGCTGGAATCCAACCTGGAAGAACTGCAGCGCTTGAGCCGCATCGTGGAAAACATTCTGTTCCTGGCGCATGCCGACCACGCCGGCCTCGCCGTCGAGAAAACGCCGCTGGCGCTGGCCGATGAGCTGCACAAGATCGCCGAGTATTTCGAAGGCGTGGCGGAAGAACGCGATATCAAGCTGGTGGTCGAGGCCAGCGGCGAGCTGGATGCCAGCCCGGTGATGTGGCGCCGCGCCGTCAGCAACCTGGTAGTGAATGCGGTACGCTATGCGCTGCCGGGCAGCACCATACGTCTAAGCGGCAAGCCGCAGGCGCAAGGCATCTGCATTGAAGTGGAAAACCGGGGAGATCCGATCCCGCAAGAACAGCTGGACCGCTTGTTTGATCGCTTCTACCGCGGCGACAAGTCGCGCAGCGAGTTCACGGAATCGAACGGCCTGGGGTTGGCGATTGTACGCGCCATCATGCTGGTGCACGGCGGCAGCGCCGAGGTGACTTGTACGGCCGCCGGGGTGATCCGCTTCAGCCTGTATTTCCCGCAGCAGCTGCAGGAGCGTGTGCAAGATCAGAAGGCGCGAGCCTGAGACAGCGGCTCGCGCAGGTGTTGCAGAGGTGGATTGATTAACGCAAGCGCGCCATCTCCAGCGCCATGCTCAGCTTGCCGAAGCGGGCGGTGATGTCTTCAAAGGCTTTTTGCTTTTGCGCGGTGCTCAGTTTGGTGTCGTACATATTGTTGCGCAGCAGGCCGAACATGGTGAGGTCGGCGATCGGCTTCAGCTGGGCATCGGTGGAATGCTGGAAGCCCGACAGGTCGAGGATTTTCTGCAGCACGTCAGGCTGGCTGGCCGGATTCTTCGGCTTGCCGTAGGTGACGAAAAACTCTTCAATGCGGGCTTTGCTGGCGGCCGGCAAGTCCTTGCGGTACAGCAGCGGATCGTTAGGGATCAGCGGCGACGACCAGATTACGCGCAGTTTGCTGAACTGCTCCGGCGTTTCCTTTTGCAGACGGTCCAGCTCTTCGGTATTGTTGGTGGCGACATCGACCTGGCCGTTGATCACTGCTTGCAGGTTCTTCTTGTGATTGCCGACCACGATGGTCTTGAACAGCCGTTCCGGCTCCACCTTGTTCTTGGCGAAGGCGTAATAGGCCGGCACCAGGTAACCCGAAGTCGAACTCTTGTCGCCATCGTAGAAGCTGTACACGCCCTTGTTGCTCAGGATATCCTCGAACGATTTGATCGGGCTTTTAGCCGGTGTGATCAGCACTGAGTTGTAGCCGTGCGAACCGTCTTTCTTGACCATCTGCGCGAACACTGTCGACTGGTTGTCTTCCACCGCTTCCAGCGCGCTCTTGCTGCTCAGCCAGGCCACCTGGATGGTGTTCGTTTTCAGGCCGGCCAGGATGTCGCTGTAGTTGGTGGAAACCACCGTGCGCACTTCCATCTTGGTGTATTTGGCGAAGTCGTCGATCACCGGCTGCCAGCGCTTTTGCGTATCTTCGATGGTGGTGGTGGCGATCAGGCCGATGGTGATCTTGCGTGGGCCGTCATCGTCCTTGGCGATCGCGCGCGGCACGATGCAATACATGGCGATGGAGCTCAGCAGGAGCGCGGTTTTCAGTAATTTCTTCATTATTGCCTATCTGACTATTTCAAGGTGATGGAAAACATGGAGCACCGGCCGCACTGGGCGGCCGGGGAATTCAAATGGAATTGAATCTGAGGAACGTGAGCCGGTTCCGATATTGGAACCGGCTGCCTCAAGTCAGAAACCTGAGGCGAGGCGGGATCAGCCCAGCAGCGCTTCGCTGCTCTTGCCGTACTTGATGCTGGCTTCCGACGGCATCCAGTTGCCGGTCTGCTCGTTGCGGCCTTGCAGCAGGAAGCGCGGCGCAGCTGCCGGGATCTGTTCGGCGGCCAGTTTCGAGAGATCGCCGATCTTGCCCTTCTTCATGCGGTTGACGATCATGCCCAGCTGGGTGTCGGCGAAATCGCGCAGCATGTCGTAATCGCCATCGCTGTCGCCGGCCACGAAGACCGGACCGTAGCCTTTGCTGGCTACCAGTTCCTTCTTGATCACTTCAGTCTTGCCCGGACCCCAGTTGAGCGGCCAGCCGGCCTTGTACTGGTTGACGAAGACGCCGTTGGCGCTCTCCAGGCGCAGGCCCAGCACGTGTTCGCGCTTGACGTTGTAGCCGTACTTCGGCGTGGTGGCGAACACCGCCACCACATCTTCCAGCGAGGCCGAGCTGACGTAGACGTCGATGCCGCTCTGCTGCAAGGCATCCATCAAGGTGGCGATCTCGGTGCACAGGCGGATCCCGTGGAAATGCGTGGTGCTGACGATACCGGCCTTGCCCGGCTGCGCCGCCGGGCTGGTGTACTTGGTCTTGACCAGGCCGAGGCCGAGATTGTGGTCGTTGGATGCTTCCGCCAGCTTCTGCACTTCCGCCACCGACATGTTGGTGAAGAAGTAGATCACCCATGGATAACCGACATTGACGCCATAGGTTTCGTTGACCGCTTCGTACAAGTAGTACAGCTTGGCGCGGAAGTCCTGGAACTGCACGGTTTCGCGGATTTCTTCCAGCTTCTTGTCGCCCTTGAATTTGTCGCAGTTGTCGTACAGGTATTGATAGTCGCTGTCGATATCGCTGCAGATCGCTTCCAGTTCGACGCTCTGGCCGGCGGCGTTCTTGAAGTCGGCGGCAAACGGGCCGGCCGGTACGTTCTGGCGGATGATCGCGGCCATTTCCTGCGGCGTCAGCTTGTAGGAGAGAGTGTTGATCTGGTACATCAACAACGCCTCTTCAGTGTCGTTCATGATGCTGGTGTTGTCCCAGTCGAATACCGCGTAAGGACGGCGCTTGGGATTGTAGTCGGCGCTGCTGTTGCCGTTGCGCGCGATCAGGGCTTGCAGCTGCTGGTGATTGCGGCTGCCCCATTTGGCGCGGTCCAACTTCAGGCCAACGGCCTTGGCTTCTTTCGCCAGCAGTTCCGACGGCGCCAGCGCGGCGGCGGCCAATCCCGCTACCAGGCCGCCGGTGAGCAGTGTGCGGCGTTTTTGTAAAGTGACTGTGTCTTCCGGTTTTTTCACGTTTTTCATGATTGCGGCCTCCCTGTGCCAGTCGAAATGCATTTCAAATTATTGCCATCTGGAATCTTTTGTGCTTGCCAGTTGGACAGCTGAATACACTAGCATATTTCTATTTAGAAACGTAGCTGAGCGGCAAATAAAGCTGCAAAAGAAAAGCGTCAATCGTCACACGCAAGAGCTGTGCCGATGCCAACCTGTCCGCCGATTTTCAGCTATGCTCATGGTTCCGCCGGGCAATGCATGTGCCGCGGCCAGACCTTTGCGAGGTGCTGCTGATGAAGTCGTGGGGAAATCCGGATCGAAGTTGCTTTCTGGCTTGCCGCCGCTGTCGCGCGGGCTACCTTTCACCGGCATCGGCGGCGCGCCATGGCAATTGACGACAGCGCTGTCAGCGATGTCCTGATCGTCGGCGCCGGCCCGGCCGGCTCACACTTGGCTTATCTGCTGGCGCAGCAGGGTTTGCGAGTGACCATCATCGACAAGCAAGCCTTCCCGCGCGCCAAAGTCTGTGGCGGCGGCCTGTCGCGCAAAGCCATGGACTTGCTCGGCTTCGAGCTCGGCGCCGCCATGCACCAGCCGATAGCGGGCGCCATTCTTACCTACGGCAACCGCGACGCCGTGCTCAAGGAAATGCAGCCGATGGCGGCCTGCACCGTGGTGCGCAGCGAATTCGACAAGATGCTGCTGGATCGTGCTTGCGCCAAAGGGGTGCGTTTCTGCCCCGAAACGGCGTTTGTCGATGCTGTCGAATCCACGGACAGAATCAGTGTGACGACCAGCCGCGGAGTGCTGCACAGCCGCTTGCTGCTGGCTGCCGACGGCGCCGCCAGCGCGGTGCGCAACCGTTTGTTCGGCAAGGACCTGGTGTCTTATGTGCCGGCGCTGGAGGCCTTGGTCTGGCCCGAGGAAGGTGTGCTGGAGCGCTTCGGCCAGCGCGCGCTGTTCGACTTCGACGGCATGCCGCACGGTTACGGCTGGATCTTCCCGAAGCGCGACCATTTCAATATAGGTGTGTACTCACCTTTCGGCGGCGCCGCCTTGCGCCAGCACCTGGATCGCTTTAGCGCGGCATACGCCAGCCTGCAGCGGCCGCGAAAAATCGAATATCAAGGTTATATCATTCCCCTGGCCAATCGCCGCCGGCAGTTCCAGCGCGGCCGCGTGTGGCTGCTGGGCGATGCCGCCGGGCTGGCGGAAGCCTTGTTCGGCGAAGGGATTTATTTTGCGCTGAAGAGCGCCACGCTCGCCGCCCGGGCGATCGCCGCGGATGGCTTGCGCGCCGATTCCATGGCCTATAGCAGATTGCTGCGGCGCGAACTGCTGCCCGAACTGCGCGCCGCAAACTGGATGGCGCAGCTGGTCTACCGCTTTCCGAAACTGACGTTTTCCCATCTGGTGCTGAACCAGCGCATCAACCAGGATTTCGCCGGCCTGATCAGCGGTCAGATGGGCTACCGCCGTTGCCTGCTCAAGACCGTGCTCGGATTTCCGCGCTGGCTGATGCCGAGCAAGGCGCCCGACCCGGACAGCCTGCTAGCGTGAGCGGCAGCTGCCGCTTGTTCATCCGATTTTCACCCAAGCACCCCATGCATCATTTCCCACACCGGCCCTATGGATAACTCAATGACTGCCCAACGCAAGACATCCCACAAAATCCTGGTAAAAAAATCCGCCGTCTATCGCTCCTTCCTGGCGCTCTCGCTGCTGACCGGCGCAGCGCTGGCCTGCGCCCATGCCTCGGCTGCGCCAGCGGTTCCGGCGACCGCAAAAGCTGCCGATACCCGCGTCGATACCGATTCCATCATCAGCACCATCAATGCGTCGGAGCGCACGCGGCCGTTTCCGGTCGGTGAAAAACTGGCTTATTTCGTCAACATCAAGGATGGCGACCAGGTGCGTTCGCCGTTCCGCGTTGCCTTCGCGGTTACCGGCATGGGCGTGTCGCCGGTGGCGGCCGGCGATATCCACGGCACCGGCCATCATCACATCCTGATCGACATGCCGATGCCGGCTGACATCAAGGCGCCGATCCCGTTCGACAAGCCGAACGAGTACCAGCATCAGCACTACAAGCATTTCGGCAACGGCGAAACCGAGACCCTGCTGGATCTGCCGGCCGGCAAGCACACGCTGCGGCTGCTGTTCGCCGATCACAATCACATGCCTTACTATATTTCCAGCAAGGAGATTACGGTGGTGGTGCTGGACAAGACGCACTGAAACAAGATGCGCCAGGGCCAGTTGCCGGGCCTCAGAAACCCGGCAGGCGCATGCTCTCCGGATCGCCGACTTCGGCCCGCTCGTGGCCCAGCAGCCAGGCCTTGCGCTCCAGGCCGCCGGCAAAGCCGGTCAGCTTGCCGTCGGCGCCCACCACCCGATGGCAGGGCACGATGATGGCGACCGGATTGGTGGCGTTGGCGCTGCCTACCGCGCGGGCGCCGTTGTGCTCGCCCATCTGCAGCGCCAGCTTGCCGTAGGTGGTCATGCGCGCCGGCGGGATCTGGCGTAGCGCCGCCCACACGCGCTGCTGGAATTCGGTGCCGTTGGTGGCGACGGTGATGTCTTTCAGCGCATCCAGCTGCCCGCTGAAATAGCGCTGCAGCGCCGGCTCGGCGCTGGATGGCGCGGTGGCGTCGCTCAGGGTGTAATGGCCGTAGTGGGTACTCAGCAAGCTGCGCATGCGCGGCTCATAGTCGTCGAAGTCGAGCGCGCGCACGCGGTCCTGGCTGTCGGTGACCAGCAGGATGACGCCGATGGGCGAGGCGACGCGGTGTAGGAATAGATTCATGTTGGTGCTCCTGTCGGATAGCTGTACTTAGCTTATGACGACAGTTTACAGATACATGAGCTTCCATGCACTCTGAGTCTTGCGGTCGAATTCGATACATATCGAATCGTGCGCCGCTTGTGCCGCCAGCAGCGGCATGCAGTGCAGCTGTTGTAAAAACGGAACAGGAATAAATCAAGTGCATGATTTCCTCGCTACAAAAGCATATGCCGATGGATAATAATGATTCTCATTAATTCCTGCAGTTAGCCAGCCGAGTCCGTCTCAAGCCAGCCAGTCAAGCAGACTTCACCACTGGCTACACCATGAAAACCACCACGCGCTTGCGCGCCATTGCTTCCGCCTGCGCAGTCGTCGCCGGCGTCAAATCCCAACTCGCCTTAGCACAGCAGCAGCTGCCCGACGTCACGGTGAGCGCCGAACGCGCCCATGGCGACGGCTACTCGCCTGCCAACACCAGCACCGGCCTGAAAATCGACGCGCCGCTGCGCGACGTGCCGCAGACCATCAACGTCGTGCCGCAGGAACTGATGCGCGACCAGGGCGCGCGCAGCCTGCAAGACGTCATGAAAAACATTCCCGGCGTCGGCCTCGCCACCGGCGATGGCCAACGCGATGCCTTCGTGATCCGCGGCTTCAGCGCCCTGACCGATGTCTTTCTCGACGGCGTACGCGACGACGCCCAGTATTTCCGCGACCTGTACAACATCGACCGCATCGAAATCATCAAGGGCCCGGCTGCCGTGCTGTACGGCCGCGGCTCGTCGGGCGGCCTGATCAACCGCATCACCAAGAAGCCGAGCTTTACGCAGTCCGGCGAAATCGGCGTCACCATGGGCAGCCATTACCTGCGCCGCACCGATTTCAATATCAACCAGCCGGTCTCCGATACGGTGGCGGCGCGGCTGGATGGCGCGCTGGAAGATTCCGGCGGCTACCGCGACCAAGGTTACCTGAAAAACCGCGACCTCTCGCCCAGCCTGCTGTGGAAAGACGGCAGCCAAAGCCTGCTGCTGCAATTCGACTACCAGCACCAGGACCGCGCCATCGATTTCGGCGTGCCCGGCTTCCGCGGCGCGCCGGCGAATGTCTCGCCATCCCTGTACTACGGCGCGCGCAACGCCGCCGCCAACGACTACACGGTGTCCGACATGCGCGCTTCCACCGCGCAGTACAAGCTGCGCATCGACCAGGATACGGCGCTCACCAACACTCTGCGCTA
Source organism: Collimonas sp. PA-H2 (assembly GCF_002564105.1). NCBI lineage: Bacteria > Pseudomonadati > Pseudomonadota > Betaproteobacteria > Burkholderiales > Oxalobacteraceae > Collimonas > Collimonas sp. PA-H2. Next base: position 2,516,417 of record NZ_PDBX01000001.1, read on the forward strand.
CTACCAGTACAAGCTGGACCGCAACCACACCCGCATCAATTCGGTCAACGATCTGCTGGCCGTGCCGACGGTCACGCTCGGGCGCGGCAATATCCAGCGCGATGAACATGGCTGGTTCAACCAGACCGAACTGACGCACGAACTGCGTGCCGGCGACACCAGCCATAAAGTGCTGGTCGGCCTGGAAGTGGGCGAACAGAACAAGTACCAGCTGATCAATAATTCGACCGCCGCGCCGTATATCTACACTACCTCGCTGTTTGCGCCGGTATTGAAAGACCTGCCGTTCACCGTGCAGACCGCGCCGCAAAGCCGCGGCGTGGCGACCCAGGACACGGCGGCGGTCTACGCCCAGAGCCTGTCCATCTGGACTTCTAGCATCAAGACCCTGGTCGGCTTGCGCTTCGACCGCTTCGGCCAGAAATACGACGACCAGCTGCCGAGCAACCGCGACCTGCAGCGCACCGACAATGCAGTGTCGCCGCGCTTCGGCGTGGTCTGGCAGCCGAACAACTGGCAGAGCTATTACGCCTCGTTCAGCAAGTCGTTCCAGCCTTCCAGCGAAAGTGCGCCGCTGGCGCTCAACAACGCCCAGCTGGCGCCGGAAAAGACGCGCAACCTGGAAATCGGCAGCAAAACCGATCTGCTGGATGGCCGTGCCTCGTTTACCGCGGCGATCTACCAGCTGACCCGCACCGACATCAAGGTCACCGATCCGGTCAACACCAGCAACCTGATCCCGGTAGGCGAGCAGCAATCGAAGGGCGTGGAGCTGACCTTTACCGGTGAAGTGACGCCGGGCTGGCAAGTCATCGCCGGCTATTCCTACATGAATGCGAAAGTCACCAAGGCAGTCGGCAACGTGACCTCGCCGCTGGCTTCAGCGGCGGCGCCGACAGCGCTGCAAGGCAAGACCCTGGCGCAGGCGCCGCGTCATACCGCCAGCCTGTGGACCTTGAAATCGCTGGACCAGTGGATCCCTGGAGTGCAGGTGGGCGGTGGCGTGACATATCGCGGCGCGAATTATGCCAGCATCGATAATGCGGTGCGGATCCCAGGCTTCGTCACCACCGACCTGGGGGCGTACTACCATCCGTCGCAAAAGGGCTGGAACCTGGCCTTGAATCTGAAGAATCTGTTCGACAAGCGGTATTACATTTCGTCGAACAATGACATCGGCATCTTGCCGGGTGCGCCGCGCAGCGTCGAGCTGAGTGCGCGTTACGCTTTTTGAGAACAGGCAATACTGGAAGTAGCGACGACAGAGAGCGGCTTTCAGTTTTCGTCGGCACGCGTCAAAATACACCGCGCGCATCGGGGATAGAAAACGGGGCGGAAGATGCTATGCATTTTCCGCCCCGCTTTTTTTACTTCTTGAAGCGTGCTTCAGCCAGCTTGTCGGCCACGACGCTGGTCGGCAAGCCTTCCGAATCGGCGCGCTTGAAGATTTCCGACAGCGTCACGCCGATTTCGCGCACATGCGCTTCGACATCGGCTTCCGGCTTTTCGTAGTACTCGTAGCAGACCTTGATGATGCCGCCGGCGTTGATCACGAAGTCCGGCACGTACAGGATTTCCTTGCGGCGCAGCAGTTCGCCGACTTCAGCGGTAGCCAGCTGGTTGTTGGCGGCGCCGGCGACGATCTTGGCCTTCAGGCGCGCCAGGGTAGCCGGGTTGAGCGTGGCGCCCAGTGCGCACGGCGCGTAGATGTCGGCCTGCACATCATAGATGGCGTCGGTGGCCACCACTTCGGCGCCGAATTCGGCGCGCGCGCGTTCCAGCGCAGCCTGGTCGATGTCGGTGACGATCAGCTTGGCGCCGGCTTCATGCAAGCGGCGCGCATAGTCGTAGCCGACGTTGCCCAGGCCTTGCACGGCAACGGTCAGGCCCTGCAGCGAATCGCGGCCCAGGTAGTGCTTGACGGCCGCCTGCGCGCCGACGAAGCAGCCCAGCGCGGTGAACGGCGACGGATCGCCGCTGGCGCCCAGGCCTGCAACATATTTTGTCTTGGTGGCGATATGCGCCATGTCGGCCGGGCTGGTGCCGACGTCTTCCGCCGTGACGTAGCGGCCGCCCAGGCGTTCCAGGGCTTCGCCCATGGCTTCGAACAATGCTGGTGTCTTGGCAGTCTTGGGATTGCCGATGATGACGCTCTTGCCGCCGCCGATAGGCAGGCCGGCGACCGCGTTCTTGTATGTCATGCCGCGCGACAGGCGCAGGACGTCGTTGACGGCCACTGCTTCGCTGGCGTAGTCCCACATGCGGCAACCGCCCATGGCCGGGCCGAGGTTGGTGTTGTGGACTGCGATGATGCCTCTGAGGCCGGATTTTTCTTCGGAAACGAAGACCACTTGTTCGTGGTTGTCGAAATTCAATTCATTGAAAATGAAGGTGCTCATGCTTTTGGCTCCGTACGGATAGCATTCGCGCGTCCGGGTAGGGCGGGCTATGGTTTTCCGTTGTTCTCTAGGGTTAAGGTCGGTAATACGGGTGTCTGCGGCAGGTTGGCGCCGGCAGACGGGTAAGGCCGTGATTGTGTCACGCAGGCGTGAGTGTAATTTATCGCTATGTGAAACTCAATTGAGTTCGTTGGCCGGGGCTAAGATTGTACTCAAAATATTGCATAAATGATATTTCTATTGTGTAAAAGATGCAGGATGTGGCTGGGCTTCGCCTTGAGCAGCGCTACATGGACACCTTGATCAATCAATATTGCAAATTATAGCAATATGCTATAATTCAAATACTTCATGCATATCATCTCCGGGAAATCGATTGAAGTTTTTTGCTTGAAGCATCCGTCGGCCAGGCCATCCTTGCTGGCGTGGTACAGATTGGTGAGCACATCCGGCTTTGCGGATTTCACGGAAATCAGGCATGCGTTCAATTCGGCGGACTATGTTTGTCCGTTTACGATATTCGACATCGGCGGCAACAATTCCCGTCTGATCGCCGCGATTCATCACAACCGGCAAAAGTTGTATATCCGGGAAGTGCTTACCCATGCCGAATACGATTGCTGGAACAAGAATTTCAGGAGAAAGAGATTATGAATGCAGTTACCCTTGATGCCTCGGCCATTGCGCCTGTCTGGAAAACATTCCAGGATTCGCTGCCGGTAAGAATCGGCATCATCCGCGACGACGCGCAATACGATCAGACAGTTGGCTTCATGAATGGCTTGCTGGATGTGGTGGGCGATGACGAAGAGCACGAGCTGATGGAGTTTCTCGATCTGGTCAGCCAGCTGGTCAGCGACTATGAAAGCACACGCTATGTCGTGCCCGGCGCCAAGCCGCAGGAAGTGCTGCGTTTCATCATGGAGCAGCATGGCTTGAAGCAGACCGACCTGGCCGCTGAAATCGGCGGCCAGTCCGTGGTCAGCGACATCCTCAGCGGCAAGCGCGAAATCAATGCACGCCAGGCGCGCGCACTTGCTGCGCGCTTCGGCGTATCTCCCGCGGTATTTCTATAAGCGCGATTTATTCGTTTTCATCGCGCGCGGCCGCTTCCCGCAGTTTGTCTTTCTTGCTCTTGCGCTTGCCCTTGATGCCGCCGTTGGCGGCAGCGGCCGGTGCTGCCGGAGCAGTCGCAATATCCACCGGCTCAAAACCGGCAATCTGTTCACGTTCGCATTTCAGGTTATGGCGCTTTTCGATCAGGTGGAAGTGCGCTTCGGTATCGGCGCTGACGAAGCTGATGGCGATGCCGCTCTTGCCGGCGCGGCCGGTGCGGCCGATGCGGTGGGTGTAGTCTACCGCCGAGCGCGGCAGGTCGTAGTTCAGCACCACCGGCAGCTGCGCGATGTCGATGCCGCGTGCGGCGACGTCGGTGGCGACCAGCACCTGCAGCTTGCTGGCCTTGAAATCCGCCAGCACTTCATCGCGCGCGCCCTGGCTGAACTCGCCATGGAAGGCGGCGGCCTTGATGCCGGCGCGATGCAGTTTATCGGCGATATGCTCCGCCGAATACTTGGTGGCGACAAACACCAGCACCCGGCCCCACTGATTTTCCTTCAACAGATGGCGCAGCAATTGCGTGCGGCGGCCGGCGTCGACCATGATCGCGCGCTGCTCGATATCCGGCTGGTTTTGCGCCAGCGCCGGCACCGCGATGCGCACCGGCTGGTGCAGCATGCGGCCGGCCAACGCATGCACCGCAGTCGGGAAGGTGGCCGAGAAAAACAGGCTTTGGCGTTGCCCCGGCAACAGCGCCAGGATGCGGGTGATTTCGTCGCTGAAGCCCATGTCCAGCAGGCGGTCGGCTTCGTCCAGCACCAGCGACGCCACGTCCGATAGTTTCAGTGCGTTGTGCTCGATCAGGTCGAGCAGGCGGCCCGGCGTCGCCACTACCAGGTCGGCGCCGCCGCGCAGGTCCATCATTTGCGGATTGATCGAGACGCCGCCGAACAAGGCTGCGATCTTCAGGGAATGCGGACAGGCTTGCGCCAGCGCGCGGATGGATTCCGCGGTCTGCTGCGCCAGTTCGCGGGTCGGCACCAGGATCAGCACGCGCAGCTTGCGCGGCTTGTCAGTACGGCCGTCTTGCAGGAACTGCAGCAGCGGCAGCGCAAACGCCGCCGTCTTGCCGGAGCCGGTCTGCGCCGCGGCCAGGACATCGGCGCCGCGCAATATTGCCGGAATGGCGGCGACCTGAACCGGGGTTGGCGTGGCATACCCACGCTCGGCAACGGCGTGCAGGATGGCAGGGGACAAGCCCAGAGAGGAAAATGACATGGCAACGGGCCGTAAAGCTTGTAGGGTCGTCATCTTACCATTTGCGCCAAACGAACAATTCGCCGTATTTAATCAGGGTCAGAGTCGAATTATTGTAATTTATTTGACTCTGACCCTAATTAATGGATTGCTGTTGGCTTTCAGACCAGGGGCGCTAGCAACAGCAGCAGATCTTCGCTGCTGAACTTGGTTTGCAGCGCCGCATCGCTGCCTAGCACACCTTCCGCCAGTGCGCTCTTACGTGCCTGCAGGTCGATGATACGTTCTTCGATGCTGCCTTCCACCACGATCTTGTACACGAACACCGTCTGCTCCTGGCCGATACGGTGGGCGCGCGCCGTGGCTTGTTCTTGCACCGCCGGATTCCACCACGGATCCATGTGGATCACGGTATCGGCGGCAGTCAGGTTGAGGCCGACGCCGCCGGCTTTCAGGCTGATCAGCAGCAGTGGCACGGTCTTGCTCTGGAATTGCGCGACCAGGTCGCCGCGCTGCGCCGGCGGCGTCTTGCCGGTCAGGGCCAGCCAGGGCAGTTGCAGCTGCTCGAGTTCGACGGCGATCAGGTCCAGCATTTCGGTGAACTGGGAAAACACCAGGATGCGGCGGCCTTCCGCCACCAGCGCCGGCAGCATGTCGCGCAGCAGCTCCAGCTTGGCGCGTTCCATGCCGGCTTCATGCCGCATGTGTTTCAGCAGGAAGGGATCGCAGCAGACCTGCCGCAGCTTGAGCAAGGCATCGAGGATGGTGATCTGGCCGCCGGCAAAGCCCTTGCGCTTGAGTACGCCGCGTATCTGTTCGTCGGCCGCTACCCGTACGCTTTCGTAGAGGTCGCGTTGTTGTCCCTGCAACTGCACGCGCTTGACGGTTTCGCTGAGTGGCGGCAGTTCGCTCGCCACTTCATCCTTGCGGCGGCGCAGGATGAAGGGCCGCACGCGCTGCGCCAGCAATTGCGCGCGCAGGGTCTGGCCGCCGATCTCGATCGGCTTGCGCCACAGGCGCGTGAAGCTGCGCATGTCGCCGAGGAAGCCGGGCATCAGGAAATCGAACTGGGTCCACAGCTCGCCCAGGTGGTTTTCCAGCGGCGTGCCAGTGATGCACAGACGATGCCGCGCGCGCAGGCGGCGCACGGCGCCGGCGCTGCGGGCGGTGGCGTTCTTGACGGTTTGCGCTTCGTCCAGGATCAGCAAGTGAAAGACTTGCGCTTCCAGCGCTGCGCGGTCGCGCCACAGCAGCGGATAGGTGGTGAGGATCAGATCGTACTCAGCCATGCGGGAGAAATCGCAATGGCGTTCCGGTCCTTGCAGGGCGAGTACGCGCAGGCTGGGAGCCATGCGCCGCGCTTCCGCCTGCCAGTTGAAAATCAGCGAGGTCGGCAGCACCGCCAGCGCCGGCAGGTCGAGGCGGCCGGTCTGCTTTTCGATCAGCAGATGGGCCAGCGCCTGCGCGGTTTTTCCCAGTCCCATGTCGTCGGCCAGGATGCCGGCCAGATTTTGTTCACGCAAGTACTGCAGCCAGGCGACCCCGTGCAGCTGGTAGGGGCGCAGGGTGATGCCTAGGCCCGCCGGCGCCGTTACCGCCTGCGGCGTGCCGGCGCCGCTTAGCCGTTGCGCCAGCGCGCGCAAGCCGGCATCGCCTTGCAGCTGCCAGCCGCCATAGGCGCCGGCGCGCTGCGCTTGCGTGTCGAGCAGGCTTTGGCGCATGGCTTCCAGCCGGTAGGCATCCCAGGATGAGAGCGCCAGCGGCCCCTCCTTGCGCAGCGGATCGCTCAGCAATTCCAGCATGCTGCCGACGATCGCCTTGAGCGGCGCCGCCAGCGCATCTATCCGTTTTCCGCCGGGGGCGCGCAGCGTGATCAGGGCGTGGTCGTCGATCAGGGCCATCTTGGCGGCGTCCAGCCAGCGGCCGTCGCGCTGCAGCAGGTGCGCCAGCAGCGGCACCAGGTCGACCATCTCGCCGTCGATTTCAATGCCCAGGGTCAGCAGCCAGGAACCTTCGCCGGCCGGCAGGCCGAGGGCCGTGACGGTCTGCTCGCGGCCACGCATGCGGGCGGCGACTTCCTTGCTCAGGATTTCGCCGGTGTCGGGGCTGATCGTCAGATGCCAGGCGTCGACCGGCACGCTCTCGTGCGCAAAGCCAGGGTGCACCACGATAGACCAGCCTTTGGCCTGCAGATCCGGCAACTGCTCGGCCCAGAAGTCGCCGAAAAAATCTTCCTGCACCAGCGTCCATAGCGAGGCCAGCTGCACGGCGGCAGCCTGTTCCGCTTTCTCGTTGCGCCATTGCAGGGTGTCGCTCGGCAGCGGATGTAGGCCCAGGTCCCAGACCAGGTCGAGGGCGTCGGCTTCGGCGCCGAGGTCGCGCACCAGCAGGCGCTGGCCTTTGTCGTTTTCAACGGTCTGCGATGAGGCCGGGCGGCGATTCAGCAAGGTGGTGGGCGCGGCGGTTTCCCAGTGGAAGCCGTCGTCGGTGGCGTAGGTCCAGGTGATCTGCGCCACCGTGACATTCGGACCGCGCGGCCCGAACGGGCCGGAAGGGCGCATGCCCAGCAAGCCGTCGCCGCGGCCCAGGGTTTGCAAGCTCAGGCGCGGGCGGAAGCGGCCGACTGCGCTCATCGCGCGGAAAAGGAGAGCTGCAGCCGGCCGAGTTCTCCGTATTGAATGACGATGTCCTGCGCGAGCGGCAGCTCGAAGCTGCCGGCGTACGAGCCGGTGATCACCGCCTGGCCGGCCTGCAGGCCCTGTCCGCGGCTGCGCAGGAATTCGGCCAGCCAGTACAGCGGCGCGCGCGGCTGGACAGCGGGATGGCGGCCATGCAGCAGCCTGGCTTCCTGCTTGCCGGGATGGATGCTGATCGCCAGTTCGCTGGCGTTGCGCGCCTGCTCCATATCCACTTGCGGGCCGAGGTACAGTCCCTGGTTGAGCAGACCGTCAGCCAGGTTCTCAATAAAGCTCGCTTGCGCGGGATCGGTATAGCGGCTGTCTATCAATTCCAGGGCCAGATGGGTGCTGGCGATGGCGGCGTCGATCTCTGCTGGCTGGTAGGGAGCGGCACGCGCCGGCAGGTCACGGCCGAGCACAAAAGCCAGTTCCGGTTCGACCCGCACCTGGCCGCCGCGTGTCCATGCCAGGCAGGGGCTGCTGCAGTGGACGCTGGCGGCGTAGATAGGCGCCAGCACCGGCCATCCCTCCGATGGCAAGCCGCATTTCCAGGCAGCGACGTGTTCGCCCAGCTGCCGCGTCACGCCTGCCTGTATTGCCAGGGCAGTGTCGGCATCCTGTGGCCGCAAGTCTGGCGGCAGGCGGTCACCCGGCTGGCCGCTGCGGCGGCGTTCGGCCAGGATGGCGGCGGCAAGGGTTGGCTGAGACGTCATGGTTTAAGGCCGGATCCAGTAATGATATTGATATTGCGGAGTAAACCCGAGCTTGCGATAGAGCGCGATGGCCGCCTGGTTACTGTCATGCACCTGCAGATAGGCGCTGCTTGCGCCCTGCGCCTGGCCCCAGTGCAGCAGCGCTGCCACCAGCCTGGACGCGGCCCCGCTGCGGCGCGCCGCCGGTGCGACCACGATGTCGAACAGGCCGACCATGCCATCTTCCGCCACCGCCAGGCCATAGGCGACAGCCTGGCCTTGCAGCGTCAGCGTGGCGAACGCGGTCGGCATGGCAATCGCCGCGAGGATGCGCTCATGGGCAGGCTGGACAGCCGCCGACAAGCCGTTCGCTTGCGCAAAACCCGTGCCCCAGGCGGGGCTGGCAGTTGCCTCTATCAATACATCGTGCGCAGGCCGGCCGCTGGCTGCCAGCGCTACGGTCATGACTTGCGTCGGGTCGATCATGTGATAACCAGCGTTCTCAAGCGTTTGCCCGGCATCTGCAGGCGCCAGCGGCGTGATGCGGAAGATCGCCGGCAAGTTGTGGCGGGCGTAGAAATTTTCGGCCAGCGGCAGCGTTTCAGCGAACGCCACGCTCGGGCGCAAGGGATTGGCCGAATTGGAGCGCTTGGTGTAGCCGTCCGCCAGGCGCAGCTGCCAGCCGCCGCATAGCGCTGTTTTGAGCGCCGGCCAGGCATTCAGGGCGCGTTCTTCTAGTGAGCGTACAAGATCCAGGTCTGGCGGCGAAATAGTCATCTGGCTGGCGGCGGAGAGTGGCGGAAAGATATTCTACCCGCCCCGGCCGGTACGGTCGAATCGCTAGGGCCTGTTAACACGTTTTGGTTGGAACACACTTCCCAACACAGTGTTAACAGGCCCTAGATGCCCGGCCGCGTCCGCAGCTATATGTTGCCGCGCATATTGTTTTTTTGGCAGATTGCAGGTAACTTAGCAATATGCAACAGAGTTGCATATGATGTCCGAAGCTCGCGCATACCCGGGCGCGCAGTCTGTCCACACAAGGATCTGTACACTATGTTCTTTCTTCAGCAACGCGCCCCTGCCCTGGGCGTTTTTATACTGGCTCTGATGACCACTACTTCCACTTCCGCCGCATCTCCACCGACACCGCCGGTCGCCGCCAAACAGGCCTGGCAGGAAAGCCGCCATGGCGAGATCGTCCGCGACGACTATCACTGGTTGCGGGAAAAGACCAATCCCAAGGTGATCGCCTACCTGAAGGCAGAGAATGCCTATACCCAGGCCATGACTAAAGACCTGGCGCCGCTGTCGAAGACGCTGTACGGCGAAATGAAGGGTCGCATGAAAGAAACCGACCTGTCGGTGCCGACCCGGCGCGGCAAGTTCTATTATTACAGCCGCACCGAAGCCGGCCAGCAGTATCCGATCATCTGCCGCCGCTTGGCCAAGGCCGACGCCGATTTTGCCTACGACGCCGCAGCGCCGGAAGAAGTGCTGCTGGATGAAAACCAGCTGGCCAAGGGCAAGAAATTTTTCGAGGTCGAGAGCTTCGCCGTCAGTCCCGACGACCGCTACCTGGCTTACTCGACCGATACCACCGGTTATCGTCAATACCAACTGCATGTCAAAGATCTGAGCAGCGGCAAGCTGCTGGCCGATAGCGTCGAACGCGTCACCAGCGTGGCCTGGGCGGCCGACAGCCAGACCTTGTTCCTGGTGCAGGAAGACGCCACCACCAAGCGCTCCGATCTGCTGTTACGCCTCAAGCTCGGCAGCAAGCCGGCCGAGGTCTATCGCGAGACGGTGGAGCAGTTCAATATCGGCGTCGGCAACAGTAGCGACCGCAAGTTCATCGAACTCGAAGCGCAAAGCACCGATACTACCGAAGTCAGCCTGCTGGGGGCGGACCAGCCGCAAGGCAGTTTCCGTTCGGTGTTGGGACGCGAAAGCGGCCACCGCTACCATGTCGATCACCGCGACGGCGAGCTGTTCATCCTGACCAACAAGGACGCCAAAAATTTCCGCCTGGTGACGGCGCCGCTGGCGACGCCCGACCAGGCCCACTGGAAGGAACTGATCGCGCACGATCCCGATGTCTTGCTGGAAGCGATCGAACTGTTCCGCGATTTCCTGGTGGTCAGCGAGAAGTCCGATGCCCAGGAACGCTCGCGCATCTACGATTTCGCCAGCCGCAGCTGGAAGACAGTGCAGTTCGATGAGGCGGTCTACACCTCGCACGCGGGCGGCACGCCGGAATTCACATCGCGCCAGTATCGCCTGATGTATCAGTCGCCCGTGACGCCGCCGACGGTGTTCGATGTCGACATGGCAAGCGGCAAGCGGCAGCTGCTGAAGCAGCAGGAAGTGCCGGGTTACAATCCGGCGCTGTACGAAACCAGGCGGCTGTGGGCCAAGGCGCGCGACGGCGTCAAGGTGCCGCTCTGGACCGTCGCCAAAAAGGACATCAAGCTGGACGGCTCGGCGCCCCTGCTGCTGTACGCCTACGGTTCCTACGGCATTCCGGCCGAGGCCGCTTTTTCCAACAGCCGCGTCAGCCTGCTGGACCGCGGCGTGGTGTTCGCCGAGGCGCATATCCGCGGCGGCAACGACATGGGCGAGCACTGGCATGATGACGGCATGCTGATGAACAAGAAGAATACCTTCAACGATTTCATCGACAGCGCCGAATACCTGGTCGAGCAAGGCTGGACCAGCCGGCAGCGCCTGATCATCGAAGGCGGCAGCGCCGGCGGCCTGCTGATGGGCGCGGTCGCCAACATGCGTCCCGAGTTGTTCCATGCGGTGCATGCGGCGGTGCCGTTCGTCGACGTCATGAACACCATGATGGACGCCAGCCTGCCGCTGACCACCGGCGAATACCTGGAGTGGGGCAATCCCAACGAGAAAGCTGCCTACGACTACATGCGCAGCTACTCGCCCTACGACAATATCGCGCGCAAGGATTATCCGGCGATGCTGGTCACTACCGGCCTCAACGACAGCCAGGTCATGTACTGGGAACCGGCCAAGTACACCGCCAAGCTGCGCGCCATGAAAACCGATCACAACACCCTGCTGCTGAAAGTTAACATGGGCGCCGGCCACGGTGGCGCCTCGGGGCGTTATGACGCCATCAAGGAGAGATCATTCGAGATGGCGTGGATGTTGTCGCAATGGGGCATCACCCCGTCCGGCAAGAAATAGGCGTTTTTTTACAAGAAGAAAGCTCTACTTTGATTAACTCACGCAGGATTATTCATGTCATTGCATACACTGGTTAAGCGACCACTCAAATTTCCCTCGCTGCTGATTGCCGCCGCCATCCTGGCCGCACCTGTCGCCGCGCACGCCGTCACCGCTGCGCCGGTGCAGGACGTCAGCGACATCTTGCATGGCGTCACGGTAAAAGATCCGTACCGCTATTTCGAAAATGTCAAAGATCCCAAGGTCCAGTCCTGGCTGAAAGAGCAGGGCGACAGCAGCCGCAAGGAACTCGACCGCATCGGGCTGCGCAGCCTGATGGAACAGCGCATCGCCGAGATTTCGGCCGCCACCGGCGACGATATCCGCTCGGTGACGCGCATGCCCGGCGATCACATCTACTACCTGAAGCGCGGCCGCGGCGAAAAGCAGTTCAAGCTGATGACGCGCGACGGCCTGCAGGGCGCGGAACGGGTGCTGGTGGATCCTGAACTGGAAGCCAAGCGCACCGGTGTGCCGCATGCGATCAATTACTTCGTGCCGGCCTGGGATGGCAAGCATGTCGCCTACGGCGTGTCCGCCGGCGGCTCGGAAGACGCTTCGCTGTACATTCTCGACGTGCAAAGCGGCAAAACGGTGGGCGAGCCGATTCCGCGCGTGCACGAAGCCCTGATCGGCTGGCTGCCGGACAGCAAGTCGCTCACCTACAACCAGCTCAAGACGCTGAAGCCGGGCGATGCCGATTCCGAGACTTATCTCGATAGCAAGGTCATGTGGCTGAAAGTCGGCGCTGCGGAAGCGCAAGCCAAGCCGGTGTTCGGCCCGACTGTTACTACCGATCTTGGCCTGGCTCGTCTCGACGTCGGCACCATCATCTTCAATCCGGGCAGCCGCTGGATGATTGCGCGCACCACCGACACCACCTTGCCTGAGGGCTATCTGTTCGTCGCCGATGTCGCCGACCTCAGCAAGCCGACAGTCACGTGGAAAAAAATCTCCGGCTTCGACGACAAGATCACCGACGTCGACCTCAAGGGCAATGACTTATACCTGCTGACCCACGCCGGCGCGCCGCGCAACCGCGTGCTGAAGCTGGATCTGCGCCATCCAGAGCTGAAGCTGGCGCGCGAAGTCGCCGCCGCACCGGCCGACGCCGTGCTGGAAAAATTTGCGCTGACGCGTGACGCCCTGATCGCGGAAATACGCGAGGGCACCTCGATCGTGCTGCGCCGCTATGCGGCCGGCGACGTCAAGGGGCAGAGCATTCCAGCGCCGTTCAAGGGCGCCGCCAGCCTGCAGCACGATCCGGCCCATGCCTACAGCGATGTGCTGTACACCCTGAATGGCTGGACCGAATTGCCGCGCACCCTGCTGTTGAAGGGCAAGGTCTCCAGCGACCCCGGCCTGCGCGTCAATCCACCCATGCCTAGCCTGCCGCAAGTGGAAGTGGTCGACGTCAAGGTGCCTGGCTACGACGGCGCCATGATCCCGATGACCCTGCTGTACAAGAAAGGCCTGAAGCGCGACGGCAGCAATCCGACGCTGCTGGACGGCTATGCCGCCTATGGCTTTTCGCAGACCGCCTACTTCTCGCCCGCCAGCATGGCCTGGATCGAACGCGGCGGTGTGCTGGCGTATGCCAATGTGCGCGGCAGCGGCGTCTACGGCGACGACTGGTACCGGGCCGGCTTCAAGTCGACCAAGCCGAATACCTGGAAAGACGGCATCGCCTGCGCCAAGTACCTGATCGCCGAAGGCTACGCCACGCCCAAGACGCTGGGCGTGATGGGCACCAGCGCCGGCGGCATCTTCGTCGGCCGCACCGTGACCAGCGCGCCGGAGCTGTTTGCGGCCGCCATTTTCAATGTCGGGATCATGGATACCGTGCGCGCCGAAGACAGCGCCAACGGCATCACCAATATTTCCGAATTCGGCAGCGCCCGCAATCCGGCGGAATTTCCAGCCTTGCTGGAAATGAGCACTTATCATAATATCAAGGACAATACCGCTTATCCTGCCGTCATGCTGGTGCACGGGATGAACGATCCGCGCGTCGATGTCTGGCACAGCGCCAAGACCGCGGCGCGCTTGCAGGCCGCCACCAGCAGCGGCAAACCGGTCTTGCTGCGGCTCGACATGCAAGCCGGCCATGGCATAGGCAGCACCGCCACCCAGCGTTATGCGCTGTCCGCGGATATCTACAGTTTCCTGTTGTGGCAGATGGGAAAGGCGAAACAGAACGATAGCTGAGTTGCGCTATCGGCAATGGAGGAAATTTGACCAGCGGGGATAGTAGAACCAACATGCGCCCCCGCGGGCGCCGCAGGCAGCTTGCGGTTTTCCTGCTGACGGCGCTGCTGTCCCCTCTTGCGCTTGCTGCGGTCGAGCAAGCGCTGGATCGCTTTACCGCATCGCTCGAACACACTACCCCTAGCGGCGAGCTGGAATTCCTTGAGCTGCAGCAGCTGAATGTGGCCCTGATCCAGCCAGCCTCGCTGTATCCCGCCTTCGGCCGCTTTGCGCTGCCGGTCTTGTCCCAGATCTACCGTTTTCGCCGGCAATGCAGCGGCACGCTCGAAGGCGTGCCGGCGGCAACGCGCGAATTCGAACAAGCGGTGTGCGACCAGACCACACTGCCGGAAAGCTGGTTCGCCACTCATGCGATTCATCCGCTGGGTGGCAGCTACGCCTGGCATTACCTGACGCGCCATCCGCAAGCGGCGCCCATGTTGCAGCGCTATTTGCATGTGCGCGAACGCCTCGACGCTTTTGCCGGGCTCGGCCGCTTGTCGGACGACAACCTCGATGCGGTGGTCAGCGGCCAGCGTTGGTTGTTGCAACGCAATGTGCTTTGGTGGGAGCACGATCAGGTATGGCGGCGCTATGACGCCGATGTATGGCAGCCGCTGGCGCGCCAGGCCGATCTGCAGCTGCAGGCGGCCGGCCAGCGCTGCGATCTGGTGCTGGGCGCCATTTGCGCCAATAGCGTTTCCGCGATCGACAGATGGCGGGTCTGGATCTTGATGGCGGCCGCAGTGATGATCGTTTTCGCGCCTGGCAATATGTGGTGGCAACGCCGCCGGCGGCGCCAGCGCGAGCAATTCATCTTGCAGATGCTGACCCACGAATTGCGGACGCCGATAGCCAACCTGGGTAATATCGTCGAAGCATTCCGCCACGATTTCGATGCCCTGCCGGAGCGTGCGCAAACCGGCTTCGGCCGGCTTGCCGACGGTGTGCAGCGCATGCGCCAGCTGGCCGACGCCAGCCGCCATTATCTCAATGCCGACGACCAGCGTGAGATCCTGGAGGCGCCCACCTGGGTGTCGCTGAGCGAATGGCTGGGTGCGGTCGCCGGGCAGCGCCAGGGCTTGCAGCTCTGCATGGCGCAGGATCGCCAGCTGGCGTTGCCGCTGTACTGGATCAACCTGTGCCTGGATAATGTGCTGGACAATGCCTATCGTTACGGCGCGGCGCCGGTGCGTCTCTGCGCCAGCTGGAGCAAAGGCTGCTTGCGCCTGAGTGTGAGCGACGGCGGCGTGCTGGCAGAATACCGGCTGGCGCGCATGCAGCGCAGCGACCTGTCCGGTCCCGGCATGGGGCTCGGCCTGGCCATCGTCCGTCGCGTAATGAAGCGGCTCAAAGGAAAAATCCGCCTGAGCGGCCCTCCCACCACATTCACTTTGGAGTTGCCGTGTGAGTCACAATCCTAACGCATCGCTGCTGTTGATCGAAGATGACCCTGCCCTGGGCGCGGGTTTGCAGCAATTTCTGCAACAACAGGGTTTCACCTGCGTCTGGCTGCGCGATGCCGCTACGGTTGCGACCCGCTGGCGCCAGGCTGACCTGGTGATCCTGGACCGTCAGCTGACCGATGGCGACAGCCTGCGTTTCCTGCCGCAATGGCTGGCGCAGAAGGCCTTGCCGGTAATTGTCCTGACGGCGCGGATTGCCGTCAGCGACCGCGTCGCCGGACTGGAAGCCGGCGCCCGCGATTACCTCAGCAAGCCGTTTTCCCATGTCGAATTGCTGGCGCGGATCCGGGCCCAGCTGCGGCCGCTGGGCGAGGGCCAGCTGGAATCGGGCGCCTTGCAATTGTTCCCGGCGCGCCATGCCGTTCTGTGGCAGCAGCGGGAAGTCAGCTTGACCAACACCGAGTTCGCGCTGCTGGCGATGCTGGTGCGCATGGCCGGCCGCGTCTTCACGCGCGACGAACTGCTCAACCAGGTCTGGGGCTACCAGCACTTTCCATCGACCCGCACGGTCGATACGCATATCTTGCAGTTACGCCAGAAGCTCCCCGGCGTTCCTATCGAAACCGTGCGCGGCGTCGGTTATCGCCTGGAAAGGCTGGCATGAGACCAGGTTCCTGCCGCCTGGCCGTACTGAGCCTGCTGCTATGTTTCAGCGCCGGCGCGGCGCGCGCCGAACTGCCGGACACGCTGCTGGAACCGGTCTATCACGCTTTGCTGAGCGACAATGCGCCAGCCGCATGGCAGCAGTTGATAGCACGCTGGCCGAGGCTCAACAGCGAGACCCAGCGCGCCGCCTGGAAAGCCGGCCTGGGCGCGCTGATTTCGCGCCAGTGCGGCAACGATATCCCGGTCGTCGTGCCGGCCTGGCTGGATAGTCCGATCCTGGCGATGGTCCAGCGCGACATCCCGCTCAATCGTATCTATCTGGTCCAGCTGAGCGGCAAGAGCAGCCGCCGCGACTTGCGCGTCTCCTTGCTCATGCCCGACGGCGAAGCGCTGTTGACGGAGGCGCCGGCCAACTATGAGGCTGACGACGAGTTCAGGCTGGAAAGCAAGGAACTGGGCGAGCCTTTGCCGCCTGGCGTGTATCAGCTCAGTATCAGCTCGGGCGGCACAACCTGGCGTCAGCCGCTGGCGCTGCCGGGCAGCAGCGCGCTCAACTGGATCAGCCGCGAAAGCGGCGTCGTCAAGCTGCGCTTGCCGGAACATGAGACTGCCTGTCCGATACCGTGGGTGGAACAGATGCTGCTGCACCGGCCGGATTTCAACATGGTGTGGTGGCAGCGCGCCAATAAGCCGGACCAGCTGCAATGGCCGCACCGAAGCGATGCCGAGTCCTTGTGGACAGATATTTCCGTGATCCGCGCCGAAGCGCGCGGTGGCCTGACGGTACGGGTGACACACCGGCTGGGTGGCCCGCTGCAGGACAAAGGAAATTAAGTCTTCAACATGGCCGCTGTATTTTTACATTCCTCTGACAATCAAAGAATGTAATGCGTGGATACTAAGTTTCCACGGCTTAAATGATTTGACCTTGATGAAAAATCCCTCGTTTTATCGGCGCCTGCTATTGAGCACGGCATTGATGCTGGCCGCCTGTTACGCCCAGGCGGGCACGCTCACCATGCTGGAGAATCCGCGCTGGCGGGTGGCGCTCGATCCCGCCACGCTGGAGATCGAGGTCACCCCGGCCAAGGGGCCGGCCGTGCCGGTCTCCTCCGGCGTCGGCAGGCACCGGGTCTCCGACTTGCAAAGCACGGCCGCCACGGCCAGTTGGGAATGGAATGACGGCGCCTACCGGATCGCCGCCGAACTCGACGACGGCGACCTGAATTTGACCATACACGCCAGCACCGCCGGCGAACTGATGCTGCTCAGGCAGCCTGCAACGGCCATCGGCCGCGGTCTGATCCTGCCGTTGGCCGAAGGCCACTATGTCGCCCGCGACAGCAAGATCTGGCGCGATTTCCTCCTGCAGCAAATGGCCAGCCTGAACACCACGCAAGATCTTAGTCTGCCGCTGTGGGGGCTGGACCACGGTGATTTTTCATTGCACTGGATGATGACGAATCCTTTTAATAATCGGCTTGATTTCAATGCCGATCAGGACGGCAGTGGATTGGGGCTCAAGCTCAGCCATGAATTCACTTCCCTGTCGCCGGACACCCCGATGACGCTCACCCTGCATTTGGGAGGGGCCGATCTGCTTGCCGGCGCCAAGCGTTATCGCACATGGCTGATGACGGCGGGCCGCTTTGAATCGTTAAAGGAGAAGATCGGCAAAAGCCCGAGTGCGGTCAAGCTGATCGGCGCCTCGCATGCCTATCTGTGGGGTGCTGGACTGATTGCTGCCAAGGATGTCAGCAGCTGGCCGGCTTTTCTGGCGATTTTGCGCGGTAAGGAAGCGCTGGCAATCAATCTGCGCAAGCACTTCGATGCCGACAGCAGGAAGGTCTTGGCCGAAGCTGGCGCGAACCTCGGCAAATACCAGGAAACGGCATTGATCCGCGCTTTCAATGCCGCGCTTGACGCCATCGCCCGTGAAGCCTGGCAGACCGAGGCTCTCGATGTCCAGCGGCTGGCGAACCGCTATGGCGAATTGCGGCTGGAAGCGACGCAGGTGTTTGCGCGGGCGCTGACTGCCGATCCCGCAAACTGGGGTGGCGGTGTCTCCATCGCCACCATGGAACAGTTGCGCCAAGCGGGGCTGTCGCGCCTGTGGATTGGTCTCGGCGAGGGCTGGGAAGGCGGTTTGTGGCATCCGGAGGCGATTGCCGCCGGGGTCAAGGCTGGCTATCTGATCGGCCCCTACGATTCCTATGAAACGGCTTTGCCGCTTGGTTTCAATCCTGACTGGGCCACCGCGCATCTGGGCGGAAAGGCCTATCGCGAGTGCGCCATTGTGCTCAAGGATGGGAAGCTCAAATCAGGCTTCAATCAATCCGGCCATTACACCAATCCGGTCTGCATGCAGCCTCTGATGGAGGCCCGAGTGGCGGCTTTACAAGAAAAAACAGGATTTAACAGCTGGTTCCTGGATGCCTATGCAGCCGGCATGCTGTTTGACGATTATCGGCAGACTGCACCGATGACCATGGCAAGGAATGCCGAAGCCAACGCCGCCAGCACGCGCTGGATTTCTGAAAACAGGCAGATGCCGGCCGGTTCGGAAGACGGCAACGCGGTGACGGCGCAAGGCATATTCTTTGCCCATGGCATGCAGACGCCGGTGATAGGCTGGGGCGACAAGGAGATGTACAAGGACAAGAATTCTCCTTACTACCTCGGCAATTATTATCCGCCCGAAGAACCGAGCAATATGTTCAAGGCCGCGCCCTTGAAAGCGCTGTATCGCAGCATCTATTTCGATCCGGCTGCGCGCCTGCCTCTGTATCAGGCGGTATTCCATGATTCCGTCATCACCACCCATCACTGGGGCTTCGACAACCTCAAGCTGAACAATGTCGGCCGCGAAAATGAACTGGCGCAACTGCTGTACAACGTCCCTCCGCTGTTCCATCTGAGCGCAGGCGCCCTGGCCGCGCGCCTGCCGCAGATGCAGCGCCAGGATGCATTCTTCCGTCCCATGCATGAACGGCTGGCGTATCAGGCCCTGACAGGATTCCGCTGGCTCTCAGCCGATCGCCAGTTGCAGGAAACCCGTTTTGCCGACGGCACCTGGCAGGTGGCGAATTTCTCCGGCAAGCAGCAGGTTTTCAATGGACAGCGCTTCCCTGCCTACAGCGTGACGGCGAATACACCTGATGGCAAGACCACGGTTTTTGCCAGCGTCGTGAAGCACCATGGCCTGTAGCCAGGCTTGGATTTTTACTGATAACAGGCGTCGGACCGCTTCGGAAACGTGGCAGGTTCGCCGTTGAAGCATGGGAAGAGCATCATGTAATGCCCTGTCAGACTGCGGACCTCCGTCCGAACCTGGCCAATGCATTTCTGCAAATCGCTGCTCCTGCTGATCGCAGCCTGCATCGGCTTGCTGATTGTCGAAACGAAGAAGATCCTCGGTCCCGGTTGAGCTGCAGAAGCTTGCATAAGTTTTGTCATCTTCAGGTCATGCGCAGGTCACGTCGCGGACATATTTGGCAATAACAATGTAGGCTTTTTAACAATCTTGATTGTTTATTAATTCCAAGATTTTGATACCGAGGAAAGCATGCTTACAAGAAATAGTCGCGTGAAATATCGGGGCCTGGTCCTGGCGACGCTGGCCGTGGTTCTGCTGAACGCCTGCGGCGGCGGAGAATTGAATGCCGGCTCGCAGCCGGTCGTGATTGATTACAGCAAGCACAAGGCGCTGGTGATCGGCGTCGACGGCATGCAGTACGAGAAACTGCTGGAAGCCGTTGCCAACGGTCGGGCGCCGAATATCGCCAGTTTCGGCATCGCCAAGAGCTATATCGGCGGGGTGGCCGGCAGTGTCACGGAACAGGCGACTTATAGCGGCCCGGGCTGGACCACCATCCTCACGGGCGGCTGGGTCAACCGCCACAAGGTGACGTCCAACGATAGCAAGCTGCGCAGCCAGGCCGAAAGCATTTTCCAGCTGGTCAAGAATGCCGACGTCAGGCGCCGTACCGCCAGCATCGTCAGCTGGGACACTATCAACGACAACTTCGCGCGCGACATTGCCCTCGGCTATATCGATCGCGCCGAGAAGTGCAGCGAAGACGACCAATGCGTGGCGGACAAGGTCAGCGGCGCGCTGCGCTTCGGTGATTTCGATTTCATCTTCGCCCATTTTGACGAACCCGACCTGACCGGCCACGAGGTCGGCTTTACGCCTGCTTACCAGGCGGCGATCGAGACGGTCGACGCCCAGGTCGGCCAGTTGCTGACAGCGCTGCAGCAGCGCCAGCAAGATCATGCGGATGAAGACTGGCTGGTGATCGTCACTCCGGATCACGGCCGCGCCTTGCCGGATGGTCATAACCATGGCAATCAGACCTTAAGTGAAAAAACCACCTTCATCGCCATCAACAAGGCCGCCAATGCCCAGTTCAGCGCGCCGTTCTCCGATCCGGCCGACAAGGGCTTCAACGGTTTGTACGGCAATGCCACGCAGGCCGATATCGTACCCAGCGTCATGGCCCATATGGGCATCAGGCGCAATCCGGACAGCTATCGGATCGACGGCGTTCCCTTGATCGGCGAGCTGGGTGTGCGGCAGCTGACGGCGCAGGCCGACAAGCAGGCGCGCAGCGTCACGCTGCAGTGGCGCGTCTCGTCTGCGCCATCCGGCAAGCCGTTGACGATTTATCGCGACGGCAAACAGATAGCGCAGCTCAGCGATAGCGTGAACGAATACACCGACAGCGATTTGCAGGGATTTGAAGACGAGGTGGTCGACATCAATTACAGCGTGGTGCTCAACCAGGTTCCGGTGGCCTATCTGGCGCGCGCCGATCTTGGCCGGCCGACGCCGCTCAGTCCGGCGTTGCTGGATGGACTGGCGCACCTCCACCTGATGGAGAACGATTTGCTCGACCGTCGCGCCGGCCCGCCCATCGCTCCCTGGGAGAACGGCGTTGCGGCGAGCTTTGGCAGCGACGGACTGGGCGGCCTGGCGCTGTACAGCGACTCGGCCATCAGTGGCTACCGGCTGGAAGATACGGTGCTTTCCGCCAGCCCGCAGTTTTCCATCGGCTTCTGGTTCCGGTCCGGCGGCCAGCAAAGCGACACACCGATACTTGCCAACAAGGATTATGCCAACGGCAAGTTTTCCGGCATTGCCATTGCCCAGTGGGGCAACAGCATCCGTTTCAATTTTGGCGACGGTATTGCGCGCGCCGATCTGGATGGGCTGGGCTTCACTCCGGACCAATGGGTATATCTGGCGCTTGCCGTCGACGGCGCCAGCCGCACCGCGCAAGTGTATGTCGGCGACAGTGTGAGAGGTTTGCAGCAGGGCAGCGTCAACCTTGCTGGCCTGGATGTCGGCAAGCTGGCTGGCTTGCGCCGTTTCGGTTTGAACGAGGACGCAACCGGAAGCTATTTCAGCCGCGGTTACGGCGACAAGGGCAAGATGGATTTCAATGACCTGGCGATCTGGAACCGGGTGCTGACGAAAAAGGAAATCGCCGGCCTGTTCAGTTCAGGGCAGTCGCTGGCAAGCTTGAATCCATAGATCGCCCACGCCGTAACGCAGATCGGCTCATGCAGCGCCCGGGACGGCCTGTTGTTCTATTGCTTGGCAAGCCAGCCCAGCAAGGCTTTATGAAACTCCTCCGGCTTTTCCATCTGCGGCGCGTGGCCCAGGCCGGCGAATTCGATCAGGGTGGATTGCGGAATCAGCTTGGCGGCCTGCTTGCCGAGCACATTGTATTTTCCGATCCTTGCCTTCACATCCGGCGGCGCGATGTCGCCGCTGATCGCAGTCGTATCGGCATCGCCTATCAGCAGCAGGGTAGGCACCTTGAGATCCTTGAATTCATAGACCACAGGCTGGGTAAAGATCATGTCATAGATCAACGCCGAGTTCCACGCCACCAGCTTGCGGCCGGGGCCCTGGTAGAGGCCGGCCAGCATGTCTACCCAGCGCTCGTATTCCGGCTTCCAGTGGCCGACGTAATAGGTGTTGAATTCATACTTGCGCAG
The DNA here is from genome assembly GCF_002564105.1 of Collimonas sp. PA-H2. Classification (NCBI taxonomy): domain Bacteria; kingdom Pseudomonadati; phylum Pseudomonadota; class Betaproteobacteria; order Burkholderiales; family Oxalobacteraceae; genus Collimonas; species Collimonas sp. PA-H2. The sequence goes on from NZ_PDBX01000001.1 coordinate 2,538,073, forward strand.
ATCGTCCGCCTTGAAATTCAATTCCCGCTGGTACCACTGGTCCACCGAACGGTGCGGCACTCCGAGCGCCTTCCAGTCTTCCAGGCCGATCGGATTGACCATCACCATCTGCGCAACCTGCTCGGGATACAGCAAGGCGTAGCGCGTGGCCAGCATGCCGCCGGTGGAGTGGCCGATGACGGTCGCCTTGTGAATATCCAGATGTTCCAGCAGCGCATGGGTGTTGATGGCCAGCTGCTGGAAGGTATATTGATAATGCTCGGGTTTGCTGGAGGCGCAAAAGCCGATCTGGTCGGGCGCGATGACGCGGTAGCCGGCCGTGCTCAAGGCGCTGATGGTCTGCTCCCAGGTCGCGCCGCAGAAATTCTTCCCGTGCAGCAGCACCACGGTGCGGCCGTTGGCCGCGCCGGCCGCGGCCACATCCATATACGCCATCTGCAAGTGCTCGCCTTGCGATTCAAAGGCAAAGTGCTTTATTTCGTGGGGATAGGCGAAGCCTTGCAGTTCCTGGCCGTAGGCCGCTGCGGCCGTTGCTGCAGCCGCTGTTGCCGCTGGTGCTGCCGGTGCGGCAGCGGCGGCAAGGGATGTGCTCAGCAGCGCGCCGGCGAGACATAAGGAAAATGAAGTAGTCATGTTGTCTTTTGTTTAACGATGAATTGCGATATTACTCCCGGATCTCGGTCGGCGCCACGCCGGTCCAGCGCTTGAATGCGCGCCGGAAATTACGCACGTCCTTGAAGCCGGTTTCCGCCGCCACATCGGCCACTGAAAACTTCGAATGCGAGAGCAGTTCCAGCGCCCGCGATTTGCGCACCGATTCCAGCAGGCTCTGATAGGAGAAGCCGGCGTCGTTGAGGCGCCGGCGCAAAGTCCGTTCGCCGATATTCAGGGTCGAAGCGATGCTTTGCAAGCTCGGCAAATCCTTCAGGTTGTCGCGGATCGCGCGTTCAATGGTGGTCGACAGATCGATCTTTTCCTGTTCTACCGCCAGGTTCTCTTCGATCAGTTTAATGGCCGTCTTGGCTACCAGCGCGTCATAAGTCGGCAGCGGATAATTCATCCAGTTGACGTCGGTGATCAGGCGGTTGCGCGAGCAGCCGAAGCGTACCGGGCAACGGAAAATCGTATCGTAGATGGCGGCATGCGGCGGCGCCTGGTACACCAGTTCGATCGCACTCGGCGTGAACTGCGGGCCGACCAGGTGGCGCACGATGTTGACCATGCTGGAAAACGCTTCCTCGATCAGGAACATTTCGATATCCGGATCGTAGAACTGCGGATCGGCCAGGATCGCCACTTGCTGGCCCTGCAATTCCATGGCGATATGGATCAGCGAACCGGCGCCTTTCTGGTAATGGATGCCCATCTCGCTGGCTTCGCCCAAGGTGGCGCAGGTCATCATGCCGAAGCCCACCAGCCCCCACGACACCAGCGTCTGCCGGCTGCCCACCGCCAGCCCCAGCCCGGTATCGCCGATCAGCTTCTGGCCGCGGCGTATCATCATGCTGCCCTGGCGATAGGAAATCTTGAAGTTGGGCTGGTTCAGGTCGTCGACGCTGAAGCCGAGGCCGCGGCACAGCGAATCGCTGTCGTAGCCGCGCTCGTGCGCCACGATCGATAGGTAGCGCGGCGTCAGCGGATTGATCGATGCGGTGGAATAGCGCGGGTCGAGGCGTTCCGGTTTGGCGGTCGGTTTCATGCTTTTCATTGTGATCACAAGAACACAGCCTGTCCAGAGGAGATGCACATGCCGGACAATATTCTGTCCGTTTAAGACCCTTACGCCGTCCGTTTCGGCCCTCACTCCGCGCCGCTGACTTGGATACATTTGAGGCACGCAAAAGAATTCAATCACCAGCTTGTGTTCAGGAGAGAGTCTATGAGTGCTTCATCCGTTTCCAGCAATAACGCGACAGTGTGCATCATCGGCGGCGGCCCCGGCGGCCTCAGCGCCGCCCGCGCGCTGAAGCGGCAGGGCGTCAGCTACGAGCAGTTCGAGCGCCACAGCGATGTCGGCGGCATCTGGGACATGGACAACCCGGGCAGCCCGATGTACGAATCGGCCCATTTCATTTCATCGCGCGACCAGTCCGGCTACGCCGACTTCCCGATGCCAAAAGACTATCCCGACTACCCGACCAACCAGCAGATTGTCAGCTATGTAAGATCGTTCGCGCGCGCCTTTGGCCTGTACGACAACATCCGCTTCGGTGTTTCGGTGCGCAGCATAGACAAGCTGGCGGACGGCCGCTGGCAAGTGACGCTGGAGAACGGCGAGCAGCGCCGTTATGGCGCGGTGATCTGCGCCACCGGTTGCAACTGGGATCCCAGCCTGCCGGAAATCAAGGGCCAGTTCAACGGCGAGATCCGCCATTCCGTCACTTACAAGCGCGGCGAGGAATTCAAGGGCAAGCGCGTGATGGTGGTCGGCGCCGGCAATTCGGGCGCTGACATTTCCTGTGATGCCGCCACCTATGCCGATACCGCATTCATCAGCATGCGGCGCGGCTACCACTTCATCCCCAAGCACCTGTTCGGCGTGCCGTCCGACGAGTTTGCCGAAAAGGGTCCGCAGCTGCCGATGTGGCTGGAGCGCCCGGTGTTCAGCGGCATCCTCAAGATGATCACCGGCGATCTCACCCGCTTCGGCCTGCCGAAGCCGGACCACAAGCTGTTTGAAAGCCATCCGCTGATGAATACCCAGCTGCTGCATCATCTGCAGCATGGCAATATCGCCGTGCGGCCGGATGTCGAACGCTACGATGGCGACGAGGTGGTGTTCAAGGATGGCAGCCGCGAGCAGCTGGACCTGGTGCTGTACGCCACCGGTTATAAATGGAGCGCGCCTTACGCCGGCAGCTATTTCGAATGGCAGGGCGGACGGCCGCAGATGTATCTGTCGGTGTTCAACCGCGTGCACCACAACCTGTTCGGCATCGGCTATATCGAAACCAATTCCAGCGCCTTCAAGTTGTTCGACGCACAAGCTCACTTGATCGCCAGCTATCTGCGCGATCAGTTCGTCGAAGGCGCCGGACCGGAACGAGTGCGCGCCTTCGATGAACTGATCGCGCATGACGATCCCGATCTTTCCGGCGGCATCAAGTTCATCAAGTCGCAGCGCCATACCGTCTACCTGGAAGTGCATGCGCTCAAGCGCTACCTGAAGAAACTGCACAAGCGCATCGGCTGGCCGGCATTGCGGGATGGCGACTACGCGCAGATGCTCAAGCCGCAGCCGGAACAAACACCGCAACTCCAGAAAAATGCACTGAAGGAGGCGGCATGAAGCTCGGTCCGGAATTTGCCGGCCGGGTCGCCCTGCTGACCGGCGCCGCCGGCGGCATCGGCCGCGAGATCGCCAAGCGCCTGGACGATGCCGGCCTGCGGCTGGTCCTGTGCGATTTGAACCAGGCCGGCCTCGACGAACTGGCCGCCGGCCTCAAGGGCAAGCCGCTGCTGATTGCTGGCGACCTGTGCCGGCGCGACTTGCTGGAACAGATCCGCCAGCAAGTCGAGGAACAGTTCGGCCACCTGGATATCCTGCTCAACAACGCCGCCGTGGTGCGCACCGACCGTTTCGACGAATATGCGCTGGACCATATCGAAAGCGATTTGCAGATCAACCTGATCACGCCGCTGCTGCTGGCGCGCATCATGGTGCCGCTGCTGAAACTCGCGCCCGATCCGCGCATCATCAACACGATTTCGCTGGGCGGCGTCTTGCCGATGCCGGAGAGTCCGTTGTACAGTGCCAGCAAGTTCGGATTGCGCGGCGCCACCTTGTCGATTGCGGTGGATTTTGAAAAGAAGGGCATCAAGGTCGGCGGTATCCTGCCTTCTTCGGTGGATACCGCGCAGCTGCGGCATGAAGCCTTGACCGGCGGCAGCGCGCTCAACTTCATCGATCCGCCGCAAAGCCCCTCGCACGTGGCGGACGAGATGCTGCGGATGCTGCTGGATCCGCGCTACGAGCGTTACCCGAAAATGTCCGACGCCATGCTGGTCAGGCTGGCGATGCTGTTTCCGAACCGGATCGGCAAGATCATCAACTGGTTTGAAAAGAAGGGCCAGGCCGGCCGCAAGCGCTATCTGGAAGAGCGCGGCCTGACCAGCCAGGTGGTGCGCTGGTAGCAGTCAAAAGGTAGCACCAGAAAACCAAGGAGGCCGAATTCCGCGATAGACGGATGGTCGCCGACGCAGGATGAGCTATCCCGCTGTACCAATATAAAACACCCGTCCAAGGGAGATGACGACATGGCTTCAAGCGCAGCGCCCGCTACTGTTCAGGCCCCATCCATGCATGCCGCCGCCGGCAAGCCGCTGTCGCCGGCAGCGCCGGGGCGGCGCGAAATGCTGCGCCTGGCGATCGTCTATGCGGTAGCCATCAACGGTACTATCCTGACGCCTTTCATCGTTGCCACCCTGATGCTGCGCTTCGGCCTGGATGAGGGCCAGGCCACCATGATGACCGGCTTTGAAATGCTGGGCATGGCGCTCAGCTGCATGCTGCTGCCGCACTTGGTAGCACGGCATGCCAGCCGCTTTGCCTGGCTCGGCATGCTGGGGACTGTGGCGATGCAGGCCGCCAGTGCGCTGCTGGCGACGGCGCAGGCAGTCGGCATGGCGCGCGGCATGGCCGGCGTGTTCGAAGGCATGCTCTTCATGCTGGTGGCGGCCAGGGTCGCCAACCAGCCATCCGCCGAGCGCATCTGGGGCGTGATCGTGCTGGTGGCCGGCTTGGTCAACGGCGCGCTGCTGATCGGCATTTCCTACCTGCCGGAACGCTGGGCGGCGCAGTGGCTGTTCCTGGCGCTGGCCATGCTGGCGCTGTGCGCCGCGCCAGTGCTGCTGCAAGCCGGCCGCGCCATCGTCCATGACGGCCGCGCCGTAAAAAAGACATCCGCCGGCGCCTTGCCATGGCTGCGCATAGGCGCCGTCTGGCTGCTCACCATCCTGATCTATGGCGTGCAGGCCGGCCAGTGGGCGGTGACCGAGCTGGCCGGGCAGCATGCCGGACTGGCAACTTCGACCATCGGCATCCTGTTGTCGATTTCTTCCTTTCTCGGTTTCCTCGGCTGCATCGCCTCTTCCTGGCGCGGCAGCCACCAGCATCGGCGCGTGATTATCGTGGCGGCGCTGCTGCTGATGATGGTGTCGGTGATGTGGTTCTTCTCGGCCCGCAGCGGCGCCGCTTATTTCAGCAGCCAGCTGCTGCTGAATATCGGCTTCTACGCGCTGACTCCCTTCCTTACCGGCCTGCTGTCCGAGATCGACAGCGACGGCTCGCTGGTGTCGCGTACCGTGGTAGTGACGCTGGCCGGCGTGGCGTTCGGCACCACCGCGGCCGGCTGGCTGCTGAGCGCCCTCGGCGCCGAGCGCTTCGGCATGGTGCTGGGAGCCGTGGTGCTGCTGGGCATTCCGCTGGTGGCGATCGCCTTTGCCCCAGCCACCCGCCGCACCGCCGCCGCCAAGTGAACTGCGCTTTCTAAATTTTTGTGCTTTGACCTGCGAGGAGATATAAAAATGAAAATGCACCCGATCAAACCGAAAGCTTCGCTGCTAATGCTCTCCATCGCCTGCCTGCTGGCGCCGCTGGTATGGGCGCAGCAAGCTTCGAAACTGGGCGCCGAGCTGACCCCGGTAGGCGCCGAAAAAGCCGGCAGCAAGGATGGCGTGATCCCGGCCTGGAGCGGCGGTGACGTCAATCCGCAAGGTGGCTACAAGGCCGGCCAGCCGCGGCCCGATCCGTATGCGGCCGACAAGACGCTGTATTCGATCAATGCCGCCAATGTCGATAAATATGCCGCCAAGCTGTCGCCCGGCCAGGTGCAGCTGATCAAGAGCATCAAGGGCTATCGCGTGGATGTGTATCCGACGCATCGTTCCTGCGGCTATCCGGAGGTGGTCTACCAGCGCAGCAAGGAAAATGTCGGTTTCGCCAAGCTGGCCGCCAACGGCTACGAACTGGCGGAAGCCAAGACCGCCGGCTACCCGTTCCCGATGCCGGCCAGCGGCGTCGAAGCCATGTGGAACTTCAAGATGCGCTACCAGGGCGAGGGCCTGACCTGGGCCTACTCCACGGTGGTGCCGCCGAAAGGCGGCAGCGACATCGGCCAGCCGCTGGTGCAGGAGGACTACATCATGTTCCCGCTGTCGGAGCCGAAGAACAATAATATCGCCGGCGCAAAGGGGGTCGAGTCGCTCTACCTCAGTCCGTATATCGCACCGGCCCAGTTTGCCGGCGACGTCACCTTGTCGCACGCCTATATCGGCAAACCGAATGATATCTGGCTGTACTTCGCCAGCCAGCGCCGGGTGCGGCGCGCGCCGACCTATTCCTACGATGCTCCCATCCTCAACGATGAAAACCTGGAAACCATCGATCAGTACACCATGTACAACGGCCCGCTGGACCGCTACGACTACAAGCTGGCCGGCAAGAAGGAAATGATCGTTCCCTACAACTGGAACAAGCTCAATTCGGTGCAGGCTAAGATCGGCGACGTCGTGCAGCCGACTTTCCTCAGCCGCGACCTGGCGCGCTACGAAACCCACCGCGTGTGGGAAATCGAAGCCACCGTCAAGCAGGGCGCGCGCCATACCTTCCCCAAGCGGACCTTTTATCTGGATGAAGATTCCTGGCAAATCCTGGTGCAGGATCTGTACGACGGCCAGGGCAAGGTCCAGCGCGTGATGGAAAGCGGGGTGGTGATGGCGACCGAGCTGCCGGCTTGCGTGCAGGAAGCCTATGCCAGCCATGACCTGGCGCTGGGACGCTACATCGCCGAACGGATCCCGGCCGGGCAAAAGCAGTCCGACTGGCTGGCCGGCCGCGATGGCCGGGTCAAGGAATCGATGTTCGAGCCTGACGGCCTGCGCCGCTTCGCTACTCGCTGACAGCCATGGCGGTAGCCGCACGGCTGGCCGCCGCCAATAAAAATCGCGCAGTTTGTTCGGATCCCGGGGAGAGACAGGAATGAAGAAGATGGCGAACAGGAAGAAGGGCCGCTTGTGCAGTTTCCGGCCTGGCATGGCAGTGGCTTTGGTTTGGGGCAGTTCGACGGTGTTCAGCCATGCGGCCAGGGCGGAGCAGTTTGATCTCGGCAACGGCTTGAGCGGCAGTTTCGATTCTTCGGTTTCCTTCGGCGTCGGCGTACGCACCTCCAGTCCCAACTGCAGCTTCATCGGCCAGGACAACGGCGGCTGCGCCAGCAGCGGCCAGGTCGACATCGCGCGCCGCGATCCGCTCAATTTCAACCAGTCCTACGACCTGACCCGGCTCAACCAGGACAACGGCAACCTCAACTATAAAAGCGGGCAGGTGTTTTCGGCTGCCCTGCGCGGTGTGCACGATCTGTACCTGAAGGCGCCGGACGGCTGGAGCGGCCTGATGCGCGCCGCCTGGTCCTACGACTTCGCCGCCGACCGCACCGGTTACGCCGATCTGGAACCGGACGCCCGTAGCCATGCAGTGCACGACATCCGCCTGCTGGATGCCTATGTCAACAAGGAATTCGAGATCGACCAGCATCCGGTGCGGGTGCGGGTCGGCAACCAGGTGATCAGCTGGGGCGAAGACATTTTTATTCCCGGCGGGATCAATTCGATCAACTCCATCGACGTCCGGCGCGCACACAGTCCGGGCGTCCAGCTCAAGGAAATATTCCGGCCGGCGCCTATCCTCTCGCTCAACGCCGAAGTGGCAAAAGGCTTGAGCGTGGAAGGCTATTATCAGACCCGCTGGAACGGCTATGAATTCGATCCGGTTGGCACCTTCTTTTCCACCAGCGATATCGTCGGACGCGGCTCCAGCGGCGCCTTCCTGCCGACCTCGCTGGTCAATTCCGTCACCGGTCCGCTCGGTCTACCGCCGGCGCCGCCGGGCACGGTCGGCGATACCGGCACCCGCATCATCGGCGTCAATCCGAGCACCGGACTGCCGTTCAACCGTCAGTTGACAGCGGGCGAGCTGGCCGATCCCAATCTCAATCCGCTGTATGGCCCGTTGGTCCACAGCGGCAGCGTGATCCCGCGCGGCATCGATCATAATCCGAGGAACAGCGGCCAGTTCGGCCTGTCCACGCGCTACACCTTTCCCGACAGCGGCGACGAGCTGGCCTTGTACTACGTGCGCTATCACGACAAGATCCCGTTCGCCAGCATCCGCGTCAACCAGGGCACTAGCGCCAATCCCTTCGGCTGGCAGGATATCTATCTGGACTACGCTGAAGACCGCAACCTGTTCGGCGTCTCCTACAACACCCGCGCCGGCGACTGGGCTTTTGGCACGGAACTGTCGTTCCGGCCGAAGGAAAGCATTCCGATCGATCCGACCATCGTCGCCAATCCGGCCAATCCGTATTACTGCAACGCCGACCTCAATCCGGTCAATTACCGTCCTACCGGCTATGTCTGCCGCGGCGCGGTCGACCAGAAGAAGTACCAGTTCCACCTGACCGCCCTGAATATCTTCACCCCGGGCGGCAGTTTCGGTGGCCTGCTGCGGGCGCTAGGCGCGACCGAGGGCTCGTTCACTTCCGAGGTGGCGGCGGCCTACTATCCAGATCTCGATCTCAACCAGGGAATTCCGTATTCGGTCACCTCCGATTACCGGGTGCCGACCAAGCTGTCCAGCGGCCTGGTGGCGCAGATCGGCGTCAACTATCCAGCCGCGTTCGGCGGCCAGGCTTCTTATGCGCCAGACCTGTCGCTGTCGTATGGCATGTCCGGCGTGTCGGCCAGCGCCTTGCCTGGTTTCATCCAGGGAGCGGGCGCCGTGGTGGTTGGCCTGACCGTCGATTTCAAGACCAAGCCGGCTACCAAGATGCGGGTCGACTACACCCACAATTACGGTGGCGGCCAGTCCAACCTGATGCGCGACCGCGACTTCGCCACTTTCAGTTTCACGACTTCGTTCTGACCAGGGATTGGATGCAAGCATGAGCGGTTCAACGCAACATCTTCCGCAGGACAGCCGGCTGCTGCGCATGGTGGCCCGGCTGGAATCTGTCCTCTTCAGGCGGCGCCTGCCGGTGCTGCTGGCCTTTGCCGCGTTCACCGCGTGCATGGCGGTGCTGGCGCTGGGCTTGCGCATGTCGGCCGGGTTTGAAAAGACCCTGCCGCAGCAGCATGAATACATCAAGACCTTCAACCAGTACCGCGAGGCGCTGTTCGGCGCCAACCGCCTGATCGTGGTGGTGCATGCGCGCCACGGCACGATCTGGAATCCGCCGGTGCTGCGCCAGCTGCTGGGCGTGACCGAGGCCGTGAATTATCTGCAGGGAGTGGATCGCAGCAGCGTCATGTCGCTCTGGACTCCCAACGTTTTCTTCACTGAAATCACGGAAGAGGGTTTCAAGGCGTTGCCGATCACCGGCGGCGAGATCATTCCGGAAAAGCTCAATCCGCAGGTGATCGCCGACATCCGCGAGCGCGTCGCCGCCGGCGGCTATCTCGGCAACCTGGTGTCGCGCGACCAGAGCAGCGCCATGGTGCTGGCCGAGCTCCAGGACAGCGATCCGCAAACCAGCCAGCCGCTCGACTACCGCACTTTCAACCAGCTGCTGGAAGACAAGGTGCGCAAACAGTTTGAAAACGCCGATGTGGAAATCCAGATCATCGGCTTCGCCAAGGCCATCGGCGATATCGGCGAAGAAGCCAGCAAGGTCATGCTGTTCTTCGGTATCGCCTTGCTGCTGACCGGCCTGTCGGTGTACTGGTACTGCCGTTCGCTGCGCCTGACCTTGCTGCCGCTGGTGTGCTCGCTCAGTTCGCTGGTGTGGCAGTTCGGCACCCTCAGGCTGCTGGGTTTCGGCCTCGATCCGCTAGCCATCCTGGTGCCCTTCCTGGTGTTCGCCATCGGCGTTTCGCATGGCGTGCAGCAGATCAATTTCATCGTCCGTGAAATCGCCGACGGCAAGAGTACCGAACTGGCGGCACGGCACAGTTTCACCGGACTCTTGATACCCGGCACGCTGGCGCTCGTAACGGCCTTCATCAGCTTCATTACGCTGACCTTGATTCCGATTCCGATGATACGTGAGCTGGCCATCGCGGCATCGATAGGGGTGGGCTACAAGATCGTCACCAACCTGGTGATGCTGCCGCTTGCCGCTTCCTATTTCAGTTTTTCGCGTGAATACGCGCAGCGCGCCATCGGCCGCCGTGAGCAGCACAGCCGTTGGCTCAGCGGCCTGGCGCTGGTGGCGCGGCCGCGCAACGCCTGGATCGTGGTGGCGCTGGGAACAGCATTGCTCGGCGTCGCTGTCTGGCAAAGCCAGGGCCGCCATGTCGGCAGCCTGCAGGCCGGCGCCGCCGAGCTGCGGCCGGAGGCGCGCTTCAACCGCGATGCCGCCGACATCACGACGCGTTTCGATGTCGGGCTGGATTGGCTGACCGTCGTGTTTGAAGTAGCGCCGGCAGGCCAGCTGGACGCCTGTGCCCGCCCCGATGCCCAGTTGTTCATGGATGATTTTGCACAGCAGATGAGCGGCGTACCCGGCGTGCTGTCGGTGCGCTCGGTGGCCGATGTGCTGAAGGGCGTCAATGCCGGCCTCAACGAAGGAAATCCGAAAATGAACACCATCACCCGCGACGCCCGCGGCCTCGGCTCGCAGTTCGGCAGCGCCAACAACCAGCTGCACGGCTTCTCTTCATCCGATTGCCGGGCCCAAGGCGTCAACCTGTACCTGAGCGATCACAAGGCCGTCACCATCAAGAGCGTGGTCGCCGCGGTCGAGGAATTCCGCCGCGCCAATCAATTGAGCGGTGTGAAGATCCGCCTGGCCAGCGGCAATGCTGGCGTCCAGGCCGCCACCAACGAGGTGCTGGAGCGCAGCGAACTGCCGATGATGCTGTATGTCTACGGCGCCATCCTGCTGCTGGTGCTACTGGCCTACCGCGACTGGCGCGCAATGCTGGCTTGCTGTCTGCCTTTGACGGTCGCCACCTGGCTGGGCTACTGGTTCATGAAGGACCTGAATATCGGCCTGACGGTAGCGACCTTGCCGGTGATGGTGCTGGCCACCGGCATCGGCGTCGACTATGCCTTCTATATCTATAACCGCCTGCAGCTGCATTTGGGCGCCGGCCTCGATATCAGCAGCGCGCTCGAACGCACCTTGCACGAAACCGGCGTGGCGACAGTGTTTACCGCGCTGACGCTATCGATCGGGGTCGCCACCTGGTCGTTCTCGCCGCTGCAGTTCCAGGCCGACATGGGCAAGCTGCTGACCTTCATGTTCCTGGTCAACATGGTGATGGCGGTGACCTTGCTGCCGGCCTTCGCCGTGGTGCTGGAGGGCCTGTTCCCGCGCCGCGCCGGCATGCTGCGCACACCGTCTTATGCGGCTCATTGAGGATATCCATGTTTGCAGCGTCAACAGTTCCATATCAAAAGACAGTCCGTTTGGGCGGCTTGCTGATGGCCGGTTTATTCACACTGGCGGTGCTTAGCCCGAGTACACGTGCGGCTGACCAGGCCGCATCCGACTGGCCGACCAGGCGGCCCGCCCTAATCCGTCCGCAGGCGAGCAGCAGTCCTTTGCTGGCTGCCGCCACCGCCGGCTTAGGAGCGGGCAGCAGGATAGTGGCGGTAGGCGAGCACGGCGTCATCCTGCTGTCCGACGATGGCAGCACATACCGCCAGGCGCGCAGCGTACCGACCCGCACCATGCTGACCACGGTGTGCTTCATCGACCGTAATACCGGCTGGGCCGCAGGCCATGACGGCGTGGTCCTGAAAACCACCGACGGCGGCGAAAACTGGCAACTGCTGCGCCAGCAGTACGGCCAGGAACAGCCGATCCTGTCGATCTGGTTCGGCGACGCCAGCAACGGCATCGCCGTGGGTTTGTTCGGCATGGCCTTGAGCAGCAGCGACGGCGGCGCCAGCTGGAGCGAGCTGAAACTGGCCAGCGGCGATGCCGCCGACCGCCACCTGTACCGCATCCTCCCCACGCCGAGCGGCACGCTATTGGTCATGGCGGAAGCCGGTACGGTATTCCGCTCGGAAGACGGCGGCAAGCATTGGGACGTGATCGACAGCGGCGCCAAGGGCTCGCTGTGGAGCGCGCTGGCGTTTTCCGATAATGGCCAGAGCAGCGTGGTGGCGGCCGGCATGCGCGGCCACATCGTCCGCAGCAATGACGACGGCAAGAGCTGGCAGGCGGTGGCCTCCGGCACCACGCAGTCGCTGACCGATGTCGCCCGGCTGTCCGCGCAGGAGCTGGTGGTGGGCGGCATGGGCGGCGCGCTGTTGTTCAGCAGCGATGGCGGCCGCCATTTCACAGCGCGCCAAGGCGCCGGCGATGCTCCTCTCACCGCGCTGCTGAAAACACCCGGGCCGGAGCCGGCGCAACTGGCGCTGTTTTCCATGGCGGGCGTCATGAAGCCGCTGGCCGCCGGGACGCTGACCCAGCCCTAGCCGGCACTCCTTGATTTGATTACCTGGGAGGTAATCGACCGTGCTCTCTGGCAGGCGGAGAATGTTTCTGTCGACAACGACAACGCATTCTCCCCAAACCACTGAAACCTTGAAGGAGCACGATCATGACTGACATCAACCACACTGCCACTATCGCCGATCAAGCCAATGCCATCGCCAGCCGTTACATCGCGGCCTGGAGCGAAGCCGATGCGGTGCGCCGCCGCGCCCTGATCGCCAAGGTGTTTACGCCAGATGCGGTGTATCTCGATCCGATGGCGCGCAGCGCCGGCCACGACGGCCTGGACGCCATGATAGGCGCGGTGCAGCAGCAGTTCGCCGGCCTCCGCTTCCGCCTGCACGGCAAGCAGGACGGCCACAACGATGTCGTGCGCTTTTCCTGGACTCTGGGCGCCGACGGTGCCGAGCCGGTGGCCTACGGCACCGACATCGCGGTGGTGGCGGCCGACGGCCGCATCCGCAGCGTCACCGGTTTCCTGGATGCGATGACGGTGCCGGCATAGCCGCGGATAGCGCGCTACACTGCGCATAATTCTTCGGAGGCAGCTCATGGGTGCAGCACAAATGGTGGCGGAACCGGACAGCGGCGCCGGTTCAGAGCAGGGCGCGCGGCACCGCTACTTCAACGACTTTGCAGCGGCATTGCGCTACTGGCGCGACAAGCGCGGCTATAGCCAGCTGCGCTTGTCTGCCGAGAGCCATATCTCGCAGCGCCACATCAGCTTCCTGGAGAGCGGCCGCTCGCAGCCGAGCCGGGAGCTGATCCTGAAGCTGGGTACGGCGCTCGACATCCCGCTGCGCCAGCGCAACGTGATGCTGCTGGCGGCGGGTTTCGCGCCAGCCTACCAGGAGCGCAAATTGTCCGATCCCGAACTGGCCGCGGTCAAGCAGGCGCTGGATTTCATGCTGGCGCAGCAGGCGCCGTATCCGGCGCTGGTGGTGGACCGGCTGTGGAACCTAGTGATGAGCAACGGCCCGGCCGCCATGATGATCCGCTGGCTGCTGGATCTGCCTGAAACGCAGCCGCTGCCGCGCGAAGGCGTCAACGTCCTCAAGCTGATGCTGGACCCGCAGGCGATCCGCAAGCACTTGCTCAACTGGCAGGATGTCAGCGCCGACCTGCTGCACTGGATCCAGCGCGAAGCCATGAGCGACGGCCCCGGCAGCGAAGCCATCGCGTTGCTGGAGCAGCTGGTAGCGCTACCTGGCATCAAGGCGGCGACGCAGATGCCTAACCTCGATACACGGGTGCTGCCTTTCCTGCCGATGACGATTCGCAAGGACGGCGTTGAGCTCAACCTGTTTACCTCGATCGCCACCATGGGCACGCCGCATGACGTCACCGTGCATGAGTTGCGGATCGAATCATTTTTCCCGGCCGATGCGGCTACCGCGGCGTGGTTCAAGGCCAGGGCTCCGGCCGCGCCAGCGGAGTAGGGGCGCAGCGCTTACAATAGCGATGCTTTCAGGCAACCATGTGCCTGTGCCAACCTTATTGCGGAGAAAACAACATGTTGAAAAAAGTATTAAGCGCTGCGCTACTGGCGGGCTGCGCGCCGTTTCTTGCCGGCTGCGCGAGCACCCCGGCGCTGGCGCCGATCACGGTGCCGGACAAGCTGCAGGTCGCATCAACCCAGGTGCTGACGCTGGAGGCAAAGGCCACCGGCGTGCAAATCTACCAATGTGCGGCGGCGACTGCGGACGCATCGAAGTTCGAATGGCATTTCGTGGCGCCGCAAGCCGAGCTGTATGATCTGCACGACAACAAGATCGGCAAGCACTACGCCGGCCCGACCTGGGAATCGAATGACGGCAGCAAGGTAGTCGGCGCCGTCCAGGCGCAGAGCAAGGCGCCAGATGCGGACGCCATCGCGTGGCTGCTGCTGAGTGCAAAATCCACTTCCGGCAGCGGCATCTTCAGCCAGACGCAAAGCATCCAGCGCCTGCAGACCCTGGGCGGCGCGGCGCCGGCGGACGGCTGCGACCAGGCCCGGCTGGGCCAGCAGACGCGTGTGCCTTACCAGGCGGTCTATCGTTTCTATTCCGCCAAATCGTAAGGCACGGCAGCACAAGCGGCGGCTGCAATTGGCGCTTTGATCACATGTAAAAAGCGCATGTAAAAATCACATGTAAAATCATGTATCCAATTTGTAACAGCCTCCGCAAGCGCATCAAGTACTGCTATATTGTCGCGAGGAAATGAACACCCTCAATCAATTGTCCGGCCGCCTCTGGCGGCCGTTTGCGACTTATCGGAGTTTTCTGTATGCGTGGTGTGATCAAGCATGGTTTGACCTTCTTATGTATTCTGACACCACTAGCCGCCAGCGCCGGCGACACCCTTAGCAAGATCCGCGACAGCCAGACCATCACCTTCGCCTATCGCGAAACCGCACCGTTTTCCTACACCGATGAAAACAAGCAGATCGTCGGTTATTCGATTGACATGTGCCTGAAGATCGCCGATGCGGTGAAGCGCGAACTGAAGCTGCCGAACCTCAAGGTGGCCTATGTGCCGGTCGATTCGACCACGCGCTTTTCCAGCATCATCGAGGGCAAGACCGACATGGAATGCGGTTCCACCACCAATAACGCCGAACGCCGCACACGCGTCGGCTTCACCGTGCCGAACTTCTTTTCCAGCGTGCGCATGATCGTCAAGAAGGGCAGCGACATCAAGAACTGGTCGGACCTGCGCGGCAAGACTATCGTCATCACCAAGAGCACCACCACCATCGACCTGGTCAACGACCGCAGCAATGTACGCTCGCTGAATATCAAGGTAGTGGAAGCCAAGGACGATGCCGAATCGTTCAGCTTCGTCGAGCAGGGCAAGGCCGATGCCTACGCCATGGACGATGTGCTGCTGTACAGCTTGCGCGCCACCGCCAAGACGCCGTCCGACTTCACCGTGCTGGGCGATCCGCTCTCGATCGAGCAGTATTCCCTGATGTTCCGCAAGGACGATCCAGCCTTCAAGCAGCTGGTCGACAAGGAGATGGTGCGCATGATCAACGAGGGCGATTTCCAGAAGATCTACAGTTTCTGGTTCACCCAGCCGCACGGATCGAAGAAGATCAACATGGGCATGCCCATGGGATACCTGCTGCGCGATTCCCTGCTTTATCCATCGGACAAGACGGCCCAGTAACCACAGTGTCGTGTCATGTCTCCGCTGTCGGCATCTCGCTTGTCCTTGACCCGTATCGCGTCGTTGCGCCTCGTCGCCATAGCCCCGCTATGTCTCCTCGACACGCCTAGCGCTACGGGCCAAGGCCGGCGCGATATACCGACAGCGAAGGCATGACACGACACTAGCGGCGGCAGGATTACTGCAACAGGCGCTGCATGAACAAGTCGAAGAACAGCGGCTTGTCGGGCGCCAGACAGACTTCGGCGTTGGCGGCGCCTGCCTCCTCCCTGGTGTAGCCCTCCCGATCCACCACGATATGCATGGCCGTGGTCGGGCAGATACGCCGGTCGGCGAGGTAGGCGACCGGCACTACGTCGAACAGCGTCGGCGTATTGCTGGCCCATGGCTGATAACTGTCGGTCCATTGGTGGTAAAGCAGCGTCAGCGCATCGGTCAGCGGCGAGCCATGCCCGAACAAGGCGTTGCGTTCGGCTTCGTCCAGCCTGACCTGAGTGGAATCGAGCGGCATCATCACGATAGGCGCACCTGAGGTAAACAGTTTTTGCGCGGCAGGAATGTCGGCCGCGATGTTGTATTCCTTGTCTGGCGGACGCGGCGCAACGTATTCGGATTTCCTGTAACCGGCCCGGACCGATCCACCCATCAGCACCACGCGTTTGAGTTGGCGAAAGGTCGCCGGATCGCGCGTGATCGCCGCGCCGATATTGGTCAAGGGACCCAGGGCGATCAAAGTGATCTGACCCGGATGCAGGCGGATCTGCTGCAGCAGGAAGTCTACTGCCGGCGGCGCCTGCGCCGGCGAGCTGCCGCGCTGCGCCCAGCGCGCCTGGGTGAAAGGGGTCATGCTGGTGGTGGCGATACCTCGCGCCACTGGAATCTCGCCGTGGCCGGTTTCGCGCAGCAGACGTTCCAGCAGCTGCGCGCGCAATCCGGTATCGCCCCAGGCTGTAGTAAAACCCAGGATCTCGAATCCGGGACTGTTGAGAAGCAACGCCACGGCAAACGCATCGTCGATATCGTCGCCGATGTCGGTATCGACGATGACTTGCTCGGCTGCTGCCGCATGTGCCGCTTGCGCGGGCAGCAGTAACGCTAGCGTTACTGCCAGGGCCGGCAGGCTTGCGTTCAGGATGTTCCTGGTCCAGGCAAGCATGGCGGCTGCGCTCCGCTTATGGGGCAGTTGTTGTCGGCGCCGGCGGCGTCGGCAGGTTCATCAGCTTGATCATCAGCTTTTCGAAAGCCGGCACGTTGACTTCGCGCACCACCGTGGTCGGACTGGCGATCAGGCCTGGCGGTGCGTAAGCGGCGGGCCAGGACAAGGTATTGCCGTAGCCGGCGCCGAAGTCGGTATCGATGCTGACATACAACTGGTCGGACTTGCTGATCAGCGCCGGATCCAGCCAGACCGCGGTGGCCAGTTCATCCCAAAGCGGGAAGCCGGTCTCGGTGACCTTCTTCACCATTTGCGCCAGCGGCGTGCCGGACCTGGTCATGTCGTTCAGCAGCCTGGCGCTCAGCTCGGTCGCCGTTGACGGATCGGCCGGCACCATCACGATATGCTTCCATGGCGCGCGCAAGGCGATCTTGGCGGCTTCCGGATCCCAGCGGAAATTGAATTCCAGGCGTGGCGTGTTGATGTATTCGCGCGCAAACTGCTCGGCCGATTTGGATGACAGCATCTGGTGCGGATTCAGGCTGCCGCCCATGTAGACGATTTCCTTGGCAGTGGCGGCAAAGCTGGGATCGAGGCTGATCGCCAGCGCCACATTGGTCATCGGCCCGGTCGCCAGGATCGTTACCTGACCCGGGAATTCATGGACCTTCCTGATCATGAAATTGGCGGCGATTTCAGCCGACGGCTTGGTATGCGGCATGCCTTCCGGCAGTTGCGGCACGAAATCGTGGGCGTGGTAGTTGGGCTGGCTCTGGATGGTGCCGTCCGGCCATTTCTCATCCATCCAGGCGCCCTTGTACACCAGTTTGCCATACAGGGCTTCCCAGCGGCGCGTGGTTTCCTGCGTGTTCAGCAATGGAAAAACCGAGCCGGGAATCACCGGGATATCGCTGCGGCCGATCACTTCCAGGGTGCGCAGCGCATGCGCGATATTTTCATCGCGCCAGGTCGAGCCGCTGACGATGGTAATCCCCAGCACTTCCACATCCGGCGACTGGATCGCCATCAGCTGCGCCGCGCGCGGGCCGCCGATGTCGTCGTCGATGATCACCTTGCGCTTGCCTTCGGCCTGGGCAGTTACGGCAACGCCCAGCATGAACAGGGCCGACAGCAGCTGGCGCTGCATGAACTTCGATTTCATAATTCGCCTTGAATAAAAATCAGAGAAAAAAGGCAGTTGGTAGATACCGTCTAGACGACCCCAGCTACGCGCCCGAGTCGTTCCCGCGAACGCGGGAATCCATGTTAGTCGCCATACTCTGCAACCTGGATCTCCGCGTTCGCGGGGATGACGGCGTGACCTAACGAATGTCTTCCAAATCTTACTTGTTGCCGTATTCAGAAGTTAGAGCGGAACTGCACGCCGAACATGCGCGGTTCATTGATGAACGCAGTTCGATTGTCGAAGTCGATGCCGCCGACCGCCACGATCTTGTTGGTGATATTGCGGGCGAACGCTGCGACTTCATATTTGTCGCCATCCCACTTGTAACCCACGCGCAAGCCGCCTTCCAGCAAAGGTTTGCCGGTGAACTCGGTCGAGTTGTACAGGAAGAAATTGATCTTGCTGCGGTAGGCCCAGTCGGTATAGAAGAACAGTTCGTCGTTGTTGCCCATCGGGATGCCGTAGCGCGCCGTCACGTTAGCGATCCATTTCGGCGCTTGCGGCAAGGGATTGCCGTCGATCGAATACAAGCCCGGCCGCACCTGGGTGTTGAGCACGGTGCAGGAAGCGCAGCCGGCCACCAGCAGGTTGGGATCGCGAATCTGCGTGTAGTTGTAGCTGCCGCCTGCGGTAACGCGCAGGCGCTCGGTCAGGTTAGCCTCAAGATCCAGCTCGGCGCCGCGGCCCACCGTCTTTGCCGCGTTCACCAGCATGATCGAGTTGGAATTGCCGCCGACTGCCGTCAGCTGCTGGTTCTTGACGTCGAAACTGTAGATGCTGAAGTTGGCGCGGGCACGGCGGTTGAAGAGGTCGGCCTTGATCCCTGCTTCATAGGAAGTGATGGTTTCCGCGTTGGCTACCGTGATCGGCACCGAGGAGGATGGCGCCGCGATACTCGGCGCGCGGAAGCCGGTGGCTACCCTTGCATAAGTGCTGACGTCCTGGGTCAAGGCATAGTTGGCGCTGAGGTCCCAGCTCACCTTCGATTTGCTTTCGCTGATCGAGCTTGGGCCGGTAAACGTCACGTTGTTGGCGACTTCATTGGAAAAATCCTTCTTGTCTTCGGTATAGCGCAAGCCGCCGCGCAGCTTCAACCTGTCGTTGACGTCATAGGTGAGCGAGCCGAATGCGGCGTACGCGGTGTTTTTCTGGCGGTTTTGCAGATAGCTGGTTTGCAGCTGGGTGGTGCTGTCGAAGTTGGAACTGTTGCCTGCTACATCTTCGTAGAAGTAGTACAAGCCGCTCTGCCAGTTGAGCGGTCCTTCGTTTTTCGACTCGACCCGGAACTCCTGAGAAAACTGTTTGTGATCGGCCACGCCGCCGCCGGTCTGCACCTGGAATGGAATGAAGCCGGGGCCGGTCGGCGTGCCGCCGTCGATGTCGCCGCGGCTGAAATAGCTGGAAATGGTTTCATAACCGGTGATCGAGTACAGCTTGACCTGGTCCAGGTTCCAGCTCAGCCGGGCGCTGCCGCCGGTGGTATGCAGGGACTGGGTGTTCAAGCCGTTGAAGGTGACCTGCGAAGGACTGAAGCCGGCGACGAAGCCGTCCGAACCTTTCTCCAGGATATTGGCGCGGAACAAGCGGGCGCTGCCGGTAGTGGCGCGCGAGTGGATGTTGAACAGGGCGTTGAAGGTGCCGTCCGGCTTGTACAGGAATTGCAGGCGGCCGGCGCGTTCGTCGTAGCCTTCCAGGTTGGGGGTGCCGCCGCCGTCATTCTTGACCCAGTTGTCGCGATGTTCGACCAGCGTCGAAAAGCGCATCGCCCATTGGTCGCTCAATGGCACGTTGACCGCTGCTTCGACATTGGCGGTATTGTGGGTGCCGTCGGAGACGCTGTAGTAGCCGGAGACCTTGTCCAGGTTCGGTTTGGCCGAATCGAACTTGACCACGCCGGCCGGCGTGTTGCGGCCGAACAGTGTGCCCTGCGGGCCACGCAGCACTTCCACTCCGGCCAGGTCGAACATCGGGAAGCCTTTGAGGGCAGCGTTTTCCTGTACCACGTCATCGAATATCAGGGATACCGGCTGCGAGGCGAAGGTAGAGAAGTCGGTATTGCCGTAGCCGCGGATATAGAAGCGCGGGAAGGTGCGGCCGTTCGACGATTCGATATTCAGGCTCGGCACCTTGGCCGCCAGCACGCGGATATCCTGGCCGCCGGAGTTGAGCACGTCGAGGGTCTCGCCCTTGAGCAGGGTCACCGAGATCGGCACGTCCTTGATCTTTTCGACCTTGCGCTGCGCAGTGACAGTCATGGTTTCCAGCTGCAATGAGGAACCGTCCTGCGCCGCCGGGCTAGAGGCTGCGGGCGCCGCAGTGCCTGCCGTCTGCGCCAGCGCCGCGCCGAGCGGCAAGGCGACTCCTAATGTCAGCACCATCTTCCCTGCGCAACGCAGGCGGGCGCGTGCCCTCGCTTTTTTTCCCATTTTCCATCCCTCAGTGATCGACGTTGATAAACCGGATTTACTTGTTTTAGTTATGTGTGCTGCGTGCAGGCCGGCGTTTGAAAATGCGCGTGCCGGACCAGAACGGATTCACTCAACGCAAAGACCGTGCCAGAATTTTTCCCGGCAGGAAGAATGGAGAAATCGGTATTACGATTTGTATCGAAAATATATTGTATACATACGGGAAAGCGAAATTTGAACGTAAACAAATTGCAGGAGTGATAAGTCCAGTTGCCGCACAAGCAGCTGCATCTGGCAAAAAATAACGCCTTCTATTGGGGAGGGGTGCGCCAAAACAGGGCTGGCGAAAGTGTTGCAAGAACCGGATTAGTGCGCGCCGGCGCGCCAAAATGGCGACATTTTGAAATAACTTGTATACACTTTATGACAGCTGGCCGAGGCGCGAATGTGTCCTAAGATAGCCCTGGAAAACACGCTGCCCTAGGCCAGGTCGAGGATTTCAGCCAGGTTGACTTCGTGTTCGTCGTCGCTGAGACGGAGGGCTTGTTCGATGTCGAGCAGATGCTGGTCCATCATGCGGATCGCCGCTTCGACCTCGCCGGCGGCGATGGCGTCGATCAGGTGTTCATGCTCGTGGTTGGGACAGGCAGTCTTGTTGGGCGCCTGGTATAGGGCGATGATGAGCGAGCAGCGCGAGACCAGTTCGCGCAGGAAGCGGGTCAGTACCGGATTGCCGGCTGTCTCGGATAACAGGATGTGGAATTCGCCGCCGAGGCGTATCCACTTGGCGTGGTCGCCGCTATGAAAGGACGCATGTTCTTCTTTGACGATTTGGCGCAGCCGGGCGATCTGGGCGCGCGTTGCATGCTGCGCCGCCAGCGGCACGATGATGGCTTCGATGGCGCGCCGCGCCGCGAAAATCTCACGCGTCTCCTGTGGCGTCGGCTGCGCAATGATGGCGCCGCGGTTCGGCCGCAATTCCAGGATATGGTCGTGCGCCAGGCGCTGGATGGCCTTGCGCACGATGGTGCGGCTGACCGCGAACAGTTCGCACAGGCTGGCTTCGGTCAGCTTGGTGCCCGGCGGCAGGCGCTGGCTCATGACCGCCTTCAGCACCGAATCGTAGATTTTTTGATCGACCACGCCGCTGCCCCGCGTCGAGGCGGGCCTGGTTGTAGCGGGAGCGGCGTCGCCGGACTTTTTTTTCATGCGCTCTGTTTTCATTTTGTGGTTACCAGTCTGCCGTCATGCTACCGCAAATCGGCGCCGCCAGGCATGGGGCGGGCCCGGCTGGCTTACGCAGGAATCGCGCCAGACGCGCCTGAAGCAAGCGGCGACAGACTGGCATGCAGTTTGCTTTTGCAGTAGCTTTATGTCGGCAAAAGATTGCAATGCAATTCGCCGATAAGCAGCTGAGTGATGTAGCATGTTGCTTGTTTCGCGGTCCGGTGCGTCGCGACCGGCAAGCGCAATCGTGCTGGATTCATTTTGCAACGGTCTTTCATTGACACAGGCAGAAGAAGTGACTTCAACCATACCGCGTCTGCAAATCGCCCATATCCGCAAAGCCTATCCGGGCGTGCTGGCCAACGACGATATCAATCTCTCGGTCGCGCCTGGTGAAATCCATGCCGTGCTGGGTGAGAACGGCGCCGGCAAGTCTACCCTGATGAAAATCATTTTCGGCACGGTCAAGCCGGACGCCGGCGAAATCTTCTGGAACGGCGCACTGGCGCACATCGCCAATCCGCACGTCGCGCGCCAGCTCGGCATCGCCATGGTGTTCCAGCATTTCTCCCTGTTCGATACCCTCACCGTCGCGGAAAACATCGCACTCGGGCTGGCTTCCGATGTCAGCATGCCGGAGCTGGTGGCGCAGATCCGCCAGACCGGCGACAAGTACGGGCTGGAGCTGGAGCCGCACCGCCACGTGCATACCCTTTCGGTGGGCGAGCGCCAGCGCGTGGAAATCGTCCGCGCCCTGTTGACCAATCCGCAACTGCTGATCCTGGATGAGCCGACCTCGGTGCTGACGCCGCAGGCGGTCGACAAGCTGTTCGTCACCCTGCGCAAGCTGGCCGCCGAAGGCTGCAGCATCCTCTACATCAGCCACAAGCTGGATGAGATCCGCGCGCTCTGCCATAGCGCCACCGTGATGCGCGGCGGCAGGGTCACGGGTATCTGCGATCCGCGCCAGGAAACCAGCGCCGGCCTGTCGCGCATGATGATCGGCGACGAACTGGTGCGCCTGCAGCGCGAACGCAATCCCGACTCCATGCGCAGCGAGCGCAAGCTGCACATCAACCGCCTGTGCCTGCCGAAGGCGCACCTGTTCGCCACCGAACTCACGGATATCGAATGCGAGGTGCGCGCCGGTGAAATCGTCGGCATCGCCGGCGTTTCCGGCAACGGCCAGCAAGAGTTGCTGGCGGCGCTCTCCGGCGAAGACCGGCGCGCCGCGCCGAATATGGTGATGCTGGTCGGCCGCGCCGCCGGGCAGCTGGCGCCCAACCCGCGCCGCGCGCTCGGACTCGGGCTGGTGCCGGAAGAGCGGCTCGGGCGCGGCGCCGTGCCGACCCTGGACCTGGCGTCCAACATGCTGCTGTCGCACCAGAAGCCACCCTACGTCAAACGCGGCATGATCGATTTTGCCTATGCGCGCAAGAGCGCGGCCTCCATCATCGAACGCTTCAAGGTCAAGGCCAGCGGCCCGGGGGCGCTGGCCAAGAGCCTGTCCGGCGGCAACCTGCAAAAATTCATCGTCGGCCGCGAGCTGGAGCGCAAGCCGAGCGTCTTCATCGTCGCCCAGCCGACCTGGGGTGTGGACGTTGGCGCCGCCGCCCAGATCCACGCCGAAATTCTCGCTTTGAAACAGGAAGGCTGCGCAGTGCTGATTATTTCCGAAGAACTCGATGAGCTGTTCGCGCTGTGCGATCGCCTGCACGTGATCGCCAAGGGCCGGCTGTCGCCCTCTATCGCCATCGAACAAGCCACGCGCGAGCAGGTCGGCTTGTGGATGAGCGGCCTGTGGCAGGATGCAGCAGAGGCCGCCCATGCATAATCTGTGGCCTTGGAAGCTGGAACTGCGCGGCACGCCTTCGCGCGCCATGACCTACTGCTCGCCGCTGATCGCGATCGTGCTGACCATGCTGCTGGGCGCGCTATTGTTTATCGCGCTGGGCAAGGATCCGCTCGCTGGCCTCAAAGTATTCCTGATCGATCCCTTCAACGGCAAGCGCGCCATCAGCGAGCTGCTGCTGAAATCGGTGCCGCTGATACTCTGCGCGCTGGGTCTGGCGGTATGCTTCCGCGCCAATATCTGGAACATCGGCGCCGAAGGCCAGTTTACCGTCGGCGCGCTGTTTTCCGGCGCCATGCTGGTGTTCCTCGATGTGCCGAATCATGCGATTCCAGGCAGCCTCGGCCTGTTGCTGATGGTCCTCGCCGGCATCGTCGGCGGCGCCTTCTGGGCCAGCATCACGGCGCTGCTGCGCGATCGTTTCAACGCCAACGAAATCCTGGTGTCGCTGATGCTGACTTATGTCGCTCAGCTGTTGCTGATGTATGCGGTGAACGGTCCGCTGAAAGACCCCAACGGCATGAACTTCCCGCAATCGCAAGTGTTTTCCAGTGAATTCATGCTGCCGATGCTGTTAAGCGGCACGCGCCTGCATATCGGCTTCGCCGTCACGCTGTTGCTGGCGGTGCTGATGACGGTGTTCATGACACGCAGCTTCCGCGGCTTTTCGCTGATGGTCGGCGGCGTTGCGCCGCACGCGGCGCGCTATGCCGGCTTTTCCAGCCGCAGCGCTCTGTGGGTCTCGCTGCTGATTTCCGGCGGCTTTGCTGGCCTGGCCGGCGCCTTTGAAATCGCCGGGCCGATCGGCCAACTGCTGCCTTCAGTCTCGCCTGGCTATGGTTTCGCCGCCATCATCGTCGCTTTCATCGGCCGTTTGCATCCGGTCGGCGCGGTGCTGGGCGGACTGGTAATGTCGCTGCTCTACCTGGGCGGTGAACTGGCGCAATCGCGGCTGGGCCTGCCGTCGGCTATCACCGGCGTGTTCCAGGGCATGCTGCTGTTTTTGCTGCTGGCCAGCGATACCCTGATCAATTACCGCCTGCGCCGGAAAGTGAGGATCTGAGATGGAACAATTCGCCTCACTTATCGCGGCTTCGATCAACGCCGGCACGCCCTTGCTACTGGCGGCGCTCGGCCTGCTGATCAACGAACGCGCCGGTGTCCTCAACCTCGGCGCGGAAGGCATGATGCTGGTGGCCGCCATCGCCGGCTTCGCGGTTGGCTACACCACCCATAACCCGATGCTCGGCTTCCTCGCCGGCGCCCTCAGTGGTGTCCTCATGGCGGCGCTGTTTTCCTGGCTGGCGCTGGTGCTGGCCACCAACCAGGTGGCGACCGGGCTGGCCTTGTCGATCTTTGGCGCCGGATTGTCGGCGTTCCTCGGCCAGAGCCTGGTCGGACTGGGCTTGCCGGCGCAGGCGCGCGGCATTCCATTTCTGAAGGATATTCCCTTCCTCGGCCCGGCACTGTTCCAGCAGCACTGGATGAGTTACCTGGCGCTGCTGCTGTGCGGCGTCATCGCCTGGTTCATCTATCGCACCCGCGCCGGCCTGATCCTGCGCGCCATCGGCGAATCGCCGGAATCGGCGCATGCGCTGGGCTACCCGGTGCGCTGGATACGCTTCGCCGCCTTGCTGTTCGGCGGCGCCTGCTGTGGCCTGGCCGGCGCTTATTTGTCGCTAGTGTATACGCCGATGTGGGTCGAGGGCCTGGTGTCCGGACGCGGCTGGATCGCGCTGGCGCTGACCGCGTTTGCCACTTGGCGGCCGCTGCGGGTGCTGCTCGGCGCGCTGCTGTTCGGCGGCGTCACGATACTGCAGTTTTACCTGCAAGGCATGGGAGTGAATATTCCGTCGCAGGTATTGTCGATGGCGCCCTACGTGGCGACTATCGTGGTGCTGGCGCTGATCTCGCGCAACCCCGACTGGATCCGGCTCAACATGCCGGCATCGCTGGGCAAGCCGTTCAAGCCGGACGCCAGCTGAACAAAGCAAATTAGATAGCAGGCCGACCAACCATCAACACAGAGGGAGATAAGTAATGAAGATATCACGCAGGGCATCGCTGGCCATGCTGGCCGCACTGACCGCCGCCACACTCATCGGCTGCGGCAAGAAAGAGGACGCGGCGGCGCCTGCTGCCGCACCGGCATCCGCGCCGGCGCCGGCCAAGGCCGAACCGCTGAAAGTGGCGTTCGTGTATATCGGCCCGGTCGGCGACGCCGGCTGGACCTTTGCCCATGACAAGGGCCGCAAGGCGGTCGACGAGAAATTCGGCGACAAGGTGAAGACCAGCTTCGTCGAGAACGTGCCGGAATCGGCGGCCGATGCAGAGCGCGTGTTTCGCCAGCTGGCGGTAGATGGCAACAAGCTGATCTTCGGCACCAGCTTCGGCTACATGGAAGCTATGCTGAAAGTGGCCAAGGAATTCCCTGACGTCAAATTCGAGCACGCCACCGGCTTCAAGACCGCCGACAACCTGGCGCAATACGATGTCCGCACCTACGAGGGCGCTTATCTCGCGGGTGTCGTCGCTGGTAAGATCAGCAAGTCGGGCAAGCTGGGCGTGGTGGCTTCGGTGCCGATTCCTGAAGTGATCCGCAACATCGACGCCTTCACCATCGGCGCGCGCTCGGTCAATCCGAAAGCCACCACCCGCGTGGTGTGGGTCAACAAATGGTTCGATCCGGGCAAGGAGCGTGAAGCCGCCACCACGCTGATCGGCCAGGGCGTCGACGTCCTGATGCAGAACACCGACTCCGCCGCCGTGGTCCAGACCGCCCAGGAAAAAGGCGTGGCCGCCTTCGGCTGGGATAGCGACATGACCAGCTTCGGCCCGAAAGCGCACCAGGCGGCATCGATGATCAACTGGGGCGTGTACTACACCAAGCGCGTCGGCGAAGTGCTGGACGGCAGCTGGAAAACCAGCACCAGCTGGATCGGCCTGAAAGACGACGGCATTGATCTCGGCGCCTTCAATGCCGACCTGCCGGCCGACGTCAAGGCGCTGGTGGCCGAGCGCAAGAAAGCCATCGTCGACGGCAGCGCGCCGATCTGGAAAGGCCCTGTGGTCGATAATACCGGCAAGGAGCAGGTCGCCAAGGATGCGGTCGCCGACGATGGCTTCCTGCATGGCATCAAGTTCTACGTGCAAGGCGTAGAAGGCAAAGTACCGGGCTGATCGCCCGCCGCCGGATTGGCCTGTGAACGGGCCGATCCGGTTTTCCGCATAAGCCGGCATGCGCCGCATCAGATTCCACCGCTATCTATCCCCCAAGGCAGGCGTGATATTTATCCCGGGTGTTGCGATTTGGCAACTGACAACGTCAAGGGCGTTGCTATACTCCCTCTTCTTTCCATTTTCATATCGAGACGCACATGCCTGACCAGGATCCGACGTCGAACTCCACAGCCCGCGCCAAGTCTTCCAAAATCGGCAGCCTGACCACCACCATGGTGGAGGACACCGCCAGCATCCTGCAGCAGAGCGGCGAACTGCAGCCCGGCACCGGCCTGATCACCAGCGTGATTGCGCTCAGCCTGGGTTTCCTCAGCCTGCTCGGCGTGCTGGCCTTCCATTATCCGCAATACCTGACCACGCCCGAGCTGCGCCATGTGTATTCGGTCAGCCTGATGCGCCAGATCCTGTTCGGCGCGCTGCTGATCGCCGGCGTGCTGTCGCTGGCCAACATCCTGTTCGGCCGCCAGCGCTCGCTGAATTTTTCCGCGCTGCTGATGGTGTTGGCGGCAGTGGCCTGGGGCGGCTCCAAGGTCGTGGTCGGCGATTTCCCCGATCACACGCCGTACATCGGCCTCGACTGGTTCATCATCGACCTGCTCGGCTCGACCCTGATCTTCGTGCTGATCGAAAAGATGTTCCCGCTGTACCGCAAGCAAGCCATCTTCCGCTTCGAATGGCAGACCGACCTGGTGCATTTCGCGGTCAACCATTTCATCATCGGCCTGGCGCTGCTGGTGGTCAACGTCATGATCCACCGCGTGTTCGGCTGGATGGTGCACGCCGATTTCCAGAACACCGTGGCCGCCATCAGCTTCATCCCGCAGCTGCTGCTGTGCATGCTGGTGGCCGACCTGATGGAATACGGCGCCCACCGCGCCTATCACGAAGTGCCTTTGCTGTGGCGCTTCCACTCGGTCCACCACAGCGTCAAGACCATGGACTGGCTGGCCGGCTCGCGCCAGCACATCCTGGAACTGATCTGCACCCGTGTGCTGGTGCTGGGTCCGCTGTTCGTGCTCGGCTTCGACAAGTCGGTGGTCAACGCCTACATCATCATCGTCGGCTTCCAGGCCGTGTTCAATCACTCCAACGTGCACCTGCCATGGGGCCCGCTGCGCTACATCTTCGTCACCCCGGATTTCCATCACTGGCATCACTCCTCGGAAGACGAAGCGATCGACAAGAACTATGCGGCGCACTTTGCCTTCATCGATTATTTCCTCGGCACTGCGGTCAAGGCCAAGAAGGCCTTCCCGGAGAAATACGGCGTAGTGGGGGATTACATGCCGGATGGCTTTATCAGGCAGCAGGCGTTTCCGTTTCGCAGTACGAAGATAGACTAATGAGAGTTTCATTAGTGATGACATTGTCAAAGGAAATGGACAGAGTCATCTGGGGTCAGAGTGAACTTTCGCGGCGCCTTATCGCGAAACTTCACTCTGACTCCACATGACGGATTCGGAGAAAGACAGAGCGCATCTCATGGCTTTGTTTTCGGATGAAGAGGCATGCACCCCCACCCCAGTTAGCTGCGTGTGTTAAGCACGACGAAAGCCAGATTGCGTTTTTGTCGCGTTTATGAAATTCTCAATAGATCGTAGATAGCGTGGAAAACATGGACAGCAAGAACGCGAAACTGCAGCGCTATCTTTATCGCGCCAGCGTGCTGGTCTTGCTGATCGGCTTGCTGAGCGCCGGCCTGGTCTACTACCATGCGGCCGACGGCGGCAACCACGGACTCGGCTATCAAGTGGTGGACGGGGTCGCCTATGCTGCGGGTGAGTCGAAGGCCTATGTGCGCGACATGGAAATGTATGGCGGCACCTCGGGCAGGCTGATCGCCGGTTTCAATCAATGGCTGATGAGCCTCTGGCATGGTAAGCGGCTGGCTTATGTGATTGCCATTGGCGTTGCATTGATTTCCTATGCCTGTTTCTGGTTTGCGCGGGAGTTGGAATTGTTCGCGACGGATGAGCCGGAAGTCTGAGCGGCGCATCACTCGCTGCTAAAAATTTTCTATTCTCATTCTACCGATGTGATGACTCCTGTCAGATGGCTTTTTTGGAATGGAAGCAGACAAAGCGGAAGCAGCTACCCGTTGGGGTGTCAGATTTCAGGAAACGGCTGTGACCGTTTTGAATCGGTGGTGGCCTGACTTGAAAGGCCATTTCCGGCCAAAAGCGGACGTGTAATCGCCATCGAAAAAAATGTTAGCGCACACGGCCTTGCAGACAATCAAAGAAATTAAGAAATGCTAATCAAAGAACAGCACCTATCGATAGAAAGGTTCGACCGTGCCTTTTACTTTAGTCATTAAGGGGTTGCCCTTCCGATCTAGCGCCTTTCCGGCCGGGATTTTAATCCATCCCTCGCTGATGCAATATTCCTCAACTTCGAAGCGCTCTTTATCGTTAAGTTTAATACCAACATCATGTTCAAATATGGCGGCATTATAGTAAGGGCTACGAGGATCGACTGAGAGCCGATCAGGAAGTGGGGGGCGGTTTTGGATATCGTTCATGGCTACAATTATCAACTATAAGATTAACCAAAACAAATTTTTTGCGTGGCTTCGCTAAATCGCTTGCTTGGCCGCACTCGGCGCCATTTCCGGACCTTCGCGCATACGACCAATATAATGCTGCCTTTGTTGTTTTTTCATAGCTGCATACGCCACCAATTTTCCAGCACGGAATATCTGAATGAACGAATCGAAAAAGCCGTTTATGTCTCGCTGGATGATCTTTGGTTTTGTGATCATGGGAATGGCTTCTCTTGGTGGCTTAGCGGCCATGATCGCAATCGGCATTGCCAAAGTTGGTTCGGGCGAAGGACTGGTGACATATCGAACAGCTTGGCTAGTGGAGTTCAATTACGTTGGTATGCTGATCTTATTTTGTGCAATTGCAGTGGCTTTTATCATTGCTGGACTATTGAGATTCGTCGAATACAAAAAGTCGCGTGATTTTGAGGAAAAATATGGTATCGAGAAGGACAGGGGCTAATCGGCTAACTATTGTCCGCAATCGAAATGAGCCTGTCGCGACGGACTCCTACGACGTGGCGTGCAGCCATGCCGCAACGGATTCCATGCGCTAAGTTTTGGCTAAGTATTGCCTGATAGCTTCGCTATCGCGTAGAGTTGTCCGCGTGCCCGCGTGTGGCCTGAACGTATGTTGTGAATACAGCAGCTTTTGCATGCTTTCGGATACGCCGGCCTTGCAAAGCGCCCATCTCCCATATCAAAAAGATACAGCATGAAATTGGCAAAATCACGGTGGCTGGTCGTTGTAATAATTGGTGCCGTCGGCCTGTGCATCGCCGCCGTCCAGTCCGGCTTGTTTGGCCAGGTTGCCAAGAAAGGCAGTGATGCTGAAAAGGCCGTTGCAGTCAGGACTGTGCTGGCAGAGCGCGGCAACGTGCAGAATTATCTGGACAGCGCCGCCACGGTCCAGGCCCTCAATACCGTGACAGTGCATGCGCGGGTCGACGCCCAGATCAGCAAAGTGTTGTTCCAGGAAGGCGCGAACGTCAAACGCGGAGATATCCTGGTTGAACTCGACCGCCAGCCTTTCGAAGTGCAACTGCGCGCTGCCCAGGCTCAAAAGCAGAAGGACAGCGCCCAGCTAGCAAATACCAGGCATGACCTGCAGCGCTACGAATATCTGGCGCAGCGCGAATCCGGCACGATGCAGGTTCTCGACACCACGCGTGCGCTTGTGGAGCAGCTGCGGGCGACCCTTGACGGCGACCAGGCGCAGATCGACATGGCTAGTCTGCAGCTTGGCTACACCACGATCCGCACGCCTATCGACGGCCGCCTGGGCGCCAGGCTGGTGGATGCCGGCAATCTGGTCCACGCCAGCGACGCCAACGGCTTGGTGGTGGTCAGCCAGATACAGCCGATCGCCATGGTGTTCTCCCTGCCCCAGGTTTTGCTGCCTGTGTTGCGCCAGCAGCAGGGACGTGCAGCCTTGCGTGTGCTGGCGCTGGCGGAAGACCGCAAAGAGGTGCTGGACCAGGGCGAGCTGACGCTGATCGACAGCCAGGTCGATGCCGCCACCGGCACTATCCGCTGCAAGGCGGTTTTCAAGAACGCGCAGGAAAAACTGTGGCCCGGGACGTTCGCCGAGGTGCGGGTGATGCTGAACGATTTGCCGGATGCCGTATCGGTGCCGTCGACCGCTATCCAGGCTGGCGCGCAACACTCTTTCGTGTATGTCGTCACATCAAAAAATATCGCCGAGCAGAGGGAAGTGACGCTCGGGCCTGTGGCAGACAACCGTAGCGTGGTTCTGGCCGGACTTGCCGGCGGCGAGCGCGTCGTTGTGGAAGGCCAGTTCCAGCTGCAGGCCGGCGCCAGGGTCGAGCCCAAGGACGCGGCGCCGGCATTGGCCGCGCCTGAGACCAACAAAGTATATTCACGCTGACCTGGACTGAGACCTTGAACCTTTCCGCATGGTTTATCCGGCGCCCGGTAGCGACCTTCCTGCTGATGCTCGGGCTCTTGTTCATTGGCGTCGCCAGCTATACGCAGCTGCCGATCGCCGGTGTGCCACAGGTTGATATCCCGACGATTTCGGTCAATACCGATTTGCCGGGCGCCAGCGCGGAAACGGTAGCCTCCTCGATTACATCGCCGCTGGAGCGGGCGCTGGCGATACTGCCCGGAGTCACTTCCCTGACTTCCAGCAGTTCGCTAGGCTTCAGTTCGATCAGCGTGCAGTTCGACCTGGCGCGCAGCGTGGATGCCGCTGCCCTGGATGTGCAGAGCGCAATCAATGCAGCGCTGGGCGACTTGCCAAAAAATCTCCCGCATCCCCCGACCTTTGAAAAAAAGAATCCGTCGGATGCGCTGCTGATGACGATCGCTGTCTATGCTGACAACATGCCGATCGGGAAGGTTGACGACTACGTCGAGAATTTCCTGACGCCAGAGATTGCGCGCGTGCGCGGGGTAGGCGCGATCGATTACCACGGCCAGCAGAAGCCCGCGGTGCGTATTCAAATGGATCCGAACCGCATTGCAGCCATGGGTTTGACGCTGGAGGACGTGCGCCAGCGGATTGCCGAAGCTACCGCCAATGGCCCGAAGGGAACCTTGAGCGGGAAGCGCCAGTCGGTCACGCTGGACACCAGCGACCAGCTCAGCGACGCGGCGGAATACGGCGCCATTGCAATGACGTCCCGTAACGGCGCCACGGTCAGGCTGCGCGACGCTGGCGTGATTGTCACCAGCGTTGAAGACGTCAAGCAGAGCGCCTGGCTGGGGCAGCATCATGCGGTAATGATCGATGTGCACAAGCAGATCGGATTCAACGTCAACGCCACCGTGGCGAAAATAAAAGAAGCCTTGCCTGCGCTTGAACGCAATCTGCCGCCGTCGCTGCACCTGGTGCTGCTGGGCGACCGCACCCAGACCATACGTTCATCCGTCAGCGACGTGCAATTCACGCTTTTCCTGACTTGCCTGCTGGTGGTGTTCGTCGTCTATATTTTCCTGGGCAGCCTGCGCGCCACCCTGATTCCGGCGATCGTCATTCCGCTCTCGCTGTTCGGCACCATGGCGGCCATGTATGGGCTCGGTTACACGCTGGACAACGTATCTCTGATGGCGCTGACCATTTCGATCGGTTTTGTGGTGGACGATGCAATCGTCATGCTGGAAAATATCCTGCGGCATATCGAAGAGGGGATGGATCCCCGGGAGGCGGCATTCAAGGGCTCGCATGAAATCGGCTTCACCATTTTTTCAATGACGATTTCGCTGGTGGCGGTATTCATACCGCTGCTGTTCATGGGTGGCGTGGTCGGCCGCCTGTTCCGCGAATTCGCCGATACCGCGGCAATCGCCATCCTGATTTCCGGCGTGGTTTCCCTGACCTTGACGCCGGTGCTGTGTGCGCGCTTCCTGACCATCGATGCGGCGCACCGCAGCGGCTGGTTTCACCGGCGCTGCGAGCATTTCCTGGAACGCATGCGCGAGGTCTATGCCGGCGGCTTGCGCTCGGTGTTGCGGCATCAGCGCCTGACGCTGGGCGTGATGCTGGCTACGCTGGTGGCGACGCTGGGCATCTATGTCTACATTCCGAAAGGCTTTTTTCCGCAGCAGGATAACGGCCTCATCGCCGGCGTCACCGAAGCGTCGCCCGACATTTCCTATCCCGCGATGCTGCGCCAGATGCAATCCCTGGCGAACCTGGTCAGGCAGGATCCCGACATCCAGAATGTGTATTTCTGGATCGAGGGCGATCCGTCCCTGAACGTCGGGCGGCTGCTGATCGACCTCAAGCCGTTTGAACTGCGCCATGCCTCAGTATACGAAGTGATAACCCGCATCGGCAAGCGCGTCAGGAATATCCCGGAAATCACGCTGCATATGCAAGCCCGCCAGGATTTGCAGATTGGCGCGCGCGTCAGCAAGACGCAATTCCAGTACACGCTGCGCGACGCCAATCTGGCCGAGCTGCAGCTGTGGACGCCGCGCATGCTGGCGGCGCTGCGGACGATTCCGCAGATTCGCGATGTCGAAGGGGATAGCCAGCCGACCGCGCCGCGCCTGCAGATCGTCCTCGACCGGGAGGCGATGGCGCGCCTGGGCGTCAGCACCCAGGCGGTGGACGACACCTTGTATGATGCCTTCGGCCAGCGCCAGGTAGCCAGCTTCTATACCCAGGTCAATGTATACCGGGTGATCCTGGAAGTCGATCCGCGCTTCCAGCTCGACGAAAGCGCGCTGGCGCGCATTTACGTACCCTCAAAGAGCGGCGTGCCGGTGTTGCTGAGCGCGATCAGCAAGTTCGAACATTCGACGGCGCCGCTGACAGTCAACCACGATGGCCAGTTTCCGGCATCTACCTTGTCGTTCAACCTGGCTCCGGGACAAGCGCTGGGCGATGCCATCGATGCAATCAACGCCAAAGAGCGCGCCGTCGCCAAGCCTGCCGGCTTGAGTTCGATATTTGCAGGCAGCGCGCAAGCCTTCCAGGAATCGTTGGCAAACCAGCCGTTCCTGATCCTGGCGGCGCTGCTGGCGATTTTCATTGTGCTTGGCATCTTGTATGAAAGCTTTATTCACCCGATCACGATCATGTCGACCCTGCCTTCAGCCGGGATCGGCGGTTTGCTTGCATTGATGCTGCTGCATTATGATTTTTCGCTGGTGGCGCTGATTGGCGTCATGCTGCTGATCGGTATCGTGAAGAAAAACGGCATCATGATGGTTGACGTCGCCATCGTGGAAGAAGCCGGCGGCCTGTCGCCCGAAGAAGCCATTTATAAAGCCTGCCTGATGCGCTTCAGGCCGATCATGATGACCACCATGGTGGCGCTGCTGGGGGCATTGCCGCTGGCCCTGGGCACTGGCGCGGGATCCGAGCTGCGGCGGCCGCTCGGCATCGCCATGGTTGGCGGGCTGTTGCTGTCCCAGGTGCTGACTTTATACACCACGCCTGTCGTGTATCTGTATATGGACAGGTTGGTGCAGCGCTTGCGCCGCAAGCAGGTTGAAGCGCCGCTGGAAATTACTCAATGATGCTGTGGATCTGCGTCTGTCGCGGAAATATCTGATTCGCTTGTGGCGAGGCAGGTGAGGCATGCGTAATGCCTCACCTCGGGTTACGCGTTGAAGCGCACCGCCTGCCGCGCCAGCAGGCGCCAATGACCGTCGTGCTTCTTCCAGACCATCAGGATTTTCAGCGACACGTTGCCGGGCTTGCCCGAGTCGTTGGTAACGGCAACGAAGGTATGCCGCACCACGGCGGTATCCTGCACGATCTTGATGCTCTGGTCGGACAGGGCGATGCTGACGAAGTTCGACGCGCCGCTGACCAGCGCTTCGATGAATTCGGCCTTGTCCTGCACTTTGCCGTTCGAGTGACCGTAGCTCAGCTCATCCATCACCAGCGGCTTCAGCGCCGCGCCATCGCCCGGATGGTTCATCGCCGCCCGCAGTTGTTCGACGACATCCGCCACCACCTGCTCATCGTTCGCCGGAGCAGCGGCCGCTCCCTGCGCGATCACGATAGAGCAAATCATCGCACTGCATAAGAACATCAGTTTCTTGAACATCTAAGTCTCCTGCTGGTTGGTATTTTGGATTTAATCATCAGTTATCATACAACATATATTTAGATGATTGACAGGGTAGATCAGGATTTTATTCACATGAAGCTAGAGTTTGACATGGCGGTGTGGTCGGATACATAATCGCTGTAGTTGTATGACAACGTATAACAGTAACACAAGGCACAATAATAACTCTTGCGAGAGAATAAGGCGGTCATCGACGCATCCTTCGCAATCACATCGATACGGGACATCCGGCAATATGAGCGATACACAACACAAGGCAGGAGACGGCGTGAAATACGGCCGCTTGTTACTCACGGGCGCAGGCGGCGGCCTCGGCCGGGTGTTGCGGCCGCGCGTGGCGGCGTTTGCCGACATCGTCCGGGTTTCCGATCTGGCCGCGGTGCTGGAGGATAGCGCCATCGCACATGAAGAAGTCCAGCCTTGCAACCTGGCCGACCGCGCTGCCGTCGATGCGCTGGTGGCGGACTGCGACGCCATCGTCCATTTGGGCGGGGTGTCGGTGGAACGGCCCTTCGAAGAAATCCTGGAAGCCAACATCAAGGGCGTATTCCATGTCTACGAAGCGGCGCGCCGCCATGGCGTCAAGCGCGTCGTCTTCGCCAGCTCCAACCATGTCACCGGTTTCTACCGCCAGGACCAGATCATCGATGCCCACGACCTGCGGCGTCCCGACGGTTATTACGGCTTGTCCAAGTCCTACGGCGAAGACATGGCGCAGCTGCACTTCGACCGCTACGGCATTGAAACTGTCAGCATCCGCATCGGCTATTCCTTCCCGCAAGCCAAGGACCGCCGTTCGCTCGCCAGCTGGCTGAGCTATGACGACTTGACCGAACTGCTGCGCTGCGCCTTGTTCACGCCGGATGTCGGCCACACCGTGGTGTACGGCGTCTCCGACAATGCCGGCAGCTGGTGGAACAACCGCCATGCCGCGCATCTGGGCTTTGTCGCGCGCGACAGTTCAGAACAGTTCCGCGCCGCCATCGAAGCGCAGCCGATGCCGGCGGCGGACGATCCGATGCGGAAGTTTCAGGGTGGTTTGTTTACCGTGACAGGGCCGTTTGATCCGCAGTGAGCTGGGCGGGCATGCGGCAGTGAGTTATTGCGGAATATGTTTGTTGCTGGGATGGAATTAGATGGCAATCAAGGGCGCAAACCCTTGATTGCCATTTTCTTTAGGCGCTAAGCAAGGCGCCATCCACCAGCCGCGTCAAGCCAAGCGGATTGCCGTCTTGCAGCGCTGCCGGCAGCAAGGCACCCGGCAAGTCCTGGTAGCACACCGGCCGCAGGAAGCGCTCGATGGCGTTGGCGCCGACCGAGGTGCTGCGGCTGTCGGAAGTGGCTGGGAACGGCCCGCCGTGCACCATCGCATAGGATACTTCGACGCCGGTCGGGTAGCCGTTGACCAGGATACGGCCGGCCTTGCGTTCCAGTGTCGGCAGCAGCTTGCTGGCCAGCGCGTGGTCGGCGGCGTCCAGCTGAAGGGTGGCGGTTAGCTGGCCGGCCAGGTGTTCCGCTACCGCTTGCATTTCATCTTCATTCTTGCAGGCGACGATCAGCGAGCTGGGGCCGAAGATTTCATCTTCCAGCTGTTCGCTGGCGAGGAAAGTGGCGGCGTCGGTGGCGAACAGGGCTGCTTGCGCGGCGCAAGGGGCGGTTGCGGCCATGCCTGATCCGACGGTGTCGACGCCGTCGGCTGCTTGCATGCGTTCGACGCCGGCGACGTAGGCGCTATGGATGCCGGGGGTCAGCATGGTCCCGGCTGCCTTGGCTTTCAGTGCGTTCGATGCGGCTTCCTGGAACTGCGCCAGATGTTCGCCCGCCAGGCCGATCACCAGGCCGGGATTGGTGCAGAACTGGCCGACGCCCATGGTCAGGGAATCGGCGAAGGCGCTGCCGATTTGGCTTGCTCGCGCTGCGAGTGCATGCGGCAGCAGGAACATGGGGTTGATGCTGCTCATTTCGGCGTAGACCGGGATCGGTTCGCGCCGCTGGGCGGCGGCGCGCATCAGCGCCAGGCCGCCCTGGCGCGAGCCGGTGAAGCCGACGGCCTTGATGGCGGGATGGCTGACCAGGGCCTGGCCGACTTCGTTGCCGCTGCCGATGATCAGAGAGAACACGCCTTCCGGCAGTTTGCAGGCGGCGACGGCTTGCTGGATGACGCGGCCGACCAGTTCCGAGGTGCCGGGATGGGCGTTGTGGGTCTTGACGACTACCGGGCAGCCGGCGGCGAAGGCTGCGGCGGTGTCGCCGCCGGCGACCGAGAACGCTAGCGGGAAGTTGCTGGCGCCGAATACGGCGACGGGGCCGATGGCGATCTTGCGCAGGCGCAGGTCGGAGCGTGGGGGTGTGCGTTCTGGGAGTGCCGAATCGAGGGTGGCGCTGAGGTAGTGGCCGTCGCGGATGACTTTGGCGAACAGGCGCAGCTGGCCTACGGTGCGACCGCGCTCGCCTTCGAGGCGGGCGGTGGGGAGGCCGGATTCCTGGGTGGCGCGTTCGATCAGTTGGGGGCCGAGGGCGAGGATGCCGGTGGCGATTTCTTCGAGGAATTGGGCGCGTTGTTCGGGGGTGGTTTCGCGGTAGGCGTCGAAGGCTTGTTGCGCCAGTTTGCAGGCGCGGTCTACTACTGCTGTGCTGCCGGCGCCGAAGTCGGGGGCGATGGTTTCGTTGGTGGCGGGGTTGATGGCGCGCAGGCTGCCTTCTGTGCCGCGCACTGCAGTTTGGCCGATGAGCATTTCACCAGTGATATTCATGTATTTTCCTCAATTCGATTATGTGCGCCACCCAAAGCAGTTAAATGGGGTCAGAGTTTTTTTTCGCAGGCCTTTTGCGAAAATTACTCTGACCCCATTTAACGGGCCACGGAGTAAGTGCGGTGGCATGCGGTGGGCGGTCGGTCTGTGTGTTGATAACACGGTAGCTACTCCGTGGAAGCTTGCCGGGGGTAGCCCGGCAGCTACTTACTTTCTTTTGCTTCGCCAAAAGAAAGTAAGCAAAGAAAAGGCGACCGCAAAGCCGTTGCCCTCCCTTCGGTCGGGTCCCCAAATCCGGCGCGTATCAGCCGGGTGGGAGGACCAACTCGCCTTCGGCTCAAACATGTCCTCCCACAATTCCCGGCTGACACGCGCCGGATTTGGCAACGTCTCAATGCGGGGTACTTCAAAAACAACCCCAACTTCAAAAGCAAAATCAACGGCGACTTCAAAAACAGCGGCAACTGCAACGTCAAATTCAAAAGCAACTGCAACTGCAACGTCAAAAACAACAGCCCCGCATTTTCGCCGTATAGATTCCTAGCGATCGGCGTTGCTGTTGCTGGTCCGGATGATTACTGTGGTCCTTGCGCCAGGATCAGGGTTTTCAGTTGTTCGCGTTCTTCCGGGTTGAGGTCGATCAGCGGCGTGCGTACCGGGCCGCCGTCGTGGCCTACTATGGTGGCGCCGGCTTTTACTATGCTTACTGCGTAGCCGGCTTTCTTGTTGCGGATCGCCAGGTAGGGCAGGAAGAAGTTGTCCAGCAGGCGGCCGGTGGTGGCGTGGTCGTCGTTCTTGACGGCGGTGTAGAAGTCGATCGCCAACTTGGGCAGGAAGTTGAATACTGCTGACGAATAGACCGGTACGCCCAGCGCCTTGTAGGGCGCGGCAAACAGTTCCGCGGTTGGCAGGCCGCCCAGATAGGTCAGGCGGTCGCCCAGGCGGCGGCGGATCGAAACCATCAGTTCGATGTCGCCGATGCCGTCCTTGAAGCCGATCAGGTTCGGGCAGCGCGCAGCCAGCAGCTCCATCGAATCGGCGTTCAGGCGGCAGATGCCGCGGTTGTAGATCACCACGCCGAACTTGACCGATTTGCAGACCGCTTCCGCATGCGCCAGCAAGCCGTCCTGCGAGGCTTCGGTCAGATAGTGCGGCATCAGCAGGATGCCTTGCGCGCCGAGGCGTTCGGCTTCCTGCGCGAAGGCGATGGCGGTGCGGGTCGGGCCGCCGGCGCCGGCCAGGATAGGCACTTTGCCGCGGCAGGTTTCCACTGCCAGCCGCACTACATCGGAGTACTCGGAAGTCGTCAGCGAAAAGAATTCGCCGGTGCCGCCCGCCACGAACAAGGCGCTCGCACCGTAGGGCGCCAGCCATTCCAGCCGCTCGGCATAGGTGCTCGGACGGAAGTCGCCTTGGGCATCGAAGTCGGTGATCGGGAAGGACAGCAGGCCGGAGGAAAGTATTTGCTTGAGTTCTTGAGGAGTCATGGTCTCGGTGATATGTAGTGCTGCGGTTGATAACGGAATGCCTGGCGACAGCAACGGTTTTGGCATTTCGACTTAAGTTATCAGTCATCGTACAACAAAGAATTGCAGTGCGCAAGTCCGAATTGTTGTCGGTTTGATCGGGAAGGAGGGTTTGGCGGACGCTAAGCTGCAGGGTAGCTGGGGTGGCTAGCGCGCGCCGCGCCGGCGCGGTCAGCGCGGGCGATATGTGCCTGTCGCCCGGATTGCCAGGCGACAGGGTGCTGGTATTACGACACGGATCCCATGCTGTCCTGCACCTTGCGCAAGCGCTCGCGGCTGTTGCTCAGGTGGGTGCGCATGGCGGCGCGGGCGCTGTCGGCGTCCTGGCGTACGATGGCGTTGTAGATGTCTTCGTGCTCGCGGTGCACGCGGTCAAGATAGGCGGCCGGATCGTCATGCGCCAGCCGCGCCGAGTTGATGCGGGTGCGTGGAATGATGGTGGTGCCGAGGTGGCTCAGGATGTCGACGAAGTAACGGTTGCCGGTGGCTTGTGCGATATGCAAGTGGAACTGGACATCGGCTGCGACCGAGTCGCCGCGCTCGTGGGCGCTCTTCTGGAAGGCATCCAGCGCCAACCGCATCTGCGCCAGCTGCTCTTCATTGCGGCGTGCCGCCGCCAGCCCCGCCGCTTCCGCTTCAAGGCTGATGCGCAGTTCCAGAATCGCCAGGATGTCGCGCATGGTGATCACGGTTTCCGGGTCGATGTCAAAATTGCTGGTGTTGCTGGCCGCCAATACGAAAGTGCCGATACCGTGCCGCGTCTCTACCAGTCCAGACGCTTGCAGGTGCGAAATTGCTTCACGGATGACCGTGCGGCTGACGCCCTGGGTGCGCATCAATTCCGACTCGGTAGGTAATTTATCCCCGGGTTTGCTGCTGCCGTCGCGAATGCTGTCGGCAATGCTGGCGACCACGCTCTGCGCCAGGTTGCGATGCTTCTTGCGCGGTGCGCCGGGGGCGGGCTGGGGATTGAGCGGTGTATTCATGGGTAGGTGGCCGCGGGTTGGTAATTCTGGTTGCTAAATTGATTTGCGCTGATTATACTACGAAACTAGTTGTAGGATGACTGATAACATAACATCAGTTTAGGATAAATAACAATAAAAATAGTGCTTGGCAGCTATTCCACCGCCAGCGCAGACGCTGGCAGCAACAGGAGACGTTTTGAATAACGATACAACGGGTGCCTCGGCACCGGTGCGGGGCCGGCGCGGCAATGTGCGCTACATGATCTTGTTCATGTTATTTGCAGTAACTACTTTCAACTACGCCGACCGCGCCATCTTGTCGATTGCCGGCACGGCCATGAAGAGTGAGCTGGGTTTCGACGCCGTCACCATGGGTTTCATCTTCTCGGCCTTCAGCTGGGCCTATGTGCTGGGGCAACTGCCGGGCGGCTGGCTGCTGGATCGCTACGGTTCCAAGCGGGTGTATGCCGCCAGCATATTTATCTGGTCGCTGTTCACCCTGCTGCAAGGCGGCGTGCATTTTCTCGGCGCCATGTGGGCGGTGCCGGCACTGTTCATGCTGCGCTTCATGGTGGGGCTGGCTGAAGCGCCTTCTTTCCCTGCCAACGGCCGTATTGTCGCCGCCTGGTTTCCCACCACCGAGCGCGGCACCGCGTCGGCGATTTTCAACTCTGCCCAATATTTCGCCACGGTGCTGTTCGCACCCTTGATGGCCTGGATCACCCATGTTTACGGCTGGTCGCAAACCTTCGTCGTCATGGGTGTCGGCGGCATGCTGCTGAGCATGATCTGGATGCGCGCCATGCATAGCCCGAAAGGCCATCCGCGCATGACCCAGTCCGAACTGGCGCACATCCGCGACGGCGGCGGCCTGGTCGATATGGACCAGGGCCTGGAGGCAGGCAAGGGCAGCCAGGTCAATCGCGGCGTCAAGCTAGCTTATCTCAAGCAGCTGCTCAGCAACCGCATGCTGGCCGGCGTCTACCTGGGCCAGTACTGCATCAATACCATCACCTATTTTTTCCTGACCTGGTTCCCTATCTATCTGGTGCAGGAGCGCGGCATGTCGATCCTGAAAGCGGGCATGGTGGCTTCGCTGCCGGCGATCTGCGGTTTCCTTGGCGGCGTGCTGGGCGGCGTCATTTCGGACCGTCTGATCAAGCGGGGCTTTTCGCTGACCTGGGCGCGCAAGATCCCAATCGTCGCCGGCCTGCTGTTGTCGACGACCATGGTCTTGTGCAACTACGTCGATACCCAGTGGATGGTGGTCGGCATCATGGCGCTGGCGTTTTTCGGCAAGGGTGTCGGCGCGCTGGGCTGGGCGGTGGTGGCGGATACCTCGCCGAAAGAGATCATCGGCCTCACCGGCAGCCTGTTCAATACATTTGGCAATATCGCCGGAATCACGGCGCCTATCGTGATCGGTTATATCATCAAGGAAACCGGCAACTTCGAATGGGCGCTGGTGTACGTCGGCGCCAATGCCTTGCTGGCGGTGATCAGCTACCTGGTGATCGTCAAGGATATCAAGCGGGTGGTGCTCAAACCGCTCGACGATGCGGAACCGCCTTACAAGAAATTATCTGGAGTGGAAACACGATGAGCACCATAGCCAGCACTACAGCCGCAAGTGCCGCTGCCGCGCCTTTATATATCCGCATGCAGGACGAGGACAACGTCGCCATCGTTGCGAACGACGGCGGCCTGCCGGCGGGGACTGTATTTCCCTGCGGCCTGGTGCTGCGAGACAAGGTGCCGCAAGGGCACAAGCTGGCGTTGCGCGATCTGGCCGAGGGCGAGGCCATCATCCGTTACGGCGTCGCCATCGGCTATGCGCGGCGCGCCATTCCCCAAGGCAGCTGGATAGAAGAATCGCTGGTGCGGATGCCGCCTGCGCGTGAGCTGACCAATCTGCCGATCGCCACCCGGGTGCCGGCCGCGGCCGCGCCGCTGGATGGCTATACCTTCGAAGGTTACCGCAATGCCGACGGTACGGTC
The DNA here is from genome assembly GCF_002564105.1 of Collimonas sp. PA-H2. Taxonomy (NCBI): domain Bacteria; kingdom Pseudomonadati; phylum Pseudomonadota; class Betaproteobacteria; order Burkholderiales; family Oxalobacteraceae; genus Collimonas; species Collimonas sp. PA-H2. The sequence goes on from NZ_PDBX01000001.1 coordinate 2,580,080, forward strand.
GGCACCCGCAACATCCTGGCGATCAGCACCACGGTGCAATGCGTGTCGGGCGTAGTGGAGCATGCGGTCAAGCGCATCAAGGCTGAGCTGCTGCCCAAGTATCCAAATGTGGATGACGTCATCGGCCTTGAACACACCTATGGTTGCGGCGTGGCGATCGATGCGCCGGGCGCCGAAATCCCGATCCGCACCTTGCGCAACATCAGCATGAATCCGAACTTCGGCGGTCAGGCGATGGTGGTCAGCCTGGGTTGCGAAAAGCTGCAGCCGGGTCGTTTGTTCCCGCAAGGCGCGATCCCGATCCAGAACACTGGTGGCAAGGAAGACGGTTTGCGCGTGGTCTGCCTGCAGGATGCCGAGCATGTCGGCTTCGAGTCTATGATCGTCTCCATCATGACGACCGCCGAAGAGCAATTAAGCGAGCTGAACCGGCGCCGCCGCGAAACCTGTCCGGCCTCGGAATTGACGGTGGGCGTGCAATGCGGCGGCAGCGATGCCTTTTCCGGCGTCACCGCCAATCCGGCGGTGGGTTATGCCACCGATCTGCTGGTGCGGGCCGGCGCCACTGTGATGTTTTCTGAAACCACGGAAGTGCGCGACGGCATCGACCAGCTCACCGCGCGTGCCGCAACCCCGGAGATTGCCGCGGCAATGATACGTGAGATGGCCTGGTACGACGATTACCTGACCCGTGGCGGCGTCGACCGCAGCGCCAACACTACGCCTGGCAACAAAAAAGGCGGCCTGGCGAATATCGTCGAAAAAGCCATGGGTTCCATCGTCAAGTCCGGCAGCAGCGCCATTTCCGGCGTGCTGTCTCCCGGCGACAAGGTCAAACAAAAAGGCTTGATCTACGCTGCCACGCCGGCCAGCGATTTCGTCTGCGGCACCTTGCAGCTGGCTGCCGGCATGAACCTGCACGTGTTCACCACCGGGCGCGGCACGCCCTACGGCCTGGCCGCGGTGCCGGTGATCAAGGTGGCCACGCGCAACGATCTGGCGCGGCGCTGGCACGACCTGATGGATGTCAATGCCGGCCGCATCGCCAGCGGCGAAGCCAGCATCGAAGAGGTCGGCTGGGAATTGTTCCGCCTGATGCTGGACGTCGCCAGCGGCCGCAAGCAGACCTGGGCCGAATATCACAAGCTGCATAATGCCCTGACCCTGTTCAATCCGGCGCCGATTACCTGAGGCTCAACTTGAAGTTGCGTCTCAGGCAGCGAGCGTTTCAGCCCGATGGAACAGCTTGGCGACGATGGTCCACCTGCCTTCCACCTTGAGCAGGTTGAGGTAGTCGACCATGATGTTGTCGAACAGCCGCAGGCGCACCTTGACCATCGCCATTTCCGGCGACATCACATCCACCATCATGATTTCGTCCAGGCGCGCAAAGCCGCGCGCCTGCGGCGATTCACGGCCCTGCACCATCTTGCGGTATTCCTGGAAGGGACGCACGGTGACGGCGCCGTCCTGCGCCGAGTACAAGATGCAGCCAGGATGGAACACCTGGTCGAACTTGCCCAGATCCTGGGTTTGCAGCACGTCGAAATAATCTTTCAGCATGTTTTGGATTTCATTGAGTATCATGGGGTTTCTCATTCCTGGTGGTTGATGGAAGTGCCGCGACCGGCCGGCGACGGCTTGTCGGGCAGGCAATGCATTATCAAATCCGCCCCGGCGGATGTATAGCGCTTCTTTTTCACACTTTTTGCGAAAGAAATTCACGGTGAAACTGCCGCCTTTGCCCGCATTGCGCGCATTTGAAGCCCTGGCCCGCCTGGGGAAAGTGGTCGATGCCGCCGAGGAGCTGCATGTCACGCACAGCGCCGTCAGCCATCAGGTGAAAGCGCTGGAGGATTACATCGGCCTGGCGCTGGTGACGCGTGCAGGCCGCTCCCTGACGCTGACGGAAGAAGGGCGCATCTATGCCTATCAGGTGCGCCAGGCACTGGCCGAGATCGCCGGCGCCACCGAGAAAATCCAGCGCCGGCCGCGGGATAGCCAACTGACGATTTCAGTGGTGCCGTCCTTCGGCACCTTCTGGCTGCTGCCGCGCCTGCACGATTTCATCGCGGCCCATCCGGAGCTGCAGATCAGCCTGACGGCGAGCATGGCGTTCGCCGACTTTGAAAACGAGCTGCCCGATTGCGCGATCCGTTTCGGCCACGGCCAGTGGCCGGACTTGCATTGCGAACCCTTGATGGACGACAGCCTGCTGATCGTCGCCGCACCCACTTTCAACGGCGGCGACCTGGCCATCACGCCGGAACAGCTGATGTCGCTGCCGCTGCTGCATGCCAGCGAAAGCTGGCCGGTATGGCTGTCGGCGGCCGGCTGCGAGCACTTGCGTCCGCGCGCGGCGCTGGAGTTCACCGATTCCAGCATGATGCTGGAAGCCGCCAGGCTGGGTTACGGCGTTGCGCTCACGCGGCGCTCGATCGCCCACGCCATGATCGAGCGGCGGCAACTGGTCAGGCTCACCGATATCGAAGCGCCGCATCCATCGCGCTATTTCCTGGTCTGGCCGGTGCGCAGCCATCAATCGCCCAAGCTGTTGCTGCTGCTGGCCTGGCTGAAGCAGCAGGTGGCGGACTACCAAGGTAGCTTGATGGCAGACCGCAAGCAGCGCGCCCGCAAAAAATAAAGCTATCTCGGCAACTCACGCGATTGCAGGTCGAATGGCACATTCGTCGGGATCTCTTCCGGATGCTCCTTGTGCTGGAACAGCAGCGAATATTTGGATTCGATGAAGTACACGCGGTTGCCGACGATGACTCCCGACGAAGGATCGTTCAGTCCGCCGACGATGGTGTCGAGCGCCGCGCTGCCGCCGTCGATCCTGGCGATGCTGATCTGGCCGCCGTAAGGGCCGCTCTTGCCGAAGGCATTGCTCTCGAAGATCGCCATGCGGCCGGGAGCGTAGATGCGGATGGCGTCGGCGTTCTTCAGCAGGCGCGGCATCTCGATGCGGCTCACCGCGCCGGCTGCGCCGTTATCCTCGACATCCACGTGCAATACATAAGGCACGGCGGTCACCAGGCTGAGGTACAGACTATGGTCGCCGTCCAATGCAATGCCGTTCAGGTAAACGCCATCGCTACCGGCGCCCATGCTCGGATCTTCCTTCCAGACCGTCAATTCGGTCGCTCCCGGCAGCAGGCGCAATACGCGCGGATGGAAGGAATCGGTGACATATAGCGTGCTATGGCTGTCCTGCGCCAGGTCGTTGCAATAGCCTTTGTCCGGCATGGCATAGCTGGCGCGCGGCGCGCCGCTGGCGAGGTCGTAGCTTTTCAGCGCGCTTGGCGTAGACGGCACGCTGGTGTAGCCCCAGTTGTCGGAGCAGACCCACAGCAGCTGATGCGCCGCATCGACCAGCACACCCTGGCCATTGGCGAGGCCGTTGGAGCCAGGCGGCACCAGGATTTCCGGCGCGCCGCCATCCGGCCGCAGCCGCGCCACCGCACCCTGGCGCCAGCTGCCGACGTAAAACGAGCCATCCGGTCCGGTCGCCAGGCTCTCCGGGTACCAGTCCGCCGGCAGGGTCAGGGTCGGCAGCGCCGCTGGTGTCGCTGCGGCGCCCGCGGCGAGTGCTGGTTGTTGTCCGCAAATCAAGGCGCTCAATAAGGCGGCGGACCAGCTGAGACTGCGAAAACAGATATTCGGCTTCATTTTTTCTCCATTTCGTGACTAATCCTGGCCATTCTCACTCCGGCGCCATGTTTGATAAACTAGGCAATACTTTCATCACTCAACACTCAGGCTTCCGAATGGATAGATTGACCAGCATGGCTGTATTCGTCCGCGTGGTGGAAAAAGGCAGCTTCGCTGCGGTGGCGGAAGAGTTTTCGCTGTCGACCACCATGGTCGCCAATCACGTGCGGGCGCTGGAGACGCATCTCGGCGCACGTCTGCTGGACCGCACCACGCGCCGCCACAGCCTGACCGAGATCGGCAGCGTATATGTGGAGCGCTGCCGCGACGTGCTGAGCAGCGTGCAGGCCGCAGACTACGTCGCCGAAGCCTTGCGCGCCGTCCCGCGCGGCAAGCTGCGCATGACTTCGCCGGTCACTTATGGCGCACACCGATTGGTGCCGCTGATCGGCGAATACATGACGCTGTATCCGGAAGTGCAGGTGGAACTGGTCTTGAACGACCGCGTGGTGGATATGGTGGAAGAGGGCTTTGAAGTGGCGCTGCGCTCCGGCGTGGTGGACGGCGCCAATCTGATCGCCCGCCCGCTGCGCTCGTCGCGCATGTTTGCGGTGGCCAGTCCGGCCTATTTGAAACGCCACGGCACGCCGCGGCATCCGGCCGAGCTGGCCGGGCACAATTGCCTTGGCTTCATGTCATGGGGGAAAGATCACTCCTGGCGCTTCACCCACAGCGAGCAGCTTGTGGAGGTGCCGGTGCGCGGTTCCTTTGTCAGCAATAACGGCCAGGCGCTGTTGACCGCGGCGCTGAACGGCATCGGCGTGGTGGTGCAAGCCGATGTGCTGCTGGACGCCGCCATCGCTTCCGGCCAGCTGGTGCCGCTATTGCCGAAGTGGAGCTTGCCGGCCCGACCTATCCATCTGGTGCGCACCCGCGATTCGCGGCCGACCGCCAAGTTGCGCACTTTTGTCGATTTCCTGGTGCAGCGGCTCGGCTAGGCCCGTCGTTGTTACAGGCTGAGCCGGTAGAATTTGGTGTCCAGCGCCATGCGCGGGAATGCTGACGGCAGATCCGCTGGCGTAATCTCGATAAAGCCATTCTTTTCATAGAAACGATGCGCTGCCAGGAAGGCCGCTGTCGTGCCGAGAAATACATCCTGCAATCCCTGGTCCCGCGACCATTCGACCAGCGTCTGCAGCAAGCGCTGCGCGACTTGATGCTCGCGGCCGCGGAACGGCGCCTGCACGAACATCTTGCGCAGCGCGCCCTGGCGGTTGCCGATGTCGCGCAGCGAGATGCTGCCCACCACCTCGTTTGCAGCCAGCGCCAGCCAGAAATTGCCGTGGCCGCTTTGATAAAAATTGGGAATGTCGAGCAAGTCTGGCTGGTCCTGCAAGCTGATGGCGAGGCCGAATTCCTGTTGCTGGATCGGCAGGATCAGGTTGGCGACGCCGTCGCGATAGGCATCCGAGTAGCTGCTGATGGTGATCATGTTTGTATCTGGCCTGAATCCATATTTGTCGATGAGGATTGATCCTAACATGCTTGCAACAGCCCTTGCAGAGACCGTTCAGAGCGATATTTTTAGCGGACGTTTATGCCAGGGCGCCGTTTTTTTACGACATCTTTATACGCCTCCAACTACACTGATCCTGTCACAGCGATCCATGCCCGTGCCGCTATGTGTAGCGCATCGCACTTCAAAATGCGCATCGCATCGCTGACATGATTAACGCATAGGAGGAAATATGATCATCACTATTTTCAGCGAAGACGACAGCACCAAACGCTCCATCCTGGCTGCCAGCCTGGCGACCTTCTGCGCACAGCAGCATCGCAAGGTCCTGCTGATCGACGCCACTTCGCTCAAATATTCCCTGCACTGGGGTGAGCGCCGCGCCGCCGCCGACGCCAGGATCAAGCTGGCCGTGCGCGGCATGGAGGGCTTGCCGTCGGAACTGGAAAATCCGCTTTCCTATTATCGCAGCCACTTCCAGGATATCGTCATCGACACCGACGGCAGCGATTCCTGGAATGCCGATTCGGCGCTGGTGGCGACCGATGTGCTGCTGGTGCCGGTCGGTTCGCGCAGCGGTGACCTCAAGCGCCGCGAAAACCTGATCCAGCGCATCGAAGCCTTGCGCCTGTTCAATCCGGCATTGCGGGTGCTGGTGGTCGAGCTGCAAGCTATCAGCGCTTTTGGCGATGCAGCTGGGGCCGAAGGAAGCAGCGATGCCCGCGTCTTCTCCGACAAGGTCCTGACGGCGGCGCTGGCGCAGACCGTGATCCACGAATGGCTGGAGGATAACCGCCTGCTGCAGCAAGGGCAGTCGGTGTTCGACAGCGAGCCGCGCAACCGGCGCGCCGTTGCCGAAATCGAAGCGCTGTACCAGGAGATTGCCCACGCCAGGGATTTGCGGCTGGAAGCCTGCGCCTATAGTCTGGCGATCCTGCATGCGATACAACGGCGCACCTTGTCAAATGAAACCGCCGAGGCGGACCTGCTCAGCGGCGCTGCAGCAGGCGGCAACAGAAACTGAGATCTGCATCTTCTGGCTTGTCGCCAGAAAAAAAAAGACAGGCATCTGCCTAATGCTGTTCAGTTAGGGCAGAACGACATGGCGTAGGGTGGGCACTCCGTGCCCACGCAGTATCATGGATATTCGTGTCCCTGACATTCGTGCTCCGGCTACGCGCGCCGGCCCGTCCGCGTGGGCACGGAGTGCCCTCCCTACGAGTTCCGCAAATAAAAATGCCGCTCAGTCTTAACTGAACGGCATTACAGGCATCTGCCTGTCTTTCGGCTGCGCCGCGGACGCCTGCTTCAGCGCTGCGGCTTTTCCGGATACATCATTTTGCCGGCGCCGCTGCCACCGGCTGCACCGCGAATTTCGGATTGTTCTTTTGCAGATCCGAGGCGTCGCTAAGGATATGCGCCGCTTCGTTCAATAACACGTCCTTCGCGCCCTTGGCTTTTTTCTCGGCCGCCAGTTCGGCGCTCAGGCTGCGCTCATTCGCTTGCAGGCCGTCGTCCTTGCTGTCGGCATCGACGCCATCGGCGTCCTTGCCTTTGGCGGCATCGCTGGCGCTATCCTTGGCGCGAGCTTGCTGGCGGGTTTCCTGCTGCGCCATTTCAGCGCGGCGGTCGGCTTCATTGAGAGAGATGGAGCGCTTCTTGCGCTGAGTGTTTACCTCAGTCACGTCTTCCACGAAGCGCTGGTAATCCTTGTCTTTCTCGACCCGGGCGTCATGCCGGATCTTGAGCTGCGGCGCAAGGTCCTTGATGTCGCCCAGCTTGGCATAGTCTGCCGCCTTGACTTCCGACCATGGCAGCGCATTGTCGTAGCTCGATTCGCCGAAATTCTCGGTATCCGAGAAGCCCGGCAGGCTGACGTCCGGCGTGACGCCGCGCAGCTGCGTGGTGCCGCCGTTGATGCGGAAGAACTGGGCGATGGTCATCTTCAGTTCGCCGAACTTCGGCTTGTCGTTGTGCGCCAGCTGGTCGAGGTTGACCATGGTTTGCACGGTGCCTTTGCCGAAGCTACCTTCACCGATGATCACGCCGCGCCCGTAGTCCTGGATCGCCGCCGCAAAAATCTCCGAGGCGGAGGCCGAACCGCGGTTGATCAGCACCGCCAGCGGGCCGCTCCACACCGGCGTGGAGCGATCGTCGGCTTCGACATTGACTTCGCCGCGGGCATTGCGTTGCTGCACGATCGGTCCCTTGCCGACAAACAGCCCGGTCAGGTCCACCGCTTCAGTCAGCGAGCCGCCGCCGTTGTTGCGCAGGTCGACCAGCACGCTGTCGACCTTTTCCTTCTTCAGCTCGTTCAGCAGCGCCGCCACGTCGCGGCTGGCGCTGCGGTAATTCTTGTCGCCCTTGCCGCGCGCATCGAAGTCTTCATAGAAGGCCGGCAGGGTGATCACCCCGACCTTGCGGGTACTGTCGCCATTCTTTACCGAGAGGATGGTTTTCTTGGCGGCTTGCTGTTCCAGGCTGATCTTGTTGCGCACCAGGCTCAGCAGCTTGTGCTTGGCGTCCGGACCGGCATCGGCCGGCAGGATGTCGAGCTTGACCACGGTATCCTTGGCGCCGCGGATCAGCTTGACGACGTCGTCGATGCGCATGCCGACCACTTCGGTCATGGCGCCCTGGGGGCCTTGCGCCACGCCGACGATGCGGTCGCCGACGGCGATCTTGCCGGACAACTGCGCCGGACCGCCTGGCACCAACTCGCGGATAGTAGTGTACTCATCGCGCTCCTGCAGCACGGCGCCGATGCCGACCAGCGACAGCTTCATGGCGATGTCGAAATCCGCCGCCGCAGTGGTGCCGAGATAATCGGTATGCGGTTCGATCGATGTCGCATATGCGTTCATGAAGATCTGGAACACGTCATCGCTCTTATACTTATAGGCGCGCGCCAGCGAATTTTCGTAGCGCTTGCTGAGCGTATCGCGTATCGCCGGGTCCTTCTTGCCGGCCAGCTTCAGACGCAGCCAGTCGTTCTTGACCCGCTTGCGCCACAGGTCGCGGCTCTCGGCTTCGGTTTTCGGCCATGGCTCCTTGTCGCGCACGAAGGCGTAGTCTTCCTTCTGGCTGAAATCGAAACCCTGCTTCAGCAATTCACGCGCATAGGTCAGGCGATCGACGATGCGCTGCTGATACAGGTTGAAAATGCTGAAAGGGATGCTCAGATCTTCTTTGTAGATGGCGTCGTCGAGCTTGCTGGTCTGGGCTGTGAACTGGTCGATGTCTGCTTGGATGAAAAAGAATTTTTCCGGATCCAGCGATTTGACATAGCGGGTGATGATTTTTTCCGCCAGCGCGTCGTCCAGTTTCACCGGCTTATAGTGGAAGCGGGTCAGGAACTGCGCGCTCAGGTGGGCCGCCTGCGCTTGCTGCTGCAACGGCGTCAGGACCGGTGGCGGGCCCGACTCCAGCGCGTGGGCTGCGGTCGAGATTGCCAACAAGATACAAAGCAGACTATTTTTTAGGCGCATATAACCTTCAGTTCGATGTTCTTACTTACGTGAGCGGCGGGAAACAGTAATAACAATAATATTCCTGCCCTTGCTATCAATAATGGCCGCCTGCGGGCCAGGCCCGGCGTGCTATGCAATTTGACTGGCATAGGAGGCAAGCGTTCATTCCGGGTAATTCTACTTGGCTTTGCTTAAGACTTGCTTAAACCGGGGATTTCCCCGCGCTGCTGCGCCCTTCATGCGCTTGCTTTGGCTTACCTGGCTATCGGCGCCCAGAAGTGCGTTCCGCCGGCCGCTGCAGTTGCCCGGGTTTCCGCTTTTGCATCTTCACATCCGTTTTTGTTCGCGTATCCGTGATCCTGCAGGTGTAATACTGACAATGATGATTCAGGCTTTCTTCCACATTAATCGGGGCAGAATCATGAGTCAAGAAACAATCGAATTCACTTTTTGGGCGCGGAACGTTAACAAGAGTCAGCAAGATTCAGCAAGATCTGGCCGCGCACCGGCTGGCACATCGTTTACAACCGTAAGCTGGCGCATTCATCATGGTTGCGCTAACACGCCGGTTGAAAAAATGGAACTGGCTTTTGCGCCGCGAATGTCGGCCACGTCATGCACGCGACGCCGCGATTTCCAGTACACATCCAGGATTTTTTCTGCCTCATCAAGCGTCATCGACAGGTAACTTGGCGGTCATGCGCCGGTAATACAGCGACTATAGAGTCAGGCTTTTCTTTCTATATGGAAATGACATGGCGCACTCAAGTCGTAGAAAATTTCTCAAAGGTTCTATGGCAGCGATGGGGGCGACCATGTTGCCGCCGGCTGTCCAGCAAGCGCTGGCTGCACCCGCTGTCAGCGGCACGCTGGGTTCGATCGGACACGTCGTCATTTTTTGCCAGGAGAACCGCTCCTTCGATCATTACTTCGGCACCATCAAGGGCGCGCGCGGTTTCAACGACGATCACGCCGCTACCATCCAGGGCACCTCCCGCAACGTCTTCAGCCAGGCCGACAGCACCGGCGCCCTGTACACGCCGTGGCGCCTGAATTCCAGCACTTCCTCGGCGCAGTGGCTGTCGGATGTGCCGCATGATTTGAATACCGGCACCGCTGCCTGGAACAAGGGCCGCAACGACAAGTGGATTCCCAACAAGGGCATGAATGCGCATACCTACATGACGCGCAGCGACCTGCCGTATCACTATGCGCTGGCGGATGCCTTCACCCTGTGCGACAACTATTTCTGCTCGGCGCGCACCTCGACCAACCCGAACCGCCTGTACCTGATGAGCGGCACCATCGACCCGCAGGGACTGAACGGCGGCCCGGCCACCACCAACGGCTTCACCTACGGCTCGCTGACCTGGCAGACCTATCCGGAAGCGCTGCAGGCGGCCGGCATCAGCTGGCGCACCTACCAGGAAGTCGACAACTACGACGACAATGCGCTGGCCTGGTTCAAGCAGTTCCAGAACCTGCCGACCAATTCGCCCCTGTATATCAATGGCGTGCAGACCCGGGTGCTGGCGGACTTCCAGAACGATGTCACCAACAACACCCTGCCGGCGGTGTCCTGGATCGTCGCGCCGGCGGCCAAGTCGGAACATCCGAGCGGCTCGCCGAATGTCGGCGTCGATTACGTCAATCAGTTCCTGCAGGCGCTGGCCTCGAATCCGGCAGTGTGGGCCAAGACCGCTTTCATCTACACCTATGATGAAAATGGCGGCTTCTACGATCACGTCACCACGCCAACGCCGCCAACCGGCACCGCCAACGAATTCGTCAGCGGCGTGCCGATCGGCCTCGGTTCGCGTGTGCCGACCATTGTCTGTTCGCCGTGGAGCCGCGGCGGCTGGGTCGCCAGCGAGGTATTCGATCACACCTCGACCATCCAGTTCCTGGAAAAATGGACCGGCGTAACCTGTCCCAACATCAGCCAGTGGCGGCGCGACATCTGCGGCGACCTGACTTCCTGTTTCGATTTCACCACCAGTAATGCCGCCTTCCCGGTGCTGCCGAATACCGCCGCGCTGGCAACCCAGGCCAGCAGCCAGCAAAGCCTGCCGAAACCGGCGCCGCCGGCAGCCAACACGGTCATGCCGCCGTATGAAGCCGGGCAAAAGGCCTTGCGCGTGCAGCCTTACCAACTGAACGGCTGGCTGACGCAAGACCTGGCCAACAAGCAGATCTGGACCAACTGGAGCAACGGCGGCAGCAAGCCTGCGCCGCTGCAGATCAACCTGGACAACTATCGCACCGACAACCCATGGATGTACACCATGGCGGCCAACGCCACTGCGCGCGACTACTGGCATGTGATCAGCTACGGCAATGGCTACTACGACCTGGAAATGCTGGCGCCGAACCAGTTCTACCGCCGCTTCAAGGGCTATCTCAGCGGCACCGCATGGCAGGGTCAGCCGCAACCGCAGGTGCAGCTGACCAACAACGGCGCCGGCCAGACTGTCAGCATCCTGTTCGACAATAGCGGCACCAGCAATACGGCGGTGTTCACTCTGCTAGACCGGATCACCTCAGGCAGCGTCAGCAGCCAGACCATCACGGTGGCGCCGAAGCAGAGCACGACAATCCAGTTCAGCACCACTAACGGCTGGTACGACCTGAAGATCACGCTGGGCGGCGACAGCAACTTCATGCAGTCGATGGTAGGCTACACCGAAGGGCAGCAAGGCCTGACGCGGCCGCCGGTGCTGCGTTGGTAAAGTAGAGGGCAAGCCGATCCGGCGCCGTGCCTTGAGCGGCGCCGCCGGAGCGGCAACGGCGGCGACAAGTTGCGGACCAGAGCATGAATGAAAAAAAAGTGGCGATAGGGCTGGGCATGGCCGGCTGTGCGTTCATCGCACTGCTGGTGTGGCTGACCATGCCTACTTCGTCCTCGCAAGCGCCGATAGCGCTGCTGCCGGCCAGCGGCGCAGCTGCCGCTTCAGAAACCGTGGTTTCCGTGGCGGCTGCGCCCGTAAGCGCTGCCGCAGCCCGGACCGATAGCAATTGTTCCATGCAGCGCCTGGATTCATGGCGCCTGATCAGCGTCGAGATGGGCGGCTACCGGCAAGCCGGCATCGCCGTCTTCAACAACGGCCGGCGCGGTTCGCTCACCGTCAGCGAAGCGCAAAGTTTCGACGGCGACCTGCTGCTGGAAAAAGTGAGCAGCAATTCGGTCGCCTTGCGCTGCGGCCAGCTAGTGCAGACCAAAGTGCTGGGCGAAAGCCGGGTTTCGGTGGAGCTGCCGGCCAACCCGGAAATGCGAACCGCGCTGCCGGCGCCGGCCAGCAACTGACTGCCGCGGCCGGGGCCGCCCATGGTCAGCCATGTTTGCTGCTATCCTTGATTTTTCAGGTCTAGCGGACGCCGCCATGAAATGCCATTTCCTTGCCATAGTTGCAGCACTGATCCTGATACCGGCGCTATCGAGCGCGGCGCCGGCCAGCCATGATTTCTCCAGCCGTTTCAAAGCCTGTTATGCCGCCGCTGGCAGCGATGAGTCGAAGTCGACCTGCCTGGCTGCAGAACTGGACGCGCAGAACAAGGCCGTAGCCGATGCGCATCAGGCGGCCGCGCAGGTATTGGCCGGCGCAGACAGGCAAAAGCTGGCGGATGATTTCGTGGAATGGAAAAAATCGATACTGCTGGATTGCTCGCTGCAGGCCGATAATCTGAAGGTGGCGATCGCAAGAGAAAACGCCAGGAAGTACTGCCTGATCGAGCGCAGCCTGGCGCACAGGAATGCCGATGAAGTCATCCGGCAAGACAAAACCCTGAACCGCTAAAAAACAAGGCCGCCGGGTCCAGCCCGGCCTGCCGTATTCCTATGTCATCAGGCCTTGACGCCGACGATCACATGAGATGCCTTGAAAATCGCGACCACCGCCTTGCCAGCCGCCAGGCCGAGGTTTTGCGCGCTCTCTTGGGTGATGATGGCCGCCAGCGTCAGGCCGCCCTTCAGGCTGACTTCTACTTCGGTGTTCACTGCCCCCGGCTTGACCGTCTTGACGGTGCCTTCCAGCCGGTTGCGGGTGGAGAACTTGATGCCGGCGTCCACCGTCGACAAGATGATCCACGGCGCCTTGACCAAGGCCAGCGCTTCCGAGCCGCTCTTCAGATCCAGGTACTTGGTGCTTTCGCGGGTGATCACCGCAACGATGCGGTCGCCGCCGGCGAGCGTGATCTCGACTTCGTCGTTCACCGCGCCGGCGTGGATGGCGGTGACCTTGCCGGCGAATTCATTGCGTGCGCTTGTCAGCATTTCAAACTCCTTGTTTGTCTATCGGGTCCCAGGCCAGGAGCCTGGAAAAGGGGAGTTTTATCATACTCCTGTGCGCCGGGACGGCATTCATGCGCTGCTGCTAATCCCTATGTCATTGCCGTGATAGTTGACCGCCGTCATCGGTTTTCGAGCTGGACTATGCGAATATCATTATATTCAATGGTATATAACGAAATTCCAGGTCAAATCCATGTTCATCCGCCAATTAACTTACCTGGTCACGCTGGAGCGCGAAAAGCATTTCGGCCGCGCCGCGCTGGCCTGCAATGTTTCGCAGCCGGCGCTGTCCGGCGCCATCCGCAGCATAGAGCAGGAACTGGGAATGGCGATCGTGCAGCGCGGCCGCCGCTTCGAAGGCTTTACGCCGGATGGCGAGCGGGTGCTGGCCTGGGCGCGCCGGGTGCTGGCCGATTGCGAAGGCTTGCGCCAGGAAGCCGGCGCCAACGAGCGCGATCCAGCCGGCACGCTGCGCTTCGGCGCGATCCCGACCACCTTGCCGCTGGTGCCGCTGCTGACCGAGAGCTGCCTGCAGCAGTTTCCACGCATGCGCCACGCCGTCTACACCATGGCGGCGGCCGATATCCTGCGCCAGATCAGCAATTTCGAGCTGGATATCGGCCTCAGCTATCTGCAGGACGAGCGCCTCAGGGATTTCGCCACCGTGCCGATGTTCGTCGAGCGCTATGTGCTGATCGCGCGCGACGACAGCCTGTTCGCCGGCCGCAGCGCCATCTCGTGGGAAGAAGCGGCGGCCTTGCCGCTATGCCTGCTGACCAGCAACATGCAATGCCGGCACGGCATCGACGCCGCCTTCGCCGCCGCCGGCATGAAGGTGCAACCGCGAGTCGAAACCGATTCGATGATGGCTCTGTACTCCTATGTGCGCTGCGCCGGCCTCTACAGCATCGTGCCGCACAGCGTCCTGACCCTGCTGGAGATGCGCCAGGAACTGAGCGCGATTCCGCTGACGCCGGAACTGCAGCGCGAGATCGGCCTGGTCATGCTAGCCCGCACACCCTTGACGCCGCTGCTCAACGCCGCGCTCGCCAATTTCCGCGGTCTCGACCTGCAGGCGCGGGTGGATGCCTTGCTCGATTGCTGATTTGCTGAGCGGCGCTGATAACTTGAACTGATCATTCCATCAGATCAAACGATTAGCCGACTCCCCGTGAATTTTCGATACTGCGTTCCAAGGCAGCGAGCGGCTGCCAGGATCGGCGCACCGTGCGCCGCGAATTCACAGAGAAACGGAAAAAATCATGGCCAAGATTGTTTGTGTACTGTACGACGACCCGGTAAGCGGTTATCCAAGCAAATATGCGCGGGACGATCTGCCGCAGCTGGATGGTTACCCGGACGGCCAGTCGTTGCCGACGCCGAAAGCGATCGATTTTCAGCCCGGCACTTTGCTTGGCAGTGTCTCCGGCGAACTGGGCTTGCGCAAATACCTGGAGGCGCAAGGCCATCAGTTGGTAGTCACGTCCAGCAAGGACGGCGCCGGCAGCGTCCTCGAGCGCGAACTGCATGACGCCGAAATCATCATTTCGCAGCCGTTCTGGCCGGCCTACATGACCGCAGAGCGAATCGCCAAGGCGCCCAGGCTGAAGATGATCGTCACCGCCGGCATCGGCTCCGACCACACTGACCTGCAAGCCGCCATGGAGCGCGGCGTCACCGTGGCCGAGGTCACCTATTGCAACAGCAACAGCGTCGCCGAGCACGTGGTGATGATGACCTTGTCGCTGGTGCGCAACTACATCGAGTCCTATAACTGGGTGATCAAGGGAGGCTGGAATATCGCCGATTGCGTGGCGCGCTCCTACGATCTGGAGGGCATGAATGTCGGCACGGTCGCTGCCGGCCGCATCGGCCTGCGCGTGCTGCGCCTGCTCAAGCCGTTCGGCGTCAAGCTGCACTATATGGACCGGCACCGCCTGCCGGAGTCGGTTGAGAAAGAGCTGAACGTGACACATCACGGCAGCCTGGAAAGCCTGACCAAGGTATGCGATGTGGTGACCCTGAATTGTCCTTTGCACCCGGAAACCGAAAACATGATCAACGCCAGGACGCTGGCGGGATTCAAGCGCGGCGCTTACCTGATCAACACCGCACGCGGCAAGCTGTGCGACCGCGACGCCATCGCCGCCGCGCTGGAAAGCGGCCAGCTGGCGGGCTATGCCGGCGATGTCTGGTTCCCGCAGCCGGCGCCGGCCGACCATCCTTGGCGCAAGATGCCGCATCACGGCATGACGCCGCACATCTCCGGCACCAGCCTGTCAGCGCAGGCGCGCTATGCCGCCGGCACCCGGGAAATCCTGGAATGTTATTTCGAAGGGCGGCCGATCCGCAATGAGTATCTGATTGTGCAGGATGGCAAACTGGCTGGGGTGGGGGCGCACTCGTACAGCGCGGGCAATGCCACCAAGGGTTCGGAGGAGGCTGCCCGCTTCAAGCAATAGCGGCAGCTGATCCACCCATCGGAGAAAGCTGCCGGCGGCACGCCTTCCTACTCGAAGGGAAAACGCAAGCCGGCATCCGCGCGCGCCATGTCCAGTGTCGCGATCATGGCGCGCGACAGTTCAAAGCTCATGATCTCGCTGCGTATCTTTTTATCGCGCAGCAGATTGGTGAAATGCTGGGCTTCATGGCACAGGCCATCGCCCAGATACTCGGCCGACAGTCTCTCGCTGGCGCCGGATTCGCGCACCAGCAGCGCCCTGGACGGATTCCACCATTTGCCTTCGATCAGCAGATGTCCCTTGCTGCCGCCGATCAGCGCGCGGCCGTCGCTGGCGCTGCGCATGCCGGAAAACAAGCTGGACATGCCGCGCGCATGGCGGCAGCTGAGCGTTGCCATTTCGTCGACGCCGCTGGCGCCGATGTCCAGCAGAGCTTTCACCTGGGAAGGTGCGCCCAGCAGGTCGCAGGCCAGGAAGACAGGATAGATCGCCACGTCCAGCAGGCTGCCACCGGCCTGGGCCGGGTCGAATACCTTGTGCGCGCGGTCATGGAACAGGTAAGAGAAACCGGCGTCGACGAAATTGACCTCGCCAATCGCGCCATCGTCGAGCAGAGCCTTGATCTGCCGGTAGAGCGGATAGAAGGCCGGCTTCATCGCTTCCATGAACAGCACCTGCTGCCGCTCGGCCACTGCCAGCACCGATTCCAGCTGCTGTAAATTGGGCGCTGCTGGTTTTTCCGAAAGCACCGCCAACCCGGCCTGCAGGCAGGCGATCGCGTAGGAGGCGTGCTCCATGTGTGGGGTGGCGATGTACACGGCGTCGATACCGGCCGCCAGTAATTCATCCAGGCTGGCATAGCTGTGCGCCAGCTGAAAGCGCGCCGCAAAATTCTGCGCCGATGCCAGCCGGCGTGAAAATACACCGGCCAGCTGTGCGCCTTGTAGGTATTGAAAGTCAGAGGCGAAACGTTCGGCGATGCCGCCGCTGCCAATTATTGCCCATCGAATCATGTGTTTCCCGGAGTAAGTTCTGGTTGCAGCCGATACCAATGGAAACGATAACGCAAATCAGCGGCGGCAACCAGTGGACAGTTACACTGGCGCCAGCAGGCTTGCCAGTTCCTGAGAAGCGATCTTGCAGTCGAACTCGACGATCTGATAGTCGGCTAGGTCGGCCTGCACGTAGGAATCTTCGGCCAGCAACGCCAGCAGGGCCGGCTTGGGCATGGCGTTGGCCAGTATCACGCCGCCCAGGCTGCTGCTCTTGGGCCCGGCGAACAGGAAACTGCCGTCGTCGATATGCTGTTTGACCCAGGCGCTGTGGCTTGGGATGTGCGGCTGGACGGCGGCGGGCGGCTGGCTATAGCTGATGTTGAGCAGGTACATGAGGTTCTCGCGGGAAGTTGTGGTGAGGGCTTCAGTATGCGAAAACTTCGGCGCCGGAAAAAGCCGCGCAGGGTTTTGTCATTCAAAACCGCTGATGTGGAATCGATGCAAGCGCAGGATTCATCTCACGATTCATTCAACAGCCCGGTCTTGAGCGCACTTTCCTGGTTCCTGAATATCGCCATGGCGGTGCTCATGCGCTTGAATCCCAGTTTTTTGTAGAAGCCTTCCTTGCCGGGAACCGCGTACAGGATGATCTTCTTGTGGCCGGCGGAGAGATCGCGCAGGCGGGTGATGATGGCCTTGCCCAGGCCCGTTCCCTGGGAATCGGGATGCACCGCGACGTCGCAGATATAGGAACAGTCGACGCCGTCGGCCAGCGCGCGGCCGACACCGACCAGCTGGCCATGTTCAAAGACAAAGCATTTGTAGCGGCTATTGGAGAAGGCCAGCCGCAGATCGGCCGGATCCTTGTCGCCCAGCGGCGCGATCCGGTAAAGCTGCGACAAGGCGCTCCAGTCGATCGCAGACTGCTCGTAAATCCATTCCATCCCCAGCTCCTTTGCGGACATGCGAAAGCGTCACTTTAGCGCCGATTGTGGCCGGCGTGAAGCAGTGACGCTGCCGGCGCTATCGGCGCGCAGATTTACAGCTGGTCGCGCAGGGTGATCTGCAGTTCGCGCTTTTCCGTGCCGGACAAGACCGAGACCTTGACCGTGCTGCCGGCCGGCTCGATGCGCAGGCGCTTGCGGAAGGTGGGCAGTTCGGCAGACGCGACCGCTGCGCCGTCGACGGCGACGATGCGGTCGCCGACCTGCAGGCCGGCAGCTGCGGCCGGCCCGCCCGGGGTGACGTCGACCACATCGAAGGCCTGGTCGCCGGCGTTGATCCACATGCCGGAACGGTCGAACACGGCGCTGTCCGCCACCGGCGCCGCGCGCGGTTTCAGATACATGATCTGATTGCTGTAGTCGAAGGTAACCACGAAGCGTTTCATGAAGCCGCTGCCGATGTTGCCCTCGTAGTTGGTGTCGGAAAATGCGCCCTTGTCCTGCAAGGCCAAGCTGTTGATCACGTTTTCCTGGCGCACATCGCCCAGAATCAGTTCCTTGCCGCGCACCACGTACGAGCGCGATGGTCCGCCCACGCCCCAGCCGTCGATCGCCAGCGCGCCGTGCGGATGGCTTTCGCGCCATTTGTTTTTATCGACAAAGGGTTTGGTCAGGGTGATTTCGGAACGCGAACCGGTATCGATATTGAAGCGGCCGGGGACGCCGTCGACCGTGCCCATGACCTGTACGCTGTGATCGTAAAACTTGAACGGCACCGGCCGGCCTGCTTCGGCCGGCGAGAAGCTGGCGGGATCGGTCAGTGTCAGGGTTTGCGCGCCGTAGTCGAAGGTGGTGACGAAGCGGCGGAACACTTCAAAGCCGATCATGCCTTCTTCCTCGAAACCCTCGGTTTTCGCCGAACTGAAATTGAGCACGAAGGCCGGCGTATCGCTCATGGTCATGGCGCCGACCTGTATCTTGTCGACCTTGACATAGCCGGTGCTGACCGTCTTTTCGCCGGCGCCGCCGGATTGCGCATCGCCCTTGGGCTGGAGGTCTAGCGCCGCCGCGGTCGCCGGCGTCAGGATATTATGGCCGCCGGTGTCGAAGATGAAGCGGAACGGCCCCTTGCCATTGATGAAGACCTTGGCGTAGACATGGTTGTTGAGCAGCTCGAACGGAATCGTGGTGCTGTCGCCGGGTAGGCTCAAATTGCTGCGCGACCAGGACGGCGGCGAGTACGTGCTGGCCGGCCGCGCCGGCAGGAAGCTGGCTTGCGTCAGCGTCTGCAGCTCGGGCGGGCCGCCGGTGCCGCTGTCGGTCTTGATGCTGCCGGCCAGCATGACGCCGTCGACCGCGCGATAGTCGGCATAGCTGATGGTGATGGTCAGGAACAGCTGCACTTCGACGATCCGCGCCAGCAGATGCGATTGCTGGTCGAACCATGCCTCGAACGGTTTGCCGCCCTTGGGGACTATCTTCAGCACTGTGTAATTGCGCTCCCCATCCTGCTTGCCGCCAAGGCTGCTGATGGCGGCGCCGCCGTGATCCGGCAGCCACCATTTGTTGGCGTTCCGATAAGCTTCGTTGACGGCCAGCTGGATGCGGTCGCCGCCTTGCTCCGGCGTCACCGCGCCGGATTGGTCGCGCATCCAAGGCAGCTGGCCGTCGTAGCCATTGGCGCCGCTGGTCGGATCGGTGTCGAAGGCGTCGATGAAGAAGCCGTGGCGGGCGTCGCTGACGGAAGTCACCGTGCCGCTGAGGTCGTTGCCGCTGTAGGCGTAGACCGCCTGCAAGGTCGCCTTGCCGCGCCAGGCAGCGCCGCCGGCGGCGCTGCGATAGGCGGCCAGCACCTTGGCGGCGTCTGCCGTTTGCTGCGCGCCGGAGGCGGCAGGCTGGGCGGTCTGATTCTCTGCGGCTTGCAGAGCGCTTGTGCAGGTCGCTGAAGCCACGGCGCACGCCAGCATCAAGGCATTGATGCTGGTGTGGCGGCGGCGGGCCTGTCCCAACGGAGAAGTTTTTGGTTTCATGGCCAGATGATGTCGCAGCGGCGCAGAAACTGTCTTGTATCTATTTGACCTCGTTGCGCCAGGCGCCTGGCGAGCGGCCGGTGACGGCGCATACCGTGCGGGTCATGTGCGACTGGTCGGCAAAACCGCAATCGATGGCGATGTCGGGCAGGGATTGCTCGCCGGCGACGATGCGGCGCCAGGCCAGCCGTCCGCGCAACTGGGCGCGATAGGCGGAAGGGCTGATTCCGAACACCTTGCGGAAGCCGCGCGAAACGGTGGCGTCGGCCAGGCCGCGTTCTTGCGCCCAGCTCTGCAGGCGCAGGTGCGGATCCTGCGCCAGGTCGGCGGCCAGCTGGTCTGGCCAGTCGGCCATGGGCAGCAACGCGGTGCGCATATTGGCGAGCACGAATGCGACCGCTTCGCGCGGGTCGCGCTCGGCCAGCCGCGCTGCGCTGTCCGGATCGGCGATCTGCATCCGCGGCGCCGCCGGTTCCTGCCAGGTATGCAAGGGAATATTCAATATCAGGGAGCTGGCGGAAATATAGCGGTTCAGGTGCGCCTCGAAGGCGCCGTGCACCACGATGTCGCCGGCGCCGACCAGGAAGCGGCCGCGATCGCCGGCTTCCTCATAGCGGCCGGAGAGGACCAGCGCCAGGTAGCTGGCGTCGTGCCGATGGCGCGGCATCAGCTGGTCGCCGCGCTGGTATTGCAATTGACAGGGAACCGGACTAAAACAGGATGCATTCACATTCAGCCTCGCCGCAAGATGGAATCTGGTTGCCATCTTTATATACTACGAGCAGCCGCTGCGGCAATCCTGGAAGCGGCAAATCCGCTGTTTTTTTTATTTTACCGTCTTGCGGGCGACGCGTTGCCTGATGCTTTCGCCGGCAGCCGGGCCGGCCCTCATCACATGCTGCACGCTGATAGGCTTGCCGCTGGCGCCGTCGTACAGCACCGGCTCGACCCTGGCGCCGGTGTCGGCGTCGACCAACATCACGCTTTCGCCTTCCGGCGCGAAATGCTTGTTGCCCCAGGCCAGCAGGGCCAGCAGCACCGGACGGAAATCGCGGCCGCGCTGGGTCAGCAGGTATTCATGGCGCGGCGGTTTTTCGCAGTAAAGATGCCGTTCCAGCAAGCCTTCTTCCACCAGCGCGTTCAGGCGCCGGGTCAGCATGTTGGGGGCGATTTCCAGGCTTTTCTGGAATTCGTCGAAGCGGGTCAGTCCATAGAAGGCGTCGCGCAGGATCAGGATGCTCCACCATTCGCCGACCCTTTCCAGGCTGCGGGCGATGGGACATTGCATATTGCTGAAACTCTTGCGTTGCATGATGGCTTTCCTCTCCGTGTGCTTAATACTTTCAATATGATAGCAACTACGGCCGGCGTCCGCGCCGACTTCCGGGATGCTACCTATCGCTCCAGCGGCGCCAGGTAGATGCCGCTGCTCAGGCCTTGCTTGACGGCGCGGGTGATATCGTCCGCCAGTATCTCTTCCAGTCCGGCCTCAATCCCGGCCACGGTCAGCGCCGCCACATCCTGCGGGCTGCTCTTGGGGAAGTCGAAGCCGTGGGTCATGTCGGTATCCATGAAGCCGACGTGCAGGCCCGTGACCTGGGTTCCCTGCGCGCGCAGATGCGTGCGCAAGCCGTTGGTGAAACCCCAGGCCGCCGATTTCGACGCCGCATACAGCGACAGCTCCGGCGAATTGACCCAGCTGGCCACCGACAGGATGTTGGCGATGGCGCCGCCGCCGTTTTTCGCCAGCAACGGGGTGAACGCTTGGCTCATGCGCATGATGCCGAAGAAATTGGCTTCGAAAATCGCGCGCGCCTGATCGACGGCGTCCGCATCGAGGTAGCTGAAGGCCTTGGCGATGCCGGCATTGTTGATCAACAGCGTGGTGTCGCCGCATTGGGCGGCCGCGGCGGCGACCTGCTCGGCATTGGTGACGTCGAGCTTGACCGCGACTACGCCCGGCAGCTTGATGCTGGCCGGATCGCGCACGCCGGCATAAACCTTGGCGGCGCCGCGCGCCAGTAGTTCATGCACCAGGGCCAGGCCGAGGCCGCGGTTGGCGCCGGTGACGAAAGCGACGGAGTCTTTGATTTTCATGATGGTTTCCTTTGTGTCAGTTGAAATAATGAACAGCAAGATGGATAGCGGTTGGTGCAAATAGAGCATTGAAATCAGTGGGCATCGGCGGACGGCGCCTTGGGCGGCGCTATCTTGCGCATCAGCGGCACCATCGCGGTGGCGATGATGAAACAGACCATGATCGCCAGGAAGGTATCGGAGAAAGTCAGCGTCAGCGCTTCCCGGTAAGTCAAGTTCCACAGCTGCCGCAGCGCCCCGGCCTCGCCCAGCAGCTGAGCGTTCGGGCTTTGCAGCAGGGCATTGGTGGCGTCGTTGCTGCGCGTCAGATGTTCGGCCAGGCGGTAGAAATGCAGGTTGGTGCGATCGTTGAGAATGGTGGCGCAGACCGCGATGCCGATGGCGCCGCCCAGGTTGCGCATCAGGTTGAACAGGCCGGAGGCCAGCCGCAGCCGCTCCATCGCCAGCCCGCCCAGCGTCAGCGTGACGATGGGCGGCACCGCGAACTGCTGGCCGATGCCGCGCAGCGCTTGCGGCAGCAGCAGCTCGGCGCCGCTCCAGTCGTGCGTGATCGGCGAGAACTGCCACATCGACAGCGTAAAGCAGGCCAGCCCGAACATCATCAGCCAGCGCAGGTCGATGCGGTTGGCGCAGAAGGCGTACAGCGGGATCGAGAGGATCTGGAACACGCCGGTGGAAAATACCGCCTTGCCGATCTGCAGCGCACTATAGCCCTGCACTCGGCCCAGGAATACCGGGGTCAGGTAGATGGTGGCGAAAATCCCGACCCCGGTGATGAAGGAAAAGAAGCAGCCGAGTGCGAAGTTGCGGTCCTTGAGCGCACGCAGGTCGACCACCGGATGGGCATAAGCGAGGCTGCGCCAGACGAACAGCACGCTGGCGATGGCGGAAATCCAGGCGGTCGTGAAGATCACCGGGTCGCTCAGCCAGTCCAGGCGCGGTCCTTCTTCCAGCGTGTATTCCAGGCAGCCGAGGAACAGGGCCATCAGCGCCATGCCCAGGTAATCGGCATTGCGCAGCAGCGACCAGTCGGGGCGGTCGATCTTGACCAGGGCCGGCACCGCCAGGGTGACGAACAGGCCGGGTACGACATTGATGAAGAACAGCCAGTGCCAGGAATAGTTGTCGGTGATCCAGCCGCCGACCGACGGCCCCAGCGTCGGCGACAGCGAGGCGATGGCGCCGATGGTGGCGGCGGCGATGACGCGCTGCGAACCGCTGAAAAACGCAAATGCGGTAGTGAACACCAGCGGGATCATGGAACCGCCGAGGAAACCCTGCAAGGCGCGGAACAGGATCATGCTCTGGATATTCCAGGCTACGGCGCAGAGCAGGCTGGCCAGGGTGAAGCCGGCGGCCGAGATGCAGAACAGCCAGCGCGTCGACATCACGCGCGACAGCCAGCCTGACAGGGGAATCACGATGATCTCGGCGATCAGGTAGCTGGTCTGCACCCAGACCGCCTCGTCGGCACCGGCCGACAAGCCGCCGCCGATCTCACGCAGCGAGGCGGAGACGATCTGGATATCGATCAAGGCGATGAACATGCCGACGCACATGCTGGCGAAGGCGAACATCTTGGCTGTCATGCTCATGTCGGCCGGCAGGGTCAGCTGTAGCGGCGTGTGGAGGGGCTGTGCGGTGATGGCGTTCATGATTGCTACCGGCGGGTGGCGCGGGAGTCGACTTCGGCCAGCACCGACAAGCCTGGCCGCAGCATGCCTAGCACGCCGTCGGCGTCATCCAGCACGATACGCACCGGCACCCGCTGCACGATCTTGGTAAAGTTGCCGGTCGCATTTTCCGGCGGCAGCACGCTGAACTGTGCGCCGGTAGCCGGCGCCATGCTGGCGACATGGCCGTGCAAGCGCCGGCCTGGCAACACATCGGCCTCGATGGTAGCCGGCAGGCCGGGGCGTAAACGGGCCAGCTGGCTTTCCTTGAAATTGGCGTCCACCCACAGGCCGCGGGCCGGCACGATGGACATCATGTGAGTGCCCACTGCGGCGTAAGAGCCGGTACGCGCGTAGCGGTTGCCGATGACGCCGTCGATAGGCGCGCGCAATTCGGTATAGCCGAGATTGAGTTTGGCGATGTTGCGCTCGGCAGTTGCTTGCGCCAGCGCCGCCAGCGCCTGCTGGCGGCGGCTGGCGATGACATCCAGTTCGCGCTCGGCCGCCACCTGCACCGCTTGCGCTTTATGGCCGTTGGCCAAGGCCTGCTGGTAGTCGGCGTCGGCGCGCTGTGCGCTCTGCAGCGAGACCGCAGCCTTGGCCGACAGGTTCTGGTAGCGCTGCTGGTCGTTGCGCGAACGCGAAGTTTCGGCGCCGCTGGCCGCTACGCCGGCGCGGGTTTGCGCAATCACCGCTTGCTGCAGGTTGCGCGTCGCATCCAGGTTGGCTAGCAGCGCTTGTTGCGCTGCTACCGCGGCTTCCGCCTTTTCCAGCGCCGCGCGGTAGTCGCGGTCGTCCAGCTTGACCAGCAAGTCGCCGGCATGCACCGCCTGGTTGTCGCTGACGGCGGCCGAGACGATATAGCCGGCCACCTTGGGGCTGATCACGGTGATGTCGCCGCCGACATAAGCGTCGTCGGTGCCTTCCATGAAGCGGCCATGGTTCCACCAGTGCCAGCCATAGGCCGCCGCGCCGAGGCCGGCGACCAGCGCAACGCAAGTGATCAACCGTGTCCTGCCGCTCAGCTTGCGCTGTTTTACCGGTGCCGCGGGACTGCCTGTTTGCTCGCTTATCGCATTCGTCATGACTGCTGCTCCTTATTGATAGACGCCGTTTGCAGGTCATCCATAGACAGTTTGAAAAGATTTTTGTCCTGCAACGCCTGCCAGCTGGCGTTTTTCCTACTTTTAAAAATTACTTGCTTTCATAATGAAAGTCACTTTACACTAGTGACTATCGTTATGCAAGTAACTGCGCAAGGCTTTTTTAAAAAGATAGAAGGAGCACAAGATGGCAAGCAAGTCAGTTGCATTGATATCAAGCCGGCCGGGCGCGTTACTGGCGACGGCTTTCTCGCTGGCGCTGGCCGCTTGCGCCGCCGGTCCGGACTATGTAAAGCCGGCAGCCGACATGCCGCCAGCCTTCCGCCATGCGGCGCCGGCAACCGCTGCTTCGGTGCCGACGCCGGCGCTGGAAGTCTGGTGGACCTATTTCAACGATCCGGTCCTGACGCACATCATCGAACGGGTGCTGGCGCAGAATCTGGACCTTGCCGCTGCCTTGGCGCGGGTCGAGCAAGCGCGTGCCTCCGCCCGCCTGTCGAATGCCGCGCTGCTGCCCATCGGCAGCGTCAACGCGCAGATAGCTGAACAGCGCCAGTCCCTGCAAAGCGAATTGGGCAAGCTGGCCAGCCCGCATCCGGGTTATCAGCGCGACGCCACCCTATATAGCGGGGGAGTGGGAGCCAGCTGGGAGGCCGACCTGGCCGGCGGCTTGCATCGCGGCCAGGAAGCCGACAGCGCCGAGGCGCAGGCAGCGGAAGCAGATCACATGGGAGTGCGGGTAACAATCGCGGCGGAAGCAGCCGACGCCTATTTCCGCGTGCGCGGCGCACAGACCCGCATGACATTGGCGGAAGCCGAACTCAAGGCCGACAGCGATTTGCTCGAGCTGGTCTTGCTGCGCCTGAAGGAAGGCATGGCGACCGAGCGCGAACAGGCGCAGGCCGAGGCGCGCCTGGCGCAAGTCAAGGCGACCTTGCCGCCGTTACGGGCCGAGCGCGAGGTCCAGCTCAACCGGCTCGACGTGCTGATGGGCGTGCCGCCGGGCAGCTATGCCGCCGAACTGGTCACGCCGCTGACGGAGGCTAGCATTCCGCCGTTGGCGGTAAGCCTCAAGCCGGAGCAGCTGCTGCGGCGCCGGCCCGACGTGATCGCGGCGGAACGCCGGCTGGCGGCATCGAATGCCCGCATCGGCGTCGCCATCGCCGAGTACTATCCGAAATTTTCTTTGTCGGCCCTGTTGGGGTTTGAAAGCTTGAGTAGCGCCACGCCGTCGGCCGCCAGCTTCCAGCCGCTGGCGCTGGTGGGCCTGCGCTGGCGCTTGTTCGATTTTGGCCGGGTCGATGCCGAAGTGGCGCGCGCCAAAGGCGCTAACGCCGAAGCGCTCGCGCACTACCGGCAAGCAATGCTGCGCGCCACCGAAGATGTAGAGAATGCGTTGGTGATGCAGACTGAGCTGGAAGCGGAGCGCCAGGAGGTGCTGCGCGAAGTGGCGGCCGATGTGCGCGCCCGCGATTCTTCGGAAGAAGCCTACAAGGGCGGCGCCACCGGCCTGGCAGAAGTGCTGGAACAGGACCGCCAGCTGCTGGCTGCGCGCGACCAGCTGGCGCGCGCGCATACCGGCAGCAGCCGGGCCGTGGTGGCGACTTTCCGCGCGCTGGGCGGCGGCTGGTAAGCGCCTGGGTTGACGGGCGTTAGGCCGGGGTGCGTTGCGCCAGCAGCTGCCCGCCCTTGGCGATCAGCCCTTCCAGGTGCGCTGCAGGCCGGTATCGGCATGGATCCAGCCGCCGCGCTTGCCCGGCCGGTAGTAGAAGCCGACGCCGCCCTGGCGGAAGCTGCGGATCAGGCCGCCGAGGACGTCAGGCTCGAGCTGCGCCAGGCGGATGTCGGCTGCACGTCCTTCCAGATGCAAGGACTTGCGCGCCGCCGGCACGCCGCTTTCGATCAGGCCCTGGTTGGTCGCCGGGGTACGGTATCCTGACAGGATTTCCAGCGGCTGCAGCATGCCGTAGCGGGCGATAAAGGCTTGTGTGCCCCACAGCGTTTCCAGCAGCTTGGGGTCGATCGCTTCGGTTTTCTTGGCTTGCACGTCGCGCAGCAGATGGCACAACTGCTGGTAGGCGGAATCCTGCACTTCACCGTCTTTCCAGTACAGCAGCTTGGCGTATTCGCCGCTGGCCGGGCGCGAAACTTCGAGCACGCGCGGCTTGAGCCAGAAATCCATGTCTACCAGCTGGGCGTCGAAGATGTCCGGCGGCGGATCCATCGGGGCCGCCTCGGCCGCGGCGCTGCCGGTAGCGGCGGACTTGGCGATTGCCAGTTCGCCGGAAAACAGCCCGGCGGCGCCCAGGAATAAACTTTTTTGCAGGAATTTTCGGCGCGTCGGCATGGCGGTCCAGATAGAAAGGGATGCAGAATTTTATCTCACCACCTTCTATTTGAGTAGCACTGCCTGCCGCCGGCGCCGATCCCACCGATTCAACAAGTTAGCGGCTGGCGCGCAAACGCCGCACCTGCAAAGCGGCGCCGATCAGGAACAGCGCCAGCAATACCGCTGTCGCTGTTTTCAGGGCAGGATCTTCCGCATTGGCGAGCAGCGGATGCCCGAGCGGCAATCGGGTCGAGGCTTCCGTGATGGCCGGTATCATATGGAACAGGACCGTGGCGGAGTAGCCGATTACAGCAACGTAGCGCGCCAGGCGTCCAAGCAACGCGGTTTGTTCGGCCAGCGCGGCGATGGCCAGGGCCAGCAGGGTGATGATTCCTAGCGCATGGGGTTTGCCGAACCCACCATGCTGGAATATGCCGAACCCAGTCAGGCAGGTGACCACGGTGGCGATGACGTAGATTTTCCCTAGTCCGTTGTTCCAGGAAATTTCTTTGTATTTGAAAAAGGCGATCAGGGCGGCGGCGACGGCAATCAGGCTGATTACGGTATGAAACAGGCCTAGCGTGGTGAGTCCGAACATGTTGTTATCCTTTTGCAGATGGAATAAGTTTCACTATATTCGGCCCGCCGTGCCGGGAACATCGGTCAGATATCCGATGGCGCGGCGTCCATGGCGACAGGATAGTACGGAATTGCTTGAGCGACAGGGGTACATTTGAACAACGACGCAATCGCCACTGCCGATGCCTTGCAGGTGTTGGCGTTCATGGGCGACCTCAGCATGGGGCAGCCGGTCGACCATTCGAAACGGGTGGCATGGCTGAGCCGCCGCATGGCGCAGGAATTGGGCGCGGATGAGGCCTTCTGCCGCGGCGCCGGCCAGGTCGCCCTGCTGCGCTGGGCCGGCTGCAGCGCCAACGCCACCGAAGTAGCGCGCTTGATCAGCGACGACGTCGGCGGCCGCAGCGCCATGCTCGCTTTGCGGCCGGACGACATCAAATTGCTGGTTTCGCCCAACCTGGTCGAGCGCCGGATCGCCGAGATCAGCGCGATTCATTGCGAAGTGTCGGTGCTGATCGCCGCCACGCTCGGCCTGGCGCCCATGGTGATCGAAGCGCTGGCCGGCATCTTTGAATGCTGGGACGGCAGCGGCCTCCCCGCCGGCGTGGCCGGCGATGCGATACCGTTGCCGGTGCTGCTGGTGAAGCTCGCCGGCGACCTGGAGATTTTCAACCGTGAGTATGGCTTGGCCGGCGCATTGGATCTGCTGCGGCAACGTGCCAATGCAAGCTACCCGCGCTGTCTGGTCGATATGCTATGCCGGGCCGCCGCCGATTGGCTGAGGGAACTGGAGACGCAGGAAGAAACGGTCGCCGATGAGCAAGCGGATGCAGACGCCGTGCCAGTGAGCCTGTCGCTGGTGGCCGATGCGATCGATCTCAAGCTGCCCTGGCTGACCGGCTATTCGCGCGCCGTGGCGCAGCTGGCCGCGACCATGGCGGCACGCCTGGAGATGACGCCCGCCGCCCAGGCAAGGGTCAGGCGGGCGGGGTTGCTGCATGGCCTCGGCCGGGCGGCGATACCGAATGCCGTATGGAACCGGCCGGCGCCATTCTCGCTGGCTGACTGGGAACAGGCGCGGCTGAGCCCCTACTGGACCGCGCGCGCGGCAAGCCAGGTCAAATCGCTGGCGCAAGAGGCTGAGATTGCCTCCACCGTCTATGAAAGGCTGGACGGCTCCGGTTATTTCCGCGCAGCGCGTTCCGCCAGCACGCCGCTGGAGTGCCGGATCCTGCCGCTGGCGGCCAGCTGGCTGGCCTTGCAGGCGCCGCGCCCATGGCGTCCGGCGCTGAACGCCGGCGCCGCCATCGAACACCTGCAGCGCCAGACCGCGCTCGGCCGCTTCGACCAAAGAGTGCTGGCTGTGCTGGACAGCGCGCTGCCGCCGAGCGCGGGTCTGGCGGCGAGCATAGAAGCGCCTGGCGGCATCCTGTCGCCGCGCGAACTGGAGGTATTGCGCTGCATTGCCCAGGGCGACAGCAACAAGGAGGCGGCGCGCAAGCTCGGCGTGAGCCCGTCGACCATACGCACCCATATGGAAAACACTTTCCGCAAGCTGGAATGCAAGAGCCGGGCGGCGGCCACGCTCAAGGCTTCCCTGCTGGGTTTGCTCTAGGGTCTGTTAACATTCGATTTGGGAGTACGAACGCACGGCAGCGTAAATATCCGCTTATTGGCGTCATTACTGGCATCATTCGTGGATATTCCGGCTGGTTCGGCGATCATCTATGCGTGCGGATAGCCGGGCGCCTTCAATGTTTTATTTCAAGGATGTGGTCTATGTCAGTTATTTCTTCCGCGTGCAAGAGCGCTGCCATCGCAGCGCTCCTCAGTTTTTCCATGGCGCAGAGCGCTTTTGCGCACGCCCACCTGAAGGCCGAAATGCCGGCGCACGATGCCATCGTCGCCACCGCGCCGAGCTCGCTCAGGCTGGAGTTTTCCGAAGCGCTTGAACTTGCATTCAGCGGCGCGGCTGTGAGCGACGCCGCCGGCAAAAGCATCGCCACCGGCGCCGCCACGCTGGCGTCGGACAGCAATATGGTCTTGCTAGTCCCGCTCGGCAGCCGCCTGGCGCCCGGCGTCTATACGGTGACATGGCATGCGCTCTCGCGCGACGGCCACAAGAGCAAGGGCAGCTACAGTTTCACGGTCCGCCCTGGATGACACTGGATGCTGTAGTCGCAGGCAACCGGCTGCTGCATTATCTGGCGCTGATGCTGGTCTTCGGCAGCAGTGTCTTCCTGTGGAAAATCGCGGCGCCCGGGCTGCGTGTGCAGACCGACCGCCGCCTGACATTGATAACGCGCGTGGCGGCGCTGCTGGCGCTGCTGACGGCACTGGCCGGACTGCCCCTGCAAGCCAGCGAGATCGTCGGCAGCTGGCAAGCCGCCGTCGATCCGGCCGTGCTGCAGAAACTGCTGCGCACCGCTATCGGCCAGACCTGGCTGTTCCGCATGTTGCCGGCTTTGCTGCTGCTGGCGCTCAGCATGCTGCGGCAGCCCGGCAGGCTGCGCGGCGTCGTCATCGGCTCCGGCGTGCTGCTCGCCAGCCTGGCGCTGAGCGGACATGCCGCCATGGACCAGGGCATGCGCGGCTTCCTGCACGGCGCGAATCATGCCGTGCATCTGCTGTGCGGCGGCGCCTGGCTCGGCTCGCTGCTGCCTGTCCTGCTATGTCTGCGGCTGCTGGCCGATCCTGTCGCCCGCGGCGATGCCAGCCTTACCCTGCGGCGCTTCTCCAACGCCGGCCATGTCGCGGTCGCCGGCGTCCTGCTTAGCGGCGCCATCAACACCATGCTGGTGCTGGGCCGCTGGCCGACCGACTGGTCCTCGCCTTACCAGCTGCTGCTGTCGCTGAAAATCCTGCTGACGGCGGCGATGGTGGGGCTGGCAATCCTGAACCGTTATGTATTCGTGCCGCGCATGAAGAGCGCTGCGCCAGCCGCCATCGCCTCGATCCGGCGTTCCACTCTGATCGAAATCTGCCTCGGCATGGCAATACTGGCGCTGGTGTCGGTATTCGGCATGCTGGAACCGGCTTGAATTTGGCGCCATCTGGTTTTCCCTGACCGAGCGACGGGTGCTGCTTGATGACGAATTTGTCATGCGAGTGTCACGCGATCGCCCCGGCTGCAGTTCTAGACTTGCGTTCAGCGAAGTCGAACCGCGACTTCGCCCGACGTCAAAATTCCAGGACATCATCCGGTGTGCTGTAAAGACCAGTCTTGCAAAGGCCAACCAATGAAAACCCATCTCAAGCTCACCCTGATCGCCTTCGGCATGGCTGCGGGGATATTCGCGTCCGCGCCGGCGCTGGCGCAAGCGCTGGCGCCGCTTCCTGCCGTCAACGTGGTGCTGGTGCACGGCGCCTGGGCCGACGGCTCCAGCTGGGCCAAGGTCATTCCGCGGCTGCAGGCTACCGGCCTCAATGTCACCTCAGTGCAGAATCCGCTGACTTCGCTGGCCGACGACGTGGCGGCGACGCGCCGCGCGCTGGCCCTGCAGCAGGGGCCAACCGTGCTGGTCGGTCATTCCTGGGCCGGCACCGTGATCAGCGAGGCCGGCGACGATCCGAAGGTCAGCGCCCTGGTGTACGTGGCGGCGCGCGCGCCCGACGCCGGCGAGGATTTCGGCGCCCTGGCCGCCAAATATCCGACCATGCCGGTGCGCGCCGGCGCCAAGGACCACGACGGCTATGTGAGCCTGACCGAGGACGCCTACCTCAAATACTTCGGCGGCGACCTGCCGCGCGAACAGGCGCTGGCGCTGTATGCCACCCAGCAGCCGATCGCTGCTACCTTGTTCAACGGCCGCACCACCGTCGCCGCCTGGCATACAAAGCCATCCTGGTACGCCGTTTCCAGGCAGGATCAGACTACCTCCCCCGATCTGGAACGCTTCCTGGCAAAGCGCATGCATGCGACCACGGTCGAGCTGGATTCCAGCCACCTGTCGCTGGTGTCGCATCCCGAGGAAATCGCCAACCTGATCCTGGCGGCTGCCGGCCGCACCCGATAGCTGTTCAGACAGGCAGCTGGCGCGCCGGATTGCCTTATAATCGGCTGCACCGCCCGTTCAAACCTTGGGGATCGTCATGTCGCTTTCGCTCTGGCTTTCTTTCGTCGCCGCTTCCGCGCTGGTCATTGCGATTCCGGGACCGACCGTTGTTTTAATTGCTACCCATGCCGTCAGTTTCGGTCCGCGCATCGCGGCAGCCATGGTGCTGGGTTCCGCCTTGGGTGGAGCGAGCGCCATGGCGCTGGCGATGGCCGGCCTGGGCGTGCTGCTGACTGCCTCGACCGTCGTTTTCAGCGGCCTCAAGCTGCTCGGCGCCGCTTACTTCATCTATCTGGGAATCCGCATGTGGCGGCAGGATGCCGCAAGCCTGGCTGACGCGCAGTCGGCTGCGCAGGTCAGCCCGCTGAAAGCATTTTGCCATGCCTTCGTGGTGACCGGGCTCAATCCGAAGGGCATCGGTTTTTTTGTCCTGTTCCTGCCGATGTTCATCGACAAGCATGCGCCCTATGTGCCGCAGATGCTGATCCTGATACCGACCATGGCTGTGATCGGCCTGATCAACGATAGCCTGTATGCGGCCTGCGCGATACGGCTACGCCACCTGATCCGGCGCGCCGCGGTCATGCGCCGCATCAACCGGGCCGGCGGCGCAATCCTGACCGGCCTCGGGATCGCCATCGCGGCGCACCGTTCATCGTGAACGTGCGCGGCCTGGCGTGCAGCCGGCCAGCCAGATTATTTCAGGAACACCGGCATGGACAGCTGCTTGCCCTTGGCGTCGACCACGTTAGCCATTTCATGCACCACCCGCGCCTGCACATTGTCCGGCAGCCGCACGTAGTCCAGGCTGCTGGCAAGCGTGTCGCCTTCCATGAAGGCCCAGGTAAAGAACTGGATCACGGCCTTGGTCTGTTCCGGTTTGCTGGTGACACGTGGGACATAGACATAGGTGGCGCCGGTGATCGGCCAGCTGCCTGAGCCCGGCTTGTCGGTCAGCATTTCTTCAAAGTTGCCGGTGGTTTTCCAGTTGCTGTTGGCCAGCGCGCTGCTGAAGGAATTGGCGTCCGGCCGCACGTATTGGCCGTCGCGGTTTTTCATCTGGGCATAGTTGAGATTGTTTTCGATGACATAGGAAAATTCGGCGTAACCGATCGCGCCCGGCGTCTTTTTCAAGGCGGCGACCAAGTCGTTGCTGCCCTTCACGGCCTTGATGTCGGCCTGCCATGCGATGCTGAAATTGCGGCCGAACTGCTGCTTCCATTCCGGACTGACGGCGCTGAAATAGTCGGTCAGGGTATAGGTGGTGCCGGAACCGTCGGCGCGCGCCAGCGGCACGATGTGCAAGCTGGGCAGCGTCAGTTTCGGATTGTCCCTGGCGATGACGGCGTCGTTCCATTTATCTATCTTGCCCAGATAGATACCCGTGATCGCCTCCGCGCTCAGGCGCAGCTCGCCGTCCTTGACGCCTGGCAGGTTAATGATCGGCACTACGCCCGAGATCACGGTGGGGAAATCCAGCAAGTTGAATTTCTTTAAATCGGCCACCGACATCGGTGCGTCGCTGGCGCCGAAATCTGTTGTTCCTTCTTTAATTTTCTTGATGCCGGCGGAGGAGCCGATCAATTCATAGGCCAGCTTGTTGCCGGTTTTCTTGTTGTAGGCGGCGTCCCATTTGAGGTAGAGCGGAGCTGCTGCCGTCGAGCCGGCGCCGTTGATATCGGTGGCATGGGATACGCTCAGGCCGAGCGCGCAGGAAAGCACAAACAAATATTTCAACATTTACAACCTTACGCGTGAGTGTCTTTAAGAGCTGCAGCAAATTCTGTATTTTTTTACAGCTGGTCCAGTTAAGCCGAGCGGCATTTTCGCAGAAAAGTGCGGCGACGGCATGAACGGACAGTACTGTGCAGTCTCGCGCGGCAGGGAGTGACGGACTCCTTGGTGCGAGATGGAAAGGAAAACGCCCGGACCATGGCGGCGCCGGGCGTGTCGGTCGGGCGGTTCCTGCTGTCGATTCGGCGTCTGCCGCCTCGCTGCGAGCCGCGGCCCGTAGCGGCTTGGCGTCGCAGCTGCGCCTTATCGGCGGCGGATCAGAAACGCCACAGGATGTTAGCCTTGATGGCGTTGTCCCTTGCCTTGTTGCCGAACTGGCCGGAATAGCCCAGGCCCAGCGTCACGCTTTTACTGACATCGGCGTCGACTCCGGCCTCCAGCAGCAAGCTGTCGCGCGCCACCGGCACGCCGCTGACGTTGAACGCCGTCGCGCCATTGCTGCTGAAAGCCAGCCGTGTGACAGGCGTAACGTCGCCGAAGGCATGGCGCCAGCCGACCGTGCCGTATACCGCCGCGGTCGAGCTGGCGGCGCCAAGGCGGCTGCCGGCCCGCAATCCGAGTGTGGAGAATGTCACCTTCTGGCTTTGGCTGCTGCTGGTCAGTGCTGCCGGGCCACCGCTTTCGCTGAAGCTGTCGCCATGCACGTTGACATAAGCCAGGCCGGCGAACGGTTCCAGCGCCACCTGGCCGGCGGCGATACCGTAGCCGACCTCGCCGAACACCTGGGTGGTGTCGGCGTGATAGCTGGCCTTGGTGCTGTCGGCAAAGCTCGGGAACACGATGCTGCGGTCGGCGTCGACCTTGTTGCGGGTATAGGCCCCGCCCATGCGCACCCCGACCGCGCCGAACTGCGCGCCGGCATACAGCGCCAGGTGGTAGCTGTCGACCGAGGCCGAGCCGTTGGCGCGGCTGGTGTCGAACGACGAGTGGCCGATGCCGCCGGCCACGCCGACGCGCCATTGATCGTTCAAGGGGGTGTCGGCGCCGATGATGAAGCCGCCGCCGCTGCGGTCGACATCGGCGCTGCCGTCCTTGCCGTCAAGCTTGCTCTTGGCGCCATACAGCTGGCCCCACACCACCTGGGCATTGCGGCGCTCGTCCTTGCAGGCATCCTGGGTATTCAGCTGGCTGTTCGGCTGGGTGGCGCTATCCGCGATGCAGTTAGCCACGCCGCCGCCAGCCAGCGCCGACAGCACGCCGGAACGGGGCGCCGATCCCTGCCGTGCGCGCGCCGTCACCGCATCGCGCAGATAGCGGCTGTCTTCCATCAGGACGCTATTGGCGCTGGCGTAGATCTCGCCCGACAGGCTGTCGAAGGCCGCTCGCGCCGAGGCCGGGTCGAGCGAGGTGATGGTGTCATAGATCGTGTTGCCGCCGCCCAGCGTGGTGACGGCGCCGGCCGCGTTGAACTGATTCGGCGTGTTGGCAACCTGCGGGAACTGGACCTGGTTGCGCGCCAGCTGCAGGAACACATTGTTGGCGTCGTAGCGCAAGCTCGGCGTCAGGAACACCAGGTTGGTGGTGGTGCCGGCAAAGTTGCCGCTGAGGCCGCCGGTGGCAGTCAGGATGGTGTAGTTGTTGGTCGGCTTGTAGTCGCCGGTGGCGGCAAGAACCTGCACCGTGCCGCCGCTCAGATTCGCGCTGCCGGCAACGCTGATCAGGTCGGCCTGTTGCGCAGTCGCCTGCACCCGGTAGGTCGATCCCGGATTGAAAGCGGCGTTGCCGGCCACCGTCAGGCTGCCGATAGGCTGGCCGACGCTGGCGATGGCTGCGGTGCCGCCGCTGTTGACCACCAGTCCGCCTATCGTGCCCGGACCCTGAACCGTGGCGCCGCTGTTGACGGTCACCGTCGAATTGGCGATCGAGCCGGAGACTGCTAGCGTGCCGCTATTTACCGCGGTAGGTCCGCTGTAGCTGCTGACGCTGCTCAGTCCCAGTACGCCAGCACCGAGCTTGACGACGCCGCCGCTGCCGCTGATGACGCCGGCGAATGTGGTGTCGTCGGAACGGTTGAAGCTCAGGGTGCCGTTGTCGATCACATTGCCGCTCAGGCTGCCGGTGCTGCCGCCATTGCCGATCTGCAGGGTGCCGCCGTTGATGGTGGTGCCGCCGCCATAGTTGTTGGCGCCGGTCAGGGTCAAGGTATCGCTGCCGCCCTTGGTCAGCGAGCCGCTGTCCGACATCACGCCGCCATAGACGCCGCCGCCGTTCACCGTCAGGCCGCCGCTGCCGAGGTCGATATTGCCGTTGCCGTTCAGGCCGGGTACGGTCACCTGGAAGCCGTTCAGGTTGAGCGAGCCGCCGTTCAGCGCCAGGCTGCCGCTGCCCAGCGCCGCATTGTTGCCGACAATGATGCTGCCGCCGTTGAGGATGGTGCCGCCGCTGTAGGTGTTGGCGTTGGCCAGGGTCAGGCTGGCGGCGCCATCCTTGGTCAGGCTGCCGCTGCCAGAGACGACATTGCCCAGGGTCAGGTCGTTGCTGCCGGCGATGGTGAGGCCGGCATTTAGCACTACGGCATTGTTCAAGGTAAGCGGCACGCTATTGTCCAGCGTCGCTGCGCCGCCGACAGTCAGGGCGCCGCTGCCGATGGCGCTGTTGTTGCCGAGCACCAGTGCGCCGGCGTTGAGGGCCGTGCCGCCGCTATAGGTGCTGGCGCCGGTCAAGGTTTCGGTGCCCGTGCCTTGCTTGACCAGGCCGCCGCTGCCGCCGACCACGCCGCCAAAGGTTTGATTAGTCGCGTCGCCAAAGGTCAATGTGTTCGCGCCCAGCGCCACCGTGCTGCCGGCCACGCCGGCCAGCGAACCTATGGTCTGGTTGCCTGCGGCGGAGATATCAAAGCCGGCTCTGGCGCCAGCAAGATTCACTGCGCCGCTGGCTGCCAGGCTGCCGCCGGCGCCCAGCACCAGCTGGCCGGCATTGATGGTGGCGCCGCCGGTGAAGGTATTGGCGCCGCTCAGGGTTTCCGTTCCCGTGCCTTGCTTGACCAGGCCGCCGCTGCCGCCGACCACGCCGCCAAAGGTTTGATTAGTCGCGTCGCCGAAGGTCAATGCATTCGCGCCCAGCGCTACCGTGCTGCCGGCCACGCCGGCCAGGGAGCCGATGGTTTGATTGCCGCCGGCGGAGATGTCAAAGCTGGCGCCGAGGCCGGCGATATTCACCGCGCCGCTGGCTGCCAGGCTGCCGCCTGCGCCCAAAGCCAAGGTGCCGGCATTGATTGTAGCGCCGCCGCTAAAGGTGTTGGCGCCGCTCAGGGTTTCGGTGCCTGCGCCTTGCTTGACCAGCCCACCGCTGCCGCCGACCACGCCGCCGAAGGTTTGATTAGTCGCGTCGCCGAAGGTCAGTGTGTTTGCGCCCAGCGCCACCGTGCTGCCGGCCACGCCGGTCAGCGAACCGATGGTCTGGTTGCCTGCGGCAGAGATGTCAAAACCAGCGCCTGCGCCGGCAACATTCACTGCGCCGCTGGCCGCCAGGCTGCCGCCCGCACCCAGCACCAGCTTGCCAGCATTGATGGTGGCGCCGCCGGTAAAGGTGTTGGCGCCACTCAGGGTTTCGGTGCCAGCGCCTTGCTTGACCAGGCCGCCGCTGCCGCCAACCACGCCGCTAAATGTTTGATTAGTCGCGTCGCCGAAGGTCAATGTGTTCGCGCCTAGTGCTACCGTGCTGCCGGCCACGCCGGCCAGGGAGCCGATGGTTTGATTGCCGCCGGCGGAGATGTCAAAGCTGGCGCCGACGCCGGCGATATTCACCGCGCCGCTGGCTGCCAGGCTGCCGCCTGCGCCCAGGGCCAAGGTGCCGGCATTGATGGTGGCGCCGCCGCTAAAGGTGTTGGCGCCGCTCAGGGTTTCGGTGCCTGCGCCTTGCTTGACCAGCCCACCGCTGCCGCCGACGGCGCCGCCAAAGGTTTGATTGCTCGCGTCGCCGAAGGTCAGCGTGTTCGCGCCTAGCGCTACCGTGCTGCCTGCCACGCCGGCCAGCGAACCGATGGTCTGGTTGCCGCCGGCAGAGATGTTAAATCCCGCGCCGGCGCCGGCGACATTTACCGCCACCGTTGGCGCCATGCTGCCGCCCGCGCCTAAAGCCAAGGTACCGGCATTGATGGTGGCGCCGCCGCTGAAAGTGTTGGCGCCGCTCAGGGTTTCAGTGCCGGTGCCTTGCTTGACCAGGCCGCCGCTGCCGCCAACCACGCCGCCAAAGGTTTGATTAGTCGCGTCGCCGAAGGTCAATGTGTTTGCGCCCAGCGCCACCGTGCTACCGGCCACGCCGGCCAGCGAACCGATGGTCTGGTTGCCTGCGGCGGAGATGTTGAAGCCGGCTCCGGCTCCGGCGACATTCACCGCCACGGTCGGCGCCAGGCTGCCGCCTGCGCCCAGGGCCAGTGTGCCGGCATTGATGGTGGCGCCGCCGGTAAAGGTGTTGGCGCCGCTCAGGGTTTCGGTGCCAGCGCCTTGCTTGACCAGTCCGCCGCTGCCGCCGACGGCGCCGCCAAAGGTTTGATTGGTCGCGTCACCAAAGGTCAGCGTGTTCGCGCCCAACGCGACATTACTGCCGGCCACGCCGGCCAGGGAGCCGATGGTTTGATTGCCTGCGGCGGAGATGTCAAAGCCGGCGCCGCTGCCGGCGACATTCAGCGCCACCGTCGGCGCCAGGCTGCCGCCTGCGCCCAGGGCCAAGGTGCCGGCATTGATGGTGGCGCCGCCGCTAAAGGTGCTGGCGCCGCTCAGGGTTTCAGTGCCGGTGCCTTGCTTGACCAGGCCGCCGCTGCCGCCGACGGCGCCGCCAAAAGTATGATTGGCGGCGTCGCCGAAGGTCAACGTATTTGCGCCCAACGCTACCGTACTGCCTGCCACGCCAGAGAGGGAGCCGATGGTTTGATTGCCGGCGGCCGAGATGTCAAAACCGGCGCCGGCGCCGGCGACATTCACCGCCGCGGTTGCCGCCAGGCTGCCGCCCGCGCCCAGGGCCAGCGTGCCGGCATTGATGGTCGCGCCGCCGGTGAAGGTATTGGCGCCGGTCAGGGTTTCAGTGCCCGTGCCTTGCTTGACCAGGCCGCCGCTGCCGCCGATGACGCCGCCAAAGGTCTGGTTGCCGGCATCGCCGAAAGTCAGTGTGTTGCCGCCCAAGGCCACCGTGCTGCCTGCCACGCCGGCCAGCGAACCGATGGTCTGGTTGCCGCCGGCGGAGATGTCGAAACCGGCGCCGGCGCCCGCGATATTGACTGCGCCGGTAGCTGCCAGGCTGCCGCCTGCGCCCAGGGCCAGCGTGCCGGCGTTGATCGAGGTGCCGCCGGTATAAGTATTCGCTGCTGTCAGGGTAGTGGTCGCGGCGCCGTTCTTCACCAGGCCGCCGGCGCCGGAGATCGCGCCGCCCAAGCCCAGGTTATTGCTGCCGCTCAGGCTCAGGTTGGCGCCGCTGGCCAGCGTAATGCTGTTGCCGATAGTCAGGCCGGTGCTGCTGTCCAGTGTCGCCGAGCCGCCCACCGCCAGCGTGCCGCTGCCGAGCGCCGTGGCATTGCCCAGCACCAACCCGCCGCCGTTCAGGCTGGTGTTGCCGCTATAGGTATTGGCGCCGCTCAGCGTCAATATGCCGGCATCGTTCTTGGTCAGTCCGCCGGCGCCGCTGATGAGGCCCGACAGGGTGAGGCCGTTGGCTCCCTGGACGGTCAGGCCGCCGGCCTGCAGACCGATGCTGTTGCCGACATTGAGTCCGCCGGCGCTGGCCTGGATGGCGCCGCCGTTGGCCGAGATCGCACCGGCGCCGAAAGATGCGGCGTTGTCGAAAATGGCCAGGCCGCCGTTCAGGGTGGCGTCCTGGAAGGTTTGCGCGCCGCTCAGGGTCCAGCTGCCGCTGTTCATGCCCAGGTGCTGGAAGTTGATATAGGTGCCGCTGGTGATCGTGCCTGAGCCGCCAGTGCCGCTGCCGGCGCCGCTGGCGGAATTTTGCAGCAGCAAGGTGTTGTTGCCGCCGGCGCCGCCGTCGATGGTGCCGGTCGCCGCGAAGCCGAGATTGAAGCCGACGACGCTGAGCAGATTGAGGCCGAGGCTGCCGCCTGCGCTGACCGTTGAACCGGTCACCGCGGTAAAGGTATTCGTACTGCTGGCGCCCATCGAGACGCTGCCGTTGATGGCGCCGGCATTGATGAAGGTGTTGCCGGTCCCGGGCGTGCCAGAAGCCTCGAACGCAACGCGGCCGTTGATGGCGCCGCTGCTGGTATTGACGAAATTGACCTGGCCGCCGCCATAGGCGGCCACCACCGGCGCGTCCGACGACAGCACCGAGACCCCTAGCAAAGGAGTGCTGCCGATGTTGCCGCTGTTGGAAAGATTGCTGACGCCGCCGGTGCCGTTCTGCACCGCCAGGGCGACGCCGTTCAGGTTTGGCAGGCTGACGCCAAGCAGGCCGGCGGTTCCTTTCATGGTGCCGCTGTTGTTGACGCTGACGGTGCTGGCGGCGGCGTTGCCGATCACGGTGCCGGTCGAGAGCAGGCTGCCGACGCCGAGCAGCGAAGGGTCGATGGTGCCGCCGTTATTCAAGGTGACGTTGTTGCCGGTCAGGTTCATCGCGGTGCCCAGCAGGCCCAGCAGTACGCCTGAGCTGGCGCCGCTATTTACATTGACGGTCAGGTTATTGGCGGCGCTGCTGAACGAGGGCGCCAGCAGATTCGCGGCGCCGCTGCAGGTGACCGTGGCGCCGTTGGCAGGGTTGGCCGGCGTGCAGGTGGCCCAGGCTGCCGAGCCATGCAGGGCCAGCAGGCTGCCGGCGGCGAGTCCCAGCAACGCCGGCAGGCGCGAGCGTTGCGGCGCTCCGGCGCCAAGCGCAGGCCCGCTGGATACCAGCTGGCTGGCAGATCCCTTGCCGTTGGACTTGGCCAGCTCCGACACCACCACCAGCGCACCCTGCGATTTGCTCCACACCACTCGATAACTCTTGCTCATGGAATTCTCCGGAAAAAAAAGAAAACAGGGCCCCGGCGCCGGAACGGATTCGTAGCGCTTGCAACAGGGTGAATAATCAGGATTGCTGACTCTCAGGCTGGGCTGAGAGCGGGTGCGCTGCAGGGTAATCGCGCGGCGCCGGCAGCGTTGTCAGATGGGGACTATCCCCAGCGCATCGCCGCGGCGACGCAATCTTCCATGAAGCTGGATATTGCCTGTGCGAGAGCGGCTGCATGTCTCGACGGCGTATCTTCGATAACCGGGTAAGCCTGTCTTGCCATGACTTGATCTACTCCCCAATCTGATTCGGACTACAAGCTGCAGCCGGCATATTCGAGCGCAAATGTTGAGCAAAAATGTCCAGGTTGGAACAAATTGGCAACATATTAAGTGTTTGTCCAGTATAGCGAGCCGCAAAAAAAATAAAGCTGTCATTATTGCCAGCTTGATATTTGCAAAAAATGTCTATGCGGCAATATTTATCGCATACTGTTCGACGCAAGTTTTGCGTTTATGCCGCTGCAAAAGAAAATGTCCGTTTGCATGTAAACTTGCAGCACATTTTTCCGGGATATCCATGTTCACTTCCACCACTGCAGAAATCGATGTCGATTACGCACTACTGGCGCGTCAGGCCGCCAGCATCCTCGACCAGGAACGCGACCAGAACTCCAATGCGGCGCAGTTCTCCGCCTTGGTCTACCAGACCGTCGCCGATCTGAACTGGGTCGGGTTTTACTGGGTGCGGCCGCGCGGCGCGGCGAGCAGCCACGGCGACGAGCAGGAATTGCTGGTCGGGCCGTTCCAGGGCAAGGTTGCCTGTGCGCGCATCCAGTTCGGCCGCGGCGTCTGCGGCGCCGCAGCCGTCAGCCGTGAAGCGGTGCTGGTGCCGGATGTGCATGCCTTCCCCGGGCATATTGCCTGCGATGCGGCGTCGAATGCCGAGATCGTGATTCCGGTGATCAAGGATGGCAAACTGTACGGCGTGTTCGACATCGACAGCCCCAGCCTGAACCGTTTCCGGCCGCAAGACCTGCAGGGCCTGCAAGCCTTGTTGGCGGTGTTCGTGGCGGCGACCGACTTCGAATAAAACCCTGTGCCGGCGTGAAGCCGGCGCCTTCAGCCGCCGTGGCCGGCCGCCAGCCACTCGCGGCGCTGTCCCAGCACGGCGAACAATTCCACAATGATGGCCTTGACCTTTTGCACGGCGTTGCTGAGCAATTCGGTATCGTGCCAGCACAGCGACAGCTCGCGCGAAAACAGCCGGTGGTCGACCGCGGCCAGCTTCAACTTGTGCTCATCCAGTTCGACATGGGCGGCCGACCAGGGCAGGATGGTGACGCCCAGGCGAGCGATGACCGCAGCGAACAGCAGCGCGGTGGAACTAGCCTCGAAACGCACTTCGGACGCCAGACCCGCCTCGCTCAAAGCCCAGTCGACGCGGCTGCGGATCGAGTTCGGCGCGCTCGGCAAGATCAGCGGCATGCGCGCCAGATCAGCCAGCTGCACCGGCGCCGCCGGCAGCGGGAAATCCGGCCAGGCGATCAGGTGCAAGGCTTCGCTGATCAGCCGCTGCGCCGCCACGCCGCGCGTTTCGGCCGCGTCGGCCACCACCGCCAGCTCGACCCGGCCGCCGCCGATCAGGCCGCCGAGGTCGGCGCTGGGGGCTTCGATCAATTCCAGCACGATGCCGGGAAAGCGTTCGCGCACCATGCGCGCCAGCGGGATCGCCAGCACCCGCGAGGTGCTGGACGGCATGCCCACCGATACTTTCCCTTGCGGGAATTCGGCATCCTGGCGCAGCAGTTCGCGCGTGCCGTCGGCTTGCCGCAGCAGCCCGGTCGCATGGCGGTAAAGGGTGAGG
The DNA here is from genome assembly GCF_002564105.1 of Collimonas sp. PA-H2. Lineage (NCBI taxonomy): Bacteria > Pseudomonadati > Pseudomonadota > Betaproteobacteria > Burkholderiales > Oxalobacteraceae > Collimonas > Collimonas sp. PA-H2. The sequence goes on from NZ_PDBX01000001.1 coordinate 2,621,865, forward strand.
CCGGCGGCGGTCGGCGCCACGCCGTGCACGCTGCGTTCCAATAGCTGCATGCCAAGGTCGCGCTCCAGGTTGCGCATCTGCTGGCTGACCGCCGGCTGGGCGATATGCAGCGCCTCGCTGGCGTGCGTGACGTTGCCGCATTCAACCACTTTGACGAAATACCGCAATTGACGCAAATCCATGTCCAGCTCCTCCAGCCTGTTGATCTTGTAGCGTCATCCTATACGTTAATCCTATGAAGCAAGCGGAATAACATATTTTTAAATTATCGACCGTTTTTCTATACTTGTCCCACAAAACCAGCGGCACGGCGACCAGTCTTAGCCGCAACACCACGGCCGCTACAGGCCGACAAGGAGACAAGCATGGACAAGGCAATCGGATTAACCGCGCCCGGCGTCAAGCCGCGGCGCACGCCTCTCAGCCGCGAGCAGATCGGCGGCTTCTGGGCGGTATATTCAGGATGGGTGCTGGACGGCGTCGATTCGGTGATCTATGCGCTGGTGCTGATCCCGGCGCTGACCGAGCTGCTGCCGGCCTCGGGCATCGCCGCCACCCCTGGTAATCTCGGCATGTACGGTTCCATCCTGTTCGCGCTGTTCCTGATCGGTTGGGGTTTGTCTTTCATCTGGGGACCGCTGGCCGACCGCTTCGGCCGCGTCAAGACGCTCGCCGCCAGCATCCTGATCTATTCGGTATTCACCGGCGCCGCCGCCTTTGCCCACAATGTCTGGGAGCTGGCGGCCTTCCGCCTGATCGCTGGCATCGGCGTCGGCGGCGAGTGGGCGCTGGCCGGCACCTATGTCGCCGAAAGCTGGCCGGAGGACCGCCGCAAGATGGGCGCCGGCTATCTGCAGACCGGCTACTACGTCGGCTTCTTCATCGCCGCCTGGCTCAACTATACGATAGGCGCCACCTACGGCTGGCGCGCCATGTTCCTGTGCGGCCTGGCGCCGGCGCTGCTGGCGATCTTCACGGTACTGCGGGTGAAAGAGCCGGGCCAATGGCGCAAGGCCGCGCATGGCAAGGTGGCCGCCAGCGCGAGCGTGGTGCGCAGTTCTTTCCGCGAGCTGTTTGCGCCGGCCTTCCGGCGCCGCACCATCACCAGCGCTTCGCTGGTCGGCGTGGCGGTGATCGGCTTGTGGGCCGGCTCGGTGTACGAAGCCAGCGCAGTGGTCACGCTGGCGACGCGCGCCGGCGTCGATCATATCGGCTCCGTGCACCTGGCCTCGATCGGCGCGGCGATCCTGTCGTTCGCCACCATACTTGGCTGCCTGGCGGCGCCCTGGCTGGCCGAGCGGCTGGGCCGCCGGATGGCGCTGGGCATCTATTTCGCCGGCATGGCGTTCTCCATCGTATTCGCCTTCGGCTGGGTGTTTTACCTGGCGGACGGTCTCAAGCTGTTCATGGTGTCGCTGCTGTTCCTGGGTTTTTTCGGCGGCAATTTTGCGATCTTTTCATTGTGGCTGCCGGAACAGTATCCGACCCGGATACGGGCCACCGCGTTTGCTTTCAACGCTTCCATCGGCCGCTTCCTCGGCGCCGGCGTCAACTTCCTGCTGGCGGCGGCGATCCAGTGGCAGGGTTCGCTCGGCCTGCCGGTGGCCTGGACCGCGGCGGCTTTCGTGGCCGGCTTGCTGATCCTGCCGTTTGCGGTGGAAACCCGCGACCAGCACCTGCCGCAATAACCGTCATAGCTGTCATTACTTGACTGGAGAAACAGATGCAAGCACTACAAGGTATCAAGATCGTCGACCTCAGCCGTGCGCTGTCAGGGCCATTCTGTTCCATGGCGCTGGCCGACATGGGCGCCGACGTGATCAAGGTGGAGTCGGGACCGTGCGGCGACATGAGCCGCAGCTGGGGGCCGTTCGACCGCGGCGTCAGCACTTACTATCTGTCCTGCAACGCCAACAAGCGCGGCATCTGCCTCGACCTGCGCAATGCGCAGGGGATGGCGGCGCTGCAGCGGCTGATCGATGGCGCCGACGTCGTCATCGAGAATTTCAAGCCGGGCACGATGGCCGCCATGGGGCTCGGCTACGAAGTGCTGAGCGCGCGCAACTCGCGGCTGGTGATGGGCAGCATCAACGCCTTCGGCGTCGACGGTCCGCTGAGCGGCTGGCCCGGCTTCGACCAGATCGCCCAGGGCTATTCCGGCATGATGAGCCTGACCGGCTTTGCCGACGGCGATCCGACCCGCACCGGCACCGCCATCGGCGACATGAGCTCCGGCATGTGGCTGGCCATGGCGATCCTGGCGGCGCTGCTGGAGCGTCAGCGCACAGGACGCGGCCAGCATGTCGGCAGCTCGCTGCTGGCCAGCCTGGTCGGCTTGCTGAGCGTGCATGGCCAGCGCTATCTTAGCCTGGGTGAAATCCCGCAACGCAGCGGCAACGCCCACTCCGTGATTGCACCCTACGGCGTCTTCGAAACCGCCGACGGCCCGCTCAACCTGGCGCCGATCACCGCCGACATGTGGCTGCGCCTGTGCCAGCTGCTGGAACTGCCGGCGCTGCCGGACGATCCGCGCTTCGCCAGCAACGAGCTGCGGGTCGCCCATCGCGACGAGTTGAAGGTCTTGCTCGAAACGCGCCTGAAAACGCGCAGCAAACGTGCATGGAGCGAGTTGTTCGCCGCCGCCGGCTTGCCGGCAGGACCAATCAATACCTTGGCCGAGGTGTTCGCCGATCCGCAGGTATTGCATTGCCGGCTAGTCGCAAGCACGCAGCATCCAATCCTGGGTGAGCTGCGGCAGGTGGCGACGCCGGTGACCAGCTACGGCGCCGATGCAGGCCCTGCGCTCAGCCGGCGGCCGCCGCCCGCTCTCGGCCAGCACACCGTGGAGGTGCTGCGGGAAGCCGGCTTCGAGCAGGCTGCGATCGACGCGCTGCTGGCCTCCAAGGCGGCGCATCAGGAGGCGGCGCCGGCGACCTCGGAAGCGCTGGCGGAGGTGGCGTGATGAATCCTTCTGATAACGCAGTCACGGTCACCAGCCGCATCATCGAAGAACGGATCGGCCATATCGTCTTCAGCAATCCGGCGCGCCGCCACGCACTCAGCGCCGATCTGCTGGACGCGCTGGAACAGCGCCTGCTGCAACTGGCCGAACAGCGCGTGCCGGTGCTGCTGCTGGGCAGCGGCGTCGGAGGCGAAGTCTGGAGCGCCGGCCACGATCTCGGCGAACTGGCGCTGGACCGCGATCCTGTCGCCTACGGCAAGCCGCTGGAGCGCGTCTTGCGCGCGATACGCGCCTATCCGGGAGTCGTGATCGCCATGGTGTCGGGCTCGGTGTGGGGCGGCGCGGTAGACCTGGCGATGAGCTGCGACCTGGTGGTGGCGGACCGCAGCGCGCGCTTTTCCATGACGCCGGCGAATATCGGCTTGCCTTACACCACCAGCGGGCTGCTGCGCTTTTTCCACAACCTGCCCATCCATGTGCTCAAGGAGATGTTCTTTTGCGCGCTGCCGTTGACAGCCGAGCGCGCGCTGCAGTTCGGCGTCATCAACCGCATGGCCGACAGCACTATGCTGCAAGCCACGGCGCTGGAAATGGCGCACGGCATCGCCGCCAAGGCGCCGCTGGCGGTGCGCGCGGTGAAGGAGCAGTTACGCATCATGGAAGACATGCAGCCGCTGCCGGTGCAGGCAATGGAACAGATCGCGGAACTGCGGCGGCAGGCTTGCGCCAGCGCCGATTTCAGCGAGGGACTGGAAGCGTTCAGCGAACGCCGTCAGCCGTTGTTCCGCGGCGTCTGACTTGCCGTCGGCGGCAGTGGAATCGCGCTTTCCGGGATAGATTCATTTCAACTATATAACTGTTGAAAGCGCATAAGAAAATGTGTCGCAGCCGATAAAAATCATTGTTTCATTCGAGGCGCATGTGCTTTTAGATTTTGGCGGGGACTGTGTTGAGAACCATGTTGTCTTTTTCACCTGTCACTATTCACAGCTGCGGATACGAGTAGCGCAGACTAGTCTGAACTGACTGGCCCAGGGACGCAAAATAGTGGCGCTGCAAATAGCGCCATGATTATTTCAAGCCGGAGCCGGTGCTGCATTTCTCGTTTCCCGATCAATTGGAAAACTACTTATCTCAAAGGAGTAATAGCGATGGCACAACTTCTACTGTGGGGCAGTATTGAAAAAGATGGAACGATCGTCAGCAGCTCGGGCGGTTTCAGCGTGAAGCGTGAAAGCACCGGCAATTATTCGATTCTGTTCAAGAGCCAGTTCACCAACAATCCTGCCATCACCGGCGCGCAATGGGGCTTTGGCAGCGGCGAAAGCACGCTGGACAATGTGATCTTCCCGTCGGTGTCGGGCGGCAGCGCCAGCGTCCAGACCGGCGATGGCGGCGGCAAGTATACCGACCGCAACTTTAGCTTCATCGCGGTAGGCAATACCGCTTGATACCCGCAGCAAGCCGTCGTCCGTCTGGCACAGGATGAACGACGCTACAGATGCATGCCGGAAGCGCAGGCTGGTCCGGCTTCCGGCACCCGCATCGATCATTGAGCAATCGCACTTATCGCAGCGCCGCGGTTTTCGATCGCGCCTGAACGCGCGGCAAGCATGCTGACGGCCTGGTGGAAAACCACCATAGCAACGCAGCCGCCAGCGCGATGACGATGACCATTCCAAGCACGATGTGCAGCGCATGCGCGAACGGCTGCAGCGTCGCCAGCAAGGCGCCGCAAATCGCTACCCCCAATGCCGCCCCTGTTTGCCGCGCTGAATTCAGCATGGCTGCCGCTATTCCCGCACAGCTTTGCTCGACCGTGCCCATGGCCGGCGCGGTAGCAGCGGGAGAGATGAAGCCGGAAGCCAGACCGATCGCCAGCATTGGCAGGATGGCGAACCAATAGGGTGAGCCCGGTTCAGGCAGAAGCATGCCGGCGGCGCCGACGGCATACAGGCAGAACGCCGCGCACATCGATGCGCGCGCACCGGACAAGCGGGTCAGGCGGCTGGAAGCCAGGCCGCCGATCGCCACCATGACAGTCATCGGCAGGAACGCCAGGCCAGTCTGCAGCGGCGCATAACCCAACACCCTTTGATAGTAGAGGCTGAAAGCGAACAGCATGCCGTAAAAGACCAGGGCGGAGACCATGGAGACCAGCGCGGAAGCGGCGAACAGCCCGTTGCGGAAGAACGATAGCGGCAGCATGGGCTGCGGCTGCCGTGTTTCGATCCTGAGGAACAGCAGGCCAGCGACGCCGCAGAGGGCAATGCCGGCGACGATGGGCATGGATTGCCAGCCGAGCACCGGCGCTTCGATTAGCAGCGCAATCAGGCTGCCGAGCGCGACGATCGCCGCCAGCTGGCCGGCAACGTCGAAGTGGCGCGCACCTGGCGCCCGGTCGCGCGGCAGCGGCCAGGTCAGCCAGATGCCGGTCAGACCGAGCGGCAGGTTGACGAAAAAGATGCTGCGCCAGCCGAAGCCGTGGATCAGCAGGCCGCCCAGCAGCGGGCCTGAAGCCATGGCGATGCCGCCGCAGCCCATCCACATGCCGATCACCGCGGCGCGCCGGGCCGGATCGGGATAAGCCTGGTTGATCAGCGCCAGCGAGCAGGGCACCAGCATGGCGCTGCCGATGCCCTGCAGCGCCCGTGCCAAGGCCAGCGTACCGAGGCTGGGAGCGAAGCCGCACAGCGCCGACGCCAGCGTGAACAGCATGAGGCCGGCCAGGTAGATGTTTCTTGCGCCGAGGCGGTCGCCCAGCGTGCCGCCCGTCATGAGAAAGCTGGCGAAGCTCAGGGTGTAGGCGTTGACGATCCATTGCAGCCCGCTGACGCCGCTGTTGAGCGTGGCGCCGATCTGCTCCAGGCCGACATTGACGACCGAGGCGTCGAGCAGCACGATGGCGTAGCTGATGCTGGTCGCAGCCAGTATCTTGCGCGCCGGCTGGCCGTCGCCGGCGCGAAAATTTACTGCGCCAGTGTTCTTTATCATCGCTGTTCTCCAGGCAAGGGGCTGGAGAACAATATACGTGCCTGGCTTGGTCAGATGCTTCGGCGTGTATCGAAGCAAGCGCACGGCAGGGGCGGCCGGCTGTATAGCGCGGCCGCCCTGCGCTGCCGGCTACTCTCCTGGCGTGAAATACTGCCTGCGCTGATGCTGTTCCTGATGCATGGGAAACATGGTGGCATAGAACTCGGTCCAGCCGCCCATGCGCACCCGCACCAGGTTGTAGCGCTCCGGATCGTTCGCCGCCGCCTGGTAGGTCGCCAGGTCGGCGCAGGTGAGGGTGATCAGGTTGGAGCCGGTTTCGCCGCGTGCGTAAGCCTTCACAAAACGCTGCAGCTGTTGCAGCGGGAAATCCTCCTCGATGTTCATGTCGACCGGCGAGGCGTTCGACAGGCCATATTCGATGGAGTCGACGCGCCAGCTTTTCAGCGCCTGGTAGATGTTGCGGAAAGCCGGCGCCGGCGGCAGGTCTTGCGGCGCCGGCACCGGCGACAGGTCGGAGGCGATCGGCATGCCGTTGCGGCGGCCGTCGGCCGAGGCGCCGCAGGGCAGGCCGTCGCCGACATAGCCTTCGAAGGTGCCGATGCCAGGCGTGATCACGAACTCGGCGCTGCCGTAAGTGCTGGCAATGCCATCCAGCACCGGCTGCAAGGCCGGATGCGGCTTGCGTATCACATCGACGCAGATGCGCACGGTGTTGTCCATCACCCAGGCGCCGAGGGCGTCGACCTCGGCATCGCCGCTGCCCCACTTGGGCAGCGCCAGCGCCGCGTTGCGCAGCTCTTGGTAGCGGCGGCCGCGTTCTGCGGCGTCGGCCGGGCCCAGCAGCTGGCTTTGATAGGGCTCGATCATGTTGAAACCCCAGTCGTTGATCAGGCAGTCGACCAGTTCCGGCAAGGTAGTGAGGGCAGTGGCGGGATCGAACACCAGTTTCTGGATCGCATACAGCGAATCGATGGTGTTGGAGACGCCGACGCAGAGCGGCGCGATCATGTTGAAGCGGGCGCCGCCGGCGGTCAGGTCGCGCCCGGATTCGGCGCAGCCTTCGATCAGCGCCGACAGCAGCGGGCTGGGGCAGATGCCGGACAGATTGCCGAAGCCGCCCAGGATCACGTTATAGCTCTGGATAGTGATCCACTCCAGCTGTTGCAGGAAGATCTCTTGCAGCATCTTGAAGCTGGTGATCTCGGCTGCCGGCGGCGAGCGGAAGGTCTGCTTCAGCCCGCGCAGGTAGACCGGGCCGGCCTCGCCGTAGCAGGCGCCCTGATTCAGGGTTTGCTCCAGCGCCGTCATCGGCGTCACATTGTTGAAGGAAAAACCGGTGGCGCCGGCCAGCATCGGCTCGTAGCAGCCGTCCGCTGCGTAGTCGCGCGACCAGCGCAGCGTCACCTGGCTGCCGGAGGCATGCAGTGCTTGGCAGAGGCGGTCGTCCTGGTACAGGATCGGATGGGCGCCGCCGGCCAGCAGGCATTTGGCGGCCTCGTCCATGATCTCGTCCGGAATGCCGTCGTACACACGCAGCGACAGCGTCGGCGCGTTGACCGGAATCCGTCGCGCTGCCTTCAGGCACAGCATGGTGACCGGATTGACGCCGCCGGTCGGGGTCGCATCGTCATTGGCGATATAACCGCCGACCGTGATCTGCTGCACCCACTGGTTGATGCCGCCGCCCTGCGGGAAATTGCCGCCGTAGCCGCAGACGGCGGTGGTGCCGTAGTTGACATAGTCGGTCACCAGGCCGCGGTTGACGAAGGCATTCTCGCCGATCTTGAGCCACAGGCAGTCGACGATTTCCTGGGCTCGCTCGGGAGCGATGTTGTCGCGTTCCAGCAAGGGCCACAGGATCTGGTCCAGCCGTCCCAGCGAGGTCAGCTCGCCCACCAGGTGCAGGCAGCAATGGAAGGAAAACACCAGCTGCACGCCATCCTGGAAACTGAGCGGCGGCTCAGTGCGCAGGCGGCGCAGGCGGGCGGCGACGGCGCGCATATTGGCGGCGTTTTCCTCAGTGCCGGAGCGCTGTGCGGCGTTGGCGGCGGTTTCTGCCAGGGTAGCCCAGTTGCCCAGGTATTCCTGCACGCCTTCCAGCGACAGCGCGGCTGAAATATAGAATTCCAGCCGGTCTTTCAAAGCGCTGTCGCCGGGATTGTCTTGCTGCAGCAGCGCAGTCGCTTCCATCTGCCGCTTCAGCTCGGCGATCAGGCCGCTCAGTCCCAGCCTCACTAGTTTCTGGTAATGCGGCACCACGTGGCCCATCGCCGACCATTCGTTGAGCTGACCCTTGAGCCAGGCCGCCACGGTTTCATCCTGGTTCAGGTAGGGCACCACTTCCTTGCCGCGGCCGAGGGTGAAATCGGGAATCACGCCGACCAGCAGTTCTTCCGGATAGATGCGCAGCAAGCCGTTGTTGCGGGCGATATCGGACTGCGGGCTGGACAGCAGTCCGGCCAGCGTCTTGTGATTGGCCAGCCCCTTGCGCAGCGCTACTGAAGAAGTCAGCGATGGCGCTTCCACCTCGCTGACCAGTTCCGACAGATGCGGCAGGCGCGGGAAAGGATTGCGCTTGAGCCAGCCGTCGTTCCAGTGTGAAAACGCGCGTCCCAGCAAGGTCAGCAGGCGCGGGCTGGGCGGATCGCCGGCAAGGTACTTGCCTTCGCTCATCTGGTGCAGATAGTCCTGACCGTTGTAGAACAGGTAACCGTTCTTGCTGCGTACCTGCCAGTGCGGATCTTCCTGGACATTGTCGATGCCGGCCGCCGGCACGTTCAGTTCCTGCGCATTCGGCACATACCAGTAGCTGCCGGCGATACCCTGCACCACGCTCATCAGGCGGTCCGCCGGCCGCTCCGGCAGCTCGCCCATCATGTGCTTGATGATGGTTTCGAAGCGCGGCTGGGCATTGCAGAAGGCGACGAACATCAAGCCTTTCTCGCGCGCGGCGCTGCCCGCGTGTTCCCCGAACGGCAAGGCCTGGCGCAGCAGCTTGAGATTGTCGCCGTTGCTGTCCAGTACATGCACACGGCGGATATGGGCGTTGTGGTCGTGCTGCGGCAGGATGGCGCCGGCCGGATCGCGGCCCAGCATGGCGTCCTGGGCATCGGGCAGCATGTCGCCGATGCTGCTCCATTCGAACAGGAATTTTTGCGTGAAGCCGTAGCAGGCGCCTTGGAATTCGCCGTCGACCAGGATGTCGGCAGCCAGGCTGACGGGATCGTTTGGATTGGTGATGCCGTCCAGGTAGCGTCCGCCCATCACCTTGCCGTCCGGCCGTTTGCCGACCGCCAGGATCTCGATCTGCGCCGCCAGCGCTTCCAGCCCGGGGCGCACGCTTTCCATCAGTTGGGCGGCCGCCGCGGCGTTATCGGCTTTCAGGTAAAGCAGGACGTCGCCGCCGCTGTCGCGCAGCTTGGGCGAGTTGTTCAGCACCGTGCGCGATACCGGAATATCACGGTCGTGCCAGCCGCCCCACAAGTTGGGATCGAAGGCCGCCACCAGGCCGGCCTTGGCCGGCGATGCCTTGGCCGCCTGCGCCAGCGAACGGATCAGGCTGAGCAATGCTGCTTCAGTGGCCTGGCTGTGGTCGTGCAGCGTGATGGTGGCGATCTGGCCGAAAATGGCGCGGGTCAACAGGCCGTACTGGGAATGTTTGATAGCGTCGATAAACATCTTGAGATCCTTATCTGAACGTGGCGCGAGGCCGTGGGAGAGCGATTGCCGCTGGCAGCGGACCGGTGTGGCTAGCTTGTTTTTAATTTCTTTGCGGAAATTTATTCTATCGGAAAGCCATGCCGCGGATAGCGCCAATCTGCGCCTACTGTCAAATTTGACAGTAGGCGCTCCAGTTATATTGCAATATGGAAATATTAAGTCTAGTCTTTATGCAAAGCAGTCAGGCTCGGGGCTGGTCTCTGAATCGACGGGAGTGATGATGAAAAAGCTGGGAATGGCTGATCTGATCCATCCGCTGACGCTGGATGCTTTCATGGCGCGCTACTGGCAAAAGAAGCCCTATGTTGGCCACGGCTCGCCGCAGCGCTTTGCCGAAATCGCCGCTATCCCCGAGCTGGCCAGCATCGATGCGCTGCTGGAAGCCTGGCGCGGCGAGGCCGATGCCTGGGCCCCGCGCGACACCAAAAACCCGCTGATCAACGCCAGCGCGCGGCAACTGCCGGCATTCTATGAAAGCGGCTACACGCTTTACCTCAGCAAGGTCGAGGACCACGTGCCGGCGCTGGCACCGATCGCGCGCAAGCTTGAGCGCGACCTCGGCCTGCGCCAGGATGATGTGTATTTCGAAGCCTTCATTTCCAAAGGCACGGGCTCAGGGTTTCATTTCGATCCGAACGTCACCATCAACATCCAGCTGATCGGCAGCAAGCAATGGTGCGTCGCTGAAAACAAGCATCTGGTCAATCCGCATGTCGGCTGGTCGGCCGGCGCCGAGATCAACGAGCATATGCAGCGCTATGCGCGCCAGCCGTTCCCGACCCGCATGCCGCCCAATTGCCGGCGTTTCGAGGCCCGGCCCGGCACCTTGGTGTACCTGCATCCGGGTTACTGGCATTGCACCCTCAACCACGAGCCTTCTCTCTCGCTGCTGTTCACCATCAATCCGCCGTCCTGGACCGATCTGCTGATGGATGAAATCAGGGACTTGATGCTGAAGCATGACGACGGCCGCGAGCTGGCCTTCGGCCTGGCGTCGACTGCCGGCCATGAACAAAAGCGGCAACGCCTGCAGCATCTGATCGAAGCCGCCGGCGAGGCGGTGGCGCAACTGTCGGCCGACGACTTGCTGGCCGACTGGGGCGGCGTCCTGACTGCCTCGTTTGAACGCAATCCGCAGATCGCCTGCCGCGTCGACGCCGGCCGCAGCGGCCAGGACGATGTGCTGGTGATCCAATCTGGCCGCAAGCAGGAGCGCAGCGTGCTGGCGCCGGACGCGCGCCAGGTTCTGAAGTGGGTCAGCGCGCGGAAAAAATCTTTCCGCGGTCATCAGGCCGCCGAGGCAACCACGACCGTGGCGACCACGCGGGTGGCAGAAATACTGGAACAGTTTGCGGATGCCGGCTTGATCTTGAGGGAGGGTAGTGCCTGAGGCGAGGGACTCCCGCGGCGCCAAGCCGCGGGAGCGCCAGGGTTGCCAGCCGCGCCGGATCTGAGGTGATCGGCGCAGCCTACCCGTTACAAGAACTTGTAATTGGCGCCGACGGTAAAGAAGCGGCCGCGCGGATCGCCCTGCGTGATGTCGAAGTAAGGACTGCTTGGATCCCATGATGGTTTCTGGTTGAACAGGTTTTGCACGCCGAGCCTGAGCGTCAGGTCGCGGATGCCCTTGTAGCTCAAGGTCCAGTCGAAAGTGCTGTTATGGGCGACCGCGGCCGGGAAGTCGTCCTGCAGGCTGTTCTGGTCGATCTTGTAGCCGCCGGTGTAGTACCAGCTCAGGGTGCTAGAAACATTGCGGTAATCCCAGTTCAGTTCCGTGGTGCCGCGCCATTTCGGCAGCGCGCCGAAAGTGTTGACGCCGCTGCCGTCGATGGCCGGCTGGCCGGCCACGCGCGGCTGGCGGAAATTGAGCAGGTAGGTCCAGCCGCCGTGCAGGGTGAACTTGCCGGCGCTGGCGGTTGGGATCACCTGCCGCACATCGAAATCCAGGCCGGAGGTGACGCGGCTGCTCTGATTCTGGTACTGGTTGCTGATGGTCAGCAGCTTGCCTTGGGCGTCGCGCGTGACCCGTCCCGGAAACTGCGCTTCATTCAGCAAGATATAGCTGGCGTCGTCCGGACCGATGATGCCGGTCTGCTCGATATGATAGTAGTCGAGCGACAGGCTGGTGTTCCTGGCGGGGGACAGCACCACGCCAAAATCGAGGTTCTTGGAACGCTCCGGCTGCAGCTTGGGATTGGCCTGGTAGACGCCGGTGTAGCCGACGCTCTTGCCGGGTGTGACCGGATCGCGCGGATCGATCGCCGAGCCGTAGCTGATCGCGTTGCTGCTGGTGATCTCAGGCAGCGACGGCGCGCGGAAGCCGCGCGAGGCGGTGCTGCGCAACAGCAGCCAGTCGGTCGGCTGGAAGCGCAGGCTGAGCTTGGGCGAGAACGCCGTGCCGAAATCGCTGTAGTGATCGACGCGGCCGGCGGCGTTCGCTTCCAGGGTCTTCAGCACGGGAATCTTGATTTCCGCATAAGCCGCGGTGACGTTGCGCGAGCCGTTGATGATGTCGATGGCAGGACGCAGCTCGGTGCCGGAGAGGACGGCGCTGGAGGTGTCGGAATTGATGGATTCCTTGCGGAACTGGGCGCCGGCGGCAAAGCCGAGATCGCCCGCGGGCAAGGCCAGCAGCGGGCCGCTAACCGTCGCATCGAGCGAACTCAGCTTGGACACTGCGGGGCGCAAGGTCTCCAGCCGCAAGGCGTTGACGGCGCTGGCCGGATTGCCGGTCGCCGCCAGGTTGTAGCCGCCGTTCGCCAGCAGCTGCTGGAAGGCGTAGCGGTTGCCGAAGTTGCCCACGGTTTCCTGCAAGCGGCTTTCCGAATGCAGGGCCGATACGTCCCAGTCCCACTTGTCGTCAAGACTGCCCTTGAAACCGATCATGGCGCGGCTGAACTGGCTGACATCGGTCTTGCTGCGCGCCCCGACATCCCATAAATTGGTGGTCACCGGCGTCGGTTTGCCATAAGGATTGGCCGGATTCGCCGCCGGCAGCGTGGTGTCCACCGGCACCAGTGTCTGGCTGGCGTTGTTCCACGCCCGCAGGTTGCTGCTGATGCCCAGCGGTCCGCCAAACACGAAGCTGGCCGAGCTGCGGCTGTACAGCAGTTCGCTGTAGGCTTGCAGGCGGTCGTTGATCTGCAGGGTGCCGTGCAGCAGGGCGTGATAGCGTTCGATGGCCGGCATCAGCGTGTCGTATTGGGCCGGATTGTAGGCCCACACATCGCCTTGCTTGCCCGGCGTGATGGCGCCCCATGGCACTCTTTGCACCGGCCCGACGGTGTTGGCGAATCCTTGCCGCGGGTCGTTGTTATAGTAGTTGGTCGGCGTCCAGTTCAAGCGCCCGCCCGGCTGGCCGCGGAAATCGGCGCTGCTCAGATAGCTCACATCGCTGGCGCGCAGCTCCTGGCGCTGCTGGCCGTCCAGCGAGAAGTACACGTTATAGCCGTCCTTATCCAGATCGCCTTTGCCCGCGATGATATTGTAGGTGCGCTCGTTTTGTCCGGTACCGCTGCCGGATTTCCCCAGGCTGCCGCCGGTCTCTATGCCTTGATAGTTTTTCTTGAGGATGATGTTGACCACGCCGGCCACCGCATCGGAACCGTAGACAGCGGAAGCGCCGTCCTTCAGCACTTCGATGCGCTCCACTGCGGCCAGGGGTAGGGAATTGATATCGACAAAAGTGTCTTGCAGATCCTGCGCGGTCGCATAATTCGCCAGGCGTTTGCCATCCAGCAGGATCAGCGTGTTTTTCTGTCCCAGCCCGCGCAGCGAAACGCCTGCGGTGCCGGCGGAAAAGCTGCCTGTGTATTGCTCGTTGAAGCTGTTGCCGCTGTTGGCCGAAATCGAACGCAGTACGTCCGGCAAATTGGTCTTGCCGCTGGCCTGGATCTGCTTGGCGGTGATCACTTGCACGGAGGTGGCGCCGGCAGCGGCGGCGCCGCGGATGTTGGAACCGGTGACAATCACCTGGTCGATGGCTGTAGCGCCGGATTTTTGCTGGGCAGGGATTTCATCTGCAGCCTGCGCAAAGGCCGCCTGGCTTGAGAGTAGGGCGCTGATCATGGCAGCGAGTCGTGTGAGTTTCATGGCAGCGTATTGAGTAGTAAGTCAGGTGAAAAAAAATCCCGGCATGCCGGGACGCCGTCGGCAGCCGCATGAGCGGCGCAACGGAATTTGAACAAGGCGACAATATGTATCGTTACGTTTCAAAAAGTAACGAATATTTTCAAATGAGAATATGCGCTACGCTGCAAGGCATGCGCCGAGGAACGCGAGAATTTGCCGAAGAAGTTTTGACGAAGCCGGCAGGACGATATCCGGGATGGCAGAAGATGGAAAAGTTTTTACGCACGGCGCACCTGCTACATGATCAGGCGGTTTGAGATTACCCTAGACAGATCTGGCTATATCGAAAATACAAGGTCATTGAGGTGTCACACTCGGCGCCTATCATTCCGGCAGATTAATTTTCTCAATTGTTTTTTACGTGTTGGCGTTTCGAATATCCGGTATTCAGTGGGTCATAGCCTGGCGCCTGTATAGTGAACTAGGATGTTTGCTGCCGCACTCCGTGGATGTACTGGCGCCGCGCTGCCTTGAAGCAGAGGAAGACGGCGATGTCTGCCACGGGCATTTTTACATGCCGGCAGCGTTATCTTTAATGCGTATCTTTCTTCCAGAATCGTGCCGCGCCATTTCGGGAGCGGGAGAGATTCAGCGAATACAACAACGTACGACAGTCAAAGCAATACAGGCGGGATGAGTCGATCTCGCTGGTGGTCAGTCGCAATCTAATCAACTCCCTAACTGAAAGCGGGCCAACATGCTTCCGATCATCGCTCCAATCTTGCTTAACACGCAGCCAGTTTCCAGCCGGCAGGGCAGGGAACGCCGAATTTTCGTATCCGTCAATGCAGGAATTTCCAAGTGAAGGGCGTCACCATCCATCAATTGCGCTGTTTTGATGCGGTCGTCGAGGAAGGCGGATTTCAGGCGGCGGCGGAAAAATTGCATAGAACTCATCCGACGATTTGCATCGCTGTCAAAGTTTTGGAAGAACAACTGGGCATCTGCCTGTTCGACCGCAGCGGCTACCGCGTCACTCTGACCGAAGCGGGACAGGCATTCCATCATCGAGCACAACAGCTATTGCGCGAAGTCGAAGGATTGGATGGGTTCGCTGCCAATTTGGCGGCCGGTGAAGAAGCCGAATTGGGGATCGTGATCGGTGATCTGTGTCCGCTCCCGGAGATCGTCGGCTTCTTGCGAAATTTTTTCGACGGTTGCAAGACACGCTTGCATTTGCACTGCGAGGCGATTTCCGGCCCGTGGGAACGCCTGTTCGACGGTAGCGCCGATCTCATCGTCCATCACATCGACCAAAGCGATGCGCGTATCGAATTCATCGAACTGTCAAAAGTGCGTCTGGTGCCGGTCGTCGCCCCGGGCTTCATCGACCTTCCCGTCTCCGGTGATGTAACACAGCGGCAAATGCGCGACCGGGTGCAATGCATTATCCGCGACACAGCGCGTCATTCTCCGCAGCAGAATTATTTTTTGATCGACGGCTCGCCGCGTTGTACTGTAGGAGATCAATTCGTGAAAAAAGAGGTCATACTGCAAGGCATGGCGTGGGGACACATGCCGCACTTCATGATTGCGGAAGAACTGCGCGACGGACGCCTGCTGTCAATCGCTGGCAAGCACTTCCCTGGCAACAGCGTGAAGCTGGTCGCGGCGCGCTTACGCGACGGTTCACACGGCCCGGTTGCGAACCGTTTGTGGGACTACTTTTCCGAACAGGCTGGAAAACTGGATCTCGAAACGCGTGAAATGGCATTGATGAACCTGGCGATATAGCCGGTCCGGCACCGGCGACCATCATTTCATGATGATGCCCCGGTTGGCGTATCCACCGAAGACGCTGTATTTGCTTGAAAATGCCGTTTATTCAATCGACATCTGAACGATGTTCATTGGCAGATCACCACGCAGACGCCATGAAAAAGAAACTACTTGGCCGGGTTAAAGCAGAACAACAATTTTCCCGTGCACGGAATTCGATTCCATCAGATCGTGTGCATTCGAAATCTCGTTGAAAGGAAAGGTTTTCTGAGGCAATGCTTTATAGATCCTGTCGGTGGCCCGGTCGACGATGGACTGCATCGGGATTGCCGATAGCGGATGGTCTTTGGTGCCAAAGTTAAAGCTGGCAAAAAAGCTGAAATTCACCGAGGACGGCATGTCGGCTAGCGGGTTAAACAGGATTGGATCGCCGCCGCCAAGAAATCCTGCGTTACAGACATGACCGCCTTTTTTTGCGCACTTGAGAGAATCCAGCATGGTCGAATTGCCGACGATATCCATGACGCTGTCGATGCCGTCGGGATACAGTTGCCGGATCTGCTCGCTGGCATTGCCGTCTTCGAGTACGACGTGCTTGGCGCCAAGTTCTTTCAATAGCGCGACGCAATCTTTGTTGCGGGTTGAAGCCAGCACTTGAACTTCCTCTGTATTGGCGGCAATGTTGATGGCAGCCTGGCCCAGGGCAGAGGAGCCGCCGCGGATGAAGACGGTGTCGCCTTTCTTGAGTTTCAGGTTATCGTGCAAAACCGCCCAGGCCGTAGCGTAAGACTCTGGCAGGGCGGCGAAATCTTCCCATGGAATATTGGTATGCACGACGAACACGTTTGCGGCTGGAACGCTGGTGAATTCAGCGTAGCTGCCGTTGCTCTTGCGCCCCATGCCGCCCATGATCGCGGCTACGGTCTGGCCTTTCTTGAGCTTGCCGGACGGGTCGTCTTCCACTTGCCCGACGCATTCGATGCCGGTGACCGCGGCGACGTCGCCGAACAGTCCGCGGCGCATGTAGGTTTCCGCGCGGTTGATGCCAAACGCCTTGACCTTGATCAGGACTCTGCCAGCCTCAGGCTGTGGCACAGGGATATCCTTGATCACTAGCTGGTCGCTGCCGCCGTATTGGTTGATTACTATCGCTTTCATATGGATACCTTGAAATTCATTTATAGGGAATCTTGCGTTTGTGATTCTGCGCAGGCAGCGGCCTATTTGAAACAACAAAGTTTCAACACACAATGTAGATTTCCCGCCCCTCCAGTCCTTGCGACTTGCCGCTTAGTTCAGCAAACTGGCGGCGGGGCGCGCGATCCGGCAGGCGGCCCTGCCGGCATGATCCGTGTGGCGAATTCGGCAATCCGCGGCTGCACGATGCTGCATGCGTTCGTCCTGAACAGGGCACTGGGTAGTAAGATGCCTGGCAAGGCCATCTTTCTCTTGTTGTCAATGACGGCATAACTATCCCGTCCGGCTTCTGCCAATGCCTGGGCTGGCACTTCTTAAAACCGCATCGAGAGTTTCGCAATGGATAACGAAAAACGACGCACCCTGATGGGAATCGGCATGCTTGGCGTATCGGCGCTGGTCGGCCCACCGCAGCTGTACGCGGCCGCTCTGTCTGCCGAAGATACGGAGATTCCTCTGTGGCCCGGCGACAAGCCGCCAGGCGGCAGCGGCCCGCAAGGATCGGAGCGGACCAATGCCAAAGGGTCGCTAACCAATATTTCGCGCCCGCGCATGGCGGCATATCGTCCACAGCGCCCCAACGGCAGCGCCATGCTGGTGATCGCCGGCGGCGGCTATGCGCATATCGAGCGCGGCACGGAAAGCATTCCGGCGGCGCGCTGGCTGCAAGCATTGGGCATCACCGTATTCGAGCTGATCTATCGCTTGCCTGGCGAAGGCTGGAGCAACCTCGCGCCGTTCCAGGACGGGCAGCGGGCCATGCGCCTGATCCGGGCCTCGGCGGCGCAGTACGGTCTGGACGCCAAGCGCATCGGCATCCTGGGATTTTCCGCCGGCGGCCATCTGGCCGGAACCACCGCCGCCGAACCGGACGCGCCGCGTTATGCGGCAACCGACATGGCTGACCAGTTTTCCGCGCGCCCCGACTTCGCCGGCCTGGTCTATCCGGTGCTGAGCTTCATGCCGCCCTATGACAATACGCATTCGCGCCGTGAAATCATCGGCAAGCATCCGGACCTGGTCGAGAGCGAGGCATTTTCGGTAGAGCGGCATGTCGGCGCCGGGATGCCTGCCACATTCCTGGCGCAGGCCGCCGACGACCCGATCTCGCCGATCCAGAACAGCCTGCTGATGTTCAACGCGCTCAAGGCCGCGCGGATTCCGGCGGAAATGCACGTTTTCCAGGAAGGCGGACATGGCTGGGGCCTGGGGCCGGAGGGGAGCCTGGTGCATGCCTGGCCAGCCTTGTTTGAGACCTGGATCAGGCATAACGGCTGGATGGGATCAGTCTAGGAGCAGGCCCCCGGCTGCAATCGCCGGCTTCTGGTAGCATGCTATTCGGGCATAGACTTGCTCCAGTGCTGACGTTTGCCTGGAGGCCGATGATTTCAGCTGCCGCAAGTTACATCTCCCCACAACACCCCGACATTCATTCTTCATCCAGATAGGAATCACCATGAGCGTTACCACCAAATGGATAGACATCGAAGCCGCCGACGGCACTTTCGGCGCCTACCTGGCCATCCCGCACACCGGCAAGGGCCCTGGCATCGTGCTGCTGCAGGAAATCTTCGGCGTCAACGAACACATCCGCTCGGTTGCCGAACAATACGCCGCCGACGGCTACATGGTGCTGGTGCCGGACCTGTTCTGGCGCAGCGACAAGCGCATCGAATTGACTTATGACGACGCCGGCTGGAAACGCGCGGTCGAACTGATGAACGCTACAGACGTCGCCAAGGCGCAGGCGGACATCGCATTGACCGTTGCCGCCCTCAAGGCGCAGCCCGGTCTGGAAGGCAAGCTCGCCGTGATCGGCTATTGCTTCGGCGGCCGGCTGGCGTATAACACCGCGGCCGACGGCCTGGTCGATGCTGCGATCGCCTATTACGGCGGTGGCATCCAGAACCAGCTGCAACGCGCCGACGAGATCACAGTGCCGCTGCTGATGCATTTCGGCGGCGCCGACAGCCACATTCCGCCGGAGGCGGTGCAGACCATCGCCGAGCGTTTCGAAGACAATGACGATGTCGAAGTACACGTCTACCCGGGCGCGGAACACGGCTTCAACTGCTCGCACCGCTCCAGCTACAACCAGCGGGCGGCGGCGGAAGCGCATGGTAATTCCTTGACTTTCCTCAGCGATCATCTGTAACTATTCCGTGCACTTGCACTGTCGTCCCCGCGAACGCGGGGACTCAGGTTACTGGCCGGGGTCATGAGCATGGATTCCCGCGTTCGCGGGAATGACGGGGGCGCCTAGCCGGGGACGCCTAGCTGGGGGCGCCCAGACGTGGCCGACGAGGCCGGGGTCGCTTGGCTCGAGGCGTGTAGCTGGCGCCACGCCGAAGCTGCAAAAAATTATTTTCTTGCCGCCACAATATATGCTGTTCTGAAACGTCTTCCATGCCATGAACCCAACATCCTCTACCCCGTCTACGCAGTTCTCCCGCTACCAGAAATTTGTCGTCGGCATGCTGGCCTTCCTGCAATTCGCCGTCATCCTCGATTTCATGCTGATGTCGCCGCTGGGCGCCATGATCATGCCAGCGCTGGCGATCGAGCCGAAACAGTTCGGCCTGGTGGTTTCCGCCTATGCCTTCAGCGCCGGCATCTCGGGACTGCTGACGGCAGGCTTCGCCGACCGCTTCGACCGCAAGAAGATCCTGTTGTTCTTTTATACCGGTTTCATCGTCGGCACCTTGTGGTGCGGGCTGGCGCAAAGCTTTGAGATGTTGCTGCTGGCGCGCATAGTCACCGGTCTGTTCGGCGGCGTCATCGGCTCCATCGTGCTGGCTATCTCGACCGACCTGTTCCCGCCGCAGATGCGCGGGCGCGTGATGGGGCTGATCCAGACTGCCTTCGCCGCCAGCCAGGTGCTGGGCATTCCGATCGGCCTGTATCTGTCGAACCGCTGGAACTGGCATGTGCCGTTCCTGGCGATGGCTGGCCTTGGCGTGTTCGGTGGCCTGTTCGTGGCCTGGCGCATGCAGCCTGTCGCGGATCACCTCGGGCTGCCACAGGAACACAGCCCGTGGATGCATCTGTTCCATACGCTGACCGAGCGGCGCTACCTGATGGCCTTCGCCACCACCTCGCTGCTGACCACCGGCGGCTTCATGCTGATGCCCTTCGGCAGCGCTTATGCCGTCAACAACCTTGGCATCAACCTGCACGACCTGCCCACGGTCTATCTGGTCACAGGTTTATGCACCATCTTTATCGGTCCCCTGATCGGCAAGGCCGCGGATGCCTTCGGCAAATTCAGGGTGTTCATGCTGGGTACCGCGCTGTCGATCATCATGGTGCTGATCTATACCCATCTCGGGCCGACCTCCCTGGCGGGCCTGATTGCCGTCAATGCGATTCTGTTCGTCGGCATCTTCTCGCGCATGATTCCTTACCAGGCGCTGGTGTCGTCGGTGCCGAGCGCGACCCAGCGCGGCTCGTTCAGCGCCATCAGCGCCTCCATCCAGCAGCTGTCGGGCGGCATCGCTTCGGTGGTCGCCGGCCACATCGTCACCCTCGGGGCGGACGGCAAGCTGCAGCACTTCGATGTGCTGGGCTACGTGCTGGTCGGCACGTCGCTGGCGGCCTTGCTGTTGCTCTGGCGCCTGCAGCGCAGTCTCGGCAACGCAGCGGCACCGCTGCCGGCAACGGCTCTCTGAGCCGTGCATCGGTTTAGCCGGGGATATCGGCAGGCGTAAAAAAAGCGCCAACCGGCATCGGTTGGCGTTCGTGACGCAAAATTCTGACGACAGAGTGGGAGAGCCGGCTGTACAAGACTTCCTGTTCCCCGTCCCGGCGCCGCCGGTATTGCTAAGGCGTCGCGGCGGCTACCGCCGGTGTGCGCGGCGGCGCATTCTTCACATAAGTGTCGAACCAGCGCAGCATTTCATACACCAGTTGCTCGTTCGATTCCATCGCTGCATACCAGTGCGGTTCATGCGGCAGCATCACTAGGCGCGTGGTGCCTCCATTGCCGCGGATCGCCTCATACAGCTTGCTGGCCTGCAGCGGCGTGGTGCCGGGATTGGCATCGTCCGCGCCATGCACGATCAGAATAGGCGTCTTCATCTTGTCGGCGTAGAAGAATGGCGAAACCTTCAGATACACATCCTGCGTTTCCCATACCGAACGCTGCTCGTTCTGGAAGCCGAACGGCGTCAGCGTCTTGTTGTAGGAACCGCTGGTGGCGACGCCGGCCCGGAACATGTCCGAATGGGCCAGCAGGTTGGCGGTCATCAGCGCGCCGTGGCTGTGGCCGGTGACGCCGATGCGTTCCGGATCGGCGACTCCCAGCCGCACCGCTTCGTCAACCGCGCCCTTGGCATCGGCCACCAGTTGCTCCATATAGGTGTCATAGGCTTTCTTCGGATCGCCGACGATAGGGAAGGCGGCGTTGTCTATGATGGCGTAGCCAGCCAGCAGCAGCAAACGGTACTGGCGCAGGCGCGTGAAGGTTTCCTGCGAGCCGGTGGTCTGGCCTGCCTTGGCAGCATCGGCGTAGTCGAGCGGATAGGCATACAGGATGGTCGGCACGCGCTGGCCTTCCTGGTAGCCGGGCGGGGTGTACAAGGTGAACGACAAATCCAGGCCGTCGGCGCGCTTGTATTTCACCAGCCGCTTCTTGATCTGGCGCACCACCGGCGTCGGATCCGGAATATGGGTGATGGCGGCGCTGCTCGAAGCAAAGACGGCTTCTCCAGCGGCGGCATCAAGCGGCGCACCGATATTGCGGATAAACGCATTGGGCGGATCCATCACCGACTGACGCCAGCTCAGGAAGTTTTGCGCACCCGCTCCGGCGAAGCCCAGGAACTGCTCGTAGGAGCTCTTGTCGCTGCGGAACAGGCGTTCCGATTTCAGCGTCTTCAGGTCGAGCTTGTCGAGGAAGGGACGGTCGCCGTCCGGCGAAGCGCCGACGCCGCTGAGGAAGATTGCATCGCCGTCCTGGCGTAGCACCGTGGCGCCGTTGGGCAGCTGGCGTTTGACCGGGCTGCCCGGATTGGCATATTTTTCATCGGTCGACAAATCCCATAGCAAACGCGGCTTCTGCTGGGCATCGTCGACATTGACCAGGAAACTGCGCCGCCAGTGGCGGTTGCGATCGTATTCGGTCAACAATGCAAGATCTGCCTGCTCGGTCCAGGAGATGCCGACATAGCGCTGCTCGGTACGAGTGATTTCCAGCGGCGCTGCATCGAACGGCGCCTTGGACAGCATCAGCTTGTCGCGTGCCGGCACCTTGGTCTTCCAGTCGCCGCCGTCGAGCGCTTCGGCCCAGACCAGCGTCGCCGGTTCGGTCGCGCGCCAGGAAAAGTCGCGCGGTCCGAGCGCAACGCCGCCGATCGGGACCCGGTCCGCCAGCGGCAGCGAGGCGATGCGATGTACCGCTAGGTTCGGGCGCTTGGCGAGATCCCAGACTTCCACTTCATGTGGAAAACGGTCGAAGGTGGTGACGTAGGAATACGGTTTGCGAATCGCGCTGACCAGCACATGCCGGCCATCCGGCGCGGCTGTCACCGATTCGTAGCGGCCGGCGGCGCCGATTGGCGTGACGGCCAGGCTGCCGGCGTCAACCAGCGCCAGCTGCGCGGCGGCGTAGTAGTCGAACAGATCTTCGTCGTGCTGGTTGCTCAGCGTATCGCGGTTTTCGTAGGTGCTGCTCTGTCCTGTGCCGCCGCCCGATTCCTGGATGCTGGGGCCGGCAGGGATCAGCGGTTCCGGCGGCGGTGGACCCATGCGCGCGGGAACCAGCTTGACCAGCAGCGTTTTCTGGTCGGGCATCCATTGCAGCTCGTCTTCCAGCATCGGATTCAGGTGCGCGCCCGGCACGCGCTTGACCGCGCCGGTGCTGGCGTCGCCAATCCACAGATCAACCGAATCGGCGGTGATGTTTTCGAAAGCGAAACGCTTGCCGTCGGCGCTCCATAGCGGCCTGCCAGGGCAGGCGTCCGCCGGCAGTGCGATACGCGTCTGTGCGCCGTCCGGGATATGCACCAGCTCAAAGCTGCTGGCGCAGGGCGTGATGCCGTAGCCGCCCGGGGTATCGTGCTTGCTATGGTTCTTGGGTTCGACGCGTACCCCGGCCAGGCGCAGGAAAGGCGCCGCCACCCGGGAAATCGACGGATAGTCTTGCCAGGACACCAGCAGCATGCGTTCATGCGTCGGGCTCAGCACTGGCACTGGCGGCGATGGCGCGCGCATGACATCGAGGATGTTCTTGGGAGGCTGGTTGTAGCCGGAGGCGGAACTGGCCGCCGTTGCCGGCGCGGCCGGCGCAGCTAGCGCGGCCGACGCGACGCCGGTCGCCAGCAGCGTGACCCACAGACAGGTCAAGGGGGATTTTATTGCCATTGGTGTCCTCAGTTTTGTTGCGGATGCAATAGGAGTTATGTCAGTTTGGTATGTGACTCTACTGATATTGCCATTTGAGACTGAAAAAGGGGCCATTTTCAGCGAATTATTTAGCAATGCCATGAAACGGCGGCAGGCAATGCCAAGCGTTCGCAGACTTAATGGCTGGTAATCCGTTGCGGATTTGACGCCAGCGGGCGATGTGATAATATACGATTCGTATATGAAACGTATAATTGAAGGGTAACCATGGGCATCGTCAAAATCTCCGATCTAATGCACGACAACCTGCGCAGCGCGAGCGATGCGCTGAGCCGTTCCATCAACGCCCAGGCCGAACACTGGATGCGCATCGGCATGCTGTCCGAACTGCATCCAGAGCTTTGCCATGGTGATATCTGCCAGCTGCTGATGCGCGCCAAGCAGGCAGGCGACCAGAGCTTGGCGTTCTTCACGCAAGAGCTCCAGCCTCCGGCCGCGGCGCCGAAGCCGGCACGAAAGGCCTTGCGATGAGCCGCCCTGACATGATCAAGTCGGCGGCCGACATCGCCAAGGCACGTATCGCCGGCGCCCTGGCTGCCGACGTGCTGCGGATGATAACGGAACATGTAAAGCCCGGCGTCACCACCGAGGCGCTGGACCGCCTGTGCCATGACTACATCGTCCATGTGCAAAAGGTGATACCGGCCAACGTCGGCTACCATGGCTTCCCGAAGACGGTGTGCATTTCCGTCAACGATGTGATCTGCCACGGCATCCCTTCGGCACAGGAGATCTTGAAGGACGGGGACATCGTCAACATTGACGTGGCAGTTATCGCGGATGGCTGGTTCGGCGACACCAGTCGCATGTACTACGTCGGCGAGCCTAGCGCGCTGGCGCGCCGGCTGGTCGACACCACCTACGAGGCGATGCGGGCCGGCATCCTGCAAGTGCGCCCCGGCGCAACGCTGGGCGACGTCGGCCATGCGATCCAGAGCGTGGCGCAACGGGAGCGCTTCAGCGTCGTGCGCGAATATTGCGGCCACGGCATCGGCCAGGTTTACCACGACGATCCGCAGGTGCTGCACTATGGAAATCCGGGGGAAGGGATGCGCCTCAAGTCCGGCATGGTGTTCACCATCGAGCCGATGCTGAATGCCGGCAAGCGCGAAACCAGGGAGCTGGAAGACGGCTGGACGGTGGTCACGCGGGATCATTCCTTGTCCGCGCAATGGGAGCACATGGTGGCGGTGACGGCCGACGGCTTTGAAGTGCTGACACCGTGGCCGGATGGCGCCGGGTCTTATGAACTGATTGCCTGAGCGGCTGCTACGCCAGGCGGTGATGGGAACTGAACGTGGAAAGGCTGGTATCCAACTGAGCGCCCATCATCGAGAAAAGAGCTAATTCGCGGGTCGTCACTCGCTTTCCGACAACAGGGAAATCCTGGCCGGCAGTTCCGTTTTCAGAAATTCTATATACGCCCGCACGGCAGGCACGACGCCACGCCGCGTCGGAAATACCAGGCGCACATGACCAGCCGGCGGACGCCAATCGGGCAGTACCCGCTGCAGCGTCCCCTGCCCCCGCTCTTCCGAGCAGATGTGGCAAGGCAAAGCGATCACTCCCATATGCGCAAGCGCCGCTTTTTTAAGCAGCCGGATGTTGTCGCTTCTCATGCGCGCCTTCAATTTAATTGCCAGCTGTTCGCCGGCCCGGTTCTGTAGACGCCAGGCTGGCGCTTCATCCTCCATGCCAAATACGAGCGCATCCAGCGCAGCCAGATCGGCCGGCGATTGCGGCTGCCCGGCATGCTTTATAAAAGACGGACTCGCATAGAGTCCCCACGGGGTTTCGCACAGGTTGGCCTGGATCAGGCTGGAATTCTCCAGCGCCTGCGCATTGATGCGCAAGGCGACATCGATTCTTTCTTCGACCAGGTCGACGTTGCGATTGGTAATCTGCGTCATGACCTGGACTTTGGGAAATTTGGCCATGAAGCGCGGCAACAGATCGCTCAGGACCAGATCGACCATGCCATCCGGCGCACTGACGCGTATTACTCCCACCGGCTCGACCAAAGTGCGCTGAACCACATCTTCGGCAGCCTGGGCTTCGGCGATCATCGCGACACAACGCTGGTAAAACTCGGCGCCGACATCGGTCAGCGCGATCCGGCGCGAGGTTCGGTGCAGCAAGCGGACGCCAAGCAATTTCTCCAGTTCTGCAATACGCCGGCTCAATCTGGATTTCGGAATGACCAGAGCGTCTGCCGCCGCCGTGAAGCCGCCATGGTCGACAACCTGAACAAAGAAATACAGGTCATTCAGATCGATAGTCAGTTTGCTCATCAAAAGTTCCGTCTTTATCGTTCCATGTACAGAACGGAAGATCGCATTTTAGCTAATTTATCTCCGTTTTCTTTGGGCATAGTATCAATCGCACGGCAAGACATGCTGGAAAACAGCTTCCACAGAATGCCGACGCCGACGCCATCCCGGCTCATACTTTTACTGAAAGCGCAAAATGAACATCTCAAAATTAGTTGCCGGCGCGATGCTTATCGCTGCCGCAGGCTCCGCTCTTGCCGAAGCTAGCTATCCGCCAGAACTGCCTTTTGTCTCGAGCAAGACGCGTGCAGAAGTCATCGCTGAATTGAAACAGGCGCGCGACGATGGCAGCCTGAACTACGCTGCTTCCGCCTACCCGGTGCTGCGGCCGGTCGCATCGACCACGACGCGCGCCGAAGTCAAAGCCGAATTGAAGTCCGATACGCCCGTTGCGAATCGCGAGCTGGACGAGCTGCGCGACAACCTTGGTCATTGAGCCGGCAGCAGCAAATCATGTCAATCAAGGACGGTGGCGCTGCGCCTGGCCACGCCGCCGTATTGAAGCATGTTTTCCCTTCTGGCTCAGCCGGTTCGGCGCCGGCGCAAAAGCCAGATTAAATTCACATCACGCTTCATTGAAATATCGGAAATCATGCAAACTTCCCCTGCACTGTATCGCACCGGCCGTATCCTCCTCGCTTCGCTGTTCGTCATTTCCGGCGTGCTCAAGATTGTCGGCTTTTCCGACGTGGTCGGCTACATGGATCGCATCGGTGTGCCGTTCGCCACGCTTGCCGTGCTGGCCGCGATTCTGATTGAGGCCGGCGGCGGCCTGGCGATCCTGAGCGGCTGGCGTGTCCGTCCGGTGGCTGTGGCGGTGGCCGTGTTCACAGCGATTGCCACGCTGACCGCGCACCGGTTCTGGCAAGCGGATCCTGCCGGCATGCAGAATCAGCTTAACCATTTCCTGAAGAATATTTCGATTATCGGTGCTTTGCTGATGCTGGCTGCAACGGACGAAGGCTCTCCAGGAAAAAAATAAGAGTTGTCGCCAGCCTGGCGACAGCCGCAGCCCCTATGCCGCAGGCGTGGTATGCCTGGTAGGCGTCACTTCTTCATGGTAATGCGGGGCGGCCGCGGCCGACGACATCAAGGCGGCGTTGGCCAGGATGGTTTCAGTCAGCAGCGTCGGTTTGGCGGGGTCAGACCAGCACGCCAACGCGGAGTTTCTGTTGCCGTGCAGGTCGACGATTTTTCTTTTTGCTTCGGCATAGGAAGCGCCGGCGCGGGGCGGAGATGGAAAGACCTTGGGCGGCAGCACGATGGCGTCGCCCGGGGCAAGCCAAAGATCAGCCAATGAAATTTCATTCACGTAGGGACGCCAGCGCGCGACGCTGATGACCAGCGGATGGCTGTCCTGGGAAAAAAAGACATGGGGGAAATTGTGGAACTCCAGGTCTGTCGGATTGTAGGTCAGCAGTTCGCGCCGCCGCGCGGCTCCCAGGTAGGGGGACTGGTGCCCGGCCCACTTGCCGTAGGTGTATTTTGAGCAGACCAGGCCTTCGTATGCAAAGCGGACGGATTCGCCGTTTCTCAGCAAGGTCATGCCAAAGGCGCGTGCAGTCTCAGGCGTCGCCCGCAAGCCTTGGTAATGGACTTCCTTTACCTTGAAGTCAAACAAGGTGAGGGCGTAGGACCCATCGGGATCGACTATTTCCCGGTGCGTGATGTTGCTGTATCCGGTTCCGCGCTCCAGATCCGGATTTTCCGTAGCCATCTCGATCAAAGTCCCTTTCGGATCGCGCAGATGTTCGGGATGGCCTCTATCGTTATACAGATAAGAATGGGTTTTGGCGTCAGGGAGCGGGAATGGGCTGCCGTCCAGGATGAAGACTATCGGATCGAATATGTTCGGGGCCACAAGTTTGCTCCAGCGTTATGCGCAATAGCGAATAAACCCAAGGTGTCGATATTACATCAGCATGCCGCTGTCTTGCGGCGCCATCCCCGCAAATCTGCATTTGCGGGGATGGCTAAAAACGGCCTGCTAAAAAACAGGCACGCAAACTATGATTTAATCTGGAACGAGCAAGCATTCACATCGCCGCCCGTTCCTTCGCACGAAACTTTAAAAGCGCCCGCTGGCGAGCAGCTGATGCTCTGGCTGTTGCTGCCTCTGAGCGGGCAGCCGAAATTGATCGTGATGACGGCATTGCCGATCTGCCAAGTTGCAGTGCCTTCCGTGCCCGATGGCGAGCTGTCCCGTCCTTGCGATGCAAAGCGGCTGTTGCTGAAGCTAGGAACATCGACCGGCGATTGCATCCATTTACCCCAGGACAGGTTGGAGCTTTTGATGATCATCGGATGTTGTGTGAAATTGCTAACGGTGCCCTGAACCTGAAGGCGTTCATAGGCAACTTGGATTTCATCGGCAGACAGTTCGGATGCGGCGACAGTAGTGTTCATATGATTCTCCGTGTGACAGCTATTGATCAGGCTCTTTGGAAATTGCCCCCGTTATTTAAAGTGGTTTCTGGACTCCACTGGTTTACCCTGAGCGTGTTGCGGCAGTCGGACGCTGCCTTTGTTCGAGACGCTTTTGCAAGCAGGACATCCGGGCGCCATCTGGTTGAACGTATAATTCACTTCGATGCCGTGTGCCGAGAGCCGGGTTGCCTGGCGAGGAAGAGCACCTTGTTTGCGTCCTGGTGAATCAAGTATGGAAGCGCACCGGGGTCTGCGAAAGTGCATTGCGGGATCAGTTCGGTATCAGTTCGGTATCAGGAATCCTTTGCCGCGCGGCCCGGGCGGCCCGATTTTCACTTGTACTCTTGTCACAAGAAAGGCCGCTATGCCGGATAGTTCGCTGCAGATTCCCAAGACGACTGTGCAGCCATGAGCTACGCATCGCTGCTGGCGGCGCCGGGCGCGGCGTCCGCGGTTTCCGACGGACGCATCGTGCTCAATGCCGGCCTGCTGAAAGGGATGCGCAAAGAGCGCGGCATCAGCCAGGAAGCGTTGGCGGAGTTGTGTTTTACCAAACAACTGTGTGTCTCGATTGCCTCCATCAAGCGTGCGGAAACAGGAAAGCCGGTGCTCTATCGGACGGCGCGCCATCTCGCGACCATATTGGGAGTCGACCTGGGTACGCTGGCTGGCCAGGCCGGTGCAACAGGACTGGCCGCGGCGCCGCTGCCGATCGCTTACACGGGAAATACGGCGGCAACGGAAGAGGAAGCGGAAACGCAACATGCCGCCGCCTTGAGGCGGAACCCGGTGCCGGGCCTGCCGCTGGAATATTCTGACGACGTCATCCGTTATGTGCTGGAGCTGCGTTTTGAAGCACGTCCGGAAGTGTTTGCGCAGAGCGGCGAATCGTCGGCTGCAGGCGATGAGCTGATGCAACTGATCCGGCAGTTCGGCGGCGTGATCGTTGCCGCCGACGCCAGCTCGGAAAACCCGGTGGTGGTGCATTTCGGTTTTCCGCATGCCTATCGCAGCGACAGCGAACGCTGCCTGCTTTGCGCCTTTGCCCTGCGCGGCGATTTTGTCCGTGCCGGCCACGCCATCTGGCTGCGGCTGGTACGCTGGCCCGGCGACGCGGCAGTGCCTGCGCAATACGGCAAGGCGTTCAAGGACCAGGCCGATGCCGGCGACGGAAGGGCGCCGATTTATGTCGCGCGCAGCTTGGTGGTGCAATTGGCAGCGCGTTTCGATTTTGCGCCAGCCGGGGATGAATTTGCGTCTTACCGCAAGTGCCTGCGCGCGCGTCCGCAGGACGGCGCCTTGGAAAACGGCTTGACGGGGCGCACCATAGAAATCCTGCAGTTCAAGGGCGTGGTCGAAGCTACGCAAGAATGCCAGAATGGACACGTTGTGTATGTTCGCGGCATGGCGGGAGTCGGCAAGACGCGTCTGGTGACGGAGTTTTCCGAGATCGCCCGGCAAAGCCAGTTTTCCTGTCACCAGGGCGAAGTGCAGGACTTCGGCATGGAAAGTTCATATGCCCCGCTGCGGCAACTGGTGCGCAGCCTGCTTGGCTTGTCCGGCTCGGTGACCGGCGTCGCGCAGGATGCGGTCTTGCATGCGGCGCTGGAACGCTGGAAGCTGCCGGCGGAAGCGAATATTTTCCTGCAGGTGCTGGCAGGCGCCGCGCCCGCCAGGCAGGATACGGCCGTGTATGCCGCCATGAGCAATGAAGCGCGGATGCAGGGCTCCCTGCGTGCGATGCAGTTGCTGCTGGTGCGCCTGGCGCTGCAACAGCCTTTGCTGATTTGCCTGGAAGATTTGCATTGGGGCGACGCTCACCTGTTCGCTGCCCTGGGCAGTTTGCTGTCGCTGACGGATGAAGCACCCATCCTCTGGCTGCTGACCTCTCGCAATGAAGGCGATCCGCTGGAGAGCGCATTGCGGCCGCGTTTCTCCAATCCTTTGAGTTTACTCGATATCGCCCCTATGCGTGCGCGTGAAGCCGCCTTGCTGGCGGAACAATTCACCGACGTCGATCCCGGCTACCGCGCGCATTGCGTAGAAAAGGCGCAAGGCAATCCACTGTACCTGACGCAGCTGCTGTCCAATCCTGCAGGCACCGTACCCGAGAGCCTGAAGCATTTGATACAGGCACGCCTCGACAGGCTCGAGCCGGAACATCGGCGCGCCCTGTCGATGGCGTCGGTGATCGGCAATCGTTTTGAATTGTCCGCATTGCGGGTGGCGCTCGAGCAGGCGGATTATCAGCCCGCGCGTACGGCTTGCCAGAACCTGATCAAGGAAATCGAACCCGGCTGCTATATGTTCGTGCATGACCTGGTGATGCACTGTATCTACGATGCCATTCCGCTCTCTCTGCGCAACAGTTATCATCGACGCGTGGCGGGTCCGCTGCGCCAGTCCGATCCCACCTTGTATGCCAGGCACCTGGTGCGCGCGCAGGACCCAGCTGCCTTCGAAGCGCTGTTGAACGCCACGCGAGGCAAGCTGCGCAGCTACCAGTACGACGACGCCATGGAACTGGCGCAGTTGTGCGATTCCTTTGCCGATAAGGCGGCAGTCAGTTTTGAGCTGGCCCTGCTGCGCGCCCGTGCCGCTGCCGGTATCGGCAAAACCACGTCGTCGCGGCAATACTTCCAGCGCGCCATGCAGCTCGCTGAACATCCTGATGAAAAAATAGAAGCGGCATTGGGGCTGGCCCCGGTGTTGAATACGCTCGATAGCCTGGATGAAGAAGAACGCTTGCTGCAGGCGACGCTGCCGTTGGCCAGGAATGCGCAAGCCGATGATGCGCTGGCGCGCTTGTTCCACCTGCAGGGCAATATCTTTTTCCCGCGCGGCGACTATATGCGCTGCCGCGACCATCATCAGGAAGCCCTGCATTTTTCGCGCATCAGCGAAAACCTGGAAAGCCAGGCTAACGCACTGAGCGGCATTGGCGATTCCTATTACGCTGAAGGACGGATGCAAACAGCGCACGATGTGTTCGACCGCTGCGTGCGGCTGTGCGAAAGAAATGATTTGATGGATGTTGTCGCGCCCAGCCGCAGTGCGCGCGGTTCGACTCTCATCTATCTGGGGCGGCCGGCATTGGCGTTGCAGGATGCCATGGATTCGGTGCGGCACTGCCGCACCGTAGGGAATCGCCGCGCAGAGATTTTTTCACGGCTGACTGCCGCCTGGGTGCTGGTGGCGACCGCCGCGGACGAGAGCGCCAGGGAAGAATTGTCGACCGCGCTCGAGATTGCCCGCAGCATCGGCGCCAGCCGCTTTGAAGCAATCCTGCTGGAGGGCCTGGCGCGCGTCGCCTTCTGGCGCGACGACCAGGCGCAGGCGCAAGCCCGCATCCTGGAAGCCGCCGAACTGGTTGAGCGCCTGCAATTGCAGCGTTATATCGGTCCCTGGATATGGGGCAGCCTGGCGCTGATTACTGAAGATCCTGGCATGCGCCAGAATGCCTTGCAAAAGGGCGAGGCGCAGCTAGCGCACGGCTGCCTTGCTCACAACGCGTTCCGTTTCTATGTCGCCGCCGCTGAAACCAGCCTGATGACTGGCGGCTACGGCCAGGCCAGCCGGTACGCGCAGCAAATGGCAGTCCTGGTGCAAGCCGAGTCCTGCATCTGGGTCGACCATCATGTGCGATTGATCGGCAGCGCGGTGAGCTGCCTGCAGGAGCGCAGTCATGCGCAGGTGAGCGCCCTGCAAAATATTTTCCGGGCATCGGAAGAGCTGGGGTTTGCGGCAACGATGCCCAGGCTGGCGCGCAAATTGGGGCAGCGCTAATCGCGCCGGTTTATGCTGCCGGGCCCGCGCCGTAGGTCTGGCGCGGTAGCGCAGTGCGTCGACCAGCAAAGCAAAGGTCCGGCCGAATCCGGCCAGCGCCGCCCTCAGGATCGGCGGGCTGCTGCCGAGCACCAGTTCGGCGGCTCGCTCGGACTTGGCGTTCTCACCGTCATATCCGCCGCATCGGGTTTCGGCGGGCTCAACGGCCGGAAACTGCTGGCGCTCGTCATTACGCTGATCACCCAGTCGTTTGTGCTGAAACGAGCGGCATCGCAGCTGCAATCCCCATGATATTTTGTGAGCGGCGAGGACGAAGCATCAATTTTGCGCGAATGAGAATTTGATGCGAGAAGAGTCACGATCTTTCAATGGAGACAATATCGGCGCATCCTTATCTCCGTGGGCAAAGCCTTCAGCCAGCATGTCGCGGAAGAAACAGCGCCGATGGCAACGACAGCCTGGGCATAGAGATTGCTTGGATTTCTCGATACTTTGCATGGAACTTGCAGCGCAGAAATTTTCAAGTCCTGATCTTGAAAACCGGATCTTTCTGCAAGAAGCCCGCTGCTTTCGGGGTGCGAACAGGAATTGAGGTTATCGAGACATGCCAGCATCAAGCAGTACAGAACAACTCGCCGGAACATTCTTGTTCATTCGGGGGGGGAAAGCGATGGGAGCCGGAATGGCGATGACCTTGCGCTGGACCTGTCAATTGCTTGTGCTGTTATGGCTCATATGCTGCCCATTGCGGGCGTCGTGCCAGCAACTGCCCTTACGCTATTACAACCAAACCGATGGCTTAGGGAATATGGCGATTACCGCCTTGGCGCAGGAGCCTGGCGGCTATATCTGGATCGGTACACAAAACGGCTTGTTCCGCTACGACGGGGCACGGTTCCAGCGCTTTGAGCTAAGCGATAGCGCGACCGCTCTGTATATAACCGCATTGCATGTCGACGGCAGCGGCCGCTTATGGGTCGGTACGAGCGAAGGTTTGTACCTGTGGCAAGGACAGCGTTTCTTGTTGATACAGTCTGAAAATATCCAGTTCACCCTCCATCAAGGACAGACCTTCGCAACCCTTGCACCGGATCGTCTGCTGCTTATAAGCAGGGACCGATTGTGGCTGGTGCAGTCTGAGGATCATGGCCATTCCTGGCAGGTGCTGGAATTTTTCGAAGCAGAGCAACTATCGCGCCATCCCGAGATGGCCAGCCTTTTCAGCATCCAAGTCGGCCAACACGGAGAATTGTGGATGGGGTGCGCGCGCGCGCTGTGTCATTACGATCAGGGAAAACTGACTGTCCTGGGGAAGGAAAGCGGTTTACCCGCTGAAAACTGGCGCTCCCTTCTGCTCGATCGGCAAAAGCGGCTCTGGGTGAGCGGTGAGCGGCATATACATATGCTGCCGCCCGGTGGCCATGTTTTCCAGGACCGTTCGCCAGACCAAAGCGAACAGAAAAAAGCGAGAGGCTTGCCATTCCTGGTGGAGGACAATGAGGGCCGGATTTTCGGCCGGCAGGACCAGGGAGTCATCCGATGGAACGGTAAACGCTGGGAATCCTTTGGCGAATCCAGCGGACTGATAGCGGGCGGAGGAATCAACTCTCTCCTGGTTGACCGCGACGGCGGTGTCTGGCTCGGATCGCTGGGACATGGGCTGGTGCATTGGATAGGCTATCCGAATTGGGAGAACTGGACCACCAGGCAAGGCTTGCCCAACGACGTCGTGCTGTCTTTCTTGCGCGACCGGGAAAATCTGCTGCACGTAGGCACTCGTTCTGGCTCCGCGATATTGCAGAAGGATGGATATTTTTCCGTTTCCCCGGGAACCTATGGCGGTACATCCCACCAGTGGTCCAGCATGGCTGAAGATGCCAGGGGCAACATCTGGGCAGGCTCGCTGTCGGGTCTGCTGGTGCGCCGCGGGCGCGGCGCCGGAGCGGACGTGAAGGTCGCTCGGCTACCCTCGATCAATAGCCTTTTTTTCGATCAGTCGGGACAACTCTGGATTGCTACCGATGTCGGCATTTACAGCATCAGGCAACCTGAATCGAATCCGGTTCCGGTAAAGGTAGCGGTCACTGAGTTGCCTTTCATGGAGGACATCAACGCATTCCAGGGATGCCAGGGCCGGACCGGAGTGCTGTGGTTTGTCACCGATAAGGGATTGCTGCGTTTTGACGGCGCGCATTGGCGCAAATCACGGCCCAAGCCGTCCGCGCAGCTTTTCCAGCCTAGCGCTATCGCTTGCACCCGTGGCGGAACATTGTGGCTGGGCGGCGAAACAGGGAATGTCTGGCGCGCCAACGAACAGGGCGAGGCGCTGGAGATAAACGACATTACACCTTCCTTGCTGCAGGATCAGTCGGTGACGGCGGTGCTCGAAGACAGGCGTGGCTGGTTATGGGTATCGACGGATGCCGGAGTCGGCGTATGGAATCGCCAGCAATGGCGCTTTTTCAACCATGAAAGCGGGCTAGTCTGGAACGACACTGACCTGAACACCTTTTATGAAGACAGCGACGGCTCGATGTGGGTGGCGACCAGCGGCGGCGCTTCCCATATCCTGCGGCCGGAGTCGCTGTTCGCGCCGCTGCAGCTGGATATGCTGGTGGAAAGCATCGCCCGCGACGGCGAAGTTCCTGCCCGCGACCAGCCTGTCCGTCTGCCGTGGAGCTCCGGCCCGCTCACTTTCAAACTGGCCGCACTGTCATACCAGAATCGCGAGACCCTCGTTTTTCGTTACCGGATGCAGGGCCTGGAGCCTGACTGGTCCAAGACCGGCGTCCCGGAGCTGCGCTATGCGGCTTTGCCTCCTGGCCATTATCACTTTCAGGTCGTCGCCGAGAATCCCGCCATGCATGCTGTTTCTCCGCAAGTGGACGTCGAGATCGAGATACTGCCTCCATGGTGGGGAACAAAGATTTTCTATTCTGCCTGCGGCGCGCTGCTGATGCTGCTGCTGTTTTTAATCCATCGCTACCGCGTGCGCAGGTTGGTCGCCCGCCAGCACCTGCAGGAGCAACTGGCGCGTGAGCGCGCGTTTGAGCTCGAAATGTCGCGGGAAGAAGAACGCAAGCATCTGACGCGCGAAATTCATGACGAACTCGGGCAATATCTGTCGGCATTGCGCATGGGCGTTTCAGTGGTAGGGATGGAATTTGGCGGCAAGAATCCGTCGCTGCAAGGAAAAATGGAGCGCATGGTGGCACTGGTCGACAGCACCATCAAGGTAGTGCGCAATGTCGTCTCGTCGCTGCGTCCGTCGGCTTTGGATATGGGGATCGTATCGGCGCTGGAATGGCTGGCGGAGGAGTTTACCGGGAATGCAGGCATCCCATGCAGCCTGGATGTGTGCGAAGACAACATCGTCCTGGATGACAAGCGGGCAACTACCATTTTCCGTATCGCGCAAGAATCGCTGACCAATATCAGCCGCCACGCGCTGGCGAGCCGGGTGGAAATCAGCCTCAAGAAAAAGGAAAAGCACTATGTGCTGGAGGTGCGCGACAATGGCAGGGGGTTCGATACCAGCCAGTGCAAAAAGAAATCATTCGGCCTGATCGGTATCCGCGAGCGCACAGCCATGCTCGGGGGCGAGGCCTTCATTTTTAGCGTACCCGGCGTCGGCACCACGATCAGGGTGTCGATCCCGATCGCGGATGCGACGCTGGAACGATGACGGCAGGAGCGGCTACTACTCGATCAGATTGTAGGTAACCGCGTAGCGCACCAGCTCGGCATTATTCTGGAATTTCATTTTTTGCATCAGCCGCGCCTTGTGGGTGCTGACGGTCTTGTTGCTGATCGACAGTTCTTCGGCAACCTGGTTGACGCTTTTGCCGCGCACCAGCAAACGCAGGATGTGGAACTCCCGATCGGACAGAAGTTCATGGGGCGGACGCTGATCCGGGCTGCTCGTTTCGAACACCATCTGTTCCGCCAGTTCAGGATCGATGAAACGTCCTCCCGCGACCACTTTGCGGATAGCGAGCATCAGTGTTTCCGGTTTGTTATCTTTGGTCAGGTAGCCGGAAGCGCCGGCCGCCAGGGCCCGGCGTGCAATCGGCAATTCATTGTGCATGCTGAGCACCAGGACCGGCGGATAAGATTCATGCGCACGGATGCGCTGGATCAGATTGACTCCGCTGACGCCTGGCATGGTCATGTCGAGCAGCACCAGGTCGATGCCGCCCGCATGCAAGGCATCGAGCACTTGCCCGCCGTTGACAGCTTCTCCAACCACCGCCACCTCTGTGCCCAGAGCAAACAATTGTTTCAGTCCTTCACGCATGATCGCGTGATCGTCGGCGATCAGTATTCGTATCATGAATCCCTCAATTCATCGTTGACAGAAATGCCGGTCCGGATCTTTGCGTCCTGATCTGGCATTTGCGGAATAGCCGCTTTCTCTGCCATTATCGCGCACCTGCGGCAGGCATCGGCTGCCTTTTCTGCATGTTGTTCCCGCTGCTGATTCTACTCCCCGTATTTACCCAGGCTTTTGTGCGGTGCCATGAGACCTCGGGCGGTAACGCCCGGTTTGTGTCGGGGGGAGGGGCAAGGAAATCCTTACACCAAGTTCAGGATATGACGATATTTCCTCTGTGAAAGAATTGCTACCCTTACGCCTGTTTGACTTGTTCGTAAAAATTACATCTGAAGAGAAGGTCGGCATGGCCAGCAAAGGTTTTACCTTAATCGAACTGATGATCACGATCGCCATCATCGCGATCCTGTCGGCCATTGCCTATCCAAGCTATACCGATTATGTATTGCGGGGCTATCTGGTGGATGCCACCAACGGCATGGCTTCCGGCCAGGCGCAGCTGGAGCAGTTTTATCAGGATAACCGGACCTACGACCCGCAAAAAAGCGCCCCTTGTCCAGGCGCCACAAAGAATTTCCAATTTAACTGTACCGGCGACGCCACGAGTTATTCAATCACAGCCGCCGGCCAGGGGGCAGTGGCTCTTTTTACCTATACCTACACGTACACGCCTGCCGCAGGGCTGATAAAAGCCACCACGGCAACGAAACCGGGATGGGGCGGTGCATGCCCCCAAGCCTGGATCGTCAAAAAAGGCCAGTCATGCGCGTGATGCCGCCCTCCCTGGAAGAGCGGGGGTTTAGCCTGATCGAGCTGATGATCACGATTACCTTGGCAGCAATCATGATGGCGGCCGCCATACCTTCGTTTTCCAGCTGGATCCAGAATACCAGGATCAGATCCACCGCCGAGGCGTTGCAAAACGGTATCCGGCTGGCAAAGACCGAGGCGGTGCGACGCAGCCGGCTGGTCGATTTCCGGCTGACCGCGGTGACGCCGATAAAGGATGCGGCAACCTCCAAGAGCGGCAACAACTGGTACGTGCAGCAGAACGACACGTTTCAGCTGGCCACCGATTCCAGCGATGCAAATTACAATCTTTTCATTCAGGGCTCCTCGCTGTCTGGCGCGAATGCCAATGTCGTTATTGCCGGCGACGTCGATACCCTGACTTTCACCAGCCTTGGACGCCTGAACAACAGCGGCGCCGCTCCCTATAAGTTTGAGGTCAAGGGCGCGAGCAGCAGTGGCCGCAACCTCAGAGTCATCGTCACGCAAAGCGGCCAGATCCGCATGTGCGACCCCCAGATTACTTTGTCCAGCACAACTCCGACAGGTTGCTAAATGATGAACCAATCCCTGCAGCAGCAAGGCGGCTTCACGCTGATCGAGGTCCTGATTGCGATCCTGATTTTTTCGTTCGGCATCCTGGGTCTGGTCGGCCTGCAGGCCGCAACCATCAATAACTCCATCAGCGCCGAAGACCGCAGCCAGGCAGCGCTGCTTACCGACAACCTGGTTGCCATGCTGTGGAGCAAAAGCAAACTGGTCAATGGCAGTTGCGACCTGCTATGCGCGGCCGACGGCGGCAATGCGAAAGACTATGCCAACTGGCAAAGCAAGGTGCAGACGGCGTTCCAGGGCGGGAAAGGAGTGGCGACGCTGGATCCCGGCAACCCAGCTTTGGTCAAGATCAGCATTACCTGGACCGCAGCCGCCAAAACCGCCGCCGCGACGACCAGCCATAGCTATAACACCGAGGTAGTGGTGCAATGAAAAAATCATTCAAATGCGCCTTGCCGCCGCTCAGTCCGCACTTTCAACGCGGGCTGAGCCTGATAGAACTGATGGTGACGCTGGTTATCGGCCTGGTGGTGTCGCTGGCGATTTTCAGCGTGATGTCGGTCAGCGAAGCGCGTAAAAGAAATACCACCGGCGCTAACGACATGAACCAGAATGGCGCTTTCGCGCTGTATCAGCTGGACCAGGCGATCAGGAGCGCCGGCACCGGATTTTCCCAACAGTACACCTTGACCTTCGGCTGCGTGATCAATGCCAGCAATAGTGGCAAGGCAGTGATCCCGCCGGCTACGCTGCCGAGTCCGTTTTCCAGCCTGAAGGCGAATATCGGCGGCGCCTTCCGCATGGCGCCGGTGATCATCTCGCAAGATCCCAACGGTAAGCTTTCCGATAATCTGATCGTGATGTCCGGCTCCGCCGGCTACGGCGAAATGCCGATCGAGTCGACCAGTGTCCCAACCACCAGCCCGAGTGCGCAGCTGCACCTGTTGAATACGCTGTCGTTTGCTGCGGGAGGAGGGCAGCAGCTGCTGATGGCAGAGCGTTCCGGCGACAGCACCGGATCACTGCCGGCATGCCTGGTCGAATCGGTTGACAACGCCTACGCGGGGCCTCCGAGTACCGGTGTTTTGCCACTGGGTGGGAAATTTTATACCGCTGGCGCCGACAAGACTCTGGCCAGTTATTCTTCCAACTCGGTCGTTCTCAATCTTGGTTTCAATCCGTCGTTCCAGCTTTATGGCGTGGGATCGAACAATACCTTGGTCGGCTTCGATTTGTTGAGTGGAAGCGCCGCCGGCACCGACTTGATCGCTGACGGCGTGGTCGAGATGCACGCGATTTACGGCGTCGACAAAGCCAACAATGGCACGCTTGCGTGGACCGCGCCCACGGGCGGCTACGCTGCCAGCGCGCTGCTGGACGGCAGCGTCAATGCCGGCAAGCTGATTGCTTCCATCAAGGCAATCCGCATCGGCATGATCACCCGTTCCGCGGTGGAGGACAAGAACACGGTTTCATCAGCGACCTTGCCGGCCATGTTCGACGGCACGGCGTTTTCCTATGCCAGGACCTTGAGCGCCGCGGAACAAAAATTCCGCTATCGCGTGCTGGACGCCACCATTCCCTTGCGCAATGCGCTTGCACTGAGCAACTAAGGAGGGCATGCCATGACCCTATATTCATTTTCCCATCGGCGATGCGGCGATTCGCACGATATGCGCATGGCCAGCCTGAAATCGCACCGGCACATAAAACAGCGCGGGTCGGTATTGATCATGGCCCTGATTTCTCTGCTGATACTGATGCTAGCCAGCGTCGCGCTGATCAGTTCGACTGACACCTCTTTGCTGACCGCCGGCAACCTAGCCTTTAAACGCGATCTGGCAAATCAGGCTGAGCGTGCCGTGGCGCAGGTCAGGAGCCAGTTTGTCAGCGGCGCGCTGGTGTCGGAAACGGTTTTGTACAACGACCAGGCGGCGCAAAATTATTGGGCTCACGTTCTACCCTCGACCAAACTGCCGGGCATCCCCGATGTATTGACCGCGTCGGCAAAAAAAGACGACATCACCGACACCGCCACAGGCATCAGGCTGCGCTATGTGATTGACCGCATGTGCATATCGGGCACGGTGCCCGACAAAGCGACTTGCACCATGGGCTCGTTTGTCGACGACAAGGGAGGAACCGGCGGCTCCACCAAGGTGAGCGCTGGCCTGGGTCCGGTATACCGGCTCACGATCATGGCGCTCGGCCCGCGCAATACCCAGACGTTTACCCAGATTACGTTCACTCACTAAAGCGCAGACGGTTGCCGGGTGCATGTTCACCCGCTCGGCATGCATTCGCACAAACAGGAGCATCAGTACATGAATCGAATCCCCAAGACGCTGCAGGCGCCGCATTGGCTGAACCGCCTGCTGCTGGCTGTACTGATGCTGGGCAGCGCCGGCGCACCGTGTGCGGCGCAAGCACAAACCGCGCTTAACGATACGCCTATGTTTAGCAGTATTATTGTGCCCTCCAATGTGCTGCTGACCCTATCGGTTGAATATCCCACAGCGACCAGCCGTGCGCATACCGGCGCGTATGCATCGGCTTCAACGTTCATCGGTTATTTTGACCCTGACAAATGCTATGACTACGACAATGCCAATGGCTATTTTGCGGCGAGCAGCGCAGCCGCGAGCCACGTCTGTTCCGGGCAATGGAGCGGCAATTTCCTGAATTGGGCGACTACGTCAACCATCGATCCCTTCCGTTGGGCGTTGACCGGCGGTTATCGTGCAATAGACACCAAGACTGCCACGATATTGCAAAAAAACTATATGCCGGCTAGTCAGGGAGGGGTAAAGAACTTCCCGGTCCAGGCAATTGCCAAGGACGCTGCGACGATAAGCGGCGCCACGCCATTCAGCGGCAAAAACTGGAAAAACATCTATGTGCGCGTGTATGGCTTCGGCACTTCGATGCGGGTGTCGAACAGCAATGACAACACCACCATCAGCGTCGACGACACTCCCGGGACTTTCGGGACTTTCGCCGCCACTGCATATACGTCCGGCGGAAAGAACATCCCGGCGTCGAGCACGACTGACGGCGCTACCTTCGATATACCGGTGCTGGTGAAGGTCTGTGATCCGAACGCGGTCTCGCTGGAGACCAACTGCACCCAATACGGCAGCGATATTTACAAGCCGACCGGTTTGATTCAAAACAATGCCGATAAATTACGCTTCGCAGCGTTCTCTTATCTGAACGATTCGAGCCTCTTGCGTGATGGCGGTGTAATGCGCGCCAGGATGAAATCCGTCGGTCCCAGGACGCCGGTGCCGGGATCGACCAGCCTCGATAACCTGCAAAAGGAATGGGATCCTGCTACCGGCATCTTTGTGGATAATCCCGACAGCACTGACGCCGCCGCCACCGGAAAAGTCACCGGCAGCACCATCGCCAATAGCGGCGTCATCAATTATTTGAATAAATTCGGCTTTGCCAGCAAGATCTACAAGAGTGCGGATCCGGTCAGCGAATTGTATTACGCGGCGATTCGCTATCTCAGGAACGTGGGCAATGTTCCGGAATACGCCAGTGGTTTGAATACCGCCATGGCTGACGGTTTCCCGGTGATTACCGGCTGGGACGATCCGGTCCAATACGCTTGCCAAAAGAATTTCATTATCGGCATCGGCGATGAAAATACCCATGCCGATGCCAATCTTCCCGGTAGCACAATCGCCGATGCCAGCACGGAACCGGCTATGCCAACCAGCGTAGCGGCCGACGTGCCGGTGTCAGGAGTCAAAAGCTCTGCGATCGATGTCCGGCTGGCGACCAACCAGGTCGGCGCACTGGAAGGCCTGGGCAATCTTGGAGAGATGCATCCGACCTGGTGTTGCGACAAGAACAGTTATTTTATCGCCGGTCTCGCTTATGCGGCCCATACAGGCGATCTGCGGCCCAACGATTTCGGCAGCAAGAAGAGAAACTTCACTACTACTGCTGCAACATACTGGCTGGATGTGATGGAACGTGGCGTAGAGAGAAAAAACAATCAATACTGGCTTGCCGCCAAATACGGCGGCTTCACCGTTCCTTCTGGCTACAGCACCTATGGAAATACCACCGCGCCGACACAATCGAGCTGGAACAAAGCCGGCGATACAGACCGCAACGGCGATTTACGGCCGGATAATTATTATGATGCAGGCAAGGCTGGCCTGATGGTGTCTTCGCTGACGGATGCCTTTAAAAGCATTAATTCGGCAGCGCAGTATTCTTCGTCGCTGGCAGTAGCGTCGCCGGTGAGCATCACCGATGGAACAGTCAGCTACAGCACACAGTATTTCGCGGCCAACTGGTCGGGCGAGGTGATTGCCAGTGCGCTGCAGTTCGACGCGACGAGCGGGCAAGTGGTCGCCACCACTCCCGCATGGGATGCTCGCGCGCTGCTGGAAACGCAAGCGGCTGCCACCGGCAACGGCAGCGGCCTGGTCGCGGGCTGGGACACGCAACGCTTCATCGCCACCAGCGACGGCGGCAAAGGGGTGCCGTTCCGTGCTGCCAATATCGGCAATGCAAGCAATGCCGCAGCCCTGGCCGTGCTTGGCGCGACTGCTGCCGACGTCGTCAATTTCCTACGTGGCGACCGCAGCAAGGAAGGTAGTCCATTCCGTCAACGCGCGTATCTGCTGGGCGATATTGTTACCTCCAAGGCGGATCCGGTGGGCGCGCCGGCGGCAACCTATGCGGATGCCAACAACCCAGGTTACAGCAGCTTCGTCAGCACCCACAAAACCCGCGGCACGGTGCTGTACGTGGGCGCCAATGACGGCATGCTGCATGCTTTTGACGGCGCATTAACCGGCGGCCAGGAGCTGTTTGCCTATGTGCCCAGCTTCCTGTATCAGGGACCGAGCGCCACGCCTGCGGTGAACGGCCTGGCTTCGCTGGCCAGCGCCAATTACATCCATCATTTTTTTGTCGATGCGACACCGGTAGTGACTGATGTCGATTTTGGCAAGGCCGGCAATGCAAATACCTCAGCCGACTGGCGTTCCCTACTGGTTGGCGGCCTGGGCAAGGGCGGCAAGGGCTACTATGCGCTTGATGTCACCAATCCAGGTTCGCTGAGCAATGAAGCCAATCTCGCCAGCGCTGTGTTGTGGGAATTTACCGACGCCACCATGGGTTATAGCTACGGTCCGCCGATTGTCGTGAAAACAGCCAGGTATGGCTGGGTAGTCATCCTTACGTCGGGCTACAACAATGCCGACGGCAAAGGTTATTTTTACATCGTCAACCCAAGCAACGGCAAACTGCTGGAGCCGCCGATTTCGACTGGCGCCGGCAGCGCCAGCGCGCCGGCCGGCCTGGCTCAGGCCTCCGCCTATGTCGGCGACTATACCGATTACACGGCCGACGCCGTGTATGCAGGTGATCTGCTGGGCAATGTATGGCGCCTGGATTTAAGCAAAATCACCGGCAGCGGTTACGATGCGCCGACCCAGATCGCTTTGCTGACCGATCCGTCCAGCGCCGCGGCAGTACAGCCGGTCACCACCCGGCCGCTGATTGAGGTCGACAAGAATTCATTGAAACGCTACGTGCTGATCGGCACCGGCAAGTTGCTGGCGGACAGCGATATCAAGAGCAGCCAGATCCAGACTTTCTATGCCATCAACGATGGCA
Organism: Collimonas sp. PA-H2; assembly: GCF_002564105.1. Taxonomy (NCBI): domain Bacteria; kingdom Pseudomonadati; phylum Pseudomonadota; class Betaproteobacteria; order Burkholderiales; family Oxalobacteraceae; genus Collimonas; species Collimonas sp. PA-H2. The sequence goes on from NZ_PDBX01000001.1 coordinate 2,664,856, forward strand.
CCGGTACCCGCTTCGATACCAGCGCGACCTTGCCGGCCGCCGTCGGCAAGTATCCGATCACCCGCGCCAACCTGAACAACAATACGGACGTCACCATCGGCATAGGCGCCACTCCGGGAAAACCTTCCGGCTGGTATATCGACCTGGCGCTAAGCGCCAACAATATTGCGCAGCGCGTGACATCGCAAGCCGCGGCAAACGGCGGCATAGTGGCATTTGCCGCCAATCTGCCGGATGGCGACGTCTGCACTCCCTCGGGCAGCAATGATGTTTATGCCGTGAGTTACGGTACCGGAAAGTCTCAGCTTGCCAATCTGGCAGCCGTGACTACAGCGGGCATGAACAATGGCATCTATTTTGGGAATGTCAATGGACGGATCAAGGTGGTGACCACCAATACCGACGGCAAGAGCAATATGAGTGATCCCGGCAGTCCCTTGAACGATCCGTTCAATCGCCTGAACTGGCGCCAGATTCCAATTACGAACTGATGGCAGTGTCCTTCCGGGATAGCTAGAGTGCGTGCGGCAGAATCACGTGGCGTGAGTGATATACCTCGCTTGTTCGGCGTCGCGGCATCCCTTGTGTGTCACATGGCAATAGCGACGCTGTGGTGGCATCGTAGCAACGCCGCCGGATTGCCGTCGGCGCCGGTCGCCGCGGCTCAGGAAACGCGCATCGATGTCCAGTTCATTGCGGTAGCGCCTCCCATCGCAGAAGATGTGCCGCAGTCAATTGCAGCGAGTACGGCGTTTGAGAAAAGGCAGTCCTCCAAGCCGCTTCAGGAACGCAATGCGATCGCAAAAACTGCACTCTCGCCAACGACGCCGATATTTTACGGACCGCAGGAAGTTGACAAGGGCGCTTTGCCATACAGTGCGCCAGATCCGGATTTGCTGACGGGTGCTGTGGTTTCAGGATTGCCGATCCGCGTGCGCCTGTATATCGACGCCAGCGGCATGGTGGCAGGTGTTGAACAATTGCAGGCGCTGGCCGACGATCAACCGGCGCTGGAGCGCATAGAGAGGATGTTGCGCGGCACCGCTTTCATGCCGGCCAGACTTGCGGGAACCGATGTGAATTCATATCAAGACCTGGAGTTTCGTATTGGCCCGGAACTGAATAAAACTGCAGCAGCGGACTAGGTGCAAGAGGGCGGTTCGGGAGAAGCACAGCTGTGCGAGGTGACGATGTGTGCCGCCGCATCATGGGTGCAGAACATGAATATAGGCGATGCAGTTTTATATATACGGATGGTCGACGCCCGTTCTATGCCAGGCCAGAAGTTTTCTATCCTTACATCAAGATCAGGATCTCCTGATATCTCCTGATCCAGACTCTCATTATCCTGAGTTCGGCACGATGGCTGCCAATGCGTTCTTTCGGATATTTCGCATCATCCTCTTCATATGACAAGGTGGTTCAATGTACACGGATGTTTTTCTTCGGCCAGGATATTCGATTCTTGGAGCGATGTTGTTGAGTTCATGGCTGCTCCCCTCGCCAGCAGTTGCCGGCCCCACCCTGGCGAAAATCAGGGATACCCAGGCCATCACCATTGCCTATCGGGAAACCACGGCGCCGTTCTCGTATCTTGATGCGGAAAAGAAGCCAGTCGGCTTCACGGTCGATCTCTGTTTGAAAATCATCGAGGGAATACGGCAGGAACTGAAGCTACCGCAATTGAAAGTAAACTATCTGGCTGTCACGCCTTCCAGCCGCATTGCTGCCATCACCAGCGGCCAGGCCGATCTTGAGTGCGGCACCACCACCAACAATGCCGAACGCCGCAAGCAGGTGGCGTTTACCGTCCCCCATTTTTTTGCCGGAGTGCGAATGGCTGTCCGTACGGATTCCGGCATCAAGAACTGGATTGATCTGCGCGGAAGAGAAGTCGTGACTACCAAAGGGACGACTACCGTCAAGTTACTGAACGACAGGAACAAGGTAAGGGCGTTGGCCTTGAAGCTGGTAGAAGGAACGGATCACTCCGAATCGTTCAGCATGCTTGAAAAAGGGCAGGCCGCGGCATTCGTGATGGACGACGTTATCTTGTACGGTTTCCGCGCAAGCATGAAGCGCCCCGAAGAATTCGCGATTGTCGGTGACGCGCTCTCGGTGGAACCCTACGCGATCATGCTGACTAAAGACGATGCGGAACTCAAGACATCGGTTGACCGGGAGATGGCGAATTTGCAGAATGACGGCAATTTTCGCAAGATATACGACAAATGGTTCATGCATCCCGTTCCGTCGCCAGGGAAGAGCGTGAACATGCCGATGGGATATTTGCTGCGGGATTCCATCCTTTTTCCTACAGATAAAATCGGAGATTAATCGGCCTGCCAGGACGGTTTCACAACGTCCCGGCATTGCAGCGCATTACGGTCGCCTGGATTTCGACGGCAGATAGGCCGGCCAGGGACGTTTACATTACCAGCGCTTGTTCCGCATCCTGTACTTTGCGCCGGGCCAGCGCCAGATTCGATTTACTCTTGTCGAGGACAGCATAGATGAACAGTCCCTCGTGCTTGTCTATCGGCCGCAGTATGTGATACTGCTTGCCGAGAGTGATCAGGATATCTTCGATACTGTCATTCAGACCGAGGCTTTTCATGGTTTTCAATTTGGCGCGCACTACCTCGGTGTTGCCGGCTGCCGCCAACTCTAGATCGACGCCGCTGCCGCCTGAGCCCAGGATCATCCCACTGTTGCTATCGACAATTGCTGCCGCCAGCGTGCCATCGATATTCAGTAGTGCGTCAACAATAACTTTCATGTTACTCATATTTTCCCTTGGCTTTATAGGTAGTGGCGTTGAACGGAACAGAAGCATCACCGCCGGCCGACCAGCGCCGGTGATGCATGAAACTGCGTCAGTGGTTCAGGATTAACTGCTGGATGAAATTGCTGACAATTTTGTCGACCGTCCATATGGTGTGTCCAAGGATGGCGTCCTGGTTGACTACGATGCAGAGCAAATAGGGATATTTATGGCCGACCGGACGGAAAATGATTTTTCCTTTCGGGGTTTCAAGCATCAAACGATCGCAGCCATCGAAGTCCACCTCTTTACCTAGCGAGCGCGCTATGGCAATCAGGGAACTGGTCATCGCCGACAGGCGGGCCGCACTGAATTTTTGTCCCGGGTCATAGATAGCGATTTCCTGCCCATCCAGGGTGGTCATGACCATCGTGGATATGCTGTTTTGGGACAAGTCAATCCGGCTGAATACATGATGGGCTGCAGCTGATGCAGAAGCGAGATTAGCTTTCATTTTTTTGTAAACTCATATTGGAACCAGCAGCGATGAGAAGATATCCAGTGCATCAAGCATTTGTGATCTTTCACGTACGTCTACGGCGATCATCGGGACGGCGATGCCCAGTGTCGCGGTCAGTTGCGACGCAAACCGGTTGCTTGCCTCGGCGCTGATAGGGCGCGCCAGCAGCAACATGCATGGCATGTCTTCGGAAACGGAAAAAACGGTTTGAAGATATTGTTTCACCGTGCGGACCGCATTCGCTTCGTTGGCGTCGACCATGACAATCACGCCAATCGCCATGGAGAGCAGCCAGCCGCGCATGAAATCGAAGCGGTCCTGCCCCGGGCTGCCGTAGATATGCAGTTGTTCGCCGCCGTCCAGATCGACTACGCCAAAATCGGCGCCGACAGTTGTATTCGCTTTGGCTACAGAGGAGGGATCCATGTTAGGAACATCGCAATCGACCATCAGATCTCCGCACAGAGAACGGATCGCGGTCGTTTTGCCTATGCCCATCGGCCCCAGGAGAACTATTCGAAGTATGCACACTATTGGGTTCTCTCCAATTCTTGCGCACGGCTCCTGCCCAGCCATTGATTGATTTTTTTGACAAACATGCCGACACCACCCTCCTTTTGATCAAGATATGCCGGCTGTGCGGGTTCCGGCTCGATCGGCATTTTTCCTCCTTCGACCAGCACTTCTTTCTTTTTCAATTCGTCAAGAAACATATATGCATCACGTTCTGTCAAGCCGCCGTATGTAAGTAGCCAATGCCAGCTGACGGATTGCTTGGTCATTACTGCCAGGATTTTTTGAAAGCGGATGGGTGAAAAATCGTGCTCCAGATTGATCCATCTGGAGATGCGATAAATTCTTTGGGAGACGAAATCGGATACATCGTGCGAACCGATTTGCTCAGTCTTCAAGTCCAGTATCCGCAAGGCCGCCCGGTCGAGTACGTTGATCAGATCCTGCAGGCGGAAATTTAACGGCAAGCTCATGTTGCCTCTGCCTGGTGGATGATCGAGACCGTCCGAGATCCAGATACAGATGCAGTTGGCCGGCAGCATTTCGCGCGGATCGAAGACGGAAGGATCCAGTAATGCTACCGATGCAAATCTGAGGTCGGATGGAATCCAGCGGAATACGGTCCTTTCATTTGCTATCTGCATGAGGAGTTCATAGCGCAGAAACTCTTTTTCAGCGAGATGGTTGATAGAAATGAAGGTGGCCTTACGCATTATGGGAATCGGATTGATTGCCGGGAATTGGAGCGTGCACAAGAATGTTTTCTAACAGCGGATATCGCATGAACTTCCCCTAAAAAATGCGCCAGATCGCTATCCCCTCGATTTGCTGCATGACTGGTCCCGTGCAAGGCATTTCCTTCGCACGGCCAACTAGCGGCAAGGGTAAGCAATACGCAGTGGAAGGGATATCAGGGGATCTTGATATTTGCGCGGGATTTGCGAAATGCCTTGTCAGGAATTCCCTATAGCGGTCATGAAACCTGACCGCATTGGCGCTTGATCCGGACAGGCTATTGCAGCGATTGCTGTCGGTTTCGAAAAGCGGCTATTAGATGAATATTCCGGGATTGGAGGAAATGCTTACCCGAAATTCAGGATTGCCTGATTGGAATTTCCTTTTGCGTTGCCCATCATTGATGCTAGGAAGAAATTGTTGATAACGATATCAAATGAATAGCGGATCGGGAAAATTCCTGCTCTGAAGCGGATGCGCGCATTGCCAATGCGCGGAAAGGCAGCCGGGGTTGAACGACGTTCTTCGCAGGTCGCCTGCGTCGGCAAACGCATCGGCGGCAGTGAATATCATCGGCAAGAAATTTGTCTGGATCGACGGAGAAAATGACATGGCAAGGAAAACTTCGGATGATGATCCCTTATTGCTGGCGCAAATACTGCGTTCTTTCAATCTGGACGAAACCACCAGCGCTGCACGATTTATAGAGAGTCTGACTTTCGATGCGATTTTTCGTGAAGAGTGGGAAAGCATTTGCGGCAATCAGCATCAATTGCAGTTTTACGACAGGCTTGCCGACGACATTTTCGACGCGCTGGAAAACCATGGCGACATGGAAAATTCTATACGAGAGAAAGCCAGTCAGTTGCTTGGCGAAATCCAAGGACACTACGAATGGCTTTGCAAGTATCTGCTTGGTACGGAAAGTCGCGAGATCGATCAAAGAAGGAAATCATGTCTTTTTGATGGGGACCGCCGGTACAAATATAGGAACCCTTTTAGCGGATAGAAAAGGCTATTTCTTCGGATATCTTGATCTTTTTTTGGAAAACACGATGCATGGTTTCATGAAGTTATTTTGCGTGACGATTTTCACCGGCATGACCCTGAGCGCATGCGGTGGCGGCGGTGATGCCGGCGGGGAGAACGCCAATTCAGGCAGCAGCACGGCTGGTGCAAGTGCGACTCCAACAACCAGTACAAGTACCTCCCCGGCCGGCACGAGTACTACTCCGACCGGCACGAGTACTACTCCGACCGGCACAAGCACCACCCCAACCGGTACGAGCACTACTCCGACCGGCACAAGCACCACCCCAACCGGTACGAGCACTACTCCGACCGGCACGAGTACTACTCCGACCGGCACAAGCACTACTCCGACCGGTACAAGCACTACCCCGACCGGACCGGGCGGCAATACCTCAGTGGTGGACGCAGCGCTTCCGCCTGAGCCGCAACTGCCCAAAGCCTTATGCGCTACATTAATTGCGGGTCTTAAACAGACGTCCGGTCTATTGCCTGCTTCTGTGGACGCCAGCCGCAACAGTTCCAATCCGGATACGGTCAGAATTCAGAACGCCATCTCCAATTGCCCGGCCGGGCAGGCAATCAAGCTGACGGCCGGCAGCGACGGACAGAATGCCTTTCTTTCCGGCCCGCTGACCCTGGCGAGCGGCGTCACCCTCTGGCTGGATCAAGGAGTGACATTATTCGCATCGCGCAGCCCGGCGGATTTCGACAAGGGAGACGGCAATTGCGGCGACGCGGCAGGCAGCGGCAATTCCTGCAATGCGCTGATCACCGCCCGCAATACCCAAAACAGCGGTGTGGTCGGCGACGGTGTCATCGACGGCCGCGGCGGCAGCATCCTGACATCCGGCGCCAATACCGGGAAAATGACATGGTGGGATGTCGCCATGCTGAATAAATCGACCGGAAAGAATCAGAATAATCCGCGCCTGATCCAGCTTTTTGGCGGCAGCAACTTTACGCTGTATCGCATCGCGTTGCAGAACGCGCCGGCTTTCCACGTGGTTCCCAGCGATGTAAACGGCTTTACCGCCTGGGGAGTGAAGCTGTTGACGCCGACCCTGGCTTACAGCAATCCGGGTTATGCCTGTGCGGCCGGGACCAGCCCGGATCCGACTACGCCGGCGACCTCGCCCAGCACCTGTTTTACGCCAGAAACCACCAAGAACACCGATGGCATCGATCCGGCTCAGGCAAGCAATGTCTTGATTGCATACTCTTATCTCAGCGGCGGCGATGACAACATCGCAATCAAGGCGCATGGCAGCCAGGCGTCGCCGGCCGCTACTCATCGCATCGTCCATAACCACCTCTATTACGGTCATGGCATGTCGATCGGCAGCGAGACGGATGCCGGGGTCGACGGCATTGAAATCCGGGATATGGCTATCGACGGCCACGACTCGCCGAACGGCGTGGGCATCAGGATCAAGTCGGATGACGGCCGTGGCGGCGAGGTGAAGAACGTCCGCTACCAGCAGATTTGCATGCGCAACGTCAAGGAGCCGATGATATTCGACCCCTATTACAGTCCCGGCAACCATACTTTGACGCCGAATTTCCACGATATCACGGTCAGCGGCTTTCACAATACCGGCAGCGCAAAATATGGCGGCGGCGTTCTTACCTTCAATGGCTATGATTTCAACGGCATTATCAATGTATTGAAGATTACCCTGGACAACGTCATCTTCGATTCTGCGCCGACACTGTCGACTACGCGGCACAACGGTGGTCCGACGCCACCCTCGAACACGCAGTTTACTGTCGGACCCGGTCCGGTCAACTTCGCGATTTCGCCTTCTGCGTCGAACAACGTGACGGTAACGGCCGTGCAGAAAAACCAGCTGTCGCCGATCGATTGCAGCCTGGCCTTTGTTCCATTTCCCTCGTCGGCGTCGCCTTTTTAACGTGATGTGCATGCAAGGGAGAAGAGTGTTGGTGCGAATTTTAAGCTGCGCGCACAAGACTGCGGCTACTCCAAAGACGAGATGGCATGCACCCGAGATTTGGACAAATTTATTTCGACCATTGAAATAGCTTGATGAAAAATACTGACGACTTCGAAAAATATACTGAAAATGCAAACAAGCTGCTGGACGCGGTAATGGCCAGGCTCGATCTCAAAAGCGATGCGGCGCTTTCACGATGTCTTGCGGTGACGCCGCCGGTCATCAGCAAGATTCGCCATGGCCGGACAGAAATCGGCGCAGCCATGCTGATCAGTCTTCATGAGGCCAGCGATTTATCGATCGCTGAGCTGAAGATTTTTCTGAAATCAGATGGCGTATCCCGAATGTGCGATTCATAGGCGTCATTTCAAACCGCTGCCATCCATCAGCTACTGAAGCGTCTGAAGAAACCGTTGCCGCGCCAAAATGGGCTTGCGGAAGCCAGTTGCCGGATCAGTTGTTGGCCGGCCCTGGCAAGAACGAGAGTTCCTGAACCGATGTGCAGAAATATGAATCTCAGCAGCTCTTGTTTTCCTGCCTGGGGCACCTGTCAATTTTTGTCAGGCACGATCCGTGCTCTAGTCCAGAAGTCGCTCCCCTTTCTGCCATGAATCATGAAAATAAAAAACCATATTCCGTCGGTCTTAGTCGCTGCCTTGATCTCGACGCTGACCGCCTGCGGGGGCGGCGACGGCGCCAGCAACAGTGCTGCGAACACCGCTAGTCCAGCGACACCCGCCGCGATCGGCACGGGAAATGGCGATACTTCAACGACTTCTACCGGCAGCACCGCCACCAATACCAATACCAATACCAATACTCCCACCACCGTTCCGGCCGCCACGCCAACCACCACACCGGCGACGACGGTGACGCCGATCGATATCAGCGCCCCTATCCTGGCAAACCAGAACGTCGTCCTCAATGGCGATTCCGTCGTCGATATCCCTGCCGGAACGACTACATACGGCGGCATCATTTCCGGAACCGGCACGCTCACGGTCCGCGCCCCCGGCGGTTCGGGCACACTGGTTCTCACCGCTGACAGCAGCTTCACACTGCCAGCCTCGCGGCAAACCGAGACGGCCACGCAAACCAAGAGCCCCACCGACCCCAACCACGTGCATTATTGGGTCATCCACAATCCCAATCCGCCGGCAGTGATAGTCAATGCCGGCGCCACATTGCAACTGGGGACGCCATCATCCACAGGCGGCAGCATCGGCAGCTACATTCCAAACACTGCCGGCACCACGATCAATCTGGACAATTTCCAGATCGACGGCACCCTGGTGCTGGAATCCGGCCCGACGCTTAACATGGGCATCCTGAGCGGCAGCGGCGTCATCCGCCGTCCACCCATCGGCGCCACCGGCGGCACCGTCCGCTTCGTCGGCGACAATCCGTTCAGCGGCGTGTACTCTCAGCTTTACGGTGGCTATTTCGGTGTCGACCACGTCATCTTTTCGATGCCGAATGCGACCATTTTCAGCAACGAGTCGTTCATCACCGCGGCCCCGGAGAGCTTGTTCGGCGATACCACGGCACATCTGCTGAAGTATCCGAAAACCATTTGGGAAAGCCATTACGGCGACGATATCAACACCAACTCCGGTTTGGTGATGTTTACGGGCATCTACAGTTACAGCAACAGCGGCGACCAGCTCAAACCAGCCTTGAGCGATCCCAGCCTGAATACCATGCTGGTGCAAAATGTCTCTGGCAGCCTTACCGGAGGCACTAATTCCAGTTTCCGCGGCATCAATATCGAGGGCGGCACGACCCAGTGGGGCGACGGCACGACCAATCAGTTCTTCCTGCCTTCGGCGCCATCCCCGGCTGCCTCCAACTCCGCTGTAAAAAATGCCTATATCAATCTGCACAGGGGATCGACCCTGGTGTTCGATTACAACGGCAAGTACAGCTGCAACGTCGGCATTACAGGCGGTGGCGGCGGTCCGGACGCCGACGGTTCGAGCGGAACCGGCAATCTCACCATAGCCGCCACCGCCGGTAACTACGCGGTACTGACCATGCCGCAGAACTACAACGGCATCACTACCATCGGCGCCGGCGCCACGCTCCAGATCGGCAACGGCGCACCGGTCAGCGCGGTGCAGGCGACGGTAGGAGCGCCGACTGCGGCCGCGCCGTACGGCGCCATCTTGCGCCAGACCATGCTGGCCACCTACACGGGAGACAGCAGCCTGCTTACCGCCGAATCGGCCAACGGCAGCCTCAGCGATGCCATCGTCGACAACGGCACGCTGATTATCGCCAACACATCGACTGCCATCACCCTATCCAACATTGGCGGCAGCGGGGTGATCAAACAAGCCGGCGCCGCAAGCACCACCCTGTCAGGCGCTAACAGCTACAGCGGCGGGACCACGGTCAGCGCCGGTACGCTAAACGTGGCCAGCGCCACCGCGCTGGGTAGCGGCAGCGTCATCAACGGCGCTACCCTGGCGACCGCCGGCAGCCAGCATGCGCTCAATGTCGGCGGCAACTACACGCAGACCGCGATCGGCAATCTCGCATTATCGATCGGTAGTGTCCCCGATCAGCTCAAGGTTGGCGGACGGGCGCTTCTGTCCGGCGGGCTGACGCTCAATTTCGCGGCGGCCCCGGCGCATGGCAGCAGGTTCGTGGTGGTGCAAGCTGCCGGCGGCGTGAGCGGCGCCTTTACCAGCATCAGCGGCAATGTCGGCGGTACCGGTCTTGCCTTGACAGGCGGCCAGGACGCTACGAGTTACTACGTCACGGCGCCATGAACAGATGCGGGCCGCCGGCTGGCGTGCCTGGCGCCGATTGCGGCATAGGGAATTTCCGGGCATGCGGTGTGCCAATCCCGCATAAGAATCAAGGATTCCTGATAGCTCGCCTCCTTCCGCTCACTATTCCTGCGAACACGCAGATTTTATAAGTTCAAATAACTATGTCTCATCCTGTCCGCCGTCGCTTTGCGCTCTCCGCTGTATCTTTCCTTTTGCTGATGCCCGCCGCGAGCGTAATCCCCGTCGCCGCCTATGCAGCTTGCAGCACTGCCAGCCGTGCAACAATCTGCGACGCCAGCGCGGCGAATCCCTGGACAACGACGATTGGCGGAGGCAATCTGGCGACGGAAGATGGCAGAATGGTGACAGTCGGCGCAGGCAGCCGGATCGCAGTCGGCGACGCCAACGCCATCAGCCTGCGCGACAATGCAAACATACGGGTGCAGAACGGCGGCGCGGTAAGCGCCAACGGGATCAGGAGTAATGGACTATATAAGAGCGGCGCCAATACGATCGAGTTTCGCAGCAACAGCACCTTGACTGTCGATCAGGGCGGCCAGGTCCTGGCGACCGGCACCGAAGCCAGCGCCGAAGCAATCAATCCGCAAGGCAGCGGCAATCTCATCGTCAACAATGGCACGATCAAGGCAGATCATGCCGCCGCCATCTGGTTTCAGAATGCAAGCGGGCTCAATACGGTCATCAACAATGAAACAGGCGTCATCCAGGCGCCAGGCAATGTCATCGGCGCATCCGGCAACGGCGCGATAGACTTTAGCAATAAAGGAAGGATCGTCGGCAACCTTGCTTTCTCCGGCGGCAATGACATATTGCGGCTCTATACCGGGTCGGTCATTACCGGTAGTTTCGATGGCGGCGGGGGCAATAACACGCTGTTCCTGAGTGGAACCGGCAGTGCGTCCCTGCCCGGCAGCATTACGCATTTTTCGTCGCTCATCAAAAACGATACGGGAACCTGGACGCTGACCACACCCATTACCGGAGTTGGGGTTGTCGAAGTTCAGCAAGGCACGCTGGCATTGAGCGCCAACAACAGCGCATATGCCGGAAAGATGAGCGTCGATGCGGCCGGCACGCTCGAAGCACGGGCGCAAAATCTGCCGCTTGCGGTCGCGGATGCCGGTCTGGTGCGCTTTGTGCAACCAGACAACGGGACCTATGCCGGCATCATTTCCGGCGCCGGCGCGGTCGAAAAGACCCAGGCGGGCACATTAACGCTGGCGCCGGCAGCTTCTGGCGGCAATACGTATTCCGGCGGCACCACGCTCACCGGCGGCGCCGTTGCTGTCGGCGCCGACAACGCGCTTGGTGCAAACACCGGTGGACTGACATTCAACGGCGGTACGCTTCAGCTTCTGCAGAGTTTTGATCTCGCCAGTTCGCGTGCGGTAACGATAAATGCCGCGGGCGGCACAATCGACACGCAGGGTTTCGTATCCACGCTGACGCAAGGCATGACTGGTTCCGGCAGCTTCAACAAAGCAGGAGCAGGAACCCTGACGCTCGCAGGCAGCAATGCATATACCGGCGGCACTAGAATCTCGGCTGGCACGCTGCAGCTTGGCAACGGCGGCGCCAGCGGCAGCATCGTGGGCGATGTCGCAAACGATGGCGTACTTGTCTTCAAGCGTTCAGACAACGTGGTTTTCGCCGGCGCGATTTCCGGCCGCGGCACTGTTACGCAGGCAGGCGCCGGCATGACGCTGCTGAATGCCGGCAATTCATATTCCGGTGGCACGATCATCGCCGCCGGAATACTGGCGGTGGGCGACGCCTCCCACGCGAATGCGGCATTGTCCGGCGGCGGCAACACGGCCATCTCGGCCGGCGCCACGCTCGGCGGCTATGGCAGCGTCGCGGGAACGGTGACCAACAACGGCGCCATCGCGGCCGCCAATGCCTTGTCACCGTTTGCCAGTTCGGGCAACGGCGCCTTTACGATCAATGGCACACTGGTGAACGCCGGCCAGGTGCAAATCGGCGGCCAAGGCATTGGCAACCGGCTCAATGTAGTCGGCAACTATGTCGGCCAGAACGGCAGCATCGCCCTGAACGCCTACCTCGCAGGTGACGGCGCGGCCTCGGACCGCTTGGTGATCAGCGGCGGCGCCGCCAGCGGATCGTCCAGCTTGCGCATCACGAATGTCGGTGGTCCCGGCGCAGCCACAGTCGCCGATGGTATTGAAGTGGTGCAGGCCGTCAATGGCGCGACGACCACGGCAAACGCGTTCGCGCTGGCCGGACCGCTCAAGGCCGGCGCATATTCCTACTATCTTGCCAAAGGCGGCGTGACCAGCGGCACTTCTGAAAACTGGTATCTGCGTAACACCGTGGCGCAAACGCCGACACCACCCGTGGTCGCGCCGCCAACCACAACCTTAAGTACGCCTCCAGCCACACCCCCAGCCACGCCACCGATTGCTGCGACAGGCCCAACGCCATCGACCGGCTCCGGAACAATTCCACTGTATCGTCCCGAAGTACCTATCTATGTGGAAGTTGCCAGCGTCGCGCGGCAGCTGAATATCCAGCAGCTCGCTACCTTCCATGACAGGCAAGGGGAACAATCGCTGTTGACCGGGAGCGGCGAACTGCCGGCAGCTTGGGGACGTGTCTGGGGCAGCCATGCCAGGCAAGGCCAGGATGGCGCTGTCTCGTCCCGCTTCGATGGATCGACGACGGGAATGCAGGTCGGCCACGACCTCTATGCCGATACCGGCGCTGATGGCCGACGCAATCATTACGGCCTGTTTGCCGGTTTTGCGCATGCCGCCGGCAACGTCAACGGTTTTGCCATGGCCGTGCAGAACCTTGATGCCGGCAATCTTTCCATCGACGCATATAGTCTTGGCGGCTATTGGACTCGCGTCGGCCCGAGCGGCTGGTACACGGATGCGGTCTTGATGGGAAGTTCAATGTCAGCGAACCCGCGTTCACACGATGGCGTGGGCGCCGCCACACGCGGCAGCGCGCTCATCGGCTCTATCGAAGGAGGCCTGCCAATCCGACTCGGAGCCAATGTGACCATCGAACCACAGGCGCAAGTGATCTGGCAAAGTCTGTCGTTCAATGACTTGAATGATGGTGTCTCGACAGTGGGCTTTAACAAGACCAATACCTTCCAGGCTCGCATCGGCGTGCGGCTGCAAAGCCGCTTTGAAACAGCTGCAGCAGCCTGGCGGCCGTATCTGCGGCTGAACCTGCTGCGCAGTTCCGGTTCGCATGACACTGTCGCTTTTGACCGCGCGACAATGATTTCCAGCGCTACGAATCGGACAGCGGGCCAGCTGAACGCCGGTCTGGTCGCAACCGTCAGCAAATCGGCCAGTACGTTTGTCACAGCCACCTACACGGCCAATTTCGGTGGAGCGCAACAGCGCATATTGATGGCTGATGCAGGCGTGCGCTGGAGTTGGTAGCGGGCGGCAAAAGCAGCGGATTTGTCCATCTCTGTTTAGATTGCCATGAACATGACGCCAGCCTTCGCTCTGCGTGTGTAAGAACGCCAACAAGGCCGCGATCATGGGCTGCGGGTCGATATTTGCTATGCTAGCGTTTTTCCGCCGGTCGGCACCATTGCCTGGGCCGGCGGCCCCTAACCGGGTGTCCCTATTTACGGAGCAGCGCATATGGCCTCTTTGCAAGAGCAATTTTTGAAAGCTGGCCTGGTTGACAAGACTAAAGTCAAACTGGTCAACCAGGACAAGAACAAGCAGAAAAAGGCGGAGCGCCGGAGCGGTACGGCCAGCGTCGATGAAACGCGCCTGGCGGCGCTCGAAACGCAACGCAAGAACGCCGACCGCGCCCGCGAACTGAATGCCCAGCGCGATGCGGCCGCCACCCAAAAAGCGATCGCGGCGCAAATTGTCCAGATGGTGCAGAAAAATCGCCAAAGCACGGGAGGGGGCGACATCGCCTACAATTTCACTCACGACAACAAGATCGAACGGCTGTATGTCTCGGCCGCGGTCCATGCGCATTTGATCGCCGGGCGCCTGGTGATCATCTGCCAGGGCGCAAGCAGAGACCTGGTGCCCAGGATCATCGCCGACAAGATCGCGGAGCGCGATGCCTCGCTGGTCGTGCGGGTGAACAAGGCTAGCACCGAGATCGATGCGGACGATCCGTATGCAGCCTTCCAGATTCCGGACGACTTGATGTGGTAGCTCCAGCGCTTGTCTGGTTCGGGGCGGCAGGTATTTGTACAACAAACAGTATGGGTCCGACGGGCCGACTTTTGCGTTCTCCAAAACAAAAAACGCCAACCCGCATGGATTCCCGATCATGAGGGACGGCATGTCAAGTCGGCGCTCGCGAGCGGGTCAAGTTTTAATGCAACCGGACGAACGGACCGGCGACAGATCCGAGTAATGGACAAAATTTAGTCGAACAGCAAAGAAACTGACAAAAATTGTTAGCGCTAACATCAATTCGGGGTTGTTGTCTATTGGCACAGTATTTGCTGTTTTTTGGCAATTTGAACGTTGCCAAAAAAAGTTGTGGCCAAGTCGTCAAGCCAGCAACTCGACAGGCATAGTTCTCACCTGTTACACACCTGTTCAAGCGGGAGGTGATCCGCTGTCGTCAGACACCTGGGCTTGAAAGCGACTACGGTCCCTGCGGACGTTGTAACGCCTGTTTGGAAAATATACATATGTTCAGCGCGCGTTTGAATTTGCTAGGTACATTCGAATTTTTCAACGCTGAGACCGGCCAAAAAATAAAGCTCGCGTATACAAAGCTCACCCTTTTACTGACATATCTCGCGCTGGAACCAAGAGCTCATACGCGTGAATCGCTTGTTGATTTGTTATGGCCAGAACTGGATGAGCATGATGGCAAGGCCAACCTGCGCCGGGCGCTGTTCAATTTGCAACAGGCGTTTGTGCAGGCCAAGTTGGAAAAATCACTGCTCTATGCGGATCGCAGCATCGTCCACCTTTCAGAAGAGCGCTTTTGGATCGATGCAGACGAGTTCGAGAATTGGGAAAAGATAGACTGTATAAAATTAACCGATCAGCAACTTGAGCTTTACAGAGGACCGTTGCTGGACGGGATTTTTCCTGCCGGCGAGAGGCTTGCCAACTGGTTGCAGCTTAGGCGGGCGCGGTGCGAACAAAAAAATGTTTCACTGCTTGAGCATGCCATTGTTCTGCATGCAAATGCAGGCGAATTCGATGTCATGGAACGGCGGTGCCGACAGCTCATCTCGGTAGATTTCTTGAACGAACTGGCGCACTCCCGCCTCATGCATATGTACCTTGAGATGGGCAATCAGGTTGCGGCTCGCAGTATATACGATGCGTACTGCAGCATGACCCAGCAGCACCTCGGGACTGCTCCTCCCCAAGAGATCGCCATGCTCTTCGAGAAATCGGCGTATCAATCGCTGCCAGCAACTCAGGCAGCAAGATCAAATCCTGTTTTGGGAAAATTTTCCGTACCCGAAACAAGACGCGAGTATCGATTGGTTTCTACTCTTTATATTGAGCTGCTCCCTCTTGTCCACTGTGATCGGGAGGCATGGCTCCGCATGAGCGCGGCAGCCATCGTGCGGCTGCGCGGATTGCTGTCGAAATATTGCGGCACCTTCCGGCAGCAATCGAATTCTATCGTCATCGCCTATTTTGGCTATCCGGTTTCACACGAATTCATAACGGAATGGTCCCTCGCTGCCGGACTATCCATCCGTCAATGCATTGCGGACGAGTTCCGCCATGTCGGGATCCGAAGCGCGGTGCATGCCGACATCATGATGACAGGCCCGGGATATACCTTGCCGGACATACTGGGGGAATGCACTACGATTGCGCGCAACCTGGCGGAGTCAGCGCCGATGGGAGCGCTGATTGCATCAGAAGAGACTCGGCATGGAATTGCATCGCTGTTTGACATGAAGTCCCTTGATGGCGCTCCACATAAGGCAGTCGAGGTGCATGCGCTGCGAGAGCCTTGCAACGAAATGCGCAATGTCGCGCGATCGCATCGCTGTACTTTCGTGGGACGCTTGGATGAACTCAAGGCGCTGGACCTGGCGTGGACAAAGGCCAGCGTCGACGGCGGGATATGTGTGCAGCTGAGCGGCGAAGCAGGAGTTGGAAAATCTCGATTGATACAGGAATTCCTTGGTACAAAAAGTACACAGTTCGAAAATGCGCATCGCGCTTGTTTTCACATAGAAAACTTGCTGTCGCCATTACATCCCATCCTTGCATTGGTCCGCTCGCTTGGGGGAATCTCGGGAAACGCTGGATCTGGTGCGAGTACCGGATCGGCGTCAGCCAGTGTACCTCCTGAAACCGTCTCTATAGATGAAAGCGAATTGAGCCTGCTATCAAATCTCCTGTACGCGCATGAAAAAAATATTCGCGGATACCCGATCTTTGAACGAGAAAAACTGTTTTCGTCGCTTGCCGGCAGCCTGAAAAAAAATCACAAAGGGTCTCTTACCGTACTTGTGTTTGAAGATATTCAATGGGCAGATAAAGTTTCGCTCGATTTCATCGCCTGGCTCAGGGAGAGGGAAATGTCCCTGGGCATATTTTTGATAGTGACGTGCCGGAAGCATCCCAAAATATCAGGGCCAGCCCTAGGCCCCGCCATTTTGATGGATATACAACCGCTTGACATGGCTGAGGCGACCAGCTTGGCGCTGCAGTTTTCCCAATTTCTCGAAGCCTCGCCGACATGGCAATCGCACCTGCTTAAAATGGCCGACGGCATTCCATTGTTCCTTGAAAAGCTGCTTCAGGATCCCAATCCTGAAGTTCACTTCACATGTCCAAAGTCGTTGCGCAACCTCTTGACGGAGAGGATAGACATGCTTGGAGAGATACGCCATGTGCTGTGCCATGCTTCGTGCATAGGTTTCCAGTTCGGGCTGCATGTCTTGGCCGAAATCGAATCGGTCAGCATCCGCAAATGCCAGCAATTGATCCAGACGCTGGTCGCTTCAGGCTTGATTGAGAAGAAGCCGGAAGCGGGGCATTTCCAGTTTCGTTACAGGCTTGTACGAGAGGTAGCGTATGGCATGTTAACGTTTGAAGAACGGCAACAGATACTTGCAAAGATTGCCCGGCCAAACCAGGCCGTGAGCGCCCATCCGCAATAACGCTTCAATCCGGCTTTCACTCCCAGTGAAAGTCGACAACAGCGGTAAGAAACAACCGCGTTGCCGTCGATGAAAAAAGCGGCGCGGCCATCAAACTCTTCCCTCATGGCTCTCATCCAGATTTGATCTCCGGCTCACACAGAACCTTTGCTTGTACCAGGCACGATCGACGTTACGTCATCAATTGTTAACTATTGTTAATAGTATTAAAACGCTATCTCAATTCACGAATTTTTATCGATTTATGGACGCTGTATGGACGATGGGTGGAGACACTAAACCCGACATCCAAAAGCACCGGAGGCTAATCGCCGGCGGCGTAAAACACCGTCATCAGCGAAATTCTTGCAGCCCAATTGACGTATCGAAATCGAGATAAGCGGGGAGAACGATCAATGTTTTTTTTTAATGGCAGCTTCAAAAGAACGCTTTTTTTCGCGTTGAATTACCGGTCTGGCGACAGGATTTCCCCTCCACCAAGCGATGGATGAATCAGCCTCGCGTCGGTCGAAGCCGGTTACCTCATCCACACAGCGATAGCTGGCCGGCGCCTATTTCTCAGATACGGATTACCCGTTTTTTCCAGGAGTCCCCGCTGGTTTGCCGCAGGGATGCACTGAAGTTTTTATAAAAAATACGCATTATTCCGGCTCTGCGCTCAGGGCCTTTGCGCGCCTGCATGTCGAGTCTGTTGCTGTTTCCCCGTATTCCCTACGCAAAGGAGAAGTTATGAACAAGATTCACAGCAAGGTCTGGAGTCCCGCGCTGAACCAGTTCGTGGTTGCTTCGGAGATCGCCGCGTGCCGCCGCGGCGGCACGCCGGGACAAGGCCGGCGCCGTCGATCATCGCGCAGCCTGAGCTCGGCGGTGTTCACCGTGTTGATCGCGTCAGGCTGGATCGGATGGTCTTCGCCGGTGCAGGCACAGGCGGTGGATTGCACCGCGGCGCCGTACAACATCTATAACAGCACCGCCTCATGCATGGGTTTTCAGTCCGCGGCCAGCGGTACTGGAGCCACCGCGCTAGGATCGCTTGCGCACGCCAACGTGCTGGGCGCATTGGCTGTAGGCTACAACTCTCTTTCCAACGGACAGAACGGTATAGCCTTAGGCTTCCAAGCATACACCAGCGCTATCAATACCATTTACCTGGGAGCACGTAGCGCTGGCGGTACCGGTGCGACAGCTGGCGGCGCGATCGGCATTGGCACCGATGTCACGGCTTCCGGTGCCAATGCTCTTGCCATGGGATCTCTTTCGATCAGTGCCAGCACCAATAGCGTTGCTTTTGCCAACAGCAGTTCGGTGGACGCGAATTCGGTCAACAGCATCGCCATGGGTTATGTGGCCAATGTCGTTAACTCCAACAATGCCGTTGCTCTCGGCTCGGGCTCGACCGTGAGCGGAGGAACCCACGGGACGGCAGTCGGCTGGCAAGCCTATGCGACCGCTCTCAACGCAATCTACCTGGGCGCGCGTACCGTTGGCGTAGGTGCATCCGGAGCATCGGCCGTCGCGATCGGTACGGATGTGAGCGTTGCTGGCGCCGAAGGCATCGGCATGGGATTACAGGCGAATGCGAGCAATACGGATGCGATCGCCATCGGCACGTCGTCCGCTTCTTCAGGTAGCCAGTCGACCGCAGTGGGCAGGCAGACTTCGGCCACTGCGCAGTACGGTACGGCCTTGGGTAGCAACTCGGCTGCTTCGGGCGTGGCGGCGACGGCGGTGGGTGCTAATGCCCAGGCTTCGGGCGTCGCCAGCGTCGCGGCAGGCCAGAACAACGTCGCTAACGGCGACCAGTCGATTGCCATCGGTTTCTCGACCCACGCCTCGGGGACAGCTTCCATCGCTATCGGTGGCAATGCGACCGGGGGCGCTGCGTCGTCCAGCACCAACACCATTGCCATAGGCTCTCAATCCGCGGCAACGCAAGGTAGCGCCATTGCCGTCGGTCTGCTGGCGAACGCAACCGCGACC
Organism: Collimonas sp. PA-H2; assembly: GCF_002564105.1. Lineage (NCBI taxonomy): Bacteria > Pseudomonadati > Pseudomonadota > Betaproteobacteria > Burkholderiales > Oxalobacteraceae > Collimonas > Collimonas sp. PA-H2. Next base: position 2,684,261 of record NZ_PDBX01000001.1, read on the forward strand.
AATGCGGTCGCGATGGGCGCTACGGCCAATGCATCGGCCGCCCAAGCCGTCGCGCTGGGATATGGAACTACCGCGAGCGCTACTGACGCGGTGGCCATTGGTCTCAATGCAACTAGTAGTGGTGCGAATGCCATCGCGGCGGGCAATGCGTCCAAGGCGCTGGCGGCATCCACGGTAGCGTTCGGTGACAGCAACACTGTCGCCGCTGCGGCCGGGACGGGTTCCATCGCCGGCGGCCACAATTCGCAGGTAACCAGCGGCACCGGCGCGGTAGCGTTGGGCGAAGGGCAGGTCGCCAATGGCAATGGCGCAGTGGCAATCGGCGATCCGAATGTGTCCTTTGGTACGGGCGCCGTCACGATGGGAGCGAATAACACCGCGGCAGGCAATGCGGCCGGGACTGTTGCGGCCAATGGCGCCGTAGCAATCGGCAACAGCAACAGCGCGATTGGACAGGGATCGGTGGCATTGGGCAATGCCACATCGGCCCTTGCTGCCGGCGGCGTTGCCTTGGGCGATGCCGCCACGGCGAACAACGCCAAGGACGTCGCGCTGGGTTCAGGTTCGACAACGGCGGTGGCGGTCGGCACCAGCAGCGTGACGCTGGGCGGTACGGTCTACAACTTTGCCGGCACCAACCCAGCCAGCACCGTAAGCGTGGGCGCAGTCGGAAGCGAGCGCACCGTCACCAATGTCGCTGCCGGGCGCATCTCTGGCGCCTCGACCGACGCCATAAACGGCAGCCAGCTATACGCCACCAACCAGGCCGTCCAGGCTATTGCGGCCAGCACGCCTCTTCACTACTACAGTGTGAACGATGCCGGCACGCAGCAGGCGAACTATATCAACAATGGCGCCACCGGCAACAACTCCGTGGCGGCAGGTGTCGCGGCGAGCGCTTCTGGAAATCGATCCATTGCGATGGGCTTTCAAGCCCAGGCGAGCGCGACACAGGCCCTCGCAATCGGCGATGGCGCGACGGCTTCGGGCAGTCAGGCAATTGCGCTCGGCGCGGGCGCGGTGAGTTCCGGCGTGAGCGGCTCGACCGCGGTTGGCGTCAACAGCACCGCCAGCGGAGTCAATAGCGTGGCAGTGGGCGTGTTCTCGAGCGCGACTGGCGCCACCTCCGCGGCCTTTGGCCCAGGCGCGCTCGCTGCGGCTGCGCGCGCCGCTGCATTCGGACCTTCGGCACGGGCGAATGCCGCATCTACCGTGGCCTTTGGCGACACGTCGGTGGTGGCCGCCGCAGCGGGCGCCGGCTCCATCGCCGGCGGCCACAACTCGCAGGTAACCGGCGGCACCGGCGCGGTGGCGCTGGGCGAGGGACAGATTGCCAATGGCAACGGCGCGGTGGCGATCGGCGATCCCAACAGTGCGACCGGGACCGGTGCAGTGACGGTCGGCGCCAACAATACCTCGAATGGACAAGGAGCGATTGCCCTCGGCAATTCCAACAGCGCAACTGGACAAGGTTCTATCGCCTTGGGCAACGCATCGACCGCTGCTGCCGCCGGCGGCATCGCACTTGGAGATACGGCGAATGCGGCGCTGGGCAACGGCGTGGCGATTGGCGCCAATTCAACAGCCGGTAACGCCAATGATGTGGCGCTCGGAGCGGGTTCGACTACTGCGGCGCCGCACACGGGCGTCACCGCCCAGTTTGGCGGTACGGCGGCGGGCATTGCCAATGCAGCCAATGGCGTGGTGTCGGTCGGCGCAGCGGGCGCAGAGCGCCAAATCCAGAACGTAGCTGCAGGGGTGATTTCAGCGAGCAGCACCGATGCCATCAACGGTTCGCAGTTGAATACAGTCGTCACCGGCATCAATAACCTGGGTACGACGACGGCGAGTATCCTGGGCGGCGGCGCTGCCTATAATCCGGCGACCGGCAATGTCGCCGGCTTCAGCCAGCCGATCAATAGTGTTAGCGCTACCGGCGCAGTAACCGGGCCGACGGCGCAGACAACGGTCGCTGGAGCGCTGACGGCGCTGAATACCAATGTCGACAACACGGCCAATATCGCGGTCAAGTACGATGCGGTGGGCGGCAGCAAGATCACCCTGGGTGCGACCGGCGGCGCCGGCGCAGGTGCGCCGGTAACCATCACCAACCTGGCGCCGGCGGTGTTGAACGCGACCAGCACGGATGCAGTGAACGGTTCGCAACTGTTCGGCACCAACCAGAATGTAGCGAACATCACCAACGGCAAGGCTGGCCCGTTCGTCTCGGACAACAGCGTGACGGCGGTGCAGCCGGTATCGAGCGGAGCCAACGCCAGCGCCGGCGGCTTTGGAGCGACGGCAACCGGCGCGGCATCGACGGTGCTGGGCAACCAGGCCACCGATAACGGCAACGCCAATGCGACGGTATTAGGCCAAGGCGCCAGCATTGCAGCTGGCACCACGGGTAGCAACGTGGCGTTGGGGCAGGGCAGTACGGTGGCAGCCGCAGCAGTGCCAACTACCGGCGCGACCATTGGCGGCACAGCTTATACCTTCGCCGGTGGCGTGCCGGCAGGCGTGGTATCGGTGGGCAGCGCCGGCAACGAGCGTCAGGTCACCAACGTGGCGGCCGGTCAACTGAGCGGCGCAAGCACCGATGCGGTGAACGGCAGTCAGCTGTTTGCAACCAATACGCAGGTGACGGCCAATACCACCGCGATCACCAATATCAACAACGGTGGCGGCATCAAGTATTTTCATGCCGATTCGACGTTGGCCGATAGCGCCGCTACCGGTACGGACAGCGTTGCCGTTGGCCCGACTGCGAATGCCAGTGCGACTGATGCGATGGCATTGGGTCATGGCTCGGCAGCTACCAATGCAGGCGCAGTGGCCCTCGGTGCGGGCAGCACGACGGCTGCTGCAGTTGCAACTACAGGGGCGACCATTAACGGCACTGCGTACAACTACGCCGGCACCGCACCGACTAGCACAGTGAGCATTGGTAGTGCAGGCAATGAGCGGACAATCACCAATGTAGCTGCCGGCCGGGTCAGCGGAACATCTACTGATGCAGTGAATGGTTCGCAACTATTCGCCACCGATAGCGCTGTCAACAGCCTAGGCAACACGGTCAACAACATCACCAACGGCAAGGCTGGTCCGTTCGTCTCGGACAACAGCGTAACGGCGGTGCAGCCGGTATCGAGCGGCGCCAACGCCAGCGCCGGCGGCTTCGGAGCGACGGCAACCGGCGCGGCATCGACGGTGCTGGGCAACCAGGCCACCGATAACGGCAACGCCAATGCGACGGTATTAGGCCAGGGCGCCAGCATTGCAGCTGGCATCACCGGCAGCAATGTCGCCTTGGGTCAGGGGAGCACGGTGGCAGCCGCAGCAGTGCCAGCTACCGGCGCGACAATCGGCGGTACGGCTTATACCTTCGCCGGTGGCGCGCCTGCGGGCGTGGTATCGGTAGGTAGCGCTGGCAACGAGCGTCAAATCACTAACCTGGCTGCTGGTCAGTTAAGTGGCGCAAGCACGGATGCGGTGAACGGTTCGCAGCTGTTCGCGACCAACCAGCAAGTGACGGCCAATACCACGGCGATCACCAATATCAACAATGGCGGCGGCATCAAGTATTTCCATGCCAACTCGACGCTGGCCGATAGCACTGCTACCGGTACCGACAGCGTGGCAGCGGGGCCAACCGCGAATGCCACTGCCATCGATGCAATGGCGTTGGGTCACGGTGCAACAGCTGCCAACGCCGGTGCGGTGGCCCTGGGGGCTGGCAGCACGACGGTCGCGGCGGTAGCCACCACCGGCGCCACCATCAACGGCACCATTTACGCTTTTGCCGGCACTACACCGGCCAGTACGGTGAGCGTTGGCAGTGCCGGCAACGAGCGGACGATCACCAATGTGGCAGCTGGACAGTTGAGCACCACCAGCACCGATGCGGTCAACGGCAGCCAGCTGAACGCAACCAACCTGGCGATTGCCGCGGGTAAAACACATTACTACAGCGTCAACGACGGCGGCACCCAAGGCGGCAACTACAATAACAACGGCGCCACCGGAGTGGATGCCCTGGCGGCTGGCGTCGGATCCTCGGCCGCGGCGGCGAGCGATGTCGCCATCGGCAATTTAGCTGCAGCTTCGGGCGGATCATCGATTGCCGTCGGCAATGGCGCGCAGGCATCGGGCGCCAACAGCATCAGCATAGGCACCGGCAATGTCGTCAGCGGCGCCAGCAGCGTAGCGATCGGCGATCCGACCACCATTACCGGGACCGGCAGCTTCTCCGTGGGCAATAACAATAACATCGCTTCCAACAACTCCTTTGTGTTCGGCAGCAATGTGACGGTGCCCACGGGGCTGGACGGTTCTGTGGTGCTGGGCAACAGCAGTGCGGCAGCGGCTGCGAATCCTACCTCCAGCAGCACCATTAATGGCACGACCTATGGCGGTTTTGCCGGCGCTGCACCGGTTTCCACCGTATCGGTGGGGGCAACCGGAACGGAACGTCAAATCACCAACGTGGCTGCGGGCCGGATCACGGCAACTTCAACCGATGCTGTCAACGGCTCCCAGCTCTATTCAGTGGCAAACGGCCTGGGCACTGCAATCAATAACCTGACGACCATTGTCAACGCGGACCAGTTTCCGATTGCTTCCAGCGAAGGAAAGACATTTACCGGTTCTATCGGCGCGGCAGGAAGCAACTCGCTGGGCATGGGCACCAACGCAGTAGCAACCGGCCAAAACTCGACCGCGGCAGGTCAAGGAACCGTGGCCAACCAGGCCAACACGACCGCGCTCGGCCAAGGCGCCCAGGCGACGGCTGCCAACAGTACGGCGTTAGGTCAAGGGGCGGCAGCCAGCACCGGCAATAGCGTGGCAATCGGCAGCACCTCAGCGACCACCGCAGCCGTGGCAACCGCCGGCGCCACTATCCGCGGCACCGCATATGCCTTTGCCGGCAGTGCGCCTGTGGGTACGGTGAGTGTCGGGACCGCAGGAAATGAGCGGCAGATCCAGAATGTCGCCGCCGGACAGCTGACTTCGACCAGCACCGATGCCGTGAATGGCAGCCAGCTCTTTGCCACCAACAGCGCTATCAGCAACCTGACTACTGTAGTGGCCGCTGCTCAGCCAAAATATTACAGCGTCAATTCGAGCGGCGGCGGCAACGTCAACAATGACGGTGCAACCGGAGCCGATGCCATTGCTTTGGGCAAGAACACGGTCGCTTCTGGCGCAAATTCAGTCGCCATCGGCGCCGGCACCAGCGTGACTGCCAGCAACGGTGTAGCGATCGGCGCCGCTTCGACGGCGGATCGCGCAGGCTTGAATGGTGCCAAGGAATCGTTCTCCAATACGGTGGTGTCATCGACGCAAGGCGCGGTCTCGGTCGGCAGCGCAGGCAACGAACGTCAGATCACCAATGTTGCGGGTGGAACGCAGGCGACGGATGCTGTCAATGTGCGCCAATTGCAGGCCGTACAGTCGGGAGGGGTGCATTACGACACCAACGCTGACGGTTCAAGCAACTACAGCAGCGTCACGATGGGTAACGGCGCGAGCAGTCCCGTGGCGATACATAACGTCGAAGCTGGTACGGCCGCTACGGATGCAGTCAACGTTTCCCAGCTCAATACAGGTCTGAACGGCGCGGTACAGCAGGCTAACCAATACGCAAACGGCTTGGTGATGCAGTTGCAGAACAATATCAACGACGTTGCCAAGAAGGCTTATGCAGGCACCGCAGCGGCCATGTCGATGGAAAGCGCTCCATATGTGGCAGGCAAGATCACTTACGCCGCGGGCTATGGGTATTACCAAAACCAGAATGCGATTGGCGTGTCGCTGCGCCGCACTGCGGAGAACGGTCGCTGGAGTCTCAGCGGCGGTGTCTCGGGTACAACCGCAGGCGGCGTGGCTGCACGGGTTGCCGTGTCCGGAATTATCAATTGAAGGCAAGACAGTCAAGGATGGTTGTTTCAGCAAACCTCTGTGACTGTCGAAGCAGAGTGAAAATCTTCCGATTTACATTTTTTTCAGGACAAATTTATGCGACATTCTTCCAGCATCCTCTGTCGGGCTTTATGCATAAGCATGCTTTATTGCTTGGCTTTTTCCGCGACTGCCGGCGACACCAGCGAAGTGAATTTTCCAGCGCTCGACAGCTCTTACTTGAAAACAGGTGATTTTGTCGGCCCAGACCACGTAAAGCGGATAACGCCGGGCTTGCATAAAGACCAGGTCCGCCTGGAGCTCGGTAATCCTCATTTCAGCGAAGGAATCTTCAATGTACGCGAGTGGGACTATGTGTTCAATTTCTATACAGGTAAGGGCAACGAGTACGTTACCTGTCAATTCAAGGTGAAGTTCGACTCGAATAACCGCGCTACGTCTACCCATTGGAAGAACCCGGAATGCGAAGGGTACGTCAATCCGCCTCAAGTCAAAGACACGCCCATAGTGCCGGTAGCAGAAAAACCCTTGAAGCGCCGCATGGAATTCGGTGCAGACGGACTTTTTGCATTTGGTAAATCGGACCTCAGCAACCTGGATTCGACAGGACGCGGCAAACTTGACGATCTGGCAGACCATCTCAAGCAGGACGCAATCACGTTGTCATCTGTCGTTGTGACAGGGTACACAGACCGGATTGGTTCTGAAGAGGCAAATCTCGTACTGTCGCAAGCAAGGGCCGATACGATTCGCGATTATTTAATACAAAAAGGTTTGGATGCTCATCTGGTTCGGGCATATGGCGCCGGCAAAGCCAAGCCCGTCGTTCAATGTCCGGGGCAGAAATTGACGCCACAGCTGGTGGGGTGCCTGCAACCCAATCGACGCATGGAGATCGAGATTGTCGGGGAGCGATGAGTATCGTCGGCGCGATCTGATCTGAATCCTGGCGATCAATCGCCAAGAAAAGACTGGAACCTGACAATGATTTTTTAGTTTTTTGATGAGGCAGGTGACGCGGAACCGTCAAGGCGATGCCGTGGCGGTTCAGGTGGACTGGCGAGAAGCTGCGCCAGATCAAGAGTCCATCTACTCTTGCGGTGTGAGGCGACTTTTCTTGCAACAAGCGGATGCGATTTGCCTGCCTGTTTGCAGGGCGCTGGCAAAATCCGCGTCAGACATTTGCGCGCCGGCATTGCGCCTTAGCTGTTCTTCCGACAAAGCACTATTTCTCGCATCTGCCTCGGCTACCTTGTAGGCAAGGGACAGTTTTGCATCGCGTGGCAGCAGTTCTCCGGCGCCGTACACTTGCGCCAGCAGTGCCAGGGCGAATGGCTCTCCCTGTCCGGCGGCGGATTTCAGTTCCGTGACGGCTTCGGTTTTCCACTGCTGTACGACGGGGTCGTCCGCGCTTTTTGCCAGATCGGTATCGCGACCGTAAGGCCCTTCCATGAAGTAATCGATTTGCGCCTCTACTTTCCCGGCGCGCGCGGCCAAGGCCAGGAAGGAGAGACGCTCCTGCAGTTGCGCCGAATTGACGCCTTTGCACAATGCCAGCAATTTTTTTCGTTGATCCAGAAACTGCTTGAGCTCGGTGGCGCTGTTGTATGCGGGAGCGGGCTCGTCGTTACTGGCGCAAACCGCTGCCGCCTGGTAAACATTGTAGGCTGCATCTTTGTCGCCGGCCCTTGCCAGGCTGTTCCATTTTGAAATGTACTCTTGCGCCGTAAGCCCGCCCAGGTCGACCTGGCGGCCGTTTCGCGCATACACGGCGGCGGAAGGAGGGGGGAGTGCGGCGAGGTCATTTCCCTGGTTTACCGTTCCAGTGGCGAACGGCGATATCAATTCGCCGCTGCGGGGAGATGGACTGGAAACCTGATCTGGGCTTGCGGCTTTTGCGCTCAGCTTTTCCCCGGAATTCCCTGTCGTCGACAGATATATTCCAAGGCATGCGCCGGCCACTGCAAGCAGTAGCGAATAACGGATAGTCGGGCTCACGGCATCGGGAAAACGTGGAGAGGCAGTTCGTTATGGGCCTGATGCCGGCATGGCGCAACCGGCATCAGGTATCAAACATCAGGTATCAAGCAAGTGGCGCTTAATTCCACAAATAGCAATAAGCCTCGCTGGCTTCCAGATTGTCGCCTTCGCTGCCATCGTCCAGCACTTTCTTGACGAATCCGTTTGGATGCGCCTGGTCCGGCGTGACGTTGCAGTTGTCGTGGACCCAGTGGATGCCATAACCGCTGGTATACAGCTGGCCGCACATTTCCACCTGGTCGCCGATATTGAACGCCGCCAGCGACTTTGGTATCGAAGTCGAATTCTTGTGGTAATCCGCAGCGTAGACGTTGTCCATGGCAACGTCATAAGTCCTGCCGTCCTGGTCCGCTTTTACGCGGATATGCGTATGCGAGAGCTTGACGCCCTTGAGTGCTTTGCCATCCGCAAATGTCGGTTTGGCGTTGACGGTGCCCGTCAGATAGCTGCCTGCGGCGGCGTCGCAATCCGATTGGCCATCGGCCATGGCGTACATTGCCTGAGTCAGCAGGCAAAGGGAAACCAGGAATTTTTTCATTGAGCTTTTCTCCTTCATGTTTCTATAAGGTCCAGCGGTTAATAAAACAGGGGATGACTGTTGCTTTCACCGTGACGCGGCACAGATTTTCTCCGGGCAGCGCCGTCGACATGCGAGCCAGAATGTCGCCCTGGCAGCTTGCCAAAAATAACAGTTATTTATTACGCAATGATGACTTGCGGCAATATTATTCTATTGCCTATTGGTGATGATTTGCGCTGCCTGTTAATTAATGCAGTGTAAAGAAGTGGTTTCTGCACGCTCAGGCCCCGCGGACGACCCTGGAAAGCGCCGATCCCCGCTATCGTAAATATGGCTGTGATGACCATCATCTAGTTGGCATGCGCTAGTGTCGCCGCGGCATCCGTGTTGCCCGCAGCCTGCCGCGAGTTTTCAATCATGCCATTGCTGTGCTGGACATCGTTTGTCGATATCGACCAGGATCAGCCTGCGGGCTACTCAGCCAGTCAGCGTCCGGCATGCAGAAGCTTGACCTGATCTTCCATGGAGTCTCTTACTCTTTGCGCGTCGGCGTTTGCTACGCCGCCATCAACGAATAATCGTGACAATGCACGTGATCCGGAAATGCATCAGTCTAAGAACGGCAATGAGTGGCACTTTGGCATGAAGGCACACATCGGCGTTGATGCTGTGTCGGGTCTTGTACACACCGTGACCGGCGCGCTGGCAACGTCGCTGACATGATGCAAGCCCATGCGCCGTGCCCTGCCTAAAAACAAGTTGGGGCGTATGCGCGAGAAGTTGGAAATTCTCAAGGCCAGCGTAAGGGCGAAAGTGGAGCATCCATTTCATGTCGTCAAGAATCGGTTTAAGCATAGTAAGACGCGCTACCGCGGCTCGGCCAAAAATATCGCACAGCCATTCCCGTTGTTTGGATTTGCCAATTTGCTGCTCGCCGGCAGGTGTTTTGCGATCTCTGAAACCCGACGTGCGCCCTGAGTATCGGGAGAAATGAAAAATAGGGGGAGATTCACTCGAAACAAGCAATTCCAGTCACTTCCATCGCAAGATGCCGACTGCCGATCAGAATGATGATTTGAAAGCCAGCGCGAAAACTAAAATCACCAATTGTTCAGCGCTTCCCTAACTTATTCCTCCAGTCAAGCCATTGACAGACGTCGGTGCTGAACAACAACCTGTTAAAAATGACATTTACATGCGACTTAAGCCAAGATAATATCCACTCGCTTAAGTATACAGACCTGTATGTATTCTTTTGGTTTTCATCGAAATGCAAGCACTCAAGAAGAATGGATTCCTTATATATTTTTCGCCATGACAATACATGCATTTGATTTTGCTGCTAATATTTAAGAACAGACTAGTCTGTCTATTTTTAGGGAAAATTTGAATTCTGCCGCATTAGGCATTTTTTTTTGACTTCATAGGTTATTGAATTTAAGTGACAGATTTTTTATAAAAAGCCTTAATGCGACAGAATTTTCGGATGTATTGCCGGATGTGGTTCGTGGTCGCGACGTCACCGTCGCGAGTGATTACCCAGATGAATATGGATGGCGGAAATGACTGCGGAATTTGACGAGAACGATTTTCAATTTCTTCTGAAGCTGGGGGAAGCGGGAACTAAAGAGGTGGGTCGAAAGATGAAAAACTTGAACGATGCCGTTCAGCGGGTCCTGGTCCGAGAGAGGGATATAGAATGATGCGCCGAGTGGTTGTGACGGGGATCGGCATTGTTTCCCCACTGGGTTGTGGCACGGAACTGGCATGGCAGCGCCTAATTGACGGGCGTTCGGGACTTCGCCTGTTGGGGGACGAAATTGTCGGCGATCTTCCTGCTAAGGTAGGCGGGACCGTGCAAGATAGGACAACCGATCCCGAGGGCGGTTTCGATCCTGAAATCTCGATTCCGAGCAGAGAGTTGAAGAAGATGGATCGGTTCATCCAGATGGCGATGGTCGCCGCTGACGAGGCGCTGGCAGATGCCGGATGGGCTCCGCAAAACGACCATCAACGCGAGCGCACTGCGACCATCATTGCGTCCGGCATCGGCGGATTTCCCGGGCTGGCCAATGCGGTAAGGATAGGCGAAACGCGTGGTGTGCGGCGGCTGTCGCCTTTCACCATTCCGTACTTCCTATCGAATCTGGCGGCTGGCCAGATATCGATCAAGCATGGGTTCCGGGGGGCGCTCGGCTGCCCTGTGACCGCCTGCGCGGCTAGCGTACAGGCGATCGGTGATGCGATGCGCCTAATCCGGTCAGGAGAAGCGGATATTGTATTGGCAGGCGGCGCCGAAGCGGCTTTCGACAAAGTCAGCATTGGCGGGTTCTCGGCGGCGCGGGCTTTATCGACGGGCTTCAACGATGAGCCGACTCGCGCCTCGCGCCCATTTGACCGCGACCGTGACGGGTTTGTGATGGGTGAAGGCGCGGCAATGTTGGTGGTGGAAGCACTGGACCATGCTCTGGCACGCGGCGCCAGCCCGATCGCCGAAATTATTGGCTATGGAACCACCGCAGATGCCTATCACATGACGGCCGGCCCCGACGATGGAAATGGCGCCATGCGGGCGATGAAGCTGGCCTTGGCGATGGGGGGAGTAACCCCAGATCGTGTCGGTTACGTCAACGCCCATGCTACCTCGACGCCGGTTGGCGATGCCGGAGAAATTGCGGCCTTTAAGACTGTTTTCGGAACAAAAACGGGGCCGGCTATTTCCTCTACCAAGTCTGCGACGGGGCATTTGCTGGGGGCGGCAGGCGCCCTCGAGGCTGCGTTTTCCGTTCTTGCTCTCAGAGATGGAGTGCTTCCTGGAACGCTCAATCTGGAGAATCCCGACGACTCGGCGACTGGCCTCGATCTGATAGGGCCGGCGGCGCGGCGCGTCCCAATTGAGATAGCGCTGTCCAACGGGTTCGGGTTCGGCGGAGTCAACGCCTCGGTGCTGTTTCAACGGTTCCCAGATGGACGGTAGAAGAGTGCGCGTTGATCGCGCCGTTCATGCCGAAGACGAAAACGACAGGCCGGCCGCGGGCAACTGATGTGCGGGCGGTGGTCGATGCGCCCATCTACATTGCCTGCACGGGATGTCAGTGGCGATCCTCATAGTGTCTATCCGTCTCATGATGCACGGGATGGCGAGGCCGTGTCATGCGTAATCCGAGTTCTAGTCATTCTCTAAAAGGAATCTCTCCGTGTTAGACACTCTAATCGTTGGTGCCCGCTGCGCCGGCTCCACGCTCGCGATTCATCTGGCGCGCGCAGGCAAGCGCGTCCTCGCTATCGACGCGAACAATCTGCCATGCGACCAGCCGCTGTCCACCCATTTCATTTCGCCCCACGGCATGGCGTTGCTGGACGAGTTGGGCCTCGGCGATAAGGTGCGCCGGTTCGCACCGCCAGTGCCTAGCATGATGTTCGGCGCCGATGACGAAGTCGGTCGGATTGTTTATCCGGTTGGCGGGAGCTGCTCCTGCCCGCGTCGTATAGATCTCGATGCGCTCTTGCTAGACGAAGCGCGGGCCGCCGGGGCTGAGGTCCGTACTCGTACGAAACTGGTCGCGCTGCTGCGCGACGGCGAGCGGGTCACCGGAGCCGTAGTCGAACACGCCGGGACACGCGAAGAGATCCGGGCGCGGATCGTGGTCGGCGCGGATGGTCCCCACTCGACCACGGCGCAACTCGTAGGCGCCGAGGAGTACCATGGGTACGACTGCCCCCGCGCGATGTATTGGGCGTATTGGCCGAGACCAGCCTGGTTCGACGACGATCCGCGTTACCTGGGCGGGGCGATGAACTGCAATTTCGGCGACGACATCGTCATCATCTTTCCAACAAACCACGATCTCTTGCTCGTCGGGGTGGCATTCCCGAAGACCCAGCTACCGGAGTGGAAGGGGCGAACGCTACAGAAGCTGCAGGAGACGCTCCAGCGCAATCATTACACGGCGCCGCTGACCGTTGGACCGCCTGCGAGCAAGGTCCTGGGCGCATTGAACCTGCGCTTCTTCTTCCGTCAAGCGACGGGGCCGGGTTGGGCCCTGGTCGGCGACTCAGGCCTGTTCATGGATCCGTCCCCCGGCTTCGGGATCACCGACGCTCTGCGCGACGCCGGGGCGCTGGGGCGGGCGATCGTCGAGGGCGGGGACCAGGCGCTGGTGCGCTACTGGCGCCAGCGAGACGCGACCTCGATCGACCTCTTTGAATACTCCCGCAGCCGCGGCGCGCTCACCCACAACAACCCGCTCAGCCGTATCCTGTACGGCAAGCTGGCGGCAGACCCGGTGCTGCAGGCACGCCTGTTCGCCGCCCTGAATCGCGAGCGCTCGCCGTTTGCCATATTCGACCTTCCCGACGTCGTGAGCTGGGCGTCCCAGGCCGTTCAACGCGGCGAGCTGGGGGTGATCGAACCCTTGGAGGCCATGTCCCAGCGAGGCAAGGAGATCCGGGCCGAGATAGCGTTGCGCCAGCACCTGGCCGAACAGGCCAACGCCACCCCGGCCCGGGCGTCCGGGTTCGAGCAATCCAAGTCGCTCGCGTCCGGCGGCGATCGCGCCCTTGGCGTAAGGGAAGCGGTATGAGCACAAAGAACGTCGACGTCGAGTCGTGCCGGACAATCGCGGAGGTCGTTGCGGCGGGCGCGCGCGTAGCGTTGGCCACGCAATTTCCAATCCTGGTGCTGCCCAGCCGGCACTCACGGGCCCTACGTTCAGTCAACCAAGGAGACAGGCTATGACCATCGAAGCACCGTTGGAGGCTGGCGTCGCGTTTGCGCGCCTCAGGCTTCCAGAAAAATTTCATCGGATCAGTTCCTTCGCCACGGCACTCTACCTCGTGCACGCCCTGGCATTCTTCCTGGTTCCGGCCATGGTGGCCTTCGCCATCGTCGATATCCCGGCGTCGACGCCGGTGCGGATAGCTTGGGCACTCGTCTTGGGGATCATCGGTGGTCATGGAATGCACCTCTTGACCTTTGTCGGACACGAGGGAATGCACACGAACCTGCACCGGAACAAATACCTGAGCGCCGCGCTGGCGGTGCTCTGTTCTTCGCTGGTGCCGTTCTTCTTCATCGTGGGCTTCAGCATGACCCACTGGAAGCACCACCGCTATACCGGCCAGAACATCGATCCCGATGTTCAGATTTACTCGCAGTACAGGAACTTCTGGTCGCGCTTCTTTCGCGCGCGCTCCGGGACCGTCCGGATTTACATGAAGAACGCCGTGCGCATGGGGCTGGGCCTACCTTGGCCGGAGGACACCAAGCTGCCGTTCTCCCAGCGCGAAATGCGCTGGATCACCCGGATCAACATCGCCCTGGGGCTATGCGCTGTAACGGTGTACGCGCTCATCTGGCATCGCTCGTTGTGGCTCGGCTTCACGGTGATGCTGGCTCCGTATTTCGGGCTGTACGTGTTCAGCGCCCTGCGTGCGTACATTGAGCACACGGGCACCGTACCGGGTCGTTACCACGACAGCCGCAGCTACACATCGCCCATCTACACGGCTCTTTTCTTCGGGAGTAACTTCCATCTCGAGCACCACCTGTATCCGGCCGTCCCGTGTTACCGGCTGCCCGCGCTGCACCGGTACCTGGCGTCGCAGGGACTGCTGGAAGCGACGGGCGCACAGGTTGAGCGGTCGTTTTTTGGCGCGCTGCGCTATACGACGGCGCGCTTCCAGTACCCCTGCGTCAATCTGCCGTCCGCGAGCGACGATTTCCTCGAGCGGATTGCCGACGGCCGTTTCGATCGCGAAGCGGATTTGGCGGGTACCCGGGCCGGCGACGCGATGGCCGCAGTTGCGCGCGAATAGAGCACCATTTTGAACACACATACCACCCCGACCTCGCGTCGGCTGTCCCAGAACCAAAATGCCGTGTACGCGGCGAAGTAAGGAAAGATCATGTTTATCCAAAATACGTGGTACGCAGCAGCCCTTTCCGGAGAAGTCAAAAGGGAGCCTTTTGCCCGGACTATCCTGAACGAGAAGATCGTCATGTACCGCACCTCAACGAACCAGGTTGTCGCGCTTGAGGACCGCTGCGCCCATCGACAGGTTCCGTTGTCCCGGGGACGCCTGATCGGAGACGAGCTTCAGTGCTGGTACCATGGTCTCCGCTACGACTGCTCGGGGGAGTGCGTCAGTATCCCCAGCCAAAGCACGATCCCGAAGGGCGCGCGCGTCCGTTCGTTCCCCGCCGTCGAGAAGTACGGCTTTGTCTGGCTGTGGCCCGGCGACCCGGAGAAGGCAGACGAGGGGGCGATCCCGAACCATTGGGTCTGTTCGGCGCCCGAGCTCGCGGGGACGATGAGCTACTGCACCATCGCCTGCAACTACGTGTTCGGGATCGACAACATCCTCGACATCTCGCACGCTGCCTTCGTTCACGCGAAGACACTGGGCTCACTCGACATCGTCGAGACTCCGCCTGAAATCGTGATCAACGACGACGAAGTCCGCGTGCGCCGCTATATGCGCCGCGAGAAGACGCCTCCGCTGTACAGCCGGATCCTGAAACTCGACTACATCGACCGCTTCCAGGAGGTCCTCTACTGGCCCGTCGGCAACACGCGGGTCGAGACGAGAGCTCACGCGTGCGACGATTCCAGCGGCAAGGTATTTCACGTCTATACGACGACGATCTTCACTCCCGCCACCGATGTCACGAGCCACGTCTTCGTGGGCATGCATCGCGATTTCGACGTTGACAACCAGATGTTTACTGAGTTCACAGCGAAAGAAGTGTTCTCAACTGTCATGGAGGACAAAGACGTCGCTGAGAGCCTTCAGGCGAACTGGAGCCCCACGGCGCCGATGATCGACATCCACCTCGATCGGCCGGCGTTCGCCGCGCGCCGGATATTGGAGCGAATGGGAGCAAACGCCTCCATTCGGACGGGCGTATGACGCACGACACGACGGCGAGCCCATCATTCGCAGAGAAGGAAATGACGATGAACCATCAAAAACGCGCCGGTCTCTATATCGATGAGTTGCTGCGCGAACTCGAGACGTCGGCGCAGGACGAAGTCAGTTTGCGGCACCCCATGGCGTTCGGAGAAGTCTTCGGCCGCGGCCGCGTGGAAGAGCTCGCGGCTGCCGCCGAGAGCATCTTTTCCGAGGTCGAGCCGGATCACACATGGAGCGGCGCCGATATTGGCGGGCGCGAGTGGCATGGGCACTTCCAGGGCCGCCGCATTCGTGGGGTGACGGTGGCGCGGCGCTTCGACAAGCACGTACAGGTCGACATCTTCCTCGCCTCGTTCCCCGTGCCGGTTCGGCAGGCGCTGCACGACGCGTGCCGGGACCTCATCGACGCCGACGCATGGTTGCTCCCCCCGGGGATCGATACCGCGTTGCCGCCCATACCTGCCGACGAAGTGCTGGACGCCAAATTGCAGTTCGGCCTCGCCGCCGATGTGCTCTTTACCAGCCCCGTGGCCTGCAAGCCGGTTCGTGGCGTTGCCGACGTCGAACGACTGTGCGGCCATTCGATCGTCGTCTACGGCGGGCGCGCGAGCGGGCCGCGCCTGACGTCGGGCTCCACGACGCTGAGCATCTGGACGGGGCAGGTCGCCGGGCTGCCGCTGGAAGTGGCGAACGTCATCCACTGGGAGGATGCGCAGCATGTGAAGGTCATGGCAATGGCGATGCGCCCTTGGCCCGTCGTCGCACTGTTTCAAGCGCGCATGCAAGCGCGAACGCTCTCGTTTCTCGATGCGTCGTACTTCGAGTCGGATGACGGGACGACCCCGCTCCAGCTTGATGAGGAAGTATAAGTATATGAACGCTCCCCTCGCCCCGGCTGTGCAGGCACAGGCGCAGCCGAGCTCGATTTCGCCGTGGCCGGTTTTTTGGATCGCGAGTGTGGCGGTCTTCCTCGTCTCGATCGACGTCACCGTGCTCTATGCGGCGTTTCCCGCGTTGCAACGGGCGTTTCCCGAGGCCGGCTCGGCGGACCTGTCGTGGGTCCTGAACGCGTACACGCTGGTCTTTGCCGCGTTGCTTGTGCCGGCCGGCCGCTTGGCCGACCTGCGCGGACGCAAGCGCATGTTCTTGCTCGGACTTGCCATATTCCTGGGCGGATCCCTCGGCTGCGGTCTGGCCGGCCATGTCGCGACTCTGATCGCGATGCGCGCCGCGCAGGGAGCGGGCGCGGCGCTACTGCTGCCGGCATCGCTGTCGATCTTGCTGGCGGCGTTCCCCCCCAGCAAACGCGCGATCGCCGTGAGCTCGTGGGGTGCAGTCAGCGGGCTTGCAGGTGCGCTGGGGCCGAGCCTCGGCTCTTTCCTGGTCGATCACTTCGGCTGGCCGTGGGCCTTCTTTCTCAACCTGCCGCTTGGAATCATCATGCTATGGCGTGGATGGCGCATGCTCGACGAATCGCGCGATCCTGAGCGCGGCGCGCCGATCGACGTCATGGGCGTCGCCCTGCTGATCCTCGGCGTGGGCGCGATCACCTTCGGCCTGGTACAGTCCGAGGCGGTCGGCTGGACCTCCCCGATGGTGACCCTGTCGATCGCCGGTGGGCTGGCGACGCTGATGGCGTTCGTCGCCTGGGCGCGCACGGTGCGCGCCCCGGCCATCGATCTCTCGCTGTTCCAGGACCGGACATACTGCTACATCAATCTTGCGTCGCTGTGCTTCGCGATCGGCTTCGCCATGATGTTTTTCCAGACGTTCCTGTTCACTACAGGTGTCTGGTCGTACTCGCTGACGCGCGCAGGGCTGGCCGGCAGCCCTGGACCGTTGCTCGTCGTTCCCACGGCGATCGTATGCGGACGGTTCGCGGCGCGCGCCGGGCACAAGCTGCTGCTGGTGAGCGGGAGCCTGATCTTCACGGCGGGGAGCATCTGGTTCGCGCTGGTGCCCGGGGTCAATCCCGACTATGTGCACGCGTGGCTGCCGGGGGCCCTACTCACCGGACTGGGTGTAGGCATGGTCATGCCTTCGCTGTCGGCGGCGGCCGTCGCGCATCTGGCACCGGCGCGGTTCGGCGTGGGCTCCGCCGTCAACCAGGCGGTACGCCAGATGGGATCGGTGCTCGGGGTGGCGCTCACGGTCGCCATAACCGGCCATGCGATGCTGAACCTCGCCGCATTTCACACCCTCTGTTACCTGCAGATCGCGTTCGGTTTGGCCACCGCAATCCTGTGCGCACCGGTCGACACGCGATCACGAGCGCCTGCGCCTGTGGCGGCGCATTGATCTGATGCGCCGTCGCTTGGCGCTTATCGTTGAATAGCGTTTTGAGAAGTATTGATATTTCTGTAGAGATCAGCAATTAGCCAAACGAGCGCAACGCCGGTCTGCCCTCGGCAGCGTGGCGTTTTCCCGGTAATCAAATAACGGAGTATCGAATGACATCCAGCTTGAGCATGAGCGAAGCGGTAATCTTGGTTCCGGAACACGCCGCGCAGGATATCGACATGGACGCGATCCTGCGCCGGCGCGCCGCGGCAACGCCGGACGAGGTCGCTCTGCGTTTCCTGAAAAACGGTGAAGACGACATCGTTGACTTGACCTATCGTCAGCTCGACTTGCGCGCCGCTCGCCTGGCCCGCCAGCTCAAACAGCAGTTGACGCCTGGAGCCCGGGTGCTGCTGGTGCTGGAACCTGGCCTGAACTATGTCACGGCGCTGTTCGCCATTTTCAAGGCGGGCGCCACGGCGGTGCCGTCGTTTCCGCCGGTCGGAACCCGCGCCATCTCACGCTTCGCCAGCATCTGCAACGATTGCAATGCGCAGCTGGTGATCGCTGAAGGCAGCTTGCAGGCGTCGGTCGACCGCCTCAACGCTACGCTCTCCGCCGAAGGAAATTTTCCTGAATGGCTGTTTGTCGGCAGCGATTTTTTCGAAGCACGAGATGTGCAGCCAATACCCGCGCATGCAGACGACGAAGGGCGCAACGGCGGACAATTCCCGGCGCTGCTGCAATACACATCCGGCTCCACCGGCAATCCCAAGGGTGTGGTGCTTTCCGCCGCCAACCTGATCAGCAACAGCCGCGTGCTCGACATCAGGCTGGGATCGGCAGAAAAACATATCGGCTTCACCTGGCTGCCGCCCTACCATGACATGGGCTTGATGGGGGCGCTGCTGTTGTCGGTGTACAGCGGATTCACGTTGGTGGTCATGACGCCCGCTCATTTCGTGCAGCGTCCGCTGCGCTGGCTGAAAGGCTTGTCGACGCACCGGGTCACCACCTCGGTGGCGCCCAATTTCGCGCTCGACCTTTGCGTCGATACCATTACCGATGAAGAAATCGCCGAACTCGACCTGAGCAGGCTGAAGATGCTGTTTTGCGGCGCCGAGCCGGTGCGGCAAGCCACGCTTGACCGTTTTTCGGAAAAATTCAGAGCGGCCGGATTCTCCAGCGCGGCGTTTGTCCCGTGCTACGGCCTGGCCGAAGCGACCCTGTTCATTTCCGGAAAATCGGATCGCGACGCGACACCGAAGACGCTGCTGCTGGACCATGAATCTCTGGCCTGCGGCCAGGCTAGGCCGGCCACCGCAGATGCACCTGCCACGGCGGTAATCAGCTGCGGCACGGTAGCCAGCGGACATGTGATGGCCATCGTCGATCCCGACACCCGGAAGCAGTTGCCGGCCGGCTCGGTCGGCGAGCTGTGGTTCAAGGGCGCCAGCGTGGCGCAAGCCTATCTCAACCAGCCCGAAGCCAGCACCGAAATATTCCGTGCCTTCATTGCAGGCGATTCGCAGGACGGCCCCTACTTGCGCACCGGCGACCTCGGTTTCATGCTCGACGACGAACTGTATATCACCGGCCGCATCAAGGACGTCATCATTTTCGCCGGCCGCAATCTCTATCCGCAAGACATCGAAGCCGCGGCCCAGGCCAGCCACCCGGCGATCCGCACCAACGGCGTCGCGGCGTTCTCGGTGACGCGGGACGATACGGAACAGCTGGTGGTGGTGGCCGAGATCCTGCGCTCAGCCAAGTTGAACGGCGAAGACCTGGAAAACGTCGAAGACGCGATTGCCGCCGCCATCACCCGCAGCCACGGCGTGGCGCCGCACACCGTGCACCTGGCGCCGGTGTCGACGATTCCATTGACCACCAGCGGCAAAGTGCGCCGCAGCGCTTGCCGCGACGCCTTCAATGGCGGCGCGCTGGCGTACGCCAAGGCTCGTCCAATGCCATCGGCGACAGCAGCGATAGTCGAAACCGACAGCACCACACTTTTCCAACAGGGGTAAGCAGTGACCAATACCAAAACTCCGGCGGCGCCAGCGCCTGGCGAGAAAGTACAAGTGCTCAGGGATGGCGACACCAAGGCGCGCAGGCTGGCTTACCTGACGGTGCTGACGCCTGCCATCGGTTTTATCGCCGCGCTCTGGTATTCGATCCAGTTCGGCGTCAAGCAGCAAGACATGGTGCTGCTCGGCGTCATGTATTTCCTGACTTCGTTCGGCGTCGAAGGCGGATTGCACCGCTTCTTTTCGCATCGTGCTTTCAAGGCCGGACCGGTGGTGACTGCTGTCATCGGCATCCTCGGCTGCATGGCGGCGCAAGGCCCCATCCTGTTCTGGGCGGCGACGCACCGCATGCACCACGTCTTCACCGACCAGGACGGCGACCCGCATTCGCCGCGGGTGCTGTCGCCTGGCCTGCGCGGACGCATCAAGGCCTTGTGGCATGGCCATGTGGGCTGGCTGTTTACCGTCAAGCGCAGCAACTGGAGCACCTACGTGCCAGACCTGTTCGGCAGCAAGCTGGTGCTGTTCGTCAACCAGCACTACCTGATCTGGGTATTCCTCGGCCTGGCGATACCGACCGCGATCGGCGCCGCGCTGAGCGGCATCGAAGGTGCGGTCGGCGGCCTGCTGTGGGGCGGCCTGGCCCGGATCTTCCTGCTGGACCAGGTGACCTGGGCGGTCAATTCGATCGGCCATACCTTCGGAAAACGACCCAACCAGACCAGGGACACCAGCGGCAACATCGGCTGGCTGGCGCTGGTGTCCGCCGGTGGCGGCTGGCACAACAACCATCACGCCAATCCGGCGCTGGCGCACAACGATTTTCATTTCTGGCAAATCGATACCACGGCCTGGGTGATCCGCTTGCTGGGCCTGGTCGGCCTGGCATGGGATATCCGGCAACGCCAGAGCACAGATCCGCTAGACCAGAAACTTTTCAATAACGATTAACATCGGGAAAATGCCATGACTACGCAAACCAATGTCTTACCTCCCAAGCCGGCGAGCGCCGCCGGTCCTGCACTGAGGCCGGGCGTCGCGCCGCTGACCGGCGCCGGCGCCACCATCAAGCAGGTCACCGCGCTGGTGGTCATGCTGGTGCCGCTGGCCGGATTCGCGGTGGCGCTGCAGCGCGCGCTGGAAGGGCGCATGTCGACCATCGACGTGGTGCTGTTCGGCGTCTTTTATTTCCTCCACATGGGTGGCATCACGATGGGCTTCCATCGCTACCTGGCCCACAAGACCTTCAGCACCTCGCCCTTTTTCGAGGGACTGCTGCTGATCAGCGGCTCGATGGCGGCCCAGGGGCCGATCATGTTCTGGGTCACCACCCATCGCCGTCACCACACCTACAGCGACCAGCACGGCGATCCGCATTCGCCCAACCTGCACGGCTCGGGGCTGCTCGGCCGCCTGCGCGGGATCTGGTATGCGCATATGCCGTGGATGCTGGCCAAGGATGTGTCGGGCTGGAATTTCTTTGCGCCGGATATCCTCGCCAACCGCAAGCTGTTCTTCTACCACCGTACCTACGGCCTCTGGATCGTGCTCGGCCTGGCGCTTCCGGCGGTCATCGGCGGCGCGATTGGCGGCAGCTGGGATGCGGCCTTCAGCGGTTTCCTGTTCGGCGGACTGGCGCGGATTTTCCTGGCCAACCAGGCTGCCTGGTGCGTCGGCTCGGTGTGCCACATGATCGGCGGCAAACCGTTCAAGACCGACGACAACAGCGCCAACAACTGGACCGTCGCCATCCTCACCTTCGGCGAAGGCTTGCAGAACAACCACCATGCATTCCCGGGATCGTACCGCCACGGCGTGAAATGGTGGGAGCCGGACCTGAGCGGCTGGCTGCTGGCCGGGCTGGGAAAAATCGGCGTGGTCTGGAACCTGCGCTCGCCTGACGAAAAAACGATAGCAAAGATGCGGATGCGCGCCCGCTGATCGCTGCAAAATTCAAACACACACATTTGATTCACATTCACCCCAGGAGAAATCATGTCTCAAGAAAACAAGTCGGGCGGCCTGTTCGGCTTCTTCCGCAAAGGCGGAGAGGAAGTTGAAAGCAATGAGCCGTTAAGCGAAGAAGTGATCCGCCAGTGGCTGGTCAAGCGCTTGGCCAAGCAGGTAAAAGTCGATCCCAGCGCGATCGACACCGCCAAGAAGTTCGAGCTGTACGGCCTCGATTCGATTGTCGCGGTGCGGGTTTCCGGCGACCTGGAAAAACTGGTCGAGCAGCGCCTGTCGCCGGCGCTGCTGTTCGAACACCCAAGCATCGACGAGCTGAGCGCTCACCTGGCCACGGAACTCGGGCTCAACGCCATCGCATAATCTGGGAGAAATCAATGCCGTCCGCAAATAGTTACCCTTCATCGCCGGGGCCCGAATTCGAGGCGTTCCTGGACAAGAGCAAGACGCTGGAAGGCGCCCGTCTGGCCGAAGCGATTCCTAAATCGTATTTCGAACCGCAAGCCTGGCGCGGCCTGGCCGGCTTTTTCATCAGCTATGCGCTGTATATCGGCGCCATTGTCGGCGTCGCCTATGCGCCGCACTGGGGATTCTATATTCCCCTGTACATCGTCGCCGGGCTGGGCGGATGGGGCCTGCATTGCATCGCGCACGACTGCGGACACAATTCGTTCTCGCGCAACAAGAAGCTCAACATAGCCATCGGCCACCTGTCGCTGCTGCCGCTGCTGTATCCGTTCTATTCATGGAAGCACGTGCATAACCTGCATCACTTCCATACCAACAACCTGGAACTCGATACCGACTGGCGGCCGATTCCGCGCGACATGTACAAGCGTATGTCGTTCGGCCAGCGCTTTGTTTATATGGGCACCAGGACCTGGCTGTTCTGGGCCGGCACCATCAATTACTGGATCGTGTCGGGCTTTCGTCCGGGATTTTTCCCCAAGAAGGACATGCGCAGCGATGTCAAACGCTCGATCGCGTTCGTGGTGCTGGCTTCGATTGTGTATTTCTCCGCGCTCATCTACTTTACCGGCATAGCAGGTTTCTTCTTGCTGTTTTTTGCGCCGTGGATTGCAATCCACACCTGGTTCAGCGTGACCACGCTGATGCACCACACCGCGGCCGACATCCCGTTCCTGACCTCGGAACACTGGACGCCGAACGCTAGCCGCATGCTGGTCACCACCGACTACCGCTATCCGAAATGGCTGCTGTTCCTGACCCACAACATCTCTATCCATACCGCCCACCACGTGGCGCCGGTGGTGCCGTTCTATAACCTGCAAAAAGCGCAGACGGCATTGAAGCAGGCTTATCCGGGCATGATCAGGGAAAAGAACTTCAGCTTCGGCGACCTGCTGTGGGTCGTAAAGAACTGCCATTTCTACGATCTCGATTCGGGCTATTACAAGGATTCGGCGGAGCAGCGCGCCGTGGTCAACGGCGGCGCCACCTCGGTCCCCAATACCTGATCCATCATCAACCCGTGCCGGACCAACCGCAGGACCTGACGATATGACTGACATCACTTCACCATCGCCGCCGCTGTCGCAACAGCCGGCGGCGGCGCCGGCCCTCAGCATCGGCGCCAGCCTGGCAAAGGCAGGTTACCAGCTGGGCGGCCTGCTGGCGCCCAGGCTGGCCGGCCGGATTGCGGCCGACGCCTTCGGCCGCTCGCGCTCAAAAGGCGGTCGCACCTTGTTCAGGATGCCGCTTGGAGCGCAAACCTTCGAGATCGCCGGCAATGAAGACGTGCGCCACGGCTATCTCTGGAAAAACCAGGGTCCTACCGTGCTCTTGGTGCACGGCTGGGGTTCCGACAGCAGCAGCATGATCGGCTTCGTCAAGCCGCTGCTGGCGCTCGGTTTCCAGGTAGCCTCGTTCGATGCGCCTGCGCATGGCGAATCGGCTGGCAACAAGACCACGATGACGCGCTTTGTCAAAGCGGTCGGCGCGGCCATCAAGTCACTCGACAATGTGCAGATCGTTGTCGGCCACTCGCTCGGTTCAATTGCCTCGGTGGCCGCCATCGCCCACGCCAGCCCAAGGCACGCAGAAGCCGTCAAGCGCATGGTGCTGATCGCCGCCCCGATATCGCTTTCCACCGTGCTGGAGCGCTGGTCGACCAACCAGCGCCAGCAGCTGCCGCCGGCCGTGATCGGCAAGATCTACGACCGCCTGCACGTGCAGAACGGCGTCCCGGTCAGCCACTGGGATATCAGCGTGCTGGGCGCGGCCATGGATGTGCCGGTACTTGTGGTCCACGACGAACATGATCCGGTGGTGCCCCTGACCGAGGCCCAAAGGCTGATGCGTAGCCTGAAAAACGTGCGCCTGGAACAAACCTCCGGCCTCGGGCACAGCCGGATACTGTCGGCCGCCCCGGTCAAGGAACTGATCACTCGCTTCATCAGCGAATCCCATCTGACCCCAACTAGCCTGGAACCTAGCAATGACTGAAACAGAAACTGAATTCAAGACACTGATGTGCCTGGTGTGCGGCTGGATCTATTCGGAAAAGAATGGCGCCCCCAGCGAAGGCCTGGCGCCGGGCACCCGCTGGGACGATATCCCGGACACCTGGACCTGCCCTGAGTGCGGCGTAAAGAAAGAGGATTTCACCATGGTGGAATTTTAAGCTGCCGCAGTTGCGCCATCAGCGTTGCCACAAGCTCATGGGAACCTATCAGCTTTGACAGGGTGTTGAAATCCGGCGGCGGTATGATTTCTGACCGGCGCCAGTCAGCTTGCAGCTTGCCATCGATGCGACTAGAAATGGAAGACACTATGTTTATTCATAATGCAAGGTACGTCGCGGCGCTGGGCATCTTTCCCCTGGCAACCGACGCCACCTGCCATCTCTGGGCCGGCCACTACCGCGATTTCGGCATCGACAACCAGCAACTGCCGGACGCGATCGCCGAGGAGCTGCGCACTACCATCGCGGCAGCCGTCTATATCTGCCAGCAGGGGCAGGAAAACCGTGACAACGACGCCGTGTTCATCCACCTGGCGGCGGACCAAGCCTCGATTGCCGCGCGCCAGATCCCCGACGTGCCGCTGCAAAAAGGAAACGCAGGCACTATTGCCCACTCTTGTGAAATCGGCGTCATGGCGCCGGTTGCATGCAGCAGGACCAGACCGCAAACCACAATACCAACAGGAGAACGTCATCGTGAGCACCCCCACCGAACAGTTAGCGCCTACCCCCGAATCCGTCGCCAAGGCGTTCCTCACGCCGCGAACCGATGAGCGGACCCCGGTCACGGCCGGTTTCGAGGGCGCGAGCCGGGTAGAGACCTATGGCCCGAGCGGCAAGCTGGTGTCCTGGCAGGCCGGCCGGGGGCCGACAGTATTGCTGGTCCACGGCTGGGAAGGCCGCTCCAGCGACATGGCGCCGTTCATTCCGCCGCTGCTTGAGGCCGGCTACCGCGTGGTGCTGGTCGATCTGCCGGCGCATGGCGAGTCCGAAGGAACGACCTCGTCGATCCCGGCTTGCGCCGCCGCGCTGCTGAAACTCCAGGACTTGATCGGTCCGGTGTATGCTGCAATCGCGCACTCGGTCGGCTGTGCTCTTACTGTGGAAGCGGTGCGGCACGGCCTGCAGGTCGAGCGCCTGGTGCTGATCGCGCCGCCGGCGCGCTACTTCGATTACGCCGTCGGCTTCGGCGTCCAGGCTGGCCTGGACCGGCGCCAGGTGGCGGCAATGATCGCCCTGCTGCAGGAGCAGGGCGTCGATGTCGCCGATGTTAATACGCCGCGAGCCGCCGCAAGCCTCAAACAACCGCTGCTGATCCTGCATTCGAACGACGACCGCGTGGTGCCGGTATCGCTTGGTGTGGAAATCGCCGACGCCTGGCAAGGCGCCAAGCTGCTCCGCTTCGACGGCCTGGGCCATCGCCGGATTCTGAAGGCGCCCGAAGTGATCGATGCCGCGCGCGCTTTCCTGACTACCTGAACCAGGGCTACCTGAGAACCGCCGGAACATGACTATGCGGCGGGGGCAATACGGCCCATCACCTCGACAGCAGAGGATGGTCGCGGTACTGCTTGGGCGACATGTTGAGCCAGCGCTTGCAGGCCAGGAACAGTGCACTCTGGCCGGTGAAACCAAGCAGGAAAATCATCTCTGAGACCAGCAGCTGATGCTGTCCCAGGTACTGTTGCGCCAGGCTGTACCGCGCATGCTCCACCAGCGCCTGGAAACTGGGCCATTGAAAGGTGCGTTCGCTGATGCATAGCGCGCTGGCGATGTCGGCCCTTAACGGCGCGCCGTCCGCCAGCCGGCCGAGACGCTCGCTTCTTCGGCGAGCTCGATGGCGGTGTCGTCGGTAACCAGGCGCAGGTAGCAGATAAGCGGCGCCAGGCTGGCGTACAGGTTTTCGCTGGACATCATGGCGTAGCCGGCCACGTCGAAGATGGCGGGCGTGGTCACCTCGGGAACCGACAGCCCGATCGCCGGGTTATTCGAGCGCAAGGCGGCGACTTTCCACAAGGCACGCAGCTTTCCCGTTGGATAACTGGCGTTACCAAGGTGTTCAGCTATTTCGATGCGGACGCCGTCAAGCAAGGCCTGACCAGCGGCATTTACCTGGCGTCGCTGGACCGATAAGCAGCCATCCGGGCCCCGGGATTCGGCCCGGATCTCGGCCGTAGTTGCGATCACATTGAAAGTATTAAGTACACGGAGAGGAAAGCCATCATGCAACGCAAGAGTTTCGGCAACATGCAATGCCCCATTGCCCGCAGCCTGGAACGGGTCGGCGAATGGTGGAGCATCCTGATTCTGCGCGACGCCTTCTATGGCCTGACCCGCTTCGACGAATTCCAGAAAAGTCTGGAGATCGCCCCCAACATGCTGACCCGGCGCCTGAACGCGCTGGTGGAAGAAGGCTTGCTGGAACGGCATCTTTACTGCGAAAAACCGCCGCGCCATGAATACCTGCTGACCCAGCGCGGCCGCGATTTCCGTCCGGTGTTGCTGGTGCTGCTGGCCTGGGGCAACAAGCATTTCGCGCCGGAAGGCGAAAGCGTGATGCTGCTCGACGCCGATACCGGCGCCAGGGTCGAGCCGGTGCTGTACGACGGCGCCAGCGGCAAGCCGATCGGCGCACAGCACGTGTTCGGCGCCGGCCCGGCCGCCGACCAAGTTGTCCGGCTACGCGTCGCCCGCCAGCCGGGCAAGTGAAAAGCTGAAGCGATGGCGAGGTCGGGATGGCGGGCCCGGAAGGTCGCGACTACCCCCGCTGACAGTTCACGACTGACGGAGCCTTGCCCGAGGATGCTGGAATCCAGGTGTAGCAGTTCATGAGAATTATCTCCAAAGTGGCATATCAGTTCGCATAACCGCAACCGAAATGGCATTGACGGACGTGAATGACGACCCCTGCCTTATTCTTTGACCGCTTCAACGGCAATGTCAATCGCGACATCGTCCCCAACGTAAGGCGCATACTTGCCGGCATTGAAAACGGTGCGCTTGACTGTGGTGCTGGCGTTCACCCCAATCGCATCTTTCTTCAGCATCGGGTGGGCCATCAATTGAAAGGTATCAATCGCCAAAGTGACCGGTTTGCTTACTCCCTTGATCGTCAAATCACCATCCACGGCGATCGGCTTGTCGCCGTCAAAGCGCACTTTCGTCGATTTGAATCTGGCCGTCGGGTATTTCTCGGTGTCAAAGAAATCTTCGCCCTGAATAATGCCGTTGAATACGTCAAAACCCGTGTCAACCGACTTCATGTCGATGGTGACATCGACCGAACCGGTCTTGGCGTCCTTGTCGAGTACGATTTTGCCCGTGGTCTTGTTAAAGCGGCTGAGCTGCTTTGTATAGCCGAAGTGGTTGTACGAAAATCGCGGAAAGGTGTGGGTGCCGTCGATAACGAACGTCTCAGGAGTGGCGAAAGCCGAACCGCTCAGGGTGGCGATAAACGCAGCGGCAATTGCAAATCTGGTCAATGTTTTCATGATTAAGATTTCTTGTTTAAATGGATGGTGATAAAAAAAAGACTACGTGCTGGACGTGGCCACGATGTGAAACTTGATTTGAATATCGTTTGCGACAGTGTCAAAAGCCGCCCATGCACCTTCGCCAATGGAAAAATCGGCGCGTTTGATGACGAACGCTCCGTCGAAGGTTCCGATCTTGCCCTGCTGTGTAAAGATGACGGGCGCCGTAACGATGCTGGTACGTCCCTTGATGCTCAGAGGCCCGGTCACCTCATAGCGGTTACCGCCAAGTGCCTTGACGCTGCTCGCTACAAAGCTCGCCCTCGGATATGCTTTGGCGTTGAACCATAGCTTGCCGGTGACTTCGCCGTTTCCTTCATCCGAACCGACGTCGATGCTGGCGATGTCGATATCAATTTGCGCCTTTGCGCTATTCAATTTCGCCGGATCAAAGTCCACCTGCGCCGTAAAGTGCTTGACGCGGCCGTCCATGTTCACCCCCATCTGCTTATAGCCAAACGTAAGCGTGGTTTTATCGGTTTGCACAGCCTTGAATTCGTCAGCGTGGCCGAATGCCGGCAGGACTAATACGCCGGCGGCCAGGAATGCGTTGAGTGCATATTTGATGTTCAATTTTGTTCTCCTTCTATGTCGATCGAGATCACGTTTTGTCGCCGTAAGGCAGCATGCGGGTGAGAACGTCATCCTTGTTTTTTACGTGATGTTTCAGCGCCGCTAATGCATGTCCAAGGACAATTGCCGCTAACATCATG
The DNA here is from genome assembly GCF_002564105.1 of Collimonas sp. PA-H2. Classification (NCBI taxonomy): domain Bacteria; kingdom Pseudomonadati; phylum Pseudomonadota; class Betaproteobacteria; order Burkholderiales; family Oxalobacteraceae; genus Collimonas; species Collimonas sp. PA-H2. Next base: position 2,712,664 of record NZ_PDBX01000001.1, read on the forward strand.
TTCAAGCTCCAATGCACCGTTTGCAGTAAATTTCCAAGCTCCCTGTTCTTGGTCAGAAGATCGGGGATCGGCAATACGCCGAGCATCACTGTTTGGAATCCTTTTGCGGAACTCATAAGCCAGCCCGAAAGCGGAATTGCAAACATCAAAAAGTAAAGCAGGCCATGCCCTGAATGCGCGGCGAGCCGCTCATTTCGCCCCATATGCGTTGGCAAACCAGGTGGACGATTAAATGTGCGCCAGGACAAACGTATGAGCGCCAGAATAAATACCGATACGCCAGCCCATTTATGCCAGGAGTAATACCTTAGCTTTTCAGGCGATAGCGGAAGATTGCTCATGTAAAGACCAAAGCAGAACAATCCGATGATGGCGATTGCCATGATCCAGTGCAGCGCTTTCGCAGTTGATGTGTATGAGACGCTTTTCATTTTCTATACTCCCGGCTATTGATCACCCCGCACGATTTTGAAAAGCGCGTCGAATTGAAGGTGAACCGTCGATGAAAGAATATATATGCGGGGATTCCATCTGAATAGACAGAATATTTAGATATGATCCATCGGCGTAGCAGATGGTAGAAGGCCGATGACCGCCGTGCCTCATCCTGCTCATCGGGCAAGCCGAATCGTGTCAGGCCAATGATGCAAATCGCTAGCTTGATTGTGATGGAGGGGTGCGAGCGGCTACACCCATGGTTAGTCCCAATATGGAAAAGAAAAATTGAAAGATTAAGAGATTGACAGCAAAGTCTGTCGAGATAACTTTGATTTTGAAATTTTTAATCAAAACGGACAGCATGGTCTGCCGACCCTTTGCGGGTGCGGTTCGCCAAACAAATGATCCGTATCGGATCCTGAGCGCCAGAACCGTGAAGGTCGAAATACGTCTGCATGCTGATCGCAGGCGTTCAGTCTATAAATGCATATAGCTCGAGAAGTCTGCCGTCGCGTGTGACCGCTACGTCGACGCCAGTCACGGCAGTCCGATTGTCTTCAGGCCCATAGCCCCATGCGAGACGTCCGACCCCATGCATGGCCTCGGCGGCGCCGCGCTCGATAAAGTCGAAAGCAGGGAATCTTGCCTGCAACTCGTCGATCCTGCGGTTGATGGCTTCGAGGCCGACATATCGGCCGTCCGGATCGACGAAGGTGCCTTCAGGCAGCCAGATAGTTTCCAGTTCCCTCATTCGCGCCGCAGAATCTCGCTCGCCGAAGATGGCGAGCAGGTTTCGCTGCAGCAGTTCATTCACCGAAAAAGACATCGCGGATTCCTTTGAATAATTGAAGACCGTGCCGGACGATAGTTCGCCGGCATCGTGGTCCTGCGGATCGAAACGGGCGCTACCGGTCAGTGTCGAGCGGCCATCGATACGGCGAAGCTGTCTTCCAGCATCAGGAAGCTTGCAATCTGCGCGCCGGAGAACGTCAGGGCAATCGCGAATGCTGTAACGATCAGTTTTCCTGTGGCGCTGATCCGTGTCTGCAAGTGGCCGAGAATGATCGCCCGATCGTCGTTCGCGAGGATGTCCTTGATATCGAAGCTGACGCGCTCGACCATGGTTTGCGTGTCGCGGACGAAATCCGATAGTGCCTTGCGTCCAGTCTTGTGGCCGATCCAGGGCAGCACGCCGGTGTCGCCCGGGATATTCCAGTCGAGATCGGGCGTGCACAACGCGGCAATCTCTTCGGCGCTGGCGCCTGAGCCCATTTTTTCAAGAAACTGCTGGGCGAGGTGGAGGTTTTTTTGCGAATTCATGGTGTTTTCCAGATAGTGCCGCAGCTATGCTTGCATGGATGCGGCGTTGAAGAATCAGACTTGCACGAGCCCGCCATCGACGAACAATTCTGTCCCAGTGATATAGCTGGCATCGTCGGACGCGAGAAAGGAAACCGCCTTTGCGATCTCATCGGTATTACCCACCCGGCCGAGCGGCGTGGTGGCGGCGACTTCCTCGCAGTACGCTGCAATCTGCTCTTCGCTTAACTTGAGTTCAGTCTTATAGGCGGGTGTGACGATGACGCCAGGCGCGACCACGTTCACGCGGATGTCCCGCCCTTTCAGATCCGACGCCCAGGTGCGTGCGAAGGAGCGCAGCGCAGCCTTGGTGGCGGCATAGACGCCGAACGCCGGTGTCCCTTGCACCGCTGCAATCGATCCTGTTATCACGATGGCGCTACCTGCCCGCATGATTGGCAGTGCGTTCTGCACGGTAAGCAAAGTGCCTTTTACGTTGATGTCGAAGTACTTGTCGAACTGCGCTTCGGTGATATCTCCGAGGCGGGCGAATTCTCCGCCGCCCGCATTGGCAAAGAGAATGTCTATCCTATGGTGCCGCGCAGAGACAGTATCGACGATCTTTTTGAGGTCTGCGGCCGACGAAATGTCGCCGCGAATCGCGCTGGCGCCGTGGCCGATTTCCGACACCGCGGCGTTCAGCTCCTCCTGGCGTCGCCCGGTGATGAACACCGTGGCGCCTTCGCGAGCGAGGCGCTTGGCGGTGGCAAGGCCGATTCCGCTGCTGCCGCCAGTGACGAGCGCCACCTTGCCCGCATGCTTGGTCGAATGGACATTGTCATAGAGAGAGGTTGTCATTTCAGTGCTCCTGATCTGCCTGTGTGGGCGAATGACCTCAGCTTAGTTTAAACACGCATGCAGATAAATAGGTGTATTGTGGTTTATCTATTCACCTGTGTAGATAATTGGAGATCAGCTGATGGATCATTTGCAGGCAATCCGCGTCTTTGTCCGCGTTGTTGAGACAGGCGGCTTTGGACGCGCGGCCCTTTCTCTCAATATGCCCAACGCCACGGCGAGCAAATGGGTCAAATCGCTGGAAACGCATCTTGGTGTAAAACTGCTGGAGCGAAATACGCGGCGGGTCAGCGTGACGACCGATGGCGCTGCTTACTATGAGCGCACGCGGCAACTGCTCAGCGAGCTCGATGATGTCGAGGCCACGCTTGGCCGCGAGCAGGCGAATCCGCGTGGCGTGCTGAGGGTCGATACCGGAGGGTCGACCGCAAGCGGCATCCTCATCCCCGCATTGCCAGCTTTTCTTGCGCGCTATCCCGATATACAGGTGCAACTCAGCGTCACCGACAGGACCGTAGATCTTGTCGCGGAAAACATAGACTGTGCAATCCGCAGTAGCGCCAATGATCTGGACCTCGTGACCCATCCGATCGGGAAACTCGCGTGGACCACATGTGCGAGCCCCGCTTATCTCGCGAAGCATGGCACGCCGAAGCGTCCGCAGGAAATCGTGGATAACAACATGCCTGTCGTCGGCTACTTTTCGGCAAGCACGGGCATCACGCAGCCCCTTACGTTTTGCCGAGGCGAGGAGACGACCACGCTGGATCATGTACGCAATGACATTCTTGTCAGCGAGAGCAATGCCCATCTTGCAACGGCGCTGGCTGGTTTGGGGATCGTCCACACATTAGACTTCATGGTGCGCCCGTTCATCGAGCAAAAGAGGCTGGTACCCATTCTCGTGCAATGGCGGCCGCACCCGCTTGAGGTCTATATCGTGTATCCGCCTAGCCGGAGATATAGCACCAAGATGCGGGTGTTTGCAGATTGGGCAGCGGCATTGTTCGCGTCTGCGTGAGTCATGGCAGACGCACATCATGCGACAAGTGGGAAAGTCGACCCGATTGACAAGTGCGGCCGCCTGCGTGCGTTGGTAAACGCCTAGTATTTTTATCGGGCGACGATGCGGCAGCCAAATCCGCAGTCGATTAGTCACGTTTCCCAGAATTTTCTTCCCCGTCCGTGCGGATTTACATCCATTTTGTTTCTTGTATTGCTTTGTGAAACGATAAAAAATCATGTTTTCATGAGCTTATCAATTTATGTGCGAATGGCATGGCGTTTGCTTGTGAACAAAGAGCGGGGGCCGCGAAAGCCTCGTCCAATAAATTTAAAGGGGGAGACAAATGGATATTCAGCGACGTAATTTCCTGCAGAAAACTGGCAAGTACGCAGCCCTTGCGGGAGTTGGCGCAATAGCACCAGGGGCTTTTGCGCGAACCACTGCCAGCACTGCCATGGGGCACATTTCAATGACGGAAATGTCTCGCCGGCTCGCTGCCGGCTCCTTGAGCAGCCGCCAATTAGTTGAAGAAGCGCTTGCCGCCATCAGCGATCCGAATGGCGAGGGCTCACGCGCCTTCATGACCGTCTACGCCGAAAAGGCTCGTGCAGTTGCGACCGAGATCGATGCGCAGCGTCGTCGTGGCATGGTTGCCTCCCCGATTGCCGGCATACCTGTTTCGATCAAAGATCTGCTCGACGAAGCCGGACAAACTACCCTGGGAGGTTCCACGGTTCTGGTCGGCCAGCCCCCCGCGCTGGTCGATTCAACCGTAGTGGCCAGATTGCGTAAGGCAGGCGCAGTCATAATCGGGCGTACCAATACGGTTGAATTCGCCTACACAGGGCTGGGTATCAATCCGCACTACGGTACTCCGAAGAATGTCTATGATCGTGCTACCGGCCGCATTCCCGGAGGTTCGACATCGGGCGGCGGTATATCGGTGGCTGACGGCATGGCTGCCGGCGCTATCGGCACCGATACCGGCGGCTCGCTGCGCATTCCTGCCGCGCTCAACGGCCTGGTCGGGTTCAAGCCGACTCAAAGCCGCGTACCGCGCGAAGGCGTGATGCCGCTATCGACTACCTTGGATTCGGTAGGTCCGATCGCCTGGAGTGTTGCCGACTGTGCGTTGCTCGATGCAGTACTCACAGCCGAGGCTGTGCGAGCATCTCACGCGCCTGCATTGCGCGGACTGCGATTCGCCGTGCCAAAGACTTACTTTCAGAATGATTTGTCCGAACCTGTCGCGCGCGCATTTGAGCTCGCCTTGTCACGGCTGTCAGCGGCTGGAGCGACCATTGTCGAGTTACCGATGATCGAATTTGCGCAGGCACCGAACATCAATCCACGCGGCATGATCACGGCGTCGGAGGCGTATGCCTGGCACCGCAAATATATTAAAGACGGCGCAGATAAATACGATCCGCGAGTACTTGCTCGTATCAAAACCGGCGAAGCCATCAGCGCGCCAGACTATGTTCAACTTCTGGCGCTGCGGCGCGAATTCATCCGCTCGATAAATCAAGCCGCGGCTGGTTATGATGCGATGCTGATGCCGACAACACCTGACATTGCGCCAGCCATCGCCGATGTGATCAAGGACGACGAGAGCTACTATCGCATTAACGGACGCATGCTGCGTAATCCATCGGTGGTCAACTTGTTCGACGGCTGCGCGCTCTCGGTACCGTGCCACCAGGCGGGCGACGCACCGGTCGGACTCATGATTGCAGGTATTCAAAATACCGATCACCACATTTTATCGGTGGGACGCTCGGTGGAGGCGATTGTTTCGCCGCCCCGAAGCTAACGGTGATTGCCCGGCAAGACCGTTTGGTCGGGTCGGGCGCTCATCATCATTATGTTCGACCTTCCGTCGCAAGCCGAGTTGACGAGAATGATTGGTCCCGGCTCCAGGAAGCGACGGATACTCCGGCAGATATTATTGTTCGCGATTTCAATTGTTGCTTCGTTTGTGCGATGACAGCCCGGTCTGATAATTCAGAGTTCTTCAGGAAATTTGTTGCCGAACATGGGAAGGCCGCTCTTTGACTCCTCACGCGAAGCTTCGTCTTGAATAACATCCCAATGCTCGACCAGAATGCCATCGACGATACGCAGAATGTCTGCCGCGATCCAGTTCTTCGGCCGGCCATGGCCAGAAAATCGCCCGTGGATGATCACGAAATCGCCATCGGCCATTATCAAGCCCGGTTCGTACTTCAGCGTTGACGGAGCGCTTTTGATGAGATTGAACAGACCGTCGCGACCGGGCTCTATATGAGCGCTGTGCTGGACGTAGTTGGGTGACCAATAGCGCTCACACGCCACGTAATCACGTTTGTTGAACAAGGTATCGAAGGCCTCAAGGACCAGTGCTTTATTTTTCAATTCAATCGTTTCATTCATTTTGTTCTCCAGATTCACGGTTATGCTTTCTGCCGTAGAGATACCTGCACTGCTTATCGACAAAGCTTCGCGGATCACAGCGCGGCCTTGATCTGCGGGCATATCGGGACGGCGATGGCGCGCGGATAGAATCCGCCTCGAAGGGATATCGCTACAACGCGCTATCGTCGCCCGCCCGAACCATCCACGATCAATGTGGCGGTTGTGCCATCATGTCGTTGAACTGCGTCACGAGCGCAGCCTCGCCAGGTCCCGGGTTATTGCGTAGCATCTTTGCTCCCTCCACCAACACCTCCTCCGCATCCGTTCCAAGGACCTTGATTGTTTCGTCGATGAACTGTGCCAGAGGCATCGCCCGAGGTTCGTCATTGCTATTTAGCAGATCCGTCTGCACCCAGGGTGGGGCTAACTCCAGCACCTTCACCGAACTGTCTTTCAACTTGTAGCGCAGCGATTGGGTGTACGAGTGTATGGCCGCCTTGGTGGAGGAATACACCGCCGTCATCGCCAGCGGCACGAATCCCAATACCGACGATACATTGATGACAGTAGCCGCATCCTGTTTCTTCAAGTGCTCGATCAGCGCCGAAGTCATCCGGATCGGGCCCAGCAGATTGGTCGTAATGGTCGACACCAGGAGGCTTTCATCGATTGTGCTTGCGGCATCGTCGACCTGCATGATGCCGGCATTGTTGATCAGCACATTGAGCTTTGGGTGCTCTGCAATCAGTTTCCTTGCGACCGTTGCAATGCTGGCAGGATCCTCGACATTGAGTTCCACCGACTGCATACCGGGATTCGCCTTGGTTACCTCATCCAGATGGCCCTTACGCCGGCCGGAGATAATTACCTGGTTTCCCAGTTTGTGCAAAGCCTCAGCTAAGCCGCGCCCGATTCCTGAACCACCACCAGTAATAAAGATCGTATTTCCACTCAGTTTCATTTTCTGTTCCTCTTGTTTGGTTTGTTTAACTACAATTTGCTGCAGGGCGTGCTCTTGCCCGTTTGTTAAACGACCGGGACGTTCCCAGCCGGTCTTCTTGCCACTTCACGAATTAGTCATGTTGTTGCCTCCTTTGATCTGCTGGAGCCATCAGTTGTGTTTAAGCTTCACTCTCAGGCCAGCTCGGCCTTGAGTGCATTCCGGCAGGTCGTGCGCCAACCAGTAAAGTGGCGCATTCGTCAATACGGCGGGTTTTTTGGCAGTCATATAAATCTGCTTTAATATGACCGGTCATCTTAAAAATGTCAGAAAAAAAACCATCAGCCTGGTTGCGACGGCCACTCAGATCAAAATTTTACGAAACGCCACATCCATGAACACGTCAAATGCATCACGACTCCGTTCAACTCGTGCCCTCAAGGTGGCTCCCTCCCACGCGTTGAGTAAAAATCCGGCGAGTGACCGTGCGTTCAGTTCACTCCCTATTGAGAGGTCGGCTTGGCCGGCAGCGATAGCCCCCTCAATAAGTTTGGTCCACTTTCCATAGACCCCAGCTAACTGGCTTCTGATGACAGGGCTTTGATCTGACAGTTCTGCACTGAAGTTTCCAAGAAGGCAACCTTGTTCAAAATCGAGGCTAACGATCATTTCATTGAGCCCCACAAAATAGCTTCTTAACCGTTCCATCGGTGCGATTGACTGGTCTGTTAATACATCCCGCAAGTTGCCGCGTGTTCCATAATAATCAACAATCTCCGCACCGAGCGCTTCCTTGCTCTCGAAGTGGTTGTAAAACGAACCCTTCGGCACGCCGGCGGTAGCAGCAATATCTTGCACGCTGCAACCATTGAAACCCTTCTCGGGAAGAAGTTTCAATGCTGCATCGAAGATCTTGTCGTGTACGTTTGGTTTTGGCATGGAGGTACAATATGACCAGTCATCTTATTTGTCAAGCCGGGTTCGTCACATTTTTTTTCGGATGCAACTAGGCAATTAGTTTGAGATCAGGGTCGTCGAAGTTGGTGGGCCAGATACCTTGAGTCAATCGATCAAGGCGGTAGCGCTTGGTGGACAGGTGGCCTTGGTCGGCGTACCGGCAGGCGTGGCAGGCACTATTGACTTCATGTCCATGTTTATGAGTCAGGCCCCCGCGGCGCCCCCAATCTGGCATGTGCGTGGAGTAAGTTCACGCGTGGGCACGATGTGCCACCCTACGGCAAGTTCAAGAGAGGTTGCAGCTCATCTGCCGCCTGTGCAAAACGCCTGACCAGGAAATCGAGCAGTGTGCGCAAACGTGGCGTCAGATAGCGGTTGCGGTGATAAAGTGCGTGCATCGGCGCATCCGGGCAACGCCATTCTGGAATCAGAATCGTCAGCCGCCCGGCATGTAGGTCCGCCGCGATATCCCATATCGATTTCACTATCACGCCATAACCCCGCAGCGCCCATTCACGGGCGACCGCGCCGTCATTCGTTTCGCGGGCAGTATCGGACGGAACGGTGTAGGTCTGCACCTCTCCACCACGCGTGAAGCGCCATTCGTTGATCGCTCCCGGTACCGTTCCGTGAACAATGCAGCGAAAATTCTCCAGGTCGCGTGGCTCTTTAGGCATGCCGTGCCGAGCGACATATTCGGGCGATGCACAGAGCATCCGTCGATTGGAAGCGAGACGCCGTGCGACCAGGGAGCTGTCTGGAAGCACACCGAAGCGAATTGCAAGATCGACGTCTTCCTGCAGCATATTCGAGAGTCCATCCGACAATATCAACGCGACACTTACTTCCGGATATTGCGCGCTGAATTCGTCGAGCCATTCGATCAGCAGATTGCGGCCAAAATCCGATGTGGCTGAAATCCGCACCTTGCCACGCACGATGTTTCGGCCGGTTTGTAGCGCCGCATGCGCATCGTCAAGCGCTTGCAGCGCCACACGGCAATGCTCCAGATAAAGACGGCCTTCGTCGGTAAGGCGCAACTGTCGCGTGGTGCGTTCAAACAGGCGCGTCCTTAGGGTCTCTTCGAGTTTGGCTAGTCGCGCGCTTGCAGCGGCAGGCGTGAGGCCGAGTTTGCGTCCCGCGGCCGACAATCCCCCCAGGCTCGCAGCCTCCACGAACAGGCGAATGTCCCCTAAGTTGTCCATAAATTATTCAAAATAATTTGAAAATAATTCAAATGCTACGCCAATTATCGGATGAGCACTCTACGCAGATAATCTGCCCATCAGCTTAATTTGACCGAAAGCAGTCGCCCATGAAACTTGACCACGCAACCATCGTTACCACCAATCTGGAAGCAGCTCGCAATTTCTTTCGCAATGTCGCTGGATTGACAGAAGGTAAGCGTCCGCCATTTAGTATTCGTGGCTACTGGCTGTATGCACGGGGGCGCGCAGTGATTCATCTGGTCAGCTCCTGCGTTCGGGAGCAGATCGGGCGCACCTCGCCACGTATCGATCACGCGGCGTTCCGCATGGAAAATCCTGCCGAATGGGAAGCGCTGCTCGAACGGCTAAGGGTGCACGGCGTTTCGTATCAGCTTACGGAAGTACCCTCGGCGCGCGAACTTCAATTGTTTGTCGAGTTGGAGCCAGGTGTTGTCGTCGAATTTGTGACGGCCTTGCCCGCCCCACGTATCTGACTGGCGGAGAAAATCATGCCTATTCCCTTGACGCAGGCATTCAGAGCATTGGCCATCGGCGCCTCCAATCTCGGCAATGCGGGCGGAGTATGGCTCGGTCGCCTGACCGTCAAATACGGTTATGCGCTTGATCTATTGCCATGGGCCTCGGCAACAGTGACGGCAGTGGCGCTGGCAGCCACATGGTTAGCGGCGCGCATGGAAACGCCATCGGCTGCACATCGGCTGCACTAACGGCGCCCTGCGGGCGCTAAATTTTAAAGAGGAAATGAAAATGTTTAACTATCGTGGATCAACGGCCTTGATTACCGGAGCATCAAAAGGAATTGGCGAAGTCTTCGCAGAGCATCTTGCCGCGCGCAGCATGAACCTTGTACTGGTTGCACGTTCACTAGATGCTTTGGAAAGCCTGGCACAACGCTTGTCTGCCCAATACGGAGTTCAGTGCACCGCACTCAATGCCGACCTCGCTGATCCAGAATCCGCAAATTGGATTGCCGTCGAACTTGAGCGGCGTGGCATCCAGGTGGATCTGCTGGTCAATAACGCAGGCCTGGGATTGAGCGGCAATTTCCTGTCGCACGAACTGAAGCAGGAGCAAGGCAGCATCCAGGTGAATGTACAGACGCTCGTCTCCCTCAGCTATCTATTGGGAAATGGCATGAAAATCCGTGGCAAGGGCGGCATCATCAATCTTGCCTCCAACGCTAGTTTTCAGCCGCTCCCTGCGATGGCCACCTACGCGGCGACCAAGGCCTTCGTGCTCCATTTCAGCGAAGCGCTGAACTATGAACTGGCCGCTGACGGTGTGCATGTGATGGCCGTGTGCCCGGGCCCGACAGCCACCAATTTTTTCGCAGGAATCACAACCAAGCTGTCGGCGAAGGACATGGACAGTTCAGAGTCAGTGGTGCAAAAGTCGCTCGCGGCGTTCGATCAAGGAAGAAGCGTCGCCTATCCGACCCGCCTGAGCGTGCGAGTGGGCACCTTACTGCCCAGATTTCTGCCGCGCTCGCTGGTCACCAAAATCGCGGGAATGGCATCCAGGAATATGGGGCTTCACTAATTGCCATCCGCAAGCTCAGACCTTATACGGCTTCCGCGCCGCCGCCCCAGATTTGCGCGCCGAAGTGACTGCTTCTGCCGTCGATACTATTGAAAAAATGATGAGAAATTTCGATCAATATTTTTGTTTGGAATATCCCAAGATTCCAGCTGTACTTTTGAGTCAGCATTAGTGGGACATAATCACTATGTTTTCAGGATTGTCCGGCGCAGCTAAACCATTTGCGTGAGTTGGATAATATCTGCATGAGTTGGATATCAAAACCGATTAGATATTGATCTTGGCCAGGTAACCTCGCGCTACAAATTTAATGAAAAAGGGGATTGAGCATGACAGAAGACAAGCATTTTTACGAGCCGTCCAAGGGGCATGGATTGGCGCATGATCCCTTCAATGCCATCGTCGGCCCGCGTCCGATCGGTTGGATCGCCTCGCGTGCGCCTAATGGCGTGCTGAACCTGGCCCCCTACAGTTTTTTCAACGCATTCAATTACACCCCGCCCATCGTCGGCTTTGCCAGCGTCGGTCGTAAGGATAGTCTGAACAATATAGAGAGAACCGGTGAGTTTGTGTGGAACCTGGCGACCCGCCCACTCGCCGAGGCAATGAACTGCAGTAGCGTATCGGCGCCGTCCGAAGTTGACGAGTTTGGGCTGGCCGGCCTCACTCCTACGCCGGGTCGAATCGTCAAGGTGCCGCGCGTGGCAGAAAGTCCGGTTGCGTTTGAATGCCGCTGCAGTCAGATACTACAGCTGACCACCGCTGCCGGCGCTACTGTCGAGACCTGGTTGGTATTGGGCGAGGTAGTTGGCGTGCACATCGATCAGGCGCTGTTGAAAAATGGCAACTACGGTACGGCGGACGCTCGCCCGATCCTGCGCGGCGGTGGACCGTCAGATTATTTCGAAGTGACCGCGGAAAACTTATTCCACATGCGGCGCCCGCCATATCCCTGATGAATCTCGGTGAGTCGGTGGGAAGTCGATGCTGGGGCGCATATAATTTCAAGACCAGTGTTTCGTTAAATTATTGCCGACAAAAGAAATAATTTTTTCGCGAATCGAAACCTTGTTTCCCGTCCTCTTAGTAGTCGAGGGATTTCCTCAAAGACGAAAGGAAAAAAATGTTTTACGTGAAAAATGTTCCAAATTGGGAGAGAGTCTTGCGTGTTGTCGCCGGTCGCCGGTCGCCTCCAGCCATAAGACAGACATCAACCGCATCCCAACTTCCTGCCGCCGGATTTGTGTCCATGAGCGGTACGCCTTCAACGGTCATTGCTTGATACGTCGAATCTGGGTCGAGTAACGAGAGGGCCTGGCGCAGTGCCCATAATTCATGGAATCTGTCTCCAGCGTTCGAAGCTGGTGCCCCCGCGTTGTCGTTGCTGACGCCGGCCAGGTTGGCTAGAGACATGCACTACTCCTTCAATTTTTGGTCAAATGGTCTTGTGCCTAGGGTAAACCAGAAAGAAAGACCTTGGTCATTTGCTGAACCTCGAAACGGGGCATGTTCAGTTGGGCAGCCCGGTCCTGCCACTCCTTGACCACGTCTGTCACCTGTTTCTCGATGGCGTCTGCCTGAACACGGGTGAGGCGATAGAAATCTTCCGCGGTGTCACGCACAGCTTTTATGCTCGGGGCGGCCACGTTACCGTCCAAGGTCAAGGCATGTTCATGCTTGTAAAGGTTTGGATTCATGTCGAAAGCAGGAGCCAGGCGCCAGCCGGTTTTGTCGCGTACACACCCGTGATTGCGCAAGTGGTCGTCTCGATTCCCCACCAGAACGTTAAAGACAACGCGGCGATAGAGCTGCTCGAGATCGGAATTGATGTGGTTCCGGGCACCTTGATCGGAGATGAGTTGTACCAGGTCGACGTAGCTGGCCCCGGCTTGACCGTCTTGGCGTTCGAGCAGGGTCATGGCCGATACAAACATACGGCGGCTCTCACCAATGCGGTCGAAGCGCTCCACACAGAACGTGCGGTACCCGTCCCCGAATTTTTCCAGCCGCGATGCCGGCACCCAGATACCAGCGTCACGCGCCATCTGGTGGACGAGAAATTCCCAGCCGCCGACGTCATGGCGGTCTTCCTTGGAGGGAAACTTCGCGAACCAGAGCGTGCCCGACAGGTCGGTGAAGTTCGCCTTTGGCCGCGCGCCACCAAGGGAAGTACCTGGAGCGATGAGCATGGACAACCAACGCTCGTATTCCGGCAGTTTCTCAACGCCGGGCTCCTCCAGCTTACGGCTTATTTCGGCCAGTTCGCCCAGGCTGGTAGCAGGTGGTGCGGCATTTTCGCGGTCGTCGAGAAAGTTGCCACCGTCGACCTTGCGAAAGCGCAATGCCCCCATGCGGGTGATGTCATGGACCCCCAGCAGGAAATCGACTTCGCGTAGCACCTTCATTTCTCGGTCTTCACGGTCGGCTTCGGCCGCCTCGCGTCGCTCCATGAGCATTCGCCCCCACCGGTCTGGCGCCGAATCCATGAAAATGCCAAAGCCTGGCGCGCCCGCATCAGGGTACTGTTCCCCCGAGTGAAGGTCCAGTCTCGGATCGAGCATGAACTTACCTGGGTGCGCTTCCCAGCTCTGAACGTATTGGAACGAGGCCGGCAAGTCTTCCTTGCGCAGATTGCGATGAAGCACCCCCACCTGTTCCTGGATGCCCAGTTCCTCCGCCTCTAGGAATACGCTATAGGTTTCTCGATCCAGTTGTGCTTTAGCTTTGTTCATCAAAGGGCTTTCCCTGGGTTATTGCATCATCCCCGATGCGCTGGATCTTATCCGCTCGCCCACGCGGAGTCCGAACCAGAAGCTTCGCATCCTGCAGCTTGCGGCCAAGTTCGTCGTTGTTGGCCACTGACTCGAAATCTTTGTCCATACCCAGAAGGCGAAGAGCGCGGAGGTACGTACCAATGGCGATGGAGGCATCGCCTTTTTCCAGACGGTTCAAGGTGTCGCGTGAGACATTCATCCGTTCGCAAAAAAGCACCGTTGAGATATCCCGGCGCAGGCGAGCCTCCCGCAGGCGCTGTCCAAAGGCCTTGAGCTGTCGGTCGACAGAGGGAAAAGGGCGCGGAGTCTTGGTTTTCATGTCCGATACTTTAGACAATCTATCTGTATTTGTCAATTTAATCGGACGTTTACTGCCGCGCCATCAAATAAACATGTCCGATTAAACGGGTAAAATATATATTTTTGTATGTTTAATCGGACAATTCTTGTGGCGCGGATTCACTAGGGCGGAAGAGCGTCCAAATGAAAGCCCGGACGATGGCGCGGGCATCAAGCGGTTTCGACCTGACGAAAATCACGCACGTCATTGATCGCTTACCAAATTTCAGGCGGCGGAAAATGAGTCTTTTCGGGCAAAAGCATATTTTCGCGGCCCCAGTTTTGGAATCGAATTTTTTGTTCAAAATCCTGCTGTTCTTTTTCGCTCCATGGCCCTAAATCTTTGTTCGGACCAATCAATGGGTCGAAAGAAAATTTCACGTCTAGTCCGCAATCACCTCTGAGCATCTTCCACATATGGTGTGCCTCATCGTGCCACGTAATTGTGCGCCCTTTCGTATGTCGAGTTGTAATGAATGCAGACGAATGAAGGATCTGAGCCCACAGAGGAAAATCATATTCATCAAAATAGAATTGATTTCCATTCCATCTTACTTTGTTAAATATTCGCTCAACGTAAATGTTGAACAGCGTTTACGCAACTCCTCGTCTCTTAAGTTGGTAAAGGCCGGTGGCTCGGGAAAGCGGGGCCTAATGGCCATGCCGCCACAAAGCCAGATTTCCGATGCCGATCTGCAGTCACTTGCGCAATGGCTGCTCAAAAGTGTCAAGTGATCACCTATCCGTCACCGTGTAGGACTTTCCTGGCGATCGAACTTTATTTGTTGCGATCAAACTTTATTTGAGCGCAACAATAGCTGAAAGCGAACAATAAAGTCTGTCGGAATCGGATTTCGTAAGTATCTGACTTATCAACTTGTCGAGTACGGCCTACTAATTGCTGGAGACGCTGCAACTCTACTTAGAGCGGACCTGGAAGCTGTCCGCAATGCTTTGTAATCTGCAACTCAGGAAGGCTCACTAACGGCTAAAAGCCGACTCTGAAGCATTTCACCAATACGATGTTGCTTTATTAGTTGCCAAATGCCAATATGTGGCAAGATTTTTCCGCTAGGATTAATTTATTCAATATCGAGGCATATCTGTGCCGGTTCACTTAGTATTTATATCTGTATCTAAACAGGTATGCGATTGGGAGAGCATGAAAGCTAAGTATCGAATTTCAGAAGAAGACTATGTGAACACGATGAAGTTGTTTGCCAAGCTAACCCCACGGAAAATTTTCAGTTATTCAACGTTTGTACTGGTTCTTGTAGCGCTTGCTGTGTTTGGTCCGCTAGTTGTCAAAGCTGGCGCAATCGGTGGACTTGCAGGGGGGCTGATTGTTGCGGTGTTTGGGCGGTATATCGTTGCACCCATATTGGCTCGCCGGCACTATAGAAAATACAGAGCTATTCATGAGGAGTTCACCGTTGAACTACTCCAAGATGGCGTCCGTTTTATTTCTCCGAATGCAGATGGCAAACTCATGTGGAACCACGTGTTGAAGTGGCGTCAGAATGACGACTACATTCTCATCTATCCGATGCCTAGGCTGTATCACATCTTGCCAAAATCCGTCGTATCTGACGGCTTCAACGTATCTTTGTTGATTAATCGGTTGACCCAACATGTTGGCAATCCAGTTTAAGCAGGCATCTTGTTATTACGTGGCAGCTTACTGGAGTTTGCGACAGTCGGTTATCGGTCAGAAGCCGCCACTGGTGACATTCCCAACAGTTTGATTGTTTCTAAGGGAAAAAATGCAGAGAGAAAAACTGGCCGAAGCTTTCTTGAGCCGCACGCCAATTG
The DNA here is from genome assembly GCF_002564105.1 of Collimonas sp. PA-H2. Lineage (NCBI taxonomy): Bacteria > Pseudomonadati > Pseudomonadota > Betaproteobacteria > Burkholderiales > Oxalobacteraceae > Collimonas > Collimonas sp. PA-H2. The sequence goes on from NZ_PDBX01000001.1 coordinate 2,728,249, forward strand.
CCGGTGTAATGTTTGAACATAATGATTACGTGAAGGTGGTCAGCGGAGCTCATAGTGAAAAATTTGGTTCGTTAGTTAGCCTACTTGAGCTCACTCCAGAACCGAGATTTGTTGTCGAGCTTGAGTCGGGGTTTGATGTTGAAGTTCTACAATCAGAGCTGGCTAGCGTTTGCAACTAATCGCCTGGGCGGGCATCAGGCGAAGGTGGGTGATGCCGGTCAGAACCGGGCGTTCAATTTAATGAACAACTAATACAGATATGGGTACCTCCAGCACTTCTCTTTTTGCAGACGACGTGGCGTCCGATGTACGCGACGAATTCACCGAGCTATTGGCCCGTGGCGTTAGCGCTGCCGACGCAACCCAGTCACTAATGGAGTCTTGGTCTGCCGCAATCAAGGATGTTGATGATGGGCCGACGTTTTGGCTGGCGCTTGCCGCAACCCAGTGGAAGTTCGGCTGCCTTGGGCAAGAAGTTCAGACTCGCGCCGTTGATGTGATTGACAGTGGGCGCGACCTCAATAAATGGAATGGTGCCTCCGCTATACGCCGCGGCGCAGTTCTTTCGGCCCTAAAGGATAAACTGCTTTCACCGCTGCCACCTTTACGCCGACCGCGTCGACGGAAAATCGTCGCGGTTCCCTCCATCAAAGTTCCGTCCCCTGACGGACGCGGGCTAGCCACGGCTTTTGAAATAACGCCAAGCTCGGCTCTCACTACTCCGCAAATGCAGGTAATGGTTGAGTTGGTGGTCGGACAGTCTCGAGGCGGAGGCGGAGTGTTTGTCGCGGATTGCGAATTTGACAAAGTCACGCTCGACTGGCTTGATGCAGAAACGTTGCAGATTTCCTATCCGCGCTCTGTCGCGACAAGTTCCAAAAGCGCCAGCTATTTCTACTACGGACGCGTCGTCCAAATCAAGTATATCTCAACACCAGATTAACTCATGATTTGGAGATGGCCACGAACCGTGAGGGGCCGCTTTGATGCGAACCGAATGAATCCACAGGCAATAGCAGACCATCAGTTTTCGGCCAACTACGGACATTCGCGGACGCCATCAATTTGATGTTGCTCTACTAATTACTGCATGGCAGTATGCAACATCTAAGTTTTAACGACGGCTAGGTTCTTCCATGCGCCACCTTATTACGTTCTTACTCCTAACAGCGTTTTCTTTTGCTTTCGCGAATGCTTCCAACCTACAGGAAGGCCAGGTATGGGCATACACGACGCGTCCCGACGAGAGCGATTCAACGCTTACGGTGCTCAAGATTGAGCAGTATAAAGACCTTGGGCAAGTGATTCACGTCAGAATAGACGGAATCCGAATGCGTAATCCACTAAAGGGAAATATCGTCACGGACATACCGCATTTACCGTTTCGGAGCGCTGCTATACAGCGAAGCGTCACGAAGCTTTTACGCAGGTCATCGTCTGTGCCGAATTTCAAGGAAGGCTATGACACATGGAGAGAGGCCTACGATGCAGGGAAGGCCGGTGCGTTTGAAACCGATGTTGCCGCCACACTCAATGCCATGCTCGGAGCTGCATGGGAGGAGAAAAAATGAAGTCAGGCATACTCTGGCTAACATCTTTCGCTTCACTGTTAACTGCACTTTACTGTGTTGCTGGAGTTCTTCAAGGAGCGATGCTCTTTACTGGTGTTCGCGCACGCAGTAACGTCGAGCTATGGGGGACGTTATTCGTTATATTTACCGTTATTTCTCTGGGCGGCACAGTTCTATTATGGCGGGGTCGAAAGAAATGACGTTTAGATTGGTTCTACGCTGGTTGTCGTCATAGGGGAATCCGCTTACGTTGGCATTAGAAATCGACCAGCCTTCGCAGTAAGCAGCTTTATTAGCTCTGGTTGCATGTACTCATAGTCATCTGGAATATCTAAGCAAATAACGCGCTTTCCACTGAGATGGGCCCTAAATTTGGTCGATAGCTTGTTGCGATGCGCTTTCTCCATAACGAAAATTATCGTTGCCCATTCAATCTGTTCTGTCGATAGAGGAACAGTTGCGTCGCTACCCAAACCAGCTGAATCGCTTTCGACCCCAGGCCACGTAGAAAAAATTTGTTCCGCCGTCGGGCTTCTTAGCCGATTTTGGCTGCAAATAAAGAGCGCTCGTTTCATAGATTTTATCCGGCGTTAATTGGCACTACGTCGGGTCTAGGTCCGTCGGAAACTGGCTTCCCGCCGTCCATCCAGTTTCGGGGAAATCTTCAGGAATATTACGTCGATGCCATGCACGATTTAGATGGGAGTATATGTGACCGAGGTCAATTCGAAAGTTCGCTTCGTCGTACGTAGCGTCAGTATTCATCTCTGCAATGAGCGTGCCAATATGCTCACGGGCGTCATCTAGCTCATACATTAGCGCAGCCCATCCGACAGGATTGATGTGTTTGTTAATCATGGTTCTGCGGGTGCTCCGCTCAGTTCATGTACCTGACGTCACGACAGTGGCAGGATTCAAAATCTTCGGCTACGTAACTCTTGGCACGCATCTCGAATATTATAGTCCATGACAACACTCTGCCAATAACGAACCTTGAGAAGTCTCTGCTAAACTTGTGGGAGAGGGTAGGAGCAGGAGCTGCCTTCCAAACGCCTGGCGTAGATTCAAACCGCAACACACCCAATTTCCCATTAAGACATCATGAGCTCACCCAACCTTGTGCCACTCGTAGCAACGCAGCGCTGGAAGCTCTGGTTGTGCGCACTTTCAGCCACATTCGTTCTGACTTCGCAGTTCGCAGGAGCGCGAATCGGTGTGTACTTAGGCATCGAAGCGTCAACTGTTCAACTCGGCGCGATAGCACTTGGTTTAATCACGCTGATTGCCGGCTCACTGGCCATTCGTTGTCCGGATTGCGGTTTGAGCCTTCTGTGGCACTCGTTATCCAAGAAAGCTTTTGGCGGATGGCTAGTTTGGTTACTCGACGTCCAGTCGTGTCCACGCTGCGGTTTCACCCACGCACATGGGCCATCGCAACCGCACAAATGACCAGCAACTGTATGACTACAGGTCGCCGCGTTTTTGATGAACGTATGCCCCCATTCATCCAAGTTCTGAACACCAATCGTCAGGAACAAAAAATAATGACTCCAACAACGCGAAACTTCAGCATGGCAGCCTCGTTTGTCGTGGTGATAGCTGGATTTTCAGCTTACCTATGGCTGTTGTACTCCGCTGGATGCGCGGGAGACGCTAAAGGCGGTTCATACGGAGACCCTGTGCGTGCGCTGCAGTTAGAGAGTTATGCCCTCGTGCCATTTCTTTTCGCATTGTTTACAGGCACAGCACTTCCGTTTATGTTCGGCACGTATGGCCTTGCGGGCCGCTCGGTAGTCGCTGCCATATTCTTTGTGTTCGTGGGTGCGGCATTTATCTTTCTTGGCATTCAAATCGAGTTCTGGGGAATTGACGCATGTTTTAATTTGTAGACCATTTTGTTTGCAGTGTTAGCCGCCTACCTTCCCGCAGAACGAACTACCGGATTGGGTCGGCAGACGACGTTCGCCAATGGCGAGGTCAGGCGACAGGGCACTCACGTACCCATTAAATTCAATATGATGCCTGCAATCAGGCCGGTAAAAAAATACGAAGAATGACATGAAAAACAAATACGCGATTCCCGTACCGGCGATTGTTGCAATCGGATTTAGCGTGCCAATAGTGTTGACCCTTGCGCTTTCATATTTTCTTTATTTGTTCGATATTCCCACGCCAGAACAATCGTGTAAAAAATATTGTGCGACGAAAAACCAGTCTGGTCAGCTAGTTTCGATTTTTACGCGAACTCAATCATCCAAAGGTGGGGGACCAACTACATGTCAGTGCAATCCTTGACCGCCCGCAGTGGGTCGAATTCGCTCTTTCGCGAATGACCGAGTCCGGCCAATTGGAGTCCTTCAGTCTCATTTGAATTCAATGCTGTCGTGGCAATTCACCCATTGCTATATACGTCGAATGCCGTCATCAAAAAGTGAACACAATGAGTAGTCGCACAGCAGCTTGGAAATGGTTAGCCGCAATGCTGGTCCTCACATCAGTGCTCTGCGGTTGTAACGACCACCCGTTAAGAGGGACGGTTATGAAGTCATCTGACGGCAAGACATACTTGGCTGTAGTTGATGATAATGGTGGTCATTGCGGGCCACTCAAAGTGGACGGTTTTGTCTGGCCATATAAGACTGGCCAGCTTGGGCAAGTGCAACCTGGGCACCACTCGATAGAATGTGGTGGAGCGATTTCATTTGACATTCCAAAGGGCGTCATCTTTCGCTTCGCTTACTGGGGCCCTTAAACGGGCCGCTCGATTCGGTCATTTAGCGTTCGTGTTAAGGAGCCGTGAACGGCAATAATCGGTCATAGACACACACCACCAATTTAATGTTGCCATGTCAACTTTTTCATGGCAGCATGCGATGAATAATCTTCTATGGCCTTGTGGACCAATAGTTCATCTATGAATCGTCATCTGAAGTTTTTCGGAAAAAGCATGTTCGTGTTTTCTGTTTCATGGGGACTCGCGTACCTATGGAGCATTCACGGTAGTTGGTGGCTTGCACATTGTCCGAAATTGATTGTTACTGCAATTTATATTACCGCGCGTCCGGTGCTTTCATCTGAGGCTTGGGAAGCAGAGGAACAACTGGAATTTCTATTTTTTTGGGTGCCAATTTTCATCGCTCTAATTTGGGTTATTTTTCTGTACTCATTCGCCGGAAAAATTTTCCGGACCAAGGGTGCAAGAATTAGCTGAATCGTGCTTTTACAAGAATAGATTCCAAACTCAGTGGCGGGACAAAACCGGCCAACTGCGGACGTTCGTGTCCGCCATCAACTAGGCGCCCTATATGTCTCCTGTCATGAACAACACGAAGTGGGAGGAACTCCGACTCCGTATGTGCGGGCTCGGCGCGCTGTCACCGCAGTTTCGCGTGCGCAATTTGCACAGCGGATACCTCAGTGCGTGGGATGGGGAGTGGTTCCACCACTTCTATGGACGCCATGAAGAGGATGAGTGGGTTGAGATTTCCGTAACGTCCGCGGCCCAGCGTGAGGCTGTTCTGCGGGTGCTCCGCTCAGTTCATGTGCCTGGCGTCACGACAGGGACAGGATTTAAAATCTTCGGCTACGTACCCCTTGGCACGCATGTCGGATATCTATAGTCCGTGACGGCATTCGGCCACGAGTGGCCGATGAAATTGGCCACTAAGACGTAGCGAGAAGGTGGACTCAAACAATTGGAAATAAGCATCAGCCGGTCGCTGACAAGAATATTCTTTTAAGAAAAGGTACATGGCAGTGATAAAACGGATTCTACCGGAGGCAGACCATTTCGCCACTTGTCCAATGGAAGGCAACATCCTTAACTATTACAAGGGCTTGTTTGATTCCGTGTTTGTTCTGCTGCATCCATTTATTCGACCGGTTTCTATATCCAAAGAGCTTTTTAAACCTGAGACTTATCCCGATAGAACATCCATTTCAATTGCCTGCGACGCTGTCCGTTGGTCTAACATCATGTCCATCACTGGTCTGCAGTCTTTAGCGGCAATCGATGTCGGTCTACGTACCCAAATTGGTGGCTTGAACGAGAAGCTGGCAAACGTGGAATACGCTGAATGCCTAAGCGTTCTTTATGATTCGCACAGCATCGTGCAGCCAGACGAAGGGCATTTCTCCGACTTATTGCATGATTTGATTCTTCAATGCTTCCAAGATTTGGGGCATCAATGGGTTTGGGTAGGCGATGAAATGGGGACTGAAAGAAAATTGTATTGGATTGATGACCTAAAAACAAAAGACTTGAACGCCACAGCGGGTCACTGCAACGTTTTTACCACAGACAAATCGCTGCTTTGGACAACTCATTGGGATAGCCACTTCTCCTTTTTGTGTGGTTCGTACGAAGTTCTGGCTCGCCTAGTTCAGCGTGTTAACCTAGAAGGTTTTTTTTGCGAATCCGATACCGAAGTCTATTGGAGCGTACAGCCGCCAAAAATGGATGTTGCATAGAGTAATTCCGCTTTGGAGGCTTTACGGGCTACCGTGTCAATCGTTGAACGTCCGCGTTGTGGAGCGACGACGGTCTCCTTAGGGGCGTGTGCTGCCGGTCATTTCCGACGGTCTGTCCGAGAGAAACCTAGACCCCCGACACCTCACCATCGTCGGATGCCAACTAGATTTTACGCGACCACACCTCTAAGCACCGCTATCGGTCACAAACCGTCCTCCGAATGCGAGCTTGAATTAAAGTTGCTTTGCCAAATTTTCCATGGCAGGATTAATAATTGCAAACTTACCCACTTCGTCGTTCAAGATGCCATTTAAATTCAAATGCAATTCATGCGGCGAAATGCACGAGGGTATGCCGAGCTTTGGCGCCCATGCTCCACTTAGTTACTACGAAATTCCTGAAGGCGAGCGTGCGACCCGGTGCGATTTGGGTAGCGACGATTGTGTTATAGATAAACAGCACGTATTCGTTCGTGGATGCATTGAAATCCCAGTCAAGGGAGAAGCAGAACCGTTCAGTTGGGGCGTGTGGGTCTCACTTAGTGACGCCAATTTTATTGAATGGCTCAAATATTTTGAGCAGGATAAGCGCTCCCAGGTTGGACCATTCTTTGGCTGGCTTGACGCGTGGCTGAAGCCCTATCCAGACACAATGAATCTCAAAACGATGGTTCATTTACGAGACGATGGTATCCGTCCGTATATTGAACTTGAGCCAACTGACCACCCACTTGCAGTGGAGCAGCGGAACGGAATCACGGTGGAACGGGTTGCTGAACTTTATTCTGTGATGATGCATCCGATGGGGAAATAGCGGCGTAGGCTAGCCAGTGATTCAGAGGCGGCATTACGTTATAACAGCAGAAACGCCAATATTAATATTCAATTCTCTGGAAATTTCATCGCACAATGATACATCCCGCTGAACCTACCCTAGAAATTAACGGTATTCCACCCAAGCTAGCAGGAAAAATATGTGAAGGACTCATCTGCGAGCAATTCATATGTTCCGGTGAGTCTGTGGCATCTGCGAACGTTACTTACTTGAGATTTGATGGCATTTGGTACCGTCTTTACTTTGAGTTCCAGCTAGTTTTTTGGCGAGTGTTTGATGGAGAGCCAAAACCATGGGAGGTTGCAGAGAAAACCTGGGCATATCCTCACACGAATGTTGGTGAAATGTTCGGAATTCTTGGTCAGCGACTGTTGTCGTATGAAATGCTGCTAACCCCGAAAGGTAGCAAAGTTATTTTTATTTTCGCCAATAATCAGAGTGTTCTAATTGAGGATGCAGATGACTGTAGCTCCTTTAGAGTCGATGATTCCGAAGTTGTCCGATAGTCCCTTACTGACTTCGATGAAACAGTATTTTGAACGTCCGCAAAAGGTTGTAAGTAGCCAATCGGAAATGTCTGCGAACAGCCAGGAGCGGTCGTTTCACTCGATATACCACGTTTAAGAGATTTGCTACCCGAAGGGATTTACATGCCGGAACTTGTAGCCTGTTCAGTTTGTGGCGAACTGCATTCGCTCGATGAAATCGAACTCACCTTCAAGCGTCCGGATGCAATTGCAGCACTTTCGGCGATTGACAGAGAACAGTCCTGTAAAGAGGCCGAAGACCTCTGCGCAATATGGGGGGAAGACGACGATTCGCATCGTTTTTTTGTGCGAGGCGTATTGCCGATAAAAATTGCAGCTCGGTCCATCCCCTATAATATCGGTGCGTGGATAGAGGTATCCAAAGAGGTCTTTAATAGAATTAACGAGCTTTGGGACAGCGACAGCCAACTTCACGAGCCACCATTTAAAGGCAAACTAGCCAACGAAATTCCAACTAGGGTTGGGTCACTCGAATTAAAAGGACACATTCAACTAACAGGGCCGACTACGCGCCCCAATTTCATGAGTTCTGACGCTGAGTCGACCTTATTTGCGGACCAACAATTTGGCGTGACGGAACACCAGGTAGCGGAGTACACAAAATCGCTTGCCCTGTAATTGCGTTGGGCGGCAGTTGCCGGCCAATTGCGGACGGTCAAAAGTGTCGGCCAAACTGATGGCGATTCATTATGAAAAAAAACGACATCGATAACAATGTGGAAGGCACCATGAGCGATCAACATTACGTAGAGTGCTGCACCCATGGCAAACAAGCCGCCACCTATGTCTGCCAGCACATTCTTCAAACGCTGCAGGACAGCAAGCCGCGTGGCTTTTGGTCTGCGGAGGTTGGACCAGGTGAGTTGCACCCAGATTCTTGGTGTAGTGAGTGTGAAGCTATGCTCAATGCTGTCGGTGAATGGAATGACGAAACCGAAGCCAAAGCTGGCATTTCGTTGATTTGTAGTGTCTGCTATGAGAGAGCAAGAGTTCTCAACCAAAGCACCGAAACTGGCCAGAAGCAGCAGTCAGAGCAATAAATCCGATAGTTTAAATTTTCTAGAAGAAAAACATGTCGATTTCGATCTACTACAGTGCACAGCGTAAGAAGGAGCTATCGCTGTCGGAAATAAAAGCGATAGAAGAAATAGCTACCAAGTATTCGGTCAATGCCAAAATAGAAAATTTAGTTGCAACAGGAGTCGGACTGAATTGGGAATCCTTTCATTTTCTGACCAACACTCAGCGGCCCAGCTTATTTAAAAAAGCCATGGTTTTCTCGGGCTCGACGAAACTTCCAGACAACAGCGCTGATGCAACATGGATTGGAGTTCAGCATTGGTGTGAATGCCTTTCCGAATTACGTCAGCTATTAAACACGTGTGATTGGTCAGTATCCGTAGATGACCACAATATGCATTGGGATCTCCAAAAGCTAGCCTACGATCCATCAAAATGAGCATGTAAGTATTGGACCGAAATCGGCCAACACCGGTCCTTCGCGCTAGCCTCCAATTTAATATTGTTTTGCCAATCATTTCGTGGCACGATATCGGAATATTGTTGGCGAGCAACTACCCTGACTGCTCGATGAACTTAACGAGGCACTCGCGGCATGAACATCCTGAAAAAACTCTTCGTTGGTAACAAGGTCCCGAAGTCAATGGTAATCCCCCCATTTTTGAGCAAAGCTAAAAGTAGAAGCTAAGCCGTAAGGGCCAATTTCTGCTTCGGGGTGATGCCGCCGAGTGCCATGTTCGGGCGTTCGTGATTGTAGGTCCAGAGCCATTTTGTGGCAAATTCCTGGACCTCGCTGATTGATTCAAACAGATAGTGGGCGAGCCAGTCATAGCGAACTGTTCTGTTGTAACGCTCGATATAAGCATTTTGTTGCGGCTGTCCTGGTTGAATAAAACTGATCTGGATGCCGCGCTTTTCTGCCCACGTGGCCAGTGTCGAACTGATGTATTCGTGTCCGTTGTCACAGCGAATCGTCGTCGGCTTTCCCCGCCATTCGATAATTTGGTCAAGCGACCGAACGACGCGAGTTGCCGGCAGGGAGAAGTCGACGTCGATGCCTAAGCCTTCCCGATTAAAGTCATCAATCACGTTGAACAGGCGGATACTGCGCCCGTCCGACAGCTGATCGTGCATGAAATCCATGGACCAGACGTCGTTGATCGACGTTGGCACCGACAACGGTTCGGGCTTTTCCCTGGTAAGCCGCTTTTTTGGTTTGATTCGCAAATTCAACTCCAGCTCTCGATATATCCGATAGACGCGCTTGTGGTTCCAGCCGAATCCTTTGACATTGCGCAAATACAGGAAGCAAAGGCCAAAGCCCCAGTTGCGTTGGTTCGCGGTCAACCGGATTAACCAGTCCGCGACACGCTCGTTATCTTCCGATAGCTTTGCCTTGTAGCGATAACAGGTCTGGCTGATCGCGAAAGTCGCGCATGCGCTGCTTACGCTGATGCCATGCGCTCGGACTGCCGCCTGTGCCATCTCACGTCGGTGAGATGGCTTCACCACTTTTTTTGCATCGCCTCCGAAATGATCTCGGCCTTCAGCTTCTCTTCGGCGTACATCTTCTTGAGCCGACGGTTCTCGTCTTCCAACTCCTTCATCCGCGTCATCATCGACGCGTCCATGCCGCCGTATTTGCTACGCCACTTGTAGAACGAGGCCGAACTCATCCCGTGCTCACGGCAAAGCTCCGGCACTGGCGTGCCGGCCTCGGCCTGCTTCAAGATGTTGATGATCTGACTTTCGGTAAAGCGTGATGTCTTCATGTAAAACTTCCTCAAAATCGCATTTAAGAAAATTCTACTTTTAACTGATACTTTTTTGTGGGGGGATTACCCTATTAGCGATCAGCGCGGTGCCGTAGTCGTTCAGACGTTTCCTGATTGCTCTGCGCCGGATCCCCGAAATCCGGAGTTTGGAAATCGAGCATTCATTGCGGACAATGGCCTCGCGCTCGTTCTGCAATGTGCTGACGGCACCGCGAGAGCGTGGGAAGCAAAGCAATCGAAGACGACTAATTTGGGAAAAGTGACTCTATTTTCTGCGGCGGCTAAACGGGGAATTATTCCATCTGACCTTCGTTGCGCCGGATTTTCAGATTTTACCCCCGATGGGGATTGCGATGTCATTGATCATACAAAAGATTGGTCCGCATACATCGTCAGGAACATGGGCAGTACATATAGCGTTGTTAATGCATCGTCAGAAACCCCCAAAAGACTGAACGTTTATACGGGAGGAGTTTTACTACCGCGAGCTGGTCCAGCGAGTGATGTTGTTTTGGGGCAGGACAGCTCTAGTAAAGGAGTTGAAATTCGATCGCTTTTGAATTGGTCAGCAAAGCCATTTGTTAAACCACTTCTTAGAAATGGGTTTTTTCAAAGTACTGAAACTGATATAGACAAGATCTTTTACTCTGATGCGCATGACCTAGTAATCTTGTCATGCGATGGCGTATTTATCTATTTTGAAGATGATGTTGCATTGGTCCGCGCCTTTAGCCTTGACGGTACAGAGCGCTGGACAATACGAAAACACCTGCCAAAGCCTAAAGAAAGTGGAGGCCTACATGAAGGGTTCACTAGTATCCACGCTTGGGTAAAGCTATTCGCAGGAGGGCGTTATGCAACAATGGATTCGTCCGAAGAACGCCCCTCATTTGACAATGTAGATCTCGGGACCGGCAAGACAGTCGCGTCATTGGCGGGTCACCCTATCGCCACGGCAGCAATAGGGAATCGCATTCTGATACGCACTTTTTCCGGTGAATTTGCGCTAATTGATGTAGGAAAGGTCGTCCAATAATCTGTTGTAGGCGGCGCGCCTGCTTCGCAAATATACACCTAAACCGGTGTATTGACTGTCCGCTTTCTTGAAAACGCTATGACCGATTTGGGTCGTGAGCCGCCTGCCAGGTTTATGCAAACCAGCCGTTCGTTAAGAAGTGTCTGGCCCGGACCTGTCTACTCGTCTAAGCCACTATTCGTTCCAATGCAGAGGAAGAAAGTATTTTTATAGAGCTGTTCGACGTTCCATCGAAGCCCCATGATCGCAAGCAGTCTGGCGCAGACCTTCGCCGGTATTGCTTGACCAGCTACTGCTGACAGGTAGCATGCTTTGCCATGAATGGCGCGTGTCTCTTCACGGCATAACGTCGTATTGAACCCAGTCACCACCTTACAGATATGGCCGTCGCCAAAAAGCGCGTATCGATGTTTTCGACTTTAATGTCTTGTTTTCGACTTTAATTGTAAGGAATAGCAGTTATCCATTCCACTAATATCTGTCCTCCCAATTTACGGACAATTTTGATCATTTTGGTCTGTCACGGATTTGTAGCCCCTCGTGACAGACTTTATTATCGCGTGACAGACTTTATTAGTCATTATCAACATTCGTTGAGTCACTATTAATTGGGAGAATATCCTAATTAATAGTGTTAGAATGGAGCATGGAATGGTCCACTGATCTATCTACATATCCGACGTATTGGCATTCTCGACTCAAGAGAGGGTTTGGTCTGGGCACTGGCTCAAACTACCGTCCTTGGTTGAGGGTTCGTGATGTGCCATCTGACGGTAGTTCGGGTAATCCGAAGGGGATTACCACGGGTCGTACCTATCACTTGCTCTCCAAGCTGGAGAGAATCTATTTCCACTATTTGGACCGACAACCCGATGTTGTCGATATACGAGAGCAGTTTCCCATTCTGGCTCTCAGTGAGACGCAGTCTCTTTGTGCCGAGCTGGGCGTTAAGCACCCTGCTGCCGGTCGCTATCCGGAGCCATTTACCCTCGACTTTCTGGTCACGAGACAGAAAGAAGGGCGCCTGGTCTACCAAGCTCGAAGTATCAAAACACCGGGAGATGCGGCAGACGAAAAGACTCGTGCGAAGCTTAATGTGGAATATCAATGGAGCGAGAGAAATGCTCTCGACTGGAAGCTTGTCGACGTTTCCGGGTTTTCTGACGATCTTCAGTCGACATTGGTATTCATGCGTGGCTGGTTCTCGCATCGTTATTCTGCCGATGAGCGCATTGCAAATGACTTCAGCCAAATGTTCCTGAAGCTCTATGAGCCTAATGTTCCCCTTAAGGAATTGATTCAGGCTTGTGCTTCACGAATGAAGCGAGGTTATTCCCTGGCGCAAAATGACTTTCGCTATTGCGCGTGGTCCGGGCTCATCCCTGTTAAATTGAACTCAAAGCTCACAATGCATCTACCGGTCACACTCGATGGAAAACGCTGAGAACAATATGACCTTTACGCCTAGCCCTGCCCAAGAGAAAGTTCAGATAGGCTTGGTTATCAGGATGGGCTTGGAAGCTGCATCAGAGATGGTGCGGATAACGCATATTTTTCCTAAGTGCATATACGTTATTCCTGTGTCGACGCCAGATATGGCGCGGTATGCTAAGCGCCCCTATGAAATGAGCCTCGGGAAATTGCTGCGGTGGCTAAAGACGTCAGAGTGGCAAATTGGGCGTTTGCGGTTGCCGCCAGAATTTTTGCTGAGCTCCGAAGAATGCGATGGGGCTTACGAGGCCATCAAGCCTTTGGTGGAGATTTTTGAGGATGAGCGCGCGTTGGGGCGCTCCATGTTCACGGTCCACATTCAACGCCGAGCTGTTGAGCTCGATATTAGCCCTGTCTCGCTACGTCGCATGCTGCTTCGTTTCTACTATTTCGGTAGGTTAAAGGCAGCGCTGCAGCCGCTGAAAGTTGGGCGTCCCATAGAGTGGGAGGGTGTTAACACTGATTCAACTATATCAAGAGGTATCACGAGTCGGCGAAGAGGGCGCCAGCCTGTAGAGGCTGAGATACTGGGGCGAAATGAATTCTCGGTAACAAGAGATGACATTGACGATATGGTGAGTTGCTATGAGGACCTGGCGAAAAAGGGGAAAGTAAAAAAGACGGTTGCACATAGCGAGTACTTGGCGCAGCACTTCAGCAAAAGAAATCCAGACTTATACAAGAAGTATCTCGACAAGCAGTGTCCGCTGCCTGTAACCATTAAGCAGTTCCGGGATTACACCGGCCAGTACGCGAGCTTTACGGCGGAGATGGCAGAAAACGCGGGTCAAAGTCATAGGCAGCAGAAGGGAGCTACCTTAGCGGTGGGGCCCGGAGAATATTACGAAATAGATGCAACCGGCGGCCGCATTCACCTTGTCGATAGTGAGAATCCGGATGTTGTCTTGGGCACACCTGTGATCTATCTGATCTTAGATCGGTGGAGCCGCTTTATCGTAAGTATTTACGTGACGTTGCGGCCGGCGTCATGGGAAGAGATACGAATCGCACTCTTGATCGCGTTTACTCCACGTAATCGGCGTTTCCGAAATCTCGGCATCAATGTAGATGAAGATAGGTGGCCTCAGGGCCGGATATGTTCTCATATGGTTCAGGATCGGGGATCTGAGATGATCTCGCGCGCAATGCTCGAGGCGGCGGTCGATGGACTGCATATCGAACCTGAAACTCTTCCGCCTCTTTGCCCAGACGGTAAAGGAATTATCGAGAGAACCATTCGAAAGCTTAAAGACAGGATGGCGGATCGGCGTCTCAAAGGTGGGTTCCAGGATCGGCCTTTGGATCCTAAAAGTCGACGCAAATTTCGTGTTGCCAAAGGTGCTGCTGCTTATTCTCTACGAGAGCTATATTGGACTCTCATTGATATCGTCGACGAACACAACAATAGTTCTCACCGACATCTTGAGGCGAAGACGATATTGCGGCGCACACAGGTCAGACCTACCCCCAGAGATGCCTATCTTTGGGGATTGGAAAACATTACTGGTCTCGAGTGTCCGCCATTAGAAGATGCTGACTATCTGCGACTTCTGATGGGGAATGACAAGGCCACCATTGCCAATGGTGCCGTCATGTTCAGAAACCGGAAATACTATCCTGCCAATGCTGCAGCTGAACGCCAAGCTCGGCACTCGACATCTAGTCGTTCTGCAATCGATATTAAGGTTGACCGCTCATATCCTGTGGAGATTTTTGTTCCGATGGGAGGCCAGGACTGGCCACAGTGGAAGGTCAACAAAGCCGGGCTTCAAGAACTGCAAGAAATCACTCTAGAGGAAGAGGATCAGCTCCACGACAAACACAGGCTCTTGATTGCTAAGACTAGGAATGATTCATTTGTCGATGGGCAATTGCGATTGGCCAGAGATCGAGGAGGGAAGGGGAGTCGCGTGGTCGAGTCTACAACCGCAACAGAGCATAAGAAAGTTCGGAGAGAAGCCGAGAGCGAGAGAGTCAAGGATGCCATATTGGGGCGCCCAACTAAAGTCGCAGTCGGTATGCCAACGGTCGGTAGGGCATCTAGAGTCGATGCGAGATCGCAAGGAGAAGAGCTTGAGGAGCGTGAGCGTCGCGAGACTATTGAGCGAATGAGAAGGAGGAAGTAATGAGAGCCAGGACAGATACGTTATACATCAGTATTCCTGCAACGTACCGCCCGACAGGGGTAAGTGACTTTGATGGCAACCCATTCATTGAGGCGTTGCCTCCCATGGAGGAAAGCAAGAATGCCATTTTGTCGCGCTTGCAAAACTATCCCCTCACTCCCACCAAGAGTGAGCTAAAAAAGGGAGAGATCATCCGCGCAGCGGAGCTAGGACGCATTCGCACTCTTGTATATCCATTTGCGGAATATCAGCGTGCCGGCATGAATTTGACTCTGAACATTCGGGAGGCATATGTCGCTCGAAATCCACTCAATCCTGTGGATATGCAACGCCGTTTGGCGATTGCGTCGGGAGACGGGGAGTTCGCCATTCCAAACAATTGGGTAAGCACCGCTAAGGGACAGACGCTGATAGGAATTAGTGGGAGTGGAAAAACAACTTTCGCAACTGCATTCTCGCTACCGTATCAGATTGTCATTGAACACCGCGAATACAAAGGAAAGCCGCTTGTTTGCCGCCAGATTCCATGGGTGAATCTCCGCATGGCTCATGATGCCACCCTAAAGAGTTTGTGTCTGCAGTTCTTTGATGTGGTGGACGGTATTCTCGGGAACACGAATTTCTATCGGCAGGCACGATCAGTCAGCGGCATTGCACGGATGTCTCTGCTTATGGCACATGTCGCGACGGTGGCATCAATCGGCGTAATTTTTGTGGACGAGCTGCAAAATCTCAAAGCCGCGAAAGGCGGGAATGCCGTCTTCGTTCTGAACCTCTTTAGTGAAATCATTGAACGCGCTGGAGTTACGTTGGTTATAGCAGGCACGCCGGCGCTTGAGACGGTAGTTAGTCAGAACGTGCGCAATCTTCGGAAGCTTGGATCTGGGGGGGATTCACACTTCGTTCAAATGAAGTACGGCGATATTGAATTCAATAGCTTCTGCGAGACATATTGGGACTATCAGTTTGTGGCGAAACCATTGAAATTGTCAGGCGATATCAAGCGGGCATGGTTTGAAGCGAGCGGAGGAAATCCAGCATTCACCGCGTTGGCATTTATGTTGGCTCAACGAAACGAGATTGGTGGACGCGAAACGGTTGATCGCGCAGCTTTTGAGCGCGTCGCGCGATACGATATGGCAAGTCTTCAGCCAGCCATAGCCGCACTTCTCTCTGGTGATCCTGCAGCGCTTGCTGTGTTTGACGACTTGCTTTCGGGCGCTGAACCGTTACGATCCTTGATTGCTTGGAAAGGTGGGACGGATCAGCCAACAGCGAAGGAAGAGGAATTTCCGGAGCTGGAGAAGCAAGAGCCCGTTGAAGAGGGGAAGCCCCAAAGGAAAAAACCAGCCAAGCCCGTCATCCCCAAAAAGGAAAAGGAAGAAGCCAAGGTGACGCTGCCGATGGAGATCCCCTTTTAGCTGTACAGGCTATGGCTAGGCGTACACATGCGTGCGTATTTCCCTATGTCCCGAATTTCATTCCGGGAGAACTCCTCTATGCTTGGATTTCGCGCTTACATGTTTTAAATGGGCTGCCTAATCCTCGCTCAACGCTAAAAGCCCTTTTTGGATCACATACGTCTACCCTAAGTGGAGATTTGCCATGTGGGTTGAGGTACTTCTGCCGGCAGACCAAGGAATGGGGGCCCTTCCTTGGGACCCCGGATGTCGCATGCCAGGCGACGCTTTATCCATACTTCAGCCGATTTATGTCCAAGCAACGACGAGGGCTGCTTTTGAATAGCATGTGCTCAGTTAATGGCAACGGCTTAAAGGCAGGCGTCGGTCTCTTGGCAAATGGATTTGGGGCGACAGTACTGCTTAAAAGCTGCATTAAATGCGATGCCGCATGCGAGGAGGAGTTTGGCTGCAAAACCTGGTTTCGAGTTCATCAGTTGCCGGGCGTTTCAACATGTCCCGCGCATGGCTGTAGCCTCCAATTTCATGTAGTGCAGAGCGGTCAGGAAAACAGGTACACCCTGCTTGTATCGCATTCGGGAGAGGCGAAAAATGCCAGCGCTGTTTTCGGCTTATGCGCAGAGCGTTTTGCCTCGTTATCGGAGCAGGCTCTACATTGCAGTGCGGAGCCTCTATCGGATGAAGAGCGAACCGGGCGATATTACGCCGGCATAGCCAGATTAGGTCTGGGCACCAGAAACAAGATCCATTGGGAAGCATTGGTGCAATTAGTCGGCGACCACTACGACTGGTTTTCTGGAATGTATTGTCAGGAGCGGTTGCTTTCTTCACCGAGCCAACCCCTCCGCTGGTTGCGAGATCTTTGCCAAAGGCCGAAGCGAAACATGCACCCTATTTGCCATATCTTATTGGCAGGATATCTATACGGTGATTTGGGAAGCTTTTTTACCGCCACAGAAAACCGTAGCATAGAGGATAAATCACTTAGAAGGGTTTATTCGATGTCTCCCAAGCTGGCGTCCAGGAATGACGGTGATCTGGAGCGATTGCTTCATGATCAATCACTATCCTGCCGGGAGGTAGCTCGACAAACAGGAAGATCGGTAAATGGCATCGTAACGAAACGAAGAGCATTGAAGCTGGCAGTCGGACTTAGGCCAAAAATACTTATGAGCGAACAAGAAAACGAGATAGTTAAATTGGCAAGAGATGGCTGCCGTGCAGCTGGAATCTCAGAAGAAGTGAACTTATCTCTTTCAACAGTTTATCGTGCGTTGGCAGCAAATAACGAACGCATTCAGCCAGATCGCCGTGCTGAACAACGACGTAGAGAAGAATGGCTTGATTTAATGAAGTCGCATCCCTTAGCCGGCACTACATCCCTTCGGCAGCAGCTTCCAAGCGTCTATTCGTGGCTCTATCGTCATGACCGGAAGTGGTTGATAGAACATTGCCCTATCCGTTCTAAGCCTAAGGCTCTGACAAATGCTCGGGTGGATTGGTCCGTTCGCGACACCTATTTCGCATCGTTGATCCGTGATGTAGCCGGCGTGGAACGAGGATCCCGAAGGAAGCGGGTATCTGCTACATTTCTGCTTCGATCAACAAGTCATGAAACGATGATTCGACGAAACTATGCAAAATTTCCTCAGGTGAAAAAGGCACTGGACTATTATGCCGAAAGCGACGCATCGTTCCGTGCACGTCGATGGAAATCTGCGCAGCGTGGGTTGGTTCAAGAGGGGATAACTGAACCTCCGGAATGGATGGTCAATAGAAAATCTGGAATCCGGATGAGGAAAACCTTAATTGGCGGCGATATAAGAATGATCTAAGGAATAGCTAAATAATGAGTGGTCCGCGTTTGCTTCCGTTTGTACCTGCACCGTATTCGGATGAAGTTTTGGGATCCTGGTTGGCGCGCGTTGAGGCGTGTAATGGATCAGGGGCTTGGCTTAATCTGACGCATCGCAGTGGGATGGGATATGTCTTCTATCAGATTCAATTCGATTTATTGAATTTCAATCCGCGCATTGAAATGCTGTTTGACGGGCTGGGAGTAAGCTATGAAGAGGCGATCAAGAAACATAGCACTCTGAAATTCTGGTCGGTTTTTCGCGGAGCATCTCAAGGAGTTGTACCTGGGACCACTGATTTGCGCATGCCAGCAACGAGCATTGCTCAAGATACGCCCATGCGGTCGCTGAGAGGGCTGGGGCGTCTGACATCAAGCCATGAAGAAAGATGGCATTGTTCATCGTGTATTGCAGAAGATATTGATGAGAGAAGACAACCACATTGGCGTACGCATCATCAGCTAGTGACGTCGTTTTACTGCTTCAAGCATTCGATCGCATTACGTAGCTCCTGTGCAAGTTGCGGCGCTTCGACACGTTCAATGAGGCGCAATGGCTGGGGAATGTTAACCAGGATATGTGAATGTGGGACGGACAGGCGTATTGAGGTCCACGGCAAACAGGAGATCCCTGAGATCTATGAGCGCCTTGGGCGCATCGGAGAAGAGGCTCTTGCAATAGAGTCGGTGGAATTGTCGTGGGGAGAACTCCAGCAGGCCATGTTAGCGTTGGCGAGGAGACACGATCCATTGTGTAGCAAACGCTATATGCCCGTTCTTCGTGAAGCCTTTAGCGCATTGTCTTCTGAAACAGGCGCATTCGTTATGCGGCCACCAGGTGCGTTGCGCGAACTTGTCCATAGGAGCGATGGAGCGGGAGCCGCAGTGAGGATTCCTATGATGTTTGCTATTCTCGGGCTATCGATTGAGGAAGCAATCAGTAGATATCGAGCGATGAAATCCACGTCGGACAAGCCTATCAGGCGGGAGACTAAGTCTGTAACGTCTGAAATTGCGACCGCCAGGGCGTATTTCCAGCAGCGAATGCTGCAGGGGATTGAAAATCCGGCGAGCATGCGGTCGTATTGTTATTTGCGAATTTGGGATCTGGATTGGTTGCAAGCTAAGTTAGGCAGGAAGCTTAAACCGCTCCCAAGCCTTGCAGAGGATCGTCATGAGATTGAAACTAGATTGAAAGCAGACGATCCTACTCTTGTACTTCGTTGCGCAGTGATGCGTAGGATGATGGCTCGCGATATGGATACTTACGAAAAGGTGCGCGCTATTCTGGCGCCAAGGACTATCCAGAAGAAACGTTCTGGTATGGCCCAGAAAGTTTTGCGGCAGAGACAGGATCGTCTTGGAGAGGCACTCAAGGTCTTGTTGGCTCAGAACGATAGCAAGCCTCGGCATATCTCATACAACCAACTTGGCAGGGTCGTTGGGTTGAGCGGAACTCAGGCAATGTTGGCAATACTCAATTCTCCTGCACTAAGCGAGCAGGTTGCGGAGGCACGGAGAACTTTGAAGGAGCGCCAGCTTAGGTGGATTATCTGGGATGAACATAAGAAACGCAAAGGGAGGCCGGTGAGGATTTCTGCTGTCATGGCGCGACTCCCGTACAGAGGCTGGTCGAAGGAACTCGTCGAGCTTTTTCGTTCCTACGTTACCTCTCTACCGGCACATGAGTGAGTTTTGCCGTTCACGCTTTAGGAGTTCAATCTATAGATGTGAAAAAGCTGCCGTGTAGAGCGGCCTTTTCCGTCTCAAGCTTGGCCATCCTTGCTTGATATAACGATCATCATCGGCTTGTGTTTTAAAGCGTCGACCCTTCACGATTTCAGCCCTCGCAAATTAAATTCGATCATTAGTATAGCGGGGATTGTTAGCCGTGTTATACGAGAGCGATTGGCGCTGCAAGCGGACAACGTCGACGTCGGTGCGCGTATAAACGTGTTGATACATTGAGTTTTCGCATATGCTTGTATCTATATTGAAGGAGTTATTATGAGTAAGGTAGCAACTTTAACCGTTCAGCAATGGGGTAATAGCTTGGCAGTACGTATTCCCGCAGCTCTGGCACGAAAAGTTCACTTTGTGGCTGGACAGCCCGTGGAAATGTCCACTGACGATTTCGGCGTGGTGGTTCACCGGAAAGGTTCTCCAAAACTCACGCTAGAGCAAAGGCTGGCAGCTTATGATCCTGCAAAACACGGCGGAGAGGCGATGCCCTCTGGTCGCGTCGGTGCCGAGGTATTTTGATAGTGAGCAAAATTTGGATACCCGAATGTTGGCGCTGACTCGAATTTGACCCGCGGCTGATTTTAACTGACCCATATCGAACCTCTGCAATCCCGCATTGGGTCGTTGTTTTCGCAGCATGCGGGTGGAGCAACAATTTCCGGCAGCTTGGGCCAACCTAGCAGCAGCGCAAACACGTAACGCTGCCCATACTGTGCATATTTGATATATGCCTGTTTAAATAAGCATTCATTAAAAGACATGACAACCCTCTTTCAAATCGGTCAGAGCCTGCGCGCAGAGCGAGTACATCAGAAGAAACCCAAGACGAAATTGGCCAAAGCCAGTGGCGTTCATCGGAATACGCTTTCGGGGTTGGAAGCCGGCACCGCTAACGTGGAACTGAACACGTTGATTACCCTTTGCGACCAACTTGGTTTAGACGTCGTCCTGGTCAGAAAAGAAGTAGCAAATATGGTATCGACCGATGGAGAACTGCAAAGCTCAGCCTTGAGTAGAGTTCTGTCCAATAGGCTACGACGTACAACGCTTACTGGTGATTCGTAATAAACAAGGATCTGGTGTTTGGATTGTAGTTTTGATTGCAATGGTTGCGGTATTGGTCTTGACGAAGGGACTGACATATTGCGGACTGATCAACCTCACTTCGATACCCATTTCCTTGAAACGCCGGTCCCAGTAGTGAGCCGAGCTGCAAGCTTCCATGGCAATGATTCGTGGCTCGAGCCTGCGCACGGTACTGAGCAGCTCTGCACGCATCACTTTGGCACCATACTGCGCATATTGAACGCCCAGCTTGTGACGTGCCGCGGCGTTAGCCGCGCTTCGATTTTTCCCGTTTGTAGCTGACACGGAATTGTGCACGGCGATCCCCCATCAGCGCGCGTAGTTCGGCGATCGTCAAAGCGCTTACTTCATGCATGCGGATCAGCAGCGAAGCCCCAACCGGCAGACGCCGATGGCGAATTTTGGAAAGGACCGGCGGTGCGATTCCGAGTGCGCGAGCGAGCGCCGCATCATTTTTCAATTTCAATTGTTCAATCAAGGAATCAAGCAGGTGATTGGGGTCATACGTCTCTTGTTCATCGAGATTAATGCCGGTCGGTGCATCTGGAGTAGTGGGAGTACGCATCAATTGCCTTCGTCATTAGCAGGTAAAAAAGGACTTGCGTGGCATAGCAGGTAGGCGATAAGCCAAACCAGCCCTGCGTCATTAAAACAACTAGGAGCGAGGCCGACGCCCACACGGCGGTACTATCTTGCTGTCACTGCTCGGTTCGTAGAAAATTTTCAATTCCGCCGGCTTTTGTATCATCGTCTCTGCATTCTTCAAACCAAAACGCCTGTTGCAGTCGGGGCATCTAATCGCCCGTTGACCAACCAAAAAAGCGCTGAAATGCTTTTCTCCTTCCAAACCACAGTATGGACACTGGATGTGCGGCCTGACTTTAATTCCCAGCCGTACCCGCGCTTCCCACTTGCCGGACGGATCGAGCTGCAGCAACCAGGTCCTGAACTTCTTGGTCCAGTTCTCTACCGCCGTATAGTCCACGCCCAGGCGCCGCATCGCTTCCGCATAGGACATCTGCTGTGATAACAGATGGATGAAAGCAGGGAGCTTGGCCGCACGCAGCCGCATCAGCGGTGTTCCCGTTACACGATTGAATTGACGCAAACGACACGTTCTACAAAGAAACGACGGCAGAGGCAGCCGGGCGTGCGGCCGACTGGCCAGTCCCGTGTTCGTTGACTTGCAAAAAGGGCAGGGTGGGGGTACTTCACTCTTGGAGTAGATCTCTTGCAGGGCGTCGTCCAGAAATGCCGTGAGTTCAGTATCTTCGGTATCCGGCAAAACACCACCGTTTTGCTTGAACTGAGGGACATCGGCAGAAAAAACACGCTTGGGTAAATCGCTCATGGCTCGGGTTCAGGGCGCCGGAATGCGGCTATTGGGAGCACATTATCATCCGATGGCTAAAAATCATCTGATTGATATGTAGCGTGTGGCGTATCGCTGACAAAATTGTAAATCATTGCAAATTTTCAATATTTTTACGATGTATGCGATATTAAAACTGCTGCGCTGAAATATAGTATCCCCCAAATCAAAGCATACCAAGAAGGCAATTCATGGGGAAGCGCGCAGTCATCGTTACAGGTCGTCGCGACATCGTGTCAACATTGGCGCCTGCACGCCGCAAGCCGCTTGCGCTATTGATCGGCGTATTGCTGGGCACATCGGGTTCGGGGTGGGCGGCCGGCATTGTCAGCGATGGAGGCACGGCCACCACCATCAGTACGGCCGCCAACGGTCGGCAAACGGTCAATATTGCCCCCGCCGTCTCCGGCGTGTCGCAAAATTCTTACAGCCAGTTCAACGTCAGCCAGGCTGGCGCCAGTTTGAACAACGTCGGCGTCAATGCCCGTAACATCGTCAACCAGGTCACCAGCACCAATCCCAGTCTGATCCAGGGCGATATTACGGTGCTTGGGCCACGGGCTAATGTCATTTTAGCAAATCCGAATGGAATTACAGTGAATGGCGGATCGTTCGTCAATACCGGCAACGTGGCTCTCACCACGGGGCAGGTATCGTTCAACAATTTCATCCCGGCGCCGGGTCTGACCCAGCGCAATATCATCCTCAACACGAATCAGGGACAGATCGTCATCGGCCCAGAAGGTTTAAGCGGTGCCATGCTCAACCTGGAGTTGATCGCCAAGAGCCTGGTGGTGGGTGGGCCAGTGGTGAATTCGTTCAGCGGCAGTGCCGCAGGCATCCGCGCCGTTGTGGGCGACAGCCATGCAGAGATCGATAGTAGCGTCTCGCCCACCGACAATATCACCCCCTGGATTACCACCACTTCCCCGCACACCAAAAGCGCGGTCACCGCCATCGACATCACGCCATTGGGCAGCCTGACCGCTGGCCGGATCGAACTGATCGTCACCGACCAGGGCGCCGGCGTCCACCATGCCGGCGCGATGTTGGCCAACGTGGGGGATTTTTCGATTTCGGCGACTGGCGATGTGCAGATCGCAGGCGGCACCATTTCCGCAGCCCGAAACCTGATCGTCGCCGCGCCCGGACTGAGTGCGGCTGGCGGCGTCAATGGCAATCCATCGCTGACTGCCGGCGGCAACGTCGACGCGCATTCAAGCTCCTCGGTGCAATTGGCAAACGCCACTGTCACCGCCGGCGGCGACATCCTGCTGGGCGTCTCTGGCAATCCAAGCACCACGGATACAACGATTGCCAACAGCAATTTGACCGCAGTCGGTGGCATTGGCGTGTTCGCTCAGGGGCACGCGCTGCAAGTCAATGCCAGCACCATGAATGCGCAGCAAAATGTATTATTGGGCGCCGATAGCATCAACCTGGCGTCAGGCTGGAATGAGCAGACAGCAGCACCAACGGTTGTGAACTCAAGCACTGGCACTGTGACCATTACCTCGCCCGGCGTATTGCAAATGTCGGGTGCGCAGGTCAATGGCACGGCGGGAAGTATCGTGAATGTATCTAGCCTGACGCTAGCGGCATTGCACAGTCCAGATGGCAGTAACGTGCAACAGGCTATGTTGCAGTCGACTGGAGGCGCGGTGACGGTCAAGGCCACAGGCCCGATCAGCGTCACCGGTTCGGACCTGCTGGCAGCGACCGGTATCACCACCAATAGCACGAGCTTTACTTTGCAAAATGACGGTACGTCCGGCTCGATTGTGGATGCGACCAAGGGAGCGGTAACGGTCAACGCTACTGGGCCGATTGGCATCATCGGCTCGGATTTGTTGGCGGCAAGCGATATCACCGCCAACAGTGTTGGTTTTACATTACAAAACAACGCTCAGTCCAGCGCGAAGGTGCTGTCCGCAGGAGGAGCGGTAACGATCAACGCGACGACTGGCCCCATCGGGATCACTGGTTCTGCTGTGCAGGCCGCGACAGGCATTACCACGCATAGCGCTGGTTTTTCGATGCAAAATGATGGCGCGCTGCAGTCGTCTATGGTGGCGACCGGCGTTGCCCCTGCCAAAGACGCCCCAGCTGTTGGCGGCAGCGTGAGCATTAATAGCACGGGTGACATTACCAACACGGGTAGCCTGATTCAAGGCAATGCACGCACTGCCGGCAATAGCGCTGCGGTGACCTTGGTCGCCAGCGGCAATATCCTGAATCAATCGCCGGACGCCAACACGCTGGCTGCCATATTCGGCGTCAATGATGACGTCAACCTGCAAGCCAATGGCAATATCGAGAACCACTACGGCCGTATCCTGACGAACAATGCGTTGCACATCGCTGCACTTGGTGACGTTAGCAACATCGTCGACAAACAGGCCGGCAGCAATAATGAACAGCCGCAGACCAGCCAGAGCCAGGGTACGCGCTGGCTGCTTTTCACTAAAAGCACCAATAGTTTTTCTGTCGACTACGGTCAACTGGATCGCCCCGATCAGCTCTCTTATTTGGTTTCCTATGCGGGGACCACGATTAGCGGGCGCAACGTCTTGAATCTGGGCGGCGTGATCCTGGCCAACAACAACAGCGATATTACGATCAACGCAGCCCAGTCGTTCCAGAATGTCGCGCTGTTTTCTGGGCAAGCTAACTTCCAGCGCAGCTGCCTGATTGTTTGCCACAGCAGCGCCAGTAGCACCGTGCAAAGCGTGGGCGGCAACATCAGCGCCGGCAACAATATCAATATTACTGCAGGCACCTCGGCCAGCAATATCGGTGGCACCGTCACCGCAGCGGCCGGAAACCTGACGGTGACCGCCCCGACGGTGCTGGCGCAGGGCGTACTCGGCTACCGCGCCTATGAACAGTCGCGCGGCTTCAAATCCTGGTTCGGCGACACCTGGGCGCAGCTGTATGCGATGGATGTCGGCGGTAGCTGGATGGCCAATGTCGGCAAAATCATCATTGACGGCCAGGAAGTCATCGATGGCGGATCCTTCAGCGGCGCCGGCGGCGTTACGGCGACAGGCGGTGTGCTGACTTTAAAAAATCCGCAAAACGATCCAGTCACGATTAATCGTCATCTCGGCTTGATCAGCTGGTTGTGGCATTAAGGGCAGATGATGCGAACCCGTTTTTATCCGCAAATGCGGCCCATCACGCTGGCGACGGTCTTATTGTTGGCCGGTTCGACCACTATGCAACACGCCTGGGCGCAGCAGACGCCGCGCGTTGAGCAGGATCCGGGACAGCGTTTGCTGCAGGAGCAGAAGGACCGCGAGCGTGAACGCGCCATCAACCAACCGCCGCCACAGATCACGGTCGAGCAACCGCCACCGCAGACGCTGCCCGCCGGCGTCGATATCGAATCGCTGCCGGATACCGAGCCAACTTTCAAGATTGATCATATCGACCTGGTCGGCAATACCGTGCTGCCGCCGTGGCAAGTGGAAGACATCACCCGGCCCTTCATCGGCAAGCACCTGGGCAGCAATCGCATCAATTTGCTGTTGCGCCGCTTGACGGAAGCGTTTGTCGCGCGCGGCATGATTACGACGCGCGCCTACCTGGGAGAGCAAAATCTCAAGGACGGCAAGCTGATCATCACCGTCATTCCCGGCAAGATCGAAAAAATCACCCTGAATGGTCAGCCATTATCGACAGAGCAAGGCTATGTCGGACCCAGTCCGCTGCAGGGCGGCGGTTGGCTGACCGACCGCGGCGTATTGCTGGCCATGCCTACTGCCGTTGGCGACACGCTCAATTTGACTAATCTGGAGCAGGGCGTCGATCAAATCAATCGCCTGCGCCGCAACAAGGCGGAAATGCAAATCCAGCCGGGCACCACGCCTGGCAGCTCGATCGTCGCACTGAACAATCCGCCGGGCGACCGTTTCTGGTACAACGTCGGCGTCGATAACTACGGCAGTAACCAAACCGGCCTGGTGCGCACCAACTTGAGCGCCGAGGTCGATAACCTGCTTGGCCTGCAAGAACTGTTCTCGATCAGCTACAGCGGCAGTCTGGATACGAATGCCTTGGTCGGTTCTATCACACTGCCGATCGGTTACAGCACCTTCAGCTATACCGGGGCGATTTCCGAATACCAGAATCTGGTCGGCAATACGGCGCTCCTGTATGGGAACACGACTAGCCATACTTTCGGCTGGAACTATGTCTTGTCGCGCAGCCAGGCCATCAAAAACGCATTCGACGTCACCTTGTCACGGCGTAAGGTCGCGCGCAATGTGAATGACCTTGATCTGGATCCGCAGAGACTCACCGTCTTGCGCATCGCCGCCAATACCTTGCACCGCTTTGCCTTCAATGAGCAGCAGGCCAGCTGGACGCTCGATGTCGGGCTGTCGCGGGGCTTGCATGCACTGGACGCCAGCTCGGATGCCCCAGGTATCGCGAGTGGCGACGCCCACAGCCAGTTCACCAAGCTCGATACCACGGCAACCTTGTCGCTACCCATTGGCAAAATCGGCGCCACGGCGTGGAACTGGCGTGCCCAATTGAATGCGCAGTGGAGCAAACAAGCGCTGTTCGGTTCCGAACAAATCTTTGCGGGCGGCATGTCCTCGGTACGTGGTTTCCAGGACAACAGCGGCGCCAGTGGCGATCGCGGCCTGACCTTGCGTAATGACGTGGCCTGGGCCAATGCACCTGAATTCGCCGGCATTCATTTTGAGCCGTATGTTTTTCTGGATATGGGCCGCACGGAACTGATCGCGCAAGGCACCTGGCAGCAGCTGGTCGGCGCCGGATTCGGTGCGCGCATGCAAGCCACCGTCGGCAAGCAGCGTTTTAGCGGGGAAGTGTTGCTGGCGCGCCCCTTAGTACAACCGGACAACTCGCCGCCCAAAAGCACCTTATTGCTGGCGAGTTTGAATTGGGCATATTGAAATTTTGTTATTGATCACATAAAGGAAATGTCATGTCTTATGCATCCACTTATCGTCAACTCCAACCCTTGCTGGTGGCGTGCAGTCTCGCTGCCGCCGTCGTCGCACCAGGTGCGTACGCACAAACGGCAGCTGTGCCTGTGAGCGCCCCAGCACCGGCCAGTAATCTGGGTCCTGGCGTGATCGCCAAGGTCAACAATGTCGCTATTACCGATGCGCAGTTGCAGCGCGCCATCCAGCAATCCGGATTGCCTGACAGCCCGAATCTGCGTGCTGCCCTAAAAAATCAGCTGGTATCGCGCGAGCTGTTCCGTCAGGACGCAGAAAAAACACACGCCTACGACAACCGACCGGAAGTGAAACAAGCCATGCAAGAGGCCAAGGACGCGACCATCACCCAGTTGTACTTACGCGATGTCATCAAGCCAGCGCCCGTCACTGAAGAGCAGGTACGGGCCCAGTTCAACAATATCGTGGCTAGCCTGGGCGACAAGGAATACAAGTCGCGTTTGATCCAGGTAGGCGACGCTGCTACTGCGGCCGATGTGTTGACCAAGTTGAAGGCAGGCGCCGATTTCGCGCAACTGGCGCAGCAGGTCAGCCTGGCGCAGAACAAGGTACGTGGCGGCGACCTAGACTGGATCAGTTTTAAGACGCCGGCGCAGGAAGGGCATACACAGAATCTGCCGTTGCCGATTGCGCAGGCATTGACCGCTTTGCCGGCCGGCGGTGTGACGTTGACACCGGTGAATTGGAACAACGCCTATTTCATTCTCAAGCTGGAGCAAGTACGTCCGACAGTGGTCCCCAAATATGACGACGTAAAAGCGGTATTGCGCCAGCAGCAGGAAGCGGCCGCGCTGGAAAAGGCGACGATTGCCGTTGTCAGCAACCTGGTGAAGCAGGCCAAGATCAAGCA
Organism: Collimonas sp. PA-H2; assembly: GCF_002564105.1. Classification (NCBI taxonomy): domain Bacteria; kingdom Pseudomonadati; phylum Pseudomonadota; class Betaproteobacteria; order Burkholderiales; family Oxalobacteraceae; genus Collimonas; species Collimonas sp. PA-H2. The sequence continues at coordinate 2,756,445 of NZ_PDBX01000001.1, forward strand.
GTAACGCAGGATTGTCGCCATGAAAAAAGACGATCCAACCGGGCTGCGTGGTGTGAACGGATTTTCCGATGACGCCTATCGGCGGGCCGCGCAAGAAGAGCTGAGCAGCGGCTCAGCGCGGCCGCGCGGGGCCATTCGCATCGCCGTCGTGGCGATCGTGTTGTCGGTGCTGTTCACCTACGGTTTTCTGTACGCCATTTTGCCTCCCGTTGCGTCGCACCAGGTAAAGGCAAAGTAAATCGCCAATCTGTCACTACTTAACAAATAGTGACAATCGCGGGCAGTGGTCCGGGCGCAACGGATTGCAAACGATTGAAAATTCCCCCGGGTTATCACGGAACTTCTTTCTTTGCGGGGCACTTGTTTTTGTAGAATCGATTTTGAGAAATTGTTTACATAGAAACAATGCGCAAAATCGTGGCTGTGTTTTACGCGCGCGGGCAGATCAGTCGGACCGCACGACGACAAGCATCAGCAGTGTCGCAAATTTATGCAGAGCGCACATTCGCCTGCAGGAGCAGCAATTGAAAATCTATTTCGTCTTGGTGACGTTGTCGTGCATCCCGCTTGTGCGCTTGCTGGTACTTGAAATCTATCAGTGGTGCTGCACCTCGCTAAGCGACGTAGCTCGGAAGCATAAAATTCAAAACTAGCGACTTCTCATTCGGGAAAAGCCAGAGCTGTACAGGCGATGTTGACTGCCAGTCGTCTTTGTTGCTCATGACGGCCTCAGTGACGTCGCATCAAAAAAAATAACTCAGGGAGTGAGTAAGCATGAAAGCAATAACAAAAATAGCATTAGGGATGGCGTTGTCCAGCCTTTTGGGAGCTTGCACCACGCTGCGCGAGCAGCCGTTGGTGTCGAGCGAAATGAATACTATCAGTGGCAAGACCGTTGCGGTGAGTCGTTACGCAACTCCTGATTTTTCGGCAATAACGCCGACCAAGGCCGCATTTGGCATGTTTGGTGCTATCGCCATGATCAACGCCGGTAATAGTTTTGTGAAGGACAACAGCATTGCTGATCCTGCTGAAAATATCGGTAGGCAGCTGGCGGATGCGCTTGGTAATAAATATCAAACTAAAACCGTTGTCGCCACCGATGGCACGCTGTCGGATGACGACATCGGCGCAATTGTCAAACAGTATGGGGCAAGCGATCTGGTGATGGACGTCAAAACCATTAACTGGAGCTATATGTACTACCCGGTGAACTGGGACAGTTATCGGATTCTTTACACGGCGCGGATGCGTTTGATTGATACCAGGCGCAAGACGGTCATCGCCGAAGGTTTCTGCAAACGTATGCCGGAAAAGGACGAGCAAAAGCAATCCTTCGACGCCATGGTGGCGGATCAGGGCGCCTGGGTCAAAGAGGTATTGCAGGGATATGCCAAAGATTGTAGCAATGAGCTGAAGAAAAAAGCCTTGTTGATGCTGCCGGCAACACCGGTGGCGCAAGCACAGTAACTCGGCAAAAAATAATAAGTCAGGAAAATCTATGAATCGCTCGCTCCGTCAATTGCTGTCTCGTCTGGATCAATCGCGTCTGTCCACCGCATTACGCCTTGAGCCGCCAGTTGATCGATCCGGATCGATGGAGCAGGGCGGCATCGGCTTGTCGCAAGACGGAGCGCCGCAAGTACGGTTATGGCAGCGTGCAGTTGCCGCGACGGTCGCAATGACATTGTGGCTGGCGCCGCTGCAGGTGAGCTGGCATAACGCCACGCAGTCGGCGGCACAATTAGCTGTCAGCGAAGAGACGCAGCAAGCCAGAAACTCGGCGGTCGACTGGCAATTTTTTGCCGGCCAGTTGAAGCAAGGTCTGCAGCAGGCACAGCAAAGCGGTAATTGGGCGCCGCTGCAAGCACAGCTGGAGCGGCAGATTCCTGGCATTACCCGCGTGCTCTTGGCCAATGCGGAAGCCGCTCTACCGTCGGTACAATTTGGTCCACGCAGCGCCATGGCCGGCCCGATCACGGATCCCAACGCGCCGATCCGGTTTCAGCCGCAAATCACCAGCAGTACGGGGCCTAGCGGTGCGGTTCCGGTTGTCAATATCACCCAGCCGAATGCACAAGGCATTTCTTTAAATCAATATTCTGCTTTCAACGTCGACGTCGTTGGCTTGATTTTAAATAATAGTTTGACATCAGGCGGGAGTTTGTTGGGCGGGAATGTTTCAGCCAATCCCTTGCTCAGCGGTCGGACCGCTACCCAGATTATCAACCAGGTCACCAGCCAGGGAAGTCCCAGCAATATTAATGGCACGATTGAGGTGTTTGGCGCCCCCGCGTCGGTGATCGTAATAAATCCAAATGGTGTCAATTGTACAAGTTGCGGCGTGACGAACGCGCCGCATTTTACCTTGACCACAGGTACGCCGCAGTTCTTGAGCGGACCCGGTGGCACGGCTACATCGTTCGACAATGCCTCGGCGCTGGCCTACAACGTACAGGGTGGCCATATCCAGATCGAAGGTCTGCCTGGTGCCGACGGCAAGCCGGGCGCCGGTATCGAGGGGACTGTGGGGGCGATTGATCTGATCGCCGGCAGCATTGGCGTCAATGCGCCACTGTATGCTGGCCAGCAAATCAATCTCATTAGCGGCCAGCAGGTTGTCGCCCAGTCCCAGGCGGGACAGGGTAGGGCCGGCAGCGATTACCAGGTGAGCAGCAACGGCGCCAATACGGCCGCGAGCAATACTGCCGCACAAAACGCCCTGCAAATCGACGCCAGTGCCTTCGGCGCGATGACGGCGGGCCAGATCAAAATTATTAGCACCAGCCAAGGACTGGGGGTGCGCAACGACGGTACGCTGACCTCTAGCATCGGGGCAACGTCAATTGATGCGAATGGCGATGTCCGGGTCGGCACCACCTACGGTAAGACTACCGTCGACATTACGTCGACTGGTAATGTCACGGCCAATGGCGATAGCCTGGGCGAGCAGGGCGTCACGATTGCCGCGAACGGCAATGTACAGACCAATGGCAGCCTGCAGTCCCATCAGAACGTCAATCTGCAGGCCGGCGGCAATATCACAGGCTTCGGCGGAGCGGTAGCGGACAACAGCATCACGGCCACGGCGGGTAACTCGATCAACCTGGGCGGCAAGCTCCAGGCTGGCAATGCGCTCAACCTGACCGCGCTGGGTCATGATGGCACCGGCGATATTATTCTGGGCGGCAGCGTGACTGCGCCGAACGTGACAACACTGAATGCCGCACGCGACATCACGATCGATGGCAGCATCACCAGCGCCACGACACTGGCATTAGCAGCCACACGCAATCTGACCATCAACGGCACGGCCGGCGCGGTGGGCGATTTGAGCTTGCAAGGCAAACAAGGCAGCGTCACGACGACTGGCAACGTGGTCAGTTCCAGTGGCAACGTCAACGTTCTATCCAATACGGACGCCAATCTGGGCGGCCAGGTCTATGCGGCGCAAAGCGCCCAGCTGCAAAGCCAGAACGGCAGCATCAACGTTGGCGGCACGCTGGCGGCGCAACAGCAGGTCAATGCGACTGCAGGGAACAACGTCACTTTGGGCGGCAGTACGCAGTCCGGCGGCAATGCCAACATCACAGCAACGAACGGCAGTGTTGCGCTCAACGGCGACCTGACTTCCGGTGGTACGGCGCAAGTACAGGCAGGACAAAACATCACCGGCACCGGTAAATTGACAGCGCTGACTGATACAACGTTGACAGCAGGGCAGGCGATCGCGATTGGCGGCCTGCTGCAAACAGGCGGTAGTTTAACGGCGACTGCCGGCCAGAATGTCTCGTTGGCAGCGGTGACCGCTGGCGGCAATACGGGCGGCAGCGCCAATTTGCAAGGAGCCAACGTCAGCTTGTCCGGTCCGACCACCGTCGGCAACGCCAGCGGCGGCAATTTGACGATTGCAGCCAGCAACGACGCGACCTTGGGTGGTCAGACCCAGACTACGGGTAAGCTGCAAGTCAATGCCGGACGCGACATCGCTGTCACTGGCGGTACGCTGTCGAACGGCGCGACGACCTTGAACGCGACCCGTAATCTGGGTGTCGGCGGTACGGTGATCGCTCTGGGCGACACGAACCTGACGGCGCAAAACGGCACGTTGAGCACGACCGGCAGCGTGCTGGCCTTGTCCGGATTGAACGCGACCGCGGCAGGAGACGTCACGCTCGGCGGCCAGGTCTATGCCCAAAACGCAGCCGTTCTGCAAAGCCAGCACGGCAATTTGACCGTCGCCGGCGACGTCAATGCGCAAGACAGCCTGCAAGCCACTGCAGCGAATAACGTCACCTTGGGCGGCAATACGCAAGTAGGCAAAGATACGACGATCACGGCGACAAACGGCAATGTGAATCTGGCCGGTAATCTGGCCGGTCACGGTGCTGGTACATTGACTGCCGGCGGCAACATTGCTGGCGCTGGCAATACCCAGTTCACGAACGGTGCCCAATTGACAGCCGCCAAGGATATTGCGCTGGCCGGCACGGTCGGCGTTGGTGGTAATCTGAACGCGACCGCCGGCAACAACCTGAGCATGGGCGCAACCACGGTGTTGGGTAATGCGGCGTTGACAGCGACCCAGGGCAACGTCGCCCTGAACGGCGCGACGACGACGGGCGGCAATCTGCAAGCCAATGCAGGCACTGATCTGGTAGCCGCCGGCGCCGTCAACAGTTTGCAAAATGTCAGCCTCAACGCTGGCCGCAACCTGACGACGCAAGGCACGGTCGGCGCCAGCAATAATTTGACGGCGACTGCCGGCCAGACGCTGGCGTTGAACGGTGTGACCACTAGTCTCGGCGATAGCACCCTGAGCGGATCGAACATCGCGGCCGGCGGCGACTTGAATGTCGGCGGCAAGTTGCAAGCCACCGCGCAAAACAGCCTCAACCTGACAGGTGGCCTGCTGACCGTGGGCCATGACGCCAATCTGACGGCCACAGATATCACGCTGGGCGGCGCGGCGAGCGCGACCAGCATCACCGCGGCGAACCCGCATCCAGTGAACGCCATCGGCGGCAATTTGACCGCGACGGCTAGCAACAGTGTGACTACGGATAATGTCGGTGTCGTCAAGGGCAGTGCGGCCTTGAACGGCGCCAACAGTGTCACCAATAACGGCAACTGGTTAGCGGCTGGCGATGTCAATATCGCAACCAAGCAAGCCAATAACAGTGCTGGCGCGGCCTTGCAATCCCTGGGCACGACCACGATCAATGCCACCGACCTGACCAACGCAGGCACGGTCTATGGCGTGAACACCAACGTCAACGCGACCAATAGCATCGTTAACAACAATGGCGCATTGCTGGCGCGCGACAACCTGAACCTGGTGACCAACACTTTCGCCGCCAATCAAGGCGGGTTGCTGTTTGCCGGCGACACCAGCGCCGTATCTACTGCGCCGCCGGGCTCCGGCAATGTCAGCCTGACCGTCAATGGCGGAGCAGGTAGCTTCGATAACACTGGCGGCCAGATCCTCGCGTCGAATAACGTTACCCTGAAGTTGCCAAATCAAAACATCGATCCGACGGCGGCGAGCTTCGGTAAAGTCGATCTGAACGGCACGCTGACCCTGATTGCGAACACGATCAATGTGAACGGCAACTGGAATCTGCCAGGATCAGGCCTGAATCTGCAGGCGACCAATGCGTTTACGAATACCGGGACGATCCAGAAATCCGGCGACATCTCCATCAGCGGCGCTTCCTTTACCAATAGCGGCAGTGTTATTGCAGGCAACGACGTCACCTTGAACGGCGTCGTCACCAATCAGGCCGGCGGGGTGATTCACGCCGACCGTGACGTCAACCTGGGCGGCACGGTCACTAATGCTGGCAAGGTTGAAGCGGTACGCGACGTCAATTTGTCAGGCGCGAGCTATGACAATACTGGCGGCACCACGACAGCGAACCGCGACGTGAATGCGACGCTGTCGGGAGTGCTGACCAATGTCGGTAGTAGTATTACAGCAGCCCACAACGTCAATATCACTGCGGCTTCCGTGAACAACAATCGCGCAGCGCCTGTGGATCTGCAAAATACGACCACCACCATCAGCGACCCGTCCCTGTTGCTGTCGACTGTGGTCGGTACGAAGCCGGTCCTGGTTTCTGGCGGCTGCAGCGGCGACAATTGCCAACCCGATACTTACGTACAGCAAAACGTCACTCTGGGGGACTTGAGCCCCAACTTGACGACGGGGACGATCAAGGCGACTGAGGCCATTCTGGAGGGACCAAACGGTACTTGGTACTTTGCCGGCGACAACCCTAATTACATCTACAGCGGTGCGCCAACGCAGATATTTGCCTTGCCGACTGTGCAAAATACGGTGCAAAGCCAGACCAATGGCCAGCAGGGCGTCATCACCGCCGGCAACCAGACCAGCATTACCGCCAATAGCCTGCTCAATCGCGGCAGCACTATCAGCGGCAATAATGTGGTGTTGAATGTACAGAGTCTGGATAACGGTCGTTCCGACACCATCATCACCTCCAAGACCGCCACCTCAGTCAATCAGGGCGAACTCAACAGTTTCATGACGCAGTTGAATGCGCTGGGCACGAGTGTTGTCGGCGATGCCAGTCCGCCTTGCCCAGGTGAAGCGCAGGGCGGTTGCACCTCGAATGTCTTGCCGCCGACACTGACGCCGACACCGACTGCCAGCGTTGTGGCGCCTAGCACCGGCGGCACCACCACGGCACTGGGCGTGCGCGGCCAGATTGTGGCGAATCAGGATCTGAGCATCAGCGGCGGCAACCTGGTCAATGCCGGCAATATCGTCGCCGGCCGGGATGTCACGTTTAATGTGGCCAGCCTGACCAACCAGGGCGAGACCGGTTACAACGTGATCACGCAAGGCAGCCTGGTGGTGGCCAATCCGACCGGGCCGTTCTCGACCAGTGATAATTTCAATCCGCTGTCCCAGAGTATCGTGATCACGCAGGACCCGGCGACGATTGTCGCGGGGCGTAACCTGGCGATCACCGCGGGCAACGTTACCAATAACAATGCCAACATGGCAGCCTTGGGTAATGTCAGCATCACTAGCCCAGGCACGGTCAGCAACCAGTCGGGCACAATTCAGGCCACCAACGGCGACGTCAGCATCAATGCAGCGACGCTGAATAACGGGCGTAGTGGCGGCACCGTGGGTCTGCAATCGCGCCAGACCACGTTTGCCGGGCAGACTGTCGCCGATCTGAACCAGGATTTCTTCGGCGTGACGGAACAAGCCGAAACGACACAGGCGGGTGTCATTAACGGCGCGCGCAATGTCACTATCAACAGCGCGACGCTGAATAATAACGGCAGCCTGATCAATGCAGGACAAAATGCCAATATCACGGTCACCAACGCCCTGAACAACAATGCCGATGTGCTGGCGGTGACTAGCTACCACAGCCACGTCGAGAATCATTGCAGTCTGGGTTCTTGCGACCATGTGCGCGAGAATGATCCGGTCAACAACAATACGCCGAATCAATCGAACAGCATTATCCAGGCAGCCGGAAGCCTGAACGTCAACGGCCAGGGCGGTCAGTACGCCTCACTGCAGAATACCGGTACCATCACTGGCTACCAGGTCAACCTGACCGGCAGCAACATCACTAACGGTTATACCAATCCGCAAATCATGACGCCGGCGGGCTCTACCCCGAAAAACATCATTCCATTGGGACCGATCGGTGTACCGACAGCAGCGACCAATGCCCAGAATGGTGCTAACCAGGCTGCGGGTGCTGGTGGCGCTACAGGTCAGGTGAACGCTAATCCGAATGTGGGACCGCAGGGGCCGGTGCCGACCACAACCGCCAATGGCAGCAACGGTAGCGGCAGCACGGCAACAGGTGCTATTGGAAGCCAAGGCTTCGCGACTGCGCCGACCTCGACTGTGGGTAACGGCAATTTCCACTTTACAGCTGGCACGCCGACAGGGCAGAGCGGACTGCCGACACAGAGCAGCGCCAACGATCCGAAATACGTGATCACCAATCCGGCCAGCAGTGTGCTGGGTGGATTGACGCCGCAGGTGTTACTGAACAATCTGCCCTCGGCATTGCAGCCGAATGGCAATGTGCCGTTCTACTTCGATCCCTTTACCGAAAGTCAGCAGCTGCAACAGGCTGCATTGGCCCAGACCGGCAATGCCAGTTTTGTGAGCGGTGTACAGTGGGACAGCAAGAATCAGGTGAGCCTGGCTGATCAGCAAAAGGCGGTGTTGTACAGCAATGCGATCAACTACGCGACAGAAAACAATATCCAGCTGGGTCAGGCATTGTCGCAGCAGCAGATCAATGCGCTGACCGCGCCGATGCTGTGGTACGTCGAACAGGCTGTGCCGGATCCGAATTGCAAGGCAACAGGAACCTTCCAATGCGGCACCATCAATGCATTGATGCCGCAGGTCTATCTGCCGCAAGCCACGCCAGGGGCACTGGCCGGCGGTGTTATCCAGGGTAATCAGGTGACGTTGACGGCCACCGGCACGGGGACCGCACAAAATCCGAACGGTACGGTAACTAACACTGGTTATATCAGCGCCCAGCAGTTGATCATTAATGCGGGTGAGTTGGACAACGAGGCGCGATCCGCCGATATAGGCGTCCAGACGATTCGTACCAATGAGCAGGGTTACACAAAACTGACCGGCACTGAAGTTCAGCCGGGCGGCTTCTTGTCGGCGGCGAATTATCAGCTGAACGTTGATCGGGTCAACAGCATCAGCGGTCAATTCCAGCAGCTCAATGCTGATGGCACCGTGAGCCAAGCCGGCAGCCAGGCGTTGCTGGACAATCTGCAACAGCAACTCGGCAGTAATTTCACGCAGAGCACTGCCCAAAATAATGTTCAGCAGGAATGGGTACAGACCAAGAAGGCCGACTCAACTACGCAGATTGTGATGATTGTGGCAGCGGTGGCGTTAAGCATCGTTACCGCTGGAGCAGCAGCGGCAGCGATAGGTGCGATGGAGGAAGCCGCCGCAACCACAATGCTTTCGGCAATTGCTGATGGCGCGACCTTTGTTGAAGCATCGGCAGCGGGCGGCATGATGGCAAGCTCAGCCTTTGCAGTTGGTGGCTTTGCGAATGCAGCGATTGCCGGTGCAGTAGGGGCCATGTCCAGCAGCGCATTTACCCAACTGGCTACGACAGGCAATCTCGACATAGGGCAAACCTTCAAGGCCGGTGCGGTTGGCGGCCTGACGGCGGGACTAACGCAGGGGGTTACCTACGATAACGGCAGTTTGGGTATTGCCAGCGAAGCCAACGATCCGAACAGCCTTGCTAACCTGGCTGGTGCGCAAAGCGTAGGGAACGGTTTGACAGGCAATACAGTCACCCAAGCTGGTGATTCGACGGCGGCGACATTAGGAACACGCGTCGGAGCAGTCTTGGCTGATAGTACGATTAGTGCCGGGGTACAGACCCTCATTGATGGTGGTAGCTTTGGGAATGCACTGAAAAATAACTTGGTGCAGGCCGGAGCTGCAGCGGGCGCGTATGCGATTGGGAATGAAGCGGCTGCAGATGGTTCTTTGATCTCACCGGGCACTCCTGGCTACGTACTTGCGCACGGTCTTTTGGGATGTGCAGCATCGGCGGCGGGAGGGACCGGATGTGCCAGTGGTGCGATTGGCGGAGCCACCAGCGCAGCGATCACACCGTATCTTTTAGCGGCAATGGACCCGAATGCCACTGCGCTTAGCCCTGGACAGACGGCTGCCCTGACGGCTTTGTCTATGTTGGCTGGTGGTGGCGTCGCAGCACTTGCCGGACAAAACTCAACAACGGCCGCTCAGTTCGCTGAGAACGAAACACTGAACAACGACCTGGCTTCACTTTTGCATATTCAGTCTGCAGTAACGGGCGCGAAAAATGCTGCGTCGTGGATGGGAACAGCTGCGTCAGCTTTTGTGTCATCGCTTTACGGTGGCGCCAAGCAAATAGCACTCATGACCTACGACGGCGCGTACGCGTTGGGCGGCCCGGGTAGCCTTCCACCGCAAAGCGATCTGAATCAATCATTGGCAAAAAATGGAGTAATTGGTACTGGAAATGCGGCTGTAACGAATCTGTCGAATACTGCTATAGGAGTGGTGCAGGGTGATCCGAAAGCAATCGGATCCACCGTCGCAGCAATTGTGACCGGAGCTTTGACCGAAGGTTTAGTTGGAGCAGGGGAAGGCGGAACTTTAGTAAAAATTGGTGCTACCACTGACGGAGAGGTTAGTGCCGCGACAAACGCTGGTGCAAGTGGTGCTTATGCGCAAAAGGGCAGTCCTGGATTTGGTACTAGTACTTATACAGATGCCAATGGCAATGCGATTCCCACTGGAAACTCTTTGCCCTCCACTACCAGTTCACCCGGCAATGCCTCTACAAGCGGCGGCGGGGCTGCCGCAGGAGCAAACGCTGCAACTAATTCAGGAATAGCCGCAATTGCTGATTTAACGCCTCTGTCTCCTGCTCCTTCAGGTGGGATTAGTGCCACCAAGTTGGGTGCCAGTAGTTATTCCATTATCGACCTGACTCCTGCCGAACAGAGCTTGGCGAATCAGGTGGTGACAAAAGGTGATGCAAGCGGAGTTATTACAGAGAATTTAGTGGATTCTGTGGGACAGCGCCAAGGGCTAAATTCGTTGGATGGAGGAAAGTATGGCGGCGGTAGCAATAATGGATTTGATCATGTGTTCCAGAATTCTGATGGGACCGTCACTATTTTGTTAGATTCGAAGCAGATAGCGAATGGCACATTGAAGCTCTCGCCAGATGCCGCTGGGAATACAATGCAGATGTCGGACCAGTGGGTGCAAAATGTTCTTTTTAAACTTGATCCCACATCTCCTGCCTACAAAGCGGTGGACGCGGCATTAAAAAATAACACGTTAGTTAAAGGTGTTGCGGGTGTTGATCGTGCTACTGGTCAAGTTACAATTGTCCGGATTAAATAGACACAATTTTATGAAAAATATTATCGATACAAAAATATATGCTGAAAAGGCAAAGAAACGGCTTGCCCATGTCAAATCTCATGTAGATGTTATGTCTGATAACATTCAGAACCCAGTGCAACATATTTTGCAGGGTAGCGGAAATCCTCGCGCATGTGCAATGTCTTTGTCGGCACATGCTCAAGCAAGTGCCATGTTTGCATGGTTTCAATATCATGATTTACCGGCATTGAAACAATGGTGCTATGTTGCTTCCAAACTAGATCAACTTTATTACAAGATGCAAGAGTCTGATCCAGATTGGGGGCGAGGTTTCCCTCAGTTGTTGAAACCACTTCTATCTAACAATGAAGTTTTGATCAATTGGTTTGCGAACTATGATTTGGCATACGACATGAAGCGTGTGGAAAATCATAAAACTCTAGATTTTTGGGCATACCAAGCCAATGTGGCTTTGCGCGGTGATTGGCAACAATTAATCGCCCGCTGCGAAAAAGTAATCAATGACCCGCCCGGCAGTAGCGTTTTGCAAAAATACCTGATTGATCATCATTTTTATCTAGCTTTGGGGCGTGGGAATATTGCAGAGATGGAGGAGGTACTTGCACAAATTGCTTCTCCTAAGGCAATGAGAGGGCGTACTAATGACGAGAGTGGATTTACTGAAGATTTAATTTCTACGCCTGCAGTCATTTATTCGAAGATCGCCTGGTTGCATGGCTATCAAGTCAAAGTGGATTCGCCTTATGTTCCTATGGAGTGGTTACCAATGGAGCCTCTTGCACAATACGACAAGCATTATGATTTTTTGAAATCGTAAGATAGTAAGGACAACTCTTACAGCACCAATGCGGTCAGTTGTGTTTGTGAAAAAGTAAGAGGCACGTAATGAAAATCATTGAAAACTGTTGGAGTCAAATTTATGCAACCGAATGCCAGTATGGTGCGCATATTTTTGATGGATCAACGACAAAAATTTATGTGAATCATTGGCTGTATACAAGCCTAGATCAGGAAAAATTTTTTTATCGCAAAAACGATGAATGGCCCACTTACTACGTATGAGGATCCGTTCATTTTTATGAAAAACTATCCGGTTCCCGCGTGAGTATTAATCTGGCCGGAAGCGCCCAATTTTTTGTGCCACTGCACGCAACACATTCCACCTAGGGAAGCACTGATTTATTCCATCGCGACCGTTTCCGAGCATGCTCATACCTGAGACAATATTGGCACTTTCACCGGCGCTGGAATCGATCATGCAAAAGAGTTTTTCTGACCTTGAGTACGCTGCCAAAAAGAAACTGACGCGGCGTGACCGCTTCCTTGCGGCGATTGATGTGGCGACGCCGTGGGGCAAGCTGCATAAGCTGATCGAGCCACACTACCCGAAGGTCGCCGGCGCCGGGCGTCCGCCGATTGGATTGGCGCGTATGTTGCGAATGTACGTAGCCCAGCAGTGCTTTGGCCTGTCTGACGAAGGTATTGAAGATGCGATCTACGACAGCCAGGCCATTCGGGCTTTTGTCGGCATTGACTTGAGCCGCGAGTCGGCGCCGGATGCGACGACGCTGCTCAAGTTCCGTCACCTGCTTGAGGCGAAAGGCCTGACACAAAAGATTTTCGAGGCGATCAATGCGCACCTCGCTGCCAAGGGCTTGATGATGCGCGAAGGGACCATCGTCGATGCAACCTTGATCGCTGCACCACCATCGACCAAGAATAAGGACGGTGAGCGCGATCCGGAAATGCACCAATCGAAGAAGGGTAATGACTGGCATTTCGGCATGAAGGCGCATATCGGCGTGGACGCTGCTTCCGGCTTGGTCCATACCGTTGTGGGCACTGCTGGCAATGTCTCCGATGTCACGCAGGCGCACGCGCTGCTGCACGGCGATGAAGTGGCGGCGTTCGGCGATGCGGGCTATCAGGGTGTGGAAAAGCGCATTGAGAATATTGGCAAAGCCGTGACGTGGCACGTGGCGATGAAGCGCGCCAAACGCAAAGCCCTGCCGAAGAACAAGCTGGGTCGCATGACTGAAAAACTTGAGCATCTCAAGGCGAGCGTACGCGCCAAAGTCGAGCATCCATTTCATGTCATCAAGAACCTGTTCCGTCATCAGAAGACCCGTTACCGTGGCTTGGCGAAGAACACCGCCCAGTTGTTCACGTTGTTCGGCTTTGCAAATTTGGTGCTGGCCGGCAGGCGATTTACGATCACTGAAACCCGAAGTGCGTCCTGAACGCCGAAAGGCGTGAAATACAGGGGCAATTTCGCCCCAAAATGCAATTTTCGAGCAGCTTTCGGCCGCAATTCCCGTGACGACAAAAATCGTCGCCAAAAATTCGACCGCGCGGCAGAAATTATGAATTGATCAGTGCTTCCCTAGTGGGCGCCCCTAATCATTCCTTATCTTGGTTTACCATCCGGTTGGAGATTTCTAGTTACTGAAAAATATGAAGATGTTTGGGAGGACAGATTGATACTTGAAAAATAGCGTAAGACATCAGTGGATGGTATATACATGAAGACTACCAAGTGTAGGAAGCTTGCATCAAAAACTGCTGAAGAGCAATGAACGAAGCCAGGGTCAGATACCGTCTTGAATAGCAAGCCCATTGATTAAATAATTTGGATCGAAGGGCTTGTCCGTCTCCTCCTTTTAGAAAGATATAACTGATGTCTAAACGTGTTTCCGTATTGCTCGTAGCGCTGATCCTGAATGCGACGATCTCTTTCGCGCAAGACAAAGTAGTGACGAACAAGTCTGAAGAGGCACTTCGCCTGTTTGCCCAGTGCGATGCCGAATTGTTTCAGATGTTGAAGAAGAACCCTGACCTGCTAGGTTCCGACGTTCAGGTCGAAAATCGTGGCGACGTCGCCACCATCTCGGTTCCCGATACCTTGTCGGAAAAAGGCAATGAGCAAGTATTCAAGGCCCCTGTAACAGTCGCTGGTCTTCGCCTGTTGGCTTGGCACAACGAGATTGCGTACGACATCGGCATCGGTGGGTTACTTTACTGGGGATTCAAGATCGAAGGCGATCCTGGGGCCGTAGCCAAGAAGATAAATGCACTGCTCCCTGAGGCGAGGAAACTGGTTTCAGCAGGTCCTGTGTGGGCTCGATCGGAGAAACGATCAATCGGCGACCCGATGGATCTTTGGCATGCCGGCGGCGAATCTGGCGCTGCCGCGAAGAAAGGAACGGTGGAACGCGTTCTTGTAATTGAGGAAGATACGCTAGGCACGAGTACCCTCTACTGTTCGCTACAGGGCTCGGTAACGGCGCCCTTGTTGCACAAGTTGCGTCCTGATTTACTGCCAAAGGAGTATCCGTAATGATGCAGTCTCGATTAGCAGTAGTTGCCGTATGCGCTACGCTGCTCTCGGCGTGTACCACCTCACAGAACACGCCGATCAGGGAAGTTCAGGCCTGCGCCAAGATCAAGAACCTCTCACTTGGCAAGGACGGAACTCAGTACGCGAATCCGGTGCTGGCGATCGAGGTGTTGTCGGAGTGCGACGCAACGAGCCAGAACTCACCTGCTGGCACTCGTGCTGCGCTTCTGCAAATGCGCAGCATAGCTTATGCGCAAACCAAGGACTACGTAAAGGCAACGACAGATTTTGAGGACGCCCTTCGGCTTAGGCCCGCGCGCACGGCTTGGGATGACATTGGGCTTGCTGCCCTTTATCGTAAAAGCGGGCAGCCGGAACGCGCGTTGGCGCTTTTGCGAAAGATGTTCGACGATCACTTGGGCATGAGTGGCAAGGGAACAGCACCGGGAATGCCTAGTTATTACCACCTAGGGCTCACGCTCGTCGCACTCGAAAAATGGCCAGAGGCGACCGAAGCGTTTACGGAAGGACTGACTTATCAGCCTGACTATTCGTGGGCTTACTTCTATCGTGCGCTTGCATACAACGGTATGAACGACGCTGATCATGCTCGTGCAGATTTGAGAAAGGGACAGAAGCTTGTCGATACATCGAGCAATGCCATTCGTACTCAAACACAGGAAGCGCTGAAGCAAGAACCGTTTGCCACCCTTTTTAAGAGGTATCCGGAATGATGTGGTAGTTCCTTGGTTGGGGTCTCTCAGAAAACGGAAAAAATCTTACGCTAAGACCCAGACAACGGCCGTAGCGTGTTGCGACTGACGCGCCTGGCTCTTCTGTGACTCGGTCGCTGGCGCGAAGGCCAGTGCGACCATCTACAGCCTGGTGCTGACGTGTCGCGCATGCAATGTCGAGCCGTATGCTTATCTGCATCACGTCCTGACCGAGTTGCCACAACGTGCGCCGGACGCCGACATCAGCGACCTGCTGCCATTCAACTTCGCCAAACAGCAGAGCATGGCGAACACTAAATGACAATCTGACAGCGCGCCGGCGGGAACCGGCCGCACAATTACTGGAACAACTTCTGGACATTGCCGATCGTAACTGATCGCCGCAATGCCCCTGGCGTTTGCCAATAATTCTCAATACGGTGTGCTTAATTTAGCGCTTACAATCATCCAGTGGATTACGTTGCCACGAGCGTGGTGCGTAGCGGCATTAGTGCAGGGATTAATTCGGCAGTGTATGGGGGAAGTTTTGGGAATGCATTTAAAAATGGCTTAATTGCCGATGCATCGGCAGCGGCGGCAAATGGGATTGGTCTGAATTCGGACCCCTACAGTCCGGCTAATGTGCTGGGTCACGCCTTGTTGGGATGTGCCGCAGCCAGTTTGGGAGGTAATGCTTGCGCCGCAGGGGCAATAGGCGGAGCCACTTCAGCATTGGTAGCACCAACGATCGGTAGCGCCCTCGGTATAGAGACCGATGCCGACCGCGCAGACAAGACTAATGCTGCAGTGGTTGCTGCGTTGTCGACGCTGGCAGGTGGTGCGGTGGCGGCAGCCCTGGGACAAAATGCCGCTGTGGCAGCGAATGCTGCGGCCAATGAAGCTCTCAATAATTATTTATCTCCCAAAGATCGAAACGCTTACGAAAAGGCCAAGGCAGATTACTCACCGGCCAATCCTGATGCCTGTGCTAGAGCTCGCATCTACGAAGAGCATGATAAGAGCAGTAATCAAATCTTGGTTGATGGCCTAACTCATTGCCAGGGGACGGATTGCCAAAACTTGGCGAATTGGATACAAAACCAGCAAAGCGCCTTTGGTTGTGATGCGACAGGTAGTGCAGATTGCGCGGTACTGGCCAAGGCATGGGGGATTGCACAGGCAAAAGCACAGGGCCTGGAAATGCCCACGATTTCGCCAGATGATTTGCTGCAGCTTGGGCCTGTGTTGGCCAAAGCGGGATTGGCTGTTACCTTGAAAGCTCTGGCGGTGGGAGGCATGAAGATTGTGGGGACCGAAGCTGCTGAGATAGCAGCTAAGGATTTGATTGTGAAAGAATTGGGACTGACAGGTGAGAAAGCTACCGCCAGTGCGGCAAATATTGAGGCAGGTTCCACTAGAAAACTCATCGGGTCAACAAATGGTCTAACATCCGCAGAACAAGGCTTTGTAAATGAAATGGTCGCAGGTGGAAAAACTGTTGAAATAATTCCGGCGACCAATGCAGGTCGCTCAGCTGATTTCCTCATTGACGGGACGAAGTATGAGTTAAAGACTATGTCCAACGTGGCTAACCAGACATCGGACGGACTCTCAAAATCTCTGTCTAGTACAATCATGGATGCACGCGGGCAATCCGGCAATATTATCGTCGATGCGCGAGGTCAAGCAGGAATGACACCAGATATTGCCCAGCGTGGGATCATTCGAGCATTTGGTAATGACAATACATCTGGCTCGCTAATTCAAGGTGTGACTGTAATTACTTCTCAGGGAACCGTATTTATTCCAAGGAAATTGTGATGACAGCAATGGTCAATGGTTATCCAACAGAGGAAGAATTGTGTAACCGTATTACGAGGCAGCTGAGTTGGCACCGGGAGAAAGACACGGTTGTGCTAATTTGGAGAGGTTATCTTGCCGGATTGCTTGAATGGGGAGTAATCGAGTTCCATGTGTACGAGAGGCTTGTCAAATTGTTGCCGCAAGTTGGTAACAAGGAGCTAAGCGAGTTATTCGCTGATGAGCCGCTCAGCGCCGAGCAGGAACGTGAGATAGATGATTTTTTGCGACAGTGCGAAAATCCTAAAAGCTAGGTCGGAATATCCCCAGAGATTGGTGTCTCTTTGATTTCGGTGATGGCTGCTATCGCTTGAACCGAAGGAATTCGGTGGCCATTTCTGGGACCGCTTTCACGATGCTAATTCTTTGCTACCGCAGGAAAATCGTTTCCGCATTCATTAGACGAATGGCTTAGATAAAGGCCGTAAAGCCCGATAAAATTGTCAGTCTGCGGAAATGTTTTCTGGCTAAGTGATTGATTTCATTTGAATATTCCTTAGACCTGCGATGCAGGTTTTGCTCAAAACTTGGCTAACAAAATGGGGGTGTCAGTTCAAGCCTCTACCGAGTTAGTATGGGCATATGGGGATGGGCTGTTGATTTGCACCTCGTTCGCCCCACTTTTGCACTTGCCTGTGATCCAGCGAAGCCGTTCAGAATGCAGGTAGAGCCCATGGGTTCCATGATTACTGCGGGGTCAACGCCGAAAGCAAGAACGGATCAATTCCGCGTGCAAATCAACAGGCAAGGAGTAGGCATAGGTTGTGCTACGATTTAGTGGGCAATGGCCCCTCACTTGTGGGATTTTTTTTCTTGAGAACTCGATATAACTTCCGTGCAGCGTATCCTGCTCTGGAGGAAGCCCAAAAGAACGCTGACAAAAACAGTCCGTACAAGATTGTAAGCCCTGCTGCCCAACGCTGATCAGCTACGGCATTATCAAAATCTTTGTCTCGAATGGGGTGCTGAAGAAAATCGCAGGCTATTTGTACATCTTTTTTTGACCATCCAGTTCGATTCAATATTTCGTCCGCGCGGCTCTTGCAGTCATCTGCGTCGAAGTGAGTAGAGTTTCGAAGTGTCGTCACAGATACATTTTTACTGTAGAAGAACCATCGGTGATCCCCTTCCTTAAATTGCAATAAAGGTCTATTGGACACAGTAAGAATTGTTCCAATGATTGTCAGAAATAAAAAGAGTCCTAGTAGGGAAAAATTCCCGGCCACTGCCCATCGAGCAGGCAATTTTTCTTGAAGTTGTAATGCTTCTGGATCGAAGTAGCTTCCACATGCCTTCATCTCGCCTATATCGATACCGTTCTTCCGTGAAAACTCTATGACGCCGTGCATGACTGGCAACGAACGCAATCGATAGCCGGTAAAAAGTCTGAATTGCATGAGTGCTGTTTTTTTTTCAAAAAAATCGGTCAATACTCCATCTTTAATCGGACTCTTGCCGTTGAGGATTGACCACAATCGTAGAAATAGAAAATGGCTAGATCCTGCCCGAACACATGCCGCAACCAACAACGCTGCGAATAATAAGCTTGAAACTATTACGGTCCCAGACAAGCCAAGGGATTTAATGAAATCAGGTAGTGCACCGAATATGCCGGAAAATTCCATTTTCTATTCCTTTTAAGATTAATATCCCGTCGCAGTTAAGCGAAAGGGAAGGTGTAGCAAAATTGGTGGATCATCCGACCGCAACTGCGGAGGATGACCTAGCTTAACCACTGCCGCAATTTCACCCAGATACCTTCTTGCCTATCGGGTGTTGGAATCACCGTTGTCGCAGGTTTTGGAATTTTGGTCTGTACAGGCTGGATCGGCTCTGCTTTTTTCGCATAAAACTGCGTCTTCGCCACTTTGTCTCGTTTTTGCTCCGCTTCGATCCTATCTTTGTCCCAGGGACCAGCCCCAATCACTTGGTTGCCTTCGATGACGTAGTGTGACCGGCAGGGTAGATTCCAGTTGCCGATTGAAGGCCAGAGCGAAATCGCTTCGCCGTTGAACTTCAGGGACCAGTCGGTCGGCGTCAGCGGCGTAACAACCTCGTGACCACAACCACAGCAGCAACTGTGGATCGCAGTACCGTACTCCATCGATACATAGAGCACCCCGGGCTCCAAATCCTTGGGAACGGACTTAACGAAGCGAGGTTCAAGTTGGGTATGCTGCATCATGTCAAATCCCCATTCAACAACATATTGCCATCGGTCGTATAGGAACAATGATGTTCCTTTTCCAAATCACGGTAAAAGCTGCGCAGCTTCTTCCACTTGATGACAGCTAAGGCTGCATTGAGCATGTTCAAATCGGCGACCTGGATGTTGGACGCATATACGTTTTCGGCACCACCGCCCTCAAACGAAATGCGTTCCTTAATATGGTCACGCTTGCCCGGCGTGCTGGCGGTCACCCTTAGGATACCTCCCAGCGAACCGTCTACCAGTTCCAGACCCATGCCGACATCCACGAAAGATGCGCCCATTGCCTCCAATTTCTGCACCGTCAGTCGCTTCGACTCACCTGCATCCATACATAGAAAGGCGAAAGTGATACCGTCTAGCAGGTGGAGATTAGCTGCGTTTATCTGCACAGGATGCGTCACGATGTTGCGATGCATCTTCGTATAGATGCCGGCAAAGTAATCAACCTTTTTTGGCGCGCCACGAAGGATCTCGATCGATGGTGCACCAGGCGCGCGAAATGCGTTATGTTGCAGAAAATCGTCATCATCGATTAGGCGAATTTCACGAACAGGTGTCTTCGCCACTTGGTCCAGCACATACGAACCGGTACCACCAATTCCGATAATAGCTACATGTTCGCTTTCCAAACGTGCGGTCAATTCCCCGATGCCCACCCGACCCGATGCAGTTTCCACGTAATTAAACACGCTGTCATCCTCCGAGTCCGGTTGTCTGAACACACGCGGGGTCGTGCCAGGTTTGAGCACAGCTGCTGGACCTGAGATGATCGTCGCATACGTCGACATCTTCTGGTAATAGTCGCTGTAGCCCTGTGGTCCCGGTTTACTTGAAAATAGATACTGAGCGGTTAACCCTCTTCCTAAGGCCGCCGGCGCCGCTCCAGCGGAAATGCCCTGAATGGCAGTTCCGTCGGCATTGCATGGAAACTCGCCGGCGAATTCCACGGTGTGCGGCTCCGGTTTTTGCGTAACATTCCCCGACAGGCAGAGACTAGAAATGAGCGTGCCCATCTTAATCTCTCGCTGTGCGTTGACGTACGGTACCTCACGCATTACCAGACATCCGTCGACGATCTGCACGAAATAACCTTCTTCGCGCAGACGCTTGAGGTCCAAATTAAGATTGAATAGTGCGGCCGACATTGATGACGCTCCCATTTTTGACTTCAATAAAACCACCCGCAGCCAGTTCCCCGCTATGGGGCTTGGAGGCTACACCGCGATAGGTGATTGAATATTTGATATTTGGCGCCGGTGCCTCACCTGGATAGGCGATTGCTACAAACTGCTCGAAAGTCTGATGGCTATCCTTGACTTCGACTTCGCGTCCGTTGACGACAATATCGATTTTTGGCTTGCGCTTAGGTGCGCTCACGAAGTGCTCTACTCCAGGGGGCGTGAGGTCCACAGCTTCGACGGGATCGATCAGACGATCTTCCTTGCCGCGAACGACCATGAAAACCGCTTCGTGTTCGCCAGGTTTCGCAAGCGTGTATAGCACAACGCCAGGGATTGCCGGCTTTCCCCAACTGACCTGGGCGTCATTGACGGTGAGCCTGAAATCGCGATCGGATTGGAAGGCTACAAAACGCTCTGCACCCTTACTGCGCAGATCGAATTGTTCATCAAGGCGCACGTCCTCGAAATCGCCCGTCTCCAGGATGGCAAACAGGCTGAAATCGCCGTGGGCATTCAGGCCAGCAGCGGCCAGGATTTGGCGCCCCAGCGGCACAGGGTCGCTGATCTCGATCGCACGGAAGTTAAGGTTTTCCTGAGCAAACAGGATGCGGTAGGCGTGAGCCGGATGTAGACTACGGCCCTGGCGAATAGCCTCGCCCACGTTGTCGATATCGACTTTCTTTTCAGCTTCCATTTGGCAACACTTTCAAGGTTTGACCGGACGGAATGTCCAGCTCTACCCTCTCATCGGTGTGACACGAGCAAACCGGTAAAAAAATCTTAGAATTTTTTGTGCAGGTCCCCTGGAGGTATAGCGCCACAGATGAAAAAAGCTGGGCAGGCGGGGCATACTCGGTTGGATGGCTTTGCTGGAAACATGCCGGCACGGATATTTGAAAGGGAAGTCTTCAGTGTATCGGTCCCATTTTTCAGTTTTTTGGAATCAAAGATCACCGGGTGAACAGCACCGTCCGACAGGTACACAAACTCCACTTGGGCATCAGAAAAGGTTTGCTGCACGGCCAACAAGAACGTCGCTGCGCCAAGTTCTGTCAAATCGTCTTTCCTCTTGTGACCAGTATGCACCCGTCGAAATGTGCGACGTCCATCGGGGGCCACCAAAACGTCGTCCGGGAGAATTACGATCCGTTCCTCCCCGAACGTCAGGCTTAAGCCGACCGGCGGTTCCGCCGTGTGACTTTCTCGGATCGACGAGAAATAGCTGACCATATGCTTAGCTAGCGTGAGGTAGTCGCCAACGTACCCGTGTTCCGCCAACCCAGATACAATGAAAGCCTGGTTCAGATACTCGTCTTGGGACTCGGACGTGGTAGCGCCTCCCTTGACCATGGCTTGGTACACAGTACGCACGGCGTCGTGCATCAGCATAAACGGGGTCGGCGTGCGTCTTCCCCCGATTTTGAGAACGTAAGTGTAGAAGAAACGCCGTTCGCAAGATTGATATAGCGAAATCTCGTATGCAGCAAAACTGAGACCACCGTCCACTATTAGCTTGATCGCAGTGTCTTCCGGAGCCGCCGGTACCGGCTGCGATGGTGTGACGCTGCAGCGCGTTACCGCCGTCCCAAGTCGATCCACGAATTTAGACGTTGCCCGGCGGGATCCTATGGAGTTGCGGGTGGCTGCGTACATGAGAAGCTGGTCCTTTGCTCGCGAGATCGCGACGTAGAAAAGACATTCCTGTTCCTTCTCATGCTCGCACCGATGTAGTTCCTTGGCATCGCCATCTGCGCCTTCAACCATGCCAGATGGGGGAAAACATGCTGGCGACCGTGCCGCACTTGGTAACGTACTGACATTCATGCCCGGTAGATGAACAACCGAGAACTCGAGGCCTTTGGCTCCATGGATCGTCATTAGCCGCACCGCGTCGATACTTTGCGCTGCGGCCGGTAACTGCCGTAGGTCTCGATCATCGCCCAGCTTCACCAAACGGCGGATACGATCCAGCAATCGTGAAATTGGCAACCCCTTACCAAAGGGCTGCACCCTTACAAAATTCAGTAATTGCCAAATTGCAATTCCTCGCGCCCGATCTGCCGTTGCTGAAGATTGCGATAACGTTGCCAGCATGCGGGTTCGATCCAACAATACAGTGGCCATCACGGTCCATGGTGCTGCATCGTTGTTAAATCCTACCAACACACCTTTTAGCTTGATCAGACTTGCCTGTCCCGCCACCGACAATCCATTGATCGTATCTGCCGTTGACCACCAACTCACCTCTTCAATGTCGCGCTCGCTCAGTTGGGTCATTACAGTTGCGACATCATCTAGCGACATCTCAAATTCTGGCAAGCAAGCTGTCCGCAGCAGTCCCATGGCGCGACGATCTACCAGTAGCGACACCAGGGCCAATATATCCTTCACTTCAGGGCGCTCAAACAAACTTCCCAAAAACAGCACTGGCACGTTGAGCCGTTCAAGCATCTGTCCAAACTCGGAAAGTTTCTCGTTGCCGGTGCAAAGCACTGCCTGGTCTCTATAACTGTAGCCTGCCGCTCGCATTTCAGCCACAGCGTCCGCAATAGCGACCACCTGTTCATCGCCTTGATTTACTAGACCCAGTTTAGGAGTGTTACCGCTGTTACCTCTCACGGATTCCAACCCGCTCGTAGCGTCACCGACCACCATGCCAACTGCAAAATTTGAGAACGCCGTCACAACTTCGGCCACCGAACGATAGTTTTTCTTCAAGCGACTCCGCTTGCCGCCCGGAAAGTCACTGACTCCGAATCGCTCCATGTTAAAAGAAGAAGCCCCGCGAAAACGATAGATCGATTGCTTCGCATCCCCCACCACCCACAGGTTTTTTCCGTCGCCGCACAATGCTGACAGCAGCCGTACACTACTTCGGTTGACATCTTGATATTCGTCAACCAGCACATGATCGTAGGTCTCACGAAGGCTCGCACGTACTGCATCATTTCCCTCAAGCAATTGCACAGGTAGACAGACTAGGTCGCCAAAATCGACAGCTTGAGCTTGGCGTTTAAGGTGCTCGTATCCTTGATAGACCTTAGCAATCTCCATGGCCTTCTGGGCCGCCACCGTCTCATCTTCGTTGGATGCGGTCATCAGCATCGCATTAGCTAGGTCTTGATATCTCTTGGCATCCACCACTTCATCCTTAGCGCGAGAGATGGCAGAAAGAATGTCCGCGATAATATTGGTGGGATCGTAGATGTTTCGGTAGTGTTCTAGGCTTAATCTGGGAAATTCGTTTTCCAGCAATTCGACTGCTTCTGTGCGATCGAGCATGCGAGGGTCAGCAGGGAGCTCTAGTTCGCTGTGAAAGCGACGAAGGAGGTCCAAGCCGAAAGCGTGAAACGTTCCGGTCCACATGGCTGCGGCGGCCACGCTGTCGACGCGGGCCACCCTCTCCGCAATTTCACCCGCAGCCTTGTTCGAAAACGTGAGGACCAAGATGCGCCGCGGATCGACTCCGTCGGCCAATAGACCTTCAATACGGGAGATCAAGGTTTGTGTTTTTCCGGTACCTGGTCCCGCTTCCAGCAAATACGCTACGCCCCTATGATTTGCCGCTATCACCTGCAACTCGTTCAATTCAAGCTTTTTCTGTTGCATATCAGTGGTGGCGAGTATCGGCGGTAGTAATAGCGCATCCAATAATTGTTGAGCTACTACCTCGAATGGAGCTCCCAATTTACTGGCGATATCCGATGCTGTCATTCCGTCGTCGAGATGCAATCCTCTTGCTATCTGTCTTGGTAACAAGAACTCGCGGGCGAAAAGGTCCATCTGGACTTCTCGCCGCTGCCGTCTTCCATAGTCCACTACGCGATCCATTCCCACGGGAGATGCCTCTGCGGCACGAACGGGATCAATGTTGTAGGGGGTAGAGTCGTTGGCGTCATCTACGTCATCACCGAGTACGATGTGACCAATCTCGTGAGCAATGAGAAACGCGCTTTCGAAGTCTGTGCCGCCACGTTCATACAGAATGAGGCTCTCATCACGGATAAACGTCGCCCGGCCACCGTTGAGTCCTACGGCCCCTTTATTGCAGGATTCGACATCCAGATCCTGGCACTTCGCCTCAGCCAGTACGAACGCCAGCGGCTTCCACGGATCTTGTCCCGCGGCTACTACCTGTGCATGGAGAGCTGCAGCCTTTTGGCGACCAATCTCAACCCCATCCATGTCAGGCGTCGTCCGCTAATAGCCGTTCAATTTGCTCATCCGAAAGATCCGTGCCGCGCAAAAGTTGCTCGAACGTCACTTGCGCGGCCTTGAGAGGCTTGTCGTCAGCCTTGTAACTCCGGACATGTAACTGCGGCGCTTGAGCAAGAGTGTCATGCAATGCCTGAAAATTGCTGCCTACTAAGTCAGCAAGTCGGGTCAAAAACCGGTTTGGGACGGAAGCGACAATTACGGTTCTTTCACGGAACGCGGTAAGTACTTGCCGCGGTATTTCCAGCGCTTGGGCAATCTCACGCAACTTGGACACAGTCAAATCAGCAAGGGGATCAATTGTGGCCTTGCTCGGAGCACTTTGAATGCGAGACCAAGCTGAATCGATTCTCATCTGATCTTCTACGGACAGAGGACTTTCGTCTTGCATGTCAAATCGGAAGATCTCCTGGGAAAGGTCCACAAGCTGTGACGCATATTCAGGATACTCTTGCAAATAGCGCTGGAGTGCCTTGCCGTCAACATCACGTTCCATCGCGAACGATTCAAGGACTTGATCGCACGTGAATTTTGGGAGATGAGTAGCCATCATTTACCTCCTCCTGTGAGTAGTTTTCGCAACCGATCAAGCGCTAGGTCGCGATGGGTTCGAATGGTCTTTTCCGACTTACGAAGAGATTTGGCGATGGTAACCGCATCGGGATCCTTGGAGTCGATCTGGATGCCTTTACTCCACATTTCGATAATCCTTCTTTGCAATGGTGATAGTTCATCCATCGCTGCGGCTAAGCGAGACCGGTAAATATAATCGTCAAGAACATCTGGAGCGAAGGGATCGTAAGAGCCCGCGGCCGTTTCCACTTCCGCAGCAATTTCTCCGCTGTCCTCGTCGGCTTCGAGCTCCGTGTTGCGATTTTCTTCCTTCCAAGCCTTGTCTTGGGCGTCGAGCTTTAGCTTGGCGAGGCCCCCATTGAAGCTAATCTCAAAGAAATCCAGGCGCTCAACGTATCCAGCACGCTCCTCAATCAGTAGCGTGACTATCTTGTCATAGACTTGTTCATAAATTTGACTCCGGGTGAAGGATACGGTCACGCCATCTGGATTTTCAGCCCTAGGTAATGCGCGACGAATCCGCTCGGCGATGACCTTGAAGAGTTGCCCAAACAGCACATCATCCTTTGCAGCCGAGCTCCGTCGCACGAAGTACAAAACACACTCGCTGGGGACATGTAGAGAGTGTCCTTTAGGAAGCTTACACCGGTCCACGAGATCCTCCTTCGAAAGCAGGTCCAGTTCGCCCAACCTCTTCTCGATATCCGGAAATCGCTTGTACAGATCCCCTTCTTTTTTCCGTTTGCGCAATGGAACAATCAAAACAGCCCCCCCTCTCGAAATATTGAATGCCGATAAACGCGACCGAATTTGTTGCTAATTGTCAAAAATTAGTCTATCACAATAGATTGCCACTTTTGCATCTTTATTCCGTAAAAATGCATTACAGGCAACTAAAAGTTATTCCCTATAAGGGATACTAATTTTTGCCTTAATCACAACTCTTAATAATAATGTCTGCTCAACCAGTGCTGCGCTCTCCGATTAGCAATAATTTCTTGCAGTTAATCATAAGTGGGACTATTGTTGGGAAACAGACCATATACAAACTGCAATATTTATAGATGGCAACTATGAAGGGCGGGTGACTGTGGGCAAAGTTCCAGCAAAAAAAATGGCGGACCTACAGCAGATCAGAGCTGAAATATCTACAACCGGCGAAAAA
This sequence comes from Collimonas sp. PA-H2, assembly GCF_002564105.1. Classification (NCBI taxonomy): domain Bacteria; kingdom Pseudomonadati; phylum Pseudomonadota; class Betaproteobacteria; order Burkholderiales; family Oxalobacteraceae; genus Collimonas; species Collimonas sp. PA-H2. The sequence continues at coordinate 2,782,667 of NZ_PDBX01000001.1, forward strand.
TCCATTCGCGAAACTCTAGATGCACGTCAATCTCAAGAGCTTGTGTTGGCATTCGCTGGTCCAATTGGATGCGGCACTGGTCAGGTCGTTGCTGAGGCAAAGCTTGCACTGGAATCGGTGGGATACGAAGTGCATGTCATCAAGCTTAGCCAAATCATTGAGACTGCATTGGGCAAGGAAACAGTAAAACTCGATGCCAATGTTTACAATGAATACTCATCAAATGTTAGGCGCATTATGCGACTTCAAGATGGTGGCAACGAACTGCGCAAAATCAGTAGTAGCTATCTTGCAGAACATGCGATTGAGGAAATCGTTGTTCAGCGCGGTCATCAAAAGGGGTTAGGCGTGGAGCCCCAGGATTACATTCCAATTAGAACGGCTTATTTAATCGACCAAATCAAACATCCGGATGAAGTATCGATGCTCAGGATCGTGTATCGCAAGCTTTTCCATTTGATCGGCGTCATCAGCGTTGCTGAGAAGCGGAGATCCCGCCTGCTGAATATAGATCGTGCAGCTTCTGCAATTTCTGAGTTGATGGAGCGTGACCGGCGGCAAGAGGACGACAACGGACAGCAGCTAGATAAGGCGTTGAAATTGGCCGATTTTTTCATAAGCACCGACGCAGGTACGACCAGTT